>CAWHYO010000033.1:0-125415 GCA_963833565.1 uncultured Alphaproteobacteria bacterium
TCGGCCAATCTTCGGGAGCCGAGTATCTCGAAGGGCTGCAACTCAAATACGATAAGTATGACAACCTGGCGGAAGCTCTCTCGTCCTTGGCCAATGGCCGGTCAGACGCGGTCGTCAACAGCGTTGGCGCTCTCCGGCATCTGGTCTCGGCTCGCTTTGCTCAAGCGGCCTATGTGCAGCGAGCACTCCTCGCGCCAGCCTTCATGGCTTTCGCACTGCCGCAGAATAGTCCGCTCAAAAGACCGGTCGACCGCGCCCTTATCAAAATCACTGCCAGCCCGGAGTGGAACTCGATCGAGGAGCTTTACTTTGGGCAGTATCAATAGGCTATTGGAACATAAAAAGCACTCAAAGCACGCTTCCGCTCGTAATTCGAGGTGTTTTGCAACTCCGGCATCACGAGGTTCCGCGTTGGAAGATCGCGGTACGGAACCTGGCTCAAGAGATGTTGGATGCAATTCAACCGAGCCTTTCGCTTGTCTTCCGCGTCGACGATCCACCAGGGCGCTTCGGGACGATGCGTGCGTTGGAACATGATCTCTTTGGCCTTCGTATAGTCTTCCCAGCGCCTGACGGATTGATATCCATCGGGCTGAGCTTCCATTCCTTGAACGGGCTTTTAAGACGCTCCAAGAGACGGCGGCGCTGTTCTGCGAGCGATATGGAGAGCCAATACTTGATCAGAACGATGCCGGAACGCGTGATCATGTTCTCAAAATAAGGGACGGTCGCTAGGAACTCTTCGTACTCGCGGTCCGAACAGAACCCCATTACCCGCTCGACACCTGCCCGGTTGTACGAGCTAGGTCGAAGAACGCGATCTCCCCGCCTGTCGGAAGCTGCGTGACATATCTTTGAAAGTACCATTGCGCCCGCTCGCGTTCATTGGGCGTGCCCAGAGCCACGACGCGGCAACTCGCGGGTCCAGCCGATGGGTGACGCGCTTTATCATACCGCCTTTTCCGGCGGCGTCGCGCCCCTCGAAGATCACGACGACCTTGAGCTTCTTAGCGTGAACCCACCTTTGCAGTTTAAAAAGTTCGCACTGTAGCTGGAAAAGCGTCTGTGCGTAGATCGCCTCCCGAATAGCCTCATGGGTGGCGGCATCAGAGATCTCCCACACGAGCTTTGCAAGCTGCGCCGCGTCGATCGGAGCCCCGCTCGGCGGAGCCGGTAATGCGCGATTTATTGAGAAGGCTCTGTTTTCGAAGGCATCTTGCACGTCAACTCAGCCTGACAGGGCGTCACAAAAGCTTCACGAATCGTTTGCGCAAACGGTATCCAGAAACAGAGTTCTTACAACAAGAAGTTGTACTTCGGTTTTGCTGACGAATAGGAGTGATCGCAAATATCTTCTGGGTTCAGGGCGCGCCGCAGACCGCAAGAAAGTCCCCGTTAGATATCATACCCAGAAGCGGCCGCGGGACTTCAAACGATGCCACTCTTCTTGCGCATGAGTTCAGGTTTCGGCGGCTTTTTCTTCATGCCATCCGAGAACAACGCCGGCGGCAACCGCACAGTCCGGTCCATCTCCGTGCTCAGCAGCGATGGTCCGAAGCTGTTCCGCCATCCGAACGTCGTTTACATAGCCAAAGACGTCCTGCAGCGTCTTCAGCTGCTTCACGAAAGACTTGACGTCCTTGCTTGGGAAAAGTGGAGCGAAGAACTCGATCAAATAGCGCAGCTTCTTCAGGGAGCGGCGCATTCTGTGTTTCTCCTCCGGTTCAAGCCGGTCGATACCGCGGCCGCATTTCGCAACCTTCTTCCAGCGCTTTTTCAGGGCCTGTTTTGCGTAGTCTTCGATGGGGTGCTCTTGCAGTGACGGGGCTCTCTTTAGCATGGGCGGCCAGAGCGCCAAGCCCAATAGCAGCCGAGACCACTGCTCACTCTGACTTGCCGATGAGCCTGAAGCGCCCGACGGAGCCCGTCGAAACCGTGCTGGTCGGGAACGGCGCCCGCGACCGGGGCGAAGATGTCTTCGATCAAAACGTCTGCATCCCTGAGTTCTCCCACGGCGCGGGCTATTGCGCGCGCATCATCCTCAAGCTGATGGAAGTCCGGCGTATCGAGAAGTGGCTTCAAAGCCCGGTGCGCGGATCGCAGACGCGTCAGGCCGACGCGGAGCTGGTGGGGACCTTCGGCCACATCCGTTTCAAGGACCACGATTCTATTGTGGATGATTTGCTCGCCTGCCGAGCGCAAGATCGCGGCGAAAGCCGCGCCGCAGCTCTGGTCGCTTTTAACATCCGCCTCGCCGGCCTTGGCGGGAGCGAGTTCGGGGCGCGCCTTTGGTATTTTAAGGAGAAGCCGATAACCCCGCTCCGCTTTGCTCATTGGAGACAGATGCACAGTCTGCCCGGCGAAAAGCTCCTGGGCGATGCCGAGCAGGGCCTTCGGGTCGCCTTCGATGAGTTCGAGTTCCGCCTCCCGGATTGGTGTCTTTCGCCTGTTAGACGCGCCGCGCAATAACCGCTACGAATTTGGCAGTGGCTCGGCTTAACGGTGTAGTTCCATTCGGGATGGAAATCATCGCCTGCGATATTGAGCGTTTCCATCTCGGCGTCGCTGATTTTGATGCCCTTTTCGTAGGTGCGCGTATCGAGCAGACACTCAACTTTCAATCCGGTTTTGGTCGTCGTGGCGCCGATCAAGCTCGACGATGGCGAGACGATCCGTCAGCGGGCGGCCACGCCAGTTCTGCGTGATGTGGCAGAACATGCGGTGCTCGATCTTATTCCACTTGGATGTGCCGGGCGGATAGTGGTGGACATGGAGCACAAGCCCTGTCTCGTCGGCGAGCTTCTGCAACTCAACCTTCCAGAGCCGCACGCGCGCGCCGTTCGAGCCGCCGCAGTCCGCTGTGATGGTCAGCTCTTGCGCATTTGGATAGCGTTGGCGTCCCATCCGGCCGAGCCAGCCGCGGATCGCCTCGACGGCAAACTCAGCCGTGTCGCTCGTAATCCCGACACTGACGAATCCGGCGTTCGCCGCCACGTCGTAGACGCCGTAGGGCACCGCCTTGCCCAGTTCCTTGTCGACGAAATCGTGCACGTTGACCCGCTGCGGATCGCCCTTGGGCCGATAGTCGGAGCCGCCATTCTTGTAGTTGCCAACCAGTTCCTTCTTCTTCGTATCGACCGAGATCACAGGTTGCCCGGCTGCCTGCGCCGCGACCACCTTTGTGTTGATGTGCTCGAACTGTGCGTTCCTGTCGGGATGCTTCGAGCCTTCATCGGCCTTGCGATTGTGCTGCCGCGAGAAGCCAAGCTTCACCAGTTCCTTGCGCACGGTATCGGCGCCGATCGGATGGCCCATTCCCGTCAGCGTCTCAGCGAGCTTGTCCATGCTCTTCGACACCCAGATCAAGGGCCTCATGGGATCGCCCAGGATGGCAGGCTCGACGAGGCGCTTGAGCTCGGGCACAAGCTCCGGATCCGTTTCGGCAACGGCCCGGCGCCCGCCACCAGAGCGGCGAATCTTGCCCTTCGCCAGCGGCTCCGCGTCGAGATCGTCCTCACCGCGATTGATCGTCGAACGGGCGAGCCCCGTGATCCGCGCCACAACCGAGAGACCACCCCATCGGCGCTCCGCACCTCGGCAGCTGCGAACAATCTCCGGCCTCGCTCGTCCAGCTTGCCGCCGACCGTGTTCCACCGATATTGAATGCCGTCCTCGTCGACCATACAACCGGCATACGCCTGTTCGCCGAAATCCGGAATCCGGCCAACTCAAGTCACACAGACGCACGCCCAGAGCGCGATAAGTTATTCTTCGGGACGCGCTCACCACCGGTTAAAGCGTCCAGAAGACGATTCTGTGATCGAAACGATTGCAATCGATTTCGGTGAGGAGCCAGCTAAGGCCGCGAACGCGCTCGAAATGAAAAACCGCGCTCCCAGCGCGATCTTTCCTCGAATGATTCTCGCTTGCACAGCCACTTGAGAACGGCGCCACCCCGAGAAAGAACTGCGTCAAAGTGGCTGACGCTGGCTGTTTGATTTACGTCAAATTTATTGGGATAAACGACATGGTATACAAAATATCAGACAGCGACACTCCTTGTTTTCTCCGCGTACTACGGGTGTCTCAGATGTCCGTTCCTTCCTAGCCTGAGGGGGAATTTGCCTTGCAGTTCCCCCTTTTTTCTTTTCAGCAGACTTTACACACGCCGTTCCCCGAGGCAATTGCCGGCAGCCGCGCACGATGGGCTCCTCAAAGTGCCGTATGCACGCGAGCCTCACTCCCAGCGATGGATACGCGTTGGGATGTGTGGTGACAGCGGACTGTTGGCCTTGAAGTATTGTTCGAGGGGCGGGAACTTCCAACGGGCCTCCATGAGGGTCAGTGCCCTCCTTGAGCACGCTGAAGCCATCGCCCCCTTCGGCGAGAAAGGAATTGACCGTTACACGGTAGCGGGCAGCAGGATCGATCGGGCGGCCGTCGAGCGTGATTCCATCTGCCGCCACGAAATCGCCGCTTCGGCGCTTGGCATCCCAGGTATAGGCGAAGCCCTTCGAAATCTGGAGGATGCGGGGCTTGGACTGGTCTAGCCGCCACTTCTGTTCCAAAAGCATCTTGATCTGTGCCCCTGTCATGGTCAGTGTGACAAGGGTATTGCCAAAGGGCTGGGCTGCGAACAAGTCGGCATAGGTGACTGTTCCGACTCCGGTCTTGGGCACGCCTACGCGGATGCCGCCGGAATTGGTGAAAGCAATAACCGCACCGCCATCTTCCTGCGACCGTGTCGCGGCGAGTTGGGCATCCGCAATGATGTCACCGAGCACGCTTTCTCCCGTTGCGCTCCCCTCGCGTGAGAGCGTGGCCGTGACCGTGCCGACCGGTCGTTCGGCCAGCGGCTTGACGATCTCATCGTACGCGGAAATGAGGGCCGTCTGCTCTGGATCCTTGGCGTAATCATCGGTGCTCACAATCAGATTGTCGGCCCGGGCGCTGACCACATCGCGCGTGTTACGGTCGACTTCAATCTCGATGTCGGTGACGATCCTCCCAAAACTGCCCGCGCTGGTGACGAGCCTACCGATAGGCCCGATGTGTGTGTCCGCTAACAACCACGTCCACGGCCTTGTCGAGCTTGCCGACAAACTCGACGATCGACCCCGAGATCCCTGGGCACTCATTGTAACCGCCGGAGGTGGAGCCACCATCGTGGATGAGGACGACGATGGCCTCGATCCCGCGCTGTCGTAGCTGCGGCACCAGCGCGTTCACGGTCTCGGCCTCGTCGCGAAACTCGAGCCCGGCGACGCCCGACGGCGATACGATAGTGGGCGTATTCTTCAAGGAAAGACCGATGAAGGCCACGGGTATCCCTTCGAACTCCTTGACCTCATATGCGGGGAAGAGCGTCTGGCCGGTGCGCCGGTCAATCATATTGGCCGCAAGATAGCGGAACTTGGCGCCTGTGAATGGGCGCGGCCCTCTGCAACCGGCCGTCGGATGGCAGCCGCCATGCTGCAAACGCAGCAGCTCATCCTTTCCCTCGTCGAACTCGTGATTGCCAACTGCCGTGATCTCAAGCCCCATGGCCGAGAGGGACTCGATGGTAGGTTCATCATGGAACAGCGCCGACAGCAGTGGGCTGGCGCCGATCAGGTCGCCGGCAGACACGAATACGCTGTGCTTCGTTTTCGCCCGAAGCCCTTTGACGAGCGTGGCCATGTGCTCCGCACCAGCGGGCCTGCAGATCGCTGAGCACTTCGTTGATGTTGGAAGTCTGCTGCAGGATTTGCGCCAGGGCTTTGCGTTCTCGTCGTCCGATTCCGTGACGTGGGTTTCTACTTTCGTGAAGCCTTCCCGCATCTCTTGCCGCAATCCGGCGATGTCGAATTCGCGAAGTAGGGCCGGGGTGTTATTTTCCTGATCGTCGGTCTCTGGAGCCTCACCCCATATATGCCCAATAGACGAGTACCCAGAACACGAGACAGATGAGGCCCAAAGGAGAATAGCGGAGCAGCCTCGCAGTTCGGACTCGTCGGGACTTTATTCCGCCGCCTTCCATCGGACTGCATCGCCTACTCGCTTTCGGGCTTCTTCAGCCGAACGCCCTCGCCCGCCGTTTCGTCAGCATCGATGAACACAAGCCCGGCCGCTTCTAGGGCCTGCCTGATCAGCGTGACTGTCGACGTGTTTGCAGGCCTCCCGTTCTCAAACCTCACTACCGTGTTCGATCCGACGCGAGCTTGTTCCGCCAAGTCGCGGGCGCTCCAATTCAGCGCAGCTCGCGCCATCCTGCATTGTGCTGGGCTGATCATATGGTGCGAATAAACCCATCTGGGGCTTGACGCAACGGCACGGCTGATCCTAGTGTGATCGTCTTAGACCCATATGAGTTAATACAAATCACAATGCAGCTCAAAGCGCGCTGATTTCCACAGCTTCAGCGAGCGCCAGTGCTTTGGCTGAAAGGATTTGCCCAATGCTGACCTTGCCCGAACTAACCGATGCCCGCGAGAAGCTGTGGCAAGCAAATATCCTCATCGCCGCCGTCCGCGCCCTGTTCATCACCGTCAACTATCCGCACGGAGCTCGCGTGCTCAACGATATACTTGGATTGATGGCTGACCAGATTTCTGCGCTGGATAGAGCCTTCGGCACAAGAGGGCAGCCTTGAAAGTCTACTTCGAAATGGAAATCGAAGACTACGGCAAGTGGGGCGCGGCGGAGCTGGCCAAGAGATTGAGAAAGATCATGCTGCAGCTCATGGCGCAAAAGGCGGTAGTGCCGATTCTGTTGCCGGATGTCGAGATGAGCTTAGAGATCGACAGGAGCACCCGCACCGTCGATATCTGTGGCGAGCAGGGGATACGCTTGGCGAAGCGGATTGTGCGGGAGAAGTATAGGATGAAGATTCCGTTGCCGATGTGGTGGAAGAGGGATGAGGCGGGGCGGCGGCCAGATGGGTCAATTGGCGGATTTGCTACGGCTTGGCTTGCGGGTATCTCATTTGATGTCTGCCCCGGTGGCGCTTCATCCCCTTCCTCCGTCGCCGCCGAGGCAGACTGAGTTTCGGCTGATTGGACCCCTTCGGTGCTGCTCTTACCAAACCAGTCTAGCGCAATCCAACTGCGCAACAAACGAGACGCAGGCTGCCGAGATTTCCGATAGTGCGTTCACGGGGCGCGCGGCGAACGGCAGCCTGCAGCCGTGAGTTGGCAAAGGCCAAGCTGCCACACGCGTGTCTTAAAAAGCAGATAACCAGCAAGCCGACGGAAGGATTGGACACCCCGTCCGCGATCCTTCCGTCGCCCTACCCCCAAAACAACGCATTATGCGCCTGCGCCGTCCAAGCGCACGCGTTCTGCGCGAACGTGCGGGCCTGCTCCAAGTTCATCTCCGGTGCGAGCTCTTCGACGACGAGAGCGGCGGCATGCAAGGGGAGATGCTAATTTACCAGCATCCGGTTACCGGCATTGCGCTGCAGCTCCGCGCGGAATGACTGCGGTAGAGGCGTCCCGGCTGGCGCGAAATGGCCGGGATTGGCATACGCTGATCGAGTTCTGTGGATTGGTCGGGACCGTCATCGTCGACGAGGACGGAAACCGGCTGCTGCTCGGCATGAAAGGCACGATGAGCGAACTGGAGCTATGGCTGTTCCGCCAGCGTTCACAAGAAGCGTTGAAGCAAAAAGCTCGCAGAGGCTCATTGTTCCTGGGCGTCGCCGCCGGCTATGTGCAGACCGGGCGCGAGCGGATAGAGAGGGACCACCAGCGCGTGCAAGATGCGCTAAACTTGGTGTTTTCGAAGTTTGCTGAGCTGCAGAGCGTGCGGCAAGTGCATGTGTGGCTCCGAGAAAAAGGCATCGTCTTGCCTGCCAAATCGCACGACCGCGAAGAGCGTTGCATCGTCTGGAAGCTGCCAATCTACAACACGGTGCACAACATCCATGGGACGTCCTGCTCAAGGAGCAGCATGAGGTTACATCACGTGGGACGAGTTCGAACGCAATCAGCGCGTCATATATTTGCGCCTGTAGCGCGGGGTTGGGTGGACCGATAAGGACAGCGCGCTCGCTATAATTATCCGTCACGACAGCCAATTTGCGATCCCCTCCATCGCCTCAGTCGGCATCGCCCCATTTCAGCCTGCCGCATCCTGCCGCCAGGGCGCCGAGTTTGAGACGTGTTTCACGGAAAAGCGTCCGCCCGCTTGGCGGCCCTGTTCCAGCAAGTTCGACTGCGAAGCCAGTCGCTCGGTAATAACGAGAAGAATTTTTTGCCGCAATTTCGGAAACAACGAAGTGAGATCCAGCTTGCTAAGGCCAAGCTCGAATTTTTCCGGAAAGGGGTAGCAAGCGCGATGGCGAACATCCGTGGGCGGCAACGAAAAGTGATGAGTTCGGGCGTCGATGAAGGCTTGGTGCGCCGCATCCAGATCGGCTAGATATTCTTCGCCTTTGATCACGGGATCCCACAGCACCAGCGCGTTTACATCATTTCGCGCTTCGGCGACAGCGGCCGCCAGCGAGGCGCCCAATCGGACGCCCAACTCTTAAGTTCGTCAATCGCCATTTCAATGTCGCGGCGCCAGCCGTCGAGATCGATTTCATCGCTTTCTCCACCGGAATTGCCGACGCCGAAATAGTCAAACCGCAGAACATTGAGCCCGCTTTTTGCCAGAGTGAGCGCGAGACGCCGAAGAACTCCATGCATGGCGATGTAATCCGGTCCCCACGGTGGACACATCAACACGGCGCTTGGACGCCCTCTTTGTCCACGTTCGGCCGGATCGAAGATTCCATAAAGCCGCCGATCTCTTTCGCCGAAGAAAAAGGGCGTCACTAGCAAGCTCCATCTAGGTCCTTAAGGCACCCGCCGCAATTTCCCGCAGCGTCTGGAAAAACATAGCACGCGGATCCATGCGCCATCCAGTTCGGCGCTCGATCGCCGCGGCGACGCGCAGTGACAACAGGGAGTGTCCCCCGAGTTCGTAGAAATTATCTGTCGGCCCTACCGAGTTCGTCTCAAGATATTCACGCCAGATTTCAGCAATCGTCTGCTCCATTCCCGGCTTGAGCGGCTCGTCGCCGCCGCTGGCCCGCCGTCCATGGTGGAATGGGTCCGGCAGCCGCCGGCGATCGACCTTACCGTTCGGAGAAATGGGTACGCTTTCAATACTGACAAAAATCGATGGGACCATGTAATCCGGCAGACGCAAGCGCAGATAGCGCCTTAGTTCACTCGTGGTCGGCTCCTCGTCGCCTTCATAGACGATGTAGGCCACCAATTTTGCGTCGCCCGCTCCCTCGGACGCCGCGACATAGCCTTGACGAATGTCGGGATGACTGACCAGGGCCGCCTCCACCTCTCCCAATTCGATGCGGAAGCCACGAATTTTTACCTGGCTATCGCTGCGGCCTAGAAAATCAAGCTGCCCGTCCGCACGCCAGCGGGCCCGATCCCCTGTCCGATAGACGCGCTCCTTGCGACCGGCAATCTCCATTTCGACAAATCGCTGAGACGTCAGCTCCGGAAGGTTCCGATAGCCGAGCGCTACGCCGTCGCCGGCGATCAGCAACTCGCCGGGGGCACCGATCGGCGCAATCGATCCGCTTGGTTCAAGCACATAAACCCGCGTATTGGGGATAGGTTTGCCGATAGCGATGCGCGCCGCACCGAGATCGGCGCTCGAAACGCGATGAATGGCAGACCAAATCGTTGTTTCTGTAGGACCGTAAACATTCCATAAAGCTTGCACCCGTTCCAACAAGGCTTGCGGAAGATCTAAAGGCATAGCCTCACCCCCACATAGCGCCTTCAAATCGCGCTTCCCTGCCCAACCATCCTCCAGAAGCAACCGCCAAGTTGTCGGAGTTGCCTGCATCATTTTGACGTCATGACGGCTTATAAGCTCGGCCAGCGCCTTACGATCGACAATGTCATTCTCATCGGCAAGCACGACGCATCCGCCAGAGGTCAAGGGCAGCCACAACTCCAGCCCCGAGATGTCAAACGATAGCGTCGTTATTGCGAGCAATTTCTCGCCAGCGTCGATCCCAGGCTCGGCGCGCATCGCCGCCAAAAATGACATCAGATTGCGATGGGAAACCTCTACGCCCTTCGGCTCGCCGGTGGAGCCGGAGGTGTAGATCAGATAAGCGGGAGTAATGGGATTGATCGGGCGGTTGAATGGTGTTCCATCGCTATGCCAATCCATTTCGTCGATGCATAGACAGCTTAAACCGCCCAACAATCGCGCAAATTCAGACACCGTGACGCTGCAGATGGGCGACGCGTCCTCAACGATAGTTGCGATCCGCTTGGATGGGTGGCTTGGGTCGATTGGGAAATAAGCAGCGCCAGTGCGCAACACAGCCGCCAACGCCACCGGCAGGTCAATCGTGCGCGGCAGCGCGACGGCGACGCGGGCGCCTGGTCCCGCGCCGCGCTCTGCAAGCAGCTTCGCCAGCGCATCGACACGCGCATCGAAAACGGCATAATCGATCTCGCGCTCTCCGCTTCGTACTGCAATGGCGTTTGGCGCAATCTGCGCCATCTTCCGAATGAGAAAGGGAACGGTGGCTTCTTGATCGAACGCCAGCTCGGTGCCGTTCCATCCCACACAAAGTTGATGCTGCTCTTCCGGAGTGACTAATGAGGCGGCCATAAGGGAGCGTAACGGGTCTTCTCCCGCAGCCCGCAACAGCAAGGCGAATTGCCAATGTAGGCGTTCGATCCAGGCTTCGTCGAAGAGGTCGGTGGCGTATTCATAGGCGGCCTTCATTCCGCCATCGGCGGCGAATGACAACTCAAGACTGAGGTCAAAGCGGGTAGCGCCCGTTTTGTCCGGTCCATCGCCGTCGTCCCCGGCCGGAAAGCTCAGTAAGTTGAACAGCACCTGAAAAATTGGTGCATGGGCGGCTGTTTTGTGCGGCTTGATCGTTTCTACGACCATGTCGAATGGAAACGCTGCGTGCCTGAACGCGGCAAGCACCCTTTGTTTGATATGCTGCAGCAGCACCCTATAAGACGGCTCGCCGCTCAGATCGCTCCGAAGGGCGATGTAGTTTGTAAAACGCCCGGCGCCCTTTTCGTATTTTCCCTCTTCACGGGCGTAGATTGGCGTCCCAACGACCACGTCATTCTGGCCCGACAACCGCGCGAGCAGCGTTTGCCAAACAGCCAGGAGCGCCATGAAAAGGGTTACGCCTTCCTCCCGAGCCACAATGGTCAGCCGCGAAATGACCTCGGCAGCAACCCATCCATGAAACCGCGCACCCAATGTTGAAGCCACCGGCGGGCGCGGCCGGTCTGCGGGCAATTCCAGCAACGCGGGCGCGTCGTTCAGCGCTTGACTCCAGAACTCGGCCTGGCGTTTGAACGAGTCCTCGGTTTCAACCTGCAAGCGCTCTGAGATCGCGAAATCGTTTCCCAGCGGCGGCAGATTCGGCAGCCCTCGCCCGGATTGCGCCGGGTAATGCGGCGCATCCAACTCCTGTGCCAAAGTGTTAAACTTCTCCAACACCTTTCGGCGCCCCAACGTGGCAACGAGGGGAATTTCGCTTGTCTTGCGCTGCGGTTCGCGAACACAGGCACGCAGGGCCGATTCGATGTCGGTGGCAATCCGGTCGATCGCATCTGCGGAATAGAGGTCTGAGCGAAACTCAAACGAGCCTTCGATGCGGCCCTCGACTTCGCGGGCATACCACGTCAGATCGTGAATTGTGCCGCCACTGTAGATGGGTGCTGCAGGCTCATCGGATGCGTTGTGCATCACCACGGCGACCTGAAACAGAGGATGATGTCCAAAGGAACGCGTTGGGCGGAGACGCTGCAAAAGCAATTCGAATGGTACGTTCCGATGTTCGTACGTGTCCAACACCGCGTCACGGGCGCGCCCCAAAAGCTCGGAGAAGGATGGATCGTCGGAGAGATCGAGGCGGAGAACGAGAAGATTCACGAATGGCCCGAGCATGGTTTCGAACTCGGGGCGTTCCCTCATGCCCATCGGGCTCCCGAGAACAATGTCATCCTCTCGAGCGTGCGCGCGCAGCACCACCGCGCAGATCGCAAGCAGCGCCATATAGATGGTGGCACTCTCCGCGCGCACCAGATTCCGAAGTTCCGCCACCACTTCTGTGTCCCAGCAGAAAGAGCGCGTCGAGCCAGACCTATCGGTCGCCGCTGGGCGGTCGGACGGGAACATGCAAAGCTCCGGGACGCTAGCCAGATAGTGCTCCCACCAGTCTAGATCAGAGCCTGCGGAATCTGTATTTCGCTTTTGCCATGCCGCATAGTCGACGTACTGAAATGCTGGGGCGGCTCGCGTGCTAGCTGGGGAAGCGGCGCAGGCCTCCTCCAGTTGGCGTCGAAGGAGCGAGAACGACCATTCATCCAGGGCGATATGGTGCGCTGCAACCAAAACCCCGACACGATCGGAGGTAAGTTGAAACACGGTCCAACGCACGGGTGCCTCGCCCGCCAAATCGAAAACTGACTTCGTAGCTTGCGATATCTCTGTCGGTATGATTTCCGCCTGCTCCGCCTCACTGAAATGGCGCAAATCACGGACTGCAATGCTTACTGCTTCTGGTGGCAAAAGATGGAGGCTTAGCGCGTGGCCGTCATCGCGGAAAGTGGAACGCAGGATTAAGTTGTCCTTTGCTACTGCGCGGATCGCGGATTCGACGGATGCCGCATTCAAAGATCCCGGAAGCAACCAGACGGTCACCATGTTGTAGTCTGTGCTCTCCGGTTCGAGCTGATGCATGACCCACAGGCGTTGCTGAAACAACGACAAAGGCAATACGCCATCCTGCGGAAGCGGGATCATGTCCGGTTGCTCTGCGGCTCCCTCTGCCAGAAGTTGAAGTAACTCTCCTCTCTGAGCGGCTATCTCCTGCTTGATATTCTCCGTCATCACGCCGCGTTCAGCAGTCAAATGCAGCCGTCCGCCCAAGGCGGCGATATTTACGCCGACCGAGCGAAGCCATACGACAAGTTGCTGGGCATTCAAATCACGATCTCCTCTCGATCTTCCTCTGCGTTCTCCTGAGAGCGCGCGGCGCTTATTCGCTGGCCCAGGCTACGAATAGTGGGAGCATCGAAGATGTCGCGGAGCGTGAGGCGTGTTCCCAGGGCGGCACTCACACGCGCAATCACACGAGTTGCGAGAAGCGAATGCCCACCCAGATCGAAGAAGTTGTCGTGGACGTCTATATTTGTGACACCAGTCAGCTCCGACCAGATAGCAGTGAGACTCCTTTCAACGTCGTTGGACGCCGTATCTGCAACCTTTGACAGAGTGTTATGCGCCATTGTTCCGAGAGCTGTATCGGATACCGGCCGGGTCGCGGCATGATATGGCCGTTCGCGGCCCCACTCTGAAGCGGCAGTCAGATCGAAGGTCGTTACAGCAACGCGTTCATGGCCAGAACCAAGAATACGTGCGAACGCTTCTACCCCTGCCTCGGTCGGAATGGCTGTCCGCAGGAACGTCTCGTGCTGGGATCGCATCGCCTGAGGAAGGACGAGATTCGCTGCCATGCCAACCTCGCGCCAGGCTCCCCAGTTGATAGAGATAACCCGCTTCCATCCTGTTGGTCTGACCTCGCTTTCGACGAAAGCGTCAAGTACCGCATTGGCCGCCGCATAGCTGCATGTGCCCGGAGCACCGATCAGCGAATTGATAGAGCTCATGAACGCGACGAAATCAAGCGGCGCATTACCGAGCAACTGCTTGAGCACGGAAAGACCGTCCATCTTCGGCGAAAGGACCGCACGAACCGCTTGCCCGTCTTGTCGAACCGCGAGGCTGCCGTTGCCCGGAATTCCTGCAGCATGGATCACACCATCGAGACCACCCCAGCGTGAGCACGCCTCATCGACAGCGGCTTTCATGGCCAAAAGGTCAGCTGCATCTGCGGCAGCAGTGATGACCTCGCCTCCTGCCGCTTCGATTTGCCGGATGGAACGTATGATCGGCGGGAGGCGTGGGTCATCCGTCTGTTGCGTGAGAAGCGCATCCCACTCCTCGCGAGGAGGTAGAGCACGCCGGCCTGTAAGCAGCAGGCGGGCGGATGTCGCGGTGGCAAGCCATTCTCCCAGGGCCAGTCCTATGCCCCCAAGTCCCCCCGTAATGAGGTACACTCCGCTCCGCCTGAGCGGTAATGATGCCGGATCGCCTGGTCGTGGATCGACCAGCTGAAAACGTTTCACCCAGCGGTGGCGTCTCCGTCGTGCAGCGAAGATTTCTCGGTCGCGCGACGCGGCTTCCTCGACAATAGCCCGTGCCGCGGCAGCTGCATCTGTGAGTTCTCCACTGACTTCAAGATCAACGCCTCGAATCCGCAGCCCAGGCGCCTCGGTTGGCAGGACTAGAACTGGACCAAAGAGAGTTGCTGCTTCTGGGCTATTCACCGGCTCGCCCGCTACCCTGTGCGCTCGGGCTGACACGGCGAGCACGCGAAGCGGTGCGCCTTCGTCCCAGACATCCAGGCCAGAAGCGAGCGCCACGAGCGTACCATACCCGCGTGTCGGGGATGCGGTGGTGGCCGATAAACCAGACGTCACGTCCCACAGCACGACCGCACCTTGGACCGGGCCAATCGAGCCGCCAACATCGCGGACCATTGCAAGGATGTCGTCGGGCTCACTCGGCCTCACCCGGAAGAGCGCGTCTCCGCATCGCTCATAGAACTCACCCGCTTCAGCGCTAACTGGTTGCGCACCAGCTGCACGCAATTCCTCGGCAACTGCGTTTGCAAGAGGTCCTGCGTCAGTGAAGACGATCCATGTGCCTTCCAGCCGCGGCGCCGCACCCAATAGGGTTTCATCGCGCATCCAGGTCGGCGCGTACATACGGACGGCGTCATCTGCGCTCGGTGATGCCTCACGGTTCTCGATGCGCGCAACATCGCCAGGTGGCGCACTGACAGTATAAAGTTGGCGTTCGAATGGGTATGTCGGAAGAGGAACCCGGTGCGGGGTAGCGCCCTTGTGTAACTCTTCCCATTTCACCGCCACGCCAGAGATCCAGAGACGGCCAATCGCCTCCAACATAGCCCTTGAATCTCTATCCTGCCGTTGTGGATGCTGCAGAGAGGATGCAATATGTTTGCACTGTTCTTTCGCGAGTGTGGCTCGCGCCAGAGTTGCAAGCGCATTGCCTGGACCGACCTCAAGCAAAAACAACGCTTGATCAGCCGCGAGCGTGCGCACCCCGCTTTCGAACCGCACCGTTTGTCGCAGGTGAGTTGCATAATAACTCGGTGACGTCGCCTGCGCCGCCGTAATCCAGTCGCCCGTCACGTTCGAGATGTACGGGATGGTCGGCGGCGACAGCGAAATCCCTTGGAGCATCTTGACGAACGGAGACAAGGCAGGCTCCATCATCGACGAATGGAATGCGTGAGAGGTGTGCAAAGGGCGGCACTCAACGGCGTGCGCTTCCAGCCGCCGCATCATTGCCGTTACTTGTTCATCCCTGCCTGATATTGTGCACAACTTAGGGGCGTTCTCAGCGGCGATCTCGACGCCGGCTGTGAGCCAGGGCGCCAACTCGGTCGCCGACAAATGCACTGTGGCCATGCTACCGGGCGGCAATTCCTGCATCAAGTGACCGCGCGCCGCCACCACCGTCAAAGCGTCACCAAGCGTAAACACACCGGCCAAATGTGCCGCCACGTACTCGCCGATGCTATGTCCCAGCATGGCGACGGGCGAAACGCCCAGCTCAATCCACAGCGTCGCCAGCGCGTATTCTGTGCAGAACAGCGCCGGTTGGGCGAAACGCGTCTCGTTGATCAAACCATTAAAGTCGCCGGCAAAGATAATGTCGCGGATGTCCCTACCGAGATGGGGCTGAAGCAGCGTCGCACAGCGGTCGATCGCATCTCGATAACGCGGCTCGGTGCGATATAGGTGTGCCCCCATGCCGACATGCTGGCTTCCCTGTCCGCTGAACAGAAACGCGACCGGCCGCGCGCCGCCATCATGCACAGCGCTGAGAACGGACACATGCCGTGGCTGGCGCAGCGCCGCCACGGCTTGCGCAACATCATGCACGACTACCGCTCGGCGATGAGCAAAAGGCTTTCGCCCAACCTGCAATGTCCATGCGATGTCACGCAGTGATGCATCGGGCTGACGGTCCAAATGCTCAGCGAGATTCGCGGTTGCCTGTTCAAGAGCCGATGCAGTTTTGGCTGATAAGATAAGGAGATGGTCGGCCGGCGAGGCGGCTGCCGGTGTTTTCGCCGGAGCCTCTTCGAGAACGACGTGGGCATTGGTGCCGCCGATGCCGAAGGAACTGACGCCAGCTCGGCGCGGCCCAATGTCGTTTGCCCAAGCTGCGCCTTCGTGATTCGCGGCAAAAGGACTATGCTCCAAGTCGAGCTGCGCATTCGGCTGCTGAAAATTCACCAACGGCGGGATCTGGCGGTGTTTAAGTGCCAGTACGGTTTTGATCAAACCGGCCACACCCGCCGCAGCGTCGAGGTGTCCCAAATTGGCCTTCAGCGATCCAAGCCTGCAGAAGCCTACGTCCGAAGTCGATGCACGAAACACTTGGGTCAACGCGGCAATCTCGATCGGATCACCAAGCGAGGTTGCAGTCCCGTGCGTCTCGATATAAGTGATGCTGCGTGAATCAACTCCAGCCAAGGCTTGCGCGGTGGCAACCGCCTCGACCTGGCCATCTATACTCGGAGCGGTGTAACCGATTTTCCCGGCGCCATCGTTGTTAACTGCTGCGCCTATAATGACGGCATGGATAGTATCTCGATCAGCGAGCGCGTCGCCCATGCGCTTTAGGACAACTATGCCAGCGCCGGCGCCAGGGCGTGTTCCGGCCGCCATCGAATCAAATGGCCGACAATGACCATCCGGCGACAGAATCATTCCTTCCTGGTACAGGTAGCCCGCACGCTGTGGAAAAGTCACCGAGACGCCGCCGGCCAAGGCCATATCGCATTCACCGCTCCGCAACGCGCGACAGGCTACTTCGACGGCCACAAGCGAAGTCGAGCAAGCGGTCTGAATTGTCATGCTGGGGCCGCGCAAATCCAGCTTGTAGGAAACCCTTGTACAAAGGAAATCCTTATCATTGCCAAGCATAAGCTGGTAGCCGCCAACCGCGTCGATCAGGGCCTTGTTGCGCGAGATATTCGCGAACAGATAGGAGTTCATGCTCGCGCCGCCATACACGCCGACCGTCTTCTCCGGCATTCCCGGCGCATAGCCTGCGTTCTCAAGCGCCTCCCATGCGCATTCCAGGAAGATGCGATGCTGCGGGTCGAGGATCTCTGCCTCGCGTGGAGATACGCCAAAAAAGCCAGCGTCGAACAGTTCCGCCGTTTCGAGGATCGTTCCCTTGCGAACAAAGAGCGGATTGGATCGTGTGGCGCGATCAATGCCCGCCGTATCAAGATCCTCATCGCTGAACGTTTTCAGTGATTCCGCGCCCGACCAGATATTGTGCCAGAAGTCATCAAGATTGTATGCATCCGGAAAACGGCCTGCCAAGCCCACGATAGCAATGGCATGTGGGGGGAATGCCAATGTCTGGTCAATTATTGAAGAACGAGTCATTGAATTGCCTCGGAAACTCAGTATGGGCGTGCCGCGAGTGGGTCTCTATGGGGGAATTCGGCCGGATGGCGGGAACCGGTGGTTGGAGCCTGGCCAGCATCCAACAGTTGCTTGAAGGTGTCGGGTCGACAGCGCCGACACTAAAACGCCCAGCTGCGCCGATACTTGCGATGACCCTTGGTATTTGCGCCAACTGATTCATAAAACAAACCCCGGAAGGAAGCGCTGGGAAAGTATTGGTGCGGCGAGCGAGGCCACGTGAGCAAGCAACGCGAGGCGGCAGCTGTCAAGGTAAAAATGATCGCCTGGAAACATGCGGACTTGGAAAGGGCCAGTGGTTTGACTACGCCATTCATCAAGATGTGAGCGAGGCGTCAGGCGATCGTGCACGCCACCAAACGCCGAAATGGCACACATCAAAGGCGCACGCAGCGCCGGCCGATATGATTCAAGTGCTGTGATATCCGCTCGCAAGCCGGGGAGCAGAATATCGAACAATTCCCGTTCGGCCAACAGTTCCTGCGAAATACCACCGTAGCGCCGGTTAATTTCTGCGATAAACTCGTCGTTCGGTAGTGGATGCAAATCAGGAAGGTCACTCGGGATGTGAGGCGGTCTCCGGGCCGAAACAATCAGATGGCGAGGCGTTGGCTGACCGCGCAATACGAGCGCTTGGGTAATTTCAAACGCCAGAACTGCACCCATGCTATGGCCAAAGAAAATGAACGGAAGATTGAGATGCGGCTGCAAAGCAGCTAAAAGAGCATCGACCAGTGTTGGTATGCTCTTCATAGGTGCTTCGCTCCATCGGCTCCCACGTCCGGGAAGCTCCGGTGCCCAAACTCCCAAATGCGAAGGCAACGCCGCAGGCCACAGGCGGAATGCCGCTGAGCCACCCCCAGCGTAGGGAAAACAGAATAGATTGGCCCCGGCGCCTGAATGCGGTCCTAGCCTGCGCCACCAGCTATCGTTCACGACGACCTCTTCGGTAAAAATTATTTGTAATCAGCCTGCAATCGCACCTTTATGGAACACACCATCTCTTAAATGTCTCGCGCTAAGCTCCCCTTATCTAATGTCGGCCTTTTCCAGAAGGAAGACCTTTTTCCACGGCGGCGCACGCTCTCGAAAAAGAACTCCACACGTTTTAAATATCTCATTGCAGCTCTTTTGACGCAAGGCTAGTATGCCGCCTCATTCTGAACTGGAGTTTTCGTTGCGAGGCATATTGAATGGCCGGGTACATTTCGAAATCAAGCATTTAGAACTACTGATTGGCGCACTCGATTACAACGTGAGTGTGCAGGTGTATTTGAGTCCGGCAGCATCCTCTATCGTCCCAAGCCCCGAAACAACCCGGACCTGCGTTTATTTTGTCTCCCGCATTCAGGGGCTTGCGCGGCTGCATTTCGGCTTTGGCCAGACTACCTCCCGGAAAACAATCTCGATCCATATGCCAGGCTGGACCCACCGACATCAGCAATACCCGCTGACGCGGATCGAATCGCCACAGCGGCTTTCCGCTCTTTGATGGACTGCTGCTGGCAGAGGAATTGACGGTGGAGACCTTTTCCCTTCAATCGAGTCAAGCTAACTTGTCCCGCCACCGTGTACGGAGGAACTTTTGATCCGACCATATCACGCGCCGATCTTGATTTGTGGAACGGGGAAACGACTGCTCGGTGCCGCATCAAGATATTTGCTGGCGATCATTCTTACCAAACTGCGCATTTGAAGGCGTTACTTGCAGATTTGTCGGTGACATTGGAGCTGTGCCAGGATCGCGTGAGAAGTCCGTCAAGTGAGCTGATAACGGCCAAGGTGTATTTTGAACTCAATCTCTACATCGGCCAGAGGCATGCCCGTCGCCATTGTGGGAATCGGGTGCCGTTTTCCGGGCGGCGTGATCAATGCGCCCAGCCTGTGGAAATTGCTGAACGCGGAAGTGGATGCGATCACGGAGATCCCGGAGAGCCGCATCGACACCAGCCGCTATTACGACGTTCGTCCCGCAACGCCGGGCCGCATGATGACGCGGTGGGGCGGCTTCCTAGATGGCATTGAGGACTTCGACGCCAGTTTTTTCGGTATTTCTCCGAGAGAGGCCGAACGGCTGGATCCTCAACAGAGATTGCTTCTTGAGACGGCGTGGGAAGCCTTGGAAGATGCTGGTCAAGACGTTCAAAAACTCGAGGGCGTTCCAGTTGGCATCTTTATCGGGCAGTGGCTGAGCGATTTTGAGTCACGCCTGTTTTCTGATCCAGAAAGTGTGGATTTCTATATGACCACAGGCAGCGGCCGATATGCTGCCTCGGGACGGTTGTCTTTCACGTTCGGCCTGCGAGGGCCGGCCTTGACGCTCGATACCGCTTGTTCGTCATCTCTTACTGCTGTCCATTTAGCCGTGCGCAGCATCCGCAGTGGCGAAAGCCACATGGCAATCGCAGGAGGCGCCAACGTAATTTTACAGCCGCAAATCAGCATCGCCTATTCGCAGAGCTTGATGATGGCGCCCGACGGCCGTTGTAAATTCGGCGACGCGGCGGCTAATGGATATGTGCGCAGCGAGGGTGCTGGCGTGGTCGTTCTCAAGCCGTTGGACAGCGCACTCGCTAATGGCGATCGAGTCTATGCGGTGATCCGCGGCAGCGCAATTAATAATGATGGAAGAAGCAGTGGCTCAATGGGCACACCCAGCCGCATGGGGCAGGAGGAACTGCTTCGCAGCGCTTACCGGGATGCCGGTTGTTCACCCGGTGACGTGCGTTATGTCGAAGCCCACGGCACCGGAACGCGTGCCGGCGACCCTATCGAAATTGGGGCCTTGTCCGCCGTGCTATCTGAAGGAAGGCCTTCGGGCAGGAAGGCGCTTGTCGGCTCCATCAAAACCAACTTGGGACATACCGAGGCCGCCGCCGGTGTGGCCGGGCTCATCAAAGCAGCTCTGGCGCTGCATCATGGACGTATTCCCGCAACCCTGAACTGTGGCGAACTCAATCCCTCGATCGACTGGGAGAGCATACCCTGCGAGATTGTACGTGAAGCAACGGCGTGGACAGGCGATCATCGACTGGCCGGTGTCAGCGCATTCGGCATTGCCGGAAGCAACGCGCATGTGGTGTTAGAAGCCGCACCAACCCTTCAGGCAGCCTCTCATCTCGCATCCGAATTCCCCTCGGAAGGCCCTTTTCTCCTTCCATTATCGGCTCGCTCGCCTGAGGCATTGCATACTCTCGCAAGATCTTACGCGGCTCTCATCGCTTCCCCGGATGCGAAATCACTCAGCGGCATCTGCGCCTCCGCGGCGCTCCATCGCTCGCAGTTGGAACAACGCGCAGCATTTGTGGCCGAGAGCCGCGCCGACCTCGTTGACCGGTTGAGTTGCTTCGCAATCGGCGAGGAAGATTTGGCGCAGGCCTCGGGGCAGATTTCACCCCGGGGCCGAATTGCATTTGTGTTCCCAGGACAGGGGTCGCAGTGGCGCGGAATGGCCCGTGAACTGTTCTCGAAGGAGCCCACCTTTCGTGCTTCAATCGAGCGCACAGAGGCAGCCTTACGAGGCCATGTTGAATGGTCGCTGATCGCTCATCTACTCGAGCAAGGAGGTCACGGAGACTTCGACGATATCTCAATCATTCAACCCGTACTGGTTGCTGTCGAAGTTGCTTTGGCCGACCTCTGGCGTTCGCGTGGGATTGAGCCCGACGCGCTCATTGGTCATAGCATGGGAGAAATCGCTGCGGCCTACATCGCGGGCGTCCTCAGTCTTGAGGAAGCTGTTACCGTGGTCTGTAATCGAAGCGCCTTGATGCGCCAGACAAGTGGTAACGGCGCAATGGCCGTCGTCGAACTTTCGATGCTAGAAGCGACAGAGCTTCTGTCTGGCTACCCGGGGCAACCGTCCGTGGCCGTGAATAGCGGGCCGCGTACGAGTGTTATTTCTGGGGAAACGCCGGTAATCAGCGCGGTAGTTGCAGAACTCGAGCAAAAAGGCGTGTTTGCTCGCATGATTCAGGTCGATGTCGCGTCGCACAGTTCTCAAATGGATCCGCTTGTACCCCGCCTTATCGAATCCTTGCCGGGGATGCAGCCGCGGTCAGCAGGCATTCAGTTGTACTCGACGGTCAATGCAGCACCTGTAGAAGGACAGGAGCTCGGCGCACATTATTGGGGTCGCAATCTCAGGCAAAGCGTATTGTTTCATCAGACCGTATCGGCGATGCTTGGCGACGGAATAGATACTTTCATTGAGATGAGCCCTCATCCGACGCTGCTTAACGCCATTCAGCAGACTGCGAAGGCAGTTAATCGCGAAGTACTTACGTTGCATTCGCTGCGGCGTGAGGAACCCGCGCAGCAAGAGATGCTCGGGTCACTCGGGGAGCTGTTCGTCAATGGTCATCCCGTTGATTGGCAGCGAATATATCCGAAAGACTATGAGCGGGCTGATTTGCCAAACTACCCGTGGCAGCGAGAGCGTTACTGGCCCAAGGAAGTTCTGCCAGCAAACTCACGTCGTCAGGTCAATCAGGAGATATTTCTCGCAGCGCCATTGGCGTTGTCCACTCAGGCGGACACATACGTCTGGGAAATCGAAGTCGGCGTTGCCGGGTTTTCGTACCTTGCAGACCACAAAGTCAACGGCGCTGTGGTGTTTCCGGCGGCAGCGTTTATTGAAATCGCGATTGAAGCTGCTGCGCAGGTTTTCGGAAGCGATGAGACAGAACTATCAGAAATCACGCTAGATAGTGGGCTCGTCCTTTCGAATAGTGACGGGAGGACCTTGCAGGTTCTGCTGGAGCCGGGTCCGATTGGTAGTCTCTCGTTCATCATTTCAAGCAAAGGCAAAGGGTATACGGACAAGTGGACGCAGCACGCGCGCGGGCTCGTCAGGACTACCTCCCTGCCTGCTGAGGCAGAACCGGGTGACGGCATTTCAGGGGCGCAAAGCCGCATTACTGCCGACGCCCATTACTCGGCCATGAAGTCTCTGGGGCTCGAATACGGAGCGGCGTTTCGCGGTGTGCGCGAACTCCACAAGGAACCGGGCAAAGTTCTTGCCAATGTCGTACTTCCTGAAGGCGTGTCCTGCGGCCGCTACCTCGTTCATCCAGCACTGCTGGATAGCTGTCTCCAGGCGGGTGTCGAGTTAGTACTTGAAAGTCATTCCGGCGGCACTCTTGTTCCTGTCTCAATCGAACGCGTGCATGTGACCCGCAGGATCGATAGTTCCTCGTCACTGAGGGTACGCGGAAGTTTCAATCCAGACCGGCTGGGCAAGCATTCGATGTGTGTCGATCTTCGGATCGAAGACGCAGCCGGCCGCGAGTTACTTCGAATCGATGGGCTCGCTTTCGCACCTATTCAGTCCAGCAGAGCAGGCTCTAAGCAAACGATGTACTCCGTGATCTGGAGAGAGGAGCCTCTGGCCGTAAACCGTAGCTCATCGCCGATCACGTGGTCGGTCCTAGCCGATCGACGCGGAGTCGGCGCGGAGCTTGGCGCTTTGCTGGGGCCAGCGCATCGCCAAAACCTTCTCTTCGACGGCGCTAGCCTGCACGCGCGGCTGGAGGAGCT
Source organism: uncultured Alphaproteobacteria bacterium (assembly GCA_963833565.1). Classification (GTDB taxonomy): domain Bacteria; phylum Pseudomonadota; class Alphaproteobacteria; order Rhizobiales; family Rhodomicrobiaceae; genus Rhodomicrobium. Next base: position 23,124 of record CAWHYO010000033.1, read on the forward strand.
GATGCAGTCTCCCGGCCAACAAGGCATCGTCCATCTGTGGAGCCTGGATGCTTTGCCACCAGACGCGCATGACCACTCACTCGCCGCTGCTCGCGATCTCGGATGCCTGTCCGCGCTCAAACTTGCGCAAGTTGCAGCGTCGTCAACACCTGTGCGAAGGCGGCGCATTTGCCTGGTGACGTCCGGCGCGCAGGCAGTGCTGGACGGTGAAATGCCGGCGGTCGAACAGGCGCCGCTTTGGGGCCTTGGCCGGGTTATTGCGAACGAGCATCCGGAGCTATTCTGCACGCTCATTGACTTATCATCGCGTCCCACGCCTGTGGAAATCGATGCGCTTGCACGTGAATTGCAAACCGATATGGAGGAAACGCAAATCGCGATACGCGGCGAGAAGCGTTTTGTCGCTCGCCTGACCCCGATGCGGCTGGACAAAGCTGCTGAAGCGACGGTCAAAACGGCCGCCGACAAGCCATATCGAGTACACATTGATACTCCCGGTATTCTGGACGGACTTGTCTTGCGTGCAGACCGTCGCAGAAAGCCGGCCGCTCATGAGGTCGAAATCGAGGTCGAGGCGACCGGACTCAATTTCATGAACGTCATGTCGGCGCTTGGAGTTTGTCCGGGCTATCCCGGCGGCGTTGGACCGCTCGGTATCGAGTGCGCGGGCAGGATCACGGCCGTTGGCGGCAGCGTCACTGACCTATGCGTTGGCGACAAGGTGATGGCGGTCGCACTCGATAGTTTGGCTTTCCATTGCATAGCGGATGCATGTCTGGTCCGGAAGATACCTGTAGACATGAGCTTTGCAGCCGCCGCCTCCATTCCGATTTCATTTCTTACGGCGCACTACGCGCTGCATTCCCTTGCGCGCGTTCAATCCGGTGAACGCGTTCTGATCCACGCTGCGACGGGTGGCGTCGGGCTCGCGGCCTTGCAGCTTGCCCGCCTCGCGGGAGCGGAACCGTTTGCGACGGCTGGGACCGACGAGAAACGCGAACTACTCGCCCGCATGGACTTGGCCCATGTGTTCGATTCCCGGTCTCTTGCATTTCGCGACCAGATCATGGAGCGGACCGGCGGAAAAGGCGTGGACATTGTGCTCAACTCGTTGGCGGGAGATTTCATCCCGGCGGGACTTTCGACATTAGCAGCCTATGGGCGATTTGTGGAACTAGGAAAGGTCGATATCTACCGCAATTCACGCCTTGGACTTTCTCCCTTTCAGCGAAACCTTTCATTCTTTGCGGTCGATCTCGACCGAATGATTCGTGAGCGGCCGGCCAAAGTGTCAAAAATACTCGATGACGTGATGGCTCTTCTAAAAAGCGCGGCTATCCAGCCTTTGCCGGTTACGCGATTTCCAGTGTCTCAGTCGGCTGAAGCGTTTCGAGTGATGGCAGCGTCCCGGCACATAGGAAAAATCGTTGTCACCGCTCACGATCCCGAAGCGCGAATCATTGGGCGCAATCAACTCGATCAGTGTATCGATCGAACATGTGTAATCACTGGAGGTCTGGGTGGACTCGGCCTCGCAGTTGCAAGGCGGTGGGTTGAAACAGGCGGGCGAAGCATCGCACTTATAGGTCGAAGAGAGGCTGGCACGGATCAGGTTGAGGCTCTGAAATTCCTCGAAACGGCGGGCGCCACTTTGCGCTCGTTCGTGGCCGATGTCACATCAGCGGATCAACTGCGTGCTGTCTTCACCTCTATTGTTTCGACAATGGCACCGATTTCTACTGTCATTCACGCCGCCGGAATCCTGGAGGACGCGACGATCTTGCAGCAGAACGCAGCCGGCTTTGCGCGTGCGATGGCTCCCAAGGTCGAAGGGGCCTGGAACTTGTATAAATGTCTGGAAAAAGCCCCAGAGGTCCATCTAGTACTTTTTTCGTCCGTTGCATCGCTGCTCGGTCTCCCAGGTCAAAGCAATTATGCGGCTGGCAATGCTTTTCTTGATGCGCTCGCAGCATATCGCAGGGCGAAAGGTGGGCGAGCGACCGCGATCAATTGGGGACCTTGGGCGAGCATCGGGCTCGCAGCCGCGAGCGAAAATCGCGGAGGGAGACTTTCACTGCAAGGGGTGAAAAGCTTCTCTCCTGACGAGGCCCTAGACGAGTTGGAACGAATTCTCGTTCACCAACCCAGCCAGGTATCGGCGGTCGACATTGACTGGGAGGCCTACGCCGCGTCCGGCCATCCGTCTGCAAAATCACCCTTTCTCAGTGAGCTATCAATATTTACCCGGGCTGAGCCCGGCGTTCAGTGCAAAGGGAAGGCGCGCGACGTTTTTGCGGCTGCCGTCGCCGGAACACCGCGCCGCGCTGCTATTGAAACTTTTATCAAAGGGCACGTCGCTCAGGTCCTGCGGCAGGCTCCAAGCCGCATCGAGACGACCAAGCCTTTTCGCAGCCTTGGGCTGGATTCACTGATGGGGCTGGAACTGCGCAATCGCCTGGAAACCGAGCTGTCACTTCAACTGCCCGCCTCCGTTGTGTGGAATTATCCGACGGTGCAGTCCCTCGCTCCTCATCTTGCGTCGCTGCTCGGTCTCTCGATTGATCCGGCTGCGGATGAGTTCGTCACCGTGAACCCTGAGGACGAAATCGAATCGCTACTTCGCGAGATTGAGAACCTTCCACCCTCGGAAGCTGGCCGTTTGCTTGAGCTAGAGGAAATTCATAGGTTGGAAAATGAGTGAGATCGGCGAGCGCATCGCGAGGCTTTCACCCGCGCAACGTGCGTTGCTAGAGCAGCGCCTGGCTAATTCTTCGGCAGCTAAAGCGCACGCTCGTGAGCCCATTGCGATCATCGGCGCGGCGTGCCGTTTTCCGGGAGAAGCCAGTGATTTGGATTCATTCTGGCGTTTGCTGCACCAAGGAAGGGATGGCGTGACGTCCATTCCCCGCGAGCGTTGGGACGCTGACGCGCTCTCTTCGGGCTGGGGTGGCTTCATCTCGAACGTTGAGAGCTTTGACGCCGACTTCTTCGGTATCTCTCCGCGCGAGGCGATTGAGATGGATCCGCAGCAACGCATCCTTCTCGAAGTCGCTTTCGAAGCGCTGGACAATGCCGGCATTCCTCTCGAAGAAATTGCGGGCGGGAAAATGGGTGTGTTTATAGGGGCACACGGACATTCTAGCGACTATCTGTTGCTGCAAAACAAGAATCTCGATGAACTTGACAGCTTCAGCGGGACGGGGACTGCTCATAACCTGCTCGCCGGCCGGCTGTCCTATATTCTCGATACGCATGGGCCAGCCCTTGTCGTCGACACTGCCTGCTCGTCATCTCTGGTCGCGGCACACTTGGCGATTCAAAGTCTACGTTCAAACGAGTGCAACAGCGCATTGGCCGGCGGTGTAAATCTTATATTGACGCCGAATTTCACCATCGCAGCGTCCCGTATGAACATGCTCGCGCCCGATGGACGCTGCAAAGCATTCGATGTGCGTGCGGATGGCTTCGTCCGGAGCGAGGGGTGTGGTGTCGTCGTTCTAAAGAAACTATCCGATGCCATTGCAAACGGGGACCCCATACTGGCAGTGATCCGAGGTTCGGCCGTCAACCAGGACGGCCATACAAACGGTATCACCGCACCTAACGGCCGGGCTCAAAGGCAGGTCATCGAGCACGCGCTCGAAGACGCCTCAGTCGCCGGTGAAGCGATTGATTTCGTCGAGGCCCACGGAACGGGGACTTCGCTGGGTGACCCGATTGAGCTCGAAGCGCTTGCCGCCACCATTGGCAAGTCCGGGGCGGGTTCCGGCGCCTGTTATGTTGGTTCCGTGAAGACCAATATCGGCCACCTTGAGGGGGCAGCTGGGGTTGCTGGATTAATCAAGGCTGCGCTTGTGTTGCATCATGGCGAAATCCCGCCAAACCTGCATTTCACCAAACTCAACCCGCATATCAGAATCGATGGAACGCGGATCAAATTTCCAACCGGTGTCGAGCGGTGGCCTTCAGAAACACGGCGGCGAGCGGCTGTCAGTTCTTTCGGCTGGTCCGGCACAAACGCCCATGTGATCCTCGAAGAGGCGCCTCCATCCGAGCCTGGTAAGGCGGAGTCGCCTCCGTCGCCGAATAAATTTCACCTGCTCCCTCTGTCCGCGAGATCGCCGGCCTCGCTAGCCGCTGCCGCGCGGCGGTTTAGTGAAGCGCTCAAAGCAGATACCTCGGCAAGTATCGAAGATCTATGTTTCACCGCAGCAACACGCCGTACGCATCATCAGCATCGCTTGGCCTTTGTCGGGCAGACCGCTTCCGGCATTGCGGCCGGCATTGACGCCGCGTTGGAAAATAGCGCCCTGCCGGGGAAATCGGCATCGGCTCCGCACGTTGCGTTCTTGTTTCCCGGACATGGCTCCCAGTGGGCGGGGATGGGGCAGCAACTGGTCAATTGTGAGCCTGTCTTTCGCGAAGCAATTGAGCGCTGCGATGCAGCGATCAAGTCAGAGGTTGGATGGTCGCTTCTAGATAATATCCATGCCGCTCAAACTCTGTCGCCCTTTCGACTCTCCGGAAGTGGCGCAACCCGCACTGTTCGCGTTCGGCGTTGCGCTGGCCGAACTTTGGAAGTCGTGGGGAATCCTTCCCAGCGCAGTTATCGGCCACAGCATGGGCGAAGTTGCGGCGGCACACATTGCTGGCGCCATTTCGCTAACGGATGCGGCGCGCATCATTTGTCAGCGCAGTCGGCTGCTGCAGCGCGTGGCATCACATGGCGGAATGATGCTCCTTGAGCTTTCCGCCGAAGAAACCCAGGATATTGTCGATGAGTTTCCTGGACAACTAGGGATTGGCGCAATTAACGGTCCGCGCTCGACTGTGCTCGCGGGAGATCATGAAGCTCTCGAAAAAGTGGCGGCAATACTCGGTGCGCGAAATGTCTTCTGCCGGATTGTAAAAGGCAGCCCCCCCGGCCACAGTCATCTTGTGGAGCCGCTAAAGCAGATTCTGCTGAGTGAAATTTCTCGTGTGCGGCCCATTGCTACACACATTCCCATTTACTCGACCGTTACCGCCCGTCCAGAGAGCGGAGCATCGCTCGATGCTCATTACTGGGTGCGCAATCTCTGCGACCCCGTGCGCTTTTATGACACCGTATCTGCTCTGCTTCGAGACAAGTGCGACGTGCTCATCGAGATCAGTCCACATCCGCTGTTATGCTCAGCCGTTCAGGATATCGTGCTAGCAACCGCTCAGGCCGCCGACCCCGAAAGTGACCAGGAAACACACTGGAAGCCGGTCTCCCTCCCCTCGCTTCGCCGCGATCAAGACGATCACGAAATTCTCTATGGAAGCCTCGCACACCTATACGAAAGAGGTGCGACAGTGAAGTGGAAGCGGGTGCTGCCCAAGGGCGGAAAGCCCGCTCAATTACCGTCCTATCCATGGCAGCGGCAAAAATACTGGCTTACTCGCACAACGCCCCGCCAAGAACATGGCGCAGCAGGGAAAACCGAAGAAGATTACAGGCGAGATGAGGAACAGCGCCGAAAGGTGTCCCAGCAACTCTACAGCGCTGACTGGCTCGAATTGCCGCGCTCCGGCTCTCGCGGAGCCGGTAAGCGATGGCTTTTGCTGGCGAGTAAGGATCTGCCCAGCGACGTCTTCGCGACTGCCTTAGCGGCGCAGCTCAGCGGCGATAGCTCTCAAGTGGTCCATACGGACGGTCATCTTGCAGAAGCGTTGGATCGAGCGCGGCTTAATGGGATGCCTTGGAGTGGCATCGTTCATTGTAAGTCATTGGATGCCACGCCGACGTCCGCAATGACTGAGGCAACCCTGAGAGCAGAACCTGTACCCGGCGCAAAGAGCCTGATTGAGGTGGTGCGATCTCTCGATGCGAGCGCCTGGCCCGGCGACCCCAAGCTATGGATCGTCACGCGAGGCGCGACTGCTGTGCATGATGCAGATCGACCGGTGCTGGCGCTTGCGCAAACTCCCGTGCGCGGGTTGGCGCGCGTGATCGAAGCCGAACAGCCGACGAGATACGGAAGCTGCGTCGATCTTGACGCCGCGGCAACGCTTCCCGACCAGGTAGTGCAATTTGAAGCCGAACTGGTTCACGGAGGCGATGAGCCTGCAGTGTCCCTGCGCGGAGACAAGCGCTTCGTCCAGCGTTTGATGCGGCTGAGTCCGACGCCAAACGACAGCTGCGTTAGTTTCCGAGCCGAATTCAAGTTATCTGATCACAGGAGGGCTGGGCGGCATCGGGTTGTTTGTTTCGCGCTGGATGATTGATCAAGGAGTGCGTCACCTGATTATCGTAGGTCGTTCGCCCATTCCGCCTCGCGAACAATGGCGTGATTTCGAAAGCGGCTGCCCGCAGTTGGGAACGGGTAAAGCAATTCGCGAGCTGGAAGCGCTGGGCGCTGCGGTCTACTATTTCCCCGTCGACGTATCAGATCCAAACGCTGTCGCTGCGATCCTGAGAAGATGGCGGGCCGAAGTACGGCCACCGATTAGGGGCATCGTGCACACGGCCGCCGTGTTCGATAACCAGTTGCTCACTCAACTCAAACCACATTCAGATGAAGGGGTTTTGGGAGCCAAAGCTATCGGCGCGTGGCTGCTTAAGGAGGTCTTGGCGGAAGCGGACTGGTATGTGTTCTTCTCGTCGTTGGCTTCCATCTGGCCGGAACCAGGCCAAGCTTACTATGCCGCAGCAAATGCATTCCTTGACGGCCTAAGCCATTACTGCAAGGGCACCGGCAAGCGCACGCTAAGCGTAAGCTGGGGGATTTGGAGCGACATCGGGTTCGCAGCTGGGCCAAGTGGGCGAGATGCGGAACGCCGTTTCGCGGACCAAGGCGTTTATGGCCTTTCTCCCCACGATGGACTGCGGGCGTTGGAGAATCCTTCTCGCGAGCGGGGTTCCTCATGCAGTGGTCATGAACACAGATCCAGAGCGCTTTGACCGGGGCGCTTCGGAACACGCAGTTCAGCCGCTCCTACGATGCCTTTCGGAGAGCTCCGGCCTCGAAGTGTCCTCTGCGAGAACGAATGCCGATGAAATTCCGTTCATCAAGCAATATCGGCAAGCGGATGCCGCACAGCGACGCCCGATGATGCAACGGCGTGTCGGCCGTCACGTAGTTGATATACTCAAGCTCCGTGATGTTCAGCTCGATCTAGATCAGTCCGCTTGGCGAGTACGGATTAAACTCGATCATGGGGCTGGAGCTTCGTCATAAGCTGGAGCGCGATCTTTCCTTGCGCTTATCGGCGACAATTATTTGGAATTATCCGACACTTGCGGCACTCGCTCGCTACCTTCAGACGTGCCTTGATACTACAGCCGCACCCTCGGTTGAGCCATCCAAGAGCGCGACTGGTGGCAAGATGGGAGACAGAAATCCCTCATCCGCAACAGCCTCTGCGATGACTACCAGGGTTGGAGACCGCCTGCTGCAGGTTGAACAACTTACTGAAGACGCGGCGCTTGACGCTCTCCGTGTCTCCAAATCAAAGGGACCGTTATGATCCGTGACGAGCGCCTATCGCGCCTTTCCGCCATAAAGCTGGCACTACTCGCCCAACAGGTGCGCAAGGAAGGTTCCGATCTGTCTTTTCTGCGAGCGGACCCGATGGCAATCATCGGCATTGGGTGCCGTTTCCCCGGTGGTGAATCCCCGGACGAATTTTGGCAAACGCTGCGTGACGGTGTCGATGCGATCTGCGAGGTTCCGAAAGATCGCTGGTCATGGGCGGACTATTATGATGCCGAACCGTCGGCTCCCGGTAAGATGACGTCCCGATGGGGCGGCTTTATCAAATCTGTCGATGGCTTCGATGCATCCTTCTTCGGCATTTCGCCGCGTGAAGCTGCACATCTTGACCCGCAGCAACGGCTTTTCCTTGAGGTCGCATACGAAGCGCTTGATGACGCCGGCTTACCCCGGGCGCATCTGGCCGGAGAACAAGTCGGTGTTTTCGTCGCCTCTTACCACAACGATTATGGGCTCGCTCAATACGGAGCAATCGAGGCAATCGATGCTTATACGGGAACAGGAGCCTCACACGCCATTCTTGCCAACCGGCTGTCTTATCTGCTTGACTTGCGAGGCCCGAGCGTTTCGGTCGACACGGCATGCTCAGCTTCACTGGTCGCAGTGCATCTGGCCTGCGAGAGTCTGCGCTCGGGCAAGTCCAGCATCGCAGTAGCTGGAGGGGTCACTCTAATACTGTCACCGGCAGTCACCATTGGGCTATCCAAGTGGGGATTCCTCGCTGAAGATGGACGTTGCAAGACGTTCGACGCACGTGCGAACGGATTTGTACGAGGCGAGGGCGCCGGCGTTATCGTGCTCAAGCGGCTCAGTGACGCCCTTGCGGATGGCGACGTGATCCACGAACTCGTCCGTGGATCAGCGGTCAACCAGGACGGTCGCACGAGCGTGCTGACGGCTCCAAGCGGGCTGGCCCAGCAGGCAGTCGTGCGGTCAGCTCTCGCTAAGGGCGGGATCTCTCCCGATCAAATCAGCTATATCGAAGCGCATGGTACAGGCACGGCGCTCGGCGACCCGATCGAGGTGGAGGCCCTGGCCGCAGTCATTGGTGAGCGCCCAGCGGACAACCGGGTTGTGCTGGGTGCGGTAAAGACGAATATCGGGCACCTGGAAGCAGCTGCTGGAATGGCTGGGTTCATAAAGGTGCTGCTGGCAATGCGGCATGAGCTCATTCCCGCCAATCTGCACTTTACGGCTCCTAATCCCAACTTCGGCGCAGCAATCGATCCTTTCCAGATACCTACCGCAAGCCTGCCGTGGCCCCGCGATACTCGCCCTCGCTTTGCGGGCGTCAGCTCTTTTGGATTCGGCGGCACTAATGCTCATGTCGTGCTCGAAGAACCGCCAGCGTCAACGGTTAGTGAAACCACACGCCGTTCGAAGAGGACTTCCACTGCGGCAGACGGGCGAAACGACCGGCTTACGGCGACCAGCATTCTGGTGATCTCCGCACAGTGTGACAAAGCGCTTCAAGCGCTGGCGTCGCGTTACCGTGAACGACTGCGCGCCGATCCGGATGCTGTCACGGACATCTGCTATTCCGCAGCGCTTCATCGAAATCACCTGGATTGCCGTGCAGCCGTGATCGGTGATAACGCCGGCGCGTTGGAGACAGGACTGGACGCGATCGCACGAGGTGATGACGCCCTTAAAGTCGTGCGTGGTCGTCGTGCTCCGAACGATCGGAGGATCGCCCTTGTTTTCTCCGGCCAGGGCTCCCAATGGTGGGGGATGGGGCGCCAGTTGCGCCAAACGGAGCCGGTCTTTGCAGATGCTCTCGCCGCGTGCGATGCCGCGCTGAAGCCGTACATGCGCGACTCCTTGCTCACTGAACTTGATCGGTCGGAGGCGGCATCACGCCTTCACGAGACGGAGATTGCGCAGCCATCGCTTTTTGCGATTCAGGTCGCGCTTGCCGCATTATGGAAAAGCTGGGGCATCAACACTGAAGCGGTGGTCGGGCACAGCGTTGGAGAAATCGCCGCTGCTCATGTAGCTGGAGCCCTTTCGCTCCCGGATGCCGCTCGACTGGTAGCTCGGCGCGGGCAGACTATGCAAGAAGCAACCGGCTTAGGGCGAATGGCCTCGGTAGAACTTGAGGAGAAGGAGGCGAGCGAAATCGCCCGTGACAGCAAAGGCTTGCTGTCGCTCGCTGCAATCAATGGCCCGCGGTCTTGCGTGCTATCGGGCGATGCTGAAGCCCTCGCTTCAACGTTGCAGCAACTTACGCAGCGCGAGATCTCGCACGAATTGCTGCCGGTCAATTATGCATTTCACAGCCAGCAGATGTCTCCCTTCGAGGCGAGACTGAAGCGGCTCATCGAAGGAATTATGCCATCGGATGCATTGGTTCCAATTTTCTCAACTGTAACGGGTCTTGCGATTGAGGGGGCCCGCCTGGATCCGGACTACTGGGGACGCAACTTGAGGCAGCCTGTCCGGTTTGCTGCAGCGATCAACTCCGTCCTTGCTTCAGGGATCGACACGTTTGTGGAAGTGGCGCCGCATCCGGTTTTGAGTGCTTCGATCGCCCAATTATGCGAGCGCAGGTCAGCGGCCACCACTATTGTCGGAAGCATGCGCCGGCGCCGGCCGGAAAACCAAACGATGAAGATGGCTCTTGGGGCACTTTATTCGGCCGGAGTCAACGTACGATGGGACGCCATATTCAAGGAGGGCGGCTCTCGCGTTGCTTTGCCCCTCTATCCGTGGCAGCGGACACGCCATTGGCTGAGGACCGCTCCGGCTCCGCAGCGAAAAGAACAGGGTCACCCTCTCCTGGGCCGTCGCATTGTGTCCCAGGTGCTCAAGGGACCGCTATTCAAATCACAGATATCGACGGCCTTCCCTGATTTTATAACTGACCACTCAATTCTTGGTACGCCGGTTCTGCCGGGGACGGCCTATATAGAAATGGCTTTATCATCCGTGGGGAGAGCATCGGATCGCACGGCCCTGTCGGTGCGCGATCTCTTTCTGCATGAGCCCCTGCGTTTCGCGGACGGGCAGAGTTTGACAATCCAATGCGCAACCACGCCGGCGGGCGAATGGTTCGATTTCAAGATTCTCAGTAGTAGCGTGACGCAGCCGGAAGGGGAATGGACTCTTCACGCATCTGGTTCGGTGATGCACATGGTGCAACCGGCGCCACAAAGGGTTGATCTTGAAGCAGTAAAGGCGCGGTGTCCGCTAGCCATGGAAGGAGAGGCACTTTACTCGTTGTATGCGGAGCGGGGCATTCAGTTCGGACCGCTATTCAGGGCAGTGCGGCGTCTTCAATACAGGGCCACCGAATTGTTGGCAGAAATTGCTGCGCCCAATGCCGTCGCGACGCAGGGTGCTTATTGTGCTCATCCGGCGCTGCTCGACGCCTGCCTTCAGCCGATACTAGCGTTGTTTCCTTCAGGACCCGAACGCACGATATGCGTTCCGAGCGGATACGACTCCATTGTATTCAGGCGCAGTCCGGCTGGCCGCCTCTGGAGCCACGTGATGCTGCAGTCTGGCACCGACAGATCGCTGAAAGCCGACATTGTAGTGACCGACGATAGTGGCGATAAACTTCTCCAGATCGATGGCTTACGAATTGCTCAGATCACTATTGATCAATTCGCATCCTCTCACCCCGATGTCGCAGCCGTTTACCACTCGGAGTGGCTGGCTCATGCGAACTTAGTGACAGAGAGACTGCCGTCTGGCACCTGGTTGGTTCTTGCCGATCGGGCGGGCATTGGTGAGCGTTTGAGCGAACGCTTGCGCTCAGTGGGCGCCAAGGTCGTCGTTGCTCGTGCAGCCGAGCAATTCTCCAATAGGGCAGGAGAATGGTGCGTGCGGGCCGGTTCGGCTAACGATTTCGCGCGGCTGGTTCGAGATGCGAAGCCGGTCGAAGGCTGGTCCGGTGTGATCCATTGCTGGAATGTCGACGCTGAAGCCTCCGCCTTTGCTTCAGCCGGTGCAACGGAGCAAGCAGCAGAGATCTGCATGGCTAGCTCGCTGGATCTGTCGCAGGCACTGCTGCGTGATGATAGGAGCGCGCCCCCTCTGTGGTTCGTTAGCCAAGGCGCGAGAATGGTTTCAGGCTTTCCGTCGCAGGTTATGCCGGTGCAGGCGTTACAAAGCGGTTTTGCGCGGTCGCTCGAAGCAGAACACCCGGAGTTTCGCATCACCTGCGTCGATCTTGATCCGAGATCCGGTACTGATATCGACGGGGCCGTTGCAAGTTTAATGCAGGAGATCTCCGTTGCTGGAAGCGCCGAACCGGAGGTCGCCTGGCGCGACGGCACGCGGTATGTGCGCCGTCTTGCGCGCCTTAAGTCGGTGCAGCCCGAGGGTGTGTCCGGTGGTCGCGGTGTACAACTCGTTACCGACGCTAGTCGTTTGCTCGAGGGGTTAGCGCTACGGCCATTGGAGCCTGAAGAACCCGGGCCTGACGATATCGAAATCCAGGTCGAAGCTACAGGCCTGAATTTTCGGGACGTATTGAACGCGCTCGGTATAATGCCGGGGACACCTATGCCGCTCGGTGGCGAATGTGCCGGCAGGGTACGGAGAGTGGGTGCGAACGTGCAGCACTTCGCCGTCGGTGATCAAGTGATGGCGTTCGCGATAGGAAGCTTTGCTTCACGTGTCATCGTGGATGCCCGCCGGGCTGTCGCATTGCCGCCAGGGATTAATACGAGGACGGCGGCAGGAATTCCGATCGCATTTCTAACTGCGATGTTCGCTTTAAAAACGCTTGCCTTGCTAGAAACCGGCGAACGGGTCCTCGTGCATGCCGGCGCAGGCGGCGTCGGTATGGCAGCGATCCAAATTGCGTTGCGAGCCGGCGCCGAGGTTTTCGCAACAGCCGGTACGCCGCAGAAGCGGCGCCTGCTCAAGCATTTGGGCGTTGCCCACGTGATGGACAGCCGGACATTGGATTTTGCAGACGAAATCCGCCGTATTACTGGTGGGGAGGGGGTTCAGGTCGTGCTGAACTCGCTCACCGGCGAGTTCACTTCGCGGTCTCTTGATGTACTTGCACCCGGCGGCCGCTTCCTGGAGCTAGGGAAGCGTGATATCCGGTCTTCCGATGACATTGCAGGTTTGCGCCCGGATATTGTCTACCAAGCTTTCGACCTTGCAGATATCGCAGTGGAGCAACCGGCCAAGATCGCTGAGCTATTAGCCGAGATGTCGGCTTTGCTTGCGGAAGGCGCGTTGCAGCCGTTGCCGACAAGGTGTTGGCCGCTTGGGGAGGCGGCATCAGCATTCCGGCACATGGCTCAGGCGCAGCATACCGGCAAGATTGTACTGACGCACGAAGCCTCCGCATCTCCCGCTCTGGAACTGCGTTCCGATGGCTGCTACCTCATAAGTGGCGGCCTTGGCGGGCTTGGTTTGGAGACAGCTCGTTGGATGATTGCGCGCGGCGCCAGGAACGTGGTGCTGGCGGCCCGAAGCTTACCGGATGAGGCCACGATCGCCGCTATTGCGGGGATGCGGGAAGCAGGGGCCACGGTTTGGACCGAGACCCTGGATATCACAAACGACGTCGATCTCGCGAAGATGATCCGCCGCATAGCGGAACGAGGACACCGGTTGCGCGGAATAGTCCATGCCGCCGGTGTGCTGGATGACGGCGTAATACTCGAGCAGAACTGGGCGCGCGCGTCGCGTGTGCTAGCTCCCAAGGTTCTGGGTGCTTTGGGGCTGGCAGGGCAAACTCGGGGCGAGCAGTTGGATTTCTTTGTCTGCTACTCGTCAGCGACCGGCATATTCGGTTCGCCGGGGCAGTCGTCTTACAGCGCCGCAAATGCTTACCTCGATGCTTTTTGCCATGCTCTGCGCGCCGCCGGCGTGCCTGCGACAAGTGTGCAATGGGGGCCGTGGCGCGATGTCGGCATGGCGGCGAAAGAAAGTTCGCGGAATGTATCGCGCCTGCGATCGCAGGGGATCAGACCAATGGCAGCAGACGCAGCCCTCTCGGCGCTCGCAACGGCTATAGCGTCGCGGATGGCCGAGGTTGCGGTCGTATCAGTCGATTGGAAGACACCGGCGATGCACAACCTCCCCATTGCAAGGATGCTTTCGGAGAAAGCAGACGAACCTATAAAGGAGACCGGGGCTTCGCCGTCAGCTTTGCTGCAGCTCAGGGATCTGGCGCCATCGGCTAGGCGAGGTTTTTTTGTCGAGCAGTCTCGCGCATCGGCTTTGCGCATTCTTGGCCATGACAGCGACTTTGAGATTGAGGTAGGCAGCCCCCTGCGCGAGTACGGTCTCAATCTCTCGGCTCGGTCGAGTTGCGCAATGCCCTGGCGCGTTTGTTCGAATGCAAGCTGCCGGCAACCCTGGCATTCGACCATCCGACGCTCAACTCGATCGCGGAATATCTGGAGAAAATCCTATTTCCGGCTGAAGCAGCTGTGGCGTCTTCGGTTCAAAGAGAAGCCACAGCCATCGGTGCATTGTCCGAAGCTGAGGCCGAGGCCCTCCTTTTGGCCGAACTTAACGCAGTGGGTGGCAAAACATGAGCGCAACCTCGATAGATGAAACGGCGCTGTCGCCGACAAAACGGGCGCTCCTTGAGATCCGCGATTTGCGTGCCCGGCTCACGGCTTTCGAGCGCGCCGCTGCTGAACCAATCGCGATTATCGGTCTAGGCTGCCGGCTTCCGGGCGGTGTGATTGATGAAGCATCGCTTTGGCGAGTTCTGAGCGAGGGGACTGACACGGTTCGGGAAGTACCTGGGGATCGTTGGGACGCCCGTACATACTACGACCCGGACCCCGATCGTCCTGGCGCCATGTGCACCGCAACTGGGGGGTTTCTGGACGATGTTGCAGGCTTCGATGCGAGGTTCTTCGGGATTGCGCCGCGTGAGGCAGCCAGCATGGACCCGCAGCAACGCCTGATGCTAGAGGTTGCATGGGAGGCGCTCGAGAATGCTGCGATCGCGCCCGACACTCTCGAACGTAGCGCGACCGGCGTCTACCTTGGCGTTGGAAACAGCGATTACGGGCGAATGTTGTTCGCATCGCGTGATCACATCGACGCCTACGCCGGGTCGGGTGGCAGCTTCAGCGTGATTGCAGGCCGCCTCGCTTATCTGCTCGGCCTTCAAGGACCCGCGATCGTGGTTGACACGGCGTGTTCGGCCTCGCTCGTTGCCGTGCACATCGCCTGCCAAGCGCTGCGACGCGGCGAGTGTGATCTGGCGCTCGCCGGCGGCGTAAACTTGATGCTTTCTCCCGACGCGCACATCGCCTTCACCAAGGCGCGAATGCTGTCCGCCGATGGCCGCTGCAAGACTTTCGATGCAGCAGCGGATGGTTATGGCCGCGGCGAGGGGGCGGCGGCAATCGTCCTCCGGCGGCTAAGCGATGCAAGCGCCAGGGGAGAGCGCGTGCTCGCGCTGATACGCGGCTCGGCTGTCAACCAAGATGGCCGCAGTAATGGCCTGACCGCGCCAAACGGGCCGGCGCAAGAGGCAGTCATCCAAGCAGCCCTTGCGAATGCGCGCATCTCGCCCTCACAGGTCGACTATGTCGAGGCGCACGGCACCGGTACCTCCCTTGGTGATCCCATTGAACTGCAGGCACTTGCGGCTGCGTTCGGCGAGCAGCGCCTCCCTGAACAGCCGCTCCTGGTGGGCTCATGCAAAACAAACTTCGGCCATCTCGAAGCCGCAGCGGGCATCACCGGGCTTATAAAGGTCATCGCGGCCCTGCGTCATCGCAGCATCCCTCCTCACCTGCATTTTAGAAGTCCCAATCCTTTGGTCGACTGGCCATCACTTCGGGTACGCGTGACCACAGAACTACAGCCCTGGCCGCAGCACGAGGAGCCGGCGCGGGCAGGTGTCAGTTCGTTTGGCTTCAGCGGCACCAATGCGCATGTAATCCTCGAAGAGGCACCAAATCTTCCCGACCATCGCGGCTGCATCGAGCGGCCCTTGCATGTATTGACGCTCTCGGCGCGCGACGAGGCCGGATTGGCGGATACCGCCAATCGATTTCGCGTGTCATTAGTTGACGGCTCTCCGGTGGCCGGCTTGTGCTTCACCGCCAACACCGGTCGCGTGCACCAGCAGTGCCGAGTTACAGTTCATGGCGCGAAAGCAGCTGACTTTGACGCTGGTCTTTCCGCATTCCTTTCCGGTGTGCCGCACCCAAGTGTTGTGGCCGGGCTGGTTGGCAAACGGCTGCCTGTGATCGGCTTCCTGTTCACTGGCCAGGGCGCGCAGTATCATGGGATGGCGCGCCACCTCTACGAAACGTCTCCTTTGTTCAGCGGCGTGATTGACGAGTGCGCCAGCATACTTGATCAATCCTTCGATCTCATGGGCACGCTGTATAACAGCCCTGACTGCATCAATGAGACGGCCTTCGCGCAGCCCGCACTTTTCGCCATTGAAGTGGCGCTTGCACGGCTCTGGCGCTCGTGGGGACTCGAGCCATCGGTCATGATCGGGCACAGCCTGGGTGAATACGCTGCAGCATGTGCCGCAGATGTAATGCCACTGTCTGACGGCCTACGCCTCATAGTCGAGCGAGGCAGGTTAACCCAGGCCTTGCCCTGCGACGGAGCTATGGCATCGGTTTTTGCAACCGCGGAGACTGTGCTGGAGCAAATTGCTGCACTTGGCCTGGAAGTTTCGATCGCTGCGTATAACGGACCTCAGCATGTGGTCGTGAGTGGCGTGCGCAGCGAAATAGACAAACTGACCGCTCATCAGTCAGCCCGGGCAATTCGCTGTAAGCCATTGCGAGTGTCACAGGCGTTTCATTCTCCCTTGATTGAGCCGGCTCTCACTCCATTTGCGGAGGCGTTGGCACGCGTAAATTTCAGGCCGGCGAGTCACACTATCATTTCAAACCTGCACGGCCGGATTGCTCAGCCAGACGAGCTAGCCAACAGTTCTTACTGGCTTCAGCAGATGCGAGCGCCGGTACGCTTCGAGGAATGTATTCGCGCAGCGTTGAGGCACGGGGTTACGCATTTTATCGAGGTCGGCCCACATCCCGTCCTGCTTGGCATGGCAGCCGAATGGGCAAGCTCGGACACCACGGTCAAATGGCTCGCCTCACTGCGCCGGGATGCATCTGACTGGACCAATCTCCTGGATAGTATGCAGCACCTCTATGCTGATGGCGCAAGGATTGACTGGCGAGAATTCGACCGGCCTTACGACAGGCGACCGGTCACAGCCCCTACAACTCCATTTCAGCGTCGCCGTCATTGGATCGACTGGACTTCACCTTCTCTCCATGCCGCAGCGGGTGAGCTCTCTAGCTGCTGGGAGCGCGTTTCCGCGGCACTGACACGACAGGCGCAGCAGGCGCCGGTTGGCCTAGACCTCACCGGTTACGCAGAAAAGTGGGCGAGTTTGGAGCGGCTCACAACAGCCCATGCCCTTACAGCACTTCGCGCCGCGGGTATCTTCTGCAAATCAGGCGAGCGTGCCAACTGCAGCGATGTGCAGCAGCGGCTTGGAGCGCCGCGGATGTACATTCGCTTGATTGAGCGTTGGCTTCAGCTCATGGCGAAATCAAATGCGTTACGCAAAGATGGCGATGCGTATGTCTGCGAGCATCCTCTCCAGGAGCCGGATCTTGAAGCATGTCTGAACGCTGTCCGATTGCGGCTTAATGACCAACCGCTTCTCGACTACATCGAGCATTGCGGGCGGTTGCTGTATTCAGTTGTAACGGGCAAAGAAAGTCCGCTTGAAACACTTTTCCCCGACGGGTCATTTGAGTTAGCCGAAAACCTATACTCCTTCTCGGCGCCAATGCGCTACTTCAATTCGCTTGCAGCTGGCGCAGTCGAAGCCCTCATCACTAGTCGCGGGGCGCACTCCGCGATGCGCGTGCTTGAGATCGGCGCGGGAACCGGTAGCACTTCGTCATCTTTGATCCCATTGTTTAACCCTCAGTTGACGACCTATTGGTTCACCGATGTAACCTCGGCTTTTCTCGATCAGGCTCATAAGAAATTTGGCGAGCTGCCATTTTTACGTTTTGCGAAATTCGATCTGGAGGGCGACCCGGCCGCACAGGGCTTTACGCCTCAATCATTTGATTTGATTGTTGCAGCAAATGCTGTGCATGCCAGTCGTGACTTACGGGAATCGTTGCGCAAAATCCAAATGCTGCTGGCGCCCGGCGGGACTTTGCTTCTGATCGAAACGACGCAACATTTGGCGTGGTTCGACATTTCAACAGGGCTCATCGAAGGCTGGCAACACTTCGCCGACGATCTTCGCGACGGCAGTCCGCTGCTGCCGCCGGCCGCCTGGGTACGCGCAGTCCGCGAGGCAGGATTTGACGCGGCCGGCGCGTGGCCACCCGACGATTGCAGCACCGCCCAATTGGGTCAGCGCGTGATCGCTGCTTGGGTCGCTGGTGATGCTGGAGCGGACGCTCGAGCCAGCGCAGGGTTGTTTTCCGATGAGCCTACCAAGGAGAGTTTGGGCGGCCTGCTTTCGGTGAGGCGCGAGGCGACAGCGAGTTCCTCGTCCACTGTATTCACCGGACAGTTGGCACAGGCACTACCCGATGAGCAGCTGGAGCTCATGCGAAATTTTGTGAGAGGACACATCATGCGAGTGCTGCACCTGGACGCGGCCCAAGCGCCGGGCCGCCACGACAGATTGATGGATCTCGGACTTGATTCGCTGATGGCAGTCCAGTTACGCAATCTGCTCGGCGCGGGACTTGGCTTTGCCAAACCGCTTCCGGCAACGCTGATGTTTGACTTTCCGACGATCGAAGCATTGGCGGCGCATCTGCTTGATCACATGGCAGCATTATCTTCAGCACCGCCCGTGGCAGCAGCGAATTCCGCGAGCGAGCGTCCGAATGCTTCGCCAAGTACTCGCCTTGATGAAAGCCAGCTCGCGGAAATGAGCGAAACCGAAGTAGAGGCAATGCTTCTCAGTCGGCTGGGTGCGCGATGAAACAGAGCAACAACGACGCCTTTGCAACCGTCGACTTCCCGCCCCAGTTGTCGCCTTTGAAGCGAGCATTTTTAGCGCTGGAAGACGCGCAGGTTCGGCTCGCCGAGGCGCAGGCTGCGGGACGAGAGCCGATTGCCGTAATTGGCATGGCTTGCCGATTTCCGGGCGCCCCTGACCTGGCGGCTTTTTGGGATCTGCTGCAATGTGGCAGGGATGCAATGCAATGCGTGCCTGCTGAGCGTTTCGATATCGACGCATACTTCGATCCCAATCCCGGCGTTCCCGGCAAGATTGCAGTGCGCGAGGCAGGATTCATCGGCAACGTCGACCAATTTGATGCGGCCCTCTTCGGGATCTCCCCGCGCGAAGCCAACGGGATGGACCCGCAGCAACGATTGTTGCTGGAAATAAGCTGGGCAGCCCTCGAGCACGCTGGGCTGGCGCCGGATCGTTTGACGAACTCTGCGACCGGGGTGTACTTCGGTTTGTGCAGCTCGGACTATAATTACGTGCAATTGCATGCACAAGATTCCGCGCTGATCGACGCGCACTACGCCTCCGGTGTCGCACACAGCATGGCTTCGGGCCGCATTTCATATCTGCTGGGCTTGCAGGGGCCGAGCGTGACAATCGATACCGCCTGCTCATCTTCCCTGGTTGCCGTTCACCTTGCCTGCCAGGCACTACGTTCAGGTGACTGCCGCATGGCATTGGCGGGCGGCGCGAACATCATGCTGTCGCCGGACTTGTTTGTCGCGTTCTCGCAGTCTCGTATGTTAGCGCCGGACGGCCGCTGCAAGACTTTCGACGCTGCCGCAGATGGTTTTGCACGCGGCGAAGGCGCCGGTGTCTTGGCGTTAAAGCGGCTGACCGACGCTCGGGCAGATGGCGATCGGATTCTTGCGGTGTTGCTTGGAAGTGCGGTTAACCAGGATGGTCCAAGCGGAGGACTTACCGCTCCTAACGGACCTGCGCAGGAAGCCGTCATTCGGATGGCGATTGACCGCGCCGGTGTCGCCCCTGAAGACATAGGTTACGTCGAGTGCCACGGCACGGGCACGCAACTCGGCGATCCCATAGAAGTACGTGCGCTCGGCAATGTTTTCGGCCCAGGCCGTCAACCAACGCAGCCGTTGCAGATCGCATCAGTCAAGACGAACATCGGGCATATCGAGGCGGCGGCCGGAATAGCGGGACTTATCAAGGTGGTGCTCGCCCTGCTGCATCGCGAGTTGCCAGCGCACTTGCATTTCAAAACTCCAAGCCCTCACATTTCATGGGCTGATCTGCCAATCACAGTGCCCACTCAGTTAAAGCCCTGGGATCCGATTGGCGGTCGCCGAATCGCAGGCGTTAGCGCCTTCGGCTTCAGCGGCACGAACGCCCATCTGGTAATAGAGGAAGCGCCGGACAAGGCCAACCCCGCAGAAACCGGGCGCGCGCGCCTGCTGGCTCTGTCAGCGCGCGACGCGGATGCGCTCGCCGAGACTGTCCGGCTCTTTACGGCGCGGCTGCAAGGCAGCCCGGACCTTGCCCTGCAGGACGTCGTGCGCACCGCCAATCGCGGCAGGGCGCAGTTCAGCCACCGCGCCACCATCCTCGCCCGCACCACGAAGGAGGCAGCAGAGGCCCTGAGCGGGCTGGCATCGGGACGGCCCGTGAAGGGGGTTCTCCAGAGTCACGTGACGCGACGCGACCCGCCCCGCATCGCCTTCCTGTTCACCGGACAAGGCTCGCAGTATCAGGGCATGGCCAAGGAGTTGTACGAGAACTGCCCGGCTTTCCGTGAGGCGCTCGACTGCTGCAACACGCTCCTGCGCCCCCATCTCGGCGGGTCGCTCACCGACGTGCTGTTCTCGAACGTAGCCGGGCTGCTCGACCGCACCGAGAACACACAGCCAGCTCTGTTCGCCGTGGAATATGCCCTGGCCGAGGTCTGGCGATCGTGGGGTCTTTCACCGAACGTGGTAATCGGGCACTCAGTAGGCGAGTATGTCGCTGCCACGGTGGCTGGCGTCCTCGATCTCCCCGATGCTCTCCGCCTGATTGCAGCACGCGGCAGACTCATGCAAACTCTGTCTCCCGGTGGCGGCATGGCGGCCGTGTTCGCCCAAGAGGTCGCCGTTGCGGAAGCCATTCAGAAAAGCGGGCTGGAAATCTCCATCGCCGCTGTAAACGGCCCGGCGCAGACCGTGATCTCCGGTCCTTCGGCCGCAGTCGAGACTGTATGCCAAAGGCTGGCATGCGAGGAGGGGGTGAAGTGGAATCGACTGCCAGTCTCGCACGCCTTTCACTCCGCCCTGGTCGACCCTGTCCTGCCCGAATTCGAGCGTGAGGCTGCGCGCACTCGCTTTGCCGAGCCGCGGCTGAGGCTGATCTCGAACCTCACCGGGCGCAGCGTCACTGCGGCGGAGATTGCCCGGCCCACATACTGGCGTGACCACATGCGCCAGCCTGTCCAGTTCGGTGCGGGCCTTCGAGCACTCGCCGAGACGAAGCCCGGCATTTGCATCGAGATCGGGCCCCACCCGGCGCTGCTTTCGTTTGCCGCCGCGGCCTTTGATGGACAAACACCCCTGCTCCTTCCATCGCTGCGCAAGGGGCGGCCAGACTGGGAGCAAATGCTAGATAGCCTCGCCCAGGCATACCTCGCCGGGGCGCCTGTCGACTGGTCGCAAGTGGAGCCCGGCGGACGGGTGATCGATCTGCCCGGCCATCCCATACGGCCGGAGCGGCACTGGTTCAGCCCGAAACCGGCCCGCTCCCACACGGCTTGCGCGGCAACTCCCGGCACGCTGCCCGGCACGCGACTGCGGCTCGCAACAGAGAGCACGGTCTTCGAGACCTCTCTTGGAGCCGACCAGCCTGCATTCGTACGCCAGCACCGTGTGCTGGACCGGATCGTGCTGCCCGCCACCGTCTATCTCGCGGTCATAGCCGGCGCGGCGCGCATCTTGCATCCAGAAAAACCCTTCGTGGTAGAGGACGTCTCGATCGGCGAGGCGATGCTTCTCGATGACGATGGGAGCATGAGGATCGTGCAGACGATCCTCGATCCAGAGGGAAAAGACGCCTTCCGCGTTCGCGTAATGAGCCTTGGCGGAGAGGCCCGAGCTGACTGGACGCTGCACTTGTCCGGCCGGCTGGCCTTCAGGAAAGGGATAGCGCCTGCTTCCGGTCTGGCCGCTGCGCAGTCCGCATGCGTCGCGGATGTTCCGGTGACGCAGCTCTATGAGAGTTTCGAGGCGCTCGGGCTTCAGTTCGGCAGCGGATTTCAAACGGTCCGGATGGTCCGCAGAGGCGCGTCGGAAGCCTTGGGCGAGGTCATCCTCAGCGAGTTCGCCGCCGATCACCCCGGCAACGCCATCCACCCGGTCCTCCTCGATGGCTGTCTGCAGGTGGCAGCTGCGGCCATGCCAGGCGCGAGCCTCCACCTTCCAATTGGTATCGGCGCGTTCGTCGTCTACAGCGAGGCGCGAGACAGATGTTTCAGCCACGTCTGCGTCCGGGCTGGCGCCGGCGGGATCATGCATGCCGACGTGACCGCCTTTGCGCCTGACGGCGCGCTCCTGGCCACACTGAGCGACGTTCAGCTAAAGCACGTAGACCGAGATGCCCTGGCACGGCGCGGCTCACGCTGGCTCGGGGACTGCCTCTACGAGCTTTCATGGCAGCCCGCCCCGCCGGCTGCCCCCGAACACGCCGTCCTTGATCCCGCTGCACTAGCGGCAGGCGCCGCCGCCGCGCTCCCGGCGCTGTCACGCGAGGCCGGGATTGCTGCGCACGACAGAGCGAGCGAGAAGCTTGAGAAGCTTTGCGCCGACTTCGCCGCGCGGACGATGGCGCAATTAGGGATGAACCTGGAGCCGGGACGCGCCCTTGCACGCACGGGCCTGGCCGAGGAGGTCGGGATCGTACCACGCCACCGCCGCCTGTTCTCGCGACTTTTGATGATCCTCGAGGAAGCCGGCGTCCTGGTGAAAGACAGCGACGGCTGGCGCGTGCTCCGCACCCCCCGCGCCGTGGACGTCGACGCTGAGGCGAGCAATCTACTGGCCGGCGAGCCTGCCATCCAGGCCGAGCTCGAAATGACGGCTCGCGTTGCGCCACATTTCGCGGCGGCGCTGCGTGGCCAACAGGACGAGGCAGACCTGCTGTTTCCGGGCGGCTCGACTGAAAACGCCGAGCGCCTCTATCGCGACAGCCCTCCTGCCCGGCTGTTTAACGGCCTGATGGGGCAAATTGCCGAAGCAATCGCCGCCGCCCGCGCTGCAGGACGGCCTCTTCGCGTGCTGGAAGTCGGCGCAGGGACTGGCGGCACCACCGCGCATGTGCTGCCGCGGCTGCCCCGGGACGTCGACTACACTTTCACCGACATCGGGCCCCTCTTTGTAGCGCGGGCCCGGGAACGGTTCGGCTCCACAAGGACGATACGCTTTGAAACATTGAACCTTGAGCGCGATCCCGCGCAGCAGGGCTTCGCCGGACGCAAATTCGACCTTGTCATTGCTTCGAACGTCATTCACGCTACCGCCGACCTGCGGGCCACGATGCGGCGGCTGCGAGGCCTGATCGCGTCTGGCGGCCTCCTGGCAATGATCGAGGTGACGGAGCCTCAACGCTGGTTCGACCTGACCGTCGGCCTCACGGAGGGCTGGTGGGCCTTCAGCGATGTCGCACTGCGTCCGGATTACCCTACCTTGTCGCGCCCGGCCTGGCTTGAACTGCTTGGCCAGTGCGGCTTCGGGTCTGTGGCTACTCTTCCGCTGGAAGCCGCGGAGGCGGGCGCGCTTTCCCGGCAATGCATCTTCTTGGCACGCGCCGCCGCGCGCTCATGGTTCGTGCTCGAGGACGAAGGTGGTGCCGCGGCCGAGCTGACCGCCCGCCTTCGCGAGCGCGGCGAGACCTGCCTCGTCGCCCGGCCGGGAACCTACGGCCGGACCGGCGACCTCGTGCGGCTGGACCCAGCCTCGCCCGGGGATTTCAGGAGGCTCTTCGACGAGCTCGCCGCAGCTGGACAGCTGCCTGACGGCGTGGTGCATGCTTGGTCGCTCGACACCGATGCCGCCGCGTCGCCGGAAGATGCTAATGCACGCGGGGTCGTGAGTACGATGCATCTCGCGCAAGCGCTCCTCACCCGGACGCCGGTGCCCTGCCTCTGGGTCCTGACGCGTAATGCGCAAAAGGTTTGCGAGCTTGATCGCGTTCTGGCCCCGCTGCAGGCACCGGTGTGGGGTCTCGGCCGGTCGCTCGCCTTGGAGCATCCGGAACTGCGCTGCACCTGCGTCGACGTCGACGCAGGGAGCTTCGAAGCGCTGGCAAAAGATCTCCTCGTGGAGACGGACGAGCGGGACCTCGCGCTTCGCGCTGGCCAGCGCGCAGTCGCACGGCTGCGACGCTGTCGCCCGGCAACGCCGCCGGCCGCTCCATCTGCGCCCTGGCGGCTGGTTACAGCTCGCCCGGGTTCCATCGAAGCGTTCGAGCGGCTCGCGCTGGAGCGCAGGAACCCAGGCCCGGGCGAAGTGGAGATCGCCGTCGAAGCAACGGGGCTAAATTTTAAGGATGTGTTGAACGCGCTTGGACTTTATCCCGGCGATCCCGGCCTACTGGGCGCCGAATGCGCAGGCCGCGTGGTCGCGGTGGGTTCCGGCGTGAGCCACGTGGCCCCCGGCGATGCGGTGATGGCCGTGACCGGTGGCGCCTTCGCTTCACAGGTCGTGGCGCGCGCCGAACTGGTGCAACGCCGGCCAGAGCAGATCGGCCCGGAGGAGGGTGCGAGCTTCCCCATCGCCTTCCTGACAGCTAGCTTCTGTCTCGATCACATCGCGCGCCTCGCGCTTGGTGAGACCGTCCTCATCCACGCGGCGGCGGGCGGTGTGGGCCTCGCGGCCGTCCGGATCGCGCATCGCCTCGGCGCACGGGTCATCGCCACGGCCGGCACTCCGGACAAGCGCGAGATGCTGCGTGGCCTGGGTGTCGAGCACGTCTTGGATTTCAAGAAGCGCAGCCTTCGCGGCGGAGGTCCTCGATGTGACCGGCGGCCGTGGAGCCGACGTGGTGCTCAACTCGCTAGGCGGCGACCTTGTGGAACCGAGCTTCCGGGCAATCGCGGATGGCGGTCGTTTCGTCGAGATCGGCAAGAGGGGCATCAAGAGCCACGAATGGGTGGACGCACTTGGGCGGAGCATCCAATACGACATCATTGACTGGGGCGAAACCGCGGCCCGTGAACCCGCGCTGATCGGGAACCTGTTTGCACGGCTGGCGGCGGACCTTGCCGGAGGTCGGCTGGCGCCACTGCCTCGTCATGTCTTCCCGCTGGAGGATGTCGCCGAGGCATTCCAGCTTATGGCACGTGCCGGGCACGTCGGGCGCATCGTCGTGAGACACATCCCCCACGCAGTGAACGTGGCTCGCCGTGATGGAACTTATTTGATCACAGGCGGGCTTTCAGGCCTCGGACTGAAGGTGGCCAGATATCTCGCCGAGCGTGGGGCTGGCAAGCTGGTGCTCCTTTCACGGCGCGGCTCCAGTGAGGAGGCCGAGCAGGAGCTTAACGAGATCCGGCAAACCGGCACGGTCGTGGTTGTTGAGGCCGCGAACGTAACAGAGGAGCCCGCTCTCGCCGCGGTGCTCGCGCGCCTGAGGTCCGAGGGTCCCCCGTTGCGCGGCGTCCTGCACGCAGCCGGCGTTCTGGCCAACGGTGCGTTGCTGCAGCAGAACGCGGAAAACTTCCGCCGCGTTCTGGCGCCGAAGGTGGAGGGCACGGCCTTGCTCGATCGGCTGACCCGAAGCGACCCGCTCGACTGGTTCGTGCTGTTCTCCTCGATCGCTGGCGTTCTCGGAGCCGCGGGCCAAGCCAACCACGCGGCCGCGAACGCGTATCTCGACGAATTGGCGCACCATCGCCGCGGCCTCGGACTGCCCGGCTTGAGCATCGACTGGGGCGCCTGGAGCGAGGTCGGGGCAGCCGCAGGACTCGCAGATCAGCTCGCAGGCCTCGGCGTTGGCTTCCTTTCTCCATCACAAGGCCTTGCTGCTTTCGAGTGGCTGTTGCAAAAAGAAACGGCTCAGGCTGCGGTGCTTCCCATCGATTGGGAGCGCTACCGGCGGCAGATCGGGCCAGGCGTTCACGCAGCCCTGCTATCGGACATCGGCGGGAAAACTGCGGCCCTGGCCGTGACGCAGTCCTCAACGGAGACGGCGGCGAGAAACTTCCGGCGCGAGGTCGAAGAAGCCCCGCCGCCGCGTCGCAGGCGGATGATCTCCGATTTCGTCCGGGACCGCCTGCTCAAGGCTCTTGGCATGGACGCGGGCCGTCCCGTCGATCCTCAGGTGCCGTTCGGTGACCTCGGCCTCAACTCCCTGCTCTCTGTCGAGTTGCGCAATGTGCTGGGGACGGCACTCGGCCGCCCGTTCCCTGCCACGCTCCTCTTCGATTACCCGACGATCGATACACTCACAGACTTCATTATGCAGGACTGCTGGGGGGGGGCCGAGCCTTCGGAAGCCGCCGCGCCGCAAAACCTTGTCGCGAACGTGCAGGACCTGTCCGACGATGAGGTCGATCGCCGGCTGCGTGCAAAATACGGGTTGAAGATCTGATATGAAAGAATTCCTGGATCGTGTCAGCCGGCTCAGCCAAAAACAGCTTCTGCTGCTGGCTCTTGAGCAGCAGGAAACAATAGCTGCTTTGGAAGCCCAATCGCGCGCGCCCGTCGCTATCATTGGTTTGGCTTGCCGCTTCCCGGGCGGCGCGGACGGTCCCGAAGCTTTCTGGGATCTCCTAGCGGCAGGTCGCGACGCGATCCGGCTGATACCGCCCGATCGCTGGGATGCGGAAACTTATTTCGACCCCGACCCCGATGTGCCTGGCGCCATCTCCGTGCGCACGGGCGGCTTCTTGGATTCCGTCGCCGGTTTCGATGCCGCATTCTTCGGCATCTCCCAACGCGAAGCGAAGACGATGGACCCCCAGCAGCGCCTGCTGCTCGAGGTGTCATGGGAGGCACTGGAACGGGCAGGCCTGTCCGCAGATTCCCTTTTCGGCACGCCTGCCGGCGTGTTCGTGGGCCTGTGCAACACCGAATACTCCACACGGCTGCTGGGCAGAGGCGACGGCGCCATCGACGCTTATCTGGCCTCCGGCAATGCGCCAAGCGTTGCTGCGGGGCGGATCGCCTACTGCTTGGGCCTGCAGGGGCCTGCATTGACGGTCGACACGGCCTGCTCTTCCTCGCTGATCGCTATGCACCTAGCCTGCCGCAGCCTGCGCGCGAGCGAGAGCCGGGTCGCCCTCGCCTGCGGCGTCAATGTCATTTGTGCGCCACAAACGACCATCTCGCTCACCAAGTCCCACATGCTCGCGCCTGGCGGGCGCTGTAAGACATTCGATGCCTCTGCCGACGGGTTCGCGCGCGGCGAAGGCTGCGGCGTTCTTGTCCTCAAGCGGCTTGACAGCGCCATCGCCGATGGCGACCCGGTGCTGGCCATCATCCGGGGCTCCGCAATCAATCAGGACGGGCGCAGCGGGGGGCTGACCGTACCCAACGGACCAGCCCAAGAGGCCGTAATACGGGCGGCGCTCGACGATGCCGGCCTGGCCCCGGCCGACATCGACTACGTCGAGGCGCACGGCACGGGCACGTCTCTCGGGGATCCTATCGAGGTGCGAGCCATAGCGGGGGCGCTCTGCCGGGAGCGGAAATCCGCGCGGCCACTTCTGATGGGCTCGGTGAAGACTAATATCGGGCATCTTGAAATCGGCCGCGGGGATTGCAGGGGTAATCAAGGTCGTGCTGGCGCTGCAGCATGGGCGTATACCGCCTCACCTGCACTTCCGCAGTCCCAGCCCACACATCCCCTGGAGCGAAATCCCCGTAAGCGTGACGGGCAATGGTGCGGACTGGCAACCCGGAGAACGCAAGCGCCGTGCAGGTGTAAGCTCGTTCGGGTTCAGCGGCACCAATGCCCACGTGATAATCGAGGAAGCCCCCTCGCCGGAACAGCCGTCCTCTTCTCAGTGGGCTGGGTTTCATTGCCTGCCACTCTCCGCCCGCAGCCCCTCGGCACTAAAAACTCTCGCGCGGAAGGCCGCAGAACTCCTAACAGCCCGTCCCGACCTTCAACTCGCTGCAATCGCGCGTCGCGCTGGCGCCGGGCGGGCGCATCACAACCATAGGCTGAGCATTGCGGCCGAACTCCCTGCAAGCAGCCGGGTCTGCCCTGGCCGCGGCGGCTGCGGGCCGCAGCCATCCTGCCCTGCGTGAAGGCGAGGTGGCGCCAGGGCAACTGCCGGACATCGTATTCATGTTCACGGGCCAGGGCTCTCAATACCGCGGCATGGGCCGGGAGCTCTACAACGCCCACCCGGCCTTCCGGGCCGTGATCGACGAGTGCGACGCGATCCTCGGTGCTGATGCCCGCGGCCGCGGGCTGAAGTACGTCTTGTGGGATGACGATGAGGCGCTGCACGAGACCGCCTGGACACAACCCGCCCTCTTCTCTTTAGAAGTCGCCACGGCCCGCCTCTGGCAGTCGTTCGGCATCTCCCCGGCGGCGGTGATCGGCCATTCGCTGGGAGAATTCGCTGCTGCCTGCGTGGCGGGCGTGTTCACCCTAGCCGATGGCCTGAAGCTCGTGGCGGAGCGCGGGCGCCTCACCCAGGCACTGCCGCGCGGAGCCATGGCCGCGCTGTTTGCCTCCCCCGACGACATCACAAGAGCCGTCGCCTCACATGCGGACAAGATCGCTCTTGCGGCGGTGAACGCTGCAGACAACGTGGTGGTCTCGGGCGAGGCCGCGGCGTTAGAGCAGATCGTGGCGGACTTCGCAGCGCGCGGGGTCGAGGCGCGGTGGCTGCAGGTGTCCTTCGCTGCCCATTCCCCGCTCGTTGAACCTGCCCTCGACGCCCTCGAAAGGGCCGCGAGCCTGGTCCCCATGCAAGCTCCCTCGGTTCCGGTCGCCTGGAATCGAGGTGGACTGTCCCTCGCTCGTCCGGACGCAAGTTATTGGCGGCGCCACCTTCGCGACCCCGTCCTGTTCGGCGACGGCATCTCGGCCCTGCACCGTGAGGGCTACCGGGTCTTCCTGGAAGTCGGGCCTCACCCCACTTTGATGGCCCTCGCGCAACGGAGCATCGGCGAGGACTCGGCCGTCTGGTTGTCCTCGATGCGGCGGGGCAAGCCCGAATTCAGGGGAGCTGGCCAGCGGCCTCGCCGGATTGTACGTGCGGGGTGCTGCGATCTCCTGGGACGCTGTCGAATCCCGTCATGCGCCGGTTCCCTGGCCGACCTATCCCTTCGAACACCGGCAGTTTTGGGTGATGCCCGGCCAGGACCGGCGTCCCTATGGGGCTGGGGGGCGCCGCGACCCGCTCCTGGGGGACCGGCTATGCACGGCCACCCCTATTTTTGAGACACGGCTCTCGCCGACCGAGTTCCCCGGACTTGAAGACCATCGCGTTCAGGGCCGCATTATTGTGCCCGGTCCCATCATGCTAGCGATGGCGCAGGCTTGCGCCGCCGCCGCGTTCGGCCCGGCTGCGCGCCAGATCGAAGGATTTTCGTTCCGCGCCCCACTGGTCTTGCCAGAGGATGGGCGGGTCGTGCAGACGCAGGTCGAGGCGGAACAAGGCGGCCGGATCCGTTTCACCTTTAGCAGCCAGGGGGACGAGGGAAGCCCCGCCTGGACCCTGCACGCCTCCGGACACCTGGCGCCGCGAACCGAACCTGACAAGGCACACGTCGACATAACCAGCTTGCAATGCCGGCTGGGCGCCGAGCGCGATACGGCGGCTTTCCTCGATCAACTCTCGAAGCTCGGCGTCGCCTTCGGCCCCAGCTTCAGGGTGCTGGGTGCCCAGCGTAGCCGCGATGGGGAAGCTCTGGTCGAGATTTGCCGCCCCGCTGCGGCAAAAGGGACGCTTCCCGAGCTTGCCATGCTCGATGGCGCTTTGCAGGCGCTGGGCTTGGCGGCGTTCGAAGCTGGCCGTGTTACCGGGCTCAACATTCTCAGCGAGATCGGCTCCGCCTGGTGGCATTCGGATCTTCCGAGCGAGGTGTTCGCTCACGCTATCATGCGAGACGGGAAGGCTCGCCTCATCGGCGACGTGACGATCCTCGACGCCGCTGGCGCCGTCCTGGGCCAGTTCCTGGGCGTCGTGCTAGACCGTGCTGCGCCGTCCGAGGCAGGTGGCCTTTGCTACCAAGTGGCCTGGAGGCCGACCGGTGACAGTGTCGCCGCTGCGCGCTTCCTTGCGAAGCTGCCCTCATGCGCGGAACTCGGAGATACGTTCGAGGCCCTCGCCGGCCGGCACCGCCTCGCGGTGTACGATGAACTCCTGCCGACGCTCGACCGCCTCAGCGCCGCCGCGATCGGCGCAGCCTTCCGCGAGCTCGGCTTCGATAGCCGTCCAGGCCGCACGGTCTCGCCGGATGAGGAAGCCGCTACCCTCGGGATCGCTCCGCAACATCGGAAACTGTTTGACCGGCTCCTGTCGATCCTCGCCGAGGAGGGCACGCTCAGGGCCTCTCAGGGAGGCTGGACCGTGGCCGGCCCGCTGCCTGCGGCGGAGCCCGGCATAACTTTTGAGGCAGCGCTCTCCCGCTTCGCTGGAGTGGAAGGGGAGCTACGTCTCCTTCAGCGCTGTGCCGGTTCGCTCGCCACAGTCCTACGCGGCGAGCAGGATCCGCTTCAGCTCCTGTTCCCTGGGGGCTCCCTGCATGAGGCGCGAGCGATTTATGTCGAATCGCCCTTTGCGCGCACCTACAATGAAACCCTCGTTTCTGCGCTTCGCCGCATCCTCAAAGGCGTTCCCAGTAGCGCGACCATTCGCGTCTTGGAGATTGGCGCTGGCACGGGCGGCACGACCCGCTTCGTCCTGCCCGCTCTTCCCGCCGGTCGAACGGAGTACACCTTTACTGACGTCTCGCCCGCCTTCCTCGATGCAGCGAAGACGGACTTCGCCCACGTGCCATTCCTGAAGACCGCTCTGCTGGATGTCGAGCGAAGCCCGGCGGAGCAGGGCTTCTCCCCGGGCACATACGACATCGTCATCGCAGCCAACGTCTTGCATGCCACTACAGACGTGGCGCGCTCGCTGGCGCGCGTCAGTGAGATCCTGGCGCCTGGGGGCGCGCTCCTGCTTCTGGAAGGAACAGAGCCCGAACGATGGGTCGACCTGACCTTCGGCATGACAAAAGGGTGGTGGCATTTCACCGACCTGTCGCTTCGGCCGGCCTATCCACTGGTCGCGCGGGCGACGTGGCGAAGGTTGCTTGCTGAGGCCGGATTCGAGAACGTCGGCATAACGCCAGAAGGCGCCCAGGGCGCCCGGCCCCGAGCCCAGCAGGCGATTATGGCCGCTCGCCGGGCTAAAGCGCCGCGCCAAGTCACAATCGTGTCGTCCGAGGCCGAGCCTGCCGCCAGCCTCGCCCAGGCGCTCGCAGCCCGTGGCGACCTCGCACGAATAGTTGGTGCGCTGCCGCCGGAGGGCGTAGGGGGCGATCTTGTTCACCTGGGGGCGCTGAGCATGTCCCAGCTTGGCTTTGACGCGGCGGAGGGAGCCCGGCTATGCAGCGAAGCAGCGTTCACTGCACCGTTGCGCGACCTCGTGGCCTTTGCGCGTCACCCCCTCGCCGGGCAAGCCTGGCTCGTCACGCGCGGCGCGCAGCTTGTGGCTGGAGAGATGGCGGCTGGAGGCCGCTGGCAGGCTCCCCTCTGGGGACTCGGCCGGGTCTTCGGGCTGGAGCAGCCCGAGAGATGGGGCGGGCTTGTCGACCTGCCGCCGTCAGGTGGTCTTCAAGAGACAACAGCACAACTCCTTGCCGCAATCGATGCTTGCGACGGCGAGGACCAGACCGCCTTCCGTGGCGGGCGACGCCTAGCCGCTCGGATTGCCAGGGTTCCCGCGCCGCCGGCTTCACCGATCACTCTTCGCGCCAACGGCACTTATCTCGTTTCAGGCGGCTTTGGCGGGCTCGGCGGTTGCATAGCACGCTGGCTGGCCGACCGCGGCGCCGGCCGCATCATTCTGGCAGGGCGCCATCCTCGACCGTCTTCCGATGACATCAGAGCAATAGAGGCGGCTGGCGTGGAGGTCGTGCCTTACAAGCTGGACGTTGCCGATGAAGGACAGGTGACGAGGCTCTTGCGCGATCTTGCCATGGAAGGACATGAGCTTCGCGGCGTCGTGCATGCCGCCGCCGACCTTAGTACCGCTCTGATCGGTGATCTCGACGATGCGGCGATCAGGGCCATGCTCAGGCCGAAGCTGACGGGGACCGAGGTGCTGGAGCGGCTGACGCGGTCTTCGCAGCGCGATTTCATGGTGTTGTTCTCAAGCTCGACCGCCCTCCTTGGTGCCGCTGGCTTTGCCCACTACGCCGCGGCGAATGCCTTTCTCGACGCTACTGCTGCATCGGCGTCTTCGTCCTTCGGCCGGCTGCTGGCCGTGAACTGGGGTACCTGGGAGGTCATGCGCGCCACCTCCGAAGAGATCCGGGAGTCCTACCGCAAGAGCGGCCTCGACCCGGTGTCGAACGAAGAGGCGCTGGATCTCCTCGGGAGGAGCCTAGCTTCGGGGGAACGGCAGATCGCGGTCGCCCGCCTCGACTGGAGCAAAATAAAGCCGCTGCAGGAGGCTAGGCGTCCCCGTCCCTTCCTCGCAGAGGTAGGTGCCCAGGACAGCCCGGCCTCGGATGCCCCCGTCGAACGGGCTGCCGACGCCGCGGTCGGGTTGAGGCTGCGCCTGACTGAAGCGAGCCCTGACGGGCGAGAGGAGAATCCTGGTCGATTTCGTGCGTTCCATGGTCGTCGCTACGCTGGGTGATGCCGGAAGTAGGCCGGGCATCGACGTCGGGATGTTCGACCTGGGCATGGACTCGCTGATGGCGGTTGAGCTCAAACGCCGGTTGGAGGCGGGGACGGGCCTTGGCCTTCCGTCCACCCTGACCTTCAACTATCCGACCATCCGCGCCATGAGCAGCTATCTCGGCCGCGTGCTGGACTCCGGCGCCGACCCCGGATCAGCGGCGGCGTCGATCAGGGAAGGCGCTCGGACGAACGGGGAGATGGAATGGGAGGAGGGGACGATATGAGTATCGCCAGGACAACGGAGGAATTGCGGCACCAGGGAATTGAGCTCTGGTTCGAGGCTGACACCCTGCGCTTCCGGGCACCGAAGGGTGCACTCTCGCCGGAGCATCGCGCCTGGCTGTCGGAGAACCGAGAGGCCGTGCTCGAGGCACTCAAGGAAAAAGCCCGGTGTTCAAGGCAGTCGCATCCGGTGTCCTTCGAGCAGAAGGCGCTTTGGTTCATTCAGCAACAGGCACCGGAAAGTTCGGCCTACCACGTCTCGGTTCCAGCGCGCATCAACGGGCCCGTCGTGCCCTCCGCCCTGCGTAAGGCAGTGCAGGCTCTGGTGGACAGGCATCCATCGCTGCGAACCACCTATGCGATCGAGAATGGGGAGCTGCTTCAGGTTGTAGCGGGATGGGATGCCGCGTCGTTCGATGCCCGGCCGATGGGCAGCTTGGTGGAGCCCGCCCTTCGGCAGCTCGTTGAGGACGACGCAGCGGCGCCCTTCGATCTTGCAACCGGTCCGCTGCTGCGAGTCAGGCTCTACACGCGATCGGCCGACGACCACGTGCTGTTGATGACGGCCCATCACATCGCGGCCGACGGGTGGTCGTTGCTTACACTCTTCGAAGAACTCACCCGGCTCTACCAGGAGTTTGCAGGGGGGCCTCCAGCAAGGTTGGGCACGCCCAAGTGCGACTACGTCGCGTACACGAAATGGCAGCAGGGCCTCCTCGATGGGCCGGAGGGTGAACGCCTCTGGGCTTATTGGCGCGAACGGATGGCACCCCCTTACGAGCCCATGAACCTGCCGGTCGATCGGCCTTCTCCGCCCGTTCCAAGCTTCCAGGGCACTATCCAGCCCATCCCGCTGTCGCACGAACTGGTCCGACGCGTGCGCGATCTTGGGGCGAGGCTGGGAGTCACCCCCTTTGTGATATGGCTTGCAACATTCAAGGCGTTCCTGTCACACCTCACAGGTGCCCGCGACATCATCGTGGGAACACCTACCTTCGGGCGCAGCCTCGCTGAGTATCTGCCGGTCGTGGGCAATTTCGTGAACTCGGTGCCACTGAGATCTCGGCTCGACCCGGACACGAGCCTGACGGGCTTGGCCGGCACACTTCGTAACACGGTGATGGAAGCGCTTGAAGCGCAGGAATTCCCCTTTTCCCGCCTTGTGCAGTTGCTTCATCCTGGCCGCGCAGGCGGCGAGACACCCCTTTTCAATGTGTTCTTCGTGCTACAGCGATTCGACCAGTACAAGCACCTTCAGGCGCTCCTTGGTGGATCTGCGGACGGGCCGCCCGTGGTCGTAAACGGGCTGCAGCTCAGCCCTTTCCCGATTGGCCAACGCAGCACGCAGTTCGACCTCGCACTGCAGATGATGGAAGTTGGCGAGGGAATGTCGGCCGTCTTTTGGTATAGCACGGATATCTTCAATCCGGCCTCCATGGAACGGCTTGCCCAAACCTATGCAGCCTTCATCGGGGAACTCGTAGAGCACCCTGAACGGCCACTCGGCTCTCGCACTCCGGCAATGGTTGAGGATGCCGCCCTCGCGGCTCTGGTCGCCCGCCTCGCCGGCGCCGACGTGCGGCTCTCGGTAGTCGAGGGAAAGCTGAAGCTGAACGCTCCCAAGGGGGCACTCGATGAAGCCTTGCGAGCCGAGATCGTCGCCCGGCGTGATGCTCTGATTGCGTATTTGGCGGAAAGGACGGACCCGCAAGATAGGGAGGTTTCTCGGGTCCCGCGGACAGGGACCGTGCCTCTATCCGCCATACAGCGCCGTATCTGGTTCGCTGCGAGGATGCACCCCGAAAGCAATCAGTATAATGTGGGAGGCGGACTGCGTTTGTTGGGTCCACTCGACGTTGAGACGGTTCATTGCGCGCTGGGCCAGATCATTCTTAGGCACGAGAGCCTGCGCATGACCGTCGGCGAGCGCGATGGCGAGCCCGACGCGCGGATCTGGCCCGCGGAGGACGCTTTCCCTCCTCCTCTGCCGGTGACGCCCGTGGCTTCGGACGATGCAGCCAGGGCGATGGCTGAAGATCTCCTGCGCGAGCCGTTCGACCTCGCGAAGGGGCCGCTGGCCCGCTTCCATCTCTTAACCCTCTCTGCGGAGGAGCACATCTTCGTTGTGTGCTTGCACCATGTCGTCGCCGACGGCTGGTCGGTCTCCATTCTTCTGGAGGACCTCTGTGAGATGTATGAAGCGATGCTGGCATCCCGCGCGCCCAAGCTTCGCACCCTGACGGCTGGTCCCGTGGACTATGCCGCGTGGGAGCACAAGCAGACCGAGGCAGGGCGGTGGACCAAACAGATAGACTTCTGGCGCAGTCAGCTCGCTGGCGCTCCTGCGCTGCTGGACCTCCCCACGGACCGGCCTCGATCGGCCAACGCCTCGCTCGCCGGCAACCGGATGCACTATTACCTTGACCGGGACCTCGGCGAGCGCCTGAGAAACTTCGCCCGGCGCCATGGCTCCACTCTCTTCATGACCATGCTCGCAGCCTGGCACGTCCTCATGCACAGGATGTCCGGCCAGGACGACGTGGTGGTGGGAACGCCGGTGTCGAATTGGGAGACCCACGGCCTTGGCGGCGCCGTGGGCTGTTTCATCAACACCGTTCCAGTGCGCATGCGCTTCGACGGAGCGCCGACCTTTCTCGACATTCTTGCCCAGACGCGGGCGGCGACTGTCGCCGCAATGGACAATGCATCGCTTCCCTTCGACCTCCTGGTTGCCGCTCTCAATCCTGAACGCGCGGGGAGCCATGCTCCCGTTTTCCAGGTCCTCTTCACCTCGCTGGACTTCCCACCGCCCGCCCACCTGCCATCCGGGCTGACGATTGACGCTTTGGATTTGGATCTCCATTCGGCCCGCCTCGACCTTACGGTCGAGATTGTCGAGATTCTGGTCGGCCAGCGCGCTGGATACTACCGGGTGATGTACGAGTACTCGACCGACCTGTTCGAAGCCGCGACGATTGAGCGCCTGCACCAACATTATCGCTTTCTTCTGGAGGCCGTGACAGCCGATACCGGCCAGTCCGTAGAGGCTCTTCCGCTGATCGGCCTTGCGGAGGAGCGCAGCCTGACTGAGGCGTGGAACAGGACAGAGGCCGACCACGACCGCAGCTTGTGCGCGCACCAGCTGGTCGAGGCAGCGACGGCAGCTAACCCGGACCGCGTCGCCGTCATCGTCGCGAACCAATGCCGCCTGACTTATTCGGAGCTGGATGCTGGTGCCAACAGGCTCGCGCGGCTGTTGACCGCCCGCGGCGTCGAGCGGGGGACCCGGGTTGCGCTATGCCTCGACCGGACGGCCGACATGCCCGTGGCCGCGCTAGCCATCCTGAAGGCCGGCGCCGCTTATGTGCCGCTAGATCCCAGCCATCCCATTGACCGGCTACGGTTCATCATCGAGGACGCCGGAGCTGTCTGCGTCGTCACGACGGAACGGTTTGCGCCGTTGTTCGGCGATACCCCGGCGGTCGTGGTGGACAGGGACTTGGCGTTCATCGCCGCTCAGGAACCTACTCCGGTTGAGTCGGGCGTGAGGCCAGAGGACCTCGCCTACCTCATCTACACGTCCGGCTCGACAGGCCGGCCCAAGGGCGTCGAGGTCGAGCACCGCAACCTCGTCGCTTTCCTCGACGCTATGCAGCGCGAGCCCGGCCTGGGGCGAGACGACGCCCTGCTTGCCGTCACCACGCTGGCCTTCGACATTGCCGGCCTGGAGCTGTGGCTGCCGCTCAGCATGGGCGCGCGCGTCGTCATTGCTTCACGCCACGACGCGCTGGATGGTGCGCGCCTCTCTGCCCTGATAGAGGAGCATGGCATTACCCTATTTCAGGCAACCCCCGCCACGTGGCGTCTCTTGCTGGATAGCGGCTGGGGTGGCAAGGCCGACCTCACGGCGCTCTGTGGCGGGGAGGCTATGCCCCGAACGATGGCCCAGGCCCTTCTTCCGCGCGTCGGCGCCCTATGGAACATGTACGGTCCGACCGAGACGACGATCTGGTCGACGGCTGAACGGGTGGCTGACGCGACCGGTCCGATCAGCATCGGCCGACCGATCGCCAACACTCGCGTCTACATCCTCGACGCCGGAGGCAGCATTGCGCCGGTAGGCGTGGTCGGCGAGCTTGTAATCGCCGGCGAAGGTGTCGCCCGCGGCTACCATGACAGGCCGGATTCTACGTCGCTCGCCTTCAGAACGATTGTGATCGCCGGGCGCGAAGAACGGGTCTACCGCACGGGCGACCTCGCGCGGATGAGGGCGGACGGCTCGCTGGACTATCTCTGCCGCCGGGACCACCAGGTTAAAGTGCGTGGCTACCGCATCGAGCTCGGCGAAATCGAGGCGCTCTTGGCCGCTTGTCCGGGAGTCACTGGTGCCGTGGTGGCCGTCAAGAGCTTGGCGCCGGGCGACGAGCGCATAGTCGGCTACATCACGGTAGCATCCGGACATCACCTTGAGGCCGAGGCTGTCCGGTCGACGCTCCGGGCCCAGCTTCCGGACTATATGATCCCAGCTCAAGTCGTGACGTTAGCGGCCCTGCCACTCACGCCAAACGGCAAGATCGACAGGATGGCGCTTCCCAGCCCCGCCGCTGATGTGCAGCGCAGGTCGGCGGGGTCAGCTGTCTCGATGACGGACATACAACGTCGACTCGCCGGAATCTGGAAAACAGTGCTGCAGACCGACGAGGTGGGGCTGTCCGACAACTTTTTCGATCTTGGCGGTCACTCCATGCTCCTCGTCAAGCTGCAGGTGGCCATCCGCGGCGAATTCCTCCAGGAACTTTCGCTACTCGACCTGTTCCAGCACACCACCGTGGCGTCTCAGGCCGAGCGGCTCGGGATCAAGCGCGGGCCGAGCGACCTCGTCGCTAGGGCCAAAGCACGCGCGCAGAGGCAGATCCACGACTGACGGTAGCTAGGGGCTCAGGGCGCCCACCATTCAAGCCCTGGCGGCGGACGACGGCCCCTTGCAGCTTCCCCTCTTCGACGACCGCGATATGGCGGAGATCGCCTCGCCGGATTACCCTGGCGAGCGACTGATCGTCTGCCGAAAAAGGCTTTGGCTGCGGAGCGGAGCCGTAAGCGCGAGGCGTAAAATGCGTTTCGGGGCGGCATTGCAGGAGAGTCGCGCCGTTTTTCGTCACGGTGCCTATCAGGTGCCTATTTCTGTGAAACTTGATTTGGGGGATTGCTGGCTAACCCCTTAAAAATAATGGCGCACCGGAGAAGATTCGAACTCCTGACCCCCAAATTCGTAGTCTGGTGCTCTATCCAGCTGAGCTACCGGTGCATCAAGTGCGCGAACGCCGCTTGCGAAGGTTCCTATGTCTAGCGGGTAAATGCGTCTTGTGCAAGCTTTCGCTACATCGCTGCGGCCCCGGAAAGCGAAGGCGTGCCCGCGAGGACAGACGCCGGAAGCATGACCACGAAACACGCTCCGGAGGCGGTGTCCTCAAGACAAATATCGCCCCCGTGGGCACGGACCAGTTCGGCGGCGATAACGAGGCCGAGGCCATTGCCGTCGCGCTTGGCTGAGCTTTGGAACGCCT
Source organism: uncultured Alphaproteobacteria bacterium (assembly GCA_963833565.1). GTDB lineage: Bacteria > Pseudomonadota > Alphaproteobacteria > Rhizobiales > Rhodomicrobiaceae > Rhodomicrobium. The sequence continues at coordinate 61,241 of CAWHYO010000033.1, forward strand.
TGAATAAATTCTCTCTCAGGTTGGCGGGCACTCCGGGGCCGTTGTCGCTCACCGTGATGATCGCGGTCTGAGCTTCCTGCCGCGCTGTAATCTCGATCCCAGGATCGGCCACGGGGGGTTCTGCCTGGCGCAGCGCTTCCAACGCATTCCGGATGAGGTTTGCCATAACTCGGAATATCTGATCGCGGTCGACGAAAAGGTTGATCGTCTGGGGCGCGGATATTGTCATGCGCACGCCGCTGAATTCCTCAACCCCCAGGCTCTCGTTGACCTCGGCGAGAAGAGCGCGCAAGGGCACGCGGGTGCGCTTCGGAGGCGCCTCCTCGCTCCGCCCATACTTCATCGTATTTGTGCAAAGCATGATGGCGCGATCGAGCGCACGGATGAGCCGCGGTACGAAACGCTGAACGGTGGGATCCGCAACCGTGGCGAGCCTGTCAGACACAAGCTGCGCGCTCGAAAGGATGTTTCGCAGGTCGTGATTGATCTTCGAGACGGCGAGGCCGACATTCGCGAGACGAGCCTTCTCCCTCAGAAGGCCGGAAAGCTGCATTTGCAGCGCCGCCAGCTCTTTTTCGGCGACGCCGACCTCATCATACCGTCCCGACGGTGTGATGATCCTGGAGGTATCCTCGGGGTTTTCGCGGTAAGCCACCATGTTGCGCGTAATGCGCATCATCGGCCGCACAAGAAGCCCGGTCAGCGCGAAATAGACCAAGGCCGCGGTGATGATGGAGATGATGATCGACAGCCAGAAGATATTCCGTGCGAAGCGCCACATTGCGGCGCGGAGCGGCGTCTCGTCGATCGCCACATCGAACTCCTCGCCCGGCGCTGCGATGTCGGGCGTCGCGATGACGCGAATGAGCCTGCCGGGAGGAGCCGCCAGCGCCTGGAGCGCATCCGGTATGAGTTGCTGGAAGTTTTCCGTCCGCAGATCGTAGACCGCCGCGATCTCGGTTTCGCCCGGCATTCCGAGCACAAGACGCCGCGATTCTGGCCGCTTCACCGAGAGGGCGTGAACCCCGGCGGTCCTCAAGAGTTCCTGCCGCAAGCGCTCCGGAACTTCTGCGCCCCCGGAGGCCTCCAAAGCCAAAGAAGCGATTTTCGCCGCCATGACATGCTCCATCAGCCAGTTGCGGCGGAAGTTCGCAACAGACGGCACGAAGATCAGCACTTCGGCCAGCATGACAAAGGCGATGGTGAGAAGGAGTAGTTTGGCGGGCAAACTCGTCGCAATGCTCCACACCCCGCCATAGGGCCGCCTCGGTGGGCGGACTCGCTCGGGGGTCACCTGGCCCGGATACTCCGGGTTCTGTGAGGGACGAGTATCCAATTGCGATAAAGAGCCCGTTGTTGCACTCTCTCCTTAAATAGCGTCGATCACCCGAATTTCGCAAGCAAGCTAATAATCCGCCGCACCAAAGGATGTTGCGCGCGCGGCTCGAAATAACTCACAGCCGCTCTTTTGTTGATTTCTGCAAGAGTTGGATAGGGTGACACTATGCTGCGCATCGCGTCAAGCGATATCCCCTTTTGCATGGCGAGGCTCCACATCTGGATGATCTCGCCCGCCTCAGCGCCCACGATGCCGGCTCCCAATATCCGGCCTCGCCGAGACGCGATAACTTTCAAGAAACCGCCGGTTTCCCGCTCGGCCTGCGCCCGGTCGTTTTCGTGATAGGGCCAACGCAGGATCGCGATTTTTCCGTAGAGTTCGCGCGCCTTCTCTTCCGTCAGCCCGACGTGAGCCACCTCCGGATCGGTGAACGTCACCCAGGGCATGGTCGCATGGTCAGCCCTCGCCGGCAGCCGGAAGAGCGCATTCTTGATGACGACCGTTGCATGGTGATTAGCGGCGTGCGTCCAGTGTCCTTCGCCGGTGACATCGCCGATGGCGTAGACCTTTCTGTTGGATGTGACGAGGCCCTTGCTCACTCGAATGCCGCGCTCGCCATAGGCGATGCCGGCGGCTTCGAGATTAAGGCCAGCCACCGCTGGAGCGCGTCCGACAGCCAGGAGCAGATCGCTGCCTTCTATGGAGTAGGATTTTCCCAGCGTGGCGAAAATCACCTGGATGTTCGAGCCGAAGGGCTCGATCCGCTCCACGCGAGCATTTTCCAGCACCCGCACGCCTTCCTCGCGCAGCCGCTTAAGAAGGTATTCCTTAAGCTCGGCGTCGTCCCTGGACAAGGCGCGGCCTGCTTCGACAACGGTCACCTCGCTGCCGAGCCGCCGGTGGGCCTGCGCAAGTTCCAGTCCTACCGAGCCACCGCCGATAATTATGAGATGAGCGAAGCGGTGCTTGTTGGCGAAGATCGTCTCGTTCGTGAAATAGGGAACGCGGTCAAGCCCCGGAATTGGGGGTATCAGCGGCGCGGACCCCGTCGCTATAATGAAGCGGCGCGCCTTGATCTGGTAATCGCCCGCCTCAACCGTATCCTTGTCGATAAAGCGAGCGCTGGCCTTGATGACATCAACGCCGAGCCCGTTAAAGCGCTCGACGAAGTCGTTCGGCGCGATGGCGTCGATAACGCCCTGGACGTGCGCAGCGACCGCCCGATGATCGATGCTCACGTCGCCCACGTGAATGCCGAACTTGGCCGAATCCCGGATTTCATGAACCCGCTTGGCGGCGGCAAGGAGCGCCTTGGACGGAACGCAGCCCGTATTCAGGCACTCGCCGCCCATCTTTCCCCGCTCGACAAGAACGACAGGAACTCCGAAAGCGGCAGCGATCGCGGCGGCGGACAGCCCGCCCGATCCAGCGCCAATCACGCAGAGATCCGGCGTCAACACCTGTGGCATGGCTGCTCCATCGTGGCTGTAAGTGGATGCGTGCCTTGTTTGGCGCGGCAGCGGCGATTTGGCAAGAAGGGTGGGCCGGAGGCGACGGCAAAAAAAGATGGGATCTCCCTTTTGGTGCGGCTAAACAGGCGGCTCGCACAAGCGCCATCCCAAAAACAAGGAGAAAACCCAATATGAGAGTCACCCAGCGAGCAGGCGTCTTGATGGCGCTCGCGCTCGGCATCACGTCAGCGGGCATCGTCTTCTCCGGCGCGCCCTCGAAAGCAATGGCTGAAACCACGGGAAAAACCATGACCATGCCGTCAGGCTTGCAAATCACGGATACCAAAGTTGGCGATGGCGCGACCCCTAAGACCGGTCAAACCTGCGTCATGCATTATACGGGCTGGCTCTACCAGAACGGCGCGAAAGGCAAGAAATTCGACAGCTCCGTGGATCGCGGCGAGCCCTTCGAATTTGCCATCGGCACCCATCAGGTCATTCGCGGCTGGGATGAAGGCGTCGCGACCATGAAGGCTGGCGGCAAGCGGACACTGATCATTCCGCCGGAAATGGGCTATGGCGCACGCGGCGCTGGCGGCGTCATCCCGCCGAACGCCACGCTGATCTTCGACGTCGAATTGCTCAATGTGAAAGACTAGGCGAAGGCTTCCCGGCCGGCGGGGCTCTTTCCAGGACCTGCCGCCGCGGAGCACCGCTCGACGCATTTTCCCTCTTGTTTGGCGGCATGCCGGAGGGCGGCGGCGAGGGTGGCTTGAACGGCACCCAACAGCCCAATTCCGGTCATCAGGCCTATGTGTCTCCCTTCATCCCCAGATCAGCTTTCCGCTTGCGTTTGCGTCCCGAATTCCTGAACCCGGAGCTTAAGAAAAAGCGCCTTGCCGAGAGGTTAACGTAACCAAGTCATTGATATTACAGCGGAAATCTCGGGACAAACGGCGTCCCCGGAGTGCGCGCCACACTCCTTGAGGGCGCTGCTCTGGTTAACAGCGCGAAGTCGAAACATATTTAACGGACTTTAGCGCGTCCCAGTAAATGAGAAAATTCCCGCATTAAATTCTATTTAATGGGGGTCCGGCTGAAGCCAGAAAGCCATTATTTTCCCGAGAGTTAGCTCCGCTCATCCACAGCTGGCCGAAGGCGCGAGGCGGCTCCGTCTCGCCCGGATAGACGATTTCTTAAGCATACATCAGGCGGGAAATAAATCGGGCGCGCGTCTGTTAACCACGTTTGTATTAAGGCTCGGACGCGGCAATGAACGGTTTACCCTAAAGCGCCACGGGCCGCATAACTTGCGCGCTCCGCGACGCCGCCATGCCAGAATGACCTACGAAAAACGCCGACCGGTAGCCCTCCCGAACGCGAGCTCTGAGCTTTTACTATTGGCCGGTGCGTGCCTTTATCGCCTCGCGGATCTGCTCCTTGACGGCTTCCAGGTTGAAACTCGCGGGCTTCTGCATTGGCGGAAAGTCGATGAAGCTTTCACCAATCTGCGCCACCTCCTGCTGGACGAAGACGAACCGCCAGAATTCATAGGCGAACCAGGAATACTGATTCATGGATTGCGTCGCCAGGCTCGTGCGCTCAAGCGGATCGAGACGAAGGTTCACGAGGATCGGCCAATCGACCTTCACGGTGCCGCCGATCCAGCCGCTGGGCTGATCGATAAAGCGGTACTTGTAGTCGCCGATGCGCATCGCCCCGAGCGTCAACTCGGCAAAATAGACGATTTCGTTGCGCTTCGACGCCGCTTTGCCGGAGATGAAGTCAAGCTGATTGTAGCCATCGAGGTGGACCTTATAGGCCTGTTCTCCTATTTGCTTTCCCTTCTTCAGCTCCTCGACGATGTTCGGGTTGCCGGCGGCGGCCAGGAACGTCGGGAACCAGTCGAGGCCCGAAATCACGCCATTTTCGACCTTGCCCGCTGGCACATGGTTTGGCCAACGAACAATGCAAGGAACGCGGAAGCCGCCCTCAAGCACGGTTCCTTTCGCGCCGGCGAAGGGGGTCTGGCCGCCATCGGGCCAAGTGAAGTTTTCGGCGCCATTGTCGGTGGAGAAGACGACGATGGTATTGTTATCGAGGCCCTTGTCTTTCAACTTCTGCATGACCGCGCCGACGACGTCGTCAAGTTGCGCCATTCCGGCCTCATAGACCGTCCACCCGTTTTCGGGCGTGCGCATCTTTTCGTATTTCTCCGAAAGGTGCGTGATGACGTGCATTCGGGAGGGGTTGAGCCATAGGAAGAAGGGCTTTCCATCCGCCGTCGCCTTGTCAATGAACCCGATAGCCTTGTCGCGAATGACTTCGTCAATCGTCTCCATGTTGTATTTGATGCCCGGCGTCGGATGCGGCGGCAGCGGGCCTTCATCGACGATCTTCTGTTTGCCGACCTTCCCCCAGCGCGGTTCTACTGTCGGATCGTCCTGGTCGCTTGCCACGGTGTGGAGCAGATTACGCGGACCCACCTTGTTCAACAGGTCGGGCGGATAGTTGTGATGAAAGGGGTCCTCCATCGCGTCGAGATGATACAGATACCCCCAGAACTCGTCGAAGCCGTGCACTGTTGGCAGGAACTCATTGCGATCGCCTAAGTGGTTCTTGCCGAACTGGCCCGTTGCGTACCCTTGCGCTTTCAATGCTGTGGCGATGGTCGGCGCCTGCGCCGGCATGCCGATAGCAGCGCCCGCTTGTCCGACGGTCGTTAGCCCCGTGCGGATCGGCAGTTGGCCGGTTATGAAATTGGCTCGCCCCGCCGTGCAGCTTGCTTCCGCGTAATAGTCGGTGAATATCATGCCTTGGGCAGCGAGTTGATCGATATTCGGAGTCCGGCCTGCCATCATCCCGCGGTGATAAGCACCGATGTTGAGCCAGCCGACGTCGTCGCCCATGATGAAGAGAATGTTCGGCCGCTGCGCGCTTGGTGGTGCCGCTTGCTGCGCAAACGCCTGCGCAGTCAGGGCCATAATTGCCAAAGTGAGCGAGGCAATAAGCGAAATGCGAGGGAGCACAGTTCCAGCCTCACGCTGTTTTCCGTTCACGGATTCCTCCCTTTTCGGCTTGTCTAAATAGTTCGCTGAATGCTCATCGACAGGAAGTGTTCCGGGGAGAAAGCCACTTTGGCGCGCAAAAACCTTCGTAGCTTAAGCTGAAGGCGCATAAGCTTTTTTTATTCTGTTACTTAAACGCTATTCTATAGTGTTACGAATCATGCGCACCTCTTTCGCGATTGGCTACAAGGGGGACGCAACGATGACGCGGAAAGATTCTCCAGGGTACTCTGCAGGCGGCCGTCGCTGCGTTTCTTCCGCTTCAAGACGTTTTGCAATAAGTGCTCTTGCTTTGACTTGCTGCCTTGTTGCTTACGCTCCAAGCAGCCAAGCCGCCGAGTACGGCTTCACCACCTATCCATTGGGCAGTCAGGCCTTTGGGGCCGGCATAACGCCGCCGCCCGGCACTTATGTCACCGACAGCATTTCCTACTTCACGGGCTCGATCGGCGGGAACATCGATATAGGCGGCCTCGTCTTCAATGCCGGCGCGAAAGCGGAGTTTTTCTCCGAGGGTGTAAGCATCTTGATGGTGCCCGAAACGAAGGTCTTGGACGGCCATCTGGGCTTGCTCGTCTCGCTTCCCGTTTCCCATATGAACCTTGAAGCGAGCGCAACCGGCCCCCGGGGCAACACTGTTACCGATACGACCGAAGGGTGGGGGCTCGGCGATACGACGCTTCAGGTACAAATCGGCTGGGACCTGGGCGATTTCTCGCACTCCTTCCATGTTCTCGGCGTCATTCCCACGGGCAATTATCAGCCTGGCTTCTATCCCTTAACGGGGTTCAACCGTCCCTCGCTTGACGCCGGCTGGGCCTTTACCTGGTTTGAGAAGAACACAAAGCTCCAGTTCAACGGCGCTGTCGGCTTCATGGCGAGTTTGGAGAACGAAGCGACCCAATATCAAACCGGCGACGAATTCCATGCCGAATGGGCCGTCGGCTATAAATTCGATAATGGCCTGATCCTGGGCGTTGCCGGATACGACTACAGGCAGATCACTGGCGATTCCGGTCCAGGCGCCCATTTGGGCTCATTCATCGGATCGCAGGATGCGGTCGGGCCTGCTCTTTCCTACTCAACACTGATCGGCAAGCTGCCCGTCACAATCAGCGTTCGCGACTATGAGCAATATGATTGGAAGAACTTCTTCCACGGCAATGTGTCGATTGCTTCGTTCACGGCGGCCTTCCCGGCTGGTCAGGCTTTAGAGGGTTCCCCGCTCAAGTGATTGGCCTTCGCTGTTTATGGGCTCGATCGGCCGATTTCTGAGTCTATACTGAGGCGGAGCAGGGTGCTTCGCGGAAAACCGGAACCCGGCCCAAGGCCGTAAAGTGGGGGCCGCGCTCTACTCCCGCGCGGCTTCGCGGCAGGTCGGCCACTTGCTTATTCCTTGCCGTAATCGAAGAAACGGATAATAGAAAAGGGCAAGGTTGCATCGTTAAGGAGCGAATGGATGCCACTGCAGCTCAAGAAAGTATCGACGGGCATCAAGGGGCTTGATGAGATCACCGGCGGTGGTCTTCCCGCTGGGCGTGCGACCTTGATTTGCGGCGGCCCTGGATGTGGCAAAACCTTGCTCGCCACCTCCTTTATCGTTCAAGGTGCGAGAAACGGCGAACCTGCCGTATTCGTGACCTTCGACGAGAGGGCGGACGACCTCGACATCAACAGCCGATCGCTTGGCTTCGATCTCGCCGGCCTTCAGGCGAAAAATCTGCTCTCCATCGACTACATTCATATCGATCGGCAGGAGATCCACGAGACCGGCGAATACAACCTCGAAGGTCTGTTCATCCGGCTCGGCTTCGCAATCGATCAGGTCAAGGCCAAGCGTGTGGTACTGGACGGCATCGACACGCTGTTCGCGGGCCTTCCGAATGAGGCGCTGTTGCGCTCCGAATTGCGGCGCTTGTTCACTTGGCTCAAGGAACGCGGACTTTCCAGCATCATCACGGCGGAGCGCGGCGAGAAGAACCTCACGCGGCACGGCATCGAGGAATACGTGTCCGACTGCGTCATCGTGCTGGAGCAGCGGGTTCTTGAGGAACTCACCACGCGGCGGCTCAGGGTGGTCAAGTACCGAGGCTCAACACACGGCACCAATGAGTACCCCTATCTGATCGAGGAAGGCGGCATAAAGCTCCTGCCCATTACCTCGCTTGGGCTCACCCACACCGTTTCCTCGCAGCGAATCTCGACCGGGATCGCGGGGCTGGATGCGATGCTGGAGGGCAAGGGATTCTATAAGGGCAGCAGCATCCTTATCTCGGGCGGCCCAGGCACGGGGAAGACCAGCATCGGCGCGCATTTTGCCCGCGCGGCTACGGAGCGGAACGAGCATTGCCTCTATTTTTCGTTTGAGGAGTCGGAGCCTCAGCTTGTGCGCAACATGCGCTCGATTGGCATCGACCTGCGGCCCGCCGTCGATAACGGGCTGTTGTCCATCGCGTCAGTCCGTGCCACGACGCATGGGCTCGAGATGCATCTCACGCGGATGATGCATCAGGTTCAGGATCAGAAGCCCGATGTGATTGTCGTTGATCCCCTTTCCGCACTCGAGGGCGGCGGCAGCCTTGCTCAAGCGAACATGATGGTGTTACGGTTAGTTGACTACCTCAAAATGGCAGGCGCCACGACTCTTTACCTGAGTGTAAAGGATGGTGACGACCAGGTGAACTTGAACGTCTCCTCGCTGATGGATAGCTGGATTACCATCAAGAACGTCCAAATGGAGAGGGATCTCGAACGTAAGCTTTTTATCGTCAAATCGCGGGGCATGTCGCATTCGGCGGATGTCCGTGAGATTCGTCTCGGAGCGCATGGGGTGCAAATCTCCGAGCGAAAGGGGACGCAATGAATGAGGCGCAGTGGGCATCCGCTCCATCCGGCGATCGCCGAGTATTGGGAACTGCGTCTTTACGTCGCGGGGCAGACCGACAAGTCGATCCGGGCGGTTAGCAATCTGACGCGCATTTGCAAAGAACATCTCGAAGGACGCTATTCAATCGAGGTGATCGATCTTCTGCAGCGCCCCCAGCTTGCGGCCGGCGACCAGATTCTCGCGGTGCCGACACTCGTGCGGCGGCTGCCGGAGCCGATCAAGAAAATCATTGGCGACCTCTCAAGCGAAGAACGCGTGCTTGTGGGGTTGGATATCCGCCCGCAAGGAGGGTGATATGATTGCTGAAACCGGCCTGGAAGCCATTCCACATTACACCATGACGCTTTTCGTGACGGGGGCGTCGCGGTTGTCGCTGCAGGCGGTTTCGCGAGTGCGGGAATTTTGCGAGGATGAGCTAACCGGCCATTACGACCTTGAAGTCGTCGATCTTTATCGCGCCCCGGAACGCGCAAGGGAAGCACAGGTTATCGCATCACCCACCCTGCTTCGCGACAACCCCGCTCCCGTTCGCCGCGTGATCGGGGATATGTCCGACCGTGGGAGACTGAGGGCAGCGATCAAGGTTCTATAAATATGCACGACCGCGACGGCTCGAGCGAAATTGCCGATCTCAAGAGCCGTCTTGCCGAAGCGGAAGACACGCTGCGCGCCCTCCGGAGCGGGGAAGTTGACGCCCTTGTTGTCGACGGCAAAAGTGGCGCTCAAGTTTTTACACTGAAAAGCGCGGCAGAGCCCTATCGCCTTCTCGTCGAGCAGATGCGCGAGGGTGCCATGACCCTGTCACTCGAGGGGGTCATCCTTTATTGCAATGAAGCCTTTGCCGAAATTGTTGGCCAGGGCGCACCGCGCATTATCGGATCCTCAGTGCTCAATTACTTGAACGAGCGCGATTTCAAGCACTTGGCCGATCATAATGGTTGCCGAGGCTGCGAGATGTCCGTCCGCAGGGTAACGGGCGGGTATGCAGCCGTAACCGTTTCCTCTGTGCCGCTTCTGGTCGATGGTGAATCCGTAATATCGGCTGTCGTGACCGATCTTACGGAGCATCAGCTTCGTTTGCGCCACGAGGCCATCGTCAATTCAAGCGGCGTACCGATCTATTCGCTTTCGCTTGACCTCGTTATCGAGAACTGGAACCCAGGCGCGCAATCTCTCTATGGTTATACGCCGGACGAGATTGTCGGCCAGCCGGTTCGCGTTCTCTGTTCCGGCGATGATGAATGCAAGGCCTTTGAGGCATTCGCAAAAGAGGTTGCGCAACGCGGGCACGCACTGTCTCGCGATGCACGCCGGCTTCGGAAAGATGGGTCCGTGGTTGAGGTCGTCATTTGTCTTGCCCCTTTGCGAACCCGCGATGGCAACATCGCCGCATACGCTGCGATTACCCACGACATCACCGAGCGGAAAGCCCAGGAGCAAACGCGCCAGCTCCTCCTCGATGAACTCAACCATCGGGTGAAGAATACCCTTGCCATGGTCCAGTCCATCGCCCGGCTCACGCTACGCCAGACGAAAAGCCCCGAGGATTTTGCGGAAAGCTTCACTGGCCGCATACAGGCGCTCGCAGGCGCACACGATGTGTTGACGGCCTCGTCCTGGCATGGCGCGGATCTCGATTCGCTCGTCAGGGATCAACTGATTCTCGCGGATACAAAGAACGGCAGGGTCAGCTATCGGGGACCGTCCATCAAGCTTGATCCGCAGACAGCGGTTGGCCTTTCGCTCGTGCTTCATGAGCTTGGCACGAACGCCAGCAAGTACGGCGCTTTGTCGGCGGCAAAGGGGCACGTTGATCTTTCCTGGGAGACCGCCGAAAACGGCAAGATGCTTACGCTTCAATGGCAGGAACTGGGCGGCCCCAGGGTTAGCGAACCCACCCGGCGGGGTTTCGGCACCTTTATCATCGAGCAGAGTTTGCGTGGTCTCGATGGCGAGGCGGATATACGATTCGATCCTTCCGGCCTTATTTGCGGTATGCAGCTTCCAATCAGAAGCGCGAAACATCCGGCGGATGAGAAGAAATGACTGCCCTGAAATTGCTGGTTGTCGAGGACGACTTCCTGCTTTCGTTCGAGATGGAAACGATCCTCGCTGACGCCGGTTACGAGGTCGTAGGGCCGGCCGCAACGGTTGCCAAGGCGCTTGACCTGATTGACGGCAACCAGTTGGATGCCGCGTTTGTCGATTGCAACCTTAACGGTGAGTTCGCTACAGCCGTTGCGATGACGCTTGCCGCCAAGGGCATTCCTTTCGCCGTTGTCACGGGCTATGAGCGCGAGCGGCTGCCGGCTGCGTTCAGCCACGGGGTGTTCGCCAGAAAGCCTTTCAAAGCTGCGGATCTTCTGGAAATTACGCGGACGCTTCTAGAGCAACGCGCTGCTGAGAAAAGCATGAGATCTCGGCTTCTTTGACAGGCCCAGGCTGAGGCCAAGTGGTTTCAGCGAGTCGCGCCCAAGTGAGCGTGTCGTCCATGTCACATGCCGTGCCAAGGATCGTGGGGTTCTCCGCCGAGCACGCCGCGGCCGCATCTTCGCCGCAATTATGACCGTGAAAGTACTGTCTTTCTTGAAGAATGTAACTGCGTTTCTCTGAAGCATTCTGCAAAAGGAATCGCGCTTTGTACGCACTGATTGCATCAGTTAAGCTAAATCTTTGCATCGGTTGCATCTAGAATGGCTGCGCTTAATCAGGCAGCGATTTCCGTTCAAAGCAGATACACTTCCAGCTCCATCGATTCACAGGCCAAGAATCCGGCGCCCGCGAAATTCATTATCGCGTTTGTTGCCCTTTGCGCCATAGCCAAGCTCTTTGCCGTTTGGGCGACCGGTTTTACGGGGGACGAGGCCTATACGGTTGTCATCTCGCGATCCCTCCAGCTCTCGTACTTCGACCATCCTCCCCTGCATCAATGGATCGTGCATGGCTTCAGCTCGCTGTTCGGGGAGGGCTGGTGGCTTTGCATTCCGTTTCTCGTGATCGCGGAGGCGGTTAACATCCCTCTCTATGGCCTGACGCGCCGGCTGTTCGGCCGCGACGCCGCGCTGTGGGCGCTGTTCGGCTTCAACGCCACGGCCTATTTTGCCGTCTGGCCCGACGGGCTGATCCTGCCGGACGTGCCCCTTTTCCTGTTTCTTACCGCGGGCGTGTGGGCGATCGCGGAAATCTTCTTCGGGCCTGAGCGCAAGCGCGCTGCGGTTTGGACCCTCTGGTTATCGGCGGGCGCTGCGTTCGGGGTCGCCGGGCTTTCGAAATACGCTGCGATCTTCGTGCCTATCGGCCTGTTCGGATTCCTGGCTTTCTCGCCTCGGCACCGGCACTGGTTCTGGCGTCCGCAACCCTATGTGGCTGCGGCGCTTGCGCTTCTCATTTTCTCACCCGCGCTGATCTGGAATTATCAAAACAACTGGGTTTCGTTTGCCTTCCAGTCGGGCCGGGCAGCGTCCGGCGCATCCTTGGGCGGATCTGCCTTCGTTTCTTTCGGCGCTGCTTTCGGTGCGCAAATCGCTCTGCTTTCGCCTTGGGTGGGAGTGCCGCTCGTCATCGCTCTGGCGGATGCCGTGCGAACTCCGGGCGCCAGCAGCGCCAGCCGGTTTGTGTTGTGGCTTGTTGCGGTTCCGCTGGCGCTCTTCCTGTCAATGCCGTTCATGGGAAAAGCCACAATCCCGCACTGGTTCAACTCTGCATGGTTGTTCGCATTCCCGCTGCTCGGATACAGCCTCGGCGAGCGAAGCGCAGGATGGCTGCGCTCCTGGTCTCAGGCAAGTGCGGCGCTGACTGCGGTATGCTTTGCGTTGTTTGTAACTTACGTCGCCGTGGGGCCTGTTTGGCGGACGCCGAGCGCAAAGACTTCGAAGGGCGATCCCACGCAATGGAGTTATGACTGGCACGGGCTCAGAGAATCTCCCGCGTGGCGCCGTTTCGGCTCCACTCACGCCTTCGTTGTCGTCGACAACTGGCGCATTGGCGGCAAGACCGGCGCTGCTTTCGGGCCGGATGTACCGGTCTGCGCCTTCTCCCAGGACCCTCGCGAGTTCGCGTTTGTCTGCCACGAAAAGGCGTTGTTGGGGCAGGACGCCCTGATCGTCCTTCCGAAGGAAAGGACTGAGGAAGCCCTGACCGCGCTCGCTCCGTATTTCCAGCAACTCGACCCCAGCGAGGAGGTCGCCGTCGGGCGTGTCGGGCGCACCGAGCGCATCGTCACCCTTACGCACGCGCACGTGCTCCTCAGGCCCTATCCCTTGCCCTTCGGGGATGAACGCCAGAATCTGTAGGCTGCAACGGTTGCCGACCTTGGTTTTGGTAACTCCAGGGTGGTGGCAATGCTTCGTCCGAGGCGCGTCGCGCGATCTCCCTGCGTCAAAATTTCCGCCGTCAATAAGTCCCCGTGCGCGGAGCGTCGATTTCTAATGATGGGGCTTGCAAAGCACGAGCCCTCTTGCCACGATGGCCTATTCGGAGCTCTTTCGGAGCGCCTCACCCCTCAAAATAGAAGATATTCCGCGTAAGGAACAGCAACATGAGCGGAAATGGAAATGCGGAGGGCAGAAGTCCCCGCTGTGTCGCATTGGTTGGTCCCCATCCAAGCGGCAAGACAACCCTTTTCGAATCTATATTGGTCCGTACGGGCTCGGCGCACGAAGCCGCCGATGTCCGGAAGACCATCGGCGACACATCCGCGGAGGCGAAGAGCCACGGCATGAGCGTCGAAATGAACGTCGCCAATTTCGAGTTTCTTGGGGACAAGTTCACGCTGCTCGACTGTCCAGGTTCGGTCGAGTTCCAATATGACGGCATGGGCGCGATTGCCGCCTGCGACGCCGCCATCGTGGTCTGCGAGGCCGACGAGAAAAAACTGCACGCCCTCCAGATCGTCCTGAAAAGTCTTGAGACCGCAGGCGTCCCTCACCTCCTTTTCATCAATAAGATCGACAAGGTCGGCATCGACAAGGTTGGCCAAGACATCGGCGAAGTCTTGACGATGATGCAGCCTGCAAGCCGGCTTCCGCTTGTGCTCCGGCAAATCCCGATTTGGGAAGAGGGGGTCGTGAGCGGCTATGTGGACCTCGCTCTTGAGCGCGCTTTCGTCTATCGCGAGCATGCGCCGAGCGAAATGATCGCCATTCCCTCCGACCTCGCCAAATTCGAGGCCGATCAGCGTTTTTCCATGCTCGAGAAGCTCGCCGACTACGACGACGAGTTGATGGAGCAGCTCTTGAGCGATGTTACGCCGCCCCGCGACAAGATCTTCCAGGACCTCGTCACGGAGTTCAAGCAAGGCCAGATCGTCCCCGTCTTTTTCGGCTCGGCCGAGGAGGGACACGGGGTCGGCCGGCTGTTGAAGGCGCTTCGGCACGACGTGCCTTTCGCGCAGGAGACAGCCAAGCGCCTGGGCCTCGGGTCCGCGAAATCGGCAGCCTACATCATGAAGACGCATCACACTTCGCACGCGGGCAAGCTCTCGCTGGCGCGGGTGCTGGCCGGACAGTTCGCGGATGGCGGCGCGGTTTACGCCCACGATGGCGAAGAGAGGATATCGGGCGTCTTTTCGGTCGATCGGAACCGACGTCAAGAAGCGTGGCCCCGGCACCGTGGGCGAAACAGTGGCGCTCGGCAAGCTCGAGAGTCTCCCGACCGGAACCACGATCACGGGCGAAAAGACCGGAGCGCTTTCGATCAAGGCATCTGTGCCGCCGAAGCCTGTTTATGGCCTTGCTATCGCTGTTGGGGAGCGCAAAGACGAGATCAAGCTCACCTCTGCCCTCAGTAAGCTGATCGACGAAGACCCCTCGCTCTCCCTCGTTCAGGATCGCGACTTCGAACCAGATGGTGCTTTGGGGCCAGGGCGAGATGCACATCCGCGTCGCGCTGGAACGCCTCAACCGCCGCTTCGGCATCAAGGCCGAAACGAAGAAGCGCGACATCGGCTACAAGGAGACCATCCGCAAAAGCGTCGAAATCCGCGGCCGGCACAAGAAGCAGAGCGGCGGGCACGGGCAGTTCGGCGACGTGGTGGTGGAGATCAAGCCGCAGCCACGCGGCGACGGCTTCGCCTTCTCCGAGATGATCACGGGCGGCGCCGTTCCGCGCAACTACTTCCCCGCGGTAGAGACTGGCGTGCGCGATTATCTCGGCAGCGGGCCGCTCGGTTTTCCTGTCGTGGACGTGTCGGTGTGCCTGAAGGACGGCTCCTATCATACGGTCAATTCGTCGGAGATGGCCTTCCGCATGGCCGGACGCATTGCGATGTCGGAAGGCATGCCGAAATGCTCGCCCGTGCTGCTCGAGCCCATCATGGCCGTGAAGATCGCGGTGCCGTCCGAGGCCACGGCGAAGATCAATGGCATGATTTCGGCGCGGCGCGGTCAGATCCTCGGCTTTGACGCGCGGCCGGGCTGGTCCGGATGGGACGTGATCGACGCGCACATTCCGGAAGCCGAAATTCATGACCTTATCATCGAGCTGAGGTCGGTCACGGCGGGCGCTGGCGGCTTCGAGGCGAAGTTCGATCATCTCGTGGAGCTGACCGGCAAGCTTGCGGAGCAGGTCGCGGCCGATCACGCGTCGAAAGCCGCGTAATGCCAGACGCCATTGTCATGGCCGCCCTTGAGGCGGCCATGCAGTTATAGTCCCTTGAGTGATTGCCTCTGGATGGCCGGGTCAAGCCCGGCCACGACTTTGGCGGGCTTGATCGGCGCTCCCCGCATCCACGACGTAGCATTCGCTCAAGGGGATCTGCCCCCTTTCTCGCCGGCACTTTCTCTAGTTGAAGCTCGGCTAAAGGCTGACAGGCTTGTGCCAAGGGCGTGAATGCGGCAATGGAACGACCGGCGTAAGGACGCATTCACAAGAGCGAACCCAATCTCGACAAATTGTTCGCTCAAAACTAACCGAGTATTGCGAGGTGTCGCCCTCGCAGAGTGTCAATCAGGCGTCTTATGACAGAATTGCTCACGCTTCGCTTCATGGATGGATCGCAGCTTAAGAGCATGATCGGCAAACAATCTGGAATTTGCCCGGACGCCCCCGCCAAGGCTAGTCATGAAAAGCAGGTCGTGCGTTTTCGCAATCGCCATTCTATTGGGAACACCAGCGTGTTATAGTTACTTTCAAGGTTCCGCGTGGGGATTTCAAGATCCTCAAACACAAAGTAAATCGAGTAGAATGACTGAGTTCAAGAAAACGATAACAACCATCTTCTGGGTCGGCGAAGGTGCGACGGAAGACAACGGCTATATCCATAATAGATCCAGTTATTGGGACGAGAACTGGATGAAGCATTATGGTGGCGTCGACAGTCCGGAGCACAGGAAGGGCTATCTGCCCGCAGCCTTTACGCCGAAGCAGAATCCCTTCTATATCGCGCTCCCCTTCGCGGAGGCCGACGGAGATGGGAACCTCAAGGAAATCGCCAAGAAAATCCCCGGCTTTGGCCAGAACCAGGGGCCGCTGACGAGGGACCGCTGGGTTGAAGTCCGTTACAAGGGAAAATCCTGCTTCGCCCAGTGGCAGGATGTCGGGCCCTTCGGCGAAGACGATTTCGACTGGGTTTTTGGCTCCGCGAAGAAGCCGAAAAACAAGCAGGGGCTGAAGGCCGGCCTCGATATTTCGCCCGCAACCGCTCAATATCTCGGCATGACAGAGAGCGACAGCGACACCACCGAATGGCGCTTCGTGGACGAGAAGGATGTGCCTGATGGCCCCTGGAAGGCCATCATCACCCGATCATAAGCCCGTTGCAGGAAGAGGGACAGCCCCGCCCTCTTCCTCGACCTTGGCCGCCGTCTTGACCGTGGCCTTCCGCTCGAGCTTGCCCCAGCCGACCACCCGGCCTTGCAAGGCCCTCAGCACAGACTTCACCACCACGTAGTACATGATCTGACGATAGCCGAACCGCTGCAAGACGAGCCACCAAAGCAGCGAGCGGTCCTCTTTCTTCTCAAGGAAGAAGGCTATCATCGCGGCCGTCAGATCGACCGTCATGAACACGGCGTAGTAGGTGGCCGTTATCATGAGGTTGCTGGAGTTGAATTGCTCGCCGTGCTGGAGGTAATCGGCCAGCGTCCTCAGGATTTGATAGACCAGCGCGAGGTCGATAAGCGGCGACACAAGGGCAAGCGCAATCTGGAACATCCAGACCTGCGGCATCGCAACGAGGCCAAGCGCTCCGTAGCGCGGATTGAGGCTCACGCGGCGATGCTTCCAGAGGCATTGCAGCGTGCCGAAAGCCCAGCGGAAGCGCTGCTTCGCAAGTCCGGAGATCGTATCCGGCGCTTCGGTCCAGGCGATTGCTTCCTGATCGAAAAGCACCTTGTAGCCTGCCCGCTGAACCATGATCGTCAAATCCTGGTCCTCGGCGAGTGTATTGGACGGGAAGCCGCCAAGCTTTGCGATGGCCTCGCGCCGCCAAGCTCCTACGGCGCCCGGCACGACGGTTATGCAGCCGAGTGTCGCAAGCGCCCTGCGCTCGAGGTTCTGCGCGGTAACATATTCGAGGGCCTGCCAGCGGGTTAGCACATTGATGCGGTTGCCCACCTTCGCGTTACCGGCGACGGCCCCGATTGCCGGGTCAGCGAACCAGCGCACGAGACTTGATATGGTCTGCGGCTCGAATTGGGTGTCGGCGTCGAGCACGACGACGATGTCGCCCTCGGCATGGGCCAGGCCGAGATTGATGGCCCTCGCCTTGCCGCCATTCTGCGTGGTGATCAGCCGTACGCGCTCGTCGCCAGCGAATTTTTCGCGAACGACGGCCGAAGTGCCATCCGCCGACCCATCGTCGACGACGACAATATTAAGCTTGCGGTGCGTGCTCGCCAGGATCTGGCGGATCGAGGCGGCGATCACCTTTGCTTCATTGTAGGCAGGGATAAGGACCGAGACGGAGAGATCATCCGCATTGGCTGGAACACCGCGTCTGTTCGACCGGGCGCGGCCCACCAGCGCCAAGCCGCAAAGGGCCAGAAGTCTGGCCAATCCAAGACCGATGGCGGCGAGAAACAAGGTCGTCAACGCCCCCTGCAGCCAGCTGTAACGTGAAGAAGAGGTAACGGTTGACAACCGGCGAGGCTTCATTCTACCGGGACGGGAGGCATGGCCTGATCCCTCGTCCAGTGCGCCAACTCGGAAACTGTCGCGAAATCGAGGCCCTTAGCCCGCAGCGCATCGATCACCTTCGGCAGGGCCGCCACCGTGGCGGTGCGATCGCCCCCTGCATCATGCAGCAACACCACTTGACCGCGCTTTTCGGCATTAGGGTCCGTGGACTGCGCCACAACGCGCTCGACGATCTGTTCCGGCGAGGGTTTCTGCCAATCATCTGGATCAACCTTCAGCCCAACGGTCAGGTAGCCGAGCTTCTCGGCTTCCTGCATGGGCGCAATTTCCTCTGCGCTGGTAGGTTCGGCATCGCCGAAATAGGGCGGGCGGAACAGCCGCGTGGACCGCCCGGTCAAAGCTTCGATCAAGCGCTGGGTTGCGTTGAGCTCGATGCCTGCTACGCTGTTCGGTGTCTCGCCGAGATTGGGGTGGGTGAAGGTGTGATTGCCGAGATCGTGCCCTTCGGCCAAAATCCGCTGAACAAGTCTCGGATTGGCGGCGCCGTTCTCCCCGATAATGAAGAATGTCGCGTGGACCCCCTTTTCCTTCAGGATGTCGAGGATCTTGGGCGTCCATTGCGGGTCGGGGCCATCGTCGAAGGTCAGCGCGATCTTGCCCGGCATCTCGCCGCCCCTGCGGATCACGAAGGAGGCGGGCATCTTGGTGTAGGTCTCTCCCGTGATCGTCGCATTCGCGTCATCGACCTTGATCGTGCGCGAACCGGGTGAGGGCTCGGCGGCAATCTGCAAAAGCTCACCGCGGCCGATGAAATTCACATCCGTGCTCGGATTGATGGTTTCGAGCGAGGCTGGCGGCGGCGCGCCATAGGTGCGAGGCATGACCTGCCAGATTGACGGGTCTTCCGCGCCAAGCCGCCACAAAGCGTAGCCGGCAGGGCGATATTTGTCGGCGGCCCGCAAATGATTGTAAGCCGTCACCGCATCGAGGAACCAAACCCTGTGCGTGCTGCCGTCTTCCAAGTAAGAGTAGCGCGGATTGAGCGTCTCGGGGTCGAGTTGGATCGACACGTTGGAATCACGGGCAGTGAGGATCGCCTCCTGGAAGTTCAGCTCTTCTGCGTCTTGGCTTCCAACGGTCCAATCGTACCCATAATTTGCGATCGCCACGATGGTGTGAGCGGGATCGAGATCGCGCATGCGCGCCGCAAGCCGGGTCGAGAACCACGATTGCGAACCTACCGGCCCCGGCTGCGAGTCGGCCCAATGCTCGTCGTAGCCCATCAACACCAGGTAATCGCATAGCTTGGCATAGGCCTTATAGTTCCAATGCGGATCGTCGAAAGGCGCGGCAACGGCCACGATCAGGCCCTTCGCCTTGAAGGCGGCACGGACCTCGCTCAGGAAGGCCAGAGTGTCCTTGTGAGCGTCATCCGGAATCTGCTCGAAATCGACCACGAGGCCTTGCAGCTTATTCTCCTCGATGAACGCGAGGATGCCGCTCAAGCGCTCGCGCCTTCTCTCGGGGTCGGCCATCAGGCGGCCCAGGTTCGGTCCATCCCACTTTGTGACGGACGAATTCTGGATCATCGCCAGGATGGCAGCTCCCGGCTTTTCCCTTCTGATCAGATCGAGCGCCTTCTGATCGAGCGTGACCTTGAGGTCCATGGAGCTGCCCTGGAGGTAGAGCCAGCTTGGAACGACCCAATCGAGGTTCTGGAGGTTGTTCCGGAGCGATGAAAAGCTGCTGTCGTCCCAGTTTGCATAGAAGCCGATTGTCAGCGGCTTCTCACGGCGCTCGCCGGGAACTTTCACGATTTTTGCCTTCGCCTGAGCCGAGGCCGAGGGCAGCACGGAATGCGGAAATTGCTTCTTGGTCGATTGAGCTTTTCGCGCCAGGTTGCGGACCGAGGGCAGCAAATGCGGAACCTTGGCGACATCGTTCAAAAGGGGATAACGCTGGCTTTGCGATGTCTGCAAAGTTTCGGGA
This sequence comes from uncultured Alphaproteobacteria bacterium, assembly GCA_963833565.1. GTDB lineage: Bacteria > Pseudomonadota > Alphaproteobacteria > Rhizobiales > Rhodomicrobiaceae > Rhodomicrobium. The sequence continues at coordinate 81,050 of CAWHYO010000033.1, forward strand.
AAGGACCGAAAGATAAAGAGGCTCGAAAGAAAAACGAGGCCCGCGATGCTGCTCGTAACGGCGAGGGCCCAGGCTATGCGAGAAACGTGCCCGGCGCGGCGGTTTCTCGGATCGAAAAAGATTGGTTTAGTCATGTGTCCTTTGGGTCCGGTCACGCCCGCGCGATCTACCCGGACGGTCCGAGGCTTGGGTGCGATCGGTGCTGGATGGAATGCCGCGAATCAAAATTTACGTGCCAGAACAGTACGACGCGCTGTATGAACGCAAGCTGTACAGCATCGAAAGGATTCCCCATCCCCTCCCGCTTTGATCGATTATCACGCAACTGTGTGACGCGAGTTACGGTCTGAGGAAGCTGTTGGCCTGCCCCGTCAGATAGGAGAAGACCTTCGCCCTCGCGTTGGAGTCCGAAACGACCTTCGGCAAAATTCCGTAAAGGGCGATCTTGTCGCCTTCAGGGCTTTGGATGTTGCAGATATAGACGCCATCCGGTGCGTTCGGAGCGGGCTTTATGCGTGTTTGCATGCCTGCAACAGCGCCTGCGCTCCAGACCTCCAAGGCGAAAATCTTTCGAGCCTGCTTAACCCATTGCAGACTGTACCATGGGGTAGTTCTGACAGAAAGAGTTCCCTGTTTCTTTCACGCTTCCTATGACGAGCAGGAGAGCTTCCTGCTTCACGCTGTACCGCAGCGAAATCGACGCTTCGTCCCGGATCACCGTCAAGGCGAAATCCAGCATGTATTGATCGATCGGCTGAACTGGGAAAACGGACGCGGGGATCGTTGTATCCTGGGAGCCCCTGCTCAGTATTTTCAGGATCGTCCCTCGGTCGCCGTCCCCGGCGAGCGGCGCGCCTTGTCCCTGGGACTGCAGTTTGACCGTATCGGGGCCGACCCCGGGAGCTTGAGCGCGGGCCAGGACCTTTTTCTCCCATGCCGCGGTGGAGACCACATTCACGAGCCTTAGCGCATCCGACCAAAATCCGTCGGCGCCCGCAGGGGTGACGGCACCTGCAAAGGTGCTGTCGGTCGAGTACACCGCAATAAGGGTTTGGCCCGTCCTTTGGAGCGACCTCACGACTTTTCCAGTGTGGATCTCTTCCGCTGAAACCCACGGCCGATTCTCCAACTGGCATTCAGGGCCAGGATTCGAAAGACGGGCCACATTGCCCGGCTCTGCGGTGCTGATGAGGAGTTCGTTGGGTTCGACGTCTACGGGCAGGTTCAGACTATAATAGCCATCGCTCTCGGTGTATTCGAGGCCGTTCTTTTCCTTCTCTCCGGTTTTTGTCCAGCCCTCGCCGAGCTTCCTGTTCGCTGAAACGTCAAGCTTAATATTGCAGCCGCGAACGGGTTCGCCTGCCGCGTCACGGATTTCGATCTTAAGGTCCTCGGCCCTCGTAGTAGAGAGGGTCCACAACCAGCACAAGGCGCTCCGCCTCTTTCTTGAGGTTCACCAGCTGGTGCCGCCGGAGAAGTTTCTTCAGGTATCCGCTGTCGCCGGCTTTCTTCGCAGCGTCAGGCGGGAGGTCGGCGGTCAAGCCTTCCGAGCTCACCTGCAACGGTACGCCCTCGACGCTCAGGCTTCCCTCCGCCTGGACCACGTCGGCGGCTGGCAGGGCCTCGCCGTTTGTACGCTCAAAAGCGAGAACGAGGTGAACGGGTTGCGGCGCGGGCTCGGTTGTCTTGGCCGCAGGCTCGGTTGTCTTCGGCCGCAGGCTCCGTTGTCTTCGCCGCAGGCTCGGTTGTCTTGGCCGCAGGCTCGGTCGTCTTAGCCGCAGGCTCGGTTGTCTTCGCCGCAGGCTCGGTTGTCTTAGCCGCAGGCTCGGTTGTCTTGGCCGCAGGCTCGGTCGTCTTCGCCGCAGGCTCGGTTGTCTTGGCCGCAGGCTCGGTTGTCTTGGCCGCAGGCTCGGTTGTCTTCGCCGCAGGCTCGGTTGTCTTGGCCGCAGGCTCGGTCGTCTTAGCCGCAGGCTCGGTTGTCTTCGCTGCAGGCTCGGTCGTCTTCGCCGCAGGCTCGGTTGTCTTCGCCGCGGGCTCGGTTGTCTTCGCCGCAGGCTCGGTTGTCTTGGCCGCAGGCTCGGTCGTCTTCGCTGCGGGCGTTTCAGTCTTGGAAGGCTGCGTTGCGGCTGCGGGTTCTTGAGGCGGAACCGTCTTCTCCGCATGCTGTGGCGGCGGAGGGCAGGCAGGGCACTCAGGTTTTGCTAGGGGAGTCTCGCCCTCGGCCGGATGCTCCCGAGGTTGAGGCATGGGCGCTGGCTCATACGCGGGAGGCGGCGCTGACGGCGCCTGTGAGAGCCGCGGCGCCGGGCGGGACGCGAGGGGCGGCGCCGGGTGGCGGAGCGACCGGCCCGACGCTGGTGGCGCATATACCATGTCGCGTCCGGAAGGCGTGAAAATCTCATTCACCAGCGAAGCAGCCAGGATGGTGGAGTCGTCCAGGGCAGGATTCTTCGCAAACCAGGAGGCCTGCCGAGCCACATAGAAAAAAGGGACGGATTTCACCGAAGCGAGAACCTCCCCGCTTCAAATGGAAGCTGGTTTGCGAGAAATCGGTACCGATATCCAGCGGTGCGGACGGATCGAAGACAAGTCTCTCGGCATTGTCCTTCAGTTCTTCGATCGACTCGCCTTGGCGGCCGACAAAAAAGACCGGGATTTCCATCGCGGCGGATCGCTCGTCCCGCGCGAGCACGCATGTTCCTGGCTCGTTGGGGTTTACGAACAGCTGCTACTCTTCCGCCAACAACGTCGAGCAACAAGCTATAAGGCCTGTGGAAGATGCTGCGGCCCTCAGCTACCCTGAAGACCGGCATCAGCTCCAAATCGCCCTTGGGTTCCAGGATGAAGCGGCGGGACTGGAGATCGTTCCCGATCGAGAGGTACCTCTGGGTCCATCTGATGCAAGCATCCTCGGAGCTGCCACGCGCAGCGAGCCGCGGCATGAACACTGCCAGGCAGGCCAGCAGGGCCAGCAGGAAGAAACCGCAGCGGGCAGCGATTGGCGTGGGCAATGTCATTGAGCAGGAGCGGGTGCCGAGTTCGAACGCCGCAATTTAACTCTAATTGATACTGGCGGCAAAATAACACTAGCGCCGAATAGTTAATCAATTCGGATGCGGATTAAGCCTGGTTGCCGAATTCCCGCAGACTTGCTTCCACGCGGGCCTTGGCGTGGATGGCAACGAGGATGCGTCACCCGCAACAACCCAGCTGATTCGACTGCAACGCGTCCTGCTTGGTTCTGAACCGCGGAGCTTAGCTTCGCGCTCAATAACTCGACACAATGATCCTGGTGCTGTCGGAATTGCGGACGAGCTCGTAGAGCGCGCCGGCATTCTGAGGATGAAGCCGGATGCAGCCGTGGGATGCGGGGTAGCCCAGGTGCCCGATGTCGTAGGAGCCGTGGATCGCGTATCCCCCGGTGAAGAAGATGGAGTACGGCATGGGCGAACCATATCGCCCTGAACGGTGGTAGGCATCGAGCGCGGTGGGATAAAAGACGCCGTCGGGCGTATTATAGCCCCAGGCCGCCGTCGAAACAGGCCAGACATAAACCAGCCGGCGATCGACATAGACGTACATCGCCTGCCTTGCCTTGCTGACATGCACGACCACCTCAGCCGAGGCAGCGGACGCAAATATGGCACAAGCCAGAAGGCCGGCGGCAAACAACACCTTACGCATAGAAAGCCCCAAAATCCCACGTGCCCGGAAACAGGCCCTGACTGCTTCCTCTTTATTAAGATTACATTCTAGCTATTAAGAGAGAATTGATTGAGATTTAGTTGGAACGCCGCGCACGGTCACGATCACAATCTCAGGAGGAACGAGAAAGCGAATGGGAATATTCGAGAGGCCAAGGCCGCTCGAAACGATCAGATGGCGCCCGGCCTCCTGAAAATGACCGTAAGAATACTTCGTGGAGCGGGCATGATCGAGCATCAGCGCCGCGCGGCCGACAAAGGGGATGTAGACTTGTCCGCCATGGGTGTGGCCCGCCAGCGTCAGGACGACACTGGGCGGAACGAAGGTGAAGATGTCCGGTTCGTGCGCAAGCAGAATGACCGGCGCGCGATCCTTGACGTGGCTCAAGGTTGCCTTCAAGTCCCAGATGCCCCGGCTTTCGGGGGCGAGCTGATCGCAAAGTCCGGCGATCCAGAAATGCTCAGGCCCGCGAGCCACCTTGACGGCAGTGTTGTCCAGGAGAGGGATTCCGGCCTTCCAGAAGGCACGCCGGATATCGGGGATTTCGCCAGACCACCAATCGTGATTTCCGAGAACCGCGAACACGCCAAGCGGAGCATGGAGCGACCGCAACGGCGCGATCCATTCCCGCGCGGGCACCTTTGCCGTGTAGTATCTTGGCCTGAGACCATTCACATAATCTCCGAGAAGCACGATCACGTCGGGCTTCTGGGCGTTCATCTGATCTACGATGCTGCCGATGCGGCGGGCGGGCATCCAGGGTTCGACGGCATGAATATCCGTCAGGATGCCGATGCGCAGCGGGGGAGCAGCGTCGGGCCAGTCCGCATGCTCAACATTCCATTCCTTCACGATGAGACCGAAACGCGGCTCGACAGCGAAAGCATCTGCTGCGCCGATGATGCCTGCTCCGGCAGTGGCCGCAGTCAAGCCGAGAAAATGTCGTCGTGAAAGCATGCGGGACCGTAGCGCCTCTTTCTCAACTCGTCTATTGGCCTGACGGCGTCAATTCCTTGATATTACATATAATGTCCGCAAAAAGATGGGGATCGACGTTCCCGCCTGAAAGAACGATGGCTACAGTGCGGCCCTTGGCTTCAAATGCGCCTGACAGAAGGGCTGCAAGGGCCACCGCACCTCCTGGTTCGACTACGAGCTTCATATCGCGCCAAGCATGAGCGACGGCATGGCGGACGTCGCTGTCGCTGACGACGAAACCTCCCGCCAACAGTTCCTTGTTTACTGCGAACGTCAACTCTCCGGGCTCCGCCATGAGCAGTGCGTCGCAGATCGAGCGGCTCGAGCCGTCGTTCTTCTGCCGCGCGCCGGCAGCCAGCGAACGGCGGTAATCGTCGAAGCCTTTCGGTTCGACGCAGTAGATTTCCGCCTTTGGGAAGCGGTCCTTGACCGCGATCGCGACGCCTGCCGTCAGGCCGCCGCCGCTGATGGGCACGAGCACTGCGTCGACCTCCGCGCCTGCCGCCTTCGCCTGACGTGCGATCTCGAGCCCTGCCGTGCCTTGTCCTGCCATCACGACCGGGTCGTCGAAGGGGGGAACGAAATCCGCTTGAAGCTTCTCGCACAGCTCGCGGGCTATGGCATTTCGATCCTCTGTATCGCGGTCGTAGAAGACGATCTCTGCGCCGTAATGGCTCGTTCGCGCGATCTTTATTTTGGGCGCATCCGACGGCATGACGATCACGGCATCGATGCCGCACAGCCGCGCGGCTTCGGCAACCCCTTGCGCATGATTGCCCGATGAGCAGGCCACGACGCCCCCCGGGAAGGCTTCGCGGTCGATTCTGGAGACGCGATTATAGGCTCCACGAAACTTGAAACTCCCCGTCCTCTGCAATGGCTCAGCCTTGCAAAGGATTCTCGCCTCAAGCTTTTCGTTCAGCATCCCCCATTCGAGGAGGGGCGTTTCAATGGCATAGGGCCGAATGCGCAGGTCCGCGTCTGCGATGGCGTCAATTGTTAGCGTTTCCATCGGTTGTCCCGTGCGTTAACGCAAGGATCATAGCGCAATCACATCTGTTTGGTTACGATTTTGCGAGGCATGCTGAACGTTAGCCTCGGCGATAATGTCGGAAAAGCGCCGCGCACAGGCCGCCCAGCTGAACGACTCGGCGTAGGAGCGGCACTCTTTGCGGTCGAGTTCAAGGGCGGCAAGCGCCGCTTCCCTCAAATCGTCGCGCAGGAAGCCGACGCTTCCATTCGCCACAACGTCTTTCGGTCCCATGACGTTGTAGGCCGCCACGGGCACACTGGATGCGAGCGCTTCCAGAAGCACGTTGCCGAAAGTATCGGTCAAGCTCGGAAAAACGAAGACATCCGCCGAAGCGTAATGCTCCGCGAGATCCTCACCGAACTTCGGGCCGGTGAACACCGCTTTCGGATAACGGCGCCTCAACTCGTCGAGCTGCGGGCCGCCCCCGACCACGGCTTTCGTCCCCGGTAGGTCGAGGTCCAGGAAAGCCTCAAGGTTTTTTTCCACGGCAACGCGCCCGGCATACAGGAACAAGGGCCGCCGCATCCCGAACCGGTCCACCGTTCGCGGCCTGAAAAGATCGAGGTCCACACCCCGCGACCAGAGGCGGACATTCTTGATGCCTTGCGCGGTCAGATCGTCGCACAAGGAAAGCGATGCCGCCATCACGCCCGCGCCTGCATTATGAAACCAGCGTTCGAACCTGTATCCCCAGGACAAGGGGACCGGGACGCGGGCCGCAAGGTATTCGGGAAACCGTGTGTGATAGCTCGTCGTGAAGGGACGTCCGGCGTCGAGGCAGTAGGACCGCGCCGCGAGTCCGATCGGCCCCTCGGTCGCGATGTGAATGAAGTCCGGGCTGTCCTGTTCGACCCTTTTGGCCACATCGCGCGGGCGGATCATGGCGAGCTGGATTTCGCTGTAGGTCGGAAGCGGCAGCGTTCTGAACCCGGATGGCGTCAGGAACGAGAGATCGAACCGGGCGCCTTTCGCCTCGCGTTCGAGATTGCTGTAGGTATTGACGACGCCGTTGACCTGAGGCTTCCAGGCGTCTGTTGCGATCAGGATGCGCATCACGATGTGACTGGGGCGACCGGTACCTTGGAAGCGCGCAACTGAAGTGCGCGGAGATGATCCGTCCAGCGGACAATTTCCATCCGGCCGTCGAAGTGTTCCACCACGGCGGTGCCGCTGTCGACCCAGTCGCCAGTGTTCACATATTGAATTCCCTCAATCTCGCGCGTGGACGCGTAATGAATGTGCCCGCAGATCACCCCTGAGGCTCCTACCCGCCGTGCTTCCGCAGCAAGCGAAGTTTCGAAATTGACGGCATAATTCACGATGCGCTTGACGTAGTATTTGAGATAGGCGGAGAGAGACCAATATGAAAGGCCCAGGCTGCGCCGCACGGCGTTCAAGACTTCATTCGCCGCCCAGGCGATATCGTAGCCGATGTCACCAAGCACCGCCAGCCAATGGGCCTTGTTCACGACCGTGTCGAATTCGTCGCCGTGGATGATCAGAAAGCGGCGGCCGTCGGCGGTATCGTATATCGCGCGCAAGCGAATCTCGATCGGACCCAACGTTACGCCGGCCAAAATTCGCAGTTCTTCGTCGTGATTGCCCGGGATGTAGATGATGCGAGTCCCGTTTTGTGCCTTGGCCAGCAGTTCCATCACGACCTCCGTCTGTGAAGGACGCCAGCTCGGACCGCGCCGCAGCCGCCAAAAGTCGATAATATCCCCGACAAGGTAGATGACGGGGGCGTCGTGAGACTTCAAAAAGCTTAGCAAATCGCGGGAGCGGCAGGCTCGCGCGGCGAGGTGAATGTCGGAGAGGAAGATGGCACGATATCTCACATACGCTTTATATCGCGTCACGGCCCCGTGATCCACCCTTTCACCTCAATCGCATGGAGTGCCTTAGGCTTAGGGGGAACGAACAAGATCGCAGGAATATGACATTTCCGGAAAAAACAAAAAAAGGGCCAGCTTGCGCCGGCCCACCGTTCTTCGAATGACCTTCACTTATTTCTTATAGGGCTCCAGCGGAGCAACCGGCGCCCCCGTGCTGTACTTAGCACCGACCGAGACGAGATCGACCGCCACGTCGGCTGTGCCGCTCAGCACGGTGAATGCCGGCAAAGACACACAGTGGGTGGTTCCAGTCAGAGCGGGTGATGCAATGCAGAAGGGCGCATTATCTTCAAAGAAGAGATGCTGGTAGGCGAGATCGAATTTGAGGCGATCCGAGTACTCTATAAGTTCCGCCCACGCTGACGCCAATACGATTGGAATCCGGGATCGTGATATCGCGATTGCTATCGTCAACCGGCGAAATCTCGTAGCTTACGCCTGTCCGCACCGTCAACGAGGGGCTGTAGGCATACTCTGCGCCCAACGCAAAAAGCCATTGATCGCGGTAGTTGAAGTGGAGAGTTTCACAGGTGCCGCCGCAAGAGGCGCTGTTAACGGCTACGTTTCCGACGCTGCTTTGATTTACCCATTCAACCGAGCCGAGCACGGTGAGGCGATCTGTCATGGCCTGCCGGCCGCTCAAGGTTAGCTGCCCCGGTAGAGTTACGCTTCCACTTGCTGGAGCTCCAAATGCCGGCGTCGAGATCACTTCCGGAGAGGTCCTGGGTGATCTCGGAGCGATAGCCCAAACCGATCGACGTAAACGGTGAAGGTTGCCAAAGGATACCTGCTGTCGCGCCGGCGCCCCAGGAGTTGGCATCAAGAGTTGGGATTGGGGGAGAGATTTGCATCAGATTGTTGAACCGCGTCCTCAAGTATTCCACTTGGGCGCCGACGCCGATGCTTATTTCCGGTGTGATCTTGTAGGCAAGCGTGGGATTGAAATTCAGCGAATAAACCTTCGATGTAACCGCGAGGTTCGATCCAGCCCAAGTTTTGGTCGGGCTTGGTTACGAATCCAAACGGGGAATTGATCGCGAGACCTGCGAAGAGCCTGTCTGAAACCTGGTAGGTTCCGTACATGGCGGGAATGAACGCGTCCGTCCCGACGTTCGCAGTTCTGGAATACGGGTGATGCAAGAAGAGCACCGCCGGTCGCTGTCATGTCAGCGGAGCCGAAAGCGATTGTCCCGCTGGTCTCCACGTTGAAGCCAGGAAGGGTTGCTGTGGCTGCGGAGTTCCAGTACATTGAGCTGATATCGCCGCCCGCAGCCGAACCGGCGAAACCCATGCCCTCGAAATAGGTTGATTGCTCGCGGACACTGAACCCGCCAGCGTTTGCCTGCTCAACGGTACCGAGCCCGGATAAAAGCGCGGCGGCGCTTACACATGCCAGCCGGACATAAATTGATTTGGCCATGTTTTCCCCCATCGCCGAGCGACAGCACATCCCCGTGCGCGTCTTACTCTCGTGGGGTCACTTAGCCTCCTGATTCGGATTTGTGACAATCGGCACTCGGAAACTGCGAATAGGTTGTATCAGGCATGCTGAGGGAAAACGGCAAAGAGGGATTGAAATTCTCAAGTCTTAGGAAAGCTGTTTCATTACAATATGATAGGGTGCCGCTTACCTGTTCTGGAAGGTTGCCTTTGCCACTCGGGGGCTAACCGATCGGGAGGCGGGGTCCATCGGAGTTGCACCTTTTGTGTTCTAACTGTGGCGGAGTAGACACGCGAACTCGTTAGGCCGGCCGCGCCAACTTTAATGTCTCAATAGCCAAGACTTCGCTTGGTTGGAAGCCGGAAGAGACGTTGAAAGCCACGTGCGGGCGGTCGGCAGCTTTCCGAGGCGAGCAGGCCGTTTCCACGGCTCCGCTGCCGAATGAAAAGGCGGGAGGCTACGCCTTAAATCTCCCGCGCGGGCGTCTCCCGTTCATAAACCCAGATCGCGGCAGGCGGGAGGTTCAGCCAGACCCGGGTATAGCGCCAGGCTTTCAAACGCAGCGCCTTGACCACACGGGGCGGCACGGGGCTCATCTGACGGTAGGTGAACTGAACGAACATGCCGCCTTCGTCGAGGACACTCAGGCTGTTCTTCATGATGAGATAGATGAGCTTTTTCGAAAAAAGCCGCATGGGGAGCGTCGAGACGATGGCGCCAACGTTTTCTCCGTTGCGTTCCTTCCAAAGCTTTGCAAGGTTCTGCGCCGGGGCGATCACCACATCCACATCGGGAAAACGCCGCCGCAGGTGACCGCCGAGTTGAGCATCGATTTCAATGAGCGTCAGCTTCCCCGGCTCTACGCCGTTACGGAGCAATTGCTTCGTAACCGCGCCCGTGCCTGGGCCAAGCTCTATGACGTGGGAGTCGATCCGCTGTCCGAGAACCTCCGTCATTGCCCGTCCAACAAACGGACTGGAGGGAAACAGGCTGCAAACCTGAAGCGGATTTCTCAAGGTTTGCTGCCAGAAGAGGACAGGGCCCTGCGCTACCCGGGGTAAATCCGTTAATTCGATCAGCTTATTCATGAAAGGCGACAATCTCTCGTGCTGCTAGCCGATATGGCAAGTAACATCCTCGGCTCCCTTTTCCGAGGGCCGTTTTGCGTGCGTTAACAAGGCCGGGTGGCGCCTGAAAACCGGGAGCTGGTTTGAATTGTAACCTGCTCAAGACATAAGGCTTCATCTTAACAATTGCAAACTACTTTGAACGCGGAAGGCCGTCACGCAGAATGAATATTGCGTTAAGCATCTCTGACTTGTATATCGCGCGCGGAAATGTCACGCTCCTGCAAGCGTCAACAAACCGCAATGCAACTCCTGCAAATGATCCTAAGTGGGCTTAAAGCCGCGCTTATGGTAGGGAACCGGCGTTTTACGCCCAGCTGAAACCAGAAATAGGCCCGGCGATCGACTGCGCTGCTACGGAGGAAAGATGACAGCCGAATTGCTTGATTCATTTAGAAGCATAGCTACCGCCGATGTGGCGGGAAAACGCGTACTCATTCGCGCCGATCTCAACGTCCCGATGTCTGGCGGCCAAATCACCGATGCGACCCGGATCGAGAGGCTGCTTCCGACCTTTCAAGACCTGCTGAGGCGCGGCGCGAGGGTTGTCATTCTGTCGCATCTCGGCCGCCCGGACGGCAAGCCGGTGGCGAAGTATTCGTTGAAGCCGGTGGCGGACAAGCTGTCATCCCTGCTCGGCATTGGCGTTTTCTTCGGCGAAGACTGCGTTGGCCCCGCAGCGCAGGCAGTGGTCGATAAGCTTACCTCTGGCCAGATCGCGATGCTGGAAAACCTCCGCTATCATGAGGGCGAGGAGAAGAATGACGCGAGCTTCGCCGCGGAACTCGCCAAGCTTGGCGACATGTACGTCAACGACGCCTTCTCGGTTTCCCACCGGGCGCATGCGTCTACAGAGGCTTTGGCGCGGTTGCTGCCCGCCTATGCCGGGCCGTCCATGCTCGCCGAAATCCGCGCGTTGAAACTCGCCCTCGATGCTCCGCAGCGTCCTGTTGCCGCAATCGTCGGCGGCTCCAAGGTTTCGACCAAGATCGACGTGCTGGGCCATCTCGCCAAGAAGGTCGATTTCCTCATCATCGGCGGCGGCATGGCGAACACATTTCTTTTCGCCAAGGGCCTCGCGGTTGGGAAATCGCTTCACGAAGCAGGCGCGGTTGCGACCGTTGAAGATATTCAGCGCAAGGCGGCTGAGGCTGGCTGCAAGATCGTCCTGCCGGTCGATGCCGTCGTCGCAGGCGAATTCAAGGCGAACGTGGAAACTGCCGTTGTTCCGGTCAATGAAGTCGCAGCGGACAAGATGATCCTCGACGTCGGTCCTCAGTCCGTGAAGGAGTTCGCGCAGACGATCGCGAATTGCAAGACCCTGCTCTGGAACGGTCCTGTCGGCGCATTCGAGACGCCGCCATTCGGCGAAGCCACGTTCGCGCTCGCGAGGGAGGCTGCCAAGTTGACCCAGACCGGGGCGCTCACTACCATCGCCGGCGGTGGCGATACGGTTGCGGCGCTTAACGCCGCTGGCGTAACCGATAAATTCTCGTATGTGTCCACCGCGGGGGGCGCATTTCTGGAATGGCTTGAGGGCCGCACGCTTCCCGGCGTCGCGGTGCTTATGCGCTCTTAAAAACTCACCGGCAAAATCAGTAACCTACCTGGGAGGACCATATGGCCCGTATTACGCTTAGACAAGTTTTGGATCACGCCGCCGAACACGGCTACGGCGTGCCCGCTTTCAACATCAACAATATGGAGCAGGGCATCTCCATCCTCGAAGCCGCGAAGGCGACCGATAGCCCGGTCATCATTCAGGCGAGCCGCGGCGCGCGCTCCTATGCGGGCGACCTCCTTCTCAGCAAACTTGTCGAAGGGCTTGAGGCTCAATACCCCACCCTTCCGATCTGTCTCCATCAGGACCACGGCAACAGCGCGCAAACCTGCGCCAGCGCGATCCGCATCGGCTTCGACAGCGTGATGATGGACGGCTCGCTGAAGGGCGATGGCAAGACCCCCTCCGATTATGACTACAACGTCCGCATCACCTCTCAAGTCAGCGAGATGGCGCATTGGGTCGGCGTTTCCGTTGAAGGCGAACTCGGGTGCCTCGGAAGTCTTGAAACGGGCATGGGCGACAAGGAAGACGGCCACGGCTTCGAAGGCGCTCTCTCAAGGGACAAACTGCTGACTGATCCGGATCAGGCGGCGGAGTTTGTTGCCGCCACGAAGGTCGACGCGCTTGCCGTCGCGATCGGAACTTCGCACGGCGCTTACAAGTTCACCCGCAAGCCCACCGGCGATGTGCTTGCCATGAACGTCATCGAAGCGATCCACAAGCGGCTTCCCAACACCCATCTCGTGATGCACGGCTCCTCGTCGGTGCCGACGGACCTCATCGATCTCATCAACGAGTTTGGCGGCGCGATCCCTGAGACCTATGGCGTTCCCGTCGAGGAAATCCAGCGCGGCATTCGCCACGGCGTTCGCAAGGTCAACATCGACACGGACTTTGCGCCTCGCGGCGACCGCTGCCATCCGCAAGGTTATGGCCACGAGCAAGGCCGAGTTTGATCCCCGCAAGTACCTCGGGCCTTCGATGACTGCGATGCAGAAGATCGTCAAGGAGCGCTACGAACAGTTCGGCACGGCCGGATGGGCTTCGAAGATCAAGGTGATCCCGGCGGCGGAGATGGCGAAGCGCTACGCCAAGGGCGAACTCGACCCGAAGATCAGCTAAAAAGAAACTCGCCCCAACGGATCGTCATCCCGGCCGTGCGAAGCGCGAGCCGGGATCGTTCCAAACTCAGGTCGGTATGTTTTACGATCCCGTGTCTGCGGCGCACCGCTCCGCGGCTCGCGCCGCGCACGGGATGACACTAAAGAGAAACTCGCCACCTAGAGATGCCACCAGAAACGCTTGCAACTTGTTTCATTCCGTGTGGGTCGGCCGCAGGGCCGGTGGCGAACTAGGCAGCTTAACTGAGAGAGGGCGCTGGATGAAAAGCGAGCCGTTGGATTGGCCGAAAGCGATTGTTTTCGATCTTGACGGCACGCTGATCGACAGCGCCCCCGACATCGCGCACGCACTGAACCGCGCCACCGAAAATCGGGGCATCCAGCCGTTCCTCCTCGAAGAGGTAAAGGAGATGATCGGCGGCGGCGTTCCACAGCTGGTGGGGCGGGCGCTGCGGGCGCGCGGCCTTCCCGAAGATGGGCTCATGCCTCTCGTTGAGGAATTCATCGCCCTTTATCGCGAAAATCTGACGACAAACACAAAGATTTACGACGGCGCTCGCGAGCTTCTCGATCGGCTTCACGGCGAAGGCCGCCGTCTCGGGATCTGCACGAACAAGAACCATGAGCTCACGGTTGAAATCCTTGAGCAACTCGACCTTGCGAAATATTTCTCTTCGGTGCTCGGGGAGCGCGAGGGGCACCCCCGGAAGCCCGATCCCGCACCTTTACTGGAGGTCGCCGCAGAGCTTGGCGCTTCTGCGGACGATGCGCTCATGACCGGCGACAGCGAAGCCGACGTTGCCTGCGCGCGCGCTGCGAAAATGCCAGTTGTGGTTGTTGACTTCGGATACAGCCGCATCGCCCCGCAAGCCCTCGGAGCGGACGCCGTAATCTCAAAGCTGAGCGACCTTCCGCAGTGCTTCGCGATCCTCAAGCCGAAGAGCCGACAACACGTTTGAATTCGTTTATCGGCGCAATTGAGCCGCCACCTTTAATCGGCTAACAACGTATTGACGCTTTGGAAAACCTTATTATTGTCACGGCCTTCGATTAGAGTTGCCGCCGCCGGTTGAGTTGGCCGCGTGTAAATCCCGGGTTCACGGATGGCAAAACTGTATATTTGCGCCTCCTTTCTGTTAGGGGCCACCGTGGCTGCAACCGTCCTTCCGTTCGCTTCAAATCAAGCATCGAGTGCCGAGTGCAAGAGAAAGACAGCCGGGTTCTTCCTGCAGGATATGAACGCGGGCGGACCTCACAGCCTTGCGCTTTCGCTCCAGAGCATGCCGGTATCCCTGACCGGCGTGCTCGGCGATCCTGAGCGCGGGCGGCTTCTCCTCGTGAACAAGCAGAAAGGCGACTGCCTGAGCTGCCATAAGCTTGGCGCCATGGCGGCTATTGCAGACCAGGGCGGCATCGGGCCTGCGCTGGACGGAGCCGGCAGCCGCTTTTCGAAGGCGCAGCTGCGACAAGTTGTGGTTGAGCCAAAAGCCTACTACCCCGATACGATCATGCCTTCCTATTATAGAAATGACGGCAGCAGGGAAGGCCCCATTTTGACGGCGGCAGAGGTCGAAGATCTTGTCGCCTATTTGGAAACTTTGAAATAAAACGTGCGCTCAGGCATTGGGGGCTCCGGTGCGGCCAAGTCTTGGTGCGGCATTTTTCATTTTCATCGCAGGCATGTTCGGCGGGGTGCATCTTTCCGCCCAGAGCGAGCCTTTGCGCTCGCTGCCTCCAGCCGAAGCAGGAAATCCGCTGCCATTTCTCGTCCAGGGCGAGGAATTTCTCCGGCCATCGATCCGGGCGATGCAGGCGGACGACTTCGATAATCCGGGCTTTCCCCTGGTCGAGGCCGCCGAAGCGTCCTGGAGCAAGGCGGAAAATCCGGCCCGCAAATCATGCCAGGGCTGCCATGGCGCCGGAGACAAAAATCTCATAAAGAAGGCGGCGGCCAGCTACCCGAAATATGCGCCGGATCTGAAGGAGGTCATAACCCTTCAGACGCGCATCAATAACTGCCGCACGAACTATCTCGGCGAGCGCGCGCTCGCCGATGACGACCATAGAATGATCGGCATGGCAGCATATCTTCGCTGGCTGGCGCGCGGGTCTCCTTCCACGGTTGAGGTGACAGGACCGGATGCGGAGGTGTTCGAGCGGGGGCAGAAGCTCTATCAAACGAAGCTTGGACGCTTCCAGATTTCCTGCGCGCAGTGCCACAATGAGAAGTTTGGCCAGAAATTCGGGGCGGATACGCTCAGCCAAGGGCATCCGCTTGCTTATCCCGCCTATAAATCGAGCGAGAAGCGGGTCATATCGCTCCATGAGAGGTTCCGCATGTGCAACAAGCTTGCGCGGGCCGAAGGGCAGCCCGACAACGCGCCGGATTACGTGGCGCTCGAACTCTACCTCGATTGGCGCAGCAAGAACCTGCCGATCACCGCGCCCGGGGTCCGGCCATGACCCGGACGCCTGTCGCCCTGTCAATCGCAGGTTCGGATTCGTCGGCGGGCGCTGGTCTTCAGGCGGACCTTAAGACGTTCTCAGCCCTTGGCGTTTATGGCGCGACAGTCGTCACGGCCGTGACCGCGCAGAACACCCTGAGCGTCACGGCGGCGCATGTCATACCGGGGGAGATTATCACGGCGCAGCTGGACGCGGTGTTCTCGGATCTCTCCATCGCCGCCGTGAAAACCGGCATGCTCGGAAGCGAGGAGGCCATCGCGGCCGTTGCCTCAGGTCTTGATCGCTGGGCGCGGAACATACCGATTGTGGTCGATCCCGTGATGGTGTCGACGACCGGAAGCCGCCTTTTGGAAGCGGGCGCCGAGAGAGCGCTGACCGAGCGTCTGATCCCGCTCGCCTCCCTGATCACGCCGAACCTGCAGGAGGCCGCGGCGCTTCTCGAATTGCCCGTCGCTCGAAGCGAGGACGAGGTCAAGGATCAGGCGCAACGCCTCATCGCGCTTGGGCCGCGGGCCGTGCTCATCAAGGGCGGTCATGGCGAAGGGGCCGACGCGACCGACATCTTTTTCGATGGCGCGGCGTTCCATTCTTATTCCGCGCCAAGGATCGCCACGGCGAATACCCATGGTACAGGCTGCACGCTGGCCTCGGCCATTACCGCCTTTCTCGTGCGGGGCCTTCCGCTTGAGCGGGCGATCGCTGAAGCCAAGACTTACCTTCATGAGGCGCTCGAGCACGCGGACGAACTCAATATCGGCGCGGGCTCGGGGCCAGTCTCTCATTTCTATCGGCATCGAAGAGAGGGATAGGCAAGGAAGCTGGGACGAAGCTTTATTCGTAATCAGCATCGCCCGCTTGTTAAGGGAGCAGGCCTCTTCTATTTTCCACGCATGACAACCCTGCTCGACCAACGTGAACCCGTTGCGGATGCGTCCGCCCCGTCAAAACCCTCGCTTGCGGGGATGACGAAGGCTGAGCTTTTGGCGGCGCTTGCCGAGGCAGGCGTTCCGGCGAGCCAGAGCAGAATGCGTGTGACTCAGCTCTGGAACTGGATTTATGCCCGCGGCGCTCAGCACTTCTCTGACCTGACCAACATCGCGAAGGCGCTCCGCGCGGATCTCGATGCCCGCTTCACGCTGGCGAGGCCCGAGATTGCGGCCGAACAGATCTCGGAAGACGGCACGCGCAAATGGCTGCTTCGGCTCGAACCGCAGCAGCCGGGCGAGCGCGCGCCGGAAATCGAGACGGTCTATATCCCGGAACCGGATCGCGGAACGCTCTGCATTTCCAGCCAGGTCGGCTGCACGCTCACATGCAGCTTCTGCCACACAGGCACCCAGCGGCTCGTGCGCAATCTCACGCCTGCGGAAATCATCGGGCAGATCCTCGTGGCGCGCGACCGCATCGGCGATTGGCCCGGCGCGAGCGCTCCCGCCGACGGGCGCGGCATCCCGGAGGCCGAACGCAAGATCACCAATATCGTGCTGATGGGCATGGGCGAGCCTCTTTATAATTTCGAGAACGTGAAAGCCGCCATTGCCGTCGTCTCGGATCCCGATGCGCTCTCCTTCTCGAAGCGCCGCACCACGCTTTCCACGTCCGGCGTGGTTCCGATGATCGGGCGAGCGGGCGCGGAAATGGGCGTGATGCTTGCCATCTCGCTGCATGCCGTCCGCGACGAGCTGCGCGATGAGCTGGTGCCCATCAATCGCAAATACCCGATTGCGGAACTGCTCGATGCCTGCCGCGCCTATCCCGGCCTCTCCAACGCGCGCCGCATCACTTTTGAATACGTCATGCTGAAGGGCGTGAACGACTCCGTTGCCGAGGCGAAGGAACTCGTCCGGCTGCTTGCCGGCATCCCCGCCAAGATCAACCTTATCCCCTTCAATCCCTGGCCGGGCACGCGGTTCGAATGCTCCGACTGGGGGCAAATCGAACGTTTTGCTGACATCGTCAACCGGGCTGGCTATGCAAGTCCGATCAGGACGCCGCGCGGCCGCGACATCATGGCGGCATGCGGGCAGCTGAAGTCTGCGAGCGAGAAGCTGAAAGCGAGCGCCCTTCGCCAGAAGGCCTGAGGGAGCTTGACGCGTAAGATCGGGGGAGACGATGAGCCTGTACAATATTCTGCGCGTGCTGGTTGGCGTTGTGCTCTCCGGCATAATCGGCTGGGTTTCCCTCTTTGCATTCAACGCCATTAAGATCTGGCAGCAGTTCGAAGCCGTGCAGGCTGCAGCACCCAAGGTTGATCTCAACCGCATGACCGCCACCATGGAAACGGCGATCAGCACCATGCAGGGCGGGACGGCTGTGTTCCTCGCGGCTGCCATCGGCGGCGTGCTGCTCAGTGAGGTCTTCAGAACGCGTTCGCTGCTTTTCTATGTCGGCGCAACAGGGGCGCTGACGGCGTTGTTTGCTGCGGCATTCTGGCAGGACGGCGGGCCATTGGGCACCGCTCCAGCAGCCTCGGCGCTGGCCATGGCCGGATTTGTCGCCGGCGGCATCTACTGGATGATCGCCAGCCCCTCCGGTTCACGGGGTTAAGCTGCGGCAAAATCATTGTGGCGCCGCAATTTGGCTTCACCGTATACTTCAATAAAAACAATAAAAACTATTGCCAAATTGGAGAGAGTTGAATATCGGATTGCACGAGGGATGGGCATCCGTCTTCCACTCACTTCTGACCACGAGACCAAGCATTTCGAGCCTTGGAAATGTCCTCCAATTTGATGAGCGAACACCGAGGCGCGAAACCAATCGAAAAGCCAGCGGCGGAATAATTCGTCGCGTTCGAGCGTTATCAAAGCTTGGCGGCGTTGCAGCCAAGGTTTCCCGTGCGCGCCAGATGATTCGAAAGCTCTATTTACCTTATCAAAAAATATTATCAGGTTTGTTTTGTGGATTTTCGAACACGTCCAAATTTTTTCTCAGCATTGCCACAATATTCTTTCATAAAGCATCAGGTCATGCGTTTGAGAGGGTGATTGTAATGGCTGAGTCTTGGCGAAGCATCCTTGAAAGAGCGGCAGAAAATCTTTCCATTGACTTAGATCAAATGGCTGCCCCTGCATTTAGTCACGCGCAGGTAGCATCTTTTGGATCGCGGAGGTTGTCTCCGCAACTCTCCTTTGCGGAAAGCAGGGAATTGCTGGCGCGGGAGCTGGCGGCTTTCTCACCGCAATCGCGGGGAGAGCGGCCAGCGGAGCCAAGAGTACAGCCGGTCACAGCGCTTACTGTTCCTGTGATGACGCCGAAAGCTCGGCCTGTTCGCGCCGTGCCACGGAAGAGAACGCCCTGGCAAAATGTCTTCGCAACCCTGTTGTCCGCGGTCATTACAGGAGGTTTGACCGCATATATTCTTCTGGCGCAGGGGGTATTCGGAGAAGAGGGGGCTTCGACATCGGCAGCGTATGCCAGTGTTGCGGGCGAAGAAAGTCAGCCCGCCGCCTCCCCGGTTTTTACAAACAGCGCAGCCGCGGTGAACCGATCCACCGAAGACTCTCTCATGGAGCGCGCATCCTATCAATTGAAGCATGGCGATGGTGAGGGCGGTCGCGCGGTATACGAAGTTCTTGCCAGCCATGGAAGCCTGCGGGGTGCCTTTGCACTCGCCGAAACCTACGATCCCGCCAAGCTGGCGCAGCATGCCGAATGGCGACTGACGCCCGACATTCGCGTGGCGCGCGCGTGGTATAAGAAGGCGTCCGAGCTCGGCAGCCTTCCCGCTTACGAGCGATTGAAGGACATCGACAAGCGCAGCGCTTCCCGGCTTTAGGCCATCCATTCACGCACGGAGCTTGCGAAAAAAGTCGCGGAGCAGTGCGGCTGACCGGGCCTCTCCGATTCCACCGTAGACCTCCGGCGCATGGTGACAGGCCGGCGACGAATAAAAGCGGACGCCATGCTCCACAGCGCCGCCTTTCTCATCCGCAGCGCCGAAATAAAGCCGCCTGATGCGCGCGAACGAGATGGCCGCAGCGCACATCGCGCAAGGCTCAAGCGTTACATAAAGGTCGTAGCCGGGCAGGCGCTCGCTTCCGGCCGCGAGGCACGCCTGCCGGATCGCGATGATTTCGGCGTGTCCCGTGGGATCGCTTGCCGCGATGACCAGATTATGCCCCCGCCCGGCAATCTCGCCATTTGGAGCGACGACAACGGCGCCGATGGGCGCCTCGCCAAGCTGCGCGGCGCGCTCGGCCTCGCCCAATGCCTCTTCCATGAACCTGTTGTGTTTCACCCGCTCAGTTTAGAACAAGGGCGGCGCATTTTGCACTCGGAACGCTGCGTTGCCGGTCGCTATCTGTATGGTCGAGACGCGCTCGGAACGAGAAGCGGGGCACGGCTCAGCGAGCTGCCATGACGTCTTTTCCGGAGGTTATAGAAGCAAACTTCGCTAATCTGGCCAGGGGATTGTCACCCCGGACGCCGTACACTCCGTGCGCTTTCACCCCGGAAAGGCGAAGCCTTATCCGGGATCGTAACATATTGAAATCTTGTCTTTTTTCGATCTCGGCTCGCGCTCGCTTGGCCGGGATGAGCTGGCGGCGATTGCGTCCGGGGAACCCGGCTTAACAGGCCTGCGATCACAGCTCAGCGAGCGCCAGGACGTCCTTTGCCGACGTCACGCAGTCCGCGAGCGTGAACTTATCGAGATGCCGGAAGAACGCCTCGCGCGCGCCTTTCAGCACGCCCTTCAGGCGGCAGCAGGGAACCAGAGTGCAGTTCCCTCCCTCCCGGAAACATTCGGCGATGGCCTGTCCTTTCTCCTGGTGGCGAACCACCGCACCGACACGGATGTCGCCGGCGGGCTTTGCCAGCATCACACCACCCTTCACGCCACGGATCGTTCGCAGAAATCCCGCATCGGTCAGCGATTGCACGACTTTCTGCAGATGATGGCGGGAGACCTGAAGCTCACGCGCAAGGAGTTCGGTGCTCAGATGCCGGTCCGGCTCGGCCGACAGCCTTATCAAAGTTCGCAAAGCCAGATCGGTCGAAAACAGGAGTTGCATTGTCGCCTCTGTAAATTGGTATTGACAATACCACATTTTTGGGCTTCTGTTAAGTGGTATCTGAATTACCAAGTTTAAGCTCGCCTCGGAGATGCGCCATGACCCTTCCTCTTCAGTCTTCCTCGTCAACAGATGACAGTCAGCTGGCAACGCCTCCTCAGGCAGAAGCGATCCCCGAAAGCACTGGCGAAATCATCGCTTACATCCTCGAACGATTCCACGCTGGGCACCGGCGCGATCTCCCCGGCCTGATCGTTCTTGCCCGAAAGGTCGAGAGTGTTCATGCCAGCCATCCGGAAGCGCCGAAGGGGCTTGCGGATTTCCTCGACGAGGTGGCCGAAAGTCTGGAGGAGCACATGCAGAAGGAGGAGCAGATCCTCTTTCCCATGCTCAGGAATGGCGGGCATCCCATGATCAGCCATCCGATCGCGATGATGCGAATGGAGCACGACGACCACGCCAGCAATCTCGACAATCTCCTGGCGCTGACGAATGGCCTCAAGGCCCCGGAAGGCTCCTGCGGTTCCTGGCGGGCGCTCTATGAAGGTCTCGGCGAACTGCGTGCGGAACTGAAGGAGCACATCCGCATCGAGAACGAGATCCTGTTCCCGCGCTTCGGCGCTTAACCGCATCGCCCGCCAATCCCGATCAAATCCGGCGGGCAGGAATATATGGAGATCCAGCCGCATCTGGGTGCGGCTTGCAGACGCCATCCCGGTGATCGCTCTCGTCTTGCACCTCATCGCGCTGTTCGCGCCCCGCTCGCCAGCCGCGCTTCGCCTTCGCCCTGCTGAATAGTTCCTCCAACTGGGGTCCTGCTCCTGCTCCCCGCAGGGCCCATTTTTTTGAGCGCCCTCATGCCTCTCGCACTCAAGCCCATCAACACACCGCGCCGTTCTACGAGCCATCCGGCGATGAATGAGATCTTTTCGAGCGCGCATTCCGCCTGAAGCTGCCGCTGCTAATCACTATGAGGGGCGATACGGGATCGAGGACACCAGGCGCGCCATACAGAAAGCCCGGCACCTGGGGCACACGGTTTTCGGTGTGACCGTGGATTTAAAAGCGCAAAGCTATCGCTTGGCGCTTTTCGGCCGCGGCGGCTACGCTATCGTCAGCCATGCCGCCCGTCTTCCCGCGCTCTACAAACAACTATGCAATGCCAGACACTGAGGTCTGTCCAGCAGGCTCGTAGGGCTGCATCTAAAAGAGCTCGATCAATTTATATCCGCCGCCGTCAACGGGGATTGCGTCAACAGTTTTTGGAGCCGCTTTGCCATCATCCGCGACAAAAGGCAGCCTTTGTCCAGCGCGGGCTGCTTGAATGAATACGGCCAAGCTAACAGCATCGTTTATGACATGTTCTATATCATCCGTTGCGGAGCTAATACTTTTTTGTACCAGGTCTTGGTATTGCATAGACCCCATAAGCTCTATTACAATTTCAGATATTGCTTCACTATTATGCTGAGTTTCTACCATAATATCCTGCTCATGCTCGACAAGAGATTTCAAATCCTTCCCAAGTTGTCGATTGTGAGGGTTATGGAGTCCAGGTCCATCTTCTCTTCGCGCGCCTGGCGCACCGTCAGGGCTTCAACGCTTTCATCGATAGCGGCCTTCAATGTTTGCAGGCCCTCGCTAATGTCCTTCGCGGCTTGGTCGGACTGCCGGGACAACGCTTTCACTTCGGATGCCACCACAGAAAATCCACGTCCCGCCTCTCCGGCCCTTGCCGCTTCAATCTTGGCGTTGAGCGCTAGCAGGTTCGTCTGCTGCGCCACCTCGCGAATGCTGTGAACGATACCGTCTAAACTTCGAACCAGGCCGGTTATGCAGCGGAGACGGCTGCGGCTCTCCTCCATCGCTTCGGTTCTCTGTGCCAGGAACTGGCCAAAAAGCGTGTTGTTCGTGCGAAGGCACTCCTGCGTCTGTTCTATAATCGGAATGATTTTATCATGTGCGCTCCCCTGCACGTATCGTACAAGTCCATCCAGGATATGATCGGCTTTTTGGAGCTTGGTCATGACAGTCATGGCTGCCAGCTCGGTATCCTTGACCGTGCTATGCAGATGCTCGCGTAAAATATGAACGAACGGACTACAGGCGGTAACCGCCTCTCTGAGGCGTTCAATGTCCAGAGGCTCATCTAACGGCGTAGCGGGCTCGAGGCGGGCTAAAGGGAGGCTCTCAGGGGTATGCCCGCAATCCGCTTTCTCCGCGCTTGGGGACCTATCCAACCACCCGGCCACGGCAATCGCGATGGCGGTTATGGCAAACGTCGCCAGGAAATAAAGGCCAGCGGCTGCGAGATTTTGCTCAAACCCGAATACGTAGCTCATTAAAGCAGCTACAAAAGCCGTCGCGGAAGCAACCCCTCCGATGACTATGAGACGGTAACGCAAGTACACGGGGTCACTCCTGGAATAAGTTACCTGATACCTATTATCATAGACTATTGGCATTACCTATTCGGCGTGTGCACCCCCAGCCTTGAGCCCCTTTACACTTCGTCCTTCGCCATAAGGCGGGAGATCGCCGAACATATGTTATCTCATATGCGACAGCTCAGATTGAGCTTCACTGATCTAAACGCAAAACGACAAGGAAAGCCTAAAGCGTATTCTTAAAATGTTGCTGCTTGGATGACGCATCTTTTAGAGAAATTCACATCAGTGGGCAGGCACGGCTATTTGTCGGTCCCTCCCTCTACGGCTGTACCTTTATAGCCGCCGATCGAGCCGCAGTCCTTGGCCTATCGAAGCCGCTTGTGCGGTTACGAGCTGCGGATCTTACGGTGTGGGAGGTGCGGAAAGAGTTTTCCTATGCCGAAGCTGAGGCGCTGGCGCAGAAGGCGATTCATGGGAGCGGCAGACGTGTCATGAATGGCTGAGGGCTTAGGGCAGTTCGACAAGCCGGTTGATCCCCGCGCCTGCGGGGAACACCTCAAGCGCAAAGCCATGAACCTTCTCCGCGTCAGCCGAGGCGTGTCCTGTTCTTCCTAGTGCTTTTGCGAGCCGCCAACCCGGTCAGCGATGGCGAGCATGAGCATGGCGAGAGAAAAGGCGAGTAGAATACCGACAACCCAAGCTAATTTGATGTTGTCGACGCTGCGCTCGATATCCATGAACCATTCCAGCACGTTGACGGCCGCAATAGCAATGATGGAGCCGAGCAGCTTCTGCTTCAGGTCGGAAAAGCCAATGCCGATAAGACCAGGCGGCCAGTTCGGGTGCTCGGAAGGATCCACGCGGGCGAAGTAGTTCATGTATCCGGCGCCAATAACGATCAGAAGCAGGTTCGCGGTGAGAGAAAGGTCTACGAGCTTCAAAACGCCGACAATGATATCGTCGTCGGTCGCCGTCCCAACCTGGCTCAGGAAGACGGTAAGCTTGAAGACGAATTTATAGGCAAGCGCGCCAAGCCCCACGACCAGCCCGATCAGGAACGGTAAAATGAGCCAGCGGCTTTGCGAGATGATCAGCTCGATCGCATACCCTATCCGATTTATGAGCTTTTCCTCGTTGCCTGGTGTGCTTACGGCTATCGCCTCTGGACGCGCAGCCAGACGCGACCCGGCTGTGCCCAACCTGCCTGCGAAAGCCTTTGCAGTCCAGAGGCGAAGCTCGGTCCTGGCGTTAAATTTGTTCGGGGTATTCGGCGGCGGCTTTTCAGCCTCAGGTCTCCGCCGCGTCCTCATGGCCCGCGCGCTAACAATCTTTGGCGCTCGGTCGGGAAGTGAAGGTCGTCTTGAGCAAAAGTGGGGCAAAACCTAAGGCGCTCGGGCCGGTGGTCCTGGCCCTCGCTCTTTGCCAACAGCTCCGGCGGGGACCACGCTGCGTCGCTAATGATCGGGATGAGGCCGCCTTGCACGATTTGAAAAGCTCGAGGCCTGGACAGAAATCCCGTTCGTCGTGCGGCGCACAGCTGCTATCGAGCCAGCGTTATTGCAGGACAAGCAGCTCGACCGAGCCTCCCTGTAGGCATCGCCGTCTCTTTGCCGGACCACAGCGCCAGCGTCCACGCTGAGACGGCTCATCATGAGCTGCAGGCGGATCAACCGGCGCTCTGCTGCCCTGCTGCCGCTTAAAAGCGTCCTGAGGACAGTGGTTTCAAGGGGCGGGGTTTGAGCTTCACTCCCGCCACGTCGTCCGCCTCCGTCGTCAGCCTGTTCTGGATGCGGGCGAAAGATTTGCTCCGCACTTGCAACGCCTGAATCGTAGACACAACATGTGACTATGCTGCAGGATAGAGAAGGCAGCGCTGCATGTTCGCAGCGAAGGGAGGAGAAATGGCCGAAGCTAAGCAAATGGAAGTACCCCAAGAAGCCCGCGAGTTCGTTGTTAAGAACATCGATCAGGCGCGCGACGCGTGCAAGCAACTCATGGATGCGGCGTCCAAAGTGCAGGACATGATGAAATCGATGTTGCCAGGCAATCCGGCGCTGGCTGGACTAAACGATGTCCAGGAGCGGGCGATGAGATTCACCCAGCAAAACCTGGATGCCGGTTTTTCATTGGCTCAGGAGCTTGCCAGGGCAAAGGATCTGACGGAGGCGCTGCAAATTCAGAGCAGGCATGCCCAGTTGCAAGTGCATGCCTTTGCCCTTCAGGCGCAGGAGCTCGGAACTCTGGTGAACGCCGCTATCCAGAAGGGAAAGCCGGGGGCCTAGTACGCGCCCCGCGGGAAATCCCGCCCCATTTGCCGCAAGCCCGCACGGGATTTCCCGCGGATAAGGCGTACTAAACTATTGAATCTAGTACAGCTTACCCGCGGCACGTTCGCTTGAGGGCTCGCAACTATTGGGGTGCAAACTTGGACGCGCCAACGGATCGCCGCCACTGTCATCCCGGAAAGGCGAAGCCTTATCCGGGATCGTAACAGATTGGAGCGCTTGACTTTTTTGCGATCCCGGCTCGCGCTTCGCTTGGCCGGGATGACGAAGTAGAGCAAGCGGCGTCTGCAAGGGCAATCCGTCGGCCAGATTGGCGAAGTTTGCCTAGCCGCGGGCGAAGCTCTGTCACTTGCGGGGTGCATCCCCCGTCGCGGCGGCTTTGTGGCATGGCGTCGCGACGGTCACCGGAAACCTCGCCTCCCGATCGGGGGTGAGGCTTAGCGCGTTTCAATGCAGAATCTTTTGCAAACCGGCCGAAGGGCCGGGTTGCTCCTCGGACTTCGTGCGTGAAGGGCTTCGCCGTGTTGCGACGCCCTGCTCTTCCGCCATCTTGAAGACGGCGACAGCCTGCACAAGCGCGCCCGATTGTTCCTCGAGGCTTCGCGCGGCGGCGGTTGCTTCCTCGACAAGAGCGGCGTTCTGCTGGGTGATCTGATCGATGCTGGTGATGGCCTGGTTCACCTGCTCGATGCCGCTCGACTGCTCTTTGCTGGCGGCGGCGATCTCACCCATGATGGCGGAGGCGCGCTGCGCCTGCGCCACGATTTCAGCCATGACCCCGGCGGCGGTCTGCACGAGCCTCGCGCCATCCTCGACCTTGCCGACCGAGTTCGCGATGACCGCATTGATGTCCTTTGCTGCCTCGGCGGCCCGCTGGGCGAGGCTTCGCACCTCGGAAGCCACAACCGCAAAGCCCCGGCCCTGCTCGCCGGCCCGCGCCGCCTCGACGGCCGCGTTCAGCGCAAGCAGGTTGGTTTGGAAGGCGATACCGTCGATCAGCGTCGTGATGTCGGCGATCGCGCGGTTGCTTTCGGTGATGCCGGTCATGGTCGCAACAACCTTGGCCACGACTTCACCGCCGCGCCGGGCGCTCTCTGAAGCCTCGGCGGCAAACCTGTTCGCCTGTTGAGCGTTTTCGGCGTTCTGCCTCACGGTGGAAGCGAACTCCTCCATGCTGCTTGCGGTTTCCTCGAGGCTTGACGCCTGTTCCTCAGTGCGCTTCGACAGGTCGTTGTTGCCGGTTGCGATCTCGCGCGCCGCCGTATTGATGGACTCGGACGCTTCGCGGATTTTGGCGATGATGTCGCACAGCTTCGCAATGGTCTCGTTGCTGTCGTCCTTCAGCTCAGCGAACACGCCCTGGAATTCGGCCTCGATGTTCTGGCTGAGGTCGCCTTGCGCGAGCCCCTTCAGGATGCGGGCGATCTCGTGGAGTGCCTGCTCGCTTGTGCCAAGGATCGCGTTCAGCCCCTGCGCCATCTGCAGCATGAAGCCGGATTTGTCCGCCTCCCCGATGCGCTTCGAGAAATCGCCCGCCGCCGCGCCTTCCACGAGGGCCGCCACTTCCTTTTCGGCTGCGAGTTGCTCGGTAATGTCGGTCCACCGGCCGGTAACGCCCAGCCGTTCGCCCTTTTCGTCGAAGATGGGGCTGTCCACGATTTGAAAGACCCGCCCCGCCAACGCCTGTTGCGACGCATGTGGCTTGGAAAGAGTACTCAGACGAAGGACGGCCGCTTTTGGATCGTCAAATAATAGGCCAGCGCTAGCGCCAATCGCTTTTTCGGCGTCGAAACCTGGGATTTTCTGGCGTATGCCGGCTTCGTTCTTGCGCAAGAGTTGCATAAACGCCGGATTTAAATAGACCATGTTGGCCTGTTTGTCGGCGACCCCCACTGCATTGTCGACACAATCGAGCGCGGCCTTGATGAGGGCATTGAACTCCGCGGTTTTGGCGCTCGCCTCGAGCTCGGCGCGAACTCTTTCAGCGGCCTCGGAGATGGCCTTGCGCTCGCCCGGCAGCGGCGGCATACGGGTGTCGAACTTGCCGCCCGCATATTCCACCATGAGGTCCACGAACTGCTTCTGCACGGCGATATGGCCCTTCACCATCGCGTTCAGGTTCCGCGCCATCTCGCCATAGGCGCCATCGAACGCGCCCGCGCGCATCTCGTAGCTGTCGCGGCCTTCTTCGTTGTGGGCGCGGGCCATATCGAGCTCAGCCTTCGTGAACTTCTGCAAGGTTTGGGCGACGCTATTGACCGCGCTGCCCACATCGCGAAGCTCATCGCTCGAATGGCTGTCGACGAGTTGCGAAACGTCGCCGCGCGCGAGCCGCTCCGCCCCGGCTTGGATGGATCTGAGCGAGCGCAGCACCGACACCAGCATGCCTGCGAACAAGTATAGGACAACGAAACAGAACGCCACCTGTACCGTAAAGCGTGAGATTTAAGTTGCTTTGCAGGCGATGAATGCGGGCGACAAGGAGGCCGTCCAACTGCTCGATGGTGATGTCAAACA
This sequence comes from uncultured Alphaproteobacteria bacterium, assembly GCA_963833565.1. Taxonomy (GTDB): domain Bacteria; phylum Pseudomonadota; class Alphaproteobacteria; order Rhizobiales; family Rhodomicrobiaceae; genus Rhodomicrobium. The sequence goes on from CAWHYO010000033.1 coordinate 108,587, forward strand.
GGCCGTAGAGGTTGTCTATCGCCTTTGTAGCCTTGTCAAAATAGGCCTGCGGCTCACGGGACAGCTCCCCGTTGATCAAGGCCTCGACTTCGTTTTTCAAGAAATTATTGCCCGCGGCGCTTGCTTCCTTGCTCCTGGCGTCCAAGGCAGCGGCGACCGCGCTGTTGGCCCCGAAAGCCTTCGCCAGGTCGGCTTCAAGCGTCTCGAAATCGGCCTTGTACATTTCCCTCAGAACGCTGAGCTTTGTGTCCTCCGCAGGCGACATGACATGCCGCTCCAGAATGCCCGACCCCCCCAGCGCGCAGCTGACCCGCATAATCGATCACACGCGGGATGCGGAAAACCGCGGAGTCCATCAGGTAGAAGGAAGCCATATCCGGATCGAGGGTCAGGCCGGACTTGTCCGATGTGAGTTCCATGTATTTGAGCACATTCAGGACAAGCTTGTTATGCTCCTGGAGGCTCTCCTCCGGGCTGAGGCGGAGGTTCTTCTCCTTGAGGTCGAGCCATTGCTTCTTCAGGTCTGACACCGCATCGGCCGTCCCCAGGGAGGTTCCGGCTGCTTTCGTTTCCAGTGCCGCAAGCCTGGCATCTACGGCGTTTGTCAAGCTGGCGAGCTTCTCCTTGGCTGCCGCGTCACCGCCCGACGCAATTTGGCTTTCACCGCGATGAGCTTGAAGGGCCTGCGCCAGATAGCGACCCGGCAAAATCTGTTGAATGCCAGAGCGCTCCGTCTCCGCAAGTTGAATGTCGGAGTGAAGTTTGTCATAGAGGTAGTAGATGAGCCCGGATAAGAGGCACGAGGAACAAAATCCCCACCAGTCCGAGTTTAAGGGCGAATCGAAGCCGGCTCATGATCGCCATGGCCGGCGCAAGAAGTGCATTCAACATCCGAGGCTCCGTAATCCGCCGCAAATCGAGGAAGGTGTGTCCGGCTTTATATTCCAGCCGGATTTGATTGCAGTTGAGCTGAAGCCTAAAATTAAAAGGGATGGTTGAGAATTCGGCCCGCAGTCGAGGAGCGGCCCGCGAGACTGGCACCGGAATAACGCCCCTAACCGCGGCTTGCGCAAAATCGAAACCGGTTGCGACGCAATTCTTCTGAAACTCGGACGGCGCTCGCGGCGCGCCTTAGGGTAAACCGTTCGTTGCCGCGCCTGAGCGTTAATACAAACGTGGTTAACAGACGCGCGGCCGATTTATTTCCCGCCTGATGTATGCTTAAGAAATCGTCTATCCGGGCGAGACGGAGCCGCCTCGCGCCTTCGGCCAGCTGTGGATGAGCGGAGCTAACTCTCGGGAAAAGAATGGCTTTCTGGCTTCAGCCGGACCCCCATTAAATAGAATCTAATGCGGGAATTTTCTCCTTAACTGGACGCGCTAAAGTCCGCGCCGTTTCAACTCCGAAATGCAACAAGGGGGCATAAACGGCATGGCAGAGCGATCGGTGAGGTAAGGCAGGCGGGGTCAAGGGCTTGTCGCGGGAGCGATGCGAGCTAAGCGAGCACCCTTGAGGCCGCCTGCCTTATCCACCACCCTGAGCCAGGCTGTGTATGCCGGCGGCCAGGTGAAGATTATCCTCGCGTGGGACTTCCACATCTCACCCGAGGACCACATGCCCAAAGGCTATCGTCACCTGACCTATGACAAACGCTGCCAGATCTACGCGCTCCTGAAAAGCGCACACGCCAAAACCGAGATTGCGCAGCTGCTCGGCGTGCATCGTTCGACGATCACGAATGAACTCAAACGCAATACTGGCGGCAAGGGGTATCGCTACCTCCAGGCGCAGGAGAAAGCGTCCGCCAGACGCGCCGCCGCTTCGGGCGCGCCGCGCAAAATGAAGCCAGGCCTCGTCCGCGAGATCGAGGAAAAACTGACGCAAGAACAATGGAGCCCCGAGCAAATCAGCGGCTGGTTGAAAAGGCAGGGACACGTCTTTGTCAGCGGCGAACGCATCTACCGGCACATCTGGAAGGACAAGAGAAACGGCGGCGGCCTTTGGCGCCATCTGCGCCATAGCGGCAAGAAATACAACAGGCGCAAAGGCAAAACCTCCGGGCGCGGCCTCATCCCCGGCCGCGTGGACATCGCCGAGCGGCCCGCCATCGCCCAAGAAAAACGCCGCGTTGGCGACTGGGAGGGCGATACCATCATCGGACGAAGCCTCAAGGGCGCCATCCTGACCCACGTGGATCGCACGTCAAAATATACAAAGCTCGCCATCCTCCCGGACAGAAGCGCCGCCTCCGTCCAAAAGGCCTGCGACGCCTCGCTTCTTCCCATTGCCCACAAGATCGAGACCATCACTTATGACAACGGCAAGGAGTTCGCCGGCCACGCCAAGATAGCAGCCAGGCTTGGCGCGCAAATCTACTTCGCCAAGCCTTATCATTCCTGGGAGCGGGGCCTCAACGAACACACCAACGGCCTCGTCCGCCAGTACTTCCCAAAAGGCTCCGAATTCTCTACCCTCACCCCCGCCGATGTCCAACGGGTCGAGGACAAACTCAACGCCCGTCCCAGAAAGGCTCTCGGCTACAAAACACCCAGCGAGGTTTTCTTCGCCGCCGCTTGAATGCCTTGTTGCGCTTCAGGGTTGAATGGGCACCGTTAAATATGTTTCGACTTTCGGCTGTTAACCAGAACAGCGCCCGCAACGAGCGCGGCGTGCGCTCCGGGAAGCCGTCGATCCCTATATTTCCGCTGCAATATCAATGGCTTGGTTGTGTTAACCTCTCGGCAACGCGCTTTTTCCTAAGATCCTGGCTCAAGCAATTCGGGACGCAAACGCAAGCGGGAAGCTGATCTGGGGTGAAAGAAGTCGCGCCAAATCAAACATTCGAACGCCCGCGTTTGGCACGATGGAGTGGCGTCCACGCCGGTGCAAATTGCTGGCGAGCCAGCTTCGCAGTTCGCCAAACTCGCCTTTGCCAATACCGGTCAGGATGCCTCGCGAGGCGTTCAAAGCCATTGCTTGTTCTCCAGAGCCACCATATCCGCTCGAACTTCGCTGTGCCTGTCTTGTAGCGCAGAAAACACTCTGGGTAATCGGAACAGCGGGCGCAGAAGGATCGCTCCTTATCTGAGCACGTTCAGCGGCAAGTTGGGAGCGAGCACCGGGAAAGGAAATACACCATGCAAACAACGGTGAGAAAATCCGAAGACCGCGGCAAAGCCAATTTCGGCTGGCTTCAAAGCAGGCACACCTTTTCGTTCGGAGATTATTACGATCCCAGTCACATGGGCTTCGGACCGCTCCGCGTCATCAACGAGGACCGGGTCGCGCCGGGCGGCGGCTTTCCCACGCATCCTCACCGCGACATGGAGATCATCTCCTATGTTCTCGATGGCGCGCTGGAGCACAAGGACAGTCTCGGGACCGGCTCGGTGATCCGGCCGGGCGACGTGCAGCGCATGTCGGCTGGAACGGGGGTCCGCCATAGCGAGTACAATTCCTCCAGCAAGGAGCCTGTGCATTTCTTGCAAATCTGGATCGTTCCCGAGCGCGAAGGATTGGCGCCCAGCTACGAACAGAAGACCTTCGAGGCGGCCGAAAAGCGGAACAGGCTTCGCCTGATTGCCTCACGCGGCGGGCGGGACGGTTCTGTCGCCATCCATCAGAATGCCGATCTCTATGCGACGCTGCTGGAGGCCGGCGAAACGGTCTCGCATGCCCTCAATGCGGAACGCGGCGCCTGGGTGCAAGTGGCAAGGGGCGCGATTGCCGTAAATAGCCAGAGGCTGGAGGCTGGCGACGGCATGGCTGTCGAGGGCGCGGGCGATCTTCGCCTGGAGGCGGAAACGAGCGCAGAGGTTCTCCTCTTCGATATGGCGATGGCTCCTTCCTGGCGTTAAAGGCAAAGCGCCAAGCCGACATGGATGAGCCCGCTCCGGCAGGTGGGCTGACATGGCGCGTATCGGAAATACGCGCGTCAATTCTGCGTTCTTTTTCGGCGATTCGCCTCGATCGGCTAGGCATCCAGGTTTCTGCCTGGATCCTGATTGGATGCGACGCTCGCATCGAGGGAAAGATCAGGGACGTGCCGGCCTTTTAAGAGTTTCTCCGATCAGCGTATAAAGCTCCTGCGTCTGCGAAACGAAGGTCTGCATTTGCTCTTGAACGAACTTCGTCTGAAGCGTCAAAATCTCGTTGGTATTCTGGGCCTTGGTGATCTTTTCAGCCAGCGCCGAAGCCGCCTCGGCATTTGTCTTTGCCATTGCCACGACACGGCCTTGTACGTCCTTGAAGGCGCTGACCAGGGAAGTTGAGGGCATCGCCCCCAGCTTGGCCTCCATCGCGCTCTTTTCTGATTTCTCGGGAGTTTGCTGGAACAGGTTGTGAAATTGCTGCATCTGCGTGAAGAAGGACTGCATGCGGTCTTGAGCGAGCTGCGACTGAAGCATCACAAATTCCAATGCTTGGTCTTGGATATTCCTGAAGCCGATCGCCATGGGGTTTGCAGGCATCGAGCCCATCCATGCGCCCATAGCCTTGGACATGAAATCCGTGAACTGCTCGTAAGCGGCTTGCGCCTGCTTCACGTTCTGCTCAGCGAGCTCGCGCATAGCCTGCGGGACCTCGAGCTGTTTATCGGCCATAAATTCCTCCCTGATTTGGTTACGCTTTAGAATAAGAAGTGTAGCTGTGTCCGGATAGCTAAAAAAGGCGACGACCGGTAGCATGGCGGGGAAAAGGCAGATATCCAGTGTGTACGGGGGGATATAGCTCGGAGGATTTCCGGCCGCCCGATCCTGCCAGCTATCTCGGCGGGGGTAGACCTCATCCGCTCCCTCGCTCTGTATTTAGTGAATCGCGCTATTCTTTGGGAGTTGCTCGATCAACTCGGAGTGTTGGAGGTCCAAAATCTTGCTTCAGGGTGCTCCAATGACATTACGCACCACCTCGACCGCACGCGCTGGCCCGTTCTCCCCCGCCATGCGCGCAGAGATCTCCCGAGCGCGCAGGGCATAATCCGGTTTGCGCGTCAGCTCTCTCAGCCTTTCTGCAAGAAAAAGCGAGCGAAATTTCTGCTCGTAGCCCGCCCGCGCGGGCGGGCGAAAAAAGGGGTCATTCTCTATGGCAGTGGCGAACGCATGGACGATGTCTCTTGCAAACTCTCTTGCCGGGTGATGGGCGATACCGTGCGAGGCGATCCATTCGCCGAAATCCGGCGGGGCGGACAAGAGCACATCATACCCCGTGGCCTGCAGCGCCTTGCTCAGGGCGAGAAAGGGTTCGACATCGCCGCGCGATCCTGAGGTCGCTACAAAAACACGCTTCCCCATAGTTCCCAAGTTGCAACGAGACTCCACGGCATTTCATGCCAAATGCTACTCGGACGGCTTGGCCACGCCGGTGCTTTCTGTTCCTGCCGGCCATTGCGCGGCGAGAGGCTTTTCAAGCGGGAAATAGTTTGTCGTACTTCGCATTGTCGCCCGGCTTCAACTCGTAGCACTCGTCGACGGCGACGGGCTCTCCCTTTGCCAGAAGTTCGCCGACCGTTGTGAATTCAAAGCCGCGCTTGCGCAAGTCTTCGATCAGAAGTGGCAGGGCTTCGGCCGTGTGCCAGCCGCGGCCGTTGGCGTGCATGACGATGATGGAGCCGGGCTTGGCGCTCGCAGCGACACCTTTCCGGATCGCTTCCGCGCTCTGGGCCTTGGCGGGGTCGCCTGAAGGGACGTCCCATTGAATCGCAATAAGGCCCGCATCGTTCACCGCTTTGAGGCTTTCAGCGTTACAGGTGCCGAAAGGAAAGCGGAACACAGAAGCGTGCTCTGCATCGGCCTTGCCGGATGAAACCGGGTGGTAGCAGGCCTTCGCTCGCAGGGATTGCCGGACCTTCGCGTCCGCTTTCAAATTGAGAGTCAGGTCGGCCTTGACGTCGTCTTCCTTCAGAAGCCTGAAATTCCGGTGCGTCCAGCTGTGCGCGCCGACCTGGAAAAGAGGATCGGCGATAAGCTGCTCCGCTCGCTCGGGGTGATCGAGGAGCCATTTTCCGCTAGCGAAGAAAGTCGCCTTCACGCCCAGACGTCTCAGAGTATCCACGATTTCAAAATCATAGCCGGAGATTTCACCAGTGTTCTCGCAGAGATCGAAGGTGAGAGCCAGGATCTTCTCTCCCTGCGGAAGCTTCACTCCGCGTATGGACCTGCGCATGTTCTCCGGCAAGGCAGGAAGGCTGACCGGATCTCCCGGAGGCTCGATCGCGGCATCGTAGGGAACTTTGTGAATTGCTTTTTCACCCGGTTTTCCAGCCAGTGCCTCGGGTAACCAGCAGGTTGCCGGCGCATCGGGCGAAGGCGGATTTTGCGCCTGGCTCCTGGAAGGAAATGTGGCAAAAACAGCCCAACAGCACAAGCCGGCGATTGTCAGATGCCGGGAAACGCAGATCATTTCTGCTCTCTCTTTCCGTTTACAGATTCCACTAGAATCCCATGAGATTTTCGTTGCGCGATGCGCGTGTTGATCTCAAACTCTGAGGTGCGTCAACTCGATTTGGCGTGTCTTTCAGAGGTGAGAGGACTATGGCAAAGAAACCTGAAGCCAAGCCCAAGGAAGCTCCTAAACCGCAGGAGAAATCCGGCGAAAAAGCAGGCGGCAAGAAGGGCGGCAAGAAGTAGGCTCGCATAAGGAAAAGGTGGGAGACTTATTCTTCCCCTTTTTCCTGGTCCTCCTGTAAGCATGGCAACCACGTCATCGCTCAGCCAATGGATGAGGTTACTTATGCGACTTGCTTGCAGGATTTTGCTTTTGGCGCCTTTGGCGCTTTGGTCGGCTTCCGCTTTCGCCATCACACTGACGAACCGGGACAGTTCCGATCAGACGCTTATTATTATTGAGGGCGACAGGCAAAGCGAGCGAACCATAAAGGCGGGCGAACAACTGGAGCTTTGCGAGAAAAGCTGCGTTATTCGCCTGCCGGATGGAGAAGATTACGAATTCGACGGCAAGGAAATCGTTTCTCTGGAAGAGGGGCTTCTCTTTCTCGATAACCCGGACGACCAGAACAAGACGCCGTAGCGAATTCCGGCTTAATTCCTGTAATCCTGGACTTTCGTAGCCCTCAAACCGGGTAAGCCATGGCGATCTATGAGGCGCTGCCAGGTTAGGAACTCGTCAATCGTCAGCTTATAGCGTTTGCACGCATCCTCGAGGCTGAGGAGTCCGCCGCGCACGGCGGCCACAACCTCCGCTTTACGGCGGATGACCCAGCGTTTTGTGTTCGGAGGAGGAAGATCGGCTATCGTTAACGGACTGCCATCGGGGCCAAGGACGTAACGCAGGCGGGGACGAAACATTTCGGTCATAGTACTCTCACACACGATCAAGACCTGGGATGCACTTTATTTGGGTTCATTTAAAACGCGCTTAACAGGGGTGGTATAAAAATTTCCCCGTTCTTCTACTTTTAGTTGTTCAAATTATATTGGCTGTATTTAGGTTGTGCTTATCGACACCCTGAGCTTGACGCCCCATATGAAAACAGGCACCGGGTGAAATCGAAAGAAGCTTTATCTTATGCTGATACCGACCAAAGCGCAGGCTCTTTCGCCAGACCGCAAGGACGGCCCCGACGTTAATCCGGCCTTCTTCGAGCTTTCAGCCCCTGCGAGCGCCCATCGAATCGTGGTCGCCATGTCGGGGGGCGTCGATTCGTCGCTGGTGGCGGCTCTGGTGAAGCGTGCAGGCTACGAAACGGTCGGCATCACACTTCAGCTCTACGATCATGGCGCCGCCGTCTCTCGGCAAGGAACGTGCTGCGCGGGGCGCGACATCCTGGATGCGCGCCGCGTCGCGAGTTTTCTGGGCATTGCCCATTATGTGCTCAATTATGAGGATCGCTTCCGGCAGTCGGTCATCGACGATTTCGCAGCAAGCTACTTGGCGGGCGAAACCCCTCTCCCCTGCGTTCGTTGCAATCAGACGGTCAAGTTTTCCGATTTGTTGAGGACGGCGCGTGAACTCGGCGCTTCGGCTTTGGTCACCGGCCATTATATCAGAAGCCAGGCTGGCCCCGAGGGGTGGGAGATGCTGCAGGCGGCCGACGCTGAGCGCGACCAGAGTTATTTTCTGTTTGCGACCACGCAGGAGCAACTCGACTTCCTGCGCTTCCCTCTCGGCTCCATGACGAAAGGCGAAACGCGCGCATTGGCCGCGGCGCTTGGCTTGCCCGTGGCATCAAAACCCGATAGCCAGGACATATGCTTCGCGCCCACCGGCGATTACGCCGCCTTAATCCGTAAGCTGAGACCCGAAAGCGATGAACCGGGCGAGATCGTCCACGTGGACGGCCGCGTACTGGGGACGCATCGCGGGATCATTAATTTTACTGTAGGTCAGAGAAAGGGATTGGGCATTGCAACGGGAGAGCCGCTTTTCGTGATACGCATAGAACCATCGTCAAGGCGCGTGATCGTAGGGCCGCGCAACATGCTTCGAATTTCGCAGCTCAGGCTGCGCGACGTGAACTGGATCGGCGGCGGCACGCTGGACGAGGCGCTCGCCGAACGCCGGGCGATTTCTGTCAAGGTGCGCTCGACGCAGGCTCCTCGCCCCGGATTGCTTTTTAACGCTGAGGGCGGCGTTGGCATTGAATTGCCGGGCGGCGAGTTCGGCGTTGCTGCCGGCCAAGCTTGCGTCTTCTACGAAAACGGAGGCGGCGCGGCTCGCGTGCTGGGCGGCGGCTTCATCGACAGGACGGCAGCTTAAAATGGTAGACAACGTACAATACCCCGCTCTCGACGACCATGCGGTCCGCGAGGCCTATCGCATCTGGGCGCCGATCTATGATTACAGCTTCGGGGTGCTGGCCTGGCCAGGCCGCAGCCTTGCTGTTCGAGAAATTGAACGAGGTCGAAGGAAAGGTGCTTGAGATTGGCGTCGGCACCGGGCTGTCTCTGCCCCGCTACAAGCCAAGTCTCGACGTCACAGGCATCGATCTTTCTCCCGACATGCTGGCGAAAGCCGAGGAACGCGTGGAAAGCCTCAAGCTTCCTCGCAAGACGCTTCTGGTCATGGACGCAAGCAGGCTCTCCTTCCCCGATGAGAGCTTCGATGCGGCCGCCGTGATGTACGTTATGACGGTGGTGCCCGACCCTGCAGCGGTGATGGCGGAGATGTGGCGCGTGTTGCGTCCCGGCGGGATGGCGATTGTCGTGAACCATTTCAGCCGCGAGCGCGGCTTGCGCGCGGCCGCCGAGCAATGGCTCGCGCGGTTTTCACGGCGGCTCGGCTGGCATCCTGTATTCCCATTGGAGACAGTGACTGGGGCGCCGGGCTTTCGGCTCGTTGAAACGGTGCATCTTCCCCCGCTTGGGCTTTTCACCCTCCTTCGTCTTCAGAAGGTCGTTTAAAGCTTCGCATCGGCTTGCTTGACGGCATCGCCGCACATTCTTATACAAGTGAAGAGTACGGCCTTTGCCGCGCTCACATTCGAAAATGGCGGAGTAGCTCAGCCGGTTAGAGCAGCGGAATCATAATCCGCGTGTCGGGGGTTCGAGTCCCTCCTCCGCTACCATCGATCCCACTGACGACCGAACACCGTTCGGCCAGGCCTTTTCGCCAAGCAATGCGTTCAGGCGACCGGTGATTTCTACTATCACTCCCCCGACACGACTTGGGTCTCTGGACACGACGACGCTGTCAACGAGTTCCCGCAGGGCTTCTGCAGCTTTCGTGTCTCCGGTAGCAACCACCCCTGAAGCCGCCATCTGCAGGTTCGCAATTTGGGTTTCGTAGCGTGCCAGAACGGCAGGGTGCAGGTTGACAACGTTGAGGGTTGGAGGAGCCTTCGCAAGTTCGGCTCGTACTTTCGCCTCTTCGATGCCTAGCTCCTTGGAGCGCGCCCCAATTCGTTGAGCGTCGCCGAATTCCTTTCACCAAGTGGTCGATGCAGCGTTCGGCCTCCTGGTCGATCTCCGCAAGGCGCTTCTCGAGTTCTGGCTCTGACCTCATTCGCCGAGGCGGCAAGGCGCTGGCGCTCGGCATGGTATTCGCGAACATACTCAGCGATAACGGCAGGCTTTCGAAGCTCCTCACGCAAACCCGATAGGACTGCCGCCTCGATGGTCGCCAGATAGAATGTCTTCGGATCCGGGCAGTCTCCGCTTTCCTTTGCCCTGGAACAGCGGACCCGAACACCTTGGCGGTCGCTTCCGGCCGAACTCATGCCTGAGCCGCAGCTCCCGCAGCGCAAAAGACCAGACAGCAAATGCTTTGATCTGCGCTGAGCATGAGGCTTTAGGCCACCTCGAGAGCGTTTGAGAGCCTGAGCTGCTTTGAACACGTCCGGCTCAACGATGCGGAGTTCAGGACTTTCGGCTACGCGGTGTTCGCTTGCAGGGTTCTCGCGGCTCACCCGCCGCCCCGTAGCGGGGTCTTTAACCATCCTGACCTTGTTCCAGACAAGCCGGCCAACGTAAATCTCGTTATGGAGAATACCGTTTCCTCGCTTTGTATTGCCGTTGATGGTTGATCCATTCCAGCGCTTGCCACGTGGCGGCGGTACGCAATCCTCGTTCAACCCAGCCGCGATGGCGCGCGGTCTCTTGCCGTCGAGATATTCAGCGAAGATGCGACGAACGACCGCCGCTTCTTCCTCCAGGATCGCGTACTTGCCTGGCTCACCAGGCACCGCCCGATAACCATAGGCTAGCCCACCAGCTGACCGCTATGAAGCGCGCTGAAACTCCAGGGCTAACTGCAGCTATTTAAGATTTCCGCCTTGGAGCGGATGATGCTTTGCCTGTAGCGGAAAAACTTGCAGGGAACGGCGTTCCATTCCTCTTTTTTACGGGCCGCTCCTTCGAAGAAATAACCGAAGCGTGGCCAAACGCGCCAATCGTTCTAAAGCCAGCAAGTGGTGCTGTTTTCGTTCGCGTGCTCGCCTCTCTTATCCCACCAGAAACAGACTGAGAAACAATCCAGCCTCCGGATAGAAGGGGCATGCGCTAGGCTCCGAATAGATCGAGCAAAGGAAAGGTATCCATGATGCTGTTATCGATGGATTTAGGCCCAAGGCTCACGTCCAGATAGATAGCAGGGCCCTCGGAAAATGGAAACGATAGACATACAACCGGAAATTTCAGCCTCAATAGCCGCTTACTACCAGAGAGCGTTATATCCTTGATCGGCCGTCAATGGCGAGGTGGGAAGATCTGCAGTTTCGCGCACTTGCCGAGCACCCGCATTGTGATCCGAGCCGATCACTCTTCGCGAATGTTGCGTGGACGACTTCCCGGTGCGCCGATCGGCCTCGACGTCGAATGAAACCTTCTGGCCTTCAACGAGATCCCGCATGCCAGCCCGTTCCAGAGCTGTCACATGAACGAACACATCCTTCCCGCCGTCATCAGGCTGGATAAAGCCGTAGCCCTTTGCGCTGTTGTAAAACTTCACTGTACCTGTTGCCATTGGGCTGTCCTTTTGCTTGTTCCCCTAGAAAACCGAAGAACTTTTCGCGCAACGCGTCTTCATCCTGCGAATTTCGTCTTCCCTAAAGTGCGCCGCCTCCCATTGATCGACGCACGCTCACAATAATTTGCCGGACGGTTGTGACAGTGAGGAGACGGCTACCCAGTCCGGCATCGCCAACCGGACCCAAGGCTGCAAATTTCGGCTTAGGCCCTGACCGCCGTTTCTTGCAGTTGCAAAAACTCCTTCGGTTATGAGGCAGCCGAACTTTGACCGATCTCTTCCGCGTTATCCGTGAGATGCTGGGCGAACGCCCTGTCCTTGGTGCGGATGTGTTGAAGCACCCAGCCGCTCAAGGTCGAAAGGTCGGCAGCAGTGAGGGTTCCTTCGCCCAATTCGATGCGCTTCTGGAAGTCGCGCATCTGGTCCATGAGCTGGTCGTGCTCCGCCTCATGGGCCGGCAGCCCCGGGTAGGCCTGCTCGCGCATCAGCACTTGTTCGCTCATGAAATGAATATTGCTGAACTCGATCAGCCGGTCGAGCAGCGTGTGGAGCTGCGCCTTGCCGGCCGCCCCGCGCAGTTCCATTTCGACCGCCAGCAGGAGATCGATTTGGCCCTGGTGTTCGAGGTCAAGCGCGTCCTGGCCGAGATGAGCATCATCATCCAGATGCGTGGTCTTCGTCATCGTTCATCCTTCCCTGCCGGCAGGCAAAGTATGGCTCGGAAGGGCTGCCCGAGTGAGGCGCTAAGTACCCGCGTCGAGAAATAGCCGCCAAAGAAGAAAACCGTGGCACCGACGGCAATCGCAAGGGCACCGATGCCGGCCAGAGTTCGCATGTGCAAATCTCCCCTGCCGCAATCGTAGCACGGCCGGAGCGAGAAATTGAAGACGTCAGATCGGCGAAGGGAGAACAAATTCCTTGTTCAGTGTTCCGCGTAAGTTGACGGGGAGACACGAACGCTGGCACTGAACGAATACTTTGGTGAAGCGGCCGAACGGCCGCTTCTGATGCTGTAGACGGCTCCTTCGACCGGCGCGGAAGCGGCAACGAGGTGGTGGCCGATAAGGCCAGCACGAATCGGAGGGAGGCACATGAAGACGGTCACCACTATCGGTCTCGACATAGCGAAATGTGGGTGGATCTGAACCAGACCACAAAAATTGTGTACCTAGAATGCGATTAAGTAATCACGTTTTTTTTTCTGACGTCGAATGCGACTGCATGTCGAAAAACGGCCGGAAAACCTCTGGTACCTGTGACAACATATGAGCCTGCATTTGTCCTACGATCTGATTGCCGATCGCTATCCAGATTTTGCTCATCGCCTCGGGGCCTGCAGCTTTCATGACCTGTTCGGTAATGATGGCGAGGTCTTCGGGATTGACTTCAACGGTGATTTTCATAGCTCAGGGCTCAGGGGGCTGGGCTTAGATATCCCCTCTAGGAATTTTATAGCACATTAGCTGCACCTGCGAATAATCTCCCTCACCCCCGGCCCCATTGGCCTCAGCCAAGAGTCCGTTCATAGCCCGATTTGGAGGCGGCCGCGACCGGCGAGGGCGAAGACGATTACCCGCCGACGTCAAGCACCGCTTGATCTATGTGCTGGACGTAGAGACAACTTCCACGGGCGGCGCGGCGCGCGCAACCATCAGCCCGGTGACTGCAACTCGATTGAAGGCCGGCGGCTTCGGCGCCAGCCCAAATTCTACAACCCCAATAATATTTACAATTATCAGCCAGCCAAATATTTGCGGCCCCTCGATATAGAGATCCTGCGTGAACTCGCCTGGCTGGCGCGTCAGAACGCCGGATCGCTCGGACACTGTGTAGCGCTGACCAGCGAACCATCGTCGGCCAAGCTGCTTTGCAAGATCCTCGACAGCAGGCGGTGCCGGCATGGCGATGTGCATGGCCCGGTTATGCGGGAAGGGCAGGCGCGGCCCGCAAGCGCCCGCTGGCTGCTTCAACGCAATGGCCGGCAACGCCTGATTTTCGACGCGGCGGAGGACGATAGCGCGGCGAGGCCGTTCGAGATCGTGCTGCCCATCGCGCCGCCTTATTACGTCGATCTGAAAGCGGGCCTTGTTCGTCCAATCGCGTGCAATCTTCCCGACAAATGGCTCAGCGCCTCGCCGCCGCGCCCGAAATCGCTCCTGTGGAAGCGGCTGCGTTCGCAGGCGTTCTTGAGCATCGCCTCGCCGCCGCTGGCTGCAGACGGAACCGGGTTTGTTGTCTAAGAAGGTAAACCACCCAAAATTGAGAAAAGAGCCACAATTCGCAGCCAGAGAGGCAGGATCGGACCGGCTCGGGAAGTTTGAAATATCCTAAAACTTCAAACAGACCCCAGTCAGAGGCCAAGTCATCGTTGATGTAGCCAAAAACGCCGCCCCTCGCTTGCGAGTAGCTGATGCCGCCATAGACGTCGAGGTTCTTGCTGAAGCTATACTGCACGAGAAAGGAGCCTTAGAAAGGAGCCTTGGGCGTAGCCGCCAGCGCAGAGAAGCCCTTGAAAGATAGAGCGGCGCACGTCAAAGCTCGGAACCGAGGAGGCTGGGGTGGTGAGTTTCGCTGATTATTCGTTGCCGCTTATTTTTGCCGTGAGCGTCGCCGTTCTCGTCGGAGCAATCGAGATCGGCCGCTGGTTTGGCGTGCTTGCCCGCCCCCGGGGGCCGTGGAAGCGTTTCAACGCTGGAGGGCTCCATTCTGGGGTTGCTGGCGCTGATGATAGGCTTCACTTTTGCAGTGGCCTTGTCGCGCTTCGAGGCGCGCCGCGAGGGAGTTCTGAATGAGGCAAATGCCATCGGCACCACAGCTCTTCGCGCGCGTCTGCTGCCAGCCCCGCACAGCACGGAATGTCTAAAGCTGTTGAGAGAGTATGTGCAGGTTCGCCTGGATACCACACAAAGGGTCCCATCGCCGCCTGAATTAAAAGCCGCAATTGCCCGGTCGAATGCTATTCAAGAGGCGCTTTGGCTGCAGGTCAAAGAGGTGGCCGCGAAGGACAAGGGGATGGTCCCAACGGGGCTTTTCATCCAGTCCCTGAATGAGATGATCGACAACCAGGAAAAGCGGCTGACAGCGTTGTTAAGTAGAGTGCCGAACATCGTTCTGATCGTGCTCTATGAAGTCGCCATGGTCGCGAGTGCCTATGCGGGCTACGCAGCTGGCCTCGAAGCGCAGCGCTCGCGAGGACCGATTTATGCGGCGATATTGCTTTTCGTCGCCGTCATTCTCTTGATAGAAGACTTGGACAGACCAACCGTCGGGTTCATTACTGTCAGCCAGCAACCGATGCAGGATGTAGCCGCCAATATCGCCGCCTACACCGAGTAAGGAAGCATCATCACGGCCGGCCGTTGGGCTGTCAGTTCGGCGTGGCACCGCGCGGAACGGCACCGGTGGCGGGCCAAATCCGCATGTCTCAGGGGAATGCCATCACGCCCGATCCGCCGAAAGACAAGACCTCTCACCCCGAAGACAAGGACGCTTCGAAGCCGCAAGTTGGTAAGCAGCAATCTAGATTGAAAGTTCCGGTTGCAGGCCTATACCCACGACGGGACTCCGCGACCATCATCATTCGCTGTAACCCGCTCCCGTCCTCGGTTGTGACGCTGGCGGGACATGTTGCGCTGCCCGGAAAAGGCTAACTGATTGGCGAACAGTATTTTCCTTCGTAAAAGCGATAATAAACCTACATAGATGCGCAATGAATGCCGTCGAAGATAGTGCCCATGAGAACGCTTCTTCTTCCTTTCACGCCCCGCTATATTGTTCTCACCCTTGCCTTGGTCTGCACGGCGGCGCTTGTCGTGCTAATCTACCGGGACCCCGATCTCAGCCGCTATCTCGCTGCACCGCTTGCCGTTTTCATATTTCTTACGCTGGTCGGGTTGCATGATCTTGTCCAAAAGGAGCATTCGATCCTTCGCAGCTACCCGATTGCCGCGCATATTCAATTCCTTTTGGAAGCCGTGCGCCCCGAGATGCGGCAGTACTTCTTCGAGAGCGGGAAAGACGGCGCGCCCTTCCCTCGCGACAAACGCGCCATCGTCTATCAGCGGGCGAAAGGCGTGCTCGATAAGCGGCCGTTCGGCACCGAATACGATGTTTCGAATCGCGCTACGAATGGTTGCACCATTGGATTGCGCCGAAGAGCCGGCACGCCAAGCTTTCCACATCTCGATTGGCGGCCCGGCCTGCACACAGCCTTACGCGGCGTCTGTTTTCAACATCTCGGCAATGAGCTATGGCGCCTTGTCCGCAAATGCCATCCGCGCCTTAAATAAGGGCGCCAGGATGGGCGGCTTTGCTCACGATACCGGCGAGGGTGGCTTCAGCCCTTATCACGAAGAAAACGGCGGCGATATCATTTGGGAAATAGGTTCGGGTTATTTCGGCTGCCGCAACAAGGAGGGGACGTTCTCTGAAGAGCGCTTCGCCAAAACTGCCACAAAGCAGCAGATCAAGATGATCGAAATCAAGCTCAGCCAAGGGACAAAACCTGGCCATGGCGGCGTGCTGCCGGCCGCGAAGGTGACCCGAGAGATTGCTCGCATTCGCGGCGTTGAAGCGGCCGCGTCTCGGTGTGGAGCCGCGCGGCACTGGGCCCTTGTCCAGGACAATCGAGATGATGCATTTCATTGACGAGCTGCGCGCGCCGAGCTATGGCGCGGCAAACCCGTCGATAAAGATCCTGTCTCATCGCCGGCGAATCCGTCGAGTTCGTCGAAGGCCATGCTCGAGACCGGCATCACGCCAGACTTCATCGTGGTCGACGGCGCCGAAGGCGGCACCGGTGCGGCGCCGCTGGAATTCATGGATCACATGGGCATGCCGCTCCGCGACGGTCTGACTTTTGTCCATTCGGTCCTCATGGGCGTCGACCTCCGCGACAAGATCAAGCTTGGCGCGTCCGGAAAGATTACGTCCGCCTTCGACATGGCGCGCGTGATGGCGCTTGGCGCCGACTGGTGTAACGCGGCCCGTGGCTTCATGTTCGCGGTTGGCTGCATTCAATCGCAAAGCTGCCATACCGATCGCTGCCCGACCGGCGTTGCAACCCAGGACCGCGTCCGGCAGCGGGTCCTGGCCGTGTTTGATAAATTCCAGCGCGTGGCGAATTTCCACAAGGAGACGGTCAAGGCCTTGGCCGCTCGGTGGGCTGCTCGCCGCAGCCGGCCTTGAACACCCGCGCGAGCTGCGCCCTTTTCCATTTCATGCATCGCGCAGCTCCCGACCGCGTCGTGACCTTTGCGGAGCTGTTTACATTTTCTCAATCCGGGCGAACTAGTTGCCGGAACAGACCATCCGCAATATCGCGATCCCTGGGAGGTGGGCCCGGGCCGACGACTTTGTGCCGCACAGCGAGCGGATGCAAGACCCGGTTTCGATCGCGGCCGGCTAGCCT
>CAWHYO010000034.1:0-133131 GCA_963833565.1 uncultured Alphaproteobacteria bacterium
GCGTGCTCGGCGACGACATCCTGAAGCTCATGACGGCCTTTGAGGTCGCGAAGGTCGCGGACCAGAAGCTCGCAACGCTTGTGAAGCAGTCGAGCGAAGATTTGAAATCGGCGCGCCGCTACTTCGCCATGCACGCAGCGCTTTTGCGATGCTGGTTCAGGCCCAGGACATGCTGATCGGGCGCATCGACAAGGTTTATCTCACGCGCCTCTCCGACATCATCGGCAACATCGACCAGACGGGCGCAAAAACAAGAGAACTTTTGCAATCAGCCGGCCGGGACGACCAGCGCAGGTCCCTTGAAGCCAACTCGAAGGCGCAGGAGATTTCACGGCGTGTGTCCACATTCTATCGCGACTACCTGCAAAACCAAAGGCGACTTCTGGTGCAAGCGAGAGACCGGACTTTTTCGATTTGCGGGTCGCGGATAATACTTATGAAACTGTAGAGGAAAGTTTCCAATTAAAAGCCCTCATGGATGAAGCGCGCACATCCTTCGAGATTGTGCAGAAGCTCGATCCTCCCGGATTCGAGCAAATCTTCCGAAACGAAAATTTAAGGCGTGAATTCGAAAATCTGACACAGAAGCTTGGTCCCTCCTCCTGACGGAAGCTCGGCTGTCGCCCCAAATCGACAGGAGGCCGGAATCCTGCCATTGCCGTTGTTTGGCCTTCGAAACAGACTAGCTTCGAGTCTATATTCGTCGCTTCTTTTCTGGAGACGGGTGCCCCTGATGAGGATCGTACTTGCGCTTTTACTCCTGGGAGCAGTCTCATGCGAGGCGCTCGCTGACGAAGCCGACTGCGCTTACGATCCAAAGTTGTCCCACCTTTCGAGGATCATGGCGGCCAACTCAACGCATGGCCCCATTTACGGAACGGCTCTCAACGATGTTTCGAACAAGTCTCAGAGCCGGACCTTGAACCTGCGCGAACACGAGGTCGTCCTGACGTTCGACGACGGGCCGCTCGGCGCGAACACGCAGGAGGTGCTGGACACGCTTCAGAAGCATTGCGTGAAGGCGATATTCTTCTCCGTCGGACGCATGGCGCAGGAGAATCCCAAGCTCCTCAAGGAGGTGGACCGGCGGGGCCACACCATCGGCTCGCACACATGGTCGCATCCGCGCGCCATTCACCTGATGCCGGCGGAGGATGCGAAACTCGAGATTGAAAAAGGCTTTGCCGCTGTCAGCCAGGCGCTCGGCAAGCCGATTGCGCCCTTTTTCCGGTTCCCTGGGTTGAGAGACTTCCCCGAAACCGCGGCCTATCTCGCGAGCCGCAACATCAGCATCTGGTCTGTCGATGTGATCTCGGGCGACACGGAGCCAGGAGCGACTTCTGCACGCATCACCAGCAATGTGCTGAGCCGCGTCAAGCAGGTTGGCAAAGGGATCATCCTGTTCCACGACATCAAGAAGCCGACGGCGGACGCGCTGGACGGCATTCTCACGCAGCTTGAGAAGGACGGCTTCAAGGTCGTCCACGTCGTCTCCAACACGAACTATCAGCCGAACCCGGAATTGATTGCGCGCGCCGACCCGTTCCGTACCGCACCTGAGAAAGCGACGATGACTGGGACATGGATCGCATCCGCGAAGTCTGAGAAGGAGGAGATCAAGGACGGCAGCGTGGATGTCATGCACACGGAGTGGCTCGACCTGAAGCAAGCGAGCGATAGGCTGACGGGCGAGGAAAGCGCAAACCCCC
The DNA here is from genome assembly GCA_963833565.1 of uncultured Alphaproteobacteria bacterium. Classification (GTDB taxonomy): domain Bacteria; phylum Pseudomonadota; class Alphaproteobacteria; order Rhizobiales; family Rhodomicrobiaceae; genus Rhodomicrobium. Next base: position 1,710 of record CAWHYO010000034.1, read on the forward strand.
TGACCAGCGCCCATGCGGGTCAGAACAACTGGGCGCCCAGCGGCGGCCAAGTCCGCTGAGCCGATCGCGAGCGCCTGTTTCCCCCTCGCGCCGGACGAGGCGGAATTCTTGACAGGCGCGGTCCTCGAAGGGGAGCGCGGACGTTTTAAGCGGTTGCCTCCGCCATCGGCCTTACGTTCTGGTTCACGCGGAAGAGGTTCTGCGGATCGTAGCGCCGCTTAATCTCGGCGAGCCGCCGGTAGTTTTGACCATAGGCGGAATTCGACCCTGATCCGTCTCATCGTCCGGCATGAAGTTGACGTAAGCTGTCCCGGCTGCATAAGGCTTGGCCGCTTCGAAGAGCCCGCGAGCCCATTCGATGCACGCCTTGTCCTGTTCCGGTTCGCGCCAGCGGGCGTGAACGTTCATGGCGAAATGGGAGTTGCGCTGCGGAAATGCCGTTGCGTCAGGAGCGATGCGGCCGGCAGCGCCGCCGACATGCCCGAGGAAGATTTCGCACTCCGGTCCAGGCAGGCTCCGAGCCGCCTCCATCAGAACTTCGATCACGGGATCGGAGAGTTCCGTGAAGTCGTGGCTCTTCCAGTAGTTCCGCGCGCCGGGAGTGAGCAAGGGATCGAGGGCCTGCTGCCAATCGACGAAGGCGTGGGGAGAGACAACATCGGCGATGGGCTTCCCAATTCCCCTGAGCCCCGCGGTCTCCCTTTGCGCTGTCTCCATATCGCCGCAATGGCACATGGCAAGGATCAGCACCTCTTTGCCATGCCACTCCGCCGGCAGGAACGGCAGAGGCGGAGCCTTCCGCATGACGGCCCAGCATGTCAGCTCATCCCCCGCTGTCTTGAGGGCTTGCCGGTACTCCTTGAGAACGGCCGCTGCGTTTTCGAAGGGATGCACGACGAGCCCTGACAGCACCTGGGGACCGGCTTTGTGGAGCTTGAATTCGAAAGCGGTAACAACACCGAAGTTGCCGCCGCCGCCGCGGAGCGCCCAGAACAGATCCGGATTTTCCGTAAGGCTCGCGCGCTTCAGCTCGCCATCGGCCGTCACGACATCCATCGAAAGAAGATTGTCTATCGTCAGGCCGAACTTTCGCGTAATCCAGCCGAACCCGCCGCCCAGCGTCAGGCCAGCGATGCCTGTCGTCGAGTTGATTCCCGTTGGCACGGCTAATCCAAACGCCTGCGTTTCCCTGTCCACATCGGCGAGCGTGGCTCCCGGCTCGATCCGCGCCTTTTGAGCCTCCGGGTCAACCCGGACCGCTTTCATCTGCGAAAAATCGATGACAAGTCCGTCGTCGCACAGGGCGTTGCCGGCGATGTGGTGTCCGCCCCCGCGCACCGAAACGAGCAGTCCATGATCCCGCGCGAAACGGACCGCGGCCACGGCATCGGCGGCATCGGCACACCTGATGATAAGACCAGGCTTGCGATCGATCATCGCGTTCCAGATTTTCCGCGCCTCATCATACGATGGATTGCTGCTATCGATTAGGCTTCCGCGTAACTGCGCAGAGAATTCTTGAATTTCCTGCAAGCTGACGGGCACTTTTCCGGATTCTAGCGCAGCTAAGCTTATGCTATTCATGGCAAGCCTCATGTGATGTTTGGCCAAACACTTCGCTTCGCCGGAAAAAAGATTGTGAACTGGTCCTCCATTTGAGGCAATATTAGCAGCGTCGTCTCGCTTGACACATTTGGTTGATTAAAAAGTCACGCTGGGCACCGCTTTCAGCGGTCCCCGTCGAAGCTGAATCCTGGGGGCGCTTTTCGCACAAGACTTGTTGGCGGCATTTTTGTTCTCCTATTGTTGCGCCTGAGCAATTCGGGCGGCAACGGCAGTTCATGAAACAAGACGAAGCTCTGCAAATCCTCAAAACCGGCGCGAGCGCGTTCCTGACGGGCGAGCCGGGAAGCGGCAAAAGCTACGTGGCGTCCCGCTTCGTAAGCTACCTGCGCCGCGAGAGCATACCGGCCGCCGTTACGGCGTCGACGGGCATCGCTGCCGCCCAAATCGGCGGGATGACGGTCCACGCCTGGAGCGGGATCGGCGCGCGCTCGCACATCACGCGCTCCGACATGGACACCATCGCGAAAAGCCGGCGCGTCACCGAACGGATCAAGAAGACGCGCGTGCTCATCATCGACGAGGTCTCGATGTTGTCGGGTCAGACCTTGTCCGCGGTCAGCCAGGTTTGCCAGTTCGTCCGTAAATCGAATGATCCGTTCGGCGGCCTGCAGGCGGTCTTTGTCGGCGACTTTTTCCAGCTCCCGCCGGTCATGCGCCGCGATGAGCACCCGAGCGCCGAAATGGATAGCCAGGACGAAGACGACCGCTCGCCTTTCGCCTATGCCTCGCGCGCCTGGCGCAACCTCGATCCCGCGATCTGCTATCTGACAGAGCAGCATCGCCAGACCGATGCCGGGTTCTCGTCCCTTCTCGGCGCGATCCGTTCCAACAAATTCAGCCAGGCTCACCGCGAAGTCCTGGCGAGCCGCAAGCTCCAGACGGACAGCCTGCCGGGAAGCGTGACGCGCCTCTTCACCCACAATATGGATGTCGACCGGATCAATCAGGCGGAGCTTCTGAAGCTGCCGGGCGAGGTTCGAAGCTTCCTCATGTCCTCGATGGGTGACAAGCTTCTGGCCGAGGGCCTCAAGCGCGGCTGCCTTTCGCCCGAGCGGCTGGACCTCAAGGTTGGCGCGATCGTGATGTTCACCAAGAACGATCCCGAAGGCCGCTTCGTGAACGGCACACTCGGCGTTGTGACCGAATTCGCGCGGGAGGACGGCTTTCCCGTTGTCGTCACGAAAGGGGGCTCGACCGTTTTCGCGAGGCCAGCGGAATGGAAGGTCGCCGAAGACGAGGCGTTCAAGGCCGGGATCGAGCAGGTTCCACTACGCCTTGCCTGGGCGATCACCGTGCACAAAAGCCAGGGCATGTCGCTCGACGCGGCCGTGATGGATTTGTCGAACGCGTTCGAATACGGGCAGGGCTATGTCGCGCTTTCGCGCGTGCGAAGCTTGAGCGGCCTGCACCTTCTCGGCTGGAACGAGCGCGCCTTGCGCGTGCATCCCGAGGCGCTGGCGAAGGATGGCGATTTCCGCCGCTCCTCGGAAGAGGAACAGGAGCGCCTCGCTGCCGCAGGAACCGCCAAGACCGAGGCCCTTCATCAGGCGCATGTCAGGGATATGAAGGGGCTCCCACCCGCGCAGGCGAAACCGGCACGGCCGCCGCCGCGAACGGCCGGATCGCGAACGCCGGTAAAAAGTGGACCGCCGAGGAAGACGCCGACGTCTCTGCGCGGCACAAGCGGGGCGAGACCGTCAAGGCCATGGCCGCGGCGCTCGGCAGGCAGGAAGGCGGCGTCCGCGCCCGCCTCGTCAAGCTCGGCCTTATTTTGAAATAGGATGGCGGGCTTGCACGCCCGGCGCCTTTAGAAATTCACCACGCGCGCGTCAGGCAGTTTTGCCGCCGCAAGAAATTCGCCCATGCCGGCAAGCTTAACGCGTTTGTCGAGAGTAACCGCACCCAAACCCCGTGCATCCAGGCAAGGCTTACAGGCCAGGAGGGTAACGTTGGGATGATTGGCGATCTCCTCGAACTTGTTGGTAGGTCCGACCGGGACAAGGCTGGCGGCGGCGCCTTCGACCGCGAGAAGAACCGCGTCGGTAAACAGCATCAGCGTAACGTGATCGCCGGTCTGCGCGGCAGTCGCCGCCAAGGCGAACGGCAACATGGCGCGTGTCGGATCGGTCGGGCCATAAGTTGCTGAAATGGCGAAGTGCATATCTCCATACCCCTTTTCCGCTACCAATTGCACTTGCGAGTACCAGTGCATGGCCCGCCCGTCAATCGCCCGCCGGGCTTTCAGGGGCTGGCAGGGAGATGCGCTGAGTTCGCGGGCGGTCAAGTGACCTGCCACACGGCCGGGGCGATCTTGTGCCTAACAGGCAACGCTCGCTGATTTTGAGACCAATTCGTGATGGAACCCGAAGTCCGATACAAAGTTTTTAGAGTCCGTAAAGCACAAATCACGTAAGAAGGAGGGACAGCCACGATCAAGCATGCTTCCCGCGAGCGAGCATTGTTTTCGCCGAGGCATTTGGCATGTCCTGGATGTGGCGTCCGGAACAACCATGATGGATGAATTCACATTCGCGATCGCATTGAGGGGATGACTCGTGAAATTTACTTACGGTTCGATTGCCGCGCTAATGGGCGCGATGTTGATTTTGAGCATTGCGTTTGCGGTGCTGAACATATCGGCGGCGGTCCACACGGCGGCGGGGCCGGGCGGTTTCTAAAGGCCGGCCTGAACCGCTAAAGGTCACGATGAGAGTCCTTTCGAAGCCAGAGGCTGCTTTCGGATCGCAAAGGGGTTTCTTATCGGGAGCTGCTTCTCCTGATCCGAGGCGCATCATCGCGCGCCGGTCTTGCAAGGTGACAGGCCCGATATTTTCTGTTCTTTAGAGCGGCATTGCTTAAAGACCAGCTCCTGCTTTTTTTCCAGCACCTGAATGCACCCCATCATCTCCGTTTCGAACGTCACGAAAACCTATGCCTCCGGGCTGCAAGCGCTGAAAGGCGTGAGCCTCGACATTTATCCCGGCGAGATCTTCGCGCTTCTTGGGCCGAACGGCGCAGGCAAAACGACGCTCATCGGCATCATTTGCGGCACCGTCAACGCGTCCGGCGGCACGGTCACGGTCGACGGTTACGACAATGTGAAGGATTACCGGCACGCTCGCGCGAAAATCGGGCTCGTGCCGCAGGAACTGACGACGGACACATTCGAGACCGTCTGGTCCACCGTTTCGTTCAGCCGCGGATTGTTCGGGAAGCCCCCAAACCCTGCCCATATCGAGAAGGTGCTGAAGGATCTCTCGCTGTTCGATCGCCGGAAGAGCCGGATTCTCACCCTTTCCGGCGGCATGAAGCGCCGCGTCATGATTGCGAAAGCGCTCAGCCACGAGCCGCAAATCCTGTTCCTTGATGAGCCGACTGCGGGCGTTGACGTGGAACTCCGCAAAAGCATGTGGGAACTTATCCGGGAACTGAGCGCCTCCGGCGTCACCGTGATCCTCACCACGCATTATATCGAGGAGGCGGAGGAGATGGCGGGCCGGATCGGCGTCATCAACAAGGGCGAGCTTATCCTCGTGGAGAAGAAGGACGAATTGATCCGCAAGCTCGGGCAGAAGCAGCTCACGCTCGACCTGCAAAACAAGGTCGACGCGCTGCCCCCGGAGCTGTCGGCCCACCATCTGACGCTCATCGCGGATGGCCACCAGCTCGTCTACACTTACGACTCGCATGCGGAGCGAACCGGGATCACGGCCCTCTTGAACGACCTCAGCAACGCGGGCATCCGGTTCAAGGACCTGAACACGACGACAAAGCTCTCTCGAAGATATTTTTGTTGGCCTTGTGAGCGGAAAATGAACTGGCGCGGCGTCCTCGCAATCTACACCTTCGAGATGGCGCGCATGCGCCGCACGCTGATGCAGAGCGTCATATCGCCCGTCATCTCGACGGCGCTCTATTTCGTCGTGTTCGGCTCGGCGATCGGCTCGCGCATCACGGACATTCAAGGCGTGGCCTACGGTGCATTCATCGTGCCGGGGCTGATCATGCTGACGCTGCTCACGAACAGCATCGCGAACGCCTCCTTCGGCATCTATTTCCCGCGCTTCATCGGCACGATTTACGAAATCCTGTCCGCGCCCATTTCATCGACCGAGATCGTGATGGGCTATGTCGGCGCGGCGGCGAGCAAATCCATCATCCTCGGCCTGATCATCCTCGCCACGGCTGGCTTCTTCGTGCCGCTTCAGATCGCGCACCCCTTCTGGATGCTGACTTTCCTGGTGCTCACAGCCCTCACCTTCAGCCTGTTCGGCTTCCTGATCGGCATCTGGGCCGACAATTTCGAGAAGCTTCAGATCATTCCGCTGCTTGTGGTCACGCCCCTCACCTTTCTAGGCGGAACGTTCTACTCCATTCACGTGCTGCCGCCCGCCTGGCAGAAGGTGACGCTGTTCAACCCGGTCGTCTATCTCGTCAGCGGCTTCCGCTGGAGCTTCTTCAATATCGCTGACGTGAGCGTGCGCCTCAGCCTCTTCATGACGGCTTTCTTCCTCGTGGCCTGCATGCTCGCGGTGTGGCGCATCTTCAGGACGGGCTACCGGCTGAAGACGTGAAGCAGCCAAGCGAATGCTTTTTCGTCGTGGCCTCCCCTCAATCAAAGGGCGAGCCACTGAGTGTTTGGCGCGACGGCAAATGGCGAATCCCCGCCCGCAGAGGCCGAGGCGCTGCGTTGACGCCGATCACCTCTGAGCCGCTTTTTCCGTGCTAACTTGCTTCCATGTTGACCGTTGCGCACTTCTGGTCGATGCGGCGCCCGGTGCGGTCGCTGGTCTACCTTTTTTGGATCTACAGCTTTGTCAGCAGGGCCGTTACCGCATTTACGCAGATTTATATCTACCAGGTTTTCACCAGCGTCGAGCTGAACATCGTCGCCGCCATCGCGATGTTCACCGGCTGTATGATCGGCTTTTGTATTTATGGCGCGATTGCCGCGCAATTCCGGCTCAACGCCAAGCATGGTTTCCTTCTCAGTTTTGTCGTTACCGGCTTGGGGCTTATTCTTTTGCCGCTTGCGCGCGATGTGACCGAAGCGTGCGCTGCCGTGGCCGTAAGAGGCGTCGGCTTCGGACTGTTCTGGCTTACCATCCACACTTATGAGCTGATGGAAACGCGCGACCACGAGCGCGACGTTTATTCGACTTTTGCGTCCACGGGCGACCAGATCGTGACCGTGGCGAGCCCGGCTTTTGCGACCCTTCTCATCTGGCTCTCGCATCGTCTGGGAGCCGGGGATTTCGCGCTCTTGTTCTTTGTAACGCCGCCGATCTTCCTGCTCGGGCTGCCGTCCATTGGCGCACTGCCCGATTATCGCCCGGAGCCGATCAAGAAGCACGATCTCGTCCACTTCCTCACGGACCGGCACAATCAGGCGGCCCAGATCTACCTCATGGGCGGGGCGGCATCGCACATTCTTCAGCAAACCCTTATTCCGCTGGCGTCGATCATCGTGCTCGGCACTGCGCTGAACGTCGGCGGGTTCAACACGGCCTTCGCCATCGCCGGCGCGCTTGCCTTGCTGGCGGTGGGTTCGCGCCGGCGCCCGGATAACCGGCTGTTCATCCTCGGCATGAGCTCCATCGTGCTTATGGCGCTCAATTTGATGCTCGGCGCCACGCTCACGCTCGCCGCGCTGATCGTCTACACCATCGGCAGCAGCATCATGCAGCCCATGTATCGCGTCTCGCAGCACGTCATCGACCTGAAGACCATGGACGGCATGGCCCATAGCGCAAGCGACTTCTACCCCGCCATGATCTTGCGCGATGTCGCGCTTTGGGGCTGGCGCACGGCGGCGGCGCTCATCCTTCTGCCTTTCGCCAGCGGCGCCACAACGGGGCGCGAAGCAATCTCGGTTGGCATGTATATGATCGCCGGGGCCATTGCCGTGACCTATGCCGGCGCGCGGGTGCTCCTGCGCTGGAAAGGATAGGCCGGCTCCGCAAGGTTTTCCGGCTCGCTTCGCCGCTTCGACCTCCTGCACCACATGCGAGCAAGCCGCATGGCGCGAAACCTCGATGAGATGGTGAAATCGCATGTCGATGCGCAGATGCGGTTTGTCGGCCTCATGCTCGAATGTACGCATGGAGAAGCTGCCGGGCGAACGGCGGGAGTTTTCGGATCCTGCAGCCGTGACGGGCGCGCCTTAGAGCGTGTCGAAATTGTTCGAAATCCCCTTATTGTCACGGCCGCCCTCCGAGGCGGCCATCTAGGATGGCAAACTCCATCTTCTTGAATTTCGAGACTGGATTGCATCCTGGGGCCGCCGGGGTTTTTGGCTTTTTAGCCAAATCACAAAGACCCTGGCCCCTCTTTCCGATGGCCATCGGAAAGAGGGGCGGTGAACGGTCGTATACTGGATTGATCGGCCCCATCACCGCAGCCACCCTGCTTGGCTACGTCCCCGAGCTCAACTCCTTGTCGCGCGGCGCCGCTGCGGCTCTGCTTGGTGTTGCCCCCTTCGAGCGCGACAGCGGAAAAATCAAAGGCAAACGCCACATTTGCCGGGCGCGGCGAGGCTCGCTCCTGCCTTTACATGGCCGCCATATCCGCCATGCGCTACAATCCGAAATTCAAAGAGTTCGCCGCCCGGCTCAAGCAGAGAGGAAAACCGTTCAAACTGGTTGCGGCCGCAACCATGCGCAAACTCGCCACCGTCGTGAACGCCATGCTTCGAACCGGAACACCAAAGACCGCTCAAACACTCCCTTGACAATCAAGACGGTAGATGGCCGGGTCGGAGGGCGGTCATGACAAAAAGGGAACAATTTCGACACGCTTTAAGCTATCTCTCCCGCCTTCCCAGCGGGAATGCCGGCCGGGACGCCGGTTGTTGTGCTGCAGGGCGGAATCCTTCGCCAGGGGCCGGTGCTGGCTGTATTTCATGAGGCGGAGCCCCGTTTGCTGCTGCAGCTCCGTTAACCTTCTGATCTTCGCCGGAGCTTTCGCGGCAAGTCTTGCCCCTCCCCGGTCTTTTCTCGGGTAACCCTGCCTCGGCAACGGCGGGCGCTGTGGCTTTATCCCGATCCTTCTCCTCTTTCTCCCTTTCCTTTTCAGCTCTGCGCTCGGCCCGTCTTTCTTCCTTTTCCTGTTCCTTGCTATCGCGCTTCGTGGACCGGGCAATCGCATTGAGGAGGCTGACGACCTCGCGCTCCGTCATGAGATCCGCATAGTAGAAGCCCTGGCCGAAGTCGCATCCAAGCGCGCGGACGTAGGCGAGGTCTTCGTCGCTGTCGATGCCCACCGCAACGACGTCTTTTCCAAGCTCATGGGCGATCGTCAAAACGGCCTTCAGCACCATCGCGCTGGACCGCTCCTTGTCGCTCATCGTAACGAGCGAGCGGTCGATCTTGATAGCGTCGATGGAGAGCCGGTGCCAATAGGACAGGGATGAGAAACTCACGCCAAACTCGTCGAGCGCAACGCTGACATTCAAGCTTTTGAGCCAGTCCAGGATTTCGATGGCCTGTTCCGGATTCGAGTTGATGAGCGTTTCGGCGATCTCCAGCCTCAGAGCACCCTTCGGTAGCGTCTCGCGGCCGATGATCAGCCGCAAGTTCTGCACCAGATCGTGGTGAAAGAGCTGCTGGCTCGACATGTTGATGCTGATGTAGATGGGGTCTTCGCGCGGGAGGATGCGATGCCAGCGCGCGCCCTGCCGGATGCAGCGCTCGAAGACGTAAGCCCATAGCTCGCCGGAAAGTCCCGCGGCCTCGGCGGCGGGCTCGAACTCGGGCAGACTCAAGCGGCCGAGCGTCGGGTGCTCCCACAGCACGAAAGCCTCCATGCCGGCGAGGCGTTCATCGGCGATCCGCATGACGGGCTGGTACCGGATGCGAATCTGGCGGCGCTCGATTGCGTGTTTCAAATCGGACTGAACGATGGAGCGCTCGTCGCTCACGCCTCTCATCTCGGGCTTGAACAGCTCAATTCGATCCGAGCCTGCCCGCTTGGCGCGATACATGGCGCTTTCGCCCTCGCGAAGCAGCTCTTCCGCGTGCTCCTGCGTGCCGTCATACATCGCAATCCCGATGCTGCCGGTGAGGATCAGGTCGAGGCCGCCAACCTTCATGGGCGTCCGCAAGGACCGGCGCACGCGTTCCGCGAGCATCGCAATATGGCGCGGCTCGGTGTCTTCGGAGATGAGGATCGCAAATTGCAAGGCGCTGACCCGGGCGAGCGTATCCTGCGGTGATATGTGGCGCGTGAGGCGGCGGGCGACGGTCAGAAGGACGCCGTCATTCGCCGCGAAATCCGGCGAGCGGTTCGGATTTTTCAGCGCGTCAAGATCGATGAAGAACACCGTGGGCTTGGTTTCCTCATGCTTCGCGCGGGCAACTGCGGTTTCGAGCCGGTCGAGGAACAGTTCCCTGTTCGGCAGGCCGGTCAAGCCATCGCGAATGGCATTGTGGAGGAGACGCTCTTGCGTTCGCTTCTGGGCGTTGACGTTCCGCATGAGGCCGACGCCACGCAACGCCCTTGTCGCGCGCTGTTGCGACACCGTGGCCCTGAGTTCGTACCAAAGATAGCCGCCGTCAGCGCGCTTCATTCGAAACTCTTGGTTGATGTCGCCGCCCTGGCGCTCGCGCAACGTCCAGAGTGTGAGGCGCATGCGCTCCCGGTCAGACGCGTGGAGATGCTGGAGCCAATTATCGGCGGCGCATCGGAGCGTCCCGGCCGGTAAGCTAAGCGCATGTTCCACTTCGGGGCCGGTGTTGATTTCGTTGCGGCGAGCGTCCCATTCCCAGACGCTTGCGCCGGAGGCTTCGAGCGCCATGACGCGCAGCTTGAATTGGCCTGCCTCCTCGACCGTGCCGCCCCCCTCGCCGGTTTGAAAGGCGTATTGCGTCACCGTCACGCCGATGAGCATGAGAAAGACGACAAGACCGGCGGACAGCGAGGACACAACGATATCGCCAGACACCTTGCCCGTTATGGTGACGGCGGCCGCGAACAGCCAGACCATGAAAAGCATCCAGGACGGCACGAGCGCGAGCGCGCGTTCCTGTCCGCGCAAGGCCAGATAGCCAATCACCGCGCTGCCGATGACCGCGATCGGGACGAAAGACAGCCTTGCAAAACCGGACGTGAGTTGAGCGTCTATCAGGGCGAAGAAGACCAGGCCAAATTGCGTGGCCATCCAGGCCAGGAACACGGAGCGAGATCCAGGAGTGCCAGAGCCTTAAATTCAGAAAAACATAAAGGAAGATGACAAGGCTCGCGGCCAGAAATGCTTCGGCTGCGGCTCGATAGGTGCCTGCGTCCTCGGAAGTGAGCTGGAAAAGCTTATGCCAGAAACCGAAATCGACGCAGAAGTAGGCGAGCGCCGCCCAGGCGACGAGCGCCGTGGCAGGAAATACGAGCTTGTGGTTGGCCGCGAAGATCGCCGTCAGGAAGATCGCGAGAATGCCCGTGATGCCAAGCAGGATCCCATGAAAGAGCGCCGAGTCCCGCTGGCGCTTCCCGAAGCTCGGAGGCGACGTGAGATAAAGTCTAGGCACGGAAGCCGAGGCCAATTCGACAATGAATGTAACCGTGGTGCCTGGTTCGATCGAAAGGCGGTAAATGTCGAGATAGTCGTAATCTTCATTCCGTTCAGGACGAAACCCCAGCGAAGGCGTGACGTTCGTTATGCGCGGGGCGTCGAGGTCCGGCTTCGCAACGCGTGACCCCACGATGTCGTATCGCTGGGCTGTCAAAAAGCGCACGATGGGCTTGTCAGTCGGGTTGCTGAGCGCGAAGACGACCCAGCTCGGGTTCGTTCCCGGCGTTTTGGCGGAGACCGTCATACGCCCGGCGATGCCGTCGGCGCTGGATGCGGTTTCGACGCTGAGCTTGTCGCCGCGCCTCTCGTAGAACTCTCCAAGAAGCGTGATATCGATCTTTTCGTCGTCGGGACCGATGACAATCGGTTCCACGGCCCTCGACGGCGTCACCATTGACGCCAGGGCTATGAAAAATGCGGCGGTGAATGCCAGCAGAATCGCCGGAAAGCCTTTCCGCCCCCAAAGCGATCTTAGAGCCGCCGATTGCACTGTCGGGCTTCTACCCCGCTCCCCCATTACCGGACCCGCCGGCCGCCGGTGCGGTCAACGCTCGGAGTCGTCACAGAGCAGAGCAAAAAGCCAATGGTCTTGCCATGTGCCATTAATTTTCAGATACCGCCGGGCCAAGCCCTCATGTTGGAACCCTGTCCGGTTCAGAAGCGCCGCCGACGCCTTGTTCTCTGGCAGACACGCCGCTTCCAGCCGGTGAAGACGCAGAACATCGAAGACGAACCAGATGACCGCCCGCACGCCCTTGGTCATGTAGCCCTGGCGGGCATACTGCTCGCCGATCCAATATCCCAGGGAACAGCTCTGACTCACCCCCCGCCGAATATTGCTCAAAGTTATGCCCCCGATTAAGGCGTTATCAGAGGTTCTGAACAGAAAAAAGGCGTAACCGAGGTCCTGACGGGCATCGCGGTAGTAATAGCGGATGCGGCGGCGATAGGTGTCGCGCGTCAGCTCATCTCTCGCCCAGCGCGGTTCCCAGGGTTCGAGAAAGGCGCGGCTTTCCGCACGCAGAGCAGCCCAGGCCTTGTAATCGGACATTTGCGGCTCGCGCAGAAAAACCCCGTCGCCCTCGACGTAGGGCCTCGCGTCCGAGAAAAACATGCGCGCGCCGGAAAGCATGCTCTTGTCAAACGGCAACGGCGCCGGACAGGAATGCCTCAGCGGCGTCCGCCACGACCGACGAGGCGCCTCGCGCCCCGACAACCGCCGAAACCATATCCGGCTTCTCGCGTATATTGCGGCCAACCGCCTGGACGTCGTCGCGAGTGATGCTGTCGATCTTTTCGATCAGGTCCTCGTTCGAAATCGGCTTGCCGAACACCATGAGATCCCAGGCAAGCTGCCCGGCTCTCGCCTCGCAGCTTTCGAGGCTCATGAAAAGCCCGGCCTTGATTTGCGCCTTGGCCCGCGCGAGTTCCTGCTCCGTAGGACCTTGCTCCGCGAGATCCGCGAAGATGCCAAGCGACAGGTTGACCAGTTCCTTCAACTGCTGGGAGCTCGTGGCCGCATGGAGGCCGATCACGCCACTGTCGGCGTAGCCCCAATCGAAGGCGTGGATGTCGTAGCAGAGCCCGCGCTTCTCGCGGACCTCCTGGAAAAGCCGCGATGCCATGCCGCCGCCTGCGATCCCGGCGAAAATGCGCCCGGCAAACGAAGCCTCGTGGCCGTTCGGGAAGCCCTCGAAGGCATAAAGAACGTGGCACTGCTCGAAGCGCTTGTCCGAGTCGGCATTGCCCCCCTCGAACTTGGCCTTCTTGATCTGGCGCGGTGCTTCCGAGGGAAGGCCCGTGAAGAGCCGATCTGCCAGCCGGTGAAGCGCGTCGTGATCCACTGCCCCGGCCGCGGAGAGGATCATGCGCGAAGCTGCGTAGTTTTCGTTGCGGAAGCGCTTCAGATCGGCAGCGGAGTGCCGGGCGATGGTGCGCTCGGTTCCAAGGATCGAACGGCCGATCGGCTGATCCGGATAAGCTTCTGCGAGAGCGAGATCGAAAACGATGTCGTCCGGGCTGTCCTGGGTCGCGGCGATTTCCTGGAGGATCACTTCGCGCTCGCGGTCCATCTCCTCGTCGCAGAAGGCCGGATTGAGCAGAAGATCCCCGATCAGGTTCAGGCCGAGTTCCACGTCATCTTTCAGGACGCGCGCATAATAATTGGTGGCCTCCGATGAGGTCACGGCGTTCAGCGCGCCGCCCGCGCCCTCGATCTCTTCGGCGATCTGCATCGGCGTGCGCGTTGGCGTGCCCTTGAAGGCCATGTGTTCGAGAAAGTGAGCCACGCCATGCTCATGGTCCGTTTCCGCGCGCGCTCCCGCAGCCACGAAAACCCCAACGGTCGCCGTTTCAAGCCCCGCCATGCGGTGCGTCACGATCCGCATCCCGTTGCTGAGCTCGCTCACTTGAATTGTCATGGATAATCCTCGAATCTCATAAACGCGGAGCGCCCGCGTGTGTCTCGATATAATCGGCGACGGCTCTCGCAGAGTTGGGCAAAAGCTCGAAGCGTTCGCGGCCGTGAAGGCGCGCCTGAAGACGTTCGGGAATTTCGGCGATTCGCCCTGTTGCACGCTTGACGGCTTCGGGAAACTTGGCCGGATGCGCGGTGCTCAGCACCACCATCGGCCCGGGTCTGCGTTCCTGCTCTCTCTGAGCCGCGGCAAGCCCGACCGCGGTGTGCGGGTCGACGAGCATGCCCCTGTCTTCGAAAAGCCTGCGCATGGCCGAGGCTGCTTCATCCCGGCTTACTCGGCATGCGGAAAAGCGCTCGCGCATCCGGGCAAGTGTGGAGGCCGGAATCTCGAACGCGCCCTTCTCGCGCAAATTCGCCATCGCCTCGATCACAAAGCGTAAGTCGCGGCCGCTTTCCTCAAACAGAAGCCGCTCGAAATTGCTTGAAACCTGAATGTCCATGCTCGGGCTGTCGGTGGGCCTCACCTCGCGCGGCTCATACCGTCCGGTTTCGAGCGCGCGAGCAAGGATATCATTCTCGTTCGTCGCAATCACAAGCCTTTCCATAGGCAGGCCCATTTTCGCTGCCACGAAGCCCGCGAAAATGTCGCCGAAATTCCCGGTCGGAACCGTGAAGCTCAGCCGCGCATCGAGCCCGAGCTTTGCGTGCGCGGTATAATAATAGACGGCTTGCGCGATGATGCGCGCCCAATTGATGGAATTGATCGCGGAAAGCGAATGGCGCTTGCGAAAGTTCTCGTCGCCGAACAGCGTTTTCACGATGGCCTGCGCGTCGTCGAAGGTGCCTTCGATGGCGATGGCGTGGATGTTGTCTTCCTCAGCCGCCGTCATCTGCTTGCGCTGAACGTCGCTGATGCGCCCGTGCGGAAAGAGAATGAACAGCTCGATGTCTTTTCGGCCGCGAAACGCTTCCACGGCGGCTGCGCCCGTATCGCCTGACGTCGCGCCGAGGATGGTGGTTCGCGCTTTCCGCCGTTTCAGCGCCCGCTCCATCAGGCGCGACAGAACCTGCATGGCGAAATCCTTGAACGCCAGCGTCGGCCCATGAAAAAGCTCAAGGAGGAAGAGATCCGGCCCGATTTCGTGCAGCGGCGCCGTCTCGGGATGGCTGAAGCCCGCGTAAGCGTCCGAAACAATGGCGAAAAGATCCGCGTGCCTCGGATTGCCGCCGGTGTACGGACCCATGACATAAGCCGCCGCAGCCGCGTAATGTCCTGCCGGGGAGGCTGGGAGCGCTTGAAGCTGCGGCCAGGACGAGGGCATATAAAGACCGCCATCGGGCGCAAGCCCCGCGAGTAAGACTTCCTCGAAGTCTGCGGGAGCTGCGGCTCCTCGGGTCGAGACGTACATCATGGAATCGTCTTTGTTTGTGGCCGGAACGGCCATTCAATCGCACAATATGATGGAGTTAAGGCGGTGTCATCTCCACCGCGCGCGGAAGATCAGTTTCGGGCGATGAAAAAGCCATAAACGCCAAGAAGCGCGGCGGCAAGCCCAAACCAGGTCAAGGCATATTCCAGATGGCGATTGGCGATCGATGCCACAAGCTCGCGCGGGTCGCGGGGCTTTGGCCATTCCCCGGCCTGCGGCGAAGGCTCGGCCTCGATATATTCGCTGACGACGGTTCCTGGGCCGGATAGCCCCGCCGCTTTCGCCATCTCGGGAACGTCAGCCGAAAAGAAAAGCCGCTTCGCGAAGTCGGGCGCAGGCGTGAACCAGTTCGGGGGCTGAGAGACGCGGAGAATTCCGGTGACGGTTGCCTGCCCGGCCGCGCCTGCCGCTGCGTTTTCGAGATTTCGTGGCGCGAAGCCGCGATTCACGAAGACAGCGGCATTGCCAATCTTGAGAGGAGTGAAGAGAAGATAGCCGAACGCATCCTGCGTCTGCGCGCGAAGATCCTCCGGCGCGGGCACGAGCATCTTTACCGTCTTGGCTTCCTCGAATGCGCCGGTCGCCGCGACCCGCGTAAATTCTCTTTGCTGCTCGTTCGCGTTCGGCTGCGGCGGTTCGTAAGGGATGGGAGGCTTCGCCAGCGCCTGCTCGAAACGCGCGATGAGATCGTTCTTCCAGTCGCGGCGCTGGAGTTGCCAGACGCCGAGCGCGATCAGGATGCCTAACGCCGCAAGCGCGAAAAGGGTCGGAACGATCAGGCTTCGCCGGGCGGCTCGCCTCGCGCGTCCCGTTTGAATGTCAGGAGCGGCATGGCTCATCGGATGCGGCCTTCCTGAGCCTTGTTCGCGTATTGCAGGGCGATCATCGTGGCCTTGAAGGGACGAAGTATGAGAAGCGGGAGCGCAATGGCGAGGGGAAGCCATAGCGCGGCATGCACCCAATAGGGCGGCGAATACAGCGCCTCCACAATGAGCGCGCCGCCCGTAACGATAAAGCCCACGATCAGCATGATGAAGACGGCGGGGCCATCGCCCGAGTCCGCGAAGCTGTAGTCCAGCCCGCAGACGGTGCAGCGCTTGGCGAGCGAGAGGAAGCCATCGAACAGACGGCCCTTGCCGCAGCGGGGGCAGCGGCACCAAAGTCCCGCGACCCACGGCGAGACTTATTCTTGAACAGCCATGGCGACCTCCGGCCTTTAGATGGGTAAACACCGCCAGCCTGGCAACGGACCGTCCGGGACGCGCTTTCTTCGCGCGTTGCAAAAGTGGTTCAGGCGCGCTGGCCGATCACCCACCGTCATCCCGTGCGCGGTGCATCGCGAAGCGGTGCGCCGCACACTCGGGATCGTAAAACACACTGACCTGAGTTTGGAACGATCCCGGCTCGCGCTGCGCTTGGCCGGGATGACGAGGCACAAGGTAAGCCCCCCGTCGCCGCAAAGGCCCCGACAAAATGGAAGACATGTCGCTCCGCTTGCGGTAAGTCCAAAGTGTTTAATCGATTGGCTTCGGCGCATGACCAAAATCTTCATTTCCTATCGCCGGCAGGACTCGAAGGCCATCGCGGGCCGCATTTTCGACCGTCTCGAAGCGAAGTTCGGCGGTGACGCCGTATTCATGGACATCGAAAACATCCCGCCCGGCGTGGATTTCCACGAATGGCTGAACGAGAGCGTCGCCAAAGCCTCCGTGCTGCTTGCCTTGATCGGGCGCGGCTGGGTTGACGCTCGCGACCAGCACGGACTGAAGCGGCTCGACAACCCCAACGACTTCGTTCGCATCGAGATCGAGGCGGCGCTGGCGCGCAAAATCACGGTGATTCCGCTCCTGATCGATGGCGCACCCTTTCCTCGCGTCGAGGAGCTTCCGCCAAGCCTTCAGCCCTTGACGCGGCGGAACGCGGCCTTTCTCGACGCCGGGCGCGACTTCAACGTGCATATCGCGCGGCTGATTACGGCGGTTGAGCCGCATCTGAAGCTGGGAAAGAGTGAGCCGGATGAAGGACTGCGGCCGGAGCCGCGCATGCAACAGGGGAGCGCGGCCGAGCGGGATTGGGAGCGCGAGCAGATCGCAGCCATCGAGGATGTGGAGATCATCGCCGCCTATGTCGAACAGTACTCCAGCAGCGAGCCGCTTTGGGCCGTCAAAGCGCGGCGACGCTTGCAGGCGGTGGAGGCGTTCAAAGACTGCAAAGAAGCGCTTGCGCAGAAAGTGCGCTTCAAGGCCGAAGGCCGGATCGAGATCGCCGCGCCTTTTGTCACCAATCCCAATGGCCGCTGGTTTCTGCCGGGCGCTGGAAAAACGGAATGGTTCAAGGATATCGAAAACGGCCCGGAGATGGTGGTTGTGCCTTCGGGCACGTTCATGATGGGATCGCCGAAGAACGAGCCGCAGCGTTATGACAACGAGAACCCGCGGCACCAGGTGACAATCCCGAAGCTATTAGCGATCGGACGCTGTGCTGTAACGCGCGGCCAGTTCGCGGCTTTCGTTTCCGCCACCGGCTACGACGCTGGCACGGGGTCTGGTTCGTGGCGCTATCCCGGCTTCGCGCAAGACGATGATCACCCTGTGACCTGCGTGAACTGGGACGACGCGCAAGCCTACGTCTCATGGCTTTCAAGGGCGTGTGGCGTATCTTACCGCCTACCTTCGGAGGCGGAGTGGGAGTATGCGTGCGGGGCCGGAACGATTACGCCTTTTTGGTGGGGATCGTCGATCACCCCGGATCAAGCCAACTACGATTGTTCAGGGGCCCCTTACAAGGGCGGCGGAAGGAAGGGCAAGCATCAAAAGCGAACCGTCCCGGCAAAACATTTCGAGACCAATCCTTGGGGCCTCTATCAAGTTCATGGCAATGTCTGGGAGTGGTGCGAGGACTGGTGGCATGACAGCTATGCTGACAAGCCGGATGACCTTGAGAGAACCGGAGGCGCTTGGACAACCGGTGGCGATAAGCACGTCCTTCGCGGCGGCTCCTGGGACGACAATCCAAGGTTTCTCCGCGCGGCCTGCCGCGGCGCGAACAACTCGGACCCCTAGACGACAATGCCGGTTTCCGGGTTGCCAGGCTACTTTGACTTCTCGGGCCGTGAGGGTTGTTCTGGTCGCTCGCCAGAGCGTCCCGCCGAAGGCGGGCCGCATCGGCCCAACGCCGCCAACCTCGCCGCGTGCGTCATCCCGGCCAAGCGCAGCGCGAGCCGGGACCGTTCCAAACTCAGGTCGGTGTGTTTTACGACCCCGGATAACACGCAAGCGCGTTTCCGGGGTGACGAAACGAGCGCTGCGCCGCGCACACGATGACGCCGCCGCGATGCATACATGCGCAGAGCGCATTCCGGGGCGATGAACGGGACGAGCGCCGCTGTCGTCACGGCCGGGCTTGTCCCGGCCATCCAGCGAAACGAGCCGCAGATTCCGAGATCTCGATGGCCGTCCATGTCCTCGGGCTTGATCGGGGATCAAGGGCGGCCATGACAATGAGCGCGTCAAGCCCGGCGATGACCCAATGACGGCGCAAAACCCGGCCCCAACAGTAAACGCATCGTTGATGCGGGTAAGGGCGGCCAGGATGTTAACCGGACAGGGTTAACAGGGGCGCGCCCGGATTTATTTCCGCCCGGCTTGTGCTTAACAAACCCTTTATGCGGCGCAAAATGAAGAGCGCCGCGCCTTCGATCCGTCGGCTTTAACCCATTGACAGTAATCAGCTTTCCAACCACCATTAAATAAGATCTAATGCGGGAATTTTCTCCTTAACTGGACGCGCTAAAGTCCGTTAAATATGTTTTCAGTTTCGCAAATTAACCATTCCGGCAGGCGCCGCCAGCACGCCGCATCGCCGGGGCGGGCATTCCTACCGACTTTTTCTCAACAAAATCAATGGCTTGCGCCTTAACGCCTCGATAAGGCGCTATCTAATAAGATCCTGCAATCAAGCAGCAGGCACGCAAACACACCCGCAAACCGATGGACAAAAATGGACCACACAGGGCTCTCCCCCGGACCGTCAGCCGGATTGGCGGCGTTTGCTCAGCCCGCAGCCGCAGCCGTCCCGGTGCCCCAGACATAGATGCTTGCGAACAGGAACAGCCAGACCACGTCCACGAAATGCCAGTACCAGGCCGCCGCCTCGAAGCCGAAATGCCGCTCCGGCGTGAAGTGCCCGGCGATGGCCTGATACAGGATCACGGTCAGGAAGATCGTGCCGATGATCACATGCGCGCCGTGGAAGCCGGTCGCCATGAAGAAGGTCGAGCCATAGACGTGGCCCGCGAAGGTGAAGCCCGCATGCCCGTATTCATAGGCTTGGCAGAGCGTGAAGAGCAGTCCGAGGCAAATCGTAAGAATGAGGCCGGTGATGAGTCCCCGCCGGTTGCCCGTCATGAGAGAATGGTGAGCCCAGGTGACGGTCGTCGCCGATGTGAGAAGCACGAGCGTGTTGAAGAGCGGCAGCTCCCATGGATCGAAGGGGTGTTTGAAGGCGCCGTCGGCTGTCGGAACCGGAGGCCACTTGCCGCCGAGCACCTCGTCGCGGCCGACGACGCCAACCTGCAAGCCATCCGCGATCTTGTGAACGTCGGCAGGAAAGAGCGAGACGTCGAAATAGGCCCAGAACCATGCAAAAAAGAACATCACCTCCGAGGCGATGAACAGGATCACGCCGTAGCGCAGCGATAGCTGCACGATGGGCGTGTGATCGCCCTTATAGACGCCCTCGATGACGACATCGCGCCACCAAAGGAACATCGTCAGCAGCACGCCCGACGCGCCCGCCGCGAAAACCCAAGGTCCCTTTACTCCGAAGACGCCCTCGCCGCTCGACTTCATCCATATGATCGCGCCGATTGCGAGCACGAACGCCGATATCGATCCGGCGATGGGCCAGGGGCTCGGGTCGGGCAGATGATAGTCGTGATGCTTGACGTGTTCCTCAGCCATGACTTTCTCCGAATGGCTTTAACCCGGATTTTGAATTGCCGGAGCAGCGTCCGCTTGCTGCGGCTTCTGCACTTTGTAGAAGGTGTAGGACAGCGTCATATCCCGGACGGTTTTTGCATCCCGGTCCTTCAGGATCGCCGGATCGATGAAGAAGGAGACCGGCATCTCGACCGCCTCCCCTGGCTTCAGCGTCTGTTCCGTGAAGCAGAAGCACTGCACCTTCGTGAAATACTGGCCCATGATGTCGGGGCTGACATTGAAGACGGCGGAGCCGGTAACCGTGTCCTTCGAGCGGTTCACGGCCCGGAAAAAGGCGAGCTTGTTCTCGCCCACATGCAGCGTGAGCTTCGGCCGGACCGGCTCAAAGCTCCAGGGAAGACCCGGCGTGACGTTCGCATCGAAGCGAACCGTTACCGTCTCGGGCGCGACGGTCTTCGGAGCAGAAGCCGCGCGTTGCGGCGTCCCGGCCCACCCGGTTTTCTGGCAGAAAACCCGGTAGAGCGGGACGGCTGCGAACGAAAGCCCGAGCATGACAGCGACGACCGTCACCAGCCCGAGCGCCATGCGCCCATTGGCGGAAACCCCCGCCCTTCTGGTTTCAAAGGGACCGGTGCGCGACATTGGCTCCCAGCCTTACGATCGTCACGAGGAAGAACATCAAGGCGATAGCCGCAAGCGCCCATGCTATCGCGATTGAGCGCAGCCTCTGCCTGCGTTTCGCCTCGGCGTCGAGAATTTGCGGAGCCGGATGCCGCCGCTCCCAGTCTTTCAATGTGCCGGGTACTTTATTGTCCGAGCCCAAAGCCATGATCCACCCACAGAGCGCCGAAAAGCGCGAAGAGATAAAGGATTGAGAAGGTGAAAAGCTGCCGGGCTGCCTTGTCGGCCTCGAAACCGTCCCTGACGCGGAACACACGCCACGCCAGGAACAAGAAACCAGCGCCCAGCGCGACGGCGACCGCCGCATAGCCATATCCGGCAAACCCGAGCAGAACCGGCAGCAAGCCCGCCAGAGCCGTCGCCGCCGTGTAGATGAGGATTTCCAGGCGGGTTCGATCCGGACCGTACACG
The DNA here is from genome assembly GCA_963833565.1 of uncultured Alphaproteobacteria bacterium. Lineage (GTDB taxonomy): Bacteria > Pseudomonadota > Alphaproteobacteria > Rhizobiales > Rhodomicrobiaceae > Rhodomicrobium. Next base: position 22,779 of record CAWHYO010000034.1, read on the forward strand.
TTGGGCATCATCGGCACACCCGCGCGGGCGTAATCGCGGCAGCGATACAGCGCCAGCGCCCAGAAATGCGGCGGCGTCCAGAGGAACACGATCAGGAACAGAGCGAAGCTCTCCCACGACACGCCTGGCGACGCGGCTGCCCACCCGATCATCGGCGGCAGCGCTCCCGCCGCGCCCCCGATCACGATGTTCTGGGGCGTCCGCCGCTTCAGCCAATGCGTGTAGACGACAAGGTAGAAGACGATGCTGGCGGCGAGAAGCGACGCCGCGACCCAGTTGATGAGAAGCCCGAGGCTAAGCACCGAAAACGAAGCGAGGAAAAGCCCGAAGGCCGCCGCCTCCTCGCGCGGGATCAGCCCGCGGGGGATCGGCCGTTTTGCGGTGCGCTGCATCAGGCCGTCGATGTCGGCGTCGTACCACATGTTGAGCGCGCCCGCCGCCCCCGCGCCCATCGCGATCAGGATCAGCGCCGTGATCGCCAGCACCGGATGCAGATGCACAGGCGCGACCGCCATGCCGACGGCGGCCGTGAACACCGCAAGCGACATCACGGTCGGCTTCAAAAGCGCGATGTAGTCGCCAACCGACGCAACCGCGGCTGGCGTTGAAGAACTGCTTGTTACGGAGACTTGGGTTTCGCTCATGGTCGTTCTTCTGTTCTTGCCTATACGATGCGCGGCAGCACTTCATAGGAGTGGAACGGCGGCGGCGACGGCAGCGTCCATTCCAGCGTCGTTGCGCCCGCACCCCACGGGTTCGCGCCCGCTTTCTTCTTCTGCGCGAACGCGCGCGCCAGCATGACGAGGAAGACGAGCAGGCTCACGCCGCTGATGTAAGAGCCGATGGAGGAGACGAAGTTCCAGCCCCAGTATGCGTCGGGATAGTCTGCGTACCGCCGGGGCATTCCTGCCGCGCCAAGGAAGTGCTGCGGGAAGAAAGTGAGGTTGACGCCGATGAAGGTCAGCCAGAAGTGCAGTTTCCCGAGCGGCTCCGAATACATGTAGCCCGTCATTTTCGGGAACCAGTAATAGAACCCGGCAAAGATCGCGAAGACTGCGCCGAGCGACAGCACGTAGTGGAAGTGGGCGACCACGTAATAGGTCTGGTGCAGTTGCCGGTCGATGCCCGCATTGGCGAGTACGACGCCCGTGACGCCGCCAATCGTGAACAGGAAGATGAAGCCGATGGCCCAAAGCATGGGCGTCTTGAACTGGATCGAGCCGCCCCACATGGTAGCGATCCAGGAGAAGACCTTGATGCCGGTCGGCACCGCTATCACCATCGTCGCGAATACGAAATAGGCCTGCGTGTTGACGCCGATGCCGGTCGTGTACATGTGGTGCGCCCAGACGATGAAGCCGATCGCGCCGATGGCGACCATGGCGTAGGCCATGCCGAGATAGCCGAACACGGGCTTTCTGGAGAAAGTCGACACCACCTGGCTGATCATGCCGAAGCCCGGCAGGATCAGGATGTAAACTTCGGGATGGCCGAAAAACCAGAACAGGTGCTGGAACAGGAGCGGGTCGCCGCCGCCTTGCGGATCGAAGAAGGTCGTCCCGAAATTGCGATCCGTCAGAAGCATTGTGATTGCACCCGCCAGCACGGGCAGCGACAGGAGAAGCAGGAACGCCGTCACCAGGATTGACCACACGAAAAGCGGCATCTTGTGCAGCGTCATGCCCGGCGCGCGCATATTGAAAATGGTGGTGATGAAGTTGATCGCGCCGAGGATCGAAGCCGCGCCCGCCAAATGGATGGAGAGGATTACGAAATCCATCGCGGGACCGGGATGACCGGTTGTGCTCAAGGGCGCATAAAGCGTCCAGCCGCCGCCGAAGCCGTTCGATCCGGGTGCGCCTTCTACAAAGAACGAAAGGATGAGAAGCGTGAACGACGCTGGCAGAAGCCAGAATGAGATGTTGTTCATGCGCGGGAACGCCATGTCGGGCGCGCCGATCATGAGAGGCACGAGCCAATTGCCGAAGCCGCCGATCATGGCGGGCATAACCATGAAAAAGATCATGATCAGACCGTGGCTAGTGACCGCGACGTTATAGGCTTGAGCATTGGCAAAGATTTGGATTCCTGGATAGGCAAGCTCCATGCGGATCAGGATGGAGAGAATGGCGCCGACGATACCCGCTATCAGCGCGAAGATCAGGTAAAGGGTGCCGATATCCTTGTGGTTGGTCGAAAAGAGCCAGCGCCTGGCAAAGCCCATAGGCCGACCATCAGGATATTTCGCTGCGACTTCCTTTTGCATAACGTGCCCTCTGCAATGCGCCGCTGCAGCGGTCTTCAACGTGGTAACTAACGCGCCGCAGCCGTTGCCGGGTCCGCGGTTGCCACCTGGTTCTTGCCCAGGTTTGCGCTTTTTTGTTTGTCACTGATCCATTTGGAGAAATTCTTCGTCGCTGACGACCTTCACTGCGACTGGCATGAAGTCGTGGCCTTGGCCGCAAAGCGCGGAGCATTGGCCGTAATAGACGCCGGGCTCCTTCGCGATGAACCACGTGCGGTTGATGCGGCCCGGTATGCCGTCGGCACGGCTGCCGAAGGAAGGCACCACCCATTGGTGAATAACGTCTCCGCCGGTGATCAGAACCTGAACGACCTTGTTCACCGGCACGACCATCTCGTTATCGACCGACAGGTTTCTCAGCTGGCCGGGCTTCAGGTCCTTTTCCTCAATCGGATAGGAGTCGAAGGCGATCTTCGCGTCCGGATATTCGTAGGACCAGTACCATTGCTTACCCGTCGCTTTTACCACCACGTCGGCTTTCGGGAAGTCGAACTGGCGGAACAGCAGCCTGAAGGAAGGGATGGCGATCACAACCAGAATGAGCACCGGCACGATCGTCCACAGCACCTCGAGCACGGTGTTATGCGAGAGCCTGGACGGAACCGGGTTTGCGCTCTCCCGGTAGCGGATCATCACCCAGGCCAAGAGGCCCATTACGAACAGGACAGTGGCGACGATGATGATGAGCAGGAGCTCGTTGAAACTCTTCATCGAGTCCAGCATGGGCGTGACAGAATGGGGAAGATTGATTTGCCAGTCGCTTGGAGCGCCAACTGCCGCAAACGCACTGCGACTATGCCAGAATATAGCCAAGCCCAAGGAAGACACGAACGATAGAACTCGTGCTTTCATAGAGCTGCACCTCCAGCCAATTCTTCTTTTCACCGTCTAAGTCAGAGCTATGACTTAAAGTTGCAAGGAGCCATTATCCACTTTCCTTGCACTGAACAACACCGCAGGGGTGTTTTCGTTTCACACTTGCGTGTCAGACTTGGGCTGCACATTGCCGCGATGACGGCGGACCGAAGCTGAAGTCTCAATTCGGCCCAATTCCTTGCCGACTTGCGATGTATTGAATGGCTCGCTCCTCAACACGGTGTGCAATGATGTTTCATTCGGCCAAGCTCCTGGCTGCCTGCCTTCTTCTCGCGTTCTTTTCCTCCCTTGCTCATGCTCAATCAGAGGTTGGGTCGGGACAGGTCAAGGCGGTTTACGGGGCCTGGAAGCTGAAATGCGCGCAAGTGGCCGGGGCAAAGCAGCGCGAAAAGTGCGCGCTGGTGCAGGATCTCAAGCTCGAGGACCGGCCCAATATGTTCTTGACGGTCCTGTTCATGCGAGCATTCGACAGCGACAAGAGAATCTTACGCATCGTGGCGCCGTTGGGCGTCGTGCTTCCGGCCGGCCTGGGGCTGAGGGTGGACGGCTCCGACGTTGGCAACGTCAAATTCTTGAAGTGCTGGAAGTTCGGCTGTCTTGCCGAGGTGATCGTGGACGATAACCTCGTGAGCAAGTTCACGTCAGGTCAGACTGCGAGCTTCATCGTGTTCCCGACGCCCGACTCGGGCATCGGCTTCCCGGCCCCGCTCGCTGGTTTCGCCGAAGGGATGAAGGGCTTGAACTAAGGTTCGTCAGACCGCTTAGTTCCGCGTGTCTTGAGAGCCAGCACCCGCTTTAGAAAGGTGTTTTACAAGGAAAGCGCCTAGTTCCTGGTAGTGCTGGTTTGATTCCGGAGTATTGAGAAACTTCGCATATTCAGCGTGTGCCATTCCTTCATAGACGTGCAAATCTGCGTCCACGCCTGCGCGGCGCATTTTGCTGTGCATCGCCACCGTGTCGCTGAGCAGCAAATCCCTTGTTCCCGTTATCAAGATAGGTTGGCGGGAAACCGGTGACATCGCCGTAGATCGGCGAGAGATAGGGATCGTCGTAGCTCTTGCCGTTCGCATAGAGCGCAGCGGCGCCAGCGATAAGACCGTCCCAAGTCAAGCCCGGATCGACGCCGTCGTTGAGAAATCGGCTATCACCCGCTTTCGCCAGATCAACAGCGGGCGTGCCAACGAAAAGGGCGGCGGGGAGAGGAAGACCGAGCTCTTTGAGCCGCAGCGCTGCGACGAGCGTGAGATTGCCGCCCGCGGAAGTGCCTCCCAGCGCGATGCCGTGCGGATCTTTAGCTTTGATGATCTCCTGCCAGACCGCGACAACATCGTCCCTTGCTGCGGGAGCTGGGTCATCGGGCGGCCGGCGGTAGTCGATCGAAATCACGGGAATGCCAGTTTTTGCGGCGATCATCATACCTTCGCCGAAGCTTGCTTTGCCGCCGTTGAAAATCCAACCGCCGCCGTGAATGTGAACAAAGAGGTGGTCTTTGTGCTCAGGCGCAATGTTGGGCGGCGTGACGCGGTAGATATGCACACCAGCGATGGTGTCTTCCTGGATTGAGACGCCTAACTTGCGGGCCACATCTTCAGCGAGTTTGGCATTCTTGGTGTCCCGCGCGGCGGCGAGTTCCTTCCACTCGGCATCTGTCGAGGGCACATTCTTCTTCGCGCCGCTCAAATTCGGTGTCGGCTCCGAGCCGATGACTTTGCGAAGCGCGTCGCTGGCATGAGCCGGAGGCGGCAGCACGCGCGGGCCTATGGTCCACGCCTCGTCCCGGGCGGCGGCTGGGATTGCGATGAGGAAGATCGGGAGAGCGATGGAAATCAGCGGGCGCATGCAAAAATATCGCAACTTGCCGGCGGCTGTACATGAACCCCAGGACACTCTTGCCATTCATCCAGAGAAAGCTAAGCAGACGAGGGGACCTTAAGAGACGAGGCACGGGCGAGGCCCGCGCCAGCTCATCTTTGGTATCGTTGGCGCGATGGCAGCGCTAGCCGTTGCCGCGCTCGAACTTGGACAAGTCCATATGCTCCGCATAGATCCAGCGGACGGTGCGGGTGGCGGAGCGCATGATGACGGTGTGGGTTTCAATCTGCCCGTCATAGAACTTGACACCGCTCAGCAGCGATCCATCCGTCACCCCGGTCGCGGCGAAAATGATATCGCCGGAGGCCATATCCGCCGTCGAATATTTGCGCTTCAGGTCCTTGATGCCGAAGTGCTCCGCCCGCTTCATATGCTGGTCGTTGAGAGCGGCGAGCCTGCCCTGGATTTGGCCGCCGATGCAGCGCAGCGCAGCCGCCGCCAGCACACCTTCCGGCGCGCCGCCCATGCCGAGATAGATGTCGATGCCCGTCTCTTCCGGCTCGCAGGTCTGTATCACGCCTGCGATGTCACCGTCACCGATCAGGCTTATCGCTGCGCCCGCCGCCCGGATCTCTTCGACCAACCGTGCATGCCGCGGACGGTCGAGCACACAAGCCGTGATCTCGCTGATCGAAACGCCTTTCGCGGCGGCGAGACGGTTCAAGTTCTCGGCGATGGACAGGTCGAGGCTCACGAGCCCTTCCTCATAGCCCGGGCCGATGGCGATCTTCTCCATGTAAATGCCGGGCGCATGGAGGAGGCCACCCTGCTCGGCGACCGCCACGACAGCAAGCGCGCCTGGCAGCGATTTGGCGCACAACGTCGTGCCTTCGAGCGGGTCGGCTGCAATGTCGACGGGAGGACCGCCCCGGCCGAGTTGCTCCCCGATATAGAGCGTCGATACTTCATCGCGTTCGCCCTCACCGATCACGACCGTGCCCGCTATAGGCAGGTCGGAGATTTCCCGGTGCAAGGCATGAACCGCCGCAGCATCCGCCTGGCGTTCATCACCGCGCCCGCGCAGACGTGCCGCAGCAACTGCGGCGCCTTCCGTCACGCGCGCTATATCAAGCGAAAGGGTTCGCGTTAAGCTGCTTGATAGGACGTCCGATCCCGATTGATTTTCCATGACGCGATCCTTCTCCGTCCCTCTCCGTCTAATTTGTATCAGCTTGTATCAGGAGGCTCAAAGCGCCTCAATGCGTATCATTTGCGGAGAGCCTTCGACATGCCCATCATTCTGAATCGCGTCGAGCGCCGCACGAAGCAGATCTTCCCGCGTCCGATGGGTAATCATCACGACCGGGGTGGGCTCGCCCTCCTTGCTGGGATGGCCAAATCCCGGCAGATCAGGCGCTTCTCGCTTCTGGACGATGCTTTCGAGCGAAATGTTCTGCTCGGCCATACGCGTCGCGATCGCCGCGATGGCGCCGGGCCGGTCGAGCACGGAAAGACGGATGTAGAAGCCGCCTTCGTGGGTGCGCATTTCAGCGGGCTTGTGGCTTTCAAGCTTTGCCGTAGGCAGGATAAAGGGCGGTCCCATATGCCCGCGCGCAATATCGATGATGTCGCTTGCCACCGACGAGGCCGTGGGCCGCGAGCCCGCGCCTGGCCCGGCGAGGAGGATTTGCCCCACGAAATCGGCCTCGACGGCCACACAGTTCAAGACGCCATCGACGTTGGCCAACGCGCTCGACTTCGGAATCATGGTCGGCGAAACGCGTGCCTCGATGCCGCTTTGCGTCTTGGCTGCCACGGCCAGAAGCTTGATGCGGTAGCCGAGCTCGTCCGCTGCACGGAAGTCGGCGGGCGTGATGCCGCGTATGCCTTCCAGATGGACAGCGTCGAAATTAGGCCGCACGCCGAAAGCAAGCGCGGCGAGCAGCGTGAGCTTATGGCCTGCGTCCTGACCGTCTACATCAAAGGTCGGGTCAGCCTCCGCATAGCCCAGCGCCTGTGCCTCCGCAAGCACCTCGGCAAACGGCAAGCCCTCTCGCTGCATGCGCGTGAGGATGTAATTGCTTGTGCCGTTCAGGATCCCGTAGACGCGTGTGATCGAATTGCCGAGCAGGCTTTCCCTGAGCGTTTTCACGATGGGGATGCCGCCGGCGACCGCCGCTTCGAAACTGAGCGTGACGCCGTTCTTTTCCGCGAGCGCAGCAAGCTCCGCGCCGTGGCGGGCAAGCAGCGCCTTATTCGCGGTTACGACATGCTTGCCGGCATCGAGCGCTGCCTTGACGCTATCCAGCGCCGGCCCCTTATCACCGCCCATCAGCTCGACGAAAACATCGATGTCCGCCGAAACCGCGAGCGCCATAGGATGGTCGAACCACGGCGCATTCGTCAGCTTCGCGCCGGGTTCCTCGCGCGATTTTGCGCACACGCCGCTAATGACGACCGGCCTGCCGCCCTTTTCCGCGATCGCACCGCTGTGCTGATTGAGGAGAGCCAAAAGCCCGGAGCCGACCGTTCCCAATCCGGCAATACCGACCCGCAGCGGTTTGTCTGACGTCATTGAGCTTTGCCCTCAGCGCGCACCGGAAGCCTGCGCCAACGGAATGACGTTGTGCAGCGTGGACTCGGCCGAAGAAAGAAACTTCTTGATGGCGCGGCCGGCCTGCCGGATGCGGTGCTCGTTTTCGACGAGCGCGAGGCGAACATAGCCCTCGCCATATTCACCGAAGCCCAGTCCGGGCGACACCGCTACGCCGGCTTTCTCCAGGAGGAGCTTCGAAAATTCGAGCGATCCGACCTCCGCCATCGCCGGCGGCAGCGGAACCCAGGCGAACATCGTTCCGGGAGGTGAGGGAATGGTCCAGCCGGCACGGTCGAGCGTTTCGACGAGGCAATCGCGCCTGTGCTTATAGATCTGGCGCATCTCCTCTACGCATTCCTGCGGGCCGTTCAGCGCTGCCGTGGCCGCGACCTGGATCGGCGTGAACGCGCCATAATCGAGGTAGGACTTCACCCGCGCAAGGGCGGCGACAAGACGCTCGTTTCCGACGCAGAAGCCGATACGCCATCCCGGCATCGAATAGGTCTTCGACAGCGAACTGAACTCGACGGCCACATCAATGGCGCCCGGCACCTGCAGGATCGAGGGCGGCGGGTCGTTGTCGAAATAAATCTCGGCGTAGGCCACATCGGACAAGATGATGAGGTCGTGCTTTTTGGCCATGGCGACAGCCTCGCGATAGAAATCGAGGCTAGCCATCAGCGCGGTCGGGTTGGACGGATAGTTCAGCACAAGCGCGATCGGCTTCGGCACGCTATGGCGCACCGCCTTGTCCACCGCATCCAGAAACTCGTGATCGACGCTCGCCGGTATGTGGCGGATGGTTGCGCCGGAAATAATGAAGCCGAATTCGTGGATCGGGTAGGTCGGATTGGGCACGAGGATCAGGTCGCCGGGCGCGCTGATGGCCTGCGCCATATTGGCGAAACCTTCCTTCGAGCCGAGCGTGGCGACAACCTGCGTGTCGGGATTGAGCTTCACGCCGAAGCGGCGCTCGTAATAACCGGCCTGCGCGCGCCTCAAGCCTGGAATGCCGCGCGATGCGGAATAACGGTTCGTGCGCGGCTTCTTAACGGTTTCGATCAGCTTCTCGACGATGTGGTCCGGCGTGGGAAGATCCGGATTTCCCATGCCGAAGTCGATGATGTCCTCACCACGCGCTCGTGCTGCGGCCTTGAGCTTGTTCACTTGCTCGAAAACGTAGGGGGGCAGTCGTTTGATGCGGTGAAATTCTTCGGCCATGACGGGAGTTCCTGAAGCAAAAGCATCCCAGTAAAGCGGGACGCAGCATTAACCTATAAGACCTAAGTCACGCTCATGTCCATCCGGCATTGCGCGTTGCATGGTTTGGCCAACAGATATGTCTGAACAGCGCGGTGTTGCCTCGTAACCACGCCCGAGTGGGCGCTTGGCGAGAGGCCTCAGAACCACTGCTCGGTGCCCTGTGAAGTCGGACCTTGCGCGAAGCTTGACGCGAACGATTTTAAGTAATATGGAGCAAGTGTTGCGCTAAAGATGCGGCAATCCCCTGGAGAAGCGCACAAGCCCTCTGGCACTTTGCTAGGGGGCTTCTCCGGGGGTCCGCTTCTGGTGCGTCCCCCCTAGCCCCCCCTCCAAATGCTGGCTAGGGGGTCTAAATTGAGGCAGCCCCTTTCGGACAGAATGGCAGCCCTCAGAAAGCGCCTCCTTCGGTAATTCAGCTTATAGCGTGAATAGCGCGCACCCTTCTCGCGAACCGAATTCAATTCGTCATGCCTCGCACAAGACTGATGCATTTGACGCAACGCAACGATTTGCGTTGTGCTCTGGCGAGGGCTCCATAGCAGCGAAACGAAAGCGAAGAAACTTCGCCGCGACCGCGTTCTCGCAACGCTTGCGGCGTTGCAAGGGCTGAGCGGCGGCGCTAACCGAAGCTCCGCGCACCAATTCTTTCAATATCAGCACTCGCGGAAGTGTTCTGGCCGCTACTTGCTCGCGGTCTGTACTGCGCCAGAGCTGTGCGCCCGATCCTGCTTCTGCAGGTCTTGCACAGCCTTCTCGCGCTCTTCAGGGGTCAAGATACTTCCCAGGTCCGAGATTTTGGCAAGGCTCGGATATTTCGGGTCGTCGGCGCAGCCGGGCAGCCCCGCGCACATCGAGACAGCCATCAGGCTCGCGCCAAAGCTCGCGAATTTAAGTTTTTCGATATCAAACGCGGCACGCAACACGAACTTGTGATAAGCCCGATGCATGGCAGCCCCCGCCTCGCGTCGCCGCGAATGCCCTATTGCTTGGTAAAAAGCATTAGCCGAAACTTTTTGTCCACGTCTTTGTCAATTTGTAACAATTTATCTTTGGAACCTGTGGCCCGATTTCCTATTCCTCTAACTCGCCATCCGCTTTTTCCGGCTTCTCTTGACGTTCGAGAGTCAGCTTGTTAGCTCGTCCGCCGATGGCTGGCCGGGGGATTGGGTAGACCGATATTTTTTCTCTTATTCAAGCAATGATTGCGATCGTGTGGGCGTCTCCCGCAAAGGGCCGAGGGATCGCGGCTTCGGTGTTTCCTGGGATTTTGCAGGTTCCACGGGGGTGCCGTGTTGGCTGCGCCATGTTTCCGGCCCTATTCTTGCGCGTCTTCGCCTTTTTCGCCGGGCTCCGCCGGAATAACCTCCCTCCGGCGGCGCTCCGGAGACCATGGACGGATGCCGCGCTGATCTGCGGCCGAGGAAACGGCTATGCCGTACTCGGAGATCGAGATCGTCGCGGCTCCCCTTTCCCATAGCGCGCCGCGATCGAAGATAAATTTTGGCGCAAGGCAAGGCACCCGGATATCCATCGGCGAGACGAGGATCGCAGCGTGCCTGCAATCCTCCTGAATGGCGTCGGGCTTCGTGGTGAAGCTCAAGAGCTGGCCCTTGACCATCGCGAGGCAGCTATAGGCATCGCACTGCCAGCCCTTGCCAAAGGAAGCATCCTTCGGCTTCCGGCTGTCACCGTCGGCTTTCAGCCATTGGGCCAGCGTGTAGTAGGCTCTGCGCGATTTCGGAGCCTGGAGTTTCCCATCCTTGTCCCGCACCGCCACGACCTTGGCGTCGCGGTCGATATAAATGTCGGGCTTTTCGTGATAAGACGTCATGGCGACGCCAACGCCGATGACAGCGAGGCCGGCGACGCGCCAGGGCCGTCGCCAGATGATGAGCCAAAGGCCGCCAGCCAGGATCACAAGCAGCGCGGCAAAGGGATAGGCAGGGACCGTAATCAGGGCGCCGGGGATGGAGGCCACGAGTTTCGCAACAGCCATCATGGCGTCGATCCCGAAGCCCATCAGCTTCAGCGGCCATTCGTCCAGCCCGAAAGGCATGGCGATCAGAGCGATGATCATCGCGGGCATGGCCACAAAGTCGATCGGAGGGCCGCCAAGCAGATTTCCGAGCGCGGCATAGCTCGTGAGATTGTGAAAATAATATGCGGAGAACGGCTCAACCGCGAGACCGGCCGTCGCCGTCGTTATGAGCACCGCGCCAACTATGTAGACGGGCTGCCATGTGAGCCGCTCCCGAACGCTTTTCGCCTCGAAATGCAGATAGCGGCCAAAGCGCTCATAGCCGGCGATCAGGGCAGCGGTTGCTGCGTAGGACATCTGGAAGCTGATGTCGATCAAGCTGTCGGGCAGCACGACGAGGATAAGCACGGCCGACAGCGCGACGTTCCTGAGCGAAAGTGCGGGCCGATTGAGAATAATCGCCAGGAAAACGACGGCAATCATCAGGTAAGAGCGCACCGCCGCGATGGATGCCCCTGACAGGGCCAGATAGACGGTGACGCAAAAAAGCGCCGCGCCGCCCGCGATCGCCCGCACGGAAAAACGAAGCGCAATTGGTGGAAAGAGCGCGAGAAACCAGCGAAGGAACCAGAAGACGGCGCCTGCGACGAGCGACATGTGCATGCCGGAAATCGACGTTATATGGGCGAGCCCCGACCCGCGCAGGTCGTCCAGAGAGCTATCGTCGAGACCGGCGGTTTTTCCCATGGTCAGCGCGGCGGCGAGTTCGCCGGTCTGGCCCGGAAGAACAGAGGTGATCCGCTCGCCAATCGTCGCCCTGAGATCGGCAAGAGCTGTCCTGAATATCATGTCGAAAGGCATTTCGCGCCCGTCAAAAATCTCCGGCTTCGACAGCGAATAGCCCGATGCGCCAATGCCCTGGTAATAGCTCATGCGCGCGAAGTCGTAGCCGCCCGGCATGACAGGTTCGGGCGGCGGCCCCAGAAGCGCGCGCACTTTCACGGCCTCGCCGGGCCTCAGATCGACATCGCCCCGGATGCTGACGCGAACGCGGAACGGCCTTTGTCTGACCTCGGCACTCTCATACTTCATGCTCGAAAGCCGGATGACGGCGCGCCCGCGTTTGGCGTTCTGTCGGTCGAAGCTTTCCACGAAGCCTTCAATGTCGTAGGCGCCATGCCGCTCCAGCATCGGCGCGGTCATGACTGCAGTGCGAATTTTCGAGGCGAGAAAACCGGCGCTTACGCAGAGAAGGATGCTTGTGAGGAGAAACGGAAACAGATGCGACCGGGCAAGAATTCGGAGCGCGAAAGCGGCGATGAAAAGCCCGGAAGCCAGCGCCAGCTCCGGTTCACGCGGCAGCGCGAAGTAAAGGCCGATGCCGCAGCCGAAAAAGACGGGAATCCACAGGGACCAGCGTCCTTGCTCCGCATCGAGTTGCGCCGCAAGCGCTTTGCCGGGCCACGAGAGCGCGCGCATGAACCCGCCCCCGCGATGCGGCGGCGCGTCAAAACCCGCGGGAACGAATACGCTCACCCCTGCCCACCCGCTATCAATTGCCCGGATGGCATGTTACACCGCTGCCCAAGGAAAAAGTCCACAGGAATTGAGAGGATAATCATGGCGTCCGCATCGGGCGTGGTGACACGCTTTGCCCCATCGCCAACCGGCTTTCTGCATATCGGCGGCGCGCGAACCGCGCTGTTCAACTGGCTTTATGCCCACCACACGGGCGGCAAGTTCCTGCTGCGCATCGAGGACACGGATCGCGCGCGGTCCACGCAGGCTGCGATAGATGCCCTCATCGACGGGCTTAAATGGCTCGAACTCGATTGGGAGGGCGAGGTTATCTATCAGTTCGCCAGGGCGGAGCGGCACAAGGAGGTGGCTCTTCAGCTTCTGGAAAAGGGCAAAGCCTATCGCTGCTATTCCACGCCGGAAGAGCTGACCGCTATGCGCGAGCGCGCCAAGAGTGAGGGTCGCGCGCCCGGGTATGATGGCACGTGGCGCGACCGCGATCCGAAGGATTGGCCGAAGGACGCGCCTTACGCCGTGCGCCTCAAGGCGCCGCGCGAGGGCGAGACGGTGGTGGAGGACCGCGTTCAGGGCCGCGTGACGTGGCAGAACAAAGACCTCGACGACATGGTGCTCTTACGCTCGGACGGCACGCCGACCTACATGCTCGCGGTCGTGGTCGACGATCACGACATGGGCATCACGCATATCATTCGCGGCGACGACCATCTTACCAACGCGGCCCGGCAGACGCAGATCTATAATGCGATGGGCTGGGATGCGCCGTCCTTCTCGCATATTCCGCTGATCCACGGGCCGGACGGCGCGAAGCTATCGAAGCGGCACGGCGCGCTCGGCGTCGAGGCTTATCGCGCGATGGGCTACTTACCCGCGGCGCTGCGAAATTATCTTGCGCGGCTCGGCTGGAGCCACGGCGACGACGAGATTTTCTCGACAGACCAGGCCATCGAGTGGTTCGACCTGGACGCCATCGGCCGCTCGCCGTCGCGCTTCGATTTTGCAAAGCTCGAAAACCTGAACGGGCATTACATCCGGCAAACGCCGGACGCGGAGCTTGTGGCGCAGATCAGGACGATCCTCCCCGAGATCGAAGGCGCGAAAGAGTTCGCGGCCCGCATCGACGAAAACGGCTGGAAGAAGCTGGAACAGGCCATGCCCGGCCTGAAGGAGCGCGCGAAGACGCTGGTGGAGCTCCTTTTGTCGGCGCGGTATCTCTTCGTTCCCCGCCCGCTCGACATCGAGGAAAAGGCGGCGAAGCTTCTGGAAGGCGATGCGAGGAAGCATCTTGCGGCGCTTCACGAACGCTTTTCCAAGCTTGCGGCTTGGGAGCCCGCGGCGCTTGAAGCTGCGACGCGTGCCTATGCCGAGGAGGCGGGCGTGAAACTCGGAGGGGCTGCGCAACCGCTGCGAGCGGCGTTGACGGGACGCACAACCTCTCCGCCGATCTTCGACGTTCTGCACGTGCTCGGCCGCGAGGAAAGCCTTGCGCGCATTGCGGATCAGATCGCGTAGCGCCCCGGCATGGAAGCCGTCGTTCGGGCCAATGGGCTTTTTGTATGCTTGTTGCGAAAGGCGGCATCTTGCTTGAACCCTATCAGCCTGCGTTTGCGTCCGCATTCCCTGGGGCGGGATGTTAGAAAAAAGCGCCTTGCCGGGAGGTTAACGACCACAAGCCGTTGATCTAAAAGAGAAATATTCAAGGGAGTGCCCGCGCCGCCGTAGCTGCAGAGGCACTGTCATGGTTAATTTGCGAGGGCCGAAACATATTTAACGGACTTTTGCGCGTCCACTTTCGTCCAAAAATACAATCGATTAACCCTATTGATTGAGGCGGAAAGCTGATCCATTTCAATGAGATAAGAGCCTTTCCGCGCGGCCGGACGCGGATCGCTCTGATTTCTGGATTCTTGGGGCGCAATTTTCAGGCCGGAAATAAATGCAATTAACCATCAGGGGTAAACACATTTCCGGCGCGGCAAGGATTTGTTTGCGATGCTGGGCTGGCATCGGGCTCGTGACCGCGAAGGGCACGTTCGTGTGCGTGACCTGAGTCTTGCGCTGGAAGATCGGGCGTCTCCTTGGAGTCATGCGAAAACCGCTTGACTCGAAAGACGGTAGAAAGGCTGCGGCGTTTCCGGGATGACGGCGGGGGTAATCTACTGCTGCGCGCATCGCGGATCGGCCTGGCATCAAATCGCCGACTGATTTGATCCCAAAAACGGCCTCGAACGAAGCCAGCACAAAATGCATAGCTTTGTAACGAGCTATGCATCCAGCGCATAGCGGATGGCCGCACCCTTGTCATGCTTTAGACATGCAATAAATTCATCGTTCCCCAAAGACCGGACAACGGGGCAATCTCCGTTTCCGATATAAACCTATTGGTCACTCCATATGGGAGAACATGAATGACGCTACTAAAATACCTTCCAGCTGAATTGCTGGGCCTTTTGGTTCTTGTTTCTGCGATGCTGACAAGACTATTCATCCTGGAAGTCTCAGATTTCTGGCTGGCGCTTGCGACAGCGATCACATTATTCGTGATCATGCAAATCAGGACGCATCTGGTCTTGGACGTCGCGGCCAAAGAAAAGCCCTCGCCCTAAGGTAAACGAGACCGGAGAGCATGCTGGAGGCGCTTAGTCATGCGCTTTCAGCATGCATCCTCAAGTTACAGGAGAAAGCTTACACAACGTTTACTATGTTCCGGTACGACGCGCACCATATCCATTCAGGGATATCGGGATGCGTGAGGAGAACCATGCAGACGGTGCAGAGCGTGACCTTTCAGCTTCTGCGGGAAGTGGGCGCGACGACCATTTTCGGAAACCCCGGCTCGACCGAAGCAACTTTTCTAAAAAATTTCCCTGACGACTTCCGTTACGTGCTCGCTCTTCAGGAAGCCTCCGCGATGGCGATGGCGGATGGTTTCGCGCAAGCCACCGGCAGGCTGACGCTCGTGAACCTGCACACCTGTGCGGGCCTTGGCCATGCCATGGGCAACCTGATGACGGCATCGATGAACAAGACGCCGCTGATCGTGACCGCCGGTCAGCAGACGCGCGAGATGCTCCTCATGGAACCCTGGCTGACCAATGTCGAGGCCACCATGCTCCCGCGCCCGTGGGTGAAATGGGCCTACGAACCCGTGAGGGCCGAGGATGTCCCCGCCGCCTTCATGCGCGCGATCGCGACGGCGCTTCAGCCGCCCCAGGGGCCTGTCTTCCTTTCGCTGCCGGTCGACGATTGGGACAAGCCGTGTGCCGGGCCTGCGGAAGTGCGGACCGTCAGCCAGCGCCTCGGACCCGACCTCGCCCGGCTCTCAGAGTTTGCCGAAGTCTTGGCGCAGGCGTCGTCGCCGGTGCTGATCTACGGCGCGGCCATCGACAGGGGCGGCGGCTGGAACGAGGGCATTGCGGTTGCGGAAGCGCTCGGCGCGCCGGTGTGGACCGCCCCCGCCTGCGAGCGCGCGCCGTTCCCGGAAAACCATCCGCTCTTTGCCGGGCGGTTGCCGTTCGCTATCGGCGCGCTGCGCAAGAAGCCTGGAAGGCCATGATGTTGCGCTGGTCATCGGCGCTCCGGTGTTTCGCTATTACATCCACGCGCCGGGCAATTACCTTCCCGCCGGGATGCGGCTGCTGCACATTTCGGACGACCCGGCTGAAACCGCGCGAGCGCCCGTTGGCGACAGTCTGCTCGGAGATGCCGTCTTATCTCTCGCCGCGCTCAGGGGTCTTCTTTGCGAGCGCAAATCGCACGCGCGCCTTGTGCGCAACGTCCTTCCCACAACCCCGCCAGCCCCGGTGAATGCGCCAAAGCGCGGCTTGACCGGCGCACAAGTATTCGCCGCCTTGAGCGAAATCCGGCCCGCGCACGCCCTGATGGTTGTCGAGAGCCCCTCCACCATGGGCGACCTTCACGAAAACTGGCCAATCACCGAACCCGCATCCTTTTTTACCTCAGCCAGCGGCGGGCTCGGCTGGAGCCTGCCTGCATCCGTCGGCATCGCTCTCGGCGAGCGCGACACCGGCCGCAATCGTCCGATCCTCATGATCATCGGCGACGGCTCGTTTCAGTATTCGCTTCAGGCGATCTGGACCGCCGCGAACTTGAAGTTGCCGATCCTTGTCATCGTGCTCGCGAACGAGCACTACGGCATCCTGAAGTCGTTTGCCGCCCTCGCAGACACGCCGGGCGTTCCAGGCCTCGATCTTCCCGGCCTCGATATCGTGTCTTTAGCGAAGGGCTATGGCTGCGAGGCTCAGCGCCTCGATGATCTGGATGCCATCAAGATGGCGGCAACGGAGGCCTGGACCAAAGCGAAGCCCACCGTGCTGGAGATTCCCATTTCGTCCGAAGTCCCGGCGCTCGCGGCATGATCGCGTTTCGCGAGGTCCCGTACTGATCGGGACCGCTGGTCCTCTCTTGCCGGTCGGCCGGTGTGGTGAAATCACTCATAGACACCATAATTGCCGGTAAGAGGTCACTTACCGGCGGGGTGGACGATCTTCTTTTTTTATTCGGACTTTTATTCGAGGGCGGGAAAACCTCCCTCGATTGCTTTCAAGTTGCATCCTGCAAACTGCCGCCACTTCCAAATGGCGCGTTCATCTGGACGATTTTCAAGTTGAGGTAGGCCGCGAAGGCCACCCACAAGAGATAGGGGAGCAAAAGCCAGACCGCTTCCGTGGAGTAGGGAGCCACCCCGATCATGAGAGCGGCAACCGAAAGCCAGAGGAACGCCACCTCGATCAACGCCCAGTCGGGACGCCTGAGATTGAAGAAGATCGGCGTCCAAAGCATGTGGAAGAAGATGTTCGCCGCGAACAGGAGCGCGATGCTCAAGTGAGCTTCCGGAGGCGAGGCGGTCCAGGCCAGGACTCCTGCCCACGCTGCCAGACTGAGGATGACGGCCCAGGCAGGTCCGAACAGCCATTCCGGCGGGTTCCACCAGGGCTTGCGGAGGCCGCGATACCACGATCCGACCTTTGTTAGTGATGCGCCGCCAAGGAGGACGGCGAGCGTGATTATTGCTGCGACAATGATTGTAATGGTCATGACTTGCTATGTGTGCGTGTTAAAAATCCGCCGCAAGCCGCTTCACGTAATTGCTAACTTCCGGCCGGAAGAGCTAACTCTTTTGTGCATCGCTCCTCGGCCCATCGTTCTTCGGCTCCGAAGCTTTGACGGAGCTATTCTGCACCGCCGATGCGTAGGCGGCAAGAGCCAGGAGGGTTGCGACGATCGCTTCTTGAGACATTGTGGGTGCCCTCTCACAATAATCAATCTATAACGTTGCTCGGGCCCAAGCTGTTCCAGCCGATAGCAGGGCCGCGGCATTAAATCCCCGGAAAGCTGTTGAAAAGCCGGGGCTGCATTGCTAAGCGCTTGGCGGGCCTGCGCGCAGGGCGTGCGCCCCGCGCGCGGAGGACCGTTAATGAGCTATGAAAACCTAGACCTCAAAGAGCTGATTCGCACAATCCCGGACTATCCCAAAGCCGGCATCATGTTCCGGGATATCACCACGTTGATCGGCCACGCGAACGGCTTTCGAGCCGTCATCCGAAGGCTGGCTGCGCCCTACGAGGAGATGAAGGTCGACGCCGTGGCCGGGATCGAGGCGCGCGGCTTCATCGTGGGCGGCGCAGTGGCGGACAGGCTCAACACGGGCTTTGTGCCGATCCGCAAGAAGGGAAAGCTGCCGTGGCGCGCGATCGGGCAGGATTACAAGCTCGAATACGGCACCGACATCATTGAAATGCACGAAGACGCCATCCAGCCGGGAGAGCGCGTTCTCATCGTTGACGACCTGATCGCCACGGGGGGAACGGTGGAGGCAGCCGTCAAGCTCATCCGCCGCGTTGGCGGCGTGGTGATCGGCGCCGCCTTTGTCATCGATCTGCCGGAGCTTGGCGGGATGCAGCGGCTCGAAGCCGATCATCAGGTTCGCTCCCATGCGCTGGTCGCATTCGACGGCCATTAGGCGGCCCTCCCGAACATTGTGCAGAAGCCGCTGGCCCGCGCTGGCGGCTTCGTCTTTCTAAGCCCTGGTCGATCCAAGCCCTGGCCGATAAATTCTCTCTGACGCTCGAACAATTGGGAGGCATGGGCGTTCTACCAGCGGAAATGTGTATATATAAGTTTCTGTTGATCTGCCATTCTCGCAGGCGCAGAATTTATAAACATAATTAACAAGGGAGAGACCTGATGGATCCTATTGGAATTCTCATCATGCTGGCGATCGGCGCGGTTGCGGGATGGCTTGCCGGATTTATTTACTCGGGCGCGGGATTTGGGCTCCTCGGCAACATTATCGTAGGGATTCTCGGCGCTATCATCGCGGGCGCCTTGTTGCCGGGCTTCTTGCATTTTCAGGGCATCATCGGCTCGATCCTCAGCGCTGCGACTGGCGCCATCATTTTGCTGGCGCTCGTAAGTTTTGTCTCCCGCAGAGCGGGCTGAGGTGTTTGCTGCGGCCTGTCCGGCGAGGCCGCAGCTATGGGGCATCGATCAAGCGCTGCAGGCCTTCCAGAGCCATTCGCCGCGATGGCACGGTGTCACTTGGCCAGAGGGCGGAATGCCGATGAAATCAGATCCCAAATATTGGTTTCCTGCGAAACGCTACGGATGGGGATGGGGCTTGCCGATTACGTGGCAGGGATGGCTGGTGCTTGCCGCCTATGTTGCGTTGATATGGGCAGGAGCAATCCTGTTTCCTCCGCGGCAGGAACTTGCGGCATTTCTCCTTTACATGAGCGTGCTTTTGATTTGCTTCATCGGCGTGTGCTGGGCGAAGGGCGAGCCGCCGCGCTGGCGCTGGGGCGATCATCGATAGTCCTGCGCCCGAACCTTTGCGAGCGAGCACGGAAAGCGCCGGCAGCGAGGAAGGATTGCGCGACGCTGGGCAGGGTTGACATCCATCCCGCGAGAAGGCCAACTTATTTTCCAAGTCCTGGAATATAGTTACGGCGCAATCGCATCCAAATCCGGCAAAGCTGATCAGTTCTATGACCGAAGGTACAATTCTCAGGTTTGAAAAGGAGAAGCCGCCCGTCGTGGAAGAACTCCGCCCGCACGGGGCTGCCCTGAACGTGCTGGTTGTCGACATAGGCGGCAACCACGTCAAGCTCCTTGTCACGGGGCAAAGCCAGCACCGGAAGATCGTCTCCGGACCCCAGCTGACGCCCGAGCTGATGATGGCAGGGATCAGGGAGGTTGTTTCGGATTGGGACCACGACGTTGTCACGATCGGTTATCCCGGACCTGTTCTCGACGACCGGCCGCTGAAGGATCCGCATAATCTGGGACCGGGCTGGGTTCAATTCAATTTTGAGGCTGCGTTCGACCGGCCGGTCAAGATCATCAACGACGCGGCCATGCAGGCGATTGGAAGCTACCTGTCCGGAAGGATGCTCTTTCTCGGCCTTGGGACGGGCCTCGGAACGACCCTCATCATCGATGGCATCGTCCACCCCATGGAGATGGGCCACCTTCCCTACAAGAAAGGCACCTTCGAAGACTACGTCGGCCAGCGCGGCCTGGACCGGAATGGCAAGAAAGAATGGCGCAGCAATGTCGCGGACGTGGTTCAGCGATTGATCGCCGCTCTTCAGCCCACCGACGTCGTGTTAGGCGGGGGCAACGTCAAGAAACTTAAGGAACTCCCGCCAAACACCCGGCTCGGCCACAATTTCAATGCCTTCGAAGGCGGCTTTCGGCTGTGGGACGGGAACCTGGGTCCTGGGCCAGGGTAAGGCGGGGCGCGGCCGGCACCTTGAGGCACGGCGCCGCGCCGGTCGCCTCCGTGGGACGGCATCTCAGCGCTGCAGTTATCAAGGCGTCGCAGGCGGGAGCGGGCTACTTCAAGGTGCTCGCGAGGTAATCAACGATAGCGTTTGCATCCGCCTCCTGGATCGGAGCCCCAAAGACCTTGATCATTTTCGTGACTGCCCCCTGCCAAAAGTCCCGCCCGGAACCGCGCGGCTGGGTGAGGATGTATTCGTAGGAGTGACAAACGCCGCAATACTGCTCGGCGACCTTGGCGTTCGGTCCCGGAGGCAGCATCGCGGTTTCGTCGGGCGCCTTGTAAGCAGGTGGAACGCTCTTCGCTTGTGTCACACCCAGAAAAAGCGCGCCAAAGACGGCGCCCGCTATAGCTCTCGCCTTCGTGCCCATGGTTCAGCTCGCTATGATTTTGATTTTTTCGACCGAGTTCCGCATGTATCCAGCGGGGTTCCACAAAGCCTCAACCGGTTGAGATTGTCCGATGCGGTTGATGGCTCTTACGGCAAGCGTGTGATCGCCGGGCTTCAGAACAACCTTTGCCGACCACTGTCTGAAAGAATACTTCCCGAGGTCTGATCCCAGGTCAGCCCCGCGCCAGGTCTTTCCGCCATCCGCGGACAAGACGACCTCGGTAATCCCGTAACCGCCATCGAATGCAATGCCAGCGACCTTGATGCCTTCTCCGGCGGAAACTTTAGCGCCATCTGCAAGGTTCGTGATGAATGAGCGTACATTCATCCGATTGATCGGCACCGTGGACGCCGGCTTTGTCCCGGGCGCAACACACGCGCACGTATTGTTCGGGATCTTGTAGGCTGTTTTCATCCAGAAGCCGTCGAATACGTTATCGATGACCGTTATCTCGTTGAGGTGCTTGATCCAATACGTCCCGTAATAGCCAGGAACGACGAGGCGAAGGGGATAGCCGTTGAGAATCGGCAAATCCTCATTGTTCATGGAATAAGCAAGTAACACCTCGCCGTCCCGGGCATGGTCTATGTCGAGCGCTTTGATATAGTCGGGGACCGTTTCGGAGGGCGGGGTATCCGCGCCATTAAAAGCCACCTGCCTGGCGCCTTCCTGCACACCCGCTTTGTCAAGTATGACCTTCAGGGGCACGCCTTTCCAGCGAGCATTTCCCATTGCACCATTGCCAAGCTGACCTCCGGCAACGCGGGGATTGGAAAAGCCGCGGCCATTCCCTGAGCATTGGTTCACAGCCACCACTTCGGCAGGCTCAAACTGCTTGAGTTCCTCCAGCGTAAGCGACAACGGTGCGTTGACCTTCCCCTTTACCTCCAGACGGTAAGTCTCAGGGTCAATCAATGCGGGAGCTCGGCTGAGGTGATACCGGACGAAGAACGCATCGTTCGGCGTAAGAACCGATTCGTTGTAAATGGACATCGGCGTTTCGAGTTGGGGCGGCCGCGCTGAGAGCCGGATGAGCGGCCGCTTCTGCGGGTAACTGACGAGGGGTCGCTCACCGTTGCCGAACGGCATATTGACGACACTGGCGGCTTGTGCCGGGAAAACCTGCGTTACTCCATAGAGCATCGCAGTATCTAAACCAGCCCTAAGCAGCTTACGCCGAGATATGGACCCGGAACTCTTAGTCATGTAACTATCCATCCCACCCGGTGCCGTTTAGCCGGATAATGTTTACCTCACATGAATCCCACGGCATGCCCGCGAAATCGCAGGGATGCCGTGAGAAATACAAGGATTATTGCAAGCGTTTACCGCCAGCCTTCGCTTACATCTTAGCGTGCTGTTTGGTTGCTTTCCAGATATTGTTTGATGCGGTTTAGTAACGCTTCTTTCTCGCTCGCGCTCAACTCGCGGCCGTTCGTATTCGCCAGCATGTTACCAATGACCTGCTGGACGTTATCTGGTTGCTCTCTCGCAAGCTGCGATCCAACACTCGCCGTCTGCTGATGAGCGGCGAGCCAACGGGCCGCAGGCTTGAACCTCGTCCAGCCTGGAATGTCGGCCCAGAGATTGATTTCGCTCCATTTTGGATGTCTGGCGGGGGAGTGGAACTGGTCGATCTTGCCGAAGAACTCATCCACAAACTTCGCAATCTTGTTGTAACGCGAAGAGCCTTCCGGCCACGCATAGGTGACGAGAAGAACACGATTGGCAATTGTCGGGACTGCGGTCCCCTCGGGAACGAGATTCGGATAGGTCTTGCTCGTGAACTCGGCCGGAAGATATTCCCCGAGCACAGGCGTGAAATCAATGCCAGGCAGACTATCCTGATCGACGGGAACGAAGTGGAGGCCGTCCTCTTTCTTCACATTCGAGATAAGGGCCTGAGGAGCGCCTGAGAGGATCATCATGGCGGAAAGTTCGCCGCTTCTTAACCGCCGGAGCGCTTCATCATTATCGTAGTTCGTTTTTTCGACAGAGATATGCAGCATCGGAAAGAGGTGGTCGGCTGTCACCTCAGTCTGATGATCCTTGACGTTGAAGTTGACCTTCTTGCCCTTGAGATCGAGCAGAGACTTGACATCGTTTCTGGCAAGGATGTGAAGCTCCGCATTATACAGCTTCGTGATATAGTGCACGCGCTCCTCGATATCGGCATAAAGGCGCGGATCCCTCTGCTTTAGAAGAGCGAGATTGTCCTGATCCACGATGCCCATATCGATCCCTTTCAGGAAGAGGACATCTTTCAGGTTCTGCAATCCTCCGACGCCGAGAACGGGCAAGACGCGGATTCCATCTGGCCGAAGGTCATTGACGACGTTGCGCATATCTTCAGAAAAGCGAGCGCAGGTGCACGAAAGCCCGGAATTTATGATGGCCACCGAAATGTCGTTCGCTTCCCTCTTCTTCTGGTCGTAGCTCTGAGTTTGAGTCTTGAACTGCGCCGATGCCGTGTTCTGGGTCTTGACCTGAGCTGATGCCGTATTCAAGCAGGCGAAGAGGCAAAATGCGGCCACGAGAATGCTGGCTAGCCAATGCGTAGCCGTTGCCACGAAAAGTTTAGGCGAGGAATGTCTCATGATAACCCTCAATGAATTGAGCTTTTGAGGCTTCGCTGCTGGACTAAGGTCTTTCCTTGCGAAGCACCGCCGCCGCTTCTTTGCTTCCCAATTCGGCTGCGCGCGCATACCAAGAGCGGGCCAGGTTTGCATCCGGCGTCAATCCGGTCACGCGGTGACCGGCCAATTTCTTAGGATCGTAGCTCTCGGCAAGCGCGAACGCGCCGGCAGCGCTTCCGTGGTTCACCAAATACTGGAAGATCAGGCGCGCGCCTGCGATGTCATTCTCACCCATGAGGGTCGATGCCCGCTTCAGCATCTTCTCCTCTTGATCTGCAGGCAGCTTCGCAAGTTGGGCATCCCGCTTGGCGGCGCTCGTATCGGGCTTGCTGATTTCGGCAGGCTTCGCTTCTCGATCCTCCTGCCGGGTGAAGACTGGCGCCGGCAAGGGCGCGGCCCCCGCCAAGGGAGCTACCGAATCTGTCTTGGCCGCGACGTTGGACTCCTTCGGTTTCGCATCCACGTCAGCCGGAAGGGAGCCCGCAGAACCGCCTGCTTCCGAAGCTCCACCGTTTGTGGGCTGGCGCGGGACCGCCTCCGATTGGCTTGCTGGCTTCGACAGTGCAACCGGAGCGCCCGATGATGATAGTTGATCACGCGAACGATCCGCGTCCTTATCATTTGTTGGAGCCGTAGCACGCGCGGAAGTATAGGGCGGGCGCGGGGCCGCCTCCGATTGGCTTGCTGGCCTCGACAGGACAACCGGAGCGCCTGATAATGCTGGTTGGTCACGCGAACGATCCGCATCCTTATCATTTGTTGGAGCCGTAGCACGCGCGGAAGTATAGGATGGGGTGGTGTTCAATTCAGGCTGGTGCGCATCATAGTATTGCAGGATCACATAAAGTACGGCGCCTCCAGAAAAACCTCCGCAAATTATGGCGACGCCGAAATAGCGCAGCATGGCAGCGAACATGCTCTTTCGACGCTTGGGTGCCGGCATCAACTCGAAATTCTCGCCCCAGTTATCTACATGCCTTTGTTCAAAGGCTTCTTCGTTGAGCCAATCCGCATTATCGGATTTCCGGTCGAGCCCAGATGCTGGCGGCGCCCATTTTGTGTCCCGGACAGCAGCATCCAAATCTTCCACTCTTCGGCGGAGACGCGTTTCAAGCGCAAGGTTGTTTTCGAAGCTTGAACCCTTCGATTTAGGTGAACTCGTTGCTTGCCATGAGTTTCCTCATTCAAGCACTTACGAAGGTGTTTGAATAGTGGTATATTTAAGGCATCTAAAAAGACTGAATCGATTAAATTATTATGACAGCGCCGGAACAACCAGAAGCTCTATAAAAAGATCAAAGCAACCTAAATAGTTTCATCTCGGCAGCAATATCAGGACGAGGATCAAGAAATTACCCCTTTTAGTTGAGAATCGTTCGCGCTTAACCCGGGATCATGCAGGCATGTCAAGTCCTTACTCTGGACCAGAACCCACGATCCGATAAGCTCCCCAGCCTCGGGGCAACGGCACACGCCCGGTCGTGCGGTACGCGCCGGGCCATGGGGCTCCATCACGGGAACGGCCCGCCATACACCCGCCAGGGCATAACGCCAGCGCCTTCGAGGGCGGGTTCCGGCTTGTGGGCTCGGTTCTGAGCCTGGATAAGGGCGCGCCTTCGATGTTGAGGACGACGTCGAGAAGAGACCCCTGGCTTGCCTGCCGGCAGGTCTCTCCTTGGCGTCAAGCAGCAGTTGGTCGCCGGCGGACCGGCCCAAGTCCACTCAAGAAGAGAGCGCCTGGCCGGTTCCTACCAGCAAGACCAGTCGATGGACTTCGGCCCTCCCCTGTAGGTGCATGAACTTCCAGTTGAAAGTGGAAAGTAGTCCTCTACCCACATGCTTTCGGGCTCCTGCGCCGAAGGTGCAACCAAAGGCGTTCTGTGATGCGGGGTGCGGTTCTTGGCCTGCACCTGGCTTGTGAGCGCAGCGCCAGCAAGGAGGGCTGCCGCAAGAATCGAGAAGGAGCGGATCATGGTGATGTCCTTAATCCAACTTTACTTTTCTAGGGTATTAGTCGAACGTTTCCTCTAGTTCAAGATCATGATCAGTGAAACTGTGTATTGTTTAGATTGAGCGCATATGCAGAACAAAACACGACAAAACCTCGTATCAAATAATTGCCAATCCGGCATCATTCGAATGTGTGACTTATATTCATTTATTCGTGTAACGTCTTCAGCAAGAGCTGCTATTCAAACAACTGAAAATTAGGAAAAACTAGTAAGCACAGTATATACTGTAAAAAATTTTCTCAATTTTATTAACCAATATACTAAATATTTGATTAGTTAGTTGACTAAAATATTATCAGGATACCATAATCATCTACAGCCAAAATGAAACAAAGTATAATATTAATAAACCAAGACACAGAGGTGTCTTAGGTTAAGATTAAGCCAAGTAGACTTTGTCTCGGATTAATAAGCCAAACGGAAGCCATCCAAAGCCACCCCATTGATCATGTTCTGGCTGGCTCTCCGCAAGACGGAGTTTGTAATGGCAAATCAAAGGAGGATACGCATGAGAACCGTTTTTGTGCTGTCGGCTTGTGTGATCTTGGCAGCCAGCGTCAGTCCTTCAAACGCGAGGGGGCATAACTATCGTCCCATGACCGGTTCCCAATACCAGCTTTACGGTCCGTATGAAGGTGACGTAACGCGCGCCTGGCCCACAGTCCACCCCGAATGCGTCCTCAGAACCTACGGTGAGCAAGGGAACGGGTGGTCTCTTCCTCCAACAATATCCTGCGGGCATTACTAAACGTAGCGCCGCGGCTCGCGAGGCGGCCACAAAGCGAAGCCAAACTTCAGAGTAGCGCCCGGACTTATGCGGCGCCCCTCATGGGAAACGCCATCACGTTCTCGGGCGCCCTGCGCGTCTGAGGCGCGAGCGCGCTCGGGACGACCCGCGTCTTCGGCAGGATCACCGTAGCCTCTGTGCCTATCCCGAGTTTGCTGCGCAGTTCGAAGCGGCCTCCATGCAACTCGGCAAGCCCGGTTACGATCGGAAGGCCGAGGCCGGTTCCACAATCGCGCATCTTGAGCGCCAGCGAACCTTGTCCGAAGGCGCTCAAGACCCGGGGGATTTCGTCTTCGGGAATGCCGGGGCCGTTGTCGCGAACGCTCAAGAACGCTTCGCCGCCCGCAAGCATGCCGGTCCGGACCGCGATCATGCCGCCTTCCGGCGTGAACTTGATCGCGTTCGATATCAGGTTGAGGCAAATCTGCCGGAGAGCGCGCTCATCCGCGAACACGCGTGGCATGTCCGGCTTGAAATCGGTGACGATGCGCAATTTCCTGGTCTGCGCGTCGAGCCGCAGGAACTTGATGCTCTCCCGCGCGATGTCGCTGAAGTCGAGCACCTTTTCCGCAAGTTCGTAGCGGCCGGCCTCGATCCGGGACAGATCGAGAATCTCATTGATGAGCTTCAGGAGATGGGTGCCGGATTCATGAATATCGTTGGCGTAGGACTTGTAAGTTTCATTGTCGATGGGGCCGAGAATCTCGTCCTTGATCATCTCGGAGAAGCCCATGATGGCATTCAGCGGAGTGCGCAGCTCATGGCTCATATTCGCGAGAAACTTCGATTTCGCCACATTGGCTGCCTCCGCCCTGACGCGGGCCTCGT
The DNA here is from genome assembly GCA_963833565.1 of uncultured Alphaproteobacteria bacterium. Lineage (GTDB taxonomy): Bacteria > Pseudomonadota > Alphaproteobacteria > Rhizobiales > Rhodomicrobiaceae > Rhodomicrobium. The sequence goes on from CAWHYO010000034.1 coordinate 49,604, forward strand.
CAGCAGCCGTTTTCTCCTTTTCAAGCTCCTCGATGAGGCGGTCCTTCTCCGCGCGATAATCCAGCATTGAGAGAGCCGTGCGCTGCAAGCTCTTGACCAGAAAAATGAAATAGAAATGGATGCCGATGGCGACAACCGCCAGGATCCAGTAGAAGGGATCCCCCGTCATAAGGAAGCGAAGCGCAAGCGCGGCGGTGACCGGCACCGTACCTGCGTGAAGGATCGGCAGGACGGAAGCCGCGAACAGCATCCTGATCGCGGTCACAACCGTCAGAGCGGCGAACAGAAAAAAGTATGCGGCTTCGTTGTTATGACGGAATTCGGTAAACGCGATTGCCGCCCAGCAAACGCCATAAAGGAACTCGGCTGCGGCGAGGTTCCGCTGCCACTGGTAAAGATCGACGGTTTCCCGCGGCTGCTGGCGGAACCTGCGGCAGAGCGCAAGCAGGATGCCTTCCGAAATGAAAATGGTTGCAAGCCAGAGCAGAAGCGGCTGTGGATTGGCCCAGTTCAGCATCGTGACGGCGATCAACGACAGCGAGAATGGGCACGGTCAGCGCCGCCACCGCCTCGTTGCGCACGAACATCAGGAGAAGCTCGTAGGCGAAATCCCTGCCGATAGTGGCCGTGGCTTCAGGGGCGCCCTTGGCGGCGGTTCCCTGCCTTCTGCTGCCTTCCGGGGCATACGCGCGCCAGTTTACAGAGCCAGCAATACTCATCAACCCGAGATCCACTTCTGGAGGGAAGGTTACGCGCCTTCTGCCCTCAAACGCGCGCGTATTAATATGATTATCCAAAAGTGCTAATTTACGGTTGATGGAGCGTTCACGTTCTTACACATGAAAGTTTGTTCCGTATCACATCCGTGGAATTTGCAAGGCAAGGTTAACGATGAAAATCCTCGACGAGAAGCGGTCTCCGAACCCGCGCCGGGTGCGGGTTTTCCTGGCCGAAAAGGGCATCCATGTCCCGTTCGAGCAGGTCGATATCATGAACGGGGCACACAAGTCGGCGGATTTTGCCGAGCTCAATCCCGTCCAGCGCGTGCCCGTATTGATCCTGAATGACGGCGCCGCACTTTCGGAGAGCATGGCGATCTGCCGCTACTTTGAAGCCGTCCAGCCAGAGCCGCCGCTGTTCGGAAGGACGCCCATTGAAATCGCCATGATAGAAATGTGGAACAGGCGGGCCGAACTCAACTTCTTCCTTCCCGTCGCCCAATACTTCCGGCATACACACCCTGCCATGGCGAACCTCGAAGTTCCTCAAGTCCCTGCCTGGGCCGAGGCCAACAAGCCGCGGGTGGCGGAAATCATTCGAATTTTCGACGAGAGGCTCAGTACAACGCCCTATCTCGCGGGAGAGAATTTTTCCGTCGCCGATATTACCGCCATGATCGCAACCGATTTCATGAAGCCGGCCCGTCTCGCCATCCCTGACGGCGTATCGCACTTCAAACGGTGGTACGCGCAGGTTTCTTCCCGCCCCTCTCACAAAGCTTGAGGCTCCATGCGCCTGACAATTATCGGATGCAGCGACGCATTTGGTTCAGGGGGGCGCTTTCAAAGCTGCTACCTTCTCGATACGCCGCAAGGCCGGCTGATGCTCGACTGCGGCGCGAATGCTCCGCTGGCTCTGAAGCGAGCCGGCATCAAGGTCGACTCCATCGATGCAATTGTAATAAGTCATTGCCACGGAGATCATTTCGGCGGCCTGCCGTTCCTGTTCATGGAGAAGATGTTCATTGAGCGCGGCTCGAAGCCGGTGAAAATTCTAGGACCTGCCGGTATTGCGCGGCGCACGACCGATCTGTGGGAAGCGCTCTATCCCACCCTTTCCAGCCAGCGCCGGGATTTTGAAATCCTTTACCGCGAATTGGAACCCGGCCAGGTCAACACATGGCAGGGCATTCAGATCTCAGCCCATGAAGTCGATCACTATTCGGGCTCTCCATCGCTTGCCTTGAGCGTGAGCGATGGCTCGAAACGCGTTGCGTTCTCAGGTGACAGCAACTGGTGCGAGGGCGTGATCGAGGCAGGGCGCGGAGCCGACCTTTATCTTATCGAGTGCACGACATTCAGCACGAAAACGGCTGTGCATCTCGATTATCTCACGCTTGCCGGGAAGTTCGAGAGCATCGGCGCGAAGCGCTATCTGCTGACCCATATGAGCCCTGAAATGCTTGATGCCGCCGGAAAAATCGACGCCAGCCGCTGCATTCTGGCCGAGGACGGGCTGTCGGTCGCCATCTGAGCGCCTAAGAGGGTAATTCTTTCTATACTTTCGCCTTAAATGGCTGTAATGTTGGCCCTGGTCGCGCATGCGGCTCGCTCTCACGCAAATTAATTCCCGGATCGCCATGCTCGACACGATGGACATCAAGATACTTACAATCCTCCAGGAGGACAGCACCCTTCCTGTCGCCGAGATCGGAAAGAAGGTCGGGCTGTCGACGACGCCCTGCTGGCGGCGCATCCAGAAACTTGAGCAGGATGGCGTCATCCAGCGCCGCGTTGCGCTCCTCGATCCGGCAAGCGTCAGCGCGGGCGTGACCGTGTTCGTGGCCATTACGACAAATCAGCACAATGCCGCATGGCTCGAACGCTTCAACGCCGTGGTCGCGAGCTTCCCGGAAATCGTCGAGGCCTACCGCATGAGCGGCCAGGTCGACTATCTCCTGCGCGTCGCCGTCCCGGACATCGCCAGCTATGACCGGTTTTACAAGGCGTTCATCTCGCAGATCGATCTCACCGATGTCAGCTCGAGCTTCGCCATGGAGCAAATCAAGTTCACGACCGCGCTGCCGCTGGGCTTTGCTGCCAAAGCGGCCGCCAAGCGCCCGCAGCAGGTGGCTTGACGGCTCGCCCAAATCGGCGTTCCTCAAGGCATCATGACCAGTTCAAGCACTCACGCCGCGCGGCCGGAATGGCGCAACGCGCGGCGCATCACCGTCAAGATCGGCTCCGCGCTGTTGACCGACCGGGCAACAGGCACGCTGAAGCAATCCTGGCTGGAAGCCATCGGCGACGATGTGGCGGCGCTGAAGGCCGAGGGGCGCGACGTGATCCTCGTCTCCTCCGGCGCCATCGCCCTCGGGCGGCGGGCGCTGGGGCTCAATCCGGGTGCGCTTCGGCTCGAAGAAGCGCAGGCGGCGGCGTCGGTGGGCCAGATCAACCTGGCGCATGCCTACCAGACCGTTTTCCGGGAGCGCGGGCTTACGACGGCGCAAATCCTGGTCACGCTTGGCGACACCGAGGAGCGGCGGCGCTACCTCAACGCGCGCAACACAATCGAGACGCTTCTCAAGCTCGGGGCCATCCCTGTCGTGAACGAGAATGACACGGTCGCGACATCGGAGATCCGCTATGGCGACAACGACAGGCTCGCGGCGCGCGTCGCCAGCATGATGACCGCCGACTGCCTCGTCCTTCTCTCCGACATCGACGGGCTCTACACGGCGCCGCCCTCGCAAGACCCCACGGCCAAGCGGCTCGATGTGATAACGGCGATCACACCCGAAATCGAGGCGATGGCGGGCGAGGCAGCCACGGAGTTGTCGCGCGGCGGCATGGTGACGAAAATAAAGGCGGCCAAGATTGCGGTTGCCGCCGGCACGCACATGGTCATCGCCTCGGGCAAGGGTTTGCATCCGCTTCGAGCGCTTGGCGAAGGTGCGCCCTGCACCTGGTTTCTTGCCGCCGCAAATCCCGTCACCGCACGCAAGCGCTGGATCGCGGGCACGCTCGAACCGAAAGGCGTGGTCGTGATCGACGATGGCGCGCGCGCTGCGCTTCAAGCGGGCCGGAGCCTGCTTCCGGCCGGCGTGAAAAGCGTCAGCGGCCAGTTCGAGCGCGGCGAAGCCGTCATCATCCGCGATGAAACGGGCCGCGAGATCGGGCGCGGGCTCATCGCCTACACCGCCGAAGAAGCGGCGCTGATCGCAGGCCGAAATTCGTTGGAAATCGCTGCCACGCTTGGCTATGCTGGCCGCGCCGCTCTTATTCATCGCGACGACATGGCACTTCACCGCGACCTTGTTTAACGGTTCATCTGGCTGACTGACATCATGACTGCATCCATAGCTGATACCATGCCCGATCTGCGGCTTTTGAAAACGGACTTGCTCGAAATCGGGCGGCAGGCGAAAGTTGCGGCGCGCACGCTTGCGCTCGCGCCAACGGAGCAGAAGAACAAGGCGCTGCGCGCGGCGGCGACCAGCCTTCGGGCGCACATCGCAGAGATCCTGAACACCAACGCCGCTGACCGCAAGGCCGCGCGCGATGCAGGCAGGCCGGACTCCTTCATCGACCGCCTTACGCTCACCGAGGCGCGCGTCGAAGCGATGGCGCGCGGCTTGGACGAGATCGCCGAGCTTCCCGACCCGGTGGGCGAGGTCATCGCGGCCTGGGAGCGGCCCAATGGCCTCATGATCTTTCGCGTTCGCGTGCCCTTGGGCGTCATCGGCATCATCTATGAAAGCCGTCCCAACGTCACGGCCGACACAGGCGGGCTCTGCCTCAAGTCCAGCAATGCCGTGATCCTGCGCGGCGGCTCGGAATGCTTCGAAAGCAACCGCGCCATTCACGCCTGCCTCGTCAAAGGTTTGAAGGCCGCCGGGCTTCCGGAGACGGCCATTCAGCTCATCCCGACGACGGATCGCGACGCGGTGGGCCATCTTCTCGACGGGCTTGGCGGCGCTATCGACGTGATCGTTCCGCGCGGCGGCAAGGGCCTCGTTGAGCGCGTGCAGAAGGAGGCGCGCGTTCCCGTCTTCGCCCATCTCGAAGGCATCTGCCACGTTTATGTGGACAAGGCGGCGGACCTTGAGAAAGCGCGCGCCATCGTGCTCAACGCCAAGCTCCGGCGCACCGGCATCTGCGGCGCGGCCGAAACGCTGCTCGTGGACGAGGCCGATGCGCAGCGCCTGTTGCAACCGCTTGTCACCGCTCTTCTCGATGCCGGCTGCGAGGTGCGCGGCGACGCGGCAACTGAGGCCGCCGATCCGCGCGTCGTACCTGCCACGGAAGCCGATTGGGGAACCGAATATCTCGACGCCATCATCTCGGCGAAGGTCGTGCCGGGGGTGGACGGAGCCATCGAGCACATCGCGAAATACGGTTCCCAGCATACGGACGCCATTGTCACCGAGGATGCCGCCACTGCTGAGATGTTCCTGCGCGAGGTCGACAGCGCCATTGTCTTGCACAATGCCTCCACGCAATTCGCCGATGGCGGCGAGTTCGGGATGGGTGCGGAGATCGGCATCGCCACGGGGCGCTTTCATGCGCGCGGGCCGGTTGGCGTCGAGCAACTCACGACTTTCAAATACATCGTGCGCGGCGACGGACAGACGCGGCCCGTATGATGCTGCCCGGCTGGCTATGGGACTCCGATTTGCGGCCTCCGCCCGCGGCAGACGGGATGCGGATCGGGCTTCTCGGCGGTTCGTTCAATCCTCCCCACCGCGCCCACAGGCTCATCAGCGAGACCGCGCTGAAGCGGCTGAACCTCGCGCAGGTCTGGTGGATCGTAACGCCCGGCAATCCGCTGAAGGAGCACGGAGACCTCTCGCCGCTTGCCGAGCGCATTCGCCTGTCGAGGGGCGTTGCGGGGCACCCCCGCATCAAGGTCACGGCCTTCGAGGCGGGGCTTGGCACGGCGTATACGGCGCAGACGCTCGGCTGGCTGCGCCAGCGTTTTCCGTGCGTGCGTTTTGTCTGGCTCATGGGGGCGGACAACCTGGCAAGCTTCCACCGCTGGAATGACTGGCGCACCATTTTCCGGCTTATGCCGATAGCCGTGGAGGACAGGCCCGGATGGCGATACCGGGCGCTCGGTTCTCCTGCGGCGGCTCAATTCGCCCGCTTCCGTATTCCCGAGATCGAGGCTGCCGCGCTTCCGGACCTCGCGCCGCCGGCGTGGTGCTATTTGTCGGGGCCGCTGTCGAACCTCTCATCGACCGCCATTCGCGCGGCGCATCTGCGGGCCGGGGCGTAACCGGGATCGAAAGTGACATTTTTTGCGCCGGCCGCCGTTGAAAAAAGCTTCGGCTTTGGCAATGCGCCATAATCTCGCATCCCACTCGCGGATTTTTGCTCTCCTTTCAACAGCGGAGGCAATTCCCATCTTCCCGGAAATGGAATAACCTCTGCGCCTTAGCTCTTGGCTGGGCACCTCTCACGTTCAGCCGGCTTTTCTAGCGGAGGCTTGCGTTTGACGATAAAACAGGCCAAGAGCCAAACTACATACTCAGAGATCATTTGAGGTGCTGACTTATCGTCGTTTTCGTGCCCTGAACCGTGGAGGTAGATATGGGTCTGTGGGATGGTGTTGTCGGCGGCGCTGTTGGCGCCGGAGTAGCGACAGTTTTGAACGACTTCATTAGGAAGCAAGGCGGCGTGAGGGGCGTCCTCAGCCAGTTCGAGAAACAGGGTCTTGGCCCGACGATCCGCTCCTGGATCAGCACAGGCGAGAACCACCCCATTACGGCTGATCAGGTTCAGCGGGCTGTGGGCTATGAGAATCTCCAGAAACTTGCAGCCCAGCTCGGAACGTCCGTGGACCAAGCGGCGGCCAAGCTGGCGGAGCACCTTCCGGCCGCGATCGACAAGTTGACGCCGCGGGGCACCGTATAACGCACCAGGTTCTGCATTCGCGGCGGCGGACAAATCCCCCCGCCGCGGGGCGCAGGCAAAGACCTCCGTTTAATCCCAGTCTTTTCGCTGCAGCGTCGCGATAATTTTGTTGTTTTGATCTTTCAGAACCAGCGTCTTTAGCGTTGCCTCGGCTTTTTGCGCGCTTTCAAGCATGCGAAACCAGGCCTGCTCGGCATCCATCACCTCCGGCTCGCAGGCCATTTTCGTTGAGACAAGCGGGCCGATCCTGATTGAGCTGCCATCGAAGGTGTAGCGGCCAGCAAAACGATTGCATCCGCCGTGCCCCGCGACGTCGCTTTCCTTGAACTGTATATACCGATCCGGCATGCCGCCGCTCTCCGGCCCCCATTCGGAGCCTGCAAGCGACGCCAGCGCCGCGGTAAGTATAATGCCAATGTTCGCCATAGACCGCCTTATCAAATTGCCAATCTTCGATTGTTCCGAGAAGTCCGCATCGTTCGATTGCTTAAGCAATGGTGCTTGCGAGTGTTCATTCGGACGCGTTGCTCAAGAATTTACGCTCTAGCTTTAGCTAGAGTTAGCCGGAGCGTGAAGACTCTCTTCTTAAAGTGTGTTATCGTCAAGGTGGCGTCCCCGCAGGAGATCTCTCTTCGATTGCCCTTGAGTTTTACACGACAAGGACAAAAATTTTTAGTTCTTCCGGCATCGATGAGAACTCTTTTCTCCTGCGCCGCGATTTCGTGCATTTCGGAAGTAGCGTAATTCAGGGAGTAGCGCATGAGTATCAATCTCGTTTCCCTCGTCTCCCAGTACTTGACACCGGAACTGATCGGCAGGATTTCAACGGCTCTTGGAGTAGACCGGACTCTACTTGGCAAGGCAGCCACTGCCTTGGCTCCTGCACTTCTGCGAGTCCTGGCGGGTGTCGCGTCCACCCCGGCGGGTGCGCAAAGGCTTGCTGGCGCTGTCGAGAAGCAGGATCCAGGCATCCTGGACAGCCTCGAATCCGCGATCGGAGGACCCGGCCACGAGTCATTCGTCAAGGAAGGCATTAGCGCCCTTGACTCGCTTCTGGGCGTCTCCACGGTCACCGCGCTGAGCGGCGCAGTGAGCAAGCTCACGGGGCTCGGTGAAGCCGCAGTTTCATCGCTTGCCGGGGTGCTGACCCCTGCGGTGCTTGGCACGCTCCAGAAGGAGCAGGCGGCCCAGGGGCTCAATGCATCGGGCCTGGCGCAGCTTCTTGCAGCGCAGAAGGAGAACATTTCAGAGGCTCTTCCCCCTGAACTCGGAGCCCTCCTCGGCCAGGCCGGTGTACCGGGCTTCGCGGCCCGCGCGCAGGCTTCCGGGGCTGAGCGGCCCGCTGTCGCAAGGCCCGCACCCGCTGCGCCAAGATCCGCTCCCGCCGAAAAGGCCCCGCGGTCATTCGATTGGCGCCTGGTTCTTGCAGCGGTGGCCGCCATCGCAGCAGCCTCGTGGTTGTATTTCGGCAGTCAGCCGGCTCAAGTGGTGGAGCAAACCAAAAATGCCGCGGGTGGGGTCGCCCATAATCTGTCAGTGGACGGCGTCGATCTCTCGGCCTCGGTGCAGAAGGCACTCGGTGGGCTGACGACGACCTTGCAAGGCGTCAAGGATACAGCTTCCGCACAGGCGGCCATACCGCAACTGGAGAAAGACTCGATCGAGTTCGACAAGCTTCGGGACCTTGCCGGCAAGCTCCCTACCGACGCGAAGACCGCGTTTGCCATGCTCGTCACCCAGCTTCGTCCTTCGATCGAAGACCTCTTCAATAAGGTTCTCGAGATCCCCGGCGTGGCGCCTATAGCGAAGCCTGCGATCGATGGTCTGCGCGCCAAGCTGGACGCTCTGTCAAAGGCCGAAGCGTGAGTCCTTGGATTGCCGTGCTCGTTCAGATCCCAAGGGAATTACGAGCACGGCGCTCCTGCCGGAAGGCATATTACTTTTTCCGGCGGCTGGGATGACCGTATATCGCGTACGGCACCAACGGGCCAAGCATCATGACGACGGCCAAAGAAATGGCGATCGCTTCCAGGATGCCGATATCGGGAAGAAAATCCATGTGACACCTCCTTAGCATGGATCAAGGGCCGCTAACTTGGGCTCGCCCCGCCTGCTAGGAAGACTTCAGCGAGATCACATTCGCGTGAGGCACACCGTCCAGCGGCAAAGAGAAGGATGCGGTCGCCGCGCTCCATTCCAAATACTTAAGCACACGCAAACGTGTCATAGGGGAGATATCCATTTTTTGATATGTTCCGCGTGCTGCGAGCTCGATTGATAAGATGCATTCGGCAGCAGTTGCAGGGTCCGTCGCGTAACGAGTGAAAAGGTATACGTAAGATGGCAAACAAAACGAACTTTACGCCTGAAGAGTGGAAGACGCTGCTCGAGGCGGCAATGATGTCAGGGCTTGCGGTCACGGCCGCCGAGCCGAGCGGCATTTTGGGTGTCTTGAAGGAAAGCTTTGCCGCGAGCAGAGCCCTGATCGAGGGGAAAAGCGATTCCGATGAGCTCGTCAAAGCCATCGAGGCGGATTTCGAGACCTCCGAAGGACGCACCTTCGCCAAGGACGGCTTCCGCGAGAAGCTTGCCGGCGCCAAGGCTGACGAGTTGAAGGCCAAGTGTCTCGATACGCTCAAGCAGGCCACCGCTATCCTTGAGGCAAAGGCTCCAGCGGATGCCGCAGCCGTGAAAAAGTGGTTCTATCATATCAGCGAGAAGGTGGCCGACGCCGACGCCGAAGGCGGATTCCTCGGCTTTGGCGGCACCAAAGGTGACGGATGCCGAAAAGGCGGCGCTCGCGGAAATCTCCGGGGCGCTCAAGCTGGCCTAAAAGGCCTCTTTCGGCGATAAGGGCCGCTGCTGCTAAAGGCGGCAGCGAGCTGGAATTTGTATTATACTTGAAGGGCAAGGCTATTGTCTCATCTGGGGCAAATTGGCCTTGCCGTTCGCATGATCTATTGCAGCACAGGCCTGCAAACACCCAAATTCTCATAACGACAATAACTTGAGTTGGATGAAAAGATGCGCTGGGACGATTTCCGAAAGAGCAGCAACGTTGAAGACCGCCGCGGCCAGATGGTCCGCGCAGGCGGGCTTGGCATTGGAACTATGGCGATACTCGGGCTGATCGCCTGGGGATTGGGAATAAACCCCGCTCTCCTTATCGGCGGCGCGGATATGGTTTCCCGGCATCTGCCATCATCATCGAGCAGCGGGGGCAAGCCGGTAAACGATGAGGCCAGCCAGTTTGTCGCCGGTGTCCTGGGGGATACGGAAGACAGATGGACGGAGGTTTTCAGATCGGTCGGAAAGACCTATAAACCGCCAAAACTCGTGATCTATTCCGGCGCAACGCGCTCAGCATGCGGCATGGCCCAGTCGGCCGTCGGGCCTTTCTATTGCCCGAATGACCAAACCGTCTATCTCGACACGTCCTTTTTCAAGCAGATCGAGACGCGCTTTCGCGGTTGCGAAGGCAAGGCCTGCCAATTCGCGCAGGCTTACGTCATAGCCCATGAGATCGGCCATCACGTCCAGAACCAACTCGGCGTTCTGCCGAAGGTTCAGGCTTTGCAGGCCCGTTCGGGGCAAACCGAAGGCAATCAGATTCAGGTTCGGGTGGAACTGCAGGCCGATTGCCTGGCCGGCGTCTGGGCCAACCATGCACAGACCAAGTTGAAGTTTCTTGAGCCCGGCGACATCGAGGCCGCGCTGCAAACCGCGACAGCCATCGGCGACGACACGCTTCAAAAGCGCAGCCAGGGTTACGTGGTGCCGGACGCGTTCACGCATGGCTCGGCTGAGCAGCGCAAGCGCTGGTTCGTGACCGGGCTGAAGAGCGGCGATGTGGCGAGCTGCGACACGTTCTCGAGCACTTCGCTGTAGGTCTCAGGCGCATTGGCCACGGAATTGCCGCCGGATATTCCCGGCGGCATTTCATTTCTGCTCACTTCATCTCTTTGGTGACGTTGGCGGCCGTCTTTTGCACTTGGTCGAGAGGCGGAGCAGGTCTTTACCGTTCAGATCGAGAGCTTTCATGTCCACATACACGGATCGACTGATAGTTCCCAGGCTGAGGGCGCTGGAGCCACCGCTCCGCATTTTTTAAGCGGGGGCTGTGAAGAGATTGCTTACCGGCTTAGATTGAGATAAATATGTAAAGCCGTCGCTAAAAAGCGTAAGCGGTCACTGGGAATGGGGGACTGTCCATGCCTGGCCTCATGTGCTCATTGGCTTGCCGCCCTCATTGCCGCACCGATCCCCGCGTTAGCGGACGCCATAAGCCTTCAGGACGTGATGGAGAAAGCCGCGCCGCTGCCGCAAGCGACCGTCTTCGTGGCCAAAGAGTTCATCACCATGGATCCGAAGAAGCCGCGCGCCGAAGCGGTGGCCGTTGTGGGCGGAAAGATCGTGGCGGTTGGCTCTCGCGCGGATCTGGAAAAGCTCGCGGGCGAGCAGGCCTACAAGATCGACGAGACATTCAAGGATAAGGTCGTCACGGCGGGCTTCATCGACCAGCACGTTCACCCCTTCCTCGCGTCGCTGACGATGATGACCGATGCCGTCATCTCCATCGAGGACTGGGACACCGCCAAGGGGTTCTCCGCGGGGGTGCGCGATCCCGAAACCTATCGGAAGCGGCTGAAGGAAGCTTTGGCCGCGTTCGACAAGTCAAAGGGCGAGACGTTCACCTCGTGGGGCTATCACCATTACATGCATGGCGAGATGTCGCGCGAAATCCTCGACAAGCTCGCGCCGGATTTCCCCGTCGTCATCTGGCATCGCTCGGCACACGAGGTCTTTCTGAACACCAAAGCGCTTGAAAAATACAAAATTGATCAAGCCTTTCTCGGTACCTTCACGCCCTCGCAAAAGGCGCAGAGCAGCCTTGATAAAGGACATTTCTTCGAGCAAGGCGCGCTTAAGGTGCTTGACAGGGCTGCTCCCGCCATCGCTTCGCCGGAGAAACTGCACGCCGGCTTGGAATATACGAAGAAGTATTATCACCAGACAGGCATCACAACCGCGGCGGAGCCGGGCGGCTTGGTCCTGAAAGCGATGCAGGACGCCATCAACGCCGTCTATGCCGACGATGCGACGCCCTTCAACCATTACTTCATCCCGGACGGCAAGACGTTCGCGGCCAAATATCTCGCCCAAGGCCCGGAAATCATGATCGGCGAAACCCGCAAGCTCATGAGTTGGGGCGAAGGCCGCTCGCGATGGCTGCCGCAGCAAGTCAAGCTTTTCTCGGACGGCGCCATTTTCAGCCAGCTCATGATGATGAGGGATGGCTATACCGATGGCCACGTGGGCGCCTGGCTCATGGACCCGGATGTCTTCTCGGGCGCGTTCCAGGCCTATTGGGACGCGGGCTACCAGATCCACATCCATAACAATGGCGATCGCGGCTTGGACATGGTGATCGCCAATCTGGAGCGCGCCACTCGGCGCAATCCGCGCTTCGACCACCGCACAACAATTGTTCATTTCGGCTTCGCCGCGCCGGAGCAGGTCGATAAGCTGCACGCGCTTGGGGCCATCATCAGCGCCAACCCCTACTATGTCACGGCAATAGCTGGCTTCTATTCCAAGGTCGGGATCGGACCTGAGCGCGCGCCCAACATGGTGCCGCTTGGCGACGTGATGCGCAATGGCGGCATGGCGATCTCATTACACTCCGATATGCCGATGGCGCCCGCGAAGCCCCTCCAGCTGATGTGGTCCGCCGTCAATCGCATGACCGCCGAAGGCCAGGTGGCTGGCCCGCAGCATAGAGGTGGACGTGGAGACTGCGCTCAAGGCCATCACCATCAACGCCGCCTATTCGATCCGGCTGGAAAGCGAAATCGGCTCCATTGAGCCCGGAAAGCTCGCCAACTTCACGGTCCTCGAACAGAGCCCGTTCGACGTCGATCCGATAAAGCTCAAGGACATCAAGGTCTGGGGCACCGTTCTGGAAGGACGCGTGCAGCCGGTGCAGGTTTCGACCGCGGCGAAGGGCGCTCTCGAAAAGAAGGCAAGCCTGGAGGAAACGCCTCTGCCGGCGGCTGTCTCACCCGCGGGAGCGGCGCCAATCCACCGGCCCCTGCCGGCGTTCCTATCGCAAGACTATTCTCTGACGGCTTCGCGAAACGCGAACGATCTTGGTCTATGCAATGGCCATGCGGCGCTCATACAGGCTCTGGCGAAGGGGATGGATAAGACAATCGCGCATTGAACGCCGCACCGGGCCATATCTAACTATATTTACAGGAGAGGCAAATGCCGCAAATGGACAGAAGGCAGGTCATTGTCGCTGCCCTTTCTGCCACGCTTGGTGCGGCGTTGACGCTGGAGGGTGAAGTGAGAGCTGCGGGCATGCCAGAAGGACAGAGCGCGGAAAAGATCTTCCGCGGAGGAACCATCATCACCATGGCCGACGGCAAGCCCAAAGTTGCGGCGGTCGCCGTAAGCGGCGGGCGTATCATTGCAGCAGGCGACGAAGCCGATGTCATGAAGCTCGCAACCGGCGCGACAAAAATCGTCGAGCTGAACGGGGCAACCCTGATGCCCTCCTTCATCGACGCGCACGGCCATTTCATGAACGCGCCGCAGATCGTGAAATGGGCCAACGTGTCGGGCGTGCCCGCGGGACCCGTGACCTCGATAGCCGACATCATCACGGTGCTGAAGGCGCATCAGGCGAAGTTCAACACGAAGCCCGGCGAATGGATCATCGGCTACGGCTACGACATGACCAACCTCTCGGACGGCCGGCAGATCACCCGCGACGATCTCGATCCGGATTTCCCGGATAATCCCGTCATGCTGATCCACAGCTCCAACCACGGCGCTGTGCTGAACTCGGCAGGCTTCAAGGAAGTGGGCATCGACGCCTCGACAAAAACACCTCCGGGCGGCCTCATCCTGCGAAAGAAGGGTTCGAACGAACCGGAAGGCCTCATCATGGAAACGGCCTTCCTGCCGATTTTCACAAAGATGCCGCAACCCTCCGAGGAGGAACTGCTCGACACGCTCGACGCCGCCCAGCAGGTTTACGCCAGCGTCGGCATCACCACCTGCCAGGAAGGCGCGACCAATGCTAAGGACCTCGCATTCCTGCGCAAAGGCGCAGAAGAGGGGCGGCTCTACCTCGACATCGTCTCACTGCCATTGGTGCTGGAGATCCCGGCGCTCGTCCGGGAATATTTCCCCGACTTCAAGGGCGGCAAGATGGAGATGCCCGACACCGCCCGCGAAGCCTTCGGCAAATACAAGAACCGGCTGAAGGTACAAGGGATCAAGTTCGTGATCGACGGCTCGCCGCAGGGCAAAACCGCCTTCTGGACCAAGCCCTTGCTGACCGGCGGTCCCGCTGGTGAGAAAGACTGGCGCGGCGCGCCGCTTTTTCCGCCGGAGCTTGTGAACAAGGCTTTCGGCGAACTTTACAAAAAGGGCATCCAGGTCTTCTCCCACTGCAATGGCGATGCGGCCATCGACATGATGGTCGACGCGGCCCGTCTCGCGGGCGTGAAGGCGGACGAGGACCGCCGCACGATCATCGTCCATTCGCAGTTCATGCGGCCCGATCAGCTCGACGCCTATGCCGAGCTCGGCTTCTCGCCCAGCTTCTTCACGGTGCACACTTTCTTCTGGGGCGACATCCATCTCGAGAACCTGGGCGAGGAGCGTGCTTTTTTCATGAGCCCCATGGTTTCAGCCGCGAAGAAGGGGCTTCGCTTTTCGAACCACAACGACTTCTCGGTCACTCCGGCGGAGCCGATGCGCATGGTCTGGAGCGCCGTCACGCGGCGGTCACGCGCTGGCAGGATCATCGGCCCGGAGGAGCGTATCGACGTGAACCGCGCGCTCAAGGCGCTCACCATCGACGCCGCCTGGCAGATCCGCGAAGAGGATACCAAAGGCACCATCGAGGCGGGCAAGCTCGCCGATCTCGTCATGCTCGACGGCGACCCCACGGCCGTGCCAGCCGACAAGATCCTCGACATCAAGGTGCTCGAAACCTTCAAAGAGGGCGAAAGCGTTTACAAGCGCAAAGCAGCCTGACGTGCTTCCGTTCACCGTTATCGGCGGCTATCTGGGCGCTGGCAAAACCACGCTTCTCAACAACCTGCTTTCGCAAGCCGCCGGCCTGAAAATCGCCGTCCTCGTCAACGACTTCGGCGAAGTGAACATCGATGCGGAGCTGATCGCGAACCACGATGGCGGCACGATCAGCCTTACCAATGGCTGCCTATGCTGCGATCTGTCGAATGGCTTCGCAGCAGCCATCAACGACGTTCTGAAGCGCGCCGATGCGCTTGACCATATTGTCGTGGAAGCCAGCGGCGTGGCGGAGCCCGGCAAGATTGCGCACTATGGCCAGATGTATGAGCTTCCGCTCGACGGGGTGCTCGTGGTTGTCGATGCCGAGCAGATCCGGGACCAGGCGGCCAATAAATACGTCGGCGATACTGTCCAGCGACAGTTGGCTCAAGCGGACCTCATTGTTCTTAACAAAACCGATCTGGCGTCCGCCGATGCCTTGGCCGGGCTGCGCCGGTGGCTCGCTCAGCACGCGCCAGCCCCCGTGTACGAAACCTCGTATGCAGAGGTCCCTCTGGAAATCCTTTTCGGCCGGTCGGGGCAGAAGGCGCGGTCGCAAGACCACGGCTCAAGCCCGCTCACACCAGGCCACCTTCATGACCATGCCATCCGCTGCAAGAGCTGGACCTTGGAAAGGAACCGGCCGATAAAACGGGAAGCGCTCGAACGTCTGGCGGACTGGCGCGGGAAGGATATCTTCCGCGCCAAGGGCTTCGTTTACTTCACGGACGCGCCGGAACGCCGATACCTTTATCAACAGGTTGGCAGCCGATGGACCCTCGAAGAATTGGGGCCGGATAGCGGCTTCGACAGGCGAACCCGGCTTGTGTTCATTGGCCCGGACGGCGCGGCTCGCCTGCCGAAAACGCCTGTTTAGAGTGTCGTGCGTTCATTCAGATGCGCGGCGTCCCCGATGAGTTGTCGCCCCGGAATGCGCCTCGGCGCATATCCGGGGTCGTTGCGCCTTTTGCGATCCCGGATACGACGCAGGCGTCGTTCCGGGATGACGTCTTTTCCTCAGGATTGCGACGGAGCCGATTGAGCTTTGCGCACTCCGCTCTAATAGATGTTCTCGGTGAAGACGGGTCGAACATCCTCGCCCCACTCTCCATGATAACGCGCCAGAAGATCGTCAGCGGCCGAGCGGCCCTTCTCGATGAATCCCTTGAGTGGCTTCAGGAACGCGGTCTCGTCGTCGAAGAGGTTTGTGTAAGCTCGCGCTTTGAGCCCCGCTTCGGCGATCTCGACGACAGAGCGCGCAACATCAAGCAAGGTCCCCTTGCGGAAGGGGGTGCGCAGAGCGAGCCGGGGGACATCGTCGCGAAGCTGCTGGCGCTCGCCCTCCGTCCAATCCTTGACGAGATCATAGGCGGCGTCGAGGCTCGCCTGATCATAAAGAAGCCCCGCCCAAAGCGCGGGCAGCGCACACAGGCTGCTCCAGGGGCCGCTGTCTGCGCCGCGCATCTCCAGATAGCGTTTCAGCCGGACCTCGGGGAAAATCGTTGTCAGATGATCGGCCCAATCGTCGATGGTCGGCTTCTCGCCCTTAAGCTGCGGAAGCCTCCCTTCCAGGAAGGCCCGGAAGGACCCGCCCGCGGTGTCGATGTATTTCTTGTCACGGCGCACGAAGTACATCGGCACATCGAGCGCATAGTCGACATAGCGCTCATAGCCCATGCCGTCCTCGAACGCGAAAGGCAGCATTCCGGCGCGCGCATTGTCCGTGTCGAGCCAGATGGCGCTGCGATAGCTGAGAAAGCCGTTGGGCCTGCCCTCGGTGAAGGGCGAGTTTGCGAACAGCGCCGTCGCGACCGGCTGAAGCGCAAGCGACACGCGCAGCTTCTTCACCATGTCCGCTTCGTCGGCGAAGTCCAGGTTCACCTGCACGGTCGCGGTGCGGTACATCATGTCGAGGCCGAGCTTGCCGACCTTCGGCATGTAGGCCGTCATGATGTCGTAGCGGCTTTTCGGCATGCGCGGCGTTTCGGCCAGCGTCCAGAGCGGAGAAAAGCCCAGAGCCAGGAAGGAGATGCCGAGCGGGTCCGCGATCTCACCCACTTGCTTCAGATGGCGGCCGACCTCCTCGCAGGTCTGGAAAATCGTCCGCACCGGCGCGCCCGACAGTTCGAACTGGCCGCCCGGTTCCAGAGTGATGGAGGCGCCGCATTCGCCGGATGGATCGTCAAGTGCGATCACCTTCTCCCGGTCATAAACGGGCCGCCAGCCGAAGCGATCCGCCAAGCCGTGGAGCAATGCCGATATGCCGGCCGGCCCCTCATAGGGGACGGGGCGCAAACCATCGCGATAGAAGGGAATCTTCTCGTGCTCGGTGCCGATCCGCCACTCAGTCTTGGACTTCGCGCCTTTTTCGATGTGCGTGACGAGCTCATCGCGGCTTTGAATGACAGGCGCTTCAGGTTTGTCGCCGCTGGCTAGCATCATGATCCCATCTTTTGCCGCTTGAGTTAGGGCGCGCGGAACCGCCCGCCGAATGTATATCAGAATTGTGAACTTTTCAGGCGCGCCAATCCCCGAGGACCGCGTTCAGAAGGGCAAGGACTGCCACGGCCGCAGTATCGGCCCGCATGATTTCGAGGTCCGAGTGATATGGGGCGCACAAAGCTTTTGGAAAGCAGTTCCTCGCGTTCACTTGCCGAAAAGCCACCTTCGGGACCTATCAGCGCCATGACCTTCCGCCCCTTCAGCTTCTCTAACGCTTCCAGCGGCGGCGAAGTTTCGGCGCGTTCGTCGCAAAAGACAATGGTTCTGTCACTTTCGCAAGTCTTGAGCAGGGTCTCAAGTTTGAGCGGAGCCTTGATTTCGGGGAGGGCGAGAACCCCGCACTGCTCCGCGGCCTCGATTGCGTTCGCCCGCATTCGCTCGACATTGAGCCTCGGGACCGCCGTGTGAGCCGTGATGACCGGCTGCAGCAGGGAAGCGCCCATCTCCACGGCTTTTTGCACCATGTAATCCAGCCGGCCTTGTTTCAGCGGAGCGAAGGCGTAGTGGATATCCTGGGCGGCGGTCTGCTCCCGAACCCTTTCGATCAGGCGGATGGTGCAGCCGCTCTTTTTTGCAGCCACGATTTCCGCGCGCCATTCTCCGTTCCTACCGTCAAAAACGAGAAGCCGCGCCCCCTCGGAAAGCCTCAACACATGCAGAAGATAGTGAGTTTGCGCATGGCCGAGCGCCATCGTCTGCGCGGCGTCGAGATCGTTTGCGACAAAGAGCCTTTGCTCAGCCATTGCATGCAACGCCGTTTTGTGGTGATGACATAGGACAGTCCCCAATTTTTAGCATAGTATTTGCGTTATTCGCGTGACCGGGAAATCACTTGCGAACGAGTTCTATATGCCGGCTATTATGCCTCCAGCAGACAGCAAGACCGACGCTCCGGTAACCACCGCCAGCCCTATTCCTGATGCACCGCGCAAGAACTGGGTGGATTGGTATGCGCCGCGAAAGCTCAGACCCTGGCTCCGCCTCATGCGAGCGGACCGGCCGATCGGGGTATGGCTCCTGCTCTGGCCGTGCTGGTGGTCCGTGGCTCTTTCGTCGCGGGCGATCGATCATTTTCCCCCCTCCCTCTTTGCTCGTTCTCTTTGCGATAGGCGCTTTTGCGATGCGCAGCGCCGGATGCATTTACAACGATATCCTCGACCGCGATATCGATGCGAAGGTCGCTCGAACGCAAGCCCGCCCCTTGGCAAGCGGCCAAATCTCGGTGAAGGCCGCGATGGGGTTGATCGTTGCGCTTTGCCTCGTCGGTCTTGCGGTGCTCGTTCAATTCAACCTGTTCGCGATCTGCCTCGGCTTCGCTTCCGTCGGCATCGTGTTGATCTACCCGCTGATGAAGCGGGTGACTTTCTGGCCGCAGGCGTTTCTCGGCCTTGCGTTCTCGTGGGGCGCTCTCATGGGCTGGGCCGCCATGTGGGGTTCACTAGCCCTCGCCCCGGTCATTCTGTACGTGGCAGCCGTGGCCTGGACCATCGGGTACGACACGATCTACGCCCATCAGGACAAGGAAGACGACGAGGTCATCGGGCTCAAATCCACGGCCCTGAAATTCGGCGCGAAGACACCCCTCTGGCTCAGCCTGTTTTATGGCATAACCTTGGGCGGCCTGACCTTCTCGGGATGGCTCGTCGGGGCCGGCTTGTGGTTTTTTGTAGGCATGCTTTTCGCGGGCGCTCATCTCATCTGGCAGATTGCCACACTCGATATCGACGACAGCCAGAATTGCCTCAACCGTTTTCGCAGCAACCACGGATTTGGCGCGATCGTGTTTTTTGCAATGGTCCTCGATGTCATCCCCGTTGCACTCTCTTCGTTCGGCTGACATTTAGCTGGCATGAGGGATGATTACGCCGAGGACTTCGATCTTATCCGTGACGCCGTTCGAGAGGCCGGCAAGCTCGCGCTCAGCTATTGGGGCCGCTCGATCCAGAAGCAGAAGAAGTCCGACGGGTCGGCGGTCACCGAGGCCGATCATGCGGTCGACGCCCTGCTTGCGGCGCGGCTGAGAGAGGCTCGTCCCGGCTATGGCTGGCTCTCCGAGGAAAGCGCCGAGCATAGCGATCGGCTGAAGGCCCGCCGCGTCTGGATCGTCGATCCCATCGACGGAACCAGGGCCTTCATCCAGGGCCTCGACGATTGGGTGATCGCGGTCGCCTTGGTCGAAGACCACACACCGGTCCTCGCCGCCGTGATCAATCCGCTGCGTGGCGAGATGTTCGAAGCGCGGGCCGGGGCGGGTGCGCTCCTGAACGGACATAGGCTTCGCGCCAGCGACCAATCCGCTTTAGCCCGCGCGACGCTCGTCGTTCCCGACTCGCTCTTGAGGCCCAACCGCTGGCGACGGCCCTGGCCGCCCGCGACACTGGTTTGGGCGAATTCCATGATTTATCGCCTGGCCCTTGTCTCTTCAGGCAAAGCTGACGCGTCGTTCGCGCTGACGCCAAAATGGGAGTGGGACGTTGCAGCGGGCGCGCTTCTTGTCTCGGAAGCCGGGGGTATAATCACAGATCCCTGTGGATTTCCCCTCAAGTTCAATTCAAGAGACGCAAAAGTTCCCGGATTTCTTGCGGCCGCCCCAAAATTGCATCACATTTTGGCCGAGCGTATGAGTGATGCGTTGGATGGCGCACCCGTTGCGCAAGGGCACAAGACGACAACCTGACGCGATCCCTCAACCGGCTCGCGCGCGAATATGGGTGACGTGAGAAGATCCGGCGCTTGATGAACACACCTGCTCCCAAGAAACGCGGTTGGGGCCGCCGCCTGCAGCAATCGGAATTTTTCCTGGATACGGTCGGCAAGTTTGGCGCTCGCCACATCCGCACGGTGTACTCCACATCCAAGGTCATCCGTGAACCCGCCGACACCGATTCCTACCTCGAAAACCTCAATCCGATGATCGTGGCCATGTGGCACGGGCAATTCCTGCTCCTGCCGCTGATCAAGCCGAAGACCGTGCCGGTGAGCAACATGGTCGCCAAACATGCGGACGGCGAAATCATCGGCCGCACGCTTCTGCATTTCGACATGGGCCTGATCCGGGGAGCGGGCGCGGGCGAGTCGGGCAAGGATCGCGGCGGCGCGGGCGCGCTTCGGGCTGCGCTGAAGGCACTTAGAGCGAATACTACCGTGGCCATGACGACCGATGTTCCGCCCGGGCCTGCGCGCGTCGCAGGAATGGGCATCGTGACGGTGGCGCGGATGTCCGGGCGCCCCATCGTTCCGCTCGCCATAGCGACAAACCGCTTCATCACTCTGCCCACCTGGAGCCGCTTCACCATCAACCTGCCCTTCTCCAACCTGGCGATGGTGGCGGGCAAGCCGATCCATGTGCCACGCGATGTGGATGAAAGCGCCATGGAGGAGTTCCGCCAGCAGGTAGAAGCGGCCATGAATGCTGCGACGGCACGCGCCTATGAACTTGCGGGAAGCGACTATCGCAAGGCGGCGCCGAAGGCCGCGAAGGAATATCGATCCGGCTTTCTCTTGTCCGCCTATCGGGGCGCTACTTCATTGGCTCGCCCCGCCGCCATGACCATTCTCAGAAAGAGGGCGGCGCGGGGGAAGGAAGTGCCGGAACGGCTTCCGGAGCGTTTGGGAATTGCGGGCGTGCCCCGCCCCGATGGCCCGCTTTTCTGGTTTCACGCGGCAAGCGTGGGAGAGACGAACTCAATACTTCCGCTCATGCACGAGTTGAAGCACCGCCATCCGGCGCTGAATCTCCTGCTCACGACCATCACGACCACGTCCGCCAGGATCGCCGCCGCTCGCCTCCCGGAGGGCGCGATCCATCAGTTTCTGCCCCTGGACAATGCAGGCTTCTGCGCCCGTTTCCTCGATCATTGGCGTCCGGACGCCGGGCTTTTCGCGGAATCCGAAATCTGGCCGAACCTCATTGTCGAGGCGAGCAACCGCAAGGTGCCGCTCGTGCTTGTCAACGCGCGGATGTCGCCGCGCTCATTCAAGCGATGGTCGCGGCTGTCGAGCCTTTCGAAGCCTGTGTTCTCAAGGTTCGATCTGGTTCTCACGCAGAACTGGCGCTTCGCAAAGCGCCTGACGGAACTGGGCGTCCGCAGGACTTCCATCACCGGCAATCTGAAATACGATGCGCCCCCGCCGCCGGTGGATGCGCCCGCCATGGCTGAATTGCGCCGCAGCCTCGGAGACCGGCCGATCTTTTTCGCCGCCAGCACGCACCCCGGCGAAGACGAGGTGATCGCGCGCGTGCATGAAATGCTGCAAAGCGCGATGCCGTCGCTCCTCACCATCATCGCGCCCCGGCATCCGGATCGCGGCGAGGCCATTGCAGCGCTTCTTGGTGAACGGCGGCTGACCGTGACGCGGCGGTCTCATCACGAGCCCATAGGCGACAACACCGACGTCTATCTCGCGGACACCATCGGCGAGCTTGGCCTTTTCTATTCGCTTGCCCCGCTTTCGTTCATCGGCGGATCGCTGGTTCATCATGGCGGCCAGAACCCGATCGAGGCTATCAAGCTCGGCTCCGGAATTTTGAGCGGGCCGCATACGTTCAACTTCACCGAAACCTACACGGTTTTGCAGCGTTACGATGGACTTCGGCTCGTTGGGGGAGCCGACGAGATGGCGGCTGCGCTCAGGTCGCTGTTTGAAAACCCGGCTGAAGCTGCCGAGATGAAACGCAAGGCCACCGCAGCCATAGGCACGCTCGGCGGCGCGCTCGATAAGACGCTGGAAGCGCTCAAGCCCTATCTCCCCCAGCCCACAACCCCACAGCTGGAACCGATGGCCCAACATGCGGCTTGAGCCGCCATCCTGGTGGTACGGCAGCCGTATCCCGATTGCCGCATGGTCGCTTTGGCCGATCTCAGTGATCTATGGCAGGATTGTCGAGAGGCGCTTTCGAAAGGCTTCGCCCTACCGCAGCAAGCTGCCGGTCATCTGCGTCGGCAATTTCACGATGGGCGGGGCGGGCAAGACTCCAATGGCGTTGAAGCTTGCGTCTCTGCTGCGCGAGGCGGGTTTGAAGCCCGGCTTTCTCACGCGCGGCTATGGCGGCAGCGAGTTCGGTCCGCACTCGATCGACGCCGCGAAGGACGGCGTGGACAGGGTTGGCGATGAACCGCTGCTTCTGGCGAAAGCCGCGCCGACGGTGGTGAGCCGGGATCGGCCGGCCGGCGCAAAGCTGCTTGAGACGCTGGGCGTGGACGCCATCATCATGGACGATGGGTTTCAAAACCCCTCGCTTGAGAAGGATTTCAGCCTCATCGTTGTGGACGCCGGCACGGGCGTCGGGTGCGGGCATGTCTTCCCGCTCGGTCCCTTGCGCGCCTCTCTAGCGTTCCAGCTCGGAAAAGCCGACGCGGTCGTCCTCCTTGGCGCGGAAGACCCAACAGACGCAGCGCGGCTGATAGAACAGAAGAGTCAGCAATTTCGCTCCACACCTTTGCCCGTCTTTAACGCGCAGATCGTTCCCATCGTTGCGGAGGAACTCCGCGAGCGGCCGTTTCTCGCCTTCTGCGGGATCGGCAGGCCAGGCAAGTTCTTCGATACTTTGCGGGACGCAGACATTACCGTCGTGAAAAGCGTGAGCTTCCCCGATCACCATCCCTACAGCGATGCGGATGCGGGATCGCTCCTGGCTGAGGCGAAAGCGCTGAATGCGGGCCTCATCACGACGGAGAAGGATCACGCCCGGCTAAAAGGCGCACAGGGCGTGCTCGCGGAAATTTTTCAATCTGCTTTGGCGATGCCGATAAGCGTTGAGTTCTCGGAAGACGGCGAGGCACGGCTTTTGAAATTGCTCGGCCTATCGTCATCCCGGAATGGCGAAGCCTTGTCTGGGATCGTAACGTATTGAAGCGCTGTCTTTTTTGAGATCCGGATGACGCCTACGGCGTTCCGGGACACCCGCTGCTACTTGAGTTTCTCCCGATCCAAATGACGGCGCAGCGAAACCTGCGCGTTCGCGTAGGGCTCCTGGTGAGGGACGCTCCAATACCGAAGTTCCTCGATGCGGATCGGCTCGCCCGTGACGGCGCAGCGGACGTAAGCGCCATTCTTCAGAACCTGGAACTCGCCGTCGAGATAGCGGATCTTGGCCTCTTGCCCAAATGCGAAAGAACGCTCGATTCAATTCATCCTCTGCCCATGCCTTAAAGTAGAGAGCCCTGGCTGCCGTCGTCCGTTTTGACCGGGACCGTCCGGCGCGAAGCCTGAGCGGCTTTCCTTCGGCGCAAGACAGGCTCGTCCGCCTCCGCTTCCGTCCCTAGATAATGAGCCGAAACGTGACCATCGGCAAATTCAATGTCAAGGGCGGCGTTGGCCTGCAGCGCTGCGGCGCGGCGTATCACCTCGGCGCCCGCTCCGCGCACAAGCGCGAAGCCCCTGTCGAGCACGCTCTTGTGGCTCAGGCTCCGCAAGAGCTGCGAGAGCGACGCCAGTTCGAATCTCTGGCGCTTGAGCGAGTTCTGCGCTCCCTGCGCCGCGCGCATTGCCAGGGATTCCAGCCGCTCGCGCTGGCGGATCGCAGGGCCGGCAAGCAGGCGGTGATTGAGCCTTGCGCTACGGTCGATCAGGCGCTCGCGCTTTTTGACGATGCTCTCCCGGAAACAGCGCCGCGCGCCATCGCCTGCCCGATTGAGGCGCTCCGACGCGCGCTCCAGAGACAGCCGGATGTGGCGTGGCGTCAGCCGCACGGACTGATATTCGAGGCGGGCGCGCGAGCGCTCGCTGAAATGGCGCAGCGACTGCCCGAGCCGGGCGCCCACCGTATCGAGGCGCTGGCGCGGCACGGCCAGCAGAGCGGAAGGCCGCGGCAAACCGCGCTCGGTACCACGGAACTCCGCGCGAAGTTTCTCGAGATGCCGGCGCACGCATCGCCGCGCCCGGTCTATGCATTCGGACAGCCGCAGAACGAGATCGGAATGCTTCGGCACGGCCCATTCCGCCGCTTTCGTCGGGGTCGGCGCGCGCGCATCCGCCACAAGGTCGATCAACGTCCAGTCGGTCTCGTGGCCCACGGCCGAAATCAGCGGGATCGTGCTTTCCGCCGCTGCACGAACCACAGCCTCTTCGTTGAAGCCCCAAAGATCTTCCAGGCTCCCGCCGCCGCGCGCCACGATCAGCAAATCCGGCCTCGGCAACGTCCCCTGCTCCGAAAACGCATTGAACCCGCGAATGGCTGCGGCAACCTCCGCGCCGCAGGTCTCCCCTTGTACGCGCACAGGCCAGAGCAACACGCGAGTCGGGCAGCGCTCGGTGAAGCCGTGCAGCATGTCGCGAATGACCGCGCCCGTGGGCGAGGTCACGATGCCGACAACCTGCGGCCAGAAAGGCAGCGCGCGCTTCCTCTCCTGGTCGAACAGCCCTTCGGCGGCGAACTTCTTCTTCCGCTCCTCCAGCAGCGCCATGAGCGCGCCTGCCCCAGCGGGCTCCAGCTGCTCGATGACGATCTGGTAGCTCGACTTGCCGGGGAACGTCGTGATGCGGCCGGTGACGATGACCTCAAGCCCTTCCTCGGGCTTGAACTTCAGTTTCGCGAAGGCGGTTCGCCAGATCACGGCGTCGATGCGGGCGCTGTCGTCCTTCAGGCAGAGATAGGCGTGGCCCGAACCGTGCTGCCCGCGATAACCCGAGATCTCGCCGCGCAGCCGCACCAGCCCGAACGCGTCCTCGACCGTGCGCTTGATGGCCGATGACAGCTCCGAGACCGTGAATTCCGCGATGTTCGACAGGGGCGCCGCTTGCATCGTGGTTAACATGGACCTGACTCGCGCGCGCTGTCCATAGCCGCGAACGTGACACCGCGTGCAAGCGCATCAACCTAGGCGAGCGCTGGCGACGTGCCTCATGGCCCCGAGGCCAGGGCTATCTCCGATAGGCCGTTCTGCCGGTCTGATCGGAAGAGCCGTTGCTCCCCGGCTGAGAGATGTGCTCCTCGCCGATTTCGACACGGTTACCGCTCTTTTGAGAGAGCACGGATTGAAAGACCTTTAGAGCAGGCATTCGATTTTTGAGTTTGAGCGACAACTCCAGGTTGCTGTTGGCTGTTTTCGTGCCGAGCTCGGAAAGCAGCCCAGCCCCGCTGAGATCCAGCTTTTTTGATTGCAGTTGCTTCTCGACTTCATTCTTAATTTTCGAAGCAACCGCTTTCTCGTCACCGAGAATGCTCGCAAAAGTGTTCAACCATGATTCAAAGCGCAAGTTATTTACATCCACCTTTTCTATCGACAGGTTTCCGGAGCGGTTCACAATGTCGAAAAAGCACACAAACGACATCCGCCCATATACAGGTATTAGTGTATTCACTTCAACATTAGATAAAATCTTCAAGCAAACTCTTTTATCGCTTACGCCGCAAAGAGAGATTTTCGAAAGCTCGCTTTTATAATTCAGACGTGTATCTATTGGACCCGACAGATTGATTGTTGGAATTTGATTCATGTCCAACGTCAGACTAACTCTCTGTATATTTTTAGATCCGTCAGCCTCAGTCCTCATTTTGAAAGGAATTTTATAGCCATCCATCACCGCATAGGCGTTGACCTCTGTTGAAGCGATTGATTTCGCCCAGGTATGAGGCGCTGCGATCAGAGCAAAGCATATGATCAGCCAACATTTAGAGCCGACATGCATGGATAACTCCCGCCAATCAAACCCATACAACACGGTAATAATTTCAAAGTTCTTGTTGAAGGTTCGACCTGCATGGGTATTGAAGGTTTAATTAATTACGTTTGTAAAATTTTATTAATGGCGACACTCGAGCTCAAGCGAGGGGTTTTGCTCCCCGAGACCGTCGACTTCTCGGGGGCAGCAATCATAAGGTGCGAACTTCGAGGTGAAATGTCTCAAAACGGGCGCTTCTTCAATAAAGCGGTAGCCAGCAAATTGACGGCCGTGTTCGCCAGTTGCGCCATCCCCTCGATCATGTAATCGACGTGGCTTTGCGTATAGACCCGCCGCGGAACCGCAAGACGCACCAGTTCCTTGAGCGCCGGAATCTCCTTGCCCGTCTTCGAATCTTTCCGGCCGAGCATGACCGTTCCCACCTCGACGCTTCGGATCCCGATCTCCCGGAACATAGCGACGCTTAACGACAAGCCGGGAAACTGTGACGGCGGAATGTGGGGGAGACTCAGGCCAGCATGGATGTAGACCGCATGCCCGCCGAAGGGCTTCACCGCCTTGAAACCGGCGTGATCTATATCTGCCCTAAATTCAGCTGCGCCTCTGCTGCAAATGTACAAGTCCAAATCTGCTTGGATTGCGGCACTTTATCACTTCAAAACCAGAATCCGTTCCAGTGGTAGCGGGGCTGCTGCGGGAAGGGAGCAATGCCCGCCACATGCCCCCAAGGGTTCCGGAACAGGTTAGGCGCTGTCTCTGATTTGCGCAGCGCCATGAGCCGCGCAATGCGCTCCGGTGTTTGCGGGTGGGTTCGTAAAACCGAAGGCAGGGGAATGCGCCGCCCGGGCATGAAGATGTCTTCCCAAAGCCGCCCCTGGTAGCGTTCGAGCTTGCCAAGCGCCAAGGCGAGCCCTTCGGGATCGCCCGTCAGCTCCGCGCCGCCGAGATCGGCGTCGAATTCGCGCGACCGTGACAGCGCGAGCTGCAACAGGCTCGAAAGCACGGGCGCGAAATAGAGGAGCGCGATGGCGAGCCATGGAACCGGCGCGCCCGTGAAAATCGTTGCGGGCACGCTCAGGAAGAACAGGAACATGGCGAAGAAGGTCATGCTGCGCGTGAACCGGCTCAGGATGTCGGCGAGGCTCATCACCCAGATGTCGTTGTTCCGCACATGGGTGATTTCATGCGCGAGCACGCCTGCAAGCTCGCGAAACTCGAGGCGTTGCAGAAGGCCATCGGTAACGCCGAGCGAGTAACGGGACGGCGTGCCGACCGCGAACGCATTCATCGTCTGGCTTGGGATCACATAGAGCCGCGGCGCTGCCTTCAGTCCGGCGCGCTGGGAAAGCGCTTGCACAAGGCGCACAAGATCGCTCCCGCCCAGCGGATTAACCGGCCTCGCCTTGAACATCCGCATAATAGCGTCGGGCGCGACCCTCGGGCCGATCAGCGTGAACGCGCCGACCACGATGAGCGCCCAGACGATGCCGGTCTGGCCGAACAGCACATAGGCCGAAAGCGCAGTGATGGCGCCGATCCCGCCGACAAGAACAAAAGACTGCGCAACATTCCGGACGCGGGCGCGCCGCCGCTGTTCCTCATCCAGATAAGCCATAGGAACTCCATTCCCGTACCTACCGGAGATATGGATCGGTTGCGTGGCTTCTCAAGCAAGGGGCCGGCCGGTCACGTAGCCTTGAGAAGCCTCAAGCCCGCAATGGCTTTCCTGTCACCTCGTCGGTTGTCCAGCTCTGGCTCTGGAAGGCGAAGAAGAAGGCAGTTGCGCCGCCGTCCGGGAAGCGGAGGATGAGGCCGCCATCCTGCCAGACGCCGTCGTCGCGATCGTGCGGCACCGGGCTGCCCTGGTTCATATGGATGTCGTGGATGCCGCGTCCTGGCAGGAACCCGAAGTATTTGTCGAGCTTGTCCGGCTCTGGCCCCCAGGGATTGCCAAAGGCGAAGAGCTCGGCCCCCTCGGTGTTCGTCACATCCATCAAGGCAGCGCTGAGCAAGGTGTCGAGCGCGTCGGGATCGCCGATGGAGCTTTTGTCCGCAGTGCGCATCGCGCCGCTGTCGAAGAGGGCGCCGCGCACATAGTCGAGGCGCAGCTGGCGGTCTTCGCGTGCGGGCCGGGTCAGACCTTGGGGCAGCCCCGGCAAATTATCGAGAATGGCATGCTTGAAGTTTTTCTCTGTGTGGAAGCAGAGGTTTGTCTGATCGTCGGAGCGGACGTTGACGGCAAGCCGGAAAGGGCCGGACGGCGTATCGATTAACACCTCCATATGCGGCGCCGGATCGTCCGGCTTGTGATGAAGGATCCGCGCCGGTTTTCCGCGTAAAATTCCGTAGCGAACAGACATGCGTTCCCCCTCAGCTTATTGCGACAGATAGCGGGCCAGTGGTCTCTGGCGGGGCCCCAGCTTCGAGCCGGCTGGCCTGCCGCCTCGTCGGGTTGCCTTTCATGACACCCAGGTTCCCGTCGTTTCGTAGGAGGCCTTGAGGTCGAGATTATGACTGCCGGACATGACCACAATCCCGGAAAGAGGATCCGGCGACTGTTGAATTAACCAATTTCGAACAAGCCAGAGCCTGACGTGTTCCATGCCGTTTCTCTCAATTTATTTTCCCGTCCATCCCCGACGCCTTCTGACCGGCCCAAGCGTTCTTTCCATGCCGGTTCAAGAAAACCAGGAGTTCGGGCGATGAGCGCCGCCTATCTGATTGCAGGCATCCTAGTGGGCGCCTTTCTATTTTGGCTTCTCCAGGGCTGGTGGCCCTTTCGGCATTACCCCAATTATTATTACGGACAACCCGCGCCCTACCGGACATGGGGACCGCCGATGGCGCCAGCCTACGGTCCTTATCCCTTAAGAGTTCGACGCGGACCACCACCCGGCCCTTGCGGCATGCCCTGCGGCTACTGATAGCCGCGTTGAGGAAGAGATCAAAGGCCGCCTTCGGCAGAGCACCGCCCCAGCGCCCGTCTTACGGATCCGAAGAGCGCCAAGCCTGGGGCCTCGCGCGCGGCAAATCAATTCCCAGGCTGATGGAACTCAATCGCCCCAGACGGGATGTAACCAGGATGGGTTCCCGGGGTCATGAGCATGTTGGACAATCCGATCGACCTGATCATCGCCGCCCTCAATTCGGCGCTGGAAACCGCGATCACCGGCCTCGGCGAGGCGGTCAAAGGCCTTCGCATCCTTTATAGGAAGCTGAAGCTTTTGTCGCGCGTGCTTCTCATCACGTTGCTGTTCTTGTTCCCGTTCCTCTTTTTCTTGTTCATCGGGATAAGAGAGGAGATCACGTGGCTCATCGTCGTCTTCGGTGGGCTTTTATCCCTCTATGGCGCCCTCATCGTCAGAGGGTTCTTCAAGGCCGTCAGCCGAAAGGTGGACGCCGCGGCTCCAATAATGAATCGCTTGCCCCTCAGTCTTGTGGCGATCTTCATGCTGCTTGATATAGCGCTAATCAGCTATTGGATCGCATCCTACAATCTCGGCTACAACCTTGTGCAGGAGGCCAGTTCCTACCTTCAGCACTTGCGGGAAGATTACAGCCTCTCCGCCCTACAGCTGCGTTGACCGCGCAAACAGGCGTCCGCATTCCCTGACAAAGGCAAAGCGCGCATCGCGAGGCGAGCGCCTTTCCGGCTGGGACCTTTCGCTTGTCCTGATTGTCCCCCGGCGACAGCCCATCGGCGCGCCCATCGCGCCCTTTGATCCTGGCCGTTGTCGCCGTCGGGAGGGGGGCGTTGGTTGCCGGCTTCAGGCGCGGATGAGACGCGGCGCGGTCGTCCGCTTGGGCGGGCGGCGCTTGAGGAACGCGGGCACAACCTGCTCGACATCGTCCACAACGATGTAGCGCGTCTCGATGCCGGGCCGTATGAACGACTGCTCGCGCATCCGGTCGAACAGCTCCAGCAGCAGATCCCAGTACCCGGCCGTGTTCACGATGAACACAGGCTTGTCATGATGGCCGAGCTGCGTCCAGGTCAGCTGCTCGACAAGTTCCTCCAGCGTGCCGACGCCGCCCGGCAAAGCAACAAACCCATCGGACAGGTTGAACATGAGCATCTTGCGCTCGTGGAACCCGTTGGTGACGTAGCGCTCATTGATGGTTTCAAGCGCGTTTTCGACTTCGAGAAGCGAGGCCGGTATGATCCCCGTGACATGGCCGCCATAATCGCGCATGGTCTGGGCAACAGTTCCCATGAGACCATTGCCGCCGCCGCCATAGACGAGCCCGATCTGGGCCTCCGCCATGGCCCGGCCGAGAGTCGCGGCTGCGGCCTTAAAGCGCGGATCCTTCCCTGAACCGGAGCCGCAATAAACACAAAGGCGTTTCATTTTCTTTTGTTTCATAGAGCCGTCATCACATCCAAAATGAGCTTGGTCAAGAGCATAGGCGGTTTCGGCTTGCCTTCTGCTTAAGCGAAAAACCCTCCCTAATGAGCGAGGCCCGCTTATATGGAGAGGGGCGTTTTCACTTGCCATCCACCTTCTGAAGCGCTTTCTGGGTATTGATCCATCAAAGAGGCAATTTTTGCGTCATCACGCCGTTCTCCATCACGCAGCCGCCCCCGAAGCACCGGAAGAGCGGCACGTCGCCATCCTTAAGTATTTGCTTCCCTTTGTTTGGCCGGAAGGACGGCCGGATCTGAAGCTGCGGCTTGTGTTCGCGGCGCTGGCGCTGATCGCTGCGAAGGTCGTCACCATCGCGATGCCGCTGGCCTACAAGGCCGCGGTGGACGCACTCACCGCGCTTCCTGGATCCGATGCGTCGAGCAGAGCGGCGCAGATCGCGGCTGTTCCCCTCGCTCTGATCGTGGCTTACGGCGTGGCGCGCGTTGCCATGATCGGCTTCGTGCAACTGCGCGACGTGCTCTTCACGCATATCGGACAGCATGCGACGCGCGTGCTCGCGACCCAGACCTTCCGCCATGTCCACGATCTTTCGCTGCGCTTCCATCTCGAGCGCAAGACCGGCGGCCTGTCGCGCGTGCTCGATCGCGGAAAACTGTCAATCGACCTCATCATCCGCATGGGCGCGTTGAACCTTGTGCCCACGATCCTGGAGGTTTTGTTCGTTTGCCTGCTGCTCGGCTACTATTTCGGATGGGTGATGGTCGCGATCGTGCTCATCATGATCGTGATGTACGCTTGGTTCAGTTTCTTCTTCAGCGAGAAGCGCATCAAGATCCGCCGCGAATATATCGAGGCGGACATGGACGCGAGCACGAAAGCCATCGACAGCCTCCTCAACTACGAGACCGTCAAATATTTCGGCAATGAGCGCTGGGAGGCGGGCCGCTTCGACCGTTCCATGGAGCGCTTCGAGCGCGCCAGCATCCGCACCTACAGCTCGCTCGCAATCCTGAACTTTGGCCAGACCGTCATTTTCACGGCGGGCATGGCGCTTGCGATGCTCCTGTCGGCGCGCGGCGTCGCCGAGGGCACCGCGACGGTGGGCGATTTTGTGCTCGTGAACGCGGTCTTCATCCAGCTGTACCAGCCGCTGAACGTCATGGGCATGATCTATCGCGAGATCAAGCAGGCGCTCGTCGATATCGAGGCCATGTTCACATTGCTCGGCCAGAAGCCCGAAGTGAAGGACAAGCCCGGAGCAAAGCCGCTGATCGTCACCAAGGGTGCGATCCAGTTCGAGAACGTGTTTTTCTCTTATGACGATGCAAGGCCGATCCTGCGCGGCGTGGATTTCGAGGTGCCGCCAGGGCATATGGTTGCGCTGGTCGGGCCATCGGGCGCGGGTAAATCGACGGTGTCGCGGCTGCTTTATCGCTTCTACGATGTCAAGGCGGGCCGCATCCTGATCGACGGGCAGGACATCCGCGGCGTCACCCAGGAGTCGCTTCGCGCCGCCATCGGCATCGTGCCCCAGGATACGGTGCTCTTCAACGACACGATCGAATACAACATTCGCTACGGTCGCGTTACGGCCACCGATGAAGAAGTGCAGGAGGCGGCGCGGATGGCGCAGATCGCCGGCTTCATCCGGCAATTACCGCTAGGTTACAAGTCGATGGTTGGGGAGCGCGGGCTCAAGCTTTCGGGCGGCGAGAAGCAGCGCGTCGCCATCGCGCGGACGATCCTGAAAGCGCCGCCGATCCTGATGCTCGACGAAGCGACCTCTGCGCTCGACAGCTTCACCGAGAAGGAGATCCAGGCGTCGCTCGATCAGGTCGCGAAGAACCGCACCACACTTGTGATCGCGCACCGGCTTTCGACCGTGATCCACGCCGACACGATCCTCGTCATGGACAAGGGGAAGATTGTCGAGCGAGGCGCCCATGCCGGACTGCTTGCGCAGGGCGGGCTTTATGCCGGGCTTTGGACGCGTCAGCGCGAGGCGGAGGAGGCGCGCCGCAAGCTCGCCGAGATGGTCGAGGAAGGCACGCTCACACCGGACGACACTAAGCTTAGCCCCGCTCCGAAACTCCTCCCCGCCCAGTAGCGTGAGCAACCGGGTATGCGGCCCTCTGCGGTGCCGCTTTTGCCTGAGGGCTCGAAGCTTCGACGGAAGAAGGCTGAGCGTGAATGCGCCCTTGCCGAGCGTGCGGGGGCAGAACCACTCCGCGCCGCTATTTCCGGGGCTCACCGCGTCCAGGCGCCCGCACGCTTAAACTTTAACTGGCGGATATGTTTTGTAACAAATGAGGCGCGGGCTGCAAAGCGCCGGCTGCGTGCCCAAGGGCTGGCACGCAATCATCGGAAACTTCAAGCGGTGTGCTTGATCACGAACCGGAAGACATCGCCGTCCTTTGACGACTCGACAAGTTCATTTCCTGTCGTACGGCAGAAGGAGGCCATGTCTGCCACTGAGCCTGGGTCAGTTGCAAGCACCTCGAGCGTTCCGCCGGCGGGGACCTGGCCCAGCATCTTCTTGGTCTTCAAGATCGGCAGCGGACAGTTGAGGCCTTTCGCGTCAAGGGTCTTGTCAGCCATGTTTCCTTCCTGGTGGAAATGGTTCGTTGTGTGTTGAGGTTTGAGCCAGGCTTAAACGAACAGGTTCACGTCCGATTTCAGCGCCTGCTCCATGTATGTCGCGGCGCCGCCAAGCTCGAGCCCGTCGATCATGTCTTCTTTCTTGTACTCGAAGAGGTCCATGGTCATCTGGCAGGCGATCATCTTGACTTCCGCTTCGACCGCCATGTCGCGCAGTTCCTCGATGGAAGCGACGCCTTTCTTCTTGATCATGTCCTTCATCATGCTCGTGGCCATCGAGTCCACGCCCGGGATCGCGGAAACCCAGTTCGGCATTCCCATGTGCATTCCGCCCATCGGCATTTTCATCGCCGGGTTGCCCAAGGACGAGATCTTGAGGTCGAGCTTTTTCAAAAGCAGCGGGAGACCATAAAAGGTGAAGAACATCGTCGTGTCGACGCCCATGGCCGCCGCCGTCGTGGCGAGAATGAAGGGCGGATAAGCCCAGTCGAGCGTGCCTTTGGTGACAATGATCGTCATCGTCTTCTGGTTTTTCGCAGCACCATTGCCGTCGGTCATGCCCGCCGTCTCCTCGATTTCTTATAGACGTAGCAGTAATGCTACATATTCAAATATCTCTATTTAAGGGGTGCATGTCAACAGCGCAGCGAGCAGACCGGCTTGCCGCATGACTTGTGCGCTGTTTGCAGGGCCTAGGTAACCCGCTTGAGCTTGCCTATGCCCATCATTTGCAGCGCCGCCTTTTCATAGAAAGGCTCGCTCTCGCCGCGTCGCATCTTACGCAGGAAGTAGGTCTCGAACGCGATCTTCGCCTTGTGAACCCATCTGCCGGAATAGGACCAGTTGACGTTACGCGGCGGGATCTGCGGCTGGGCAACGAACGCCACGCCCGAGTTGCCGAAGTCGGCGAGACAGACCGCATTCCAGGTTGCCTCATGCTGCGCGCCCTTCCCGCGAAGACGTTCGCCGATATTGAGCGCCGTCGCCGTCACCATCGACTCGATCATGAAGCCGGTCTTGGGCACGCCGCAAGGGACTGCCGTTGGCCCCATTGGCGGAATGGCCACGCAGACCCCGACGGAGAAGATGTTGCGGAAAGTCGGGTTGCACTGCGTCTTGTCTATGAGAACGAAGCCGCGCGGATTGACCAGACCTTCAATTCCGCGTAACGCCTCAATGCCGCGGAACGACGGGAGCATCATCGAATAGGAGAAGGGCAACTCGTGCTCCTTCCTGAACTCACCATCGTCAGTGAGTTCCTCGACGATCATCTTGCCGGACTCGATCTTCTTCACCTTGGCGTTCGTGATCCACTTGATGTGATGATCACGCATCTCGGCTTCGAGAATGCCCTTGGTGTTGCCCACGCCGTCGAGGCCCAGATGCCCGATGTAAGGCTCCGCAGTAACGAACGTCATCGGCACGCGGTCGCGAATCTTCTTGCGGCGCAGTTCCGTGTCGAGAATAAAGGTGTATTCATAAGCCGGCCCATAACACGATGCCCCTTGCACGGCGCCGGTGATGATTGGACCGGGTTTCTCGCAGAACTTCTTGAAGGCCACGGATGCCTTCTGTGCGTGATCGACGTGGCAGACGGATTGCGTGTAGCCATCGGGGCCGAGCCCCTCGATCTCGTCGAAGGCGAGCTCCGGGCCTGTACAGATGACGAGAAAATCGTAGTCGACCCTTCGGCCGTCCGCCAGCTCAATGCAGTTTTCCGTGGGATGAACGCGTTTCGCCGCGACCGGAATGAAGTCGATTTTCCGCTTCGCAAAGGTGCGCGTCAGATCGATCTCCACTTCCTCGCGGGTCCGCCAGTTCACCGCCACCCAGGGGTTGGATGGGACGAAGTGGTATTTCGCTTCCTTGGAGACGACGGTCAGCGTGTCGCCCTTCCGAAGCTGATCACGCATTTCGTAGGCCATGATGACGCCGCCTAATCCGGCGCCCAACACGACGATATGTGCCATTCGTGTTCCCTTAGACGTTTCCCTTGGAGTTACTTACCTGCAAATTATTGAGCATGGTCATATTCATACATGATGATCATAGAAGCTTGGCTTTGGGAAGACCACAAAAGGGCGCATTTGCGCAAGAATTGTGCAGCCTTAGCTACTCAAATTGGCGATCGAAGAGACGCCGGGCCTGCTTCTTGGACGAATTCTGCCCCTGCGCCGTTGTCGCGGTGCTTTCAGGAACAAGCCTGTCGCGCAAAGTCACAACAGTGCCCAGGATGATGACCGCGGGGCCATGCAGGTCCGCTTTTGCGGCCAGTTCGGGAAGCGTTTTGACGGTTCCGATAACGACCCTCTGGTTTGGCCTCGTGCCATTATCGATGATGGCAGCCGGCAGATTTGGATCGCCGCCATGCGCGACGAATTCGCTCATGAGGCCCCCGAGTTTGCCCAACCCCATGAAAATGACCACGGTCTGCCTCGGCTGAATAAGTGCCGTCCAGCCGAGGCTGAGCCCATCCTTTCTTGAATGGCCGGTGACGAAAACGCAGGCCTGGGCATGATCGCGATGGGTGAGCGGGATTCCGGCATACGCCGAGCAGCCGGTCGCGGACGTAACACCCGGAACAACCTGAACCGGGATGCCTGCCGCCGCCAGCGCCTCGATCTCCTCGCCCCCGCGGCCGAACATGAAAGGATCGCCGCCCTTCAGACGGAGCACGCGCTTGCCTTGCTTTGCGAGTTCGACGAGCCGGGCCGTGATCGCTTCCTGCGGCAGGATGTGGTCGTCGGGGAGCTTGCCGACATAGATATGCTCGGCTTCGCGGCGGACGAGATTGAGGATGCCGTGCGGCAGCAGGCGATCGTACAGCACGACATCCGCGCGCTGCATGAGCCGAAGTGCACGGAATGTGAGAAGGTCCGGATCGCCGGGTCCCGCACCCACAAGATACACCTCGCCGAGCGGCTCGCCGTCTTCGCCATCGGCAACTCGAGCGAGAGCGCGTTCGAGTTCGGCCCGCGCTTCAGCCTCATGGCCGGAAAGGAAACGGTCCGCCACGCGGCCCTCAAGGATGCGCTCCCAGAAACGGCGGCGCGCAGCCGAATCCTTCATGACGGACGCGAGCCGTTCACGATAAGCGCCAACCAGCGCAACAAGACGGCCGTAAGCAGCCGGTATCACGCTTTCGAGCCGCGCCCGGATCATGCGGGCGAATACGGGCGATGCGCCGCCGGTCGAGATGGCGATCACGAGCGGGTCGCGGTCGACAATGGAGGGCATGATGAAATCGCAAAGGTCCGGCGCGTCCGCCACGTTGATCGGAACTTTCGCGACGTTGGCGAGCCGCGCGATATCGCGATCCGCGTTCGCATCGCCTGTTGCGCAGAAGGTCAGCGCGCAGGCCGAAATGTCCTCCAGCGTGACGGCGCGGGCGACATGGCTGAAACCGTCCTGGACTGCGATAGGACGAAAATCGTCGCTTAAGCTTTCGCTGAAAACGCGTACCTGCGCGCCGGCCCTCAGCGCGAGTTCCGCCCTGCGCGCCGCGACCGTGCCGCCTCCCGCGACAGCGACAGGCTTGCCCTTGATCTGAAAGAAGACTGGAAGTTGTTCCACGGTCTATGCCTTCTCTTCTGTGCCAGCCGCGTCCTCGGCCCATTGCGTCATAGTCTTCGCCCAGGCGAGCGCGGTCGGTGCATCCACATCGAGGACCGTAATCCGCTTTCCTTCGCGGATGGTCACGCGAAGCAGACGCATCCCGCTTTCAAAGCGCACATCGTCAAGCCGCACCTCGCGGCCATATGGCGCGCTCAGCGTCTCCAGGCGTTCCTTGGTCTCCCCATCCATCGCTCGCCGCCTATCTGCCGGTGCCGATGATGGACAGGAACGCCGCTTCGAGCCGGTCCTGCCAGTTGCGTGGCGTGTCCGGATATTCAGGCTTGAGATCGAAGCTGAGATGGATCGCGCCGTGGCGCGCGGCCTCTTTCACAAGCTCCTCAAGTCCGCCGAAGGAGGTGATCTCGGGATGGGCGATAATCATGTCGCTGATCTGAATCATACTTTGCCCGTTTGTTTTCTAAACGCTGATCCGGTCGTGGAAACGCACGCGGTAGAGGAGCCGCCCGTTTCCATCCGCTCCTTCGGTGAACCCGGAGCGGTTGTGCAGAATGTTGTTGCAAATAAGCCCTTCGCCAGGGCGCAGTTTGTAGCGGATGATAAAAGGATCGCTTTCAAGCACGTCTTCCAGCGCCTTCACCGCCGCCTGTGTCATCGCATCCTGCCGCCACACGACATGGCGCTTGCGGGCGGTATAGCGCATGATGAGCGACCGGCTCTCCGGCTCGATGAAGAAGACCGGCCCGGTGTTGTCGGGTCTCGGGCCTCCCTGCCCGTCTTCGCCGGCCGGGATCGTCATGGCCTCCGGATGCATGAGCGCCTCGATGAAGGCCGGGTCGCGGTCGCGCAAGCGGATATAGGCGATCTCGTGGTCGAGCAGCTCATTGACGCCGCCTTCCGAGGCGTCGCGCACGCAGTGGAGCACCATGGCTTTCACGCAGTCGGATGGCCCGTGATAGTTGTAATAGCCGTCCGTGTGCCAGCTCAACGGCCGGTTTGAATAGGGAATGTAGCCAGCGCGGCTGCCGGAAGCCGCCATTTCGATCGCGACGACGCCGTCATCTCCCTGGGAGCGATGCGTCTCCCTGTGCCTCAACCCGAACGCGGCAGCGAAAGCCTTGCATGCGGGGCGTACCAGGACCGGATCGGTTCCGATGGATCCGCTGTCGTAGATCGCCATGTTGGCCGTGCGGCACAGCTCACGGATTGCCGCGCGCTCCCCCTCCGAGGGATTCGCGAGGTTTTCAACCTTGATGCGCAGGGCTTCGATCGATCCGGGACGAGCCGCAAGCTTCGCCACACGCCACGCAGCATAGGCTCTTTCGTCATTCAGGCAAAACGGCCCGCCCAATGGCCCAGACCCATCCGAATCTGACAAATGCATGATGCTCATCCTTGGTCTTTCGTCGAGCTTTACGGAGCGTCCTCGAACACGAACATATTATCGTATTCACAGATATGAATGATTGTCATCAATCGGTAAATATGCTAGCGTGACATAATTCGTTATAGCCATCTGTTTTTGGAACAAAAAACCAATCTCGGGAAAACGCGGGCAAATTTTGACCCCGGAATCCGACGAATTGAGTATGGGAGGTTGAATGACGAGCGACGATGCGCCGAAGCCAGCGCAATCCCAAAAGCACGCGACCCCGCTTCTGGACGAGCTTGAAACAGGGCCGTGGCCGAGCTTCGTGACGGGGCTCAAGAGGTTGCGCGACGCAGAGGACAAGCCTTACGGGCCGATGATGAACGATCTCCTCGGCCAGCTGGAACACTCCTACGAGGAGCGGCTTGGTTTCTGGAAGGGCGGCACCGTTTCGGTTTTCGGCTATGGCGGCGGCATCATCCCGCGCTTTTCGGAAGTCGCCGACAAATTCCCGGCGTCCAAAGAGTTCCACACGCTCCGCGTCCAGCCCCCCGCAGGCTATCACTACACCAGCGATCTCCTGCGCCAGCTTTGCGATGTGTGGGAGAAGCACGGCTCCGGCCTCATCGCCTTCCACGGCCAGAGCGGCGACATCATGTTCCAGGGCTGCACGACTGAGAACACCCAGAAAGCGTTCGACGAACTGAACGAGATGGGCTTCGACCTTGGCGGCGCTGGCCCCGCGCTCAGAACCTCCATGAGCTGCGTGGGTCACGCGCGCTGCGAAAAGTCCTGCTATGATGAAATCAGGGCGCATCGCGCGGTCATCAATAACTTCCTGGACGAGATGCACCGTCCCGCGCTGCCCTACAAGTTCAAGTTCAAATTCTCGGGCTGCCCGAACGACTGCGTCAATGCGATCCACCGGTCCGACTTCGCGGTGATCGGCACCTGGCGCGACGCCATGAAGGTGAACCAGGACGAGGTGAAAGCCTACGTCGCCAAGCACGGCCGCAAATACACCATCGACAGCGTCATCGCGATGTGCCCGACGCGGGCGCTGAGCCTGAACGACGACGACACGCTCGACGTCGACAACAAATCCTGCGTGCGCTGCATGCACTGCATGAACGTGATGACGAAGGCGCTGTCACCGGGCGACGACCGGGGCGTCTCGATCCTGGTCGGCGGCAAGCGTTCGCTCAAGGTGGGCGATCTGATGGGTATCATGCTCATCCCCTTCATGAAACTGGAGACGGATGAGGACCGCGAGAAGCTTGTCGAGTTCGGCAGTAAGCTCATCGACTTCTTCGCGGAGAACGCGCTCGAGCACGAGCGCATCGGCGAATGCATCGATCGCATCGGGCTACCCGCTTTCCTCGAAGCCATCGGCGTCGATCCCGATCCGAACATGGTCAACCATCCGCGCACGTCCAGCTATGTGCGCACGGACGACTTTACCGCCGAAGCCGAGAAATATTTCGAGCGTAAGGCGAAAGAAGCCGGCTTGACCGTCGCTGCAGAATAAGGGAGCGCGGGGCGCACTCGCTCGACCTGCGCCCCGCCAGCTGCCATTGGCCCAATTCGATTCCGCGGAGACTTCTTAGATGAACGCCCCTGCTCAACCGCGCCGCCCCGTTGAATCCGGTGTGCCGGATCCGTTTCCCTATATGCATCCGGTTCTGAAGAAAAATTACGGCCAGTGGGCGTGGCACGACCGGCCGCGTCCCGGCGTCCTGCACCATGTCGCGAAAGGCGGCGACGAGGTCTGGACCGTCCGCGCGGGCACGCCGCGCCAGATGGATGTCTTCACCGTCCACAAGCTTGCCGACATCGCGGACCAGTTCGCCGAAGGCCATGTGCGCTTCACCACGCGCAGCAACATCGAGTTCATGGTCTCGTCCTTCGAGAAGGTCCCCGCGCTGATCCAGAAGCTGCAGGCGGAAGGCTTTCCCGTCGGCGGCACCGGAAACTCGGTGTCGATGATCTCGCACACGCAAGGCTGGCTGCACTGCGATATTCCGGGCACGGACGCCTCTGGCGTGGTCAAGAGCCTGATGGACATGATGTACGACGAGTTCGTCAAGGAGGAGATGCCGAACCGAGTTCGCATCACGACCTCCTGCTGCCAGATCAACTGCGGCGGCCAGGGCGATATTTCGATCAACGTGCAGTACACGAAGCCGCCCAAGATCAACCACGACCTCGTCTCCAAGGTCTGCGAGCGTCCCGCAGTGGTGGCGCGCTGCCCTGTGGCGGCGATCCGCCCCGCTATTGTGAACGGCAAGCCTTCGCTCGAAGTGGACGAGCAGAAATGCGTGTGCTGCGGCGCGTGCTATCCGCCCTGCCCGCCCATGCAGATCAACGGCGCAGACTCGACCAAGATTGCGGTCTGGGTCGGCGGCAAGCACTCGAACGCGCGCTCCAAGCCGGCCTTCCATAAGCTCGTGGTCGCGAACCTGCCGAACAACGCACCGCGCTGGCCCGAAGTGGCCGAAGTCGTCCGCAAGATCCTCTATGCCTACAAGGACAATGCGAAGGACTGGGAGCGGCTCGGCGAGTGGATCGAGCGCATTGGCTGGCCTCGCTTCTTCGAGCTGACGGGCTTCGCTTTCACGAAGCACCATCTCGATACATGGACCGGCGCGCGCAAGACCATGAACATGTCGACGCACGTTCACTTCTAGGCGGGGGACAAAGACGTGCAGCTTGCAATCGTGGTCAATGAAGGGCCGTACACGCATCAGGCGTCCGATACGGCCTACCACTTTACAAAGGCCGCGCTGGAGAAGGGACACGGCATTACGCGCGTGTTCTTCTATCACGACGGCGTAAATAACGGCACGCGGCTGACCGTGCCGCCGCAGGACGACCGCAACCTGCAGAAGCTTTGGAGCGAACTTGGCGAGAAGCACAAGCTCGATATGGTCGTCTGCATCGCGGCGGCGCAGCGGCGCGGCATCCTTGACGCCGATGAAGCCAAGCGCCACGGCAAGGACGCCAGCAACATCGCGCCGGGCTTTCGCATCTCCGGCCTCGGCCAGTTGATCGAGGCCGGCATCGACGCCGACCGGCTCGTGGTCTTCGGGGATTAGGGAGGGCGCCGTGGCCGACAAAAAGAAGAAGTTTCTCTACATCAATCGCAAGGCGCCATATGGGACGATCTATGCGCTTGAATCGCTCGAGGTAGTGCTTATCGGCGCGGCATTCGAGCAGAATGTGACCCTTGCCTTCATCGACGACGGCGTCTTCCAGCTCATGGCGGGGCAGGACACTGGGGCCGCGGGCATGAAGAACTTCTCGCGCACCTATAAGGCGCTCGGCGACTACGACGTGCGCAAGCTCTACGTCGAGCGCGAGTCGCTCGCTGAGCGCGGGCTCACGCTCGAAGACCTGATGCCGGTCACCTACGAGGACGAGGACGATGATTACGCGGAGAAGCCCTCGATCATTCCAGTGAGCCGCGCTGAAATGGCGGCGGTCATCGCCGACCAAGATGTCGTCCTGAGCTTCTGATCTGGGAGTTTTGAAAGCCATGTCCACTCTTCACACGGTGAACAAGTCTCCCTTCGAGCGAAACTCGCTCCAAAGTTGCGCCCACCACATGATCGCGGGCGACGCCATGATCATGATCGAAGACGGGGTTGTCGCGGCTCGCAAGGGATCCTCTGTGAGTGCTGTTGTAAAGGCCGCGCTGGAAAGCGGCGGCGTCTTCGTGCTGGCCTCCGATCTGGCGGCCCGAGGCATCAAACCTGAGGATGTGATCGACGGCATCAAGGTTGTCGATTACGGCGGCTTTGTCGATCTCGTGACACAACACGGGCGCACTGTCGCTTGGCTATAAGCAGCCGCAAACTGCATAAACGAACGGAGCAGAACATTATGAGCATGGAATATAAGGTTGGCGATATCGTCGCGGAGCACGACGAGGAAGGCTACCTCAAAGACATCAATGTCTGGAACAAGGATCTCGCACTCCTTATTGCGAAGAGCGAGAATATCGAATTGAAGCCCGAGCATTGGGAAGTCATCGATTTTCTACGCGAATACTATGACGAATACCAGATCGCGCCGGCAATTCGCGTTCTCGTCAAGGAGATGAAGAAGAAGTTCGGTGCGGAGAAGGGCGACCAGAAGTATCTTTATACGCTGTTCCCCTACGGCCCCGCGAAGCAGGCGTGCAAAATCGGCGGACTGCCGAAGCCGACCGGCTGCGTTTAACTGTTTGTCATGGCCGCCCTTGAGGGGGCCATCCAGGAAACAGCGACTCCTTCAGCTGGATGGCCGGGTCAAGCCCGGCCATGACGGCTAGCGTGAAAACCAGTCGAAGAACTGGGAACTAGGGACAGG
This sequence comes from uncultured Alphaproteobacteria bacterium, assembly GCA_963833565.1. Taxonomy (GTDB): domain Bacteria; phylum Pseudomonadota; class Alphaproteobacteria; order Rhizobiales; family Rhodomicrobiaceae; genus Rhodomicrobium. Next base: position 91,714 of record CAWHYO010000034.1, read on the forward strand.
TTAGCGTGCAAACCACGATCTACGCGGTCATATTCTACGTCGCGGCAGCTATCTTCGCTGCCGGGCTCGTTTTGCGCGTATGGCAGTATGCGAGGACGCCGGTCCCTCTCAAGATTCCGACGACCCCTGCCCCGACGACGCGGGCGGGAGCGATGCTCCGCATGTTGCGGGAAGTCACCGTCTTCGAAAGCCTGTTCAAGTCCAACAAATGGATCTGGCTGTTCGGCTGGGTTTTCCACGTGTCGCTGGCTCTCGTGCTCTTCCGCCATCTGCGCTACTTCACTGAGCCTGTCTGGCCGCTGGTATCCCTGATGCAGCCCTTCGGCCTCTATGCCGGTTTCGCGATGGTGGCCGCGCTTTTTGCGCTTTGGGTCCGGCGCGTGACCATGGCGCACATGCGCTACATCAGCGATGCCTTCGATCATCTGGTTCTGCTGCTCATGATCGCGATCGGCGCGTCGGGGCTGGCGATGAAGTTCGTGGCGCACACCGATATCGTTTCGGTGAAGGGGTTCATCCTCGGGCTTATGGCCTTCGACTGGCAGCCGCTTCCGGCCGATCCGCTGCTCCTCACTCATCTGGCGCTTGTCGCGGTGCTGATGGTCATCTTCCCCTTCTCGAAGCTTCTGCACGCCCCTGGCGTCTTCTTCAGCCCCTCGCGCAATCAGGCCGACAATCCTCGCGAGCGCCGCTATTCAAGCGCTCGCGCCGCCGTCAGCAAGGCATAGGGGGACGCTGTGGACCAAATTGAAACGCAGGAACCGTCCGAAAGCCCGCTGCATCCGGACCCGCTGGAAATTCCCGAGCTTGCCTACGGGGCGATGGCCAAGAGCAAGCCCTATCCGGCGTCCGCGGCCATGCAGTCGGCTCTTGGCTTTCCGGGCGAGCTTGTCGAGAACTGGCAGGAAAAGGCGATCCTGAGGCTCGGCGAACTCGTCAAGAACAACCGGGCGCTTCGCTTCTATCTCGACGGCTGCGTCCGCTGCGGCGCCTGCACCGACAAGTGCCATTATTTCCTCGGCACCGGCGACCCCAACAACATGCCGGTCGCGCGCCAGAACCTGCTCCGCAAGGTCTACCGCCGCTACTTCACGCTATCCGGCCGGATCGCGCCCTGGCTCGTCGGCGCGGAAGATCTGACACGCGAAGTGCTGGACGAGTGGTACAGCTACTTCCATCAATGCTCCCAGTGCCGGCGCTGCTCCGTCTACTGCCCGTTCGGGATCGACACCGCCGAAATCTCCATGGCCGCGCGTGACATCATGGACACGATCGGCATGGGGCAGAAATACTGCAACGAAATCATCGGCAAGGTCTACAAGATCGGCAACAATCTCGGCCTGCCGCCGAAAGCGCTGAAAGCGACGCTTGCGGGGCTCGAGGAAGAGATCGAAGAGGAAACGGGCGTGCGCTGTGCGGCTTCCGGTCGATGAAGAGGGCGCGGACATTCTGCTTGTCACGCCAAGCGCGGACTTCTTCGCTTCCCCGCATATGGAAGGGCTGATCGGTTACGCGAAAGTGATGCATGAGGCGGGCGTGTCCTGGACGTTCAGCTCGCATGCCTCCGAGGCCGCCAATTTCGGCATGTTCATCGGCTCCTACGACAACATGCAAAAGGTCGCGCTGCGGATTGCCGACGCGGCGCGCGCGCTGAAGGTGAAGCGGCTTGTTTTCGGCGAGTGCGGCCATGCCTGGCGCGTCGCCTATAACTTTCTCAACACGCTGGCGGGGCCATTCGACTTCCTCGATAAGCGCTATCCCATCCCGCAGCATATCTGCGAGTTCACCTACGATCTGATCCAGAAGGGAAAAATCCGCCTCGACAAGTCGAAGAACGACCATATGCGGCTGACCTTCCACGACAGCTGCAATGTTGCGCGCGCCTCGCGCATGGGCGACATGCCGGGCGGCCAGTTCGAGATCCCGCGCGCGATTCTCCGCGCCAGCTGCAACCACTACTACGACATGGACCCGGACACGATCCGCGAGGGGACACTGTGTTGCGGCGGGGGCGGCGGCCTTCTGACCGACGAGCTGATGGACATCCGCATAAAGGGCGCATCGCCCCGCATGAAGGCGCTGCGAGAAGTCGCCGACGTGCACGGCGTGACGCATATGGCGGCCATCTGCGCGATCTGCAAAGCGCAGTTCTCCAAGGTGCTGCCGAGTTTTGGCTTCGACAGGGAGTCGATCGTCAGCGTGCACCAGATGGTTTCGAACGCCATCGTGCTGACCGGCTCAAGGCAGGAAGAGGAATTGACGGCGAAAGCCGAAGCTCACGCGCCTGCGCCATCGGCGGAGCCAGCGAAAGAAGACGAGCCAGCGAATGCGGCCGACGAGGAGGAAGCAGAGTAATGGATCGTAGTGAAGGGGCTCCAGACGAGCACACATTCCGCCGCTTCGAAGAAGGCGAGAGCATGTGGAACTGGCCGGATCTCACGCAGAAGATTTTCCAGGCCGACCGCTCCCACAAATGCCCGACCTACGTGCATAAGACGCCGCCGTGTCAGGGAAGCTGCCCCTCAGGCCACGACATTCGCGGCTGGCTTTCCATCGCGCGCGGCATGGACAAGCCGCCGGTCCAGGGCATGCCCTGGCAAGAGTATGCCTTCATCCGCATGATGGAAGCTAATCCATTCCCTTCCGTGATGGGGCGCGTCTGCCCCGCGCCGTGCGAGGATGGCTGCAACCGCAACGAGGTTGACGATTTCGTCGGCATCAACGGCGTCGAGCAATATGTCGGCGACTGGGCCATCGAGCATGGCCTGAAGGCGCCCGCGGCCGGCCCCGGCACAGGTAAGAAGGTGGCGGTGATCGGCGGCGGTCCTGCCGGTCTTGCGGCGGCGTATTTCCTTCGGCGGAAGGGCCATGCGGTCACGCTGTTCGAGGCGCACGACCAGCTCGGCGGCATGATGCGCTATGGCATTCCTGAGTATCGCACGCCACGCAAGAAGCTCGATGCCGAGATCGGCCGCATCCTCGATCTTGGAATCGACCTCCGGCTCAAGACGAAGGTGGGCCGCGACATCAGCCTTGAAGAGCTTGAGGCCGGTTTCGACGCCATCTTCTGGGCAATCGGTGCGCAGAAGGGACGTGGACTTCCCGTGCCGGGCTGGGGCGGCGAGAACTGCCTGACCGGCATCGAATTCCTGGATGACTTCAACCGCGGCCTCTTGTTTTCGACCGCGCAGCGCATCGTCGTGATCGGCGGCGGCGATACCTCGATCGACGTGGCTTCGGTCGCGCGCCGTATCGGACACATCAGCCAGCACGCAGAGCATGATGAGGCCGGTGTGGAGGTTCTCGGCTATACAGCCCATGATGTGGCGGGAACCATCCGCCGCGAGGGCGTCCAGGCGGTGCTGACCTCCCTTTTCCCGCTTAAAGAGATGACTGCGGCGGCCCGCGAGCGCGAGGATGCGCTGCGCGAAGGCGTCGACATCCGCGGTGGCGTCATGCCCCTCGAAATCATCACGGATGAGACGGGGCGCGCCACGGCGATCAAGCTGTGCCAATGCACCATGAAAGGCATGACGCCGGTCCCCACGGAGGGCACGGAGTTCGAGATCCCCTGCGACGTGGTCATTTCGGCTATCGGGCAGATGGCGGATCTCGCCGATGGCCTTGAACGGCTGAGCAGCGGCAAGGGCGGAATTGCTATCGACGCCGTATACAGGGTTAGGGGCACGGAGAAGCACTTCGCGGGCGGCGACGCCGTGCGGCCTCATCTTCTGACCACCGCCATCGGCCACGGCCGCGTTGCCGCTGAAACAGTTACGCATTTCCTCGGCGGCAATCCCCAGGACAAGCGCCCGAAAGTGGATGTGCATCAGTTCAACCTGCTGGAAGAGCTGCACCAGCGCGGCCTCGATCCTCAGCCTTACGATCACCAGCAGAGCCGCGGAACGTCGTCGGCCCAGTTCGCAATCCACAATTACGAGGATCGCTCGGCGGCGCAGATCGTCCCGCACACCGCTCTTTTCAAAGGGCACTTCCCCCATACGCCACGTAACAAGCGGCCGGAGCGCCACGTCAGCGCGGAATCGGTCATCGGCGATTTCGGGGAGCGTATCGTTCCCTTCACGGAAGAGCAGGCCGTGGCCGAGGGCAAGCGCTGCATGAGCTGCGGGCTCTGCTTCGAATGCGACGCCTGCCTTGTCTATTGCCCGCAAAAGGCCATCGACCGCGTTCCGAAGAAGGAGCGTGCGGTCGGGCGCTATGTCGAGACCGATTACAACAAGTGCGTCGGCTGCCACATCTGCCAGGATGTCTGCCCCACGGGCTACATCCAGATGGGCCTCGGGGAGTAATGCGGATGCGCTCCGGCAACTGCCTTCTCCGCGTCATCCCGGAAAGCGCTTCAGCGCTTATCCGGGATCGTAACAAACGCGGCCTCGAGTTCTCGGCGATCCCGGATAATGCGCAGCGCGTTTCCGGGATGACGAAAGGGGCGCGGCATGAGACTGGCGGCTGTCATCGCGCTTCTCTTTGCTTTTGCGAACGCATCCGCCTTCGCGGAAGGGCTCATGCCGCAGCCGCCCAAGGGCAAGGGCGAGCACTGCGTAGCGCCCACCGAATTCATGCGGCGCAATCACATGAGCATGATGAAGCATCAGCGCGACGAGACCGTCCATGAGGGCGTGCGCGGCAAGCCCTTCAGCATTGCAGGGTGCATGGAGTGTCACGTCGTGAAGGGAGCGGATGGCCACCCCGTGAACTACTCGGATTCCCGGCACTTCTGCCGGAGCTGCCACGACTTTGCGGCCGTCTCCATCGACTGCTTCGAGTGCCATTCTTCGCGGCCGGGCCCAGACAATACGCAAAGCGCTGAACGGGCCATTCCCTCAGACTTGGCGGCCGCGGCGACGGTCCTTCAGGAGAACCGCCCATGACGGAAGGCAAGCCCATCGATACCGGCAAGCGCGCTTTCCTGAAGAGTGCAGCAGCCCTGACGGCGACGCTGCTCGCGCCCGGCGTTACGCTTTACGCCATGAGCGAGGCGGCTGCCAACGAAACAGCGCCTGCTTCTTCGAAGGTGCGCTGGGCGCTTCTCATCGATGCCAGCAAGTGCAAAGAGGGTTGCTCTATCTGTGTCGATGCCTGCTCCGATGCATTTGGCTGGAAAAACACCGGGCATCCCGAGACCGACTCGCAGTGGATCCGGAAAGTGAATGCGAAATCTCCGAATAGCGGCATGGCTTTCTCGGTCCCGGTCATGTGCCAGCACTGCGCGAATCCGCCTTGCGTCGATGTCTGCCCCACAGGCGCCTCTTTCAAACGTGCAGACGGTATTGTGCTGGTGGACCGCCATATCTGCATCGGCTGCCGCTACTGCATGATGGCCTGCCCCTACAAGGCGCGGTCTTTCGTGCATGAGCCTGTGGAGGATCAGCAGCCTGATGCGCCCCGCGGAAAAGGGACGGTCGAAGGCTGCACGTTCTGTGCGAGCCGTATCGACACAGGCGGCATCCCGCACTGCGTCGAGGCGTGCCAGACCAAGGGCAGTGGCGCCATGCTTTTCGGCGACCTGAACGATCCTTCCAGCGAGATCGCCAAGCGCGTCACGACCTATCGCGCGATCCGCCTTCGCGAAGGCCTGGGCTGCAATACGGGCGTCTATTACACAAACATCTAAGAGAAGCGCCGCCGCTGGGTGGCGCGGGGTCAGGGATGGCAAGAACCGCTTATCATAGTCTCACGGATCACAGCAGGTTTTTCTGGGGGCTTCTCGCCTTTCATCTGTTTGTCATCGCGGTCGGGCTGAGCGCGGCCTTCTACATGGAAGAGCATGGCCACATCGTCACGGGCATGTCGAACCAGATCGTTTGGGGCACGCCGCACGTCTTCGCAGTTTTCCTGATCGTGGCGGCTTCGGGAGTGCTGAACGTCGCCTCCTTCTCGTCCGTATTCAATGCGCTTGCCTACAAGCCCTACGCGCGGCTCTCCGGCGTTTTGGCCATCGCTTTGCTTATCGGCGGACTCGTGGTGCTTGTGCTGGATTTGGGCCGCCCCGACCGCCTGATTGTTGCGATGACGACCTATAATTTCCGGTCGATTTTCGCCTGGAATATCTACCTGTATACGGGCTTCGTGGCTGTCGTCATTGTCTACCTCTTCGTTATGATGGACCGGCGCGTCTCGCGTTCCGTCACGCCGACAAAGGTGGTTGGCGGGTTGGCCTTCTTCTGGCGCTTCGCGCTGACGACCGGCACCGGCTCGATCTTCGGCTTCCTTATCGCGCGCGACGCTTACTCTTCCGCGCTCATGGCGATTTTGTTCATTGCCTCCTCTTTCCTCTACGGGCTGGCGTTCACCGTGCTCGTTATCATGACGATGTGCCGGGAGACACGGCAGGAACTCATCAGCGAAGACATGCTTAACAAGTTCCGCGGGCTCTTCATCATTTTCGCCCAATCGGTCCTGTACCTTACAGCAGTCTTTCATCTGACGAAGCTCTACGGGACGAACTACCGCAATGTGGAAGCCTTCCTCCTGCGCGACGGCGGCATCTACACGCTGATGTTCTGGATCGGCCAGATCTGGCTCGGCCTGCTCTTGCCGCTCACGATCCTCGTCTTCTTCGGGAAGGGCCGCAATGCCTGGACATCGATGGCTATCGCGGCGCCGTTCTTCCTCATCGGCGGCCTGGCCCAGATGTATTTTACAATCATCGGAGGTCAGGCTTATCCGCTGCAGATTTTCCCCGGCATGGAGGTTTCGAGCTCCTTCTACGACGGCGTCATAGCCAGCTATTGGCCGTCGCTGCCTGAAGTTCTGCTTGGCGTGAGCGGCATTTCCGTCGCCATGCTTTTGACAGGTGTCGCGCTGAAGCTTCTGCCTTTCTTGCCGCGCCGCGCCGAAGCCTGATACAATACGGAGCCCCCTATGATCCGCCCCCCTCACCCCTTCGCGCGCTTCGTGCAAATTCTTGGCCGCGGCAAGACGCTATCCCGCTCGCTGACCGTCGAGGAAGCGCAAGAGGCGATGGCGATGATCCTCGCCGGAGAGGTGCTGCCCGAGCAGCTTGGCGCGTTCCTCATGCTTCTCAGGATCAAGGAGGAAAGCGCCGAGGAGATTGCGGGCTTTGTCCGCGCCGCGCGCGCAGCCATGACGCTTCCCTCGCCCCTGCCAAAGGTCGATGTCGACTGGTCGTCGTACGCGGGCAAGCGCCGCCAGTTGCCGTGGTACATCCTCTCCGCGCTCATGCTTGCCCGGAACGGCACAAAGGTTTTCATGCACGGCGCGGACGGTCACACCGCGGGCCGCATCTATACCCGCGATGTTCTGGAGCGCTTGCGCATCCCTGTCGCCTGGAGCTTCGAGGAAGCGGCGTCGCATCTTGCCCAGCGCAATTTCGCCTATATGCCTCTCGAGGCGATCAATCCCATTCTTGCGAACCTTTTCGGGTTGCGTTCGATCCTTGGATTGCGTTCGCCGGTGCACACGCTCTCGCGCATGCTCAATCCGTTTGAGGCGCCGGTGATGCTCCAGGGGGTCTTTCATCCCGGTTACATGCAAATCCACCAGAAGGCCGCGCTTCTTCTCGAACAGCCGCACATGGCGGTGTTCCGCGGCGAGGGCGGCGAGATCGAGCGGCGCCCGAACAAGCCTTGCGAGGTGCTAACCGTCCATGATGGGGCGGTCGATGAAGAGCGCTGGCCGGTTCTCACTTCCGATCCCCGCCAGGCCCCCGAGGAGGATATGAACCTCGATCGTCTGACCGCGGTTCTGCGCGGGGAAGCAAGAGACGAGTATGGCGAGGCGTCCATAACCGGAACGCTGGCCATCGCTTTGAAGGCGTTGGGCCGAGCTGAGACAATGGAGGCGGCCGAGGAGCAGGCGACCGCCATGTGGGAAGGCCGCGACCGGTTGCGAGCGGTTGCATAGTCATGGCGCGGGTTCTCCTTTCGGCGGCGCATAAGTCCTCGGGGAAAACCACCCTCTCGGTTGGGCTCGCCGCAGCGCTTGCCGCACGCGGGCTCGCCGTCCAGACCTTCAAGAAGGGGCCGGACTACATCGACCCCATGTGGCTGGCGCATGCGAGCGGCAGGCCCTGCTACAATCTCGACTTCAATACGCATACAAACGCGGAAATCCGCGATTGCGCGGCGGCGCGAGAGGCGGCTGCAGATTTTGCGTTGATCGAGAGCAACAAGGGCCTGCATGACGGCGTCGACCTTGAAGGGCGCGACTCGAGCGCGGCGCTCGCGAAGCTGCTCAATGCGCCTGTCATTCTGGTCATCGACACGCTGGGAATGACGCGAGGCATCGCGCCGCTCGTTTTAGGCTATCAGACGTTCGACCGCGAAACGAATATCGCTGGCATCATCCTCAACAAAGTCGGCACGCGCCCGGCAGCAGGACAAAATGCGCCAGGCGCTGGATCGCTACACGGACATTCCGGTGATTGGCGCCGTGCCGCGGAACAAGGATTTCGCGATCACGGAGCGCCACCTCGGGCTCATGACGCCATCCGAAACGCCGGAACTTCGCGCGATCATCGCAAGGCTGAGAACTGCCGTCGAGGATGGCGTGGATGTGGACCGCATTCTTGCAATCGGCCGCGCCGCGCCAGCACTGCAGAACGGGCGTTCCGCTTCCCCCGCCGCCGCGCCACAGCCAGCGAATTCGCATCGCGGTCGCCCGCGACAGCGCATTCGGTTTTTATTACGCCGACGATCTCGAAGCCTTTGAGCGCGCGGGCGCGAAGCTCTGCTTCTTCGATGCACTCTCCGACAACCGGCTGCCCGATGCAGACGGCCTCTTCATCGGCGGCGGTTTTCCGGAGACGCAGGCGGCTGCGCTCGAAGCCAACGCCGAACTGCGCGCAGACATCGCGCGCCGCATTCGCGCTGGCCTTCCCACCTATGCCGAATGCGGCGGCCTGATGTATCTGGCGCGCTCCATCCAATGGAAGGGCGTGTCGCATCAAATGGTGGGCATCGTTCCGGCGGACGCCGTCATGTATGACCGGCCGCAAGGGCGCGGGCTCGTGCTCCTGGAAGAAACGGAAAACTCGCCCTGGCCCTCTGCCGAAAGCGCATCAAAGACAAGAATTCCGGGGCATGAATTTCATTATGCCGCTTTGGAAAATTTGAGCGAGGGCCATCGGTTTGCCTATCGCGTTGCGCGCGGCGTAGGAATGGGCGCTGGCCGCGACGGCATCGTGATCGGCAATCTCATCGCGAGCTTCTCCCATCTGCGATCGAGCCCGCACAACCCTTGGGTCGAGCGCTTCGTGGCCTTCGTGCGTTCGCACCGGGAACGCGCCGCTGAAGCCACATCGAATTTCGCAGATGCGTCACTTGAGCTGCATCTCTGAAATCGATTAAGAATACAATCCAAGACAAGATCGGAAGGAACGTTCATGAAGCAAACGACACTTGATCTCGTGGCCCAGCTCACTCCGTACACCACGCAGATTGCCTATGCGGGGGCAATCATATTGTTCATCGGATGGCTCGCGCTGTTCGCCTGGGTCCTCAACCATCGCGGCACGGGACTCCTGCGTCTAATGGGGCGTCTGCTTATCCTGCTTGGCATTTTGTTCCTGGGATTTCAGGTGGCGGCCATCGTTCTCGGATTGGAAACAACGACGAGTTTCGACGATGCTTGGATCAGAATGGACAGAAAGCCGTTCTGGCTTGTCGGACTTGCGCTTCTGGTCCCCGGAGTCCTCCTGCGCCTCGCGGGAGCCATTCGTCCGACCCACTGATTGGGGTTCCCGAGACGCTCAAGCTCCCACGATTTGACGCAACTTGACGGTATCGCAGGAAAAGCGATTGGGGCTGTCTTCCTTGATCAGTCCCTGCCGTTTCAGTTCGGCCATCGTCCGGCTCGCGGTCTCAGTGGTGAGCCCAAGAACCGCGCCCAAGTCTTCGCGGCTGAACAGGCTGCATGTGTCGGCTGCTTCGAGTTCCGAAAGCCAGAGAAGCAGGCGGATGGCGCGTTCGCGAGCTGTCCCGGTTGAAAGCTCGGTAATCCAGCGGTCGGAGTTGCTCAGCGCGCGATACCAATGCGCCATGAGAGTGTGGAAGAGCCGTTGGTTGCCGCGCAGTAAACGCTTCACGCAGGACGCCTGGAGACGGCAAACCTCGGTCGGCTGAAGCGCGATGGCCGTGTGGTGGTACATGTCGGCTTGAATGCACTCCAGCCCGAGAATATCGGTCTTTCGTAAAAGACGAACGATCCGCTGGCTGCCGTCAGGGAGGTAGTGCGACAGCTTTACGAGTCCTGTGCGAATGGTGAAAAGCGAGACGCCTTCTTCGCACGCCCGGTAGATCGTTGCGCCTGCCGCGTAATTGAGCTGATCGATGGGCCGGTGAATCTCATTGAAATCCCCTTCCTCCAATCCGGCAAAGAGGACGGACTGTCGAATGTTGCAGGCGAGGCAGTCGGCGACGCCCGTCCAAGCCTCGGCGTTTGTAACTGGGTTCAATGCAGGAGCCTATCGAGAGTGGTTATGCCTCCCACGACGCGCGTGGAAGGCCTCATCGTATGGCGCTCATTGGGCGTCCGCAATGGCGCCAAAAGCTAATCTCGGTAATTGTCCTTTGAGCAGGCGGCGTTGCCGCTCCCAAACGCACCTGCTACTGCGTCTTCACTTCGGCTGTTCTCGCAGAATTATTGGCTTCTACGCTTGTTGCCCATGGAGAATGGTTGGGCAGAACGGGTGAGGCATCCAGGGGAGACGGTGCTGCTACGGAGTCAAGACCTGCCTCGGTCAATGCCGAATGGATCACAAGCTCAGCGGCGTTGAAGGAATTCCCAACTGCAGGAAGCTTCTTCTGACTGTAAGCCGGCGATGCTCCAAGCGTGCAGGCATTCCCATCGATTTGCCTGGCCAAGCCGTCATTTGAAAAAGGTACGCAGTCACGGGCGCGCCTTTTGGTATCCGCTGGCGTTTCGAGATTGTTGGCCGCGAGTTGGGCCGGCGCGCCGGTATGGAGCTTGCCCACATGCTCACTGTTGAGAAACGTGACCGCTCCTGCGCAGAAAGCTATCGCGGCCAGCCCATGCCCAATTTTCCCAAGCTTCGACATTGACCCGTCGGCACGTCTTAGCAGGGTCTTTGCGCCTCTAGCCCAGGGCCGCGGCTTACGCGTCTGCCCAACGGCGGGCGCCAGCTGCCCTGCGGTCCCAAGTGCCGGTTCAGCCAGGGCTTGCATGGCCTCGAGCCTGATAACGACCTCCATTCTGAGGATGGCCGTCGCGATGTCTTGATAGAACTTCACTCGCGGCACTGGGCGTATGTGCAACAGCTCCAACTTTGCCAGCGTTTTGCTCTGCAGCGCTGAAGGGGCTTCCAATTCATCCTTCAGATCGTGGATCGCGAGAAGAACAGTCCTGCGCCTGCAGTAAGCACCGTTCGTCAAGACAGAGCCATCAAGATAATCCTGCAGAGATGTAAAGAGCTTTCCGTTTCCTCGCTTGCCACTCACCGAACTCAAGAAGGTTTGCGCAATCTCTTCGAACGTTGAAAGCAGGCTTGACTGACGGCGGTTCTCTTCGAACTCAGTCAGAACTTCTTTCTCATTCATGGGAGGCGTCCCCTTCTTCAAACCTCGATGCAGTAGGTTGCTTGCACTAAGCTCCCCCTATCAGATTCCTTCGGATTGAAAAGCACGCCGGCGACACAGTACGACTAAAAGTTACCCCCGGCGTCGTCCCAATGCCCGCTACTTCCCCGGCCCAAACGGCGGTTCTTCCAGGGGATCGCTGGGCTCCTGCGGGGTGTCGTCCTGTTGCGGTGTGGAGGGGGTCGGGGAACCGCCCATATGTGGCCTCACGAAAAAGGAAAGGCCCCCCATAACCACATTGCCTGGGGGGAACCTTGCAGCCCGTGCCTTAGAACGCACACAGGCTCGGCCATCTCGCGCGGACGAAAAAGAAACAGGCTGCGTTTCTTCTGCGGGTTACACAGAGTATGACCGCGAACCGATTTGCTACGCGAGACTCGGTTCGCGGTCATGGGCGCGCCGCCTGCCCATCCAGGCATGGGAGTTATATAACTAACTCACGAAAACTTCAATCTTTAGTTGCGAAAGTCAGCCGCTTCACCCTTCCCGCTCTGGTTGGCGAAGCCGGAGAACCCAGCCTGGCTAAGCAGAGTTTGCCGGACGCGCCAACGGATCGCCGCTTCTGTCAGCCCGGAAAGGCGAAGCCTTATCCGGGATCGTAATAGTTTGAAGCGCTTTACTTTTTTGCGATCCCGGCTCGCGCTTCGCTTGGCCGGGATGACGAAGCGGAGCAAGCGGCGTCTGCAATGACAATCCGTGGCCAGGTTTGCGAAGTTCGCTTAGCCGAACCTGACAAGCGTCATGACGAGAACAGCAATGAAGGCCGTCTCCGCCACCATCAGCAGGATCGCCTGATGCCCAACCTTCGCCAGCGCGGCGAGTGACGTCTTTATACCAAGCGCCGCGATTGAAATGACGATGCACCAGCGGGAGGCATCGCTCATCGCTGATTGAAGGAAGCCCGGGATCAGCCCAAAGCTGTTGAGAGCCACGATCGCGATAAAAACCAGAAGGAAGTTCGGAATGAGTTTTGAGCCCTCGCCGCTCGCCGCGCCGCCGTTCTTTGTCCGCTCGACAAGGGAAACCACAAGAACGACGGGAAGCAGGAGTGCGACGCGCAAGAGCTTGACGATTGTTGCGACGTCGCCCGTTTCAGGCGACACGCTGTAGCCCGCGCCGACCACCTGAGCGACATCGTGGATTGTGCCGCCGAGGAAGACACCGGACTCCGCGTGGCTGAGTTGCAAAAGCTTTGTAATCAGCGGGTAGAGCACCATGGAGACAGTGCTGAGCGTCGTCACGCCGATGATGGTGAAGGCCATATCGCGCTCGTGGTTTTCGTCGCGTTTCAGCACCGCGGCGATGGCAGCGGCTGCGGAAGCGCCGCAAATGGCGACCGCGCCAGCGGTCAGCACGCCGAAACGCCTCTTCATCCCGGCCAAAGGGGCGGCAAGAAAGCCAACAGCAACAGTCAGGACGACTGCCGCTGTAACGCCCCCGAGAGTGGACCAGCCAAGGCCGGTGACCTGGGCGGCGGTAATTCGGGCGCCTAGAAGCGCCACGCCGATCCTGAGAATTTCTTTGGCGGTGAACTCAAGCCCCGGCGTGAAGCGCACATCCTGTGTAACGAAGTTGAAGGCCATCCCCAGAAGAAGCGCGAAGAGGATGGTCGGCCCGCCATAGCCGATGGAGATGAAGCTTGCGGCCATGGCCAAAACCAGGCTGAGCATAAAGCCCGGCATATAGACTTGAACGCGCGCCCGCCGCTCGCTCCACGCGTTTCCATTCGTATCGGCCATGCTGTGTTGGCTCCCCCGTCTTTGCTTAAATGTGACATGATCGGCCGGCAGCGAGGGTCATGATGCTGCGGGTTCGAAGGCGTAACGCCTTTTAAGTATTCGGTATTCGCGCAGCCGAGCCGTCCCTCCAAAAAAGAGGGGCGCTGAGCTTCCAGAGACGGGGATATTCATATATTATAATGTCAGTCATTGAAAAATCGCAATCCAATGTGGAAGAGAATTTATGACCACCGAAGAAATGAGCCTTCATGCCGAGAAGCTCGGAATGGAGGCCGAGACGGCGGTTGAAGTCGTGCCGCAGATCGAGAGCATGATCCACAATGCCCGCCTCGCGAGCGAGTTCTTGAAAGCCCTCTCCCATGAGACGAGGCTGCTCCTTCTCTGTCTTCTCTCCGAGAAAGAGCGCTCGGTTACAGACCTCGAAAACAGCTTGTCGCTGCGCCAGCCCACGGTCTCGCAACAACTCGCACGTCTGAGGCTCGACGGCCTTGTGACGACGCAGAAGAGAAGGTAAGACCGTCTACTACAACATCGCGGACGACGACATCAAACGCGTGATCGCGCTTCTTTACGAGATCTTCTGCATGGGGGATGGGCAGCAACGCAAGAACCCCCGGTCCTGGCGCTAGGGTCGCACGCAATAGATTTGGTAAAGCGTTTCCATGAGCCGCCGCGCCGGATCGCTCGCTATCGCGTAGAAAATCGTTTGGCCTTGCCGCCTCGTCGTCACCAGCCTGTCCTTCCGTAGAAGCGCCAGATGCTGGGAGAGGTGGTTCGCGCGCTTGCACGAGTTCAGCGAGCTGCCCCACAGACTTCTCGCCGTCGATCAGCTGGCACATGATCATCAGCCGCAACTTGTTCCCGAGCGATTGAAGCAGCCCGACAGCGCCGTTCGCGGCTTGCGACATTTTTCCGGTCTTTATCTTCATACTATCGTATATACGAAATACTTGAAATTTCCTCTCGCTATACCTAGTATCCGTTTCGAGAAATGAAAAGCCCAAACTTGACTCACGCCGCGATACAGTACCGCGACTCGCCGGCAAGGGGATTGAGAACCCGCAAGGGGATTGAGAAAATGACAAACCGGATTTCAGGCAAGGCACTCATAAGGCCACCTTCGGCATTCTACGTTTTGATGCTAGCGCTAGCCTTGTCGATCGGCGCGATGAGCGCTTCGGCCAAGGCAGAGGACGTGTTCGAGGTCAAGAAAAGCGCCATCGATGATATGAAGGCCGTCTTCGCAACCATTCGCAGCACCGACGAAATCAACGCCCGCGTCCGCACCGGCGGCACCATCACGTCGCTCGTCATAAAACGCGGCAGCGAAGTGCAGCCCGGCGATGTGCTCGCAACTGTTGTGGACGACAAGCTGGCACTGAGAATGAAGGCGCTCGATGCCCAGATCATCGGCCTTCGCTCACGGGCTGAGACCGCGAAGGCCGAGTTGCAGCGTCAGGAGCAGCTTGCCCAGCACGGCTACGCCGCCAGCGCCAAGCTCGATGAAGCGCGCGCGGCCTCCGAGGTCGCTTCGAATGCCCTGAAGTCCGGCGAGGCGGAGCGGTCGGTCATTACCCAGCAGGTCCAGGAAGGCGCAGTGCTTGCGCCCGCGCAGGGCCGCGTGCTCACGATCCCCGTGACCGTCGGCGCGGTTGTCATGCCCGGCGAGGCGATTGCCAAGATCGCCGCCAATGCTTATGTGCTGCGGCTCGAGCTTCCGGAGCGGCATGCCCGCTTCATCAAGACAGGCGACCCGGTGATCATCGGCGGCCGCGAACTTGCGGCAAGCGACGCGCCACTCGGCAAGGGCGTCATCTCCCTCGTCTATCCCGAGGTGCAGGATGGCCGCGTGATCGCGGACGCGCAGGCTGACGGGCTCGGCAAGTACTTTGTCGGCGAGCGTGTTGTCGTCTGGATTTCGGCGGGCAAGCGCGACACCATTGTCGTTCCCCAAGACTATCTCTTCAAGCATTTCGGCCTTGATTATGCGCGCATCAAGCAAGACGACGGCACGACCATGGACGTCGTCGTCCAGCCAGGGCAGCAAGCCCGGCTCGAAGGCGGCGGCGGAATCGAGGTGCTCGCTGGTCTGAGACCCGGCGACAGGCTGGTGCGGCCATGAAGCTCGGTCTCTCAGGCAATCTTACCAAGGCGTTCATCGCTTCTCCGCTGACGCCTCTCATTCTGCTCGCCGCTTTGATGCTGGGCGGCATCGCGCTTGTTCAGCTGCCGCGCGAGGAAGAGCCGCAAATCTCGGTGCCGATGGTCGACATCCTGGTTCGGGCGGATGGCCTCAAGGCTCAGGACGCAGCACGGCTGGTGACCGACCCGCTCGAAACCATCGTCAAGGCGATCAACGGCGTCGAGCACGTCTACAGCACGACCAATGACGATCAGGTTCTCGTAACCGCGCGCTTTCTTGTCGGCACGAATTCGGACGACGCTATTTTGCGCGTCCATGAGAAAGTGCGCGCCAATATGGACCGCATTCCCATCGGCATTCCCGAGCCTTTGATCGTCGGGCGCGGCATCGACGATGTCGCCATCGTCGGCCTCACGCTGTCGCCAAAGCCCGGGGCGGCCGAGCGCTGGACAGACAACTCGCTCTACCACCTCGCCGAAAATCTGCGGATCGAGCTTTCCAAGATCGACAATGTCGGCCTCACTTATATCGTCGGCGGACGGCCCGACCAGATCCGGGTTGAGCCCGATCCCGAGAAGCTTTCGCTTTATGGCGTAACGCTGGCCCAGCTCATCGACAAGGTGCGCTCGGCGAACCGGTCCTTCCTTGCGGGCCAGATTCGCGACCAAGGCCAGTCCGTGCCGGTTGTGGCGGGGCAAACGCTTCAGGGAGTGCCCGATATCGGGCTTCTGTTGCTCACGACGCGCGACGGGCGGCCAGTCTACGTAAAAGACGTTGCCAAGGTTGTCGTCGGCGGCAAGCCGCTTGAGCAACGAAGCTGGCAATTCGCCAAAGACAAGAATGGCGAGCTGACGCATGTGCCCGCTGTCTCGATCGCCATCGCCAAGCGGGCCGGCGCCAACGCTGTGGACATCGCGGCCAGCCTCGTCCAAAGGCTGGAGCAGCTGCGTGGCGCGGCATTGCCGGAGGACATCGACGTCCAGGTCACCCGGAACTACGGCGCAACCGCCAGCGAGAAGGCTGACGAGCTCCTGTTCCACCTCGCGCTCGCGACGGTTTCCATCGTGGCGCTGATCGTGTTTGCCATCGGCTGGCGCGAAGGCATTGTGGTGGCGATCGTCATCCCGACGACGATCCTGCTCACCTTGTTCGCCTCCTGGATCATGGGCTACACCATCAACCGGGTGAGCCTGTTCGCGCTGATCTTCTCTATCGGTATTCTCGTCGATGACGCGATTGTTGTGATCGAGAACATCGCGCGGCATTGGAGCATGAACGGCGAGCGCAGCCGCGTTCAAGCGGCCATCGAGGCGGTCGCCGAGGTCGGCAATCCGACCATCGTGGCCACGCTGACGGTGGTTGTCGCGCTCCTGCCCATGCTGTTCGTTTCGGGCCTGATGGGACCGTATATGAGCCCCATCCCGGCGAACGCGTCGGCTGCGATGATCCTATCCTTTTTCGTGGCTGTGATGGTGACGCCGTGGCTGATGATGAAAATCGCGCGAAATCACGTCGAGCCGCATCAGCACGAGCATAGCACCGGCTTCCTGTCGCGCGTCTATGTGAGGGTGGCGAAGCCGATACTGCGCAGCCGCAAGCGCTCGCTCACCTTCCTCGTGGGCGTGGGCGTGGCGACGCTCGCCTCGCTGATGCTGTTCTGGACCAAGTCCGTGACGGTGAAGCTCCTCCCGTTCGACAACAAGTCGGAGGTGCAGGTTGTTGTGGATCTGCCGAAGGGCGCTTCGCTTGAAGAGACTGAGCGTGTCCTTCATGCAGCTGCGGGGCGGCTGAAGGACATCCCCGAGCTTGTGTCAATCCAGTCGAACGCCGGCACGGCGACCCCTTTCAACTTCAATGGCCTCGTGCGCCACTATTATTTGCGCAATGGGCCTGAGCAGGGAGATCTGCAGCTTAATTTCACCCCGAAGTCCGACCGCTCGCGGACGAGCCACGAAATCGCGCTCGAAGTCCGCGAGAAGCTGCACGGCCTCGACATGCCAAAGGGCACGGCGCTGAAGGTTGTCGAAGTTCCGCCAGGACCGCCCGTGCTTTCAACGCTGCTTGCCGAGGTCTATGGCCCCGATCCGGAAGCGCGGCGGGCAACGGCAACCAAACTCGAGGAAATCTTCAAGAGCATTCCTTTCATCGTCGATGTGGACGACAGCTTCAGGGTGCCCGAGGAACGCTTACGGATTTCCATCGACCAGGATAAGCTCGAGTTCTTCAAGGTCGAGCAGAAGGACGTCTACGACACGATCCAGGCGTATCTCTCCGGCGTGCCGGTCGGTTATTCCTATCGTGGCGAAGGCCGCCATCCGGTCGAAATCGCCATCGCCCTGCCGAAGAAGGAACTCTCGCTTTCGCAGCACACGCTCTCCACGCCCGTGCCTGCGAATGCGATCCCTGGCAACCGCTCCATCGTCGAGCTTGGCGATGTGGTCAGCCTGAAGAAGGAGCGCGCGTCGTTTCCGATCTTCCGCCACAACGGAAGGCCCGCGGAGATGGTCACGGCCGAGCTGGCGGGCAGCTACGAGGCGCCAATCTACGGAATGCTGGCGGTTCGCGATGCTATCGACAAAGCGAATTGGGGGCCGGGGCTGAAGCCTCAGATCGTTCTGCATGGCCAGCCCAACGACGACTCGAAGCCCATCCTCCTTTGGGATGGTGAATGGGAAGTGACCTATATCACCTTCCGGGATATGGGCGCGGCGTTCGGCATCGCCATCCTCGGCATCTACTTCATCGTGGTCGGCCAGTTCCGCTCGTTCAAGCTGCCGCTCGTGATCCTGACGCCGGTGCCGCTGACGCTGATCGGCATCATGCTCGGGCACTGGATGTTCGGCGCGCCGTTCACGGCGACGTCCATGATCGGTTTCATCGCGCTGGCGGGCATCATCGTGCGCAACTCGATCCTGCTCGTGGACTTCATCCAGCACAAACGCGGGACGCTGCCTTTGCGGCAGGTGCTCTTGGAGGCGGGCGCGATCCGGTTCAAGCCGATCCTGCTTACAGCGCTTGCCGCCATGATCGGCGCGGCGGTGATCCTGGCCGACCCGATCTTCCAGGGGCTTGCGATCTCGCTCCTGTTCGGGCTTGCCTCATCGACACTGCTGACGGTGCTTGTGATACCCGCGATCTATGTGGTTCTCAGGGGCAAGGACAGCACCCCGCCCATATCTTCGCCTCGTGAGAAGAAGCCCGATCCCAAGGCGGCGCCCCTGCAGGTCGCAACGTAAGGTCGTTCGACCGGCGCTCGCCTTAACGGCGGGCGCCTTTTTCGTTTGTCAGGAAAGCGTCTGGAGAAGCACGGCTAATAAGCGGCGGTTAGATAGTCTATTATCTTCCCGACATCCTCTTCTTCGACAGGCGCGCCGAAAACCTTCCGCATCTTTGTGACCGTTTCTGTCCAGGCCGCCCTGCCACGATGCGGCGGCTGCGTGGAGATGTAGTCTGGCGAGTGGCACCCTGTGCAAACCTTGGCAACCTCCATGTTGGGACCTGGCAAGAGGTGCGCGGTTTCTTCGGGCAGGGTATATGTCCGAGGCTCGGCACTGACGGCGAGTGGCGCGAAAAGAGCGGCAGCTCCGGCAGCGACTTGAAGGACGCGCATGAACGAGACGTTCTTCATCGCACTACGCTCCCACCGACTGAATCCGCACTGTCTCGACAATGTTGCGCATGTAACCGCCCGGATTCCAAGTCGCAGTCACAGGTTGCGATTGGCCGATGCGGTTTATCGCACGGACACTCAGATCGTGGGAGCCTGCGGGCAGGTTTAAGGCCAGCGACCAGGAACGGAAGGAGTATTTGCCAAGGTCCGTGCCGAGCGCGGCGCTGCGCCAGTTTGTGCCGCCGTCGGCAGAAACGAGCACATCGGTGATGCCTTCGCCGCCGTCGAAGGCAATGCCTTTGACCTCCACGGGCATGCCCGCCCGGACCCGTTGTCCATCTTTGAGGTTCGTGATGAAGGACCGAACGTTGAAGCGGCCGATCGGGCGCGTCGAAGCGGGCTTCGTTCCGGGCGCAATGCAATGGCAGTCATTGTCCGGCAAACGATACGCCTTCTGCATCCAGAAGCCGTCGAAAGGCTCGCTCAGTACCGTGATCTTGTGGACGTGCTTGATCCAATAGGTGCCGTAGTAGCCGGGAACCACGAGACGCAAAGGATAGCCATTCAGGAACGGCAACTCCTCTCCGTTCATGGCATAGGCGAGCATGACCTCCCCGTCGCGGGCATGGTCGATATTCAGGCTCTTGATGAACGCCGGGGTTGCCGGGAGCACTGTGTTGTCGAGGCCCTGAAAGGTAACCTCCTTCGCTCCGGCCTGAACGCCGGCCTTGTCGAGAACGGCTTTCAAGGGAACGCCGCGCCAGCGTGCATTTCCCATGGCGCCATTGCCGAGCTGCCCGCCCGCGACGCGCGGTTCGAAGAACGCGCGGCTGTTGCCCGAGCACTGGTTCACGGCAACGAGTTCTACCCCTTCGAAGCCGGTCTTGAGATCGTCAAGCGTGAGTTGCAACGGCCTTTCGACCTTGCCTTCGATGCGAAGGCGGTAGTCCTCGGGATCGATTGTGAAGGGCAAATTCGCCATATGATACCGCACGAAAAACGCGTCGTTCGGTGTGATGACGCCTTCGTTGAACACCTCGAACGGGGTCTCAAGTCCTGGCGGACGCGTGGTCAGACGGATGAGCGAGCGCTTTTGCGGGTACGCTGCGAGGGGGCGCTCCCCATTGGCGAAAGGTAAGATGACGGATTGATCTTGAGCGTTGCTTCTCGTCCCTAGCGCGGCTGCTGCTGCGCCAGCAGTCCACCCCAGAAATTGCCGTCGTTGCATGCGTTTCCTCTCAACATTTTTTTTTGCTCACCTTTTTTAACACGTATTGCTATATATGAATACAGGGTCCAGAAGCCGAGAACCGATATCAGGGCGGGCTGTAGAAACTTCGGCAGCCCACGTTCGGAGATCGTGGGCTTTCGCCCTGCGCGGCCTACTCAGGCGCCAGGGGAGATGCCTCCCTACGGACGATCATCCGCCTCGAAACCGCGAATAGCCCACCTTGTGGCGATGCCAAAAACGAGAAGAGCGAGCGGCGGTCCAATCAGCACCACGGGTACAACTGGCGCTTGTGGAGATGCAAATTCGCCCGTCATGAACTTGATTGCGAAATAGATCAGCCATCCCATCAGCCATGCAGACGAAACAAGGAGCCAAAGTCGGAACATCCCGCGACGCCAATTGAGGGCGACGGGCTTTTCTTTTTCCAGGCTGAACCGGCGGTGCTGCATGAGTATGACTTCCCCTAGAGTCGGCCAATCTTTCGAGTCCCAGGAGTTCCTCTAAAGAGCAAGAGTTCCTCTAAAGTGATTGTAATCTCAATTTGCGATGCCGTCGCTAAACTGTTCTCTGCCAATGAGAATGGGTGCGCTGCTATCGCCCAGACCGGTTAAAACCGGAAGCGGCAAAGCCGTTCCGCCTGCGCCAGCGCTGCTGCCGCCGTTTGCGGTTTCTTCCTCGCAGAGGCTGAGGCAAACCCAATTTCTCACGCAGGCCGGATTTCGATTGCAGCACTCCGCCCGCACCGCCTATGGTGGGCACAACCGGACGGAGCGAGCGCCGCCGGCACCGCGATCAACAGCTTGTAATGGGGCAGCGCAAGTGGCACGCGAAGCGATTATCCAGGAAGATACAATCATTAAAGGCAAGATCCGCAATTGCCGCCAGATGGAAATTCATGGCTTCGTCGAGGGCGAACTTACTGCCGAGTTGGTGCTGGTCCACCAGGGAGGCACCTTTTACGGGACGCTGAAATCCGATCAGGCTGACGTCGCCGGGTCGGTTCAGGGTGAGGTTTTTGTCAAGAACCTGATCAGCATTCGCAGTTCCGGTTCCGTGAACGGCCATGTCCGCTATGGGCAGCTTGCCATGGAGATGGGCGCGGATCTCAGTGCAGAACTCCGCAATGTGCCGCCGAGGCTCACAGGCGATTTCGATATCACGGTCGGGCGGGGCAAGTCGGTCATCATCACCACCGAAGATATCACCGCCGTCGATCCCGACGACACACCCGATCACCTCACCTATACGGTATCCAACCCGGCCAACGGCTTCGTTGCGCTCACGAGCCAGGCCGGGGCGCCGGTTGTGAACTTCACCCAGGCTGATGTCGAGGCTGGCCGCTTGCTGTTCGTCCACGATGGCGGAGACAGCAGCACCGCGAGCTTCGATATTGTCGTCGCGGACGATAGCGGCGCAACTTCCGGCTCTTTCCAAACCGTGCACGTGCACGTCGGGATCTGAAACAAAAGGAAGAGGCCGCCCCGATGGCGGGCCTCCGAGAGTTACGGCCTCAATAGGGCGAGCGCCGGTTCGAGCAGCGTTGGGTCACCGCAGGCGATGCAACGGCCAAACTCCTCGGCCGGCCCTCCGTCCCAACTGCGAACCACGCCGCCAGCCTTCTCCATGATCGGAATGAGAGGCACGATGTCGTATGGCTTGAGCCTTGCTTCCGCCACGATGTCGATCTGCCCCAACGCCAGCATGCAGTAGGAGTAGCAATCGCCGCCGAACCGCCGCATGCGGACGGCCTTGGCCAGCCGGTTGAAGCGAGCCTCGTCCTCGCCTACAAACATATCCGGGGTGGTTGCGGTAAGGAGGGCCTGGTCGAGCGCCCCGCACGCCCTCGTTTCACAGCGCGTCAAACCTTTCGGCCCGCGATACCATGCCGCGCGGTCGTCGTTCCAGAACCGCTCGCCGATGAACGGCTGGTCCATGAGGCCGAGAATTGGCTTGCCCTTGTGCTGCAGGCCGATGAGCGTGCCCCAAAGAGGCATGCCGAGGATGAAAGCGCGAGTTCCATCTATGGGATCAAGCGTCCAGACGTAGTCGGCGCCGGTATTCACGGTGCCGAATTCCTCTCCGAGGATGCCATGATCGGGAAATTCGCGCGCCAGGATGTCGCGCATGACCATTTCGGCGCCTTTGTCCGCCGCGGTCACGGGATCGAATAACCCGCCACCCTTGTGGTCGGCTGCGGCGTTGGCCCGAAAATGCGACAAGGTCACACGACTCGCTGCATTGGCGAGTTTGTGAGCCGTATCAAGCAGCATTTCCAATGATGCGGTCACCTTCCCCCTCACGATCTGTTCTAAAACGGCATAAATAACAATAAATAATGTCAAAAATTTCTCATTACCGCAGGCTTGGCAGCAATTTGTTGCGTGCACGGAACTAAATGTCGCTCCGCGCGCTGGAGGCTTGTATCTGGTGCGTTGCGATGCGATATTATTGCAGTGCGATATGCGTCGTTGATGCGTATCGCTGCCCTCCTTGGGCGTTTCCTCCCTAGACTTGGGGCTGTTCAATCATTTTGAATGGCCTCTTTTTTTGCCTTCGGCTATTCCGCGGCCACCTTGTACCCGCCGGTCCAGCGCGGCAATTCCTGAACGAGCATGCCAATCAGGCGCTCCATATCCCACTGCAAGCCGGAAAAAGCGGGCAACTTCTCGAACGTGTCCTCATTCATGTAGAGGCTGCGGTCGACCTCGATCTGAAGCGCGTGGATGCCTTGATGCGGCTTGCCATAGTGTTCCGTAATATAGCCCCCGGCATAAGGCTTGTTCAAAGCGACGCGGTAGCCAAGGCTTCGCAAGAGGCCCTGCACGAGCTTTGTGATCTCGGGGGCGCAGGACGTGCCGAAGCGGTCTCCCAGCACAAAATCCGGCCAGCCGCCCCGGTCTCCGTGCTGGGACGGCATGGAGTGGCAGTCGAGCAGGAACGCCGTCCCGAACCTGGCGCGGGTCGACTGCACCAGATCGAGCAGCGCCGCGTGATAAGGCTTGTAGAGCCGCTCGATGCGGACGAACGCCGTCTCCAGCGTCAGCGGACCGTGGTAAATCTCTTCCTTCTCGTTGACGATGCGCGCAATTGTTCCAAGGCCGCCGATTGCCCGCAGCGACTGGCTGTTGACGAAGTCCGGCAGCCGGCCGTTGAACAGAACAGGGTCGAGTTCATAGGGCTCGCGGTTGATGTCGATATAGGCGCGGGGGAAATGCGCCTGCATGAGCACGGCGCCTTGAGCGGGCGCAGTGGCTAGAAGCTCATCGACGAAGGCATCCTCGGATTTGCGCAGCGCCTGGGCGGACAACCGCGAGGATTCAACGAAAACGGTGGGGTAAATCCGTCCGCTATGCGGCGAATTGAACACAACGGGGACGCGCTGATTTTGCGCGCCGATGATCGAGAACGGTGGATTGAGCTCCGCCGTTATACACTGAGCTTCTTCGTGGGACATCTAGAACGTTGGCGGCCATGTGGCCTGAAACGATTTGCACCCGTACTGTCTCAAAAACCGGGCGTTCGCGCAATTGCGATCTATGGGCATCAGTCTCACGTTCTATGAATTGAAAGGCGGACGCCTCTCGTTCAAAAAGCGAAAAAACATCAGCGATGTCATGATGAAACCGGCCTCTCACAAACCTGCCGTCCTTGTCTGGTTCCGGCGCGACTTAAGGCTTGCGGATCACCAAGCGCTTACGGCGGCCGTCCGGTCCGGCTTTCCGATCATCCCCGTCTATATTCTCGACGATGAAACGCCCGGAAAATGGCGCATGGGCGGTGCAAGCCGCTGGTGGCTGGCCCAGTCGCTGCGGGCGATGGAGAAAAGCCTGGAAAGATTAGGGTCGCGCCTGATCCTGCGGCGCGGCCAGACAGAACGCGTGCTGCGTGACTTGATCGCGGAAACCCGCGCGCCGGCGATTTTCTTCACCCGCGGCTACGAGCCTTTCCAGCGCACTCTTGAAGAGCGGCTGAAATGGGCGCTCGCGCGCACAGGGGTGCAACTGCGCCGCTTTGGCGGACAAGTTTTGTTCGAGCCCGAGAAAATCGCCAATTCGTCGGGCGAGCCATTCCGCGTCTATTCGCCCTTCTATAGAGCGCTTACCCGGCTTGAGCCCCCAGGCGCTCCGCTTGCTGCTCCTCAAGCCCTGCCCCCGCCTTCCTCCTGGCCGCAATCGGAAAACCTCGAAAGCTGGGGCCTCGAACCGGCAAAGCCGGACTGGGCGGGCGGCATCAGGGCGGCGTGGAAGCCGGGTGAGATCGCGGCCTATGCCAGGCTGCGGCTGTTCATCGACCGGGCCGTGAGCAATTATCACGACCAGCGAAACAATCCCGGCAGCGACTCGACCTCAAGGCTTTCCCCTTACCTTGCGTTCGGCGAACTCAGCCCGCGCCAAGTCTGGCACGCGGTGCTGACCGCCGCCGAGGCCGCCGGACAAACCGATATGGGCGAAGCCTATCTCAGGGAGATCGCGTGGCGGGAATTCTCCTATCACCTGCTCTTTCATTTTCCGGATTTGCCGGAGAAGGCCTTCAGGCCCGAGTTCGAAAACTTTCCCTTCCGCGAAGATGAACACGCTCTTCGCGCCTGGCAGAAGGGCGAGACGGGCTATCCCATCGTCGACGCCGGCATGCGCCAGCTCTGGCAGACGGGCTGGATGCACAACCGGGTGCGCATGATCGTGGCATCGTTCCTGATCAAGCATCTGCTCCAGCCGTGGCAATCGGGCGAGGCGTGGTTCTGGGATACGCTCGTCGACGCGGACCTCGCGAACAACTCCGCGAGCTGGCAGTGGGTCGCGGGTTCCGGCGCGGATGCTGCCCCGTATTTCCGCATCTTCAATCCCGTCCTGCAGGGCGAAAAGTTCGATCCCGAGGGCGATTATGTGCGTGCGTTTTGCCCGGAGCTGGCAAGACTGCCAGCCTCCGTCATCCATAAGCCGTGGGAGGCGGGATCGGATCTGCTGGCACGCTGCGGAGTGAAACTCGGCGTCGATTATCCCCTTCCGATGGTAGCCCACGCCGCGGCAAGAACCCGCGCGCTGGCCGCCTTCGAAGGGCTCAAGAAGCAGGTCTGACTAATGCCGATCGTCAGAATCATCGGCCCATATCCGGCGAAACGGTCGATTAACTCTATTGGCTTCGTTTCGCAAAAAATGCCGCTTTCTGCAATCTAAGGTAGCGCGAACTGCAATCAAGGATAGAATGGACGTCAGCTCCTTGTTTCAGGTCTGTATGGTATTCTTTATGCCATCAGTATCGGCTCTGGGAAAAAGGTCGCGATTATGGCGATTCCTATAAGCCGCATTGGCGGCTTATTAAGCCGCTTCATCTTCCGCCCAAGGCCGATTGCGGAAATGGGGAGGTGATCTTAAGACGCCTTATATTAGGGGATAAGCTGCCATTCCAGGCTGTTGCCGAACCTTAGCCTGCTACAATGATCGCACCTAGCGCGGCCCCTCCACGGGCACGTCAATCCGCAGTGTCGAGGCGGAAAAATAAGCTATAGGTTAAGGTGGGAGGCTAATTTGTCCCTGGACAAAATTGAGACGCCGAAGGAGTTTCTGGATTACGTTGTTACGTTAGATGTAAATGAATTCAATGCCCCTAGTGCAGAGCTACGCGAAGCCTATCACGCGTGCACGTCATTACTAAGTCTTCGCGACTGGGTCTATAAGTCTTACCGAGGAAACTCGTGGGCGTATAATGGTTCCTCGTTGCCGTCCTTCAATAGCACCGGAGATCTTCAAGCCGCCCTAAATCGGCTAGACGCTAGTTTTGCCATCGTTACGGACATAGCGAATGCCTCCAAGCATAGATCCTGAACCCTAGCCAAAGGCAGACCAATCTGTGGGGGAATGCGAATACTCAAATACAAAATAGCGGAGCTGGAATTGGATGTTCAGGAATATCCACACATGGCATCTCCGCGAGTACGCAGGAGTATTATCGTCAAGATTGACCAAAATCATCATGACGTAAAACAATGTGCGAATGCTGCCCTCTCCGTCTGGAAAACTTTATTTGCTGAGAATAGGTGGTGACTATTAGCTCTTGGTTGAGAAATGGAGATTTGTTTCTGACCGCTGGCAATTCCCGCCGTTCGGGTTATCGGCAGGACTTTCTCATGTTGGGGGACAAGCGGATTTGCCATGAACAGCCGCCTGCGCCGCCTTGGGTTTCTTGCTTGACATCAGCAAAGCAGATATTGTTCCAGCGTGTTTGCAATTGCACGGGATATGGAGACGTAGGATTTCAACATGCCATTTGGATGGAGAATTCAGGATTATATTACGTATAGATCAGTGCTATCAAAGATGATGAAGAGCAATGAGGCGCTTGCGGAGCTGCAACGGATTCACGACGTTATCGATACTAAATCATCGTCTCTTTTGACGCACGTGTCTATTATGATTGCAGCCTGCGCATTCTTGTTTGAGTTATTTAAAACAGAGCGTGTTTTGGCGTGGTTCATATTAAGTGAGGCTCTTATTTACATATGCGCCAGTCTACTTCTTGTGTTTTCTGTCAATTTTAACATATTCAGAAATATCTCAGACGAGAATTCCGTTGTAACACAAAGCGCTAGAGCGTCTCTCTTTCGTGTGTATTATTATAAAATTGCACATACGCTGACTGTAATTGCTACAGTGCTTTTAATAGGCACCATGATCACTAAAGTGATTTTAGTTTCTTGAACGTGCATAGGGGCATTCCGGTTTATTTGCCGCTTTCGTGTGTACGAAGGTATGATTTCCGGTTTTGGAGGTAGTGCGGGTGGAGGCCTGTCCCTGCCGGAACGTCCGGAAGCGACCCTCACTTGCCGGAAGGGACCACCATGACAGACCACGGAACGAAGGCCGCGCCGATTGCGTTTGCTCCCCATCGTTTCGCTGAAGGAGAACATCATGCGCAATTTCACTCTCGGGGCGCTTGTCGTGGCGCTAGTCGCCTTTGCAGGCTTCTATTTTTACAAGCAGGACCACGTCACCATCGAAAAGCCAACGCTGCCGAAGGTCGAGACGCACTGACCCTCAAGGCCGGGAGCGATCCCGGCCAGACCGCCAACCTTTTGTAAACACTCCGTGAACGTCCGTGCGCGTCCTTCCCCTCTCTTCTTTGGGAGCGGCGCGTGAACTCCCATATCGAAAGGTAATTGCGCTAGTCCGCAAACGTGACAGGAGTTCTGGATGACGTTTTTCTTCAAAAACAAGGCCGTGATGCCCGATCCGAAAGCCGCGCTTCCGGGACGCACCGAACCGATCCGGACCGCAACCACGCATTTCGTAAGCGGAGCGCCGCTCAAAGGCCCTTACCCGGAGGGCAGCGAGATCGCGATGTTCGGGCTAGGCTGTTTCTGGGGCGCGGAGAGGGTCTTTTGGCAGTTGCCCGGCGTGCTTGTCACCGCGGTCGGGTTACTCGGGCGGCTACACGCCCAATCCGACCTATGAGGAAGTGTGTTCCGGCCAGACGGGGCACAACGAGGTGGTGCGCGTGGTCTACGATCCCAAGCGGATCAGCTATGGGAAGCTTCTGAAAACCTTCTGGGAAAGCCACAACCCCACGCAGGGCATGCGGCAGGGCAACGATGCCGGCACGCAATACCGCTCCGGCATCTATACCTATTCCGATGCCCAGGCCCGCGAAGCCGAGGCGTCGAAGGACGCCTATCAATCGGAGCTCGGCGCGCGCGGATATGGGGCGATCACGACCGAGATCGCACCTGCGGGCGAATTTTATTTCGCCGAGGATTACCACCAGCAATATCTCGCGAAGAATCCGCGCGGCTATTGCGGACTTGGAGGCACCGGCGTCAGCTGTCCCGTCGGCCTCACAGCCGGGCAGACAGCGTAATCCTCAGTCTTCGCAAGGAGTGCCATTGCCTGCGGCCATGTTCTCGGTTAGCACTTCGACGATACCTGAAGGATTGCCGTAAATGCTCCCGTCCATGTTCACTCAAGCGACGCTCCTCCACCTGATCATTGCGGTGGGGCTGGCCGTGCACGCCATGAAGACTGGCCGCTCCCAGTGGTGGCTTTTCATCCTGCTGCTCGTCCCTTTGATCGGGTCCATTGCGTATGTCGTGATCGAACTCATCCCTGCGATGTTCAGGTCGCAGGGAGCCAAGAAAGTCGCGACCGAAATCGGGTCGGTGCTCGATCCCGACAAGGAATGGCGCGAACGCGTTCAGCAGGCTGAACTCGTGGACTCGGTCGATGCGAAGCGCGCGCTTGCGGAGGAATGCGAAAAGAAGGGGATGTGGGCTGACGCCATCCGCCTTTATGAAGCCGCCGCGACGGGCATCTTCGCGGACGATCCCGCGGTGCTCCTTGGGCTTGCCCGCGCGCGGCTTGGAGGCGGAGATGCGGCAGCCTCGCTCGCGACGCTGGATAAGCTCGAAGAAGTCCAGCCGCGGCCGCGCAACCAGGAGGCTCATCTTCTGTATGCGCGCGCGCTCGAAGCGCTGGGCCGAATCGACGAGGCCTTGGCGGAATATGAGGATGTGTCGCGCTACTATGCGGGCTTCGAGGCGAAGGCGCGCTACGGGCTTCTGCTTCTGAAGCAGGGGCGTGTGAATCAAGCGCGCGAGATGTTCATGGATGTCGTCCGCGCATCGAGCGCAAGGCCCGTCGCCATCGCACCCGGCGACAAGGAGTGGATCAGGATCGCGAAGGCCAATCTGCGCTGAGCTTCTTGCCTTGGATCATTTCGCGCCAAGTTCTGGCTCGGTTCCTGCATGTCTTACTATAGAAGGTTTCGGAAATGGGCCGCTGCAGCCTGTCGAACCCGAGGGGATGTCAGAACATGCCACTCTATAGCTACCATTGTAAGGAATGCGACAAAGATAGCGAACTGCTGGTTGGCGTCGCCGCCACTCCGGCCTGCCCGGCCTGCGGCAGCGAAAAGCTGGAGCGCTTGATGTCTCGCCCCGCAACGCAAGGTAAGAGCGCCGGGATTGCAAAAGCCGCGCGGGCTCAGGCCGGACGCGCCGGGCATCTCAGCAACTTCAGCCGCGGCGAACGCCGCAGCTGAGGCCCGTTGTCTCTGTTACCGAGGCGCGCGCTGAGTGCCCCCGAAATTGCCTTTGGGCTGATGATACCCAATCGATTAACTTTACTAAAAAGTTACACTACGCTGCCAAGTCAACGCTGGTATGATAGGAGCGCGCTGAGGGCACAATCGCGCTTGGTCCAACTCGCAACGCGTTCAAATTTGCTCACCCGAATTGAGAATGTCTAAAGCTTGCCCCGGCAATGAACAGGCGATCGACAAACAGATTGTTCGCCAAACTTGCACACCCCATTCCGAAAGAAATTCGGTTCTCAATTCCGGAACCATTCGCCAATGCTGGCGCTCGCCAGATCGTGCGAGGTCCGCAAAAAGCAACACGCGAGACCGGCGTGGATCATCTCGCTTCTGGCTCATGCTGGCGGCAGGGGCAAGTCTTCTCGTTGCGACGTCATGCGACACCCAAGACAAGGAGGGGGGCTATTCGGTCTCGAACAGGAAAGGGATCAACTCGGAAGGTATAGCGGCGCATGAAGTGGAAAGGGCGCGACAGGAATTTCACGTCGACGGCAGCGACGTGACGGTGTGTGTCATCTCCGATAGCATCAGATACCTGCGCAAAGCGAAGTATCTCCAGAACCAGGATGTGACTGTCCTCCCGGAACAGAGCGGAATCCCGAAGGACGATCCGGATGTGGACGAGGAGACGGATAGGCACAAGGACAAGGGCGAGGGGACGGCGATGCTGGAGATCGTTCACAGCATCGCGCCGGGCGCAAAGCTCATGTTCGCGACCCACGGAAAAACTCCACGGGATATGTTCAATAATATCATAGCTTTGTCTAGTAAGGGCTGGGGATGCCACATCATCGTAGACGACCATGAATTCTTCAGCCAATCTCCGTTTCAAGACGACGAAGTCAGCCGTGCCGTGAACGAAGTGACCGCGAACGGCATCCTTTACATCACCTCGGCCGGGAATCGAGGAAACACCAGAGCTGGCACATCAGCGGCGTGGGAAGGCTATTTCAAGCCCGGCAGAACCCTCAACGACGGCGGCGCCATGCATGTGTTCGCCAACGAGCGAAACGGTGGGTACAACAGTGTTTTGGGTGAATGCGGCCGGGAGGGCGGCATGGTTCACGTCCGCCTATTCTGGAATGATCCGATCCCGTCTCCTGGGGGGGAGAGCCAGCCTGCAGCTGGTCTTAGTGACTATAACCTCTGGGCCTTCGGTGAAAAAGAAATTCTAAGAGATAAATTCCAAAATTGTATAACGACCGCGCGTTTGACGGATAAAGGAAAATGTAAAGGAACAATGGCATGCCTAGTAGATCCAGAAAAAAATGAAGAGAAAGGTGAAGATGAATGCGATTTGACTGTAGGCAAAAAACCATGCCGACACATCTGTTTTCCCGCACCCAATAGAACTGACACAAATCCCACTTCGATTGTGATCACGAAAGTTGGAGGCAAAGCAGATTTTTTACATCTCGACCTTTCTGTCCAGAAGTCAAAAAATAAGAACGGCTGCAGACTGCAATACAGATCCAGTGGAGTGATAAGTGGCCACCACGGCGCCAAAAGCGCCTTTTCTGTGGCTTCGAAGTCGGCCCTCGGCGTGATTCCGCCCTAGGCGCTGGGGATGTCTTCCTGGGTGGCCCCGCGGAGAACGTCAACTTCTCCAGCGCTGAAGGTCCGCGGCGCATGTTTTTCTCGCCGGACGGTCACCCTACAACTCTCCCCGCGCCTTACAGAAGCCGGACGTCACCGCGGCCGACGGTGTCACCACCGACGTTCCGGGCTTCGAAACGTTCTGGGGAACAAGCGCGGCGGCTCCGCAAGTCGCGGGCATCGCGGCGCTTATTAAGTCGAAAAACCCAAGGCTGACAGCGGAGCAGATCAAATCCGCGCTTCGTGAATCGGCGATTCAGATCGACGGCACCGCAAAGTGGAACACCCTTTCCGGCTTCGGAATCGTCAACGCAGTGAGGGCGTTGCGCGCTATCGAAACGCCGAGATCCTCTGAGGGGCTCGAAACTGCCAGCCGCGTTTCTTGCTGTCTCGCAGACGATTATCGGACATCACGCGCAGTAGAACGAGCTTTGGCATCGTCGACACTAAGGCGGCGTTCAGTGCCATTGAAATGATAAATCCAAGCTTGAGCGTTTCTCTCTTCCCGTAAACACCGGCGACCGCGCGTTGTCCAAAACAAGATGCGCCCGCGTTACTCGATCAGCTTCCTCCGCCACTTGGGTTGAAATGCAGTGCGTGGAACAAGGGCCACCGTTGCCCATCTGCATAGCGCTTGCGGAACATGAGAAGACGCTTATAACTTAGGCTCCTGAAGGGGATGGAGTACCCCCGAAACCGCCTTTGGGCTAATGACTCCTGCTGCAACTGGCGGCGGGTGATTGTCCGGAACCCGCCGCATGGCGGGTATTTTTATGCGCGCTTCAGCGGACGGACAAAGCGTCGAGGCTTTCGCCTCATCAATTTCCGGAGGCTTCATGCTGACCTATTTCTACATCGCTCTTGGAGGAGCCCTCGGCAGCGTCGCGCGCGCCTGGACAACCAACGTCATGGTACGGCTGGTAGGCGCGAATTTCCCTTGGGGCACGATCCTCATCAATATCGCTGGCTCGTTCATCATCGGCTTCTTCGGCGCGCTGACCGCGAGCGATGGGCGCTTCCAGGTTCACGCCGACGCGCGCGCCTTCGTCATGATCGGTATCTGCGGCGGCTACACCACCTTCTCTTCGTTCAGCCTGCAAACCCTCGATCTCTTTCGCGACGGCAAGCCGGTCGCCGCCGCCGCTAACATCGGCCTGTCGCTCATTCTGTGCCTGATGGCCGTGAGCGCCGGATATGCGAGCGCGATGGCTATCAACGACGCCCCTGCCCGCGCGCAAGCCTATAAAGCGCCCAAGCCCTCCCACGCCACAGTCATGGGAGAAGTTGCGCTCGCGGTCCTGGACCGCCCTGAAACTGTGGCCAGCGTGCTTTCGAGCGCGGCACGGCTCCTGCAGTACGGTGGCGGAGGCCGCATAGAGGCGCTCGCGATTCGGACGCCGCCTCTCGCTGAAATGATGCTCGCGGACCAGAGCATCACCCCTATGGAAGAGGCGAGCCTGCGCGCGGAAGAGCATGTTTGGGCAGATGCCGCGAAAGCGGCCGTCGACCGCTGGACGCCTTCAAAAGGTGTCGCAGCCGATTTCCTCGATGTGGAGGGCGACATAGCGCATATCGTCTCCGAGCGCGGCCGCCGCTCAGATGTGATCGTCGTTCCTGGAGGCAAGCACTCGCAGCGCTCCCGCGACGCGCTTCACGCTGCGATTTTCGATACATCCCGAGCTGTCCTGGTTGCTCCCCCGCAATGCACCGGCGAATTTGGCCGGGTGGTCGCCGTCGCCTGGAAAGACGATGTGCGTGCGCCAAAAGCGGTGCTGGCGGCGATGCCAGTCCTCGCCAAGGCGCAAGCCGTCCATGTTCTGTGCGCGAAGGTGGACGAGGCCGTGGTACCCGCCATTCTCGAAGAGCACGGCATTCCGGCTCAGGCGCACTCCGTCGAAGGTCATGGCCCCGTCGGAGAGTTGCTTCTGCGAAAAGCACATGAGCTTGGCGCGGACCTCATCGTGATGGGAGCTTACGCGCATGGGGAGTGGCGCGAAGCCCTTCTCGGCGGCGTCACGCGCACCATGCTCGAACACGCCGACCTGCCAATCCTGATGCGGCATTAAAAGGAATTCTTGCGCGCCTTCCCCGGTAAACTCGGTCACACATCCGCTTTACCGCAGGAACGTCCTCGCCCCCGGCACTGTTCGCCGCGTGAAAGGTAGGTGTGCACATGTTGTCTGCCCTGCGAAAAACCCTGATGCTGTTTTATATCCTGACGCTGGGAGTAATCGCGGCGTCGCGGTACCTGATTACCACGAAGCTTCTCGCAAGGAGAAAGGCTCCAGCCCCACAAGCATCCTTGGAATACTAGTATCAAGGAAGAATTCGGGGATAGGTATGTCTACACGGGCCTGGGCTCGACCGTAACTGCTGCGGAAAAGGTCACGGTCAAAGCTGAAGCCGGCCGGCCAGCCAAGAACGCGATGGAGCAGTAACTGCTTGCTTAGAAAGATATGCCTGTTTTTACAAAACGAAACCAATCTTCAATGATCCTTTACCAATGCCGCTAAAGCGAGGCCGCCGCTATCCCGCCTGCTGAGACCCATGGCGTCCTGCCTGGGATTCTCGAATCTATCGCGAAGCCCTGGCTCAAGGACCTTATCGCACCTGTTCGGCGGAGGGAGCCGTTTCGCCGCACCCGCCGAATAAGAAGTCCCGGAACGGAACGCCGGAGCGCTTGCGCTGTTGAGGCAGGAAAAATGGGCGTGGCTTATGACGGCATCAGGGAAAATCGGGTCCATGCTGCTGCTTGCGATTGGAGCGGGCGGCATCATGGCGGCAAGCGGAGTGAGCGGGCTTCAGGCGCAGTCCGGGGGCGGTCCGCAAATGACACATCTGGTTCTCTATCAAACGGATAGCGTCCTCGGGAAGGATCTCGTTGCGTCGGGCAAGAACGTCGGGCGCATCGTGGATGTCCTCGCGGACAAATACGGGCATGTTCAGGCCGTTGTAGTGGATTGCGGCGGGTTCCTGGGCGTTGGAGGCAGGAAGGTCGCCGTCGCATGGTCGGACCTGCGCTTTGACTCCGACAGTTCCAACTCCGTAAGTACGGACCTGCCCGAAGAGCGCCTCTCGGCTGCACCCGAGGTCAAGAGCGGCAAACCGGTGGTCGTGGTAACCGCGCGCAATCGAGCTCAAAACTAGCCCATGCAGGATTTGCCGGGCAAGCCGCCTCCGGCGCCAGAGGCAAACCTTGAAAAGGCTTTTCAGCCCTCCTCGCGGAGCGCCAGGGGGCTTGACTGGTTCACTTTTTTCCTCGGCGACATCCAGACAGGCTTCGGGCCGTTCATTGCGGTCTATCTGGCTACACAGAAATGGAACCAGACCGATATCGGGCTTGTCTTGTCCGTAGGCGCCCTTGCCAGCCTTTTCAGCCAGATCCCCGGAGGCTGGCTCGTCGACAGCGTCCGCTCCGAACGCTCCGCCGCAGCAGTCGCGGTCAGCGGCATCGGCGCGAGCGCATTCATGATCGCAGTGTGGCCCGTGTTCCTCGCAGTGGCAGCCTCGCGAGCACTGCAGGCCACGGCAACCTCTGTGCTGTCGCCGGCCATTGCCGCCATCAGCCTCGGGCTTGTGGGGCGGCACGCCCTTGCGGCTCGCCTCGGGCGCAATGCTCGCTTTGCGTCGGCCGGGAATGGCGCGGCGGCCGTGATCATGGGTGCAACCGGCCACTTCGTTTCCGCGCAGGCTGTATTTTTCGTGACAGCCGGTTTCACGCTTCCCGCCCTGGCTGCGCTTTTCCGCATCAGGGACAGCGAGGTGAACTCTGCGACCGCTCACGGCAGCCTCCCGGAGAAGCAGATGTCCGGCATGACTTCCGGCCTCGCAATGCTCCTGAAAAAGCGCGCGATGTGGGTCTTCATCGCTGGCATCGTCATGTTTCAATTGGCGAATGCGCCCATGCTTCCGCTTGTCGCTACCGAATTGACGAAAACCGCGAGCAGCTGGGCCGTGGCGCTCATCGGAGCGTGCATCGTGCTGCCGCAGCTCATCGTCGCCTTGTTCGCACCATGGGTTGGCCGCCTCGCGCAACGCATCGGCCGCCGTCCTCTGCTCGTCGCAGCGCTGGCGGTGCTGCCGATCCGCGGCGCGGTTCTCGCCTCTTTCAGCAGCGCCTTGCCGATTGTGGCCATACAGGCGCTGGATGGCGTTTCCGCGGCTGTCCTTGGTGTTCTGATCCCGCTTGTCATTGCCGACATTTCGTACGGCACCGGACATTTCAACCTCGCGCAGGGCGTGATCGGAATGTCGATCGGGCTCGCGGCTGCCATCAGCACGTCCGCCGCGGGCTACGTTGCCGATACGTTCGGGAACCATGCCGCGTTTCTAACACTTGGTGCGACTGGGGGAATCGGTGCGCTTCTTCTCCTCTTCTTCATGCCGGAGACGAGGCCGGAGGATGAGTGAGCCGGACCCCAGAAGCTGAAACTCGCCTAACGTTCAGAGGCGTCGGCTCCCTTATTCTGCTATGCCTGTAAAAGAAGAGGACCGGGCATGACAATAGCGCGCGAAAGTCGTGATCTGCCTGCCGCCAGGGAAGGAATACTCGCAAGGGCCGCGCTCGGCTTCACAGGCTGGGCGGAACGATGGTTTCCGGATGCCTATATATTCGCCGCGCTGGCGGTGATCCTGGTTTCCGCCGCCGCTCTCGTGAACGGGGCGACGCCTCAGGCCGTGGCGAAATCCTTCGGCGACGGGTTCTGGACGCTCATCACCTTTACGATGCAGATGGCCTTTGTCGTCATCAGCGGCTATGTGGTCGCGATGTCGCCTCCCGCTGCGCGGCTCATTCGCCGCCTGGCGTCGCTTCCGGGAAGCGGGCCTGGCGCGGTCGCGTTCGTCGCTGCCATCAGCATGCTGACCTCTCTCCTGAACTGGGGCATGAGCCTTATCTTCAGCGGGCTTCTCGTTCGGGAACTGGCGCGACGCTCAGAATCTCAGCATGGACTACCGCGCCGCTGGCGCTGCGGCGTATCTGGGGCTTGGCGCGACCTGGGCGCTGGGACTCAGTTCTTCGGCTGCTCAGCTCCAGGCCAATCCTGCGAGCCTGCCCAAATCGCTGATGCAGATCACGGGCATCATCCCCTTCTCCGAAACTATCTTCCTCTGGCAGTCGATGGCGTTGTGCGCGATCCTGATCG
This sequence comes from uncultured Alphaproteobacteria bacterium, assembly GCA_963833565.1. Taxonomy (GTDB): domain Bacteria; phylum Pseudomonadota; class Alphaproteobacteria; order Rhizobiales; family Rhodomicrobiaceae; genus Rhodomicrobium. Next base: position 127,840 of record CAWHYO010000034.1, read on the forward strand.
CCGTCTCGACGACTGTCGCCTGGTTGTCCGCCCCGACAAAGGCGCACGCGGTAACCGCGAAGGAGCTTGGCGTCGATATTCAAACTGCCGTGCCTGCGCTGCCGCCACGCGAGCGTCCCAGCGAATGGCTGGAATACAGCCCGCTTATCACCCTTCTCATTGTCGCGCTGAGCGCGGGCTGGATCTGGCAGGAGTTCGCGAGCAAAAGCCCGATCATCGCGATCTCGAACCTGAACACCTATAACTTCTCATTCCTGATGCTTGGGCTGCTCCTGCACTGGCGGCCCCGAAGCTTCCTCAATTCGGTGGCCAACGCTGTCCCTGCAACGACCGGTGTCTTGATCCAGTTCCCGCTCTATGGCGCGATCGCCACGATCCTCACGTCGGCAGCCGGATATGGAGGAGCCACCATCTCGCACCGGCTCGCGGAAGCCTTCGTCAGCCTGACCAACACCAGCACCTTCCCCGCAATCATGGGGATGTATTCGGCCGTCCTCGGGTTTCTGCTTCCATCGGGCGGCGGCAAATGGGTCATCGAGGCGCCCTATGTGATGCAGGCGGCGAACAACCTCCACGTCCATCTTGGCTGGTCGGTCCAGATCTACAATGCCGCGGAGGCGCTGCCAAACCTCATCAACCCGTTCTGGATGCTGCCGCTGGTCGGCATCCTCGGGGTAAAGGCGCGCGACATCGTCGGTTTCACCTTCCTGCAGTTGCTTGTGAATGCCCCGCTGGTGCTGTTCTTGCTCTGGTATTTCGCGGGTACGCTTCAATATGTGCCGCCTGTGTTTCCGCAGTAAACCGGCTTCCTGCCCGGGCCTATTGATTCCTCAAGAGAAACAAGCCCAGGGAAGTTTCTCGCAAGACTTCCTTCGCGAGTGGTCGGGGTACCTTCGCCTGAAAAAAGTGTGCCCTATCTCAGGGTAGAACAGAAGTACACCGGGCTCTGACTTCCTCACCGCCTTAATAAGCGCATGCGTTGGTTAGCTGGCTTGCCAGTAACCGGCTTCCGCAATGAAGCCAGAAAATTCTAACATCCGGCGAGCCTTCCGGGCGCAATACAACTAACACATTTTATTGCATGTGGATAAAGAGATCCTCCCTGGCAAAGACGGTGGATTTTTGCCGTCCCTCCGATTGACGCCCCCAACTTTTAGGGAGATACAACTTCCCGTTGCAGGACAAATCGGCCGGTTCATTGCCAGAATGATCTTATTTTCTGAAATTGCGAATTGGGAGGCAGAGAAGGCGCAACGCAAGCCTCCTGATCTTGGCGGCGTGATGATAGACAACATCAGTAATCGCATTACGGATAGGGCTCTGCACCAGATCAGTTATGCAGTGGTACAGCTGGTCGTCAATATCAAGCGTGCTGTAAAATCAAAAGCTTACGCGTAGAACTGCACGCTTCAGCAGCAACTATGCCTCTGGCTAAGTTCGTCCTGGTTCCCTAATCGTTTCTGAGTTGGATATTAGAGGCATTTCGGAGATCTCAGAGATGATAACAAATAATGAGGAACTTTCGCCCGAAATCCTGATCACTAAGGATGCTGGCAGCAACAAATGGGTGCATCGCGCTTTAATTGCTCTCATCGGAATAGCCACCCTTTATGCCTGTGCGATGGCCTGGGTCGGACGCGATAGCTGGCATGTGGCAGTAACTAGACTTACGCTTCCCGATCTATTGACCGTGATCGCGTTGGTGTTCGTCGGTTTTCTTCTGCGGGCCGCACGCTGGCACTACTACATCCGTGTTTTGCAGTGGGACGTCCCGCCCTGGCGTAGCTTTTCGGCATTCGTCGCAAGCATTGCCCTGACTGCAACGCCCGGCAAAACCGGGGAACTTGTGAAGGCTGCGCTGCTGCGCGAGTATCATCCAGTGTCCCTATCACAAGGAGCCGGGATCCTGCTGGTTGAACGGCTGGGGGATTTGGTGGCGGTATTGCTGCTGGCCTTGGCAGGCCTAACTGCCTTCACTGGGGTAACCAGTTACGGATTGGCCGGAGGGGCGGTAGTAGCCGCAGTAATATTGCTGGTGAGGCAACGGCTATTATTGAAGACGGCGCTTCAGCGGCTAGCCAGGGTAACAAAACTCGCTCCACTCTGCCGGCGGCTCTTAAGCGCGTTCGAGGCTGCTCGACTTTTGATGCGGCCGTTGCCTCTGGTGCTTGGGGGGTGTCTAGCGGTGGCGGCCTGGAGCAGTGAGGCACAGGCTTTCCACCTTTTGATCAATAGCCTAGGGGTGGCCTCGCCGCTTGATACCTCCTTTTCAATCTATGGGCTGGCGACGCTGGCCGGAGCGCTGTCCATGCTTCCAGGGGGCGTTGGAGGCGTCGAAGTTGTTATGGCGGTCCTATTGACGCAGTTAGGCGCACCTGCTGCTACAGCTGCAGTCGCCGTTGTGATCTTTCGTTTTTCAACTATTTGGCTCTTTACCCTGATTGGGGTCCTCTTCATGGGCGGCTGGTTGGTGTCGCTCTCACGGGGCAAGGCGATCCCTTGGGGGGTGTCGTCGAGGGGAGCATCGCCGCTATGATGACACCCTGGGAAACTCCGGCGTTTAAGGACGTCACCGTAATCCTACCGGTGATCAACGAGACCTATTCACTAGCCCAGACGGTGGAGGCAGTTGTCGCCACCTCAAAGAGCGATCTTCGTGAACTGCTAATTGTGGTCGCCGACAAGACCACCACGGAGAGCATGGACGAAATCGGTCGCCTTCAGCAGGAGTTCGGCGATCTGGTGGTGGTGCATCGGCAAACCTTAAAGTTCCTTGGCGGGGCCATGCGGGAGGCGTTTGATCTCGCACGAGGAAGCCACACCATCATGATGGCAAGTGATCTGGAGACCGATCCGGCGCTCGTCCCCAGACTGATCGAGTTGGCGCGGCAGGAGCCACAGGCTATCGGCACCGTCACCCGTTGGCGGGAAGGAGGCGGCTTCAAGGACTATGCCCCGGTGAAGCTGGCGGCCAACTGGTTGTTCCAGAAGGCGTTTTCGTTGCTTTACTGGTCACCGCTTTCGGACATGACCTATGCCTATCGGATTTTTCCGACCCGGCTGCTCCAGGCGATCCGGTGGGAGGAACTCCGTCATCCCTTCTTGTTCGAGACGCTGATCAAGCCGTTGCGTCTTGGCGTGCGCGTGATCGAACTTCCTGGGATGTGGCAGGCGCGAACCGAGGGAGAATCCCATAACACGTTCGCCCGCAACTTCGAGTATTTCCGGATCGGCCTTCGCGTGCGCTTCGCCGATCGAACTCAAATCCTCCGCTCATCGCCCGCCTTTTCTTCAAAGCCTTTAGGAGCATGAAGCCCTCATGAAAAAAGTTATTGTCACGACAACCATAAACGGGCCCACAAAAGCCATCCGCCTGTTCGAGGCAATGAAGGACTGGGACCTAGTGGTTATCGGGGACCTCAAAACGCCGAAGGACTACCACTTGGAGCGTGGCCGTTACGTTGCACCCGAGGAGCAGGAGGCGATCGACAAGCCGCTTTCCGACGCCATAGGCTGGAACTGCATTCAGCGCCGTAACTTCGGTCTCGTCATTGCTCATCAAATGAAGGCCGACGTCGTCGCGGTGGTGGACGATGACAATATCCCACTGTCCAGTTGGGGACGCGACCTGATGATCGGCCGTGAAGTCGAAGTGAACTACTACTCGACAGATTTGCCAGCTTTCGATCCGGTCGGCGCCACCAATCACAGCGAGCTCTGGCATCGTGGCTTTCCGCTTCAGCTGCTCCCCAGAAGGGACTATACGCAGAAGGGCCGCAAGGTGGTGCGTTGCGACGTTCAAGCGGACTTCTGGAACGGTGACCCCGATATTGACGCCGTCTGCCGAATGGAGCATGCCCCGGAGTGCGAATTCGACTCGGCAGCATTCCCTATTGCATCTGACAAGTTGTCACCATTCAACTCGCAGAATACCTTCCTTTCGGCTGGCGTCCTAAAGGACTATTTTCTCTATCCGCACATCGGCCGCATGGATGATATCTGGGCCTCCTACTATGCCCAGGCGAAAGGTCACCAAGTCGTTTACGGCAAAGCCTCGGTCTACCAGGATCGCAACGTTCATGACTTGGTTCGCGACATGAAGCAGGAGTATCTCGGTTACGAGAACAATCTGGCGATTGTCCGCAATCTGGCTACCGATGCCGATTCTCTGCTGGCCTATCTACCGGGCAGGGCTGTCTGGGCACTCGAGCTCTATAAGAGGCATTTCGACCATGCGTAAAATTTCTCATAACCGGAGGTGCTGGATTTGTTGGTCGACACTTCGCTCGCGATTTCCTTGAGGTCGGGGACGAGGTGCATGTGGTCGATTGCATTGCCCCTCTGACCGGCGGCATCGACCCGGCTGCCGGCTGGCCACTTTTCGAACCGCGGGATTACGCTAACTTCAAGTTCTACCGCGAGGATTGCCGGGAGTTCTTCAAGCGGGAGCGGGCGGCGCATTTCGATTACGCTATCCACCTCGCCGCAATGGTCGGCGGTCGGGCCATGATCGAGGAGAACCCAATCGCGGTGGCCGACGACCTATCGATCGATGCCGAATATTGGCAATGGGCGAAAATCGCCAAACCGGCCAAGACCCTTTGCTTCAGCTCCAGCGCTGCCTATCCAATTAAATATCAGAAAGCGGATTGCTATATGCTGCTGCACGAGGACATGATCGGCTTTGACGACGACATCGGTATGCCAGACTTGTCCTATGGCTGGGCTAAGCTGACTTGCGAATATCTCGCTCGCCTTGCCTATGAGAAGCATGGATTGCGATCTATTTGTTTCCGGCCTTTTTCCGGCTATGGCGAGGATCAGGATGACAGCTATCCGTTTCCGAGCATTTGTCAGCGTGCGATCGCGCACAAAGGTAAGCCAGTGCTTTCGGTCTGGGGCAGCGGCACCCAGATGCGCGATTTCATCCATATCGATGATTGCGTCGCCGGCGCTGGAAAATGATGGACAAGATCGAAGACGGCTCGGCGGCAAACCTATCAACCGGCGTGTACACCAGTTTTATTGAGTTTGCCAGCTTGGCCGCCCGCTTATGCGGCTATTCGCCTGAGGTGCGGGGCATGTCCGACAAGCCCGCCGGTGTTCATGCCCGCGGCGGTGATACAACACTGCAGCGAGCATTGGGTTTTACACCCACGATTGAATTCGCAACCGGAGTCCGGGCGCGCGGGCTCTCGATTATTATTTTACCCACAAAGCCTGCGCCAGCCTTTAGCCTGCGCGCGAATGCCTACGGCACGTGTGTCCCAGCCGTGACGAGCTTCGTAGGGC
>CAWHYO010000035.1:0-68272 GCA_963833565.1 uncultured Alphaproteobacteria bacterium
TTGTAAAGTTCAATGGAACGAAGGCCCAGGTCCACCTGCAGGTGCGGCCCGTCTCGCGGAAGAACGCTTCCCCCGCCGCGCTGAAATTCCCCATCGAGGCGACCGAGGAGGATGTGCGCGAGGCCGATTTTCGCAGTTTCAGCTCAGCTGAGCTAAGATCGGATCACGCGACGCAGGCGCTGGTGGAGGAGCTTGAATCCATCAAAACACTGCTCCATACCAGCCGGCAGGATTACGAGACCGCTATCGAAGAGCTTCGCGCCGCCAACGAGGAAATGCAGTCAGTTGGCGAGGAGTATCGCTCGACCGCCGAAGAATTGGAGACGAGCAAGGAAGAGCTGGCAATCGATCAACGAAGAATTGCAGGCCACAAATCAGGAGTTGAGGTTAAAGGTCGAGACGATTTCCCGCGCTCACAACGACCTTCAAAACCTGATTTCGGTAACCGATGTCGGGACGCTGTTTCTCGACAAGGAATACGCATCCGGCGCTTTACCCCCAAGATCGTGGACCTCCTTAATATCACGGGCAGCGATGAGGGCAGGCCCATCTCGGATTTTACCCACCGGCGGTCAACCATCCGGTCTTGGGCAAGACGCCCGCGAAGTTCTGGCCATTTGCGGCCCGCGAATGCGAGGTGCGAAGCGACGCCGGCCGCTGGTATCTGTTGCGGATGCGGCCCTATCGAACACTCGAAGACAAGATCGATGGCGTCGTCGTAACCTTCGTCGACATTACCGCGCGCCGTCAGACGGAAAGCAATCTCTTCGAAAGCGAAAGGCGGTTGCAGCTTGCAAAGGAAGCCACCTCGCTCGGAATTATCGACTATGACGCGGAAGCCAAAGAGCTGTGGTTCGATGCGCGTTCCGGACGCTCTGGGGCATCGGCGAGGCGGATCCGTTGACTTGGACGCGTTCGCCGGCATCGCCGAGAGCGACCGGACAAGGCTCAACAGGCCCTGAGCCACGCCCTGGACCCGGCTGGCGATGGCGCATTTTCCGTCAATTCAGGATGACGGGCAAAAGCAAGGACCAATGGCTGCGAGCCCTTGGAAAGGCGTTCTATACGGAGCGGGCAAACCGGCCCGGTCGCCCAGGCTTGTAGCACCTTGCAAGACATCAGCGAAGCCAAGGCCTGGGATGGGCACCAATCCCTTTTGATCGGCGAGTTGTCGCATCGCATAAAGAACACGCTCGCTGTCATCATGGCGATGGTGCGCCAGACCTTGCACGGCGCGACCAAACCCGAGGCGATGAAGAACCGAAGATCGTCTGTTCGCACTTTCCGCGGCTCACGAACTCCTTGTAAAGAGCGATGGAAGGGCGCTGAGATAGAGGTAATCGTAAATCGCCTGCTTGCTGCGTATCCGCATTCGGTGAAGGACGCGTCACGATCGACGGCCCGGACTTGGTGCTGCCGCCTGCCCTCGCCACGCCGTTTGTCATGATCCTGCATGAATTGGCGACGAACGCCGCGAAATACGGCGCTTTGGGCGAGAAAGGACATGTGTCCGTACGTGGCGCATTGTGCTTCCACGCACGGGACGGCTGCTGGAGCTGGTATGGCGGGAAAGCGGCGGCCCTCCTTGCCTTCGGAAAGAGGCTCCGGCTTTGGAACCTTCATCATCCAGAATGGGATGCCCGACGCCAAGGTTGAGCACGGTTCGAGCCGGACGGTTTGGTCTGCCGGATCGAGGTGCTGCTTTAGGGGATGAGAGTCATCCAATTTTTTTTTTTTTTTTTTTTTTTTTTTGGGGGGGGGGGGGGGGGGGGGGGGGGGGGGGGGGGGGGGGGGGGGGGGGGAAAAAACTAACCTGAAGTCTCATCCTTAGATTGTGATAATCTACACCCAGAGTTGCAGAAAAATGGAATCTTTGTGAAACGAACCCAATAGAGTTAATAGACCGTTGCGCCCGATATGGATCGAACGTTTAGACGATTGGTATTAGTCCCCGTGACCGCTAACCGGCCGGCCGCGTCAAAAACTCGCCCGCGGCCACGCTCGTTCCGCGCAGGCTAATGCATGACAATCCTCGACCAGCTCGGTTTCTCCGGCGGCGACTGTGAACGCGCCGGCATATTGCCGCTCGCCATGCTGGGCCGCCACCCTGTAGTCGCCCGCGGCCAGGATATGGGCCGGAAATGCGCCCTCGCTTTCCTTGATGACATCGCCGCCCGCGTTGTAAATGGTCCATCGAGTATCCGCGTGGGCTTCTCCCCCGGCTCGCTGAACGAGCCTGAACGTCACCTTGCCGGCATCGTGATCGATCCCGGCCTCTGTGATCTTGCCCGGCTCGATGACAACATCGGTCGAGATCGTGGAGTTCGCGTCGCCGTAGGTGCTTACAATGTGATACACGCCGCTGTTCAACCGCAAGACGACCCCTGGATGGAGGTCCGCGAATATCTTTTGCCGGTTACCGGATTGGTCCAGCGTGTCTGAGTAGATTTCAAATTTAAGGAGGTTGTCCTGCGTGACGGGCGAGCGCGCAAGGGTCGCCGTCAACCGAAGGCCTCCAGCGTTCACAATGAAGTCCTCGTTGGCGGCCTTTTCCGGCCACACGCCGATCTTCCTGGTCAGGTTTGCGCGTCCGTAAGCGGCGTTGACCAGATACTGTCCAGGCTTCAGCTCGATCGTCGGTCTCGGCTCGTGCAGTGTCGTCAGAAGCTTGTAATTGCCGTCACTTCCGGCGCGCCCCTGGAAGATGCGCCATACAATGCCGGACGCCATGGGCGCTCTGCCTTCACTCAGGTAGGCCGTAAAGGTTATTTGGGCCGGAGGACCGGTGGTTGGCGGAACGGGCCTTGCTTCAGCCTGGCCTTCGGCGCCGGGTTCGACAGGGATAACCGCTCCATCGCCCTCGACAGTGGTGTCCTCGCCGTCGAGGGGCGGTTGCTGCTTGATAATCTTCGGCCCTGCCTCGGCCCGGGTCGAGAGATACTCTCCCGCGCAGAAAAAAAAGACCAGGCCGACCGAAATGGCGCGAACAGGGATTGCAAACCTTATCCCGTGCATCACGTCCCCCAGGCGAATTAAGTCTGAGAAAGCATTAGCCGAAAGCACAATGTATGGAGGGGCTTCGATTAAAATGAGGCGAAGCCGCCTAATCCTGCATTTTTGCGGACTGCACCTCGCCGGCCACCACCGTGATCTGCGCCTGCTTCGGCGGCGCGGTGTCACCCTTTTCGCGGCATTCCACATCGTAGCGCCCAGCCTTGAGGATGAACCGGATGTCAGAGCCCGCGGCGCGCCCAATCGGGCCAAGCGTGCGATCCGAGCCAGCCTGGTAGACAGCGCAGACCCTGTCGGATTTGCCGGGCGGGAGGCTGAGCGTCGCCTCACCCGCGTTCAAGCTCACACTCTTGGATGTGAGCTGTCCGGCATTCACCGCGACAACATTTTCTTCCCGTGCATTGCCGTAGATCGTTTCGATGCGATAGCTCCCGGCGGGGAGTTGCAACCGAATTGAAGAGCCGGAGACTCTCAGCACGTTTTTCTGGTCCGAGGTTGCCGGAGAGATCCGGTGCCAAGCTGCCACGAGTTCGGTCGAACCCTCTTTGGCGAAGGTCTTTATCTCGAGCGTGCCCACATTCAACGGCATCCGGACCACCGAAACCTTTCCGGCTAAGACCTTCACCGGAGCTTCGAGCGTTGCGCCGCCCGCAAAAGCGGACAGGGTATAACTCCCGGCATTGAGATGGAACAGGGCAGGGGCTCCGCTCGAACGGCCCAGCTCTTCGCGACCGGCCGATGTCATTTGAGAAACGATAAAGAAAGCATCTCCGACGGGCGGACCGTTCTGCGCTTGCTGCGCCTCGGCCACGATGGTGCCTGCATCGAGCGCAATCGTCTTCTCCACCTTCCCGGCGGCGAGCGTGAACTCTCCGGTTGCCGTCGCGAGGCCGTAAGCCACTCTTACGCCATACCGGCCTTCGGGCAGTTTAGCCTTCGCCTGCCCTCCGCCGCCAACCCATAGAGGGGCCTCAGCCGCGCGGACCTGCCCCGTGGGTGTGACCTCCACTTTGTAAATCTCCCACGTGACCCCGGACTCGAGCGGCGGCATACCGGATATGAGCGTGGCCGAAAGCACGACGTTCGGCTCGGATTGCGGGGTAAGCACCGGCTTCTCTTCCGTCTCCTTCTGCACGGGTTGATCGGTTGACGGTGGGGGACTTGGCGGGGCAGCCGCGGGTTGGTCGGGCGGATTCGCATCAGCGCCGCCGCTCGCGGCATTTGCGGCTGCTACAACAACGGCCTTTGGCTGTGCGGCCGCTTTTGCGGAGCCGAGGGCTTCCCGCAAGCTGCGTTCCAGATCGGCTCCCGTCTTCACGGCTGTGAATGCGCCACCCATCGCCTTCGCCGCGCAGGTGAAGTTCGCCGCCGCCTGTTCGCTCATGTTCAGCCCAAGGACCGTCAATTTGGCGTTCGGATAGAGACCATGAAGGCGGCCGGCAGCGGCGCAGATATCGCCAACGCAATCATCTCCTGTTCCACTGATAAGAAGGGCAGACACGGGCTTTGCTTCCGAGGGGGCGGCCGACTTGAGGGCTGCCTGCAAGGCGTCCATGGCTGGCGCCCGCGCCGCTTTCGGCTGGAGCGCGCTCAGCGCCTTATCCAGCGGGCCCAAAGCGCCACCGGCAGGCTGAAGAGGAACCAGCGCGCCAATGTCCTCGCACTTCTTCTGTGGAAGCGTGCCGAAAGCCCACAGAGCGAACGAACTCGCCGGATCCATCCGGCTCACCGCGCCGCTGATGCCGGTTTTAACCCAGTCCAATTTGCGCTTCTGGCCCAAATTCGCACTCATCTGCGCGGTGGCGTCCAGAATGACAATTGTCCGGACGTCCTCGGCCTGGCATCTGAATGCGAAGCTGCATAAAGCGAATATGACCAAAATGATTGCGCTGAGTATCCTCATTGTGTTGACCTTCGCGGCCCTGGAACCTGGCTGGATTTAAGTTGCTCTGGCTGCTCCGGTCAACCGGGAGCCTAAAAACGGAACTGCTCCGCTAGGATACGCTCTTCCAGAGCATGACCCGGATCGAAGAGAAGCTTCAAGCCGATGCTGCGTTCCTCGCGAACGAGGACCTTCAGAACGTTCCGGAACTCGGCGTGATCGGCGACGGCGCTGACGGGCCGCTTATCGCCCTCCATGACCGCAATCCTGACTTGCGCTTTGTTCGAGAGGAGTGCTCCGCGCCAGCGCCTCGGGCGGAATGGGCTTATCGGCGTGAGCGCGAGAAGACGCGCCTTCAAGGGCAGGATCGGACCGCCGACCGAAAGGTTGTAGGCCGTACTTCCTGCAGGTGTGGAGACGAGCACCCCGTCGCAAATGAGTTCGCTGAGGCGTTCCTTCCCGTCTACGACAATCGCCAGCCGCGCGCTTTGCGCCGTTTGGCGGAACAGATGCACCTCGTTGATGGCAAGCGCGTTCAGTTGCTCGCCGGCCATATTTTCGGCCTGCATCCTCAGCGGGTGGATGATGCTGAGCTTCGCGTTGGACACGCGCTCGATCAGGTCGTCCTCCCTGTACTCGTTCATGAGAAAGCCGACGGAGCCCCGGTGCATGCCGTAGATTGGAAGGTCAGACTCCATGTAACTGTGGAGCGTTTGCAGCATCAACCCGTCGCCGCCAAGCGCAATGATCACGCTGGCGGAGGCAGGATCGGCTGCCCCATAGCGCTTTGTTAATCGCTTTAATGCCGCTTGGGCCTCGGGCGCGGGGCTTGCAACGAAGCCGAGACGAACCTTATCAGCAAAGATGGCCGTCAGAGCGTGGGCCGGCCTTATCTCGGCCATGGTAACTCCTGAGCTTTGACGTCCGGCAGATCGGACAGAGCGCAGATGCTGGACATAAGAGGGAAACCATGGACCAGGATGCCGGAATGATCGTCCTATATACCACATTCCCGACCGAAAAGGATGCTCGGAAAGTGGGCAACGAACTTGTTGAGGAGAAGCTTGCTGCCTGTGTCAATATTTTTCCCGGGATGGTTTCCATCTACCGGTGGGAAGGCGCCATCGAGAACGGGAACGAGGTGGCAATGCTCGTCAAAACGAGAAAAGAGCTGGAATCTCAGGTGCTCGAAGCGCTGGCGGCGAAGCATCCTTATTCCGTTCCCGCTCTTATCGTGTTCGAGCCTCGCCGGGTAGCCGCCTCCTACCTTGAGTGGCTCCGCAATCAGACCGCCTCCTAGCGCCGGGAATTCGAGACCAAATTAAGGCGTCCTCCACCGCGACTGATGCTTTTCCGCCACGGATTCACAGCCCTCTGGAAAAAACATCATAAATCTGAAGCGCTTAAGCCCTAAATCAACGAACTTGCATTCGTAGAGGTTAGAAATCATCTTAGAGGCGTTAGGCGGGAGAAGTCATGGGCAGGCATATAAAGTTGAAGGAGGCGGCACTGGCGTGTGGCATCGCCTTGTCGCTTGCCCAGCAGATCACGGGAGCATGGGCTTTTTCTACGGAGCCGGTACCGGCTCCATCGGCGAGCATGCAGGCAAATCCGCCCTCTCAGTACATTCAGCCCGGCATATCCGGGCAGGTTCCCCAATTTGAACTCAGCGACCCTATGACGGCTGGAAAATCAAAGGGGACGGATGTCACGATCCCAGGGTTCGGGACGGTTGCTACTCTTCCGAAACTGGATTTCGGGCTTGAGCTGCTTTATGGCCCCAAGAACGGGCCGGAAGCTCTCCAGCTTGATCAGCATGCGCCCGACAGCGACATGCAGATTAAGGGCACGCTGAGCCACAAATTCTAATCCTGGGCCTGCGTGAGTTCCCTTGATGAGCTTGCGCTCAAGAAATAATCTAAGGCTGGCTGGCGCCGCGGCGGTTCATGTTTTGACCGCAAGCGGCGGTGTGCTCGGTCTGCTTTCCCTCTTGTCCGCGAGTGAGGGGCAGTGGGCCGTTTCTTTTGCTTGGCTGGGTGCTGCCTTGATTGTGGACGGTATCGACGGCCCGCTCGCGCGCCTGGTGGATGTCAAACGCGTCCTACCCCGCTTTTCTGGAGAAGAACTCGACCATCTCGTCGACTACGTCACCTACGTGACGGTGCCGGCCTATATGGTTGCGCGCTCGGAACTCGTGCCGGAAAGCCTGCGGCTCATATTGGCTTCAGTCATTATGCTCGTGTCGCTTTACCACTTCTCCGACACAGAAAGTAAGACCGCGGACGGTTACTTCGTTGGTTTCCCGGCGATCTGGAACGTCGTTGTCCTATATTGCTTTGTGCTCGATTTTGCACCGGTCGTTTCCGCCCTGGTCATCGCAGTTTGCGCCATCTTCACTTTTATACCGCTTTGTTGGGTACATCCGCTGCGAGTGCGGAGGCTGCGAATGCTGACGTTCGCAGTTGTTTCGGCATGGGGCGCGGCTGCCGTCAGCGCGATCCTTCACGGGTTTCCGGGAACGCCAGTAGAGCAGGGTATATTTGGTGTGGCGGCGATCTATGTCATCGCGATCGGCGGCACCGCGGGGGCTGCAAGACGGCGGCGGTTCGATCCGTAAAATGAGAAAGCTCTCCTGAAAGAGGCCGCCTCGCCACAGGGCTTATATGGAACTGCTCTTCGATCCGGCCGCATGGGCCAGCCTGATCACTCTGACGGCCCTGGAGGTCGTGCTCGGCATCGACAATATTGTGGTTCTGTCGATGCTGACGTACGCCCTGCCGCCAGGAGAAGCTCAGCGCGCAAGGGCAGCCGGTCTTGGCCTCGCGCTTGGCTTGCGTCTCGCCTTGTTGTCCGCGATCAGCTGGATCACCCGCCTCACCTATCCCGTCTTCACCGTCGCAGGGCAGGATTACTCCTGGCGCGACCTGATTCTGATTTGCGGCGGCCTGTTCCTGATGGTGAAGGCCACTCAGGAAATCCACGCCGAAATAGAGGGCAGGGACGCCCCGCCGGACGCGGCCCGGCTAAAGGCAAGTTTCGGTGCGGTCATATCGCAGATCGCGCTTATGGACCTCGTCTTTTCGCTCAATTCGATCATCACGGCGGTGGGGCTCGCCCGCCATATCGAGGTGATGGTTGCGGCGATTTGCATCTCCATCGGCATCATGTACGCGGCGGCCGGCCCGGTCGGAGGGTTCATCAAGCGTCATCCGACAACGAAAATGCTTGGCTTGTGCTTCTTGATCCTGATCGGCGTTGCGCTCGTCGCAGATGGCTTCGGCCTTCACATTCCGCGCGGATATATCTATTTCGCGATGGGGTTTGCAGGCGCCGTCGAGGCGGTCAACATCCGGGCAAAAGGCTCCGCAAGCCGTCAAGGCCGCGCGCCCTGAACAGGGAACAGGCGCAACTCGCGAATCGGTCATCGGGCAGGACTGCGTTAGGCCCCGATCCAGCTATGCACTAAGGAAGCTTCATCCCCCAGGCACGCAAAGCGAAACGCCGGAGAGGCCACCTGGAAAAGGTTACAGCGCCCTTTTGTCACCATGAATATGGCCATCTCCCGCCTTTGGCCCTGATTTCGTCCATAAGCGCCGGTAGCGAGAGCCTAGACAGCCTTAACCGGAAGGAAATCATGCGTGCCCTGTTTGTCTCCGCCTTGGCGGCGCTTACGATTGCGGCAGCAACCGCAAGATGCGTTGCCGAGGAGGTTTCCCTGGATTACCTGGGCCTTGAGCTATCGGCCAATCTCGAGGTGGCGCCGGGCAGAACCCTCAAGAATGAGGTGGTTCTGCTGGTGCACGATACGCTCGGCCACGGCCGCATGGAGTTAATGGCGGCCCTGCAGGACAGCCTGCGCGATCAGGGGATCAGCTCGCTCGCCATAACGCTCGGGCTCGGCATGGATAAGCGCCACGGCATGTTCGATTGCGCCATGGAGCAGGATCACCGCCATGAGGACGCCATCGACGAGATCGCGAGCTGGGTTCAGTGGCTGAAAGAAAAAGGCGCGACTTCCATCACGGTCGCGGGTCAGGGACGTGGCGCGAATCAGGTTGCGCTCTATGCCATCAACAGGCTCGATAAGACAGTTAAGCGGGCCGTGCTTATGTCGCCTATGATGCAGAGCGAAGAGAAGGCCGAGGTGGAGTACCGCGCGCTTTTCGGGAGCTCCTTGCGGGAGGAACTGGCGAAGGCGGAGGAGTTTGTCGCCGGTGAGCGCGGCAATCTGTTTGTCGATGTGCCGGGGTTCCTGACTTGCACAAAGCCCCGGGTGACGGCGGGGGCCTTCGCGAATTATTACGGGGTCAATGCAAAGTTCAAGACAACGAACCTTTTGCAAAGCATCAAGGTTCCGGTGTTGGTCGCGGTAGGCGATGCCGATCCTCTGCTGAGTGAGGTCAAGGCCGCGGAACCGGAGTTTGCCAGTCTCAAAACCGTGACGCTCGCCCTGATTCCCGGTGCGGATCAGGATTTCAAGGATGAGGGAGCCGATGACCTCGCCCGCAAAATCAAGGAGTTCATCGGCCATAAGCTGCAAGGCTGAGCGGCGCGCTCAGCCTTGGAAAACTTACTTCCGCACATAGGAGCCGGGCGCATCCTCAAGCGGCTTAAGAACGCCACCACCCGGCTCAGGTGGTGCAATTTGCGCGCCTGATATCGCGGAAAGCCACTCCTTGAAGTCGGGCCACCATGAGCCCGCAATTTCCCGTGACTTAGCAACGAACGCGTCGATGGTGGGGAGCACTTTCGCGTCGCCTTCCTCCAGAATCCAATACTGGTATTTCTTCCTGGTAGGAGGGTTGATCACGCCAGCGATATGCCCTGATCCAGCCAGAACGAAACGGACCGGGCCACCAAACAGCTTGGCGCCGTTCAAGACCGACTGCGCCGGGGCGATGTGATCTTCCCTCGCGGCTACATCGTAGATGGGAACCGTTATCTTGCTGAGGTCGAGCGTCACCCCGCCCAGCTTCAGAAGCCCCTGTGCGAGCGTGTTGTTCATGTAGAACTCTCGCAAGTAGAAACTGTGATTGGCGGCCGGCATCCTCGTCGAATCCGAGTTCCAGTAAAGGAGGTCGAACGGAAAGGGCTGCTTGCCGAGCAGGTAATTGTTGACGACGTAGGGCCAGATCAGATCCTTTGGGCGCAGTGCGTTGAACGTCGCCGCCATCCGGGCGCCGTCCAGGAACCCTTTTTCCGCCATCAGGTCTTCGAGCGCCTTCACCTGCTCCTCGTCGATGAAGACGAGAAGGTCGCCAGCCTTCGTAAAATCGGTCTGAGCCGTGAAAAGCGTCGCCGAATTGATGCGGTGGTCTTCTTTCGCCGCCATGTAGGCGAGCGTACACGCGAGCAATGTCCCCCCTACGCAATAGCCGGCCGTGTTTGTGTGCGGCTGGCCTGTAATGCGCAGCACAGCGTCCACAGCCCCCACAACCCCCTCGATCATGTAATCTTCGAAGGTTTTCGAAGCGAGCCGCTCATCCGGGTTCACCCACGAGATGACAAAAACGGTGAAGCCCTGATCGACCATCCACTTTATGAACGACTTCGGAGGCGTGAGGTCGAGAATGTAGAACTTGTTGATCCACGGCGGGACGATGAGCATCGGGACTTCATGGACGGTCTCGGTCGTCGGCGTGTACTGAATGAGCTGCAGCAACGCGTTCTGATAGACCACCTTCCCAGGCGTCACCGCGAGGTTCTTGCCTACTTCGAAGGCCGACATGTCGGTCTGCCGGACGCGAAGAAGCTCACCCGAGTGATCGAGATCTTCCAGAAGGTGGGTCATGCCCTGAGAGAGATTTTTTGCGCCCGACGATACCGTGGC
This sequence comes from uncultured Alphaproteobacteria bacterium, assembly GCA_963833565.1. Lineage (GTDB taxonomy): Bacteria > Pseudomonadota > Alphaproteobacteria > Rhizobiales > Rhodomicrobiaceae > Rhodomicrobium. Next base: position 10,725 of record CAWHYO010000035.1, read on the forward strand.
GCGGATCACTTCAGGGTTCGTGAACGGGAAGTTTGAAGGTGAGAGCGCGCTCACAATCTGGTTCAGATAAAACTCCGCGCGGTGCTTGACGTGCCCATCGACCGTCGTAGCATTGTGAACCATCTCTTCGGCCCACTTGCCACCGAGCAAATAGGCCTGCTTCATAAAATCGAAGAAGGCGTTTTCTTTCCATTCCTTATCGGCGAAACGCGGGATCGTGCGCCGAAGGCTCGATCATGGGCTCGACCTTTTCGCCGAGAAAGCGCTTATATGTGCGGCCCCAAAGCTCAACCATGTCGTCGCTGAGTTTTTTCTGGGCGTCGCCATAGGCTTTCGGATCGCTCATCCAGTATTGGATGATGGGAGCAAATAATTTCCCGGAATCCGCCATGTCGCTCGCGACCGTGAACGCGCCCTCACGCTTGTCCTTGTTTTCGACGATTTTCGCGATGACTTGGCCGGTTGCTTCGACGGACCGCATAAGGTTGGCGACGAACTCCTCCGGCGCCTGCAACCCGGGCAAAGGCTTCTCAGCCGGGCTGACCGCCTTTTCCGGCTTTTCCCGCTTTTCAGCCGGCTGACGCTTTTCCGACATTCTGCCCTTACCAGACATTCGGCGCTTCCTCGTCTCCAAACCGTGACGTTATCGACTGTCTCTCGCCCAGGACGCAACCCGAGCGCAGTTACTCCATACCACACTCATATAACACTTTTGACGTTGTTTGATGAGAGGGCTTCGTTCGCTTCTGTTTAATAGCGGCGAAGGAGAGCGACCAGCTTGCCTTGGATTTTCACCCGGTCGGGGCCGAAAATGCGGGTCTCGAAGGTCGAATTGGCCGGTTCGAGGGCGATAGACTGTCCCTTTTTGCGGAGCCGTTTGAGTGTCGCTTCTTCCTCATCGATAAGGGCGACCACGATCTCCCCGCTTTCGGCCGTCGGAGTCCTCTTCAGGATGACGGTATCGCCCTCCTGAATGCCAGCATCGATCATCGAGTCGCCGCGAACCTCGAGCGCGAAGTGCTCGCCCTGTGAAAGGAACTCGGGCGGCATGACGAGCATGTGGCTATGATCTTCGATGGCGGAGCGGGGAACGCCGGCCGCGATCCGGCCCATGACCGGAACCTGAATGCCGCCGTCTTCACGATCACGGATGAAGGCCGCCTGCGGGCTTTCCTCGAAAGACGAGCGCTTCGTCCCCTCGATGACCGTCGGCATGAACCCTCCGCCGTTGCGGCGTCTCTCCGCGTCGAAGACGTTACGCGCCCGCTCCGGCAGCTTCGTCACTTCCAGCGCGCGGGCGCGATGGGGAAGCCGCCTTATGAAACCGCGCTCCTCCAGAGCCATGATGAGGCGGTGAATGCCCGATTTCGACTTGAGATCCAACGCCACTTTCATCTCGTCAAACGAGGGCGGAACGCCGGTGGCCTCGATGCGCTCGTTGATGAAGAGAAGAAGTTGCTTTTGCTTTGGCGTCAGCATGACAGACCCGAATGATGTGCCGGATGCGGCTTGTACAAACCAGGAACAGGAATAAGCGTTCTCTTTGCGTTCCGCAAGGCAAAAACGCCCGCGCCGCGGCTGCCGTTAGAAGTCGAGGGGGATAACTGGCGCAAGCGCGCCTGCGGGCAGCGCCGGGCCTCGGGCGGGCCGCACAAGAAGGCAATCGGCATTCGCGAACGCCCTCATGAGCGAGCTGTCCTGATCGCCGACGGGGGCGACGCCGCCCTCGGAAAGCCGCGCGCGCATATAGTGTTCGCGCTCGCCGTTTGCCTCAACAGCCACGGCGAGAGGCATCTCGCGCCATTCCTTCCCTTGACGGCGGCCGAGAAAGCGGTCGAGCAGCGGCTTCAGGAAGATGCGGGCGCAGATGACGGCGGCGGCGGGGTTGCCGGGCAGGCTCAGAATGCGCTGCTTGCCCAAGAAACCGAACATGACAGGCTTGCCCGGACGCATGGCGGCTTTCAGCACCTCGAACCGAGCGCCCATCTGCTCCAGCGTGGCGCGAACCAGGTCGTGCTCGCCCACCGATGCGCCGCCGATGGTGAGGAGAATATCGGCGTTGCGGGCGTCGCGAACGCGGGCGGAGAGGCTTTCCCTGCTATCGCGCGCGAGATCGAGGAGGAGTGGTTCTCCGCCCCAACCCGCAATTGCGGCCTTCATGCCAGCGGGGATCGATGAAATGATCTGGCCGGCGGCTGGCGGCTGGCCGGGCTCGACGAGTTCGTCCCCATTCGCCAGCACGGCAACCACCGGCTTTCGCCTCGCCGGGAGCGTTGCATGGTTCATTGCGGCGGCAAGCATGAGCTGCCGGCTGGCAAGCTCCGTACCGGCTGCGAGCAGGATTTCGCCTTCCGAAAAATCGTTGCCGCGTGGGCGGATATGTTGCCCGGCACGCCCAGGTTGGAGGACTTCTACGTGGCTTTCGCCGGCGCCCCTGGTATTTTCCTGGATAATGATGGTGTCGGCTCCACCCGGGACCGGCGCGCCGGTGAAGATCCGGACGGCCTCACCGGCCCCGGCCATGCCGCTGAACCCATGACCTGCGGCCGACTGGCCGATCACCTTCAGGCGAGCGGGAATGGAGATAAGGTCCGCAGCGCGAACGGCATAACCATCCATGGCCGAGGCGGGGAAGGGCGGCTGCGTCAGCTTTGCCCTGAGGTCTTCTGCGAGAACGCGTCCTGCAGCCTCGAAGATCGAGACCGTTTCGATGGCCAGGGGCTCGACGCCGTTCACGATCCGCGCCTGGACTTCCGCCACCGGCATCAAGGTCATGGCTGGCTCTTGGGACTGGTTGCTGGGGCGTGGAAGTCGCCGGAATTGCCGCCAGTTTTGGACAGAAGGCGGATGCCTTCGATGCGCATGCCTTTGTCCCGTGCTTTCAGCATGTCGTACAGCGTAAGGGAAGCCACCGCGACGGCCGTGAGCGCTTCCATCTCGACGCCGGTCTGGCCGAATGCTTTCGCCATCGCCTCGACGCGCACGCCCGGCATTTCAGGCGAAAGCTCGAAGTCCACGCTCACCTTGCTCAGCGCGAGCTGATGACACAGCGGGATGAGATCCTGCGTGCGCTTGGCGCCCATGATGCCGGCAATGCGGGCAGCGCCGAGCACGTCGCCCTTCGGCGCATCCCCGGCTTCGATAAGGCGCAGCGTTCCGCGCTCCATCACCACAAAGCCTTCGGCGATCGCAACTCGCTCCGTAACGGCCTTGCTGGCCACATCGACCATGGACGCCTCGCCCCTCGCGTTGATGTGGGACAGTTCGCTCATGCGCTGGCGGCCTGCCGCTCCCGTTCGTCGGCGGTGGCGAGCAGCGCACGCGTTGCGCTTTCAACGTCCTCCTGCCGCATCAGGCTCTCCCCGACGAGAAACGCGCTCGCCCCGGTGCGCGTCAGCCGCGCGATGTCGGAAGGCGAGAAAATTCCGCTCTCCGAAACGATAATGCGGCCAGGCGGAATCAGTTGCGCCAGCTCTTCTGTGGTTTCGAGATGCGTCTCGAAGGTGTTGAGATCGCGATTGTTGATGCCGATAAGCCAGGCGTTCAGCATCAGCGCGCGCTCAAGTTCGTCCTGATCGTGAACCTCCACAAGCACCGACATGTCCATGGCCCGCGCCGTGGAGAAAAGCTCGCGGGCAAGTCCATCCGAGGTGCAGGCCATGATGATGAGGATACAGTCTGCGCCCATCGCGCGCGCTTCCACCACCTGGTAGGGGTCGACCATGAAATCCTTGCGCAGCACGGGCAGGCGCGTCGACTTTCGCGCCGCGATCAGCGCTTCGGGCGAGCCTTGGAAGGATGGGCCGTCGGTCAGAACCGAGAGGCAGGCCACTCCCCCGCGCTCATAGGCTTTTGCGATGGCGGCTGGATCGAAATCCGGCGCGGATCAGGCCGCGCGAGGGGCTTGCCTTCTTTACTTCCGCGATGAGGCCAGGCTCCACACGGGCGCATTTTCTCGACAACGCACCGAAGAAGTCGCGTAAACACGGGGCCGAGGATGCCTTTGCCTCAAGCTCGGCCAAGGGAATTTTCGCCTTGGCTCTAGCGACTTCTTCCTTCTTATAGGCGACAATGCGGTCGAGAATGCTCATAGCGCCACCGTTTCTTCGAATGCTTTTAGGTACGGGTTGTGGCGCCCATCAGATCGCAGAACACCGCGTTCGCTCAAGCGTTTTCCGCCGTAAGAATTCGAAGATTGCAATTTAACATTACTTTGCATCGATCGCTAATTCTGGTTGCGCGGAGGCGGCATCCGTGCTCGCCAGGATCAGGGCATCGAGCGCTTTTTCCGCTCTGCCTTTGTCGATCGAGGCGGCGGCAAGGCGCACGCCTTCCTTCAGCGTTTCGGCTCGTCCCGCGATGATGAAAGCTGCGGCGGAATTCAGGAGCACGATGTCCCGGAAGGGTCCATCCTTGCCGTGCAGGAGTTCCCTCATTGCAAGGGCGCAGTCCTCTGGCGATCCGCCTTCAAGGTCTGACGGGCGCGCTTCGGGCAAACCCGCGTCGCGCGGATGAACCTCGAAGGAAGAGATGCGGCCGTCTTTCAATTCGACAACGCGGCTGACCCCGGTCGTAGACAGCTCGTCCATACCGTCGGCTCCATGAACCGCCCACACATGCTTCGCGCCGCCCCGCTTCAGCACCTCCGCCATCGGCACGAGCCATTGTTCGGAATAAGCGCCGATGAGCTGACGTTTTGCGCCAGCGGGGTTGAGCAGCGGCCCCAGCAGATTGAAGATCGTGCGCAATTTGAGGCCCTGGCGCACCGAGGCCGCGTGGCGCATCGCCGGGTGATGCGTTGGCGCCCAGAGAAAAGCGAGCCCGGCATGCTCGAAGCAATGCGGGATACGTTCGCAGGGTATCTTGATCGTGACGCCCAGCTTTTCGAGGACGTCGGCCGCGCCTGATTTGGAGGACACCGCCCGATTTCCGTGCTTGGCAACAGGCACCCCGGCGCCGGCCAGCACGAACGAGGTCGCGGTGGAAATGTTGAACGTCCCCTTCGCGTCGCCGCCCGTACCGACGATGTCGATGGCGCCTTCCGGAGCAGTCACAGGCACCATAAGCGTCCGCATGGCGGCGACCGCGCCTGCGATCTCGTCCACCGTCTCGCCGCGCGCTTTCAAGGCCACAAGAAATCCGGCCAGTTCAATCTCGGAAACCGCCCCCTGCATGATGCAGGTGAATGCCTCCCGCGCCTCTTCCTCGGAGAGGCAGGCGCCTGTTGCGGCCTTCTCGAAATGAGGGCGGAACGCGGCGGAGAGATCCGGTTTGTTGGGCATCGATTGGCTCAAGCGATGGCCGCGCGCCCGGCGCGGGCTCAGCGCGGGCAGAACCAGCCCCTGTTTTCGCGGAGACCACTGGACCTCCGCGAGCGTCAGGAAATTCGCGAGGATGGCATGTCCGTTCGCGCTCGCGATGCTTTCGGGGTGGAATTGCACGCCGAAGACCGGCTCGCTGCGGTGCTCCAGCGCCATGATGAGGCCATCGGATGTGCGCGCCGTCACCGCGAGGCAGGCCGGCAGAGTATCCGCCTCGACAATGAGCGAATGGTAGCGCGTCGCCTCGAAGGCGTTCGTCAAGCCGCGGAAAAGGCTCGTTCCCTCGTGATAGATTTTCGAAAGCTTGCCGTGCATCAGCACCGGCGCGCGGATCACTCGCCCGCCGAAGGCCTGCCCGATAGTCTGGTGGCCAAGGCAAACGCCCAGCAGCGGAATGCGCCCTTTGTTCTCTTTCACGAGGTCGAGGCATATGCCGGCCTCGTTCGGCGTGCACGGACCGGGCGACATGACGATCGCCTCGGGCTTCTCCTCCATCACCGCCGCGGCCGTCTTCTCGTCATTGCGGTACACGCGCACATCGACGCCGAGATCGCCGAAATAATGAACGAGGTTGTAGGTAAAGCTGTCGTAGTTGTCGATGATCGTAATCATTATTGTTTTCCTTGGCCCGAAGGCGGAAGCGTATTCGGCGTCATATAAAGCGCGACACGGCCGGTTGCGGGCTGCAGATCCTTCCAGCGCTTCTCATCAAACTCTAAGGTCACGACAGCAGCCGTTGGCAATTTGTCCTTGAGCTGCTGCCGCTCCTTTGCCGCTTGCCGCGAGCATGACTGCAAGGTCTTGCATGCCGGGATTGTGGCCGACGATCATGACGTGGTCCACATTCTCTGGCGCCTCTTTCAGAACATCGAGGATGGTTTGTGCGCTCGCCTCATACAGCCTCTCGTCGAAGCGTATTTTCGGCGGATTGTCCCAGGCCTCGGCCGAGGCCAGAGTCAGCGTCTGGCGCGTCCGCACGGAAGGCGAGCACATTATCAGATCAGGCCGCAGATGGTGCTCGCGCATGGCCGCGCCCATCTTGGGCGCCGACTTCAAGCCGCGGTCCGCAAGGGGACGGTCGAAATCGTCGATGCGAGGATTGTCCTTTTCGCCGGACTTGGCATGGCGAAAGAGCGTTACCGTCTTCATGACACCCTGACCCCGCTCTCAGCCTATTGGCCGCGGCTTGCCTGACCGGCAAATCGCACCGCCTCCTCCGCAGCGCGGAATAGGGCACGCGCCTTGTTCTCGCACTCTGCCTGCTCCGAGGCCGGAACCAAGTCCGCGACAATGCCGGCGCCGGCCTGAACATACATCATGCCATCTTTCACGATTGCGGTACGAAGCGCAATGCACGTATCCATCTCGCCATTAGCGGCGAAGTAGCCGATGCAGCCCGCATAGATGCCGCGCTTTTCCGGCTCCAGCTCGTCGATGATTTCCATGGCGCGGACTTTCGGCGCGCCCGACACCGTGCCTGCCGGAAAGCCCGCCATGAGCGCGTCGATGAAATCATGCTTCGCGTCAAGCTGCCCGGTCACATTTGAGACGATGTGCATGACCTGGCTATAATATTCGAGGAAGAAGCTGTCGGTGACGCGCACCGTCGACGTCTCGGCGACACGGCCCACATCGTTGCGGCCGAGATCGAGCAGCATCAGATGTTCGGCGCGCTCCTTGGTATCGGCCAGAAGCTCGGCGGCGAGGCGCTTGTCTTCCTCCGGCGAAGCGCCTCTGGGCCGCGTGCCTGCGATCGGCCTGATCGTGACCTCACCCTCGCGCACGCGCACCAGGATTTCAGGGCTCGATCCCGCGACGGCGAAATCCCCGAAGTTCAGGAAATAGAGGAATGGCGCAGGATTGATTCGGCGCAGGGCGCGGTAGAGCGCGAAGGGCTGCAGATCGAATCGCGTGGCGAACCGTTGCGAGAGCACGACCTGGAAAATGTCGCCCGCGCCGATGTACTCCTTCGAGCGCGTCACCATGGCCATGTAGTCTTCCGGCGCCATGTTCGATGTCGCCGACGCGAATACGGCGTCGAAGTCGTTCACCGAGGAAGCGTGCGCGCTTTTCGTTTCGAGCGTGTCCTGGATCTGCGTCAGCCGGTCGATGGCGCGGGTATAGGCGGTGTCGACCGGAATGTTGTTTTGCGGCCGGACGGTGGTCACGATTGTCATCTCGTCCTTAACGGCGTCGAAGATGACCATGATCGTGGGCCGCATCAGGAGCGCATCGGGCACGCTGATGGGGTCGGGTTTCTGCGCGGGCAGCCGCTCCACGAGGCGCACCGTGTCATAGCCGAGATAGCCGAACACGCCTGCCGACATGGGAGGCAGGTGTTCGGGGATATCCACTCGGGAAGATTTGAGGAGAGCCCGAAGGGCGCTGAGGGTGCCGCCCTTCGCAGGGGCGAAATGCCGAAGCATCTTCGAGCGGCGTAGTGTTGATCTCGGCGCGATCCCCATGGGCACGCCACAGAATGTCGGGATCGAGACCGATGATGGAATAGCGGCCGCGGACGGCGCCGCCCTCGACCGAACTCGAGGAGAAAAGAATAGGGGCGGTCTGCTGCGAGTTTCAGCATTGCCGCCACCGGGGTCTCAAGGTCTGCGACCAGGCGCAGTGAAACAAGCTGGGCCTCACCGGCGCCATAGCGCGCGGAGAACTCGGAAGACGAAGGTTCGACCTTCATTGGATTTCGATCTCGTAAAGTTGCGTCTCTCGGCTCATCAAAGCGAAGAGACACGCCATCGAAATCTATTCACCGCCTTCATAGGAGCCCCCTGCGACGGCGGAGAAGTTTTTCTGGTCGATAGTCACGCCGGCGGTCTTCATGATGCCGCCGAGATATCCCGAGTAATTATCCTGGGAGATTTGTGTTGCGAGCTGCTGCTCAAGGCCACGGGCCTGGAGCTCGTTGAGCGGCGGAGGCAGTGTAATTTTCTCGACCTCGAACACGACACGCAACTCGCCTTCGGAGGCTGATCCGGCGCTATGCTCCCCAAGCGTGAAGGCCTGCGCAATAGCAGCCGGCGGAATACCCTCTTCCTGCCCTTCGCGCTTCAGCGGCTTGGATGCCTTGACCTCGGCACCGGCACTTTTCGCGACTTCGGCGATAGGCTCGCTGCGGTTGAGGCGTGCCACAAGATCGCGAGCCTTCTCGGCCAGCTTGCTTTGGATCTGCTGCGTGCGCCAGGCTGCCTCAACATCCGCCTTCACCTCGTCGAACGGCTTCTGTCTTGGCTTCACGATGTCCTGCACCTCGTACCAGGCATAGCCTCCGCTGGGCACTCGAAGTGCTTCGTTTTCAACGCCGACATCGGACTTGAAGGCCGCCTCGACCAGCGTTGCGACCGGAACGCCGGGCAGTTCGACGGGTTTGCCGTCCACGCCTTTGCCCGTGCGGTCAAATGTGACTTCCTCAATCGGGAGGTTCAGTTTCTTCGCACTGTCAGCCAGCACGACGCCACTGGCGCGGTCCTCTTCAAATGCCTTGATAAGATTGGCATTTTCTGCCGCGGCGCGAACCTTCACAATGTCGGCGCGGATTTGCTCTTTGACCTGGTCGAAGCTCTTCTCCTCACCGGGGACGACTTCCAGCACGCGCATGATGACGGTCGAGAGCGGGCCATCGGCCGGCCTGCTGACCCACCCCTTGTCGGTTGTGAAGGCCTCTTCGATGATGGCCGGGCTGGTGGCGAACTTCTGCGCAAATTCCTTTTTCGACACGAGCCCGATATCGAGTTCAGGCTGCTTGAAGCCCGCTTCCTTGGCCACGTCGAGGAAGTCCTTCCCGGCTTTCAGCTCCTGGTATGCAGCATCGGCTGCGGCTCTCGTCTTGAAAGGAATGAGTTCGACCTTCCGCCGCTCGGGAACGAAGTAATTGGCTGCCCTCGCAGCGTATTCAGCCTTGAGGTCGTCTTCGGAAACGTTGATTTTGCTGGCGACACCCTGCGGCGTAATCGCGAGCACGGCGACCTTTCGGTATTCCGGCGCCATGAACAGCATCTTGCGCTCGCCATAAAAGTTTTTCAGCGCCTCTTCCGAGGGCGCCTCGATCGTGCCTGCCGCATCGGCATTAAGAGTGAAGTAGGCAAGCGTCCGCTGCTCGTTGCCGTATCTATTGTAGGCTTCCAGCAATGCTTTTGGAAGAACGCCGCTCTTGTCGAAAATGCCCTGAATCTGCCGGCGGATCAGATCGCCCTTATATTCCTGCTCAAAAAAGGGAGCGCTATAGCCGATCTGTTGCAAAAACCGTTCATATTTCGCCGGGCTGAAGGTGCCCGGAGGATCCTGGAACATCGCCGTGCCAGTGATAGCTTGCTTGAGGCCTGCGTCCGACAATCCGAGCCCGAGATCCTGGGCCTCGAGGTCGACTGCTGCATCCTGGATCAGCCCTTGCAGGACGCGGTTGGGCAAGCCGAATGCCTTGGCTTCCTGAGGGGAAATCCGGCGTCCCGCCCTTTGGCTCACGTTCTCCACAACTCTTTGATAGGCGCGGCGGAATTGCTCCGGAGTGATCGCCTCGGAGCCAACTTTCGCGACGGTCTGCTGCCTGTAGCGGTCAAAATAGTTATTTCCGCCCATGCTGATCGCAAACGCGCCAATGAGAATGGCGAACAGGACGAAAGCAAACGCTTTCCGTAGCAATTTCATCATAGGGAGTGGGCGTCCTTACACGCTTAGGATAAAGCGGGTCTTGATTCCGGCGGGCATTTCTTGCACGGTCCGCGGGAGCGTAATTTAGAGAATAAAAACGAGCGCGCAATATTAAGATTTGCGAAGATAGCACGCTTCAACAAATTCGTGGGCGAAGCCGCCCCGGTTAGGGAGATAGAATGACTGGATCAAAGCTTTATGTCGCAGGCAACTGGAAAATGAATGGCTTGCAGGCCGACCTCAAGGAGATTGAGTCGGTCAAGGCCGGGATTGAGGCCTCGGGTCCCGACGTCGCAATCTTTCCGCCTGCGACACTTTTGCATCAGGCGGCTTCGCTTGCCAAAGGGTCGCCGGTGGAAATCGGCGCACAGGACTGCCATGCCCAGCCGAAGGGTGCGTTCACGGGCGATATCTCGGCGCCGATCCTGAAGGATGCCGGAGCGACCGCGGTGATCGTCGGTCACAGCGAGAGGCGGAGCTACCATGGCGAGACGAGCAGCGATGTTCAGGCGAAAGCGTCCGCGGGGCTGAAATCGGGGCTGAAAGTCATCGTCTGCATCGGCGAAACCAAAGGCGAGCGCTTGTCGGGTCTTGCCGCCGATGTCTGTGCGCGGCAACTGGCGGGAAGCCTGCCGCCAGAGAGCACGCCCGATACCGTTATCGTCGCCTATGAACCCGTTTGGGCGATCGGGACCGGCTTATCTCCCACGATACCGGACATCACCGCCATCCACGAAGTCGTGCGCAGCGAGCTTCATAAGCGTTTCCCCGGCAGCGCGAGCCAGCGTTGGCGCGTGCTTTATGGAGGCTCGGTCACGGCAAGCAACGCCGCGTCGATTTTCGAGAGCGATGAGGTGGATGGCGTGCTCGTCGGCGGCGCCAGTTTGAAGGCCGATTCTTTCCTCGCCATCATCGCCGCCGCGAAGGCAGCCTCTGAGAGGCGCGCGTCCGCGAAATCGAGGTAAGCTTGATATGAAACGCTCTGCGCCTGCTCATTTCCGGTTCTATCGATTCGCATCCAGCGCGCTTGCTTTAAGCGCCTCTGCTTGTCTCTCGGTTTGTGCAGGCGCATCGCCTTTGGACAAGAGTACCTGTGCGAAACTCGCTCTGGAGATTCAGAATCTGAAGGCTCTCGACGTGGACAAGCTCATGGAAAATGGACCGGCCTGGGCGGCCGGTCACCTTTCCCCAGGCGATCTCGGTCTCGTCAGGCAATATATCGATCTCGACGAACAGATGAGGTTCCGCTGCTCCGCGCCGGGTTCGCTCGTGCATCTGAAACATCTTGAAGACGAAGACGAAGAGAACAAGTCCGCCGACGATGCTGCCGGCGCGGGCTCCGGGCAAGGCGCGAACAATCGCAACGAAGGCGCTCCTGCCAAACCAGCCAAACCCAAAGCCGCCAAGGCGCCCGAAAAGGCGAAGCGGCCTGCGGAGGCCAGCTCGGCTGGCTCACGATAGCGGCCCGCGAGTTTGACGGCTTGACTTGCCGCAGAAACAAGTCATGTATGGCGGGAGCTTCCCCCGAATTTTGACCGGTTGAGAGTTTATGGCCACCATCCTTATCGTTATTTACATCACGGCCGCGGTGTCGATGATCGTGCTCATCCTTCTTCAAAGGTCTGAAGGCGGCGCGCTCGGCATAGGCGGCGGCGGGGGCGGCTTTGTATCTGGTCGGGGCGCGGCGAATTTCATGACCCGGGCGACGACAATTCTCGCCGCGATTTTCTTCACGACAGCAATTCTGCTCGGCATTCTCGGTCATCGGCCAGGACCGTCATCGGCCGTGGTCGGCGGTCCTGCGAAGGCCCCTGCTGGGGAAAGCGCGCCTGCGTCGGAGCCCGCGCCTGTCGAGCAAGCGCCCAGCAACCTTCCCGCGCTCAGGCTTCCGAAGCTTAAGCCGGAAACGGCTCCAGCAACTCCTGTTCTGCCGCAGCTTCCGCAATCTCAGTAAGCCCGCTTGTGCAAAGAGCGGCTGGAAGGGTCCGGCCGCAATGCTTTCGTTGAAAACCGCGAGCTTGCCCTTCCGCTCGGGCTGGTAAAGCATTACCCTTCGAGTCCATGGCGCGATACATCTTTATTACAGGCGGCGTGGTTTCCTCGTTAGGTAAGGGTTTGGCATCGGCGGCGCTTGGCGCGCTGCTGAAGGCGCGGGGGTTTTCCGTGCGGCTTCGCAAGCTCGATCCCTACCTCAATGTCGATCCGGGGACGATGAGCCCCTATCAGCATGGCGAGGTGTTTGTCACCGACGACGGCGCGGAAACCGATCTCGATCTTGGTCATTATGAGCGCTTCACAGGCGTCTCCGCGCGGCGCGACGACAACATAACGACGGGCCGGATCTATCAGAACGTGCTCTCTGCCGAGAGGCGTGGCGATTATCTGGGCGGCACTGTGCAGGTCGTCCCCCACGTAACCAACGCCATCAAGGACTTCATCCTCACGGGCAACGAAGGGGCGGACTTCGTTCTTGTGGAAATCGGGGGCACCGTCGGCGACATTGAGGGGCTCCCTTTTTTCGAGGCGATCCGCCAGCTCGGCAACGACCTTCCCCGCGGGCGCACGATTTTCATCCACCTGACGCTCCTGCCCTTCATCAAGGCGGCGGGAGAGCTCAAGACAAAGCCGACGCAGCATTCCGTGAAGGAGCTTCGCTCCATTGGCATCCAGCCTGACATCCTCCTCTGCCGCTCCGAACATCCAATTCCAAAAAGCGACAAGGCCAAGATTGCGTTGTTCTGTAACGTCCGCGAAAGCGCTGTGATCCAGGCCCTCGATTCTCGCAACATTTATGATGTTCCGCTTGCCTATCATGCGGAGGGCCTCGACAACGAAGTTCTGGCGGCGTTCGGAATTGACGATGCGCCTGAGCCTTCCCTGGAAATTTGGCGGAAAATCTCCCATCGCATCGCCCATCCGGACGGCGACGTCTCGATCGCCATTGTCGGCAAGTACACGAACCTGAAGGACGCCTATAAGTCGCTGATGGAAGCGCTGACCCACGGCGGCATCAGCCAGGGCGTCCGCGTCAATATCAACTGGCTCGACGCCGAGCTCTTCGAAAAGGGCGATCCCGGCGCGCAGCTGGAAAACATTCACGGTATCATCGTGCCGGGCGGTTTTGGCGAGCGCGGCGCCGAAGGAAAGATCGAGGCGGCGCGTTACGCGCGTGTGAGGAAGGTGCCGTATCTCGGCATCTGCTTCGGCATGCAAATGGCAGTGGTCGAGATGGCGCGTCACGTCGCCGGGATCAACGGCGCCAACTCGACGGAGTTCGGACCAGCGGCCGAGCCGGTCGTCGGCTTGATGACCGAATGGATGCAGGGCGGAGCGTCTCAGCAGCGGAGCGCTTCGAGCGATAAGGGCGGAACGATGCGGCTCGGAGCCTACGAGGCGGTGCTCGCGGAGGGCAGCCAGGTCGCGCGCATCTATGGCCGCGAGCGCATCAGCGAGCGCCATCGCCACCGCTACGAGGTCAACATCACCTACCGCGAACGTTTGGAGAGGGCAGGGTTACGCTTCTCAGGCATGTCGCCGGACAAGAGGTTGCCGGAAATTATCGAAATACCGGGCCATCCCTGGTTTATCGGCGTGCAGTTTCATCCGGAGTTGAAATCGCGGCCGTTCGATCCGCATCCGCTTTTCGCGTCTTTTGTGGGCGCAGCTGTCACCCAAAGCAGGCTCGTTTAGGATGGCCGTAAATCCAAACTCCATTGTGGAGGTGCAAGGCGTGCGTATCGGTAATGCCTTGCCGCTCGCGCTTTTCGCTGGTCCATGCCAGCTTGAGAGCCGGGCCCACGCCCTCGAAATGGCGTCCGCATTGAAAGAGATCGCCGCTCGCCTTGGCATCGGCCTCGTCTATAAGACATCCTTCGACAAGGCGAACCGCACCAGCGCCAAGAACGCCCGAGGTATCGGCCTTAAGGGCGCTCTACCCATCTTTGCGGAGATTCGCGAGACGCTTGGGCTTCCGGTCGTCACTGATGTGCACGAGGCTTCGCAATGTGCGCCCGTCGCCGAGGTCGTGGATGTGCTTGCAAATTCCCGCCTTTCTCTGCCGGCAGACCGACCTTCTGATTGCGGCGGCAGAAACCGGGCGCGTGGTGAAAATCAAGAAGGGCCAGTTTCTCGCGCCCTGGGACATGAAGAATGTGGTTGCCAAGGTGCTTTCGGCCGGCAACCCCAATGTGATCGTTACCGAGCGCGGCGTCAGCTTCGGGTACAATACGCTCGTATCCGACATGCGGGCTCTGCCGATCCTCGCTGAAACGGGGTGCCCCGTTGTGTTCGACGCAACGCACTCGGTGCAGCAGCCGGGCGGACAGGGCACAGCGAGCGGCGGCGAGCGCCGTTTTGTCCCGGTGCTGGCCCGCGCGGCGGTTGCAGTCGGCGTCGCGGCTGTGTTTATCGAGACGCATCAAGATCCCGATCGTGCGCCGTCCGACGGGCCGAACATGGTGCCGCTTTCAGCGCTTGAAGGACTCCTGCGGGAGCTTATCGCGTTCGACAAGCTTGCGAAGGCGAGCGCTGGCGGCTTCTGATCTTTCCCTCAAGGAGCGGTTTCTGTTTTCAGCGCTGCTGCCGCAGTTTCCTTGCCGCGTGGACCCCGGATGATTGTGATGGACATCGGCGGCAACTCAACGATGAGCGGTTTGCCGCTCTCTGTTCGGCTCTGCGCCGGAGGGTTTGAAAACACGGGGTGTCCGTCGCCCTTATTGGCTTTCCACCGATATTGGCTGGGCGAATATTGGAAGGTTTCGTGAGGGCCGGGCCAACCGCTTTGGGCCGAGCCGCCACTTTCGAATACGGCCGAGATTGTCTGTGTCCGCGCAGGGTCCTTGTTGAGAATGAGGAGCGCCCAAAGGTCATCGGGGCGGCGAACGGCGTAAGCCGCGAGCGTTGGCTGCTGATCCTTTGGCGTGCCGATGCGCACCGGATAGAGCGTGTGAACCGCATCGGCGGCCCCGAAGAACTCCATCGATAGGAGTTGCGCTCCGTAGTAGGCAGGCAATTTCCAGTTGCTTCGGCTGCTCTGGCCTCTTCTCGAGCATCATGAGATTGCCCCAGGTTTCGCACTTTGCCCCGTCGAGGATGGGGTCGTTCGGCTCGATGCCATAAAGATAGGCTGCCTTGACACCGGCCATGACCCACTCCAGCACGATCTCCGCATTGAGGAGCGCGGCGGGCAGTTCCACCTCCGCCTGCCCCGCGAAGGACGAATAGCCATATTCCGTGATGATCCAGGGAATGTCTCCCGGCACGCCATCCTGCTTGAGGCGCTGAAGCGTCTGAGCGATCAGCGCGGTGTGGTGCGTCAACTGCTTCGGAGGCGTTTCCTGACATAGGTCATCGAAGGGATACCATTCGAAAGAGAAAAAGCCGAAATCGGCCAGTCGCTGGCGGCTCCTCAGATAGGAGAGGAAACGGCCCATCCAGGAGGTTCTTCCCTCATTGTCCGGTATGCTGTTCCAGCCATCGTTCTCGGATTGGAAGCCGGGTCCGCCCAGGACGACGCCGGGGTTTTCCTTCCGTATGACGTCGGCGAACTGCACGAACAGCGCGCCATAATGCTCGGGCGAGATGTTCTGGCCATCGGGCTCCTCGCCGAGTTCCACCTGCTTGACATCGTAGCCGCGCGCCTTCAGGAAACGCACCTCCGCCGCCACGTTGTCGGGCGTGTCGTAAAGGAGCCCGGCCGGCATCAGGACCGGCCGTCCGCGCGCAAGGCCGGACGCCATCAACCGATCGATGCCGGGTTGCTCGATATCCGGGTCGCGATCTGTTGCGCGGTGCCAGGGATCCGTCGAGGACGTCACGATTTCGGTCTGCTTCGTGCCATCCGTGGCATGCACCATCGCATCGGGAAGATTGCCATCGGCATCGAGAATGCCTGCATAAAGCTCGCGGATGGCGAAGCCGAGCCTGTCGCGCACATCTGTCGAACCGGCCGGAGCGGTTCCCGACGCCTTCTTGAGAAGGATGCGAATGGTGTTCGTTTTGATCGGGGTCTCGCTCAGCCGAAGCAGGGCATCGCCTCCGCTCGCCCCGTTGACCTGCCCCTTCGGGAAGGTGCGCCACCGGCCGCGGAGCATATCCTTATAATATTCGGCAGGCTCGCCCTCCCAATATTGAACCTCGTAATCGACCGCGTAGGGTTCGGCCCAAAGGATGCGCAGCCCGTCGACGGGCACGTCCTTCCTGAAATTGATCAGAACCCACTGGGGATAGAGCGCGTTGTCTTCGCCGGTGTAAAACGCATCGAGGTAGGGGTTGCTTTTCCAGAAGCTTTCGGGATCGCCGTCGGAAAGGCGGGAATAGCCATCGTGATTGGCCTGATCCTTCGTATTACCCCGGCGGGGAAGCCTGTAGCCGTTTGAGACCATGATCGGCTTTTCGGCTTTGTCGCTGGATGTCCAGTAGCCTTGAGCGTGCTGCGGGTCGCTCCAGGTCCCTTCCCCGTTCCAGTGCCAGACCTCGCCGCCGAGTTCGGTGCGAAGCCGATAGGCGAGGCGATAAAATGGGGCTTCGCGCAGTTCCTTCAGCGTCTTGGGCTCGAAGGTTTGCCCGGTCTCCCCGTGGTGACGTCCATCTATGCCTCCTCCAAGCGCCTCGGAGGGTGTCACCGTCACGGCCGGCCTATCAGCCTCGATCACGAAGGTGAAGGTCTCGGTGGCGCTTGCCGGGCGGGCCATTGCGGCCATTACCAATGAAAACACAAGATAAAAAAATGCTGTCCCTCGCACTGCGCACCTGTGCCGGTTTCAAGATTGCTTAGTTTTCGTCTGCGACCGGCTAAGAAATTCCGCGCCCCCTCAGAGCGCGGTCCGGGAACCTTCGGTTACTGTCGTCCAGGCGCTCGCGCAAGCCCCAATGATGTCAGGATTTGCCGGGCAGCCTCTCATTGGCCTCGACCGCGCTCGAAATCTCCTGTTTTTCCTGGTCGTTGCAGACGACGGGAGCAGGCATCGCCGCGTTCGGCTTCTCCCTATCGACGGCTTCCACCTTCCCCAGGAGGAGCTGAACAGTGAAAAGGTGCAATGTATTGATGTATTGAAGCTGGCTTTCTGTCCACCGTCCCGTCTGCCTCTCGCGCTGGAGGACGGCGTCCCGATTGGCGATCACAAGGTCTTGCAGTTCGCATTTATGCGCGCGCGCCGTCAGGCTAGCCTCACGGACGATCTCCCTGGCGTCTGCATCGGGGATGACGACTTTTGATGGATCGGATTTATCGATCTCGATCACCTTGTTGCCGCCTTGGACGATCCTTGTCGGCAGCGACTGCCAGGCGAGGGCCTTCAGCGTTTTAAGCGTCTTTTCGCTCACATCCGTCCTTGGCGTTTGCGCAACCGCAGCCGACGCGCAAAGGAGCGTGAGAGCCAAATAAAGGGATCGAAGAACCATACCGCCTGTATCCGCAGGAATGAACCATACTGCCGGGGTTGCAGCTTAAGCTCACAACCGGCGAGCACTACTAAAACCAGAAGAACCGGGCGACACCATGGCTGGGTTGTATCGGTTTCAGGGCGAACCTGTGCCCGGCCAAGGACCTCGGCGCAGGTTGGCAATTATGCCACGCAAGGTGCGTACCTCCTGCTCGGTCGGCGCCATCCGCGTGAACATGGTCCTGATATTGTTGACCATGGTTTCGCGTTTCTCGGGCGGGAACAGGAAACCGCAAGCATCGAGTTCACGCTCGAGATGCTCGAAAAGGGCGAGGAGTTCATGGCGTTCGGCTGGGCGGCTCGCCTTGAACCGCGGGCCCGCGCCTAGCGGCGCATCGGGAAGCTGCCGCCCGAGCGATTGGGGGTTGACGAGTTTGCGCCATTCATAAGCGAACAGCAGGACGGATTGCGCCAAATTCAGCGACGCGAATCCTGGATCGACGGGGGCCGTAACGATCACATCGGCAAGCGCGACGTCAGCATTTTCAAGGCCCGTCCGTTCCTTGCCGAAGAGAATGCCGCATTGAAGACCGGCCTCCTGCTGCCTGAAGATCGCCGCTGCCGCCCCATCCGGCGCAAGCACCGGCTTCGCAAGGAAGCGGCTCCGGGCCGTGGTGGCGGCGAGATAATTCAGGTCCGCGATGGCTTCCGCAAGCGAACCATAAAGGGCCGCCCCATCGATGATCTCGACGGCAAGCGCAGCGGAGGCCCGCGCGGCCTCGTTCGGCCATCCGTCGCGCGGCTTCACGAGGCGCAACTCACGTAAGCCAAAATTGGCCATCGCGCGCGCCGCAGCGCCGATGTTTTCGCCAAGCTGCGGCTCGACAAGGATGATTGCTGGTCCCGCAAACGCTGCGGATGGGATGGACATTCGAGTAGCTAAGCGATCCCGGTCTTTTCCTGTCAAGCGGCAAGGCAGGGACCGGGCGGCGTACGCTAAATATTCACGTGATTGATTACCCAGGCGCCAGCCGCTGCCGCCGCGCCCGCGAGCAGGATGGGAGGAAGTGTCCGGACAAAAACCGTGAGCAGCGTCACGAAAGCCGAGAGCGCCTTTTCACCCGCCTCCAGAAGCTCGCGCCCCGCGCGATAAAGAAAATAAATGACAATGGCTCCTGTAATCGCAAGAACGATGACTTTCCACCATGGCAAAGCGCCAAGCTGATGCCAGGGCACAGCAAGGATTTGCGCTACCGACCATTGCCATATCGTCTGGATGAAGTTGAAGAGTGCAGACAGCGCCTGTTTCAGAAACTGAAGCAGCTGATTGAGAATCTGCATTTGTTGCCCCGTCCCGTCATTTACGCATGCCCAAAGCAAAAATGAACCAGCCAGGAAATAAGGCCGGCTTCCGCCCACGCGATCATGCTTGGGCGCTGGAACACTGTCCAGCGATTAAGGTTCGGAGTGCAGGACCGCGGGCTGCACCTCGCCCGCGACCCAAGAGGGATCAAAGGGCATGCCGAACCGCTGCCCGGATCACCAGCGTGCGACCGCTTCCACGGACGCGTTAAGCGCCGGAGGTTAGAGCGCGAGCGGGCAACTGCGGCGCTCGGGTCGGAGAAGAGTGCGCTGGCCTGCCGCCAACCCTCTTTTCGGCATCGAAGCCGGGATCCGCCGACGTAACACGCTCTCGTTCTTAAACGGCATCTCCTTGAGGCGATGCCAACCAGGCAAAGCGCCGATTTCACGAGAGCTTTGAACTGTGCCTTGTTCGCGGCTTCACGCAGCCCTTCATAGAAGGACTTTGAAGCCCTGTCTGCGCAGCCACACCTCGGGAGCAACCGCGCTACAGGTGACTGAACAGCTTAATCGCCGGAGCCGGGATTGGGAGAGAAATACTTCTCGAACTTTTCCGCTTCCTGCTCGTACTTGCTGGCGTCCTCAGCGTGCGGCTTTTTCACGGTAATGTTCGGCCATTTCTCCGCATATTCGCGGTTGAGCTCCAGCCATTTCTCAAGGCCAGGCTCTGTATCGGGCTTGATGGCGTCGGCCGGGCATTCCGGCTCGCAAACGCCGCAGTCGATGCACTCGTCAGGATTGATGACGAGCATGTTTTCACCCTCGTAGAAGCAGTCCACGGGGCAAACTTCGACGCAATCAGTGAACTTGCACTTGATGCATCCATCTAGCACGACATAGGTCATAGGGTATCTCCGAAGCCGAAGCACCGGCTCTTATTCTAGGCGCGTCAGTAACGCAATCTGTGGGGGTTAACAAGCGGGCGAATGCCTGATTGCGATGGCACATTGCCACGGAAAAAGCATCCGCCCGATGGAATTAGCGAGAATAGAACTCGACGACGAGATTTGGCTCCATCACAACAGGATAGGGCACGTCGGTAAGCTGCGGAATGCGAGCAAGTCGGGCCGTCATCTTGTTGTGGTCGACCTCAAGATAATCGGGAACGTCACGCTCCACGCTCTGGGCCGCTTC
This sequence comes from uncultured Alphaproteobacteria bacterium, assembly GCA_963833565.1. Lineage (GTDB taxonomy): Bacteria > Pseudomonadota > Alphaproteobacteria > Rhizobiales > Rhodomicrobiaceae > Rhodomicrobium. Next base: position 30,583 of record CAWHYO010000035.1, read on the forward strand.
GAGAACGAAGGCGAGCCCGCGAGACCTTTCGCGAATTTCGACGACATCGCCTTGACGGCACCGGTAACTCGGGATGTTGACGCGCCGTCCGTTGACGTTCACATGGCCATGGCTGACGAACTGGCGAGCCGCAAACGGCGTCGAGACAAACTTCGCGCGATAGACGACAGCATCGAGACGCCGCTCAAGAAGAGCGATGAGGTTCTCGGATGTATCGCCTCTGAGCCGCGTGGCTTCCGCGTAGATGAGCCGGAACTGGCGCTCAGTGATGTTGGCGTAATAGCCCTTCAGCTTCTGTTTTGCCTTCAGCTGCGTTCCGAAGTCCGAGGTCTTGCCTCGGCGGCGCTGGCCGTGCTGGCCTGGGCCATATTCGCGCTTGTTGAGCGGGCTCTTGGGTCTGCCCCAGAGGTTTTCCCCAAGGCGGCGATCAATTTTATGTTTGGCGCTGATGCGCTTCGTCATGTCTGTGCTCCGAAAACGAGAGATGATGGAGCAGGCCCTCCTCCTGCGGGTCACCCCGCCGACAGACGGCGGAAGCCGTCACGGGCATGCAAAAAGGCGGCTAAAAGCCGCCTGCCGCAAGGAATAGCCGCTCGCCGCCGTTGAAGCAAGAGCAATTCGACAGGCTGTTGAGACAGCTGCGCAGGCCTTAGGAAACAAATCCGGAATGCAGAATCGAAAGTTGAAGTCAAGTGATTAGGTAGTTCCTCACGAAAATCTCGCGGAAACTTTATCGGGTTGGCTCCGTTGACATAAATCAATTTGTAGGCAGAGTCAGAGCATGAACAAGCGCGATTTCGACGTCATCTTCGCGGGCGGCGGCCTTGCAGCCACGCTCACAGCTTATCGCCTCCGTCAGCTGAGGCCTGATCTCCGGCTTTGTGTGCTGGAAGCGGGCGAAACGCTGGGAGGGAATCATACCTGGTCGTTTCACGACAAGGATATTAGCAGAGACGCATGGCGCTGGATCGCGCCATTCGTCGCACACTCCTGGGACGAACAGCAGGTGCGCTTCCCGCGACATTCGCGTATGCTAATGTCCGGGTATAATTCGATCTTTTCGGAAACACTGCATGACGCGGCTTATCCGGTGCTGGAGGATTGCGTGCGGCTTCAATCACGCGTGCGTGAGCGTCGGGCAGCATCAGGTGGAGCTTTCCGGGGGTGAAATTCTTCGAGCGCCCTGCGTGATCGATGCAAGGGGAATTGGGCGGGTGGACGGTCTGACGATCGGGTACCAGAAGTTTCTAGGTCTCGTGGTCCGTTTTGAGCGGCCGCATGGTCAGCCTTATCCCATCATCATGGACGCAACTGTTAAGCAGCGGGATGGATATCGCTTCGTCTATACGCTGCCCTTCACCCCTGACAGCATGCTCATCGAGGACACCTACTACAGCGACACGGCAAGCATCGATACGCCAACGCTTCGCCAGCTTTGCCTGGACTATGCCCAGGAGCGCGGCTGGGAAATCGCCGAAATCGTGCGCGAGGAGCGGGGTGTGCTGCCGATCGTGCTCGGCGGCGGCGTTGACACCATCCTCGAGAAGAATGCGCCAGGGGTGCCTGCTCTCGGCCTTCGCGGCGGTTTCTTCCATCACACGACGAGCTATTCATTTCCGTTCGCGGTGAAATGCGCGGAAGCCATAGCGGCGATGGATCATCTGACAAGCGAGACGCTCCATCATCTGACGCAGAAGTGGGCGCGAAAACACTGGAAGGATCAGGGATTCTTCCGGCTTTTGAACCGGATGCTGTTCTGGGCCGCCAGAACACCCACAGAGCGCTACCGCGTGCTTGAGCGCTTCTACATGCTCGGCGATCCGCTGATAGAGCGCTTTTATAGCTCAAGCCTGACACTTGCGGACCAGGCCCGTCTTCTTGTAGGCTGGCCTCCAGTTCCTATCAGCAGAGCGCTGCGGGTCATGGGAGAGACAAGCGTCAACCCCATACCGCAGCCGGTTTCCTCGCCGAGCTAGTCGTATGGACCCGATCATCTCTCTAAGCCACGAGCTTATCAAAAAAGGTTCCAAAAGCTTCGCTATGGCGGCGAAGCTTTTGCCGCGTGATGTGCGTTACGACGCCATGATGCTTTACGCATGGTGCCGTCACTGCGATGACGTCATCGACGACCAAATCCTCGGATTCGCAAGGGAGACGGCCAGCACGGAAACTCCCGAGGAACGGCTTGAGCAGCTGAGAGAAAAGACCAAGCGCGCTCTGGATGGCCACGCCGATGAGCCGGTCTTCATCGCGCTCGGCCGCGTTGCCCGCAAGCATGGCATCCCGGAACGCCATCCCATGGAGCTTTTGAATGGCTTCGAGATGGATGTGAACGGCCGCGTTTATGAGACGCTCGAAGATACGCTCGATTATTGCTACCACGTGGCGGGAGTCGTCGGCGTAATGATGGCTATGATCATGGGCGTGCGGGAACGGCCGACGCTGAACCGCGCGTCAGACCTGGGCATCGCCTTCCAGCTCACGAATATCTCGCGGGATGTCGTGGAGGACGCCAGGGGAGGGCGCTGCTATCTGCCGCGGAAATGGCTGCGCGAAGCAGGGATCGACGGCGCGGATCTGAGCGATCCGCAGCATCGCAAGGCCGTGTTTGAGGTGACGCATAAGCTTTTGCGCGAGGCGGACGAATATTACCGCTCGGCGCTGTTCGGGATGCAGCGGCTTCCGCTTGGCGCCGCTGTCGGCATCGGCTGCGCCCGCCGCGTCTATCGCGATATCGGGCGCATTGTCGCCAATCGCGGAGAAAGCGCCTGGGATGGGCGCGCCATTGTCGGCAAGAGCCGGAAAGCGGCGGCCGCGATCTCAGGCGCGATTGCTGCGGTTCGGGCTCACACGACGCTTCGCATCGGATATGCCCCGGGACGCAAGGGGCTTTGGACCGTGCCCGAGCTCGGGAAAGCGGTCCCCAGGAACCGTCCCTTCGCCTTCCTCGTGAACGAGAACGCCAGACAACGGCTGAAGACGTAGCGACGGCGCGCTTCGCGTTGGATGCCGCGCCGGATCGCGACGGCCTTGGGCCGTTCCCGCCCGTCGGAAAGCGTTGAAGCGGAACCGGCCCTTCGCCTTCCTTCGTTAATCCGGCAAGCCGAGTTTCTTCGTTTCTTCGTAACTAAGCAAACCTATAGCTTCGCCCACGTTTCATGTATCCTGTAGCGGGTCAATTCCGAGAATTGAGGCGGGTATAACTGTTTTGATTAGTCGGCGAGACAGCTGAGGCGAAACCCCACTTTCTCGATGCGAACACATTCGATTGGTTGGCTTTCGCTTGAGATACCGAGCGGCCAGAATAATACCAGCGCCGAAGGAACTTCTCAGTCCATTTCAAGAGGCATATTCAGTCCGGTGGTATCTCAAGTCATTTTATCTGAATGCATCTCTTGCCGATGCTTATCCACTATCACGGAGCGCTCGCAGATGTTCGTGAGCGATGAATTGAGAAGAATATGCGTCAATTGCTTCTGTGTCTTTTGATTCAAGCCTTGCTAGGCGATGCGCCTGCCGCGGTTATAGCGGGTGACATTGCAAATATCTCCCCAGCATCGCCCACGACCCCGGAGGTCGCTCCCAGCAGCCGATCCGTTATTTCTGAGAAATTAGATTTTGGTGAGGACGGGGCTATAAATAAAAATACTTGGAGCAATGGCTTAAGAATTGGTCCAAATGGACCAATACCAGTAATCGTGATCGATCAGTTCGGCTATCCAACGAAGGCTTCTAAGATTGCGGTGATCCGCGATCCGCAGGAGGGCTATGACAGCGCCTATCATTTTGTGCCGGGAAGGAGCTATGCCCTTATTGAGAAATCGAGTGGTAAGGTAATTAAACAAGGCGTCCCAATTGCTTGGAATAACGGCGCCAAAGATGAAGTTTCGGGGGACAAAGCCTGGTGGTTTGATTTCTCCGATGTCACCGTTCCCGGAACGTATACAGTGGTGGATATCGAACGGGGATTGCGTTCTCCAGATTTCCGGATCGATGATAGGGTTTACCGGGATGTTCTGAAGCACGCGCTGAGAATCTACTTTTACCAGCGCGCTGGCTTCAAGAAGACCGCCCAGACGGCCGGACCCGATTGGGCGGATGGTGCGAGCCATATGGACCGTTGGCAGGATCCTCAAAGCCGGCCGTGGCAATCCAAGGACCTGCGGGGCAAGAGCGATGCCGATGTGAGGGATTTGCACGGCGGCTGGTTCGACGCGGGGGACTACAACAAGTATACGAGTTGGGCGGCTCGCAATATCATAGTCCTGCTGCGCGCCTACGAGGAAAACCCGGCTGTGTTTGGTGACGACAGTGGCATCGCCGAGTCGGGCAACGGGGTTCCCGACATTCTCGACGAAGTCAAATGGGCATTGGATTGGCTCGCGCGCATGCAAAACACGGACGGTTCGCTTCTTTGTGTCCAAGGATTAGACCAGGCGAGCCCACCCTCCTCCGCGCGGGGACCAAGCTATTATGGTCCGGCAACGACGGCGGCGTCCCTGATGGGAGCGGCGGTGTTTGCCTACGCCGCCAAAATTTATTCAGCGCGACCCGAGGCCGCTCTCGGCGGCTACGGCGCAGAACTTGCGACCCGCGCCAAAAGAGCATGGGATTGGGCAAATGCCAATCCGGGTGTCTTGTATTACAATAACGATGAAGCAAAACAGCCTGGCTCTGGTGGACTAGCTTCAGGCCAGCAGGAGATGAACGATGAGCAGCGCCTGTCTGCAAAATTCGAGGCCGCTGTCTATCTTTACGAAATAACCGGCGACTTGAGTTACAAAGGCTTCATCGAATTCAAATTACCCATCAATCATTGCGGACGCTGGTCCGACACAGTGGGAGAGCAGATAAACAGGAAGCGCTACTTTATTACACACGCTTGCCAAATATTTCGCCTGAAGTAAAAGATGGCATTCTGACGGCGTTTGTTGCAAGCGTCACCAAGCATGCAAGACCAGCTCCCGATGGTCCAAAACAACAAAGACCCTTATCGTTCGCCGATTAAAGATTTTACTTGGGGTAGCAATGCTTCCAAGGCCATGCAAGCGAGGTTATATCAGCTTTTTGCATTGTATAGCGATGGCGCGCTTGCAGCAGCGGCAGACTCAGCAGCTATGGAGTACATCCATTACATTCATGGCGTCAATCCGCTCGGTCTCGTCTATCTCACAAACATGAGATCGGCAGGAGCAGCGCACTCCGCCAAGACCATGTTTCACTATTGGTTTGCCTACGGTACGCGCTGGGAAAAGGTGAGTCAGACCACGCCCGGCCCACCACCGGGATACCTGGTCGGAGGGCCTAATCCATACTATTCAACGGATAGGTGTTGCTCCGCAGCTTTTTTGACGACGGGATATATGTGCTATGGATCGGCTGCCTATTCATTTTGCCGTAACGATTACGCGCCTCCGCTAAGGCAGCCAGCATCGAAATCGTACCGGCAATTTAACGAAGGCTGGCCAGCAAACTCCTGGGAGATAACAGAACCATCTACAGGCTATCAATCACAATACATTCGTGCTTTGGCTAAATTCGTGCATTAAGCGGCGGTTGCTACCTCCATCGTGCGTTTAATCAGACGCGGGCGTCGAACTATTTGATTGGCGCGTTCTTCCTTTCATCCCCAGATCAGCTTCCCGCTTGCATTTGCGTCCCGAGTTTCCTGAGCCCGGATCATAAGAAAAAGCGCGTTGCCGAGAGGTTAAGGCAACCAAGCCATTGATATTAAAAGCGTAAATATCGCGACAGAAGGCGTCCCCGGAGCGCGCGCCGTGCTCCTTGCGGGTGCGGATGTGGTTAACAGGTGAAAGTCGAACTGGGCTATGCAGTTTAAGCTCCGTGCGTCTAGATGTAGTAGTCCTGGGCATGAAGCAGTATCCTGCGAACATGGCTGATTTCATGGGATATGTTTCCGACGGAGGACGCGTGCTTGGAGTATTTGAGCCTCGTGCGGAGGCCGGAACGGCATATCAATGTTTGCGCTGCGGGAAGGCGGATTACTGGAAGAAGGCCCGTGGCCTTTTCACCTGCCGCGGATGCGGGTACGAGGCTTCGGTGCTGGCAGGCACGTTGTTTCAGGACACGCACAAACGCGCTCCGCTTATGGTTTCAGGCGATATGGTATGTGGTGAACCAGAAAAACGGCGTCAGCGCGCTGGGGCTGCAAAAGGCGCTGGGCCTGGGCAACGCATCACACCGCATGGGAATGGTTGCATAAGCTGCGCCGCGCCATGGTTCGTCGCGTGGCCGGCGACAGGCTCTCCGGCAGATCCGTTGAAGTGGACGAGACTTTCCTTGGCGGCAAGCTGCCGGGGTCGCGGGCGTGGAGCCGAAGGCAAGTCCTTCGATTTTCATTGCGGCGGAAGAAGCAAAAGACATCGAGAATGCCATTGGCCGCATTCGTCTTTCCGTGCTGGAAAACGCTACAGGAGAAACGCTCGACGAAGGCCGTTCAAGCGGCGGTTGAACCAGGATAGCCTGGTTAAGCAGCTACAGCTTACAATGGATGACGCAACGCCCTTTGGCGCACCGCGTGGCTTCCCTCCTGAAGAGCGCTGGTGGCTCGGAACGCATCAGGGCGCGATCCGAGCCGGACCACCTCGCCTGATTATCTCGATGAGTTTACCTTCCGGTTCAACCGGCGAACCTCACGTTCGCGCGGCAAGCTGCTTTATCGCCTATATCGAAGGCGCCCTGCAAACCGATCCGGTCCCAGCCAAGACGCTGAACACACAACATCTAGACGTCCGGCAGAGTTAACCTGCATAGCCCTGAAAGTCGAAACATATTTAACGGACTTTGGCGCGTCCAGTTAAAGGAGAAAATTCCAGCATTAAATTCTATTTAATGGGGGCGCGGTTGAAGACAGAAAGCTATTATTTTCCGCAGGTTAGCTCCGCCCATCCAGGGCTGGCCGAAGGCGCGAGGCGGCTTCGTTTCGGCCGGATAGACGATTTTTTAAGCATACATCAGCCGGGAAATAAATCGGCCGCGCGTCTGTTAACCACGATTGTATTAAAGCTCAGACGCGGCGACGAACGGTTTACCATTAGCCGCGCCGCGAGCGCCTTCCAAAGACGGCGTCGCGGCGCAGTAGCGTCGTTTAGAAAACTTGCGTCGGCTCCGCCCCTCCCCGGCTGGCCAAAGGCGCGAGGCGGCATCGTCTCGCCCGGATTGACGATTTTTTAAGCATACATCAGACGGGAATAAATCGGGCGCGCGTCTATTAACCAGGTATATATTAACGCTCGGGCGCGGCCACGAACTGTTTACCTTAAGGCGCGCCGCGAGCGCCGTCCATGAGCGAGGCTCACCGGCTTCCTTGCCTTCCATCCCTATTTCGCCGCCGTCCTCTAAGACGCCTAGGACCGCCCCGAGCCAGACCAGCTTCGCAAAGCCGCGACGGTCTTTCGTTACGCCCCCCGAACTGGTCTGGCCAGATGGGCGAAGCATGCCTGAAGCAATCCTTCGTTCATATCAACCGGACGCGCGTCGCCATGACCAGCGCCCGGACCGCGCCCCAGAGCAGTCGCGTCAGCCGGTTCCGGTTTTGCGGACGCGCGTTAGACCGAGCGGCTGCGGCCAGTCCAATTTGCAGCGGCGGCAAGAGCACTTCAAGAATACCAGTTCAGTGTCCGCCCCCGCCGGCCGCGCCCTGATTAGGACGGCGCACGATAGGGGCGAGCAGCGCGACCAGCAGGAAAAGGACGGTCAGCGCCCAGAACACGTCAGCTATAGCCATGACAGTCGCCTGCTTGCGCACGAGCAGTGCAAGTTTCTTCGTTGCGGCAAGCGAGGCGTCCGAGCCGAAATGCGCCATCTGCGCTGTGAGCTTCGCAAGCGCTTCCTCAGCTGCGGCGCGGCCCCAGGTTACCTGCTCGTGCAGGCGCGCCAGATGCAGATCGAGCCGCTTGTTCAGAAGCGTGTTGATCAACGCAAGCCCCACCGCGCCGCCGAGGTTGCGCGTCAGATTGAAGAGGCCCGAGGCGTTCTTCAGCTTCCACGGCGGCGTCGTTCCAAGCGCCGTGGTCGTGACAGGGATCATGATAAGCATCAGCGAGACGCCGCGGAGAATTCTGCGGCACCAGGAGCTCGTAGAAGTCATAATCCACGGTCATGAGCGAGACTTGCCAGGTGCCGGCGGCGAGGCCCGTGAAGCCGAGCGCAAGCATGAGGCGCGGGTCCACGCCTCGCTGCATCAGCTTGCCCGAGACCGGCGCCATCAAGAACATGCAAATGCCGGTGACGAACATGGTCTCGCCGACCTGCAAGGCGGAATAACCGCGTACGCGGGCGAGATAGACGGGGTAAAGATAGGTCAGCCCGTAGAGGCCGACGCCGAGCACAAAGGAAAACAGCGACCCCGTCGCAAAATTGCGATCCTTGAAAGCCGAGAGATCGACAACCGGATGCTCCGCCGTCAGCACGCGCCAGAAGAAGAAGATGGCGCATGTGGCGGAGAAGAAGACGCCCATCGTGATGTGATCGCTGTCGAACCAGTTGTCGGTCGGTCCCTCTTCCAGGATGTATTCGAGCGCGCCGAGGAAGCCCGCCATGGTCAGGAAGCCGATCCAGTCGAAGTTGCGCAGAAGCTTGAAATTGGGCTTGTCGAAATCGATCAGGGCCCAGGAAACCACCGTCACCACGATCCCCGGGAGCACGTTCACGAGAAACAGCCAGTGCCAGGAGAAGAGGTCGGTGAGATAGCCGCCGATCGTGGGACCGATTGTGGGGGCGAGCGTAGCGACGAGCCCGATGAGGGGCTGGACTGCGGGCTGCTTTGATTTCGGGAAGATCGTGAAGGCCGAGGCGAACACGGTCGGGATCATGCCCCCGCCGATGAAGCCTTGCAGCGCCCGCCAGACGATCATTTCCTGGATCGATGTCGCGGTCGCGCACATGATGCTCATCAGCGTGAAACCCGCCGCCGAGATCACGAAGAGATAGCGGGTGGACAGTGCGCGCGACAGGAACCCCGAAAGAGGGATCATGATCACTTCGGCGATCAGGTAGCTCGTCTGCACCCATGGGATTTCATCCGCGCTCGCCGAGATGCCCGCCTGGATTTCGGAGAGCGACGCCGACACGATCTGGATGTCGAGGATCGCCATGAACATGCCGAACACCATGACGATGAAGGTCACCACCCGGCGAGCGGTGAGCTGCGGCTCGGCAGCCTGCATCGGCGCGGCGGCTGGCTCGATCCCCTTTCTCGCCTGTAGCGCGGGGATGGCTTGTGCGGACGCGGACATCTATTTCCCGGTTTCGGTACTGAGAGGCGCGGCAAGAGCCGTGTCTCCGGCCTGATCGCCCTTTGTGTTCACATAGGTCACAACGGACAGGCCGGGGCGCAAAACGCCCTCGCGGATGGCGTCCCCGTCAACGCGGATGCGCACCGGCACCCGCTGCACGATTTTCGTGAAGTTGCCCGTCGCGTTCTCCGGCGGGAGCAGCGAGTACTGCGCGCCAGACGCCGGCGCGATGCTTTCCACGACGCCTTGGTAGACGCGGCCATCGGCGGCATCCACGGCCACGTCGGCCGGCTGGCCTGGGCGGATGCTGACCAGCTGGGTTTCCTTGTAGTTCGCTTCGATATAGGCCGTATCAAGCGGCACGAGCGAAAGCAACCGCGTGCCCGGCTGCAAATATTGGCCCACCTGCACGACCTTGTTGCCGATCACGCCGTTGAACGGCGCCCTGACCGTCGCGTAGCTCAGGTCGAGCAGCGTCTTGTCCAGGCTCGACTGCAACTCGGCCCTGACACCCTGGGCTTCTTTGACTTGCGCGTTCAGCACCGTGAGGTTGGCCTCCGTCGAAGCCTGCGCGGCTTCCGCAGCCCTGACGGCGGCTTGTCCCTGATCGCGTTCCGCCCTGGCCAGGTCAAGCTTCTGCTTGCTGCCATATTCCTGCTGCGCCAGGGTCTGCGCGCGTTCGAAATCCGCAGACGCCCTGACAAGGTTCGCCTTCGCGGAGGCGACTTGCGCCTTCGCCTGATCGATCATGGCCTGCTGTGCGATCGCCTGCTGTTTCAGGCGCTCGATTGTCGCGTCCTGGGTGGCAAGCTTGTTCCGCGCCGAATCGACGGCGATCGTGTAATCGCGGTCGTCGATCTGGGCGAGAACGTCGCCAGCCCGGACGGCGATGTTGTCCTTGACGGGAACGGCGGTGACGATGCCGGGGACTTTCGCCGATATCACGGAGAGGTCGGCCTTCACATAGGCATCGTCGGTCGAAACGTAGAACCGGCCCTCGGTCCACCAGTAGTGGCCATAATAGCCGCCGATGCCCAGCGCAGCGATCAGGCCGAGCGGGAGGAGGATGCGGCGTTTGCGGGACGCCTTGGCGACATCGGGAAGTGCGCTGTCCGGAGCGGGATCGAAAGCCGCTGCTTCGGGACGAAATGCTTTTGCTTCCGCGCGCGGAATCGCGGCTTCCTCCTCGAAGTCATCAAGTACGGCAGGCGCTTCCCCGGCCTCCATCTGCGAGTCTGTCAGGTCACTCCGCGGGACGTTCAAATCCGTTTTCATCATACTTTGCTCTTGACTATTCGCCCGCAAAAGGACATCTGAACCGAACCGTTCGGTTCAATTCCGAAATAGGCGAGTACCTTGCCGGCGTCAAGAGCAAAAACTGGTGAAAGACCGGGCCGAGGGGAATCTGCCAACCTATATTTAGACGATGCCGCGGCCCCATTGAGAAGACCTGATGACCGAAATCTCGAATGCAGACGCAGCCATCGACCTCTATCCGCTCGACGCGATCCCCGGCTGCGCCCACACCTGCGACACGGCCAAACGTCAGCAGATCATGGAGGGCGCGCGCCGCGTCTTTCTGCATGACGGTTTCGACGGCGCCAGCATCGGCGATATCGTCCGCACCGCAGGCGTGTCGAAAGGCACTCTCTACGCGTATTTCCCCAGCAAGGAGAAGCTGTTTGAGGCGCTTATCATTGAGGACCGTCTGAAGCAGGCCGAAGCGCTTTTCACGCTGGACGAAAAAGATCAGGACGTCGTCCGCGTACTGCGGCGGCTTGGCATAACCTTCCTCGATATGCTGCTCAGTCCCGACCATTTGGACTTGCTACGCATCGTGGTCGGCGCCTCGACGAAATTCCCGCAGCTCGGCAAGGCATACTTCGAAGCAGGGCCATGTACCGGAACCAAACGGCTTGGGTCTTACCTTCGGCGTCTCACAGAACGGGGCATCCTTTTTATCGAAGACCCGGAGCTTGCCGCGCGGCAATTTCTGGATCTTTGCAGGACCGGCATCCATCTCCGCATGATGCTGGGGGACCGCACGCAGGCCAAGCCAAGCGGAGATCGACCACAATATCGATGGCGCGATCAAGGTGTTTCTGGCGGCTTATGGCCGCTGATAGGGACATTCTTTTCGGGACGTACCTTTGTCAGCGACACAGATTTTGCTGGACGCGCCAACGAACCGCCGCTGTCGGTCATCCCGGAAGGGCGCAAGCCCTGTCCGGGATCGTGACACATTGAAGCTTCTATCTTTCTGCGGTTCCGGCTCGCGCTTTGCTTGGCCGGGATGACGAAAAGCGGAGCGAGCGGCATCGGGGATGAAAACCCTTTGGCGGATTGGCGAAGTTCGCTTCAGTGCAGCGTGCGTTTCGCGTCTATCTTGCTGTATTGCTCCGCCCGCAACGGCGCGAGTTCCTGAAGCTTTCGCTTCAGATGCTCCGGGGAGCGCGAGAAGACGAAGCCGAAAGACACGCAGCCATCCTTTCCGTCCACCGCATGATGCAGCCGGTGAGCCTGATAAAGCCGCCGCAAATATCCCTTTTTGGGATTGAGGCCGATATTGACGCGGTGATGAACGAGGACGTCGTGGGCGAGGAAGTAGACGAAGCCGTAAGCCGTGATGCCGAGGGCGACAAACAGCGCCCAGGTGGGACCGCCGAGCTGAACGGTCCATTCGAACAGGGCCATCGAGACCGCAACGAAGAACAAGCCGAAAACATCATTCAGCTCCCACATGCCTTTGCGGGGCTCGTGGTGGCTCTTGTGCAGGACCCAGAGGAAGCCGTGCATAACGTACTTATGCAGAAACCAAGCCACGCCTTCCATGAAGAAAAATACGCCGAGAAATATTCCTAAGTAAAAGAGCCAATCGCTCATCGACACCTGCTCATCCGCTGGCCGCGAGCTCTCCCTGGAACTCCGGCATCAAATCCGAAAAGGCTGCCGCAAGCCTTGCGGCAAAGGCCGTGAACATCCGGCCATCTCCGCCCGAGCTTCTTGCCGCCATGCAAGCCGCTGTTACGCCGCCCTCAATCTTCGAACGCGCGAGCGCGGCTGTTCCCTTTACCCCGAGCAGGCTCACGAACGTGGTCCGTCCACAATCCTGATCGACATCCTTGCCCGCGCGGTCACGGCTGCAACGCGCGTCGAGGACGTCATCTAACATTTGGAATCCTACGCCAAGATCAAGACCGAAACGCCGCAGGGCTGGGCGGGCAGCGTCATTTTTTGCGACGATGGCGCCGCATTCGGCGGCTGCGGCAAAAAGCGCACCCGTCTTGCGGGCATACATGCGCTCCAGCTCGGCGTGCGTCATCGTATCGCGCTCATCCGCAAGATCGTCCTGCTGGCCGCGCACGAGGCCATCGAGGCCAATCGACCATTGCAAGACATCGACGGCGTCAACGCGCTGTTGGAGATCCAACACCTCGGAGGCTGCCGCCACGCCATAGGCGTGGTTCATCAGGCCGATCGCTGCAAGAATGGCCGTTGCCTCGCCGTAGACGCGGTGGTTGGCGGGCAGGCCCCTGCGGGTCTCGGCATCGTCCATGGCGGGCAGATCATCGAGGATCAGCGATGCGGCATGAAGCATTTCAAGCGAGCAGGCCAGATCGAGAGCGTGCTCTTCCTTGCCGCCAAGCTCGCGCGCCGCGATCATCATCAAGACGGCGCGCACCCGCTTCGCCGGGGCGAGCAGGCTGTGCCGCATCGATCCCAGCAAAGGATCTCCCGAAGCGCCCGCCGGGACGAGTTCCGCAAGCCGCGCTTCTACGCGAGCACGCAGCTTCATAAAATACTCTAACTGGCCGCTCATTTAACGTTCTCGCAGTCCATACCTCGACCGAAGCTAATCATGTTCTCTAACTTGTGAGCGCTTTGTCGATACGCCCTATTGAAAGCCTGTGGGAAACAGCTTAGCCATCTGCACCGTATGACCCATAAGCCAAAGTTTGTAAACTGGAGTTTACAGGTTAAGCCAACCTATTGTCTATTCTGGTTGACGGAGAAAAGCTGTGCCGAAAGCATACTGGATCGCGCATATCGATGTCAGCGATCCCGAGAAGTATAAGGACTACGTTTCTGGCGCGGCCGCGGCATTCAAAGAATACGGCGCGAAGCACCTCGTTCGCGGCGGGACTTTCAAAGCCGCTGAAGGACAGGCGCGTAGTCGTAACGTTGTTATCGAATTCCCATCGTATCAGGCGGCGCTCGATTGCTACAACTCGAAAGACTATCAGGCAGCCCGCGCCCATCGCCTCGCAGCCGCCACCGCCGAAATCGTCATTGTCGAAGGCGTCGAGCCTTAACAAGAAAAAGGGTAAGTCATGGATCAGATCGTCGCACAGGCAGGCAATCGCGTCTCAACCGGGACGAAGAACAGGGCTGTGGTGGTCGGGGCGGGATTTGGCGGCATCGCCTCGGCGCTCAGGCTTGTTTCGAAGGGCTATCGGGTGACGCTCCTCGATCGTGCGCCCATGCTCGGCGGCCGCGCGCAGGTCTTCGAAAAAGACGGCTTCAAGCATGACGCCGGTCCGACCGTGATCACAGCGCCATTCCTGTTCGAGGAGCTTTTCGAGCTCTTCGCCAAGAAGAGCAGCGATTATTTTACGCTGAAGCCGCTTTCCCCCTGGTACCGCTTCTTCTTCGACGAAGATGGCTCGACGTTCGATTATGGCGGCACGCTCGAAGAAACGCTCGCTGCGATGCGCGCTATCGATCCGCTTGACGGCGACGGCTATCTCCGCATGCTCGAACACTCCAAGGCGCTGTTCGACGCGGGTTTCACGAACCTTGCCGACCAGCCATTCCACAATCCGCTGACAATGGTGGGGCAGATTCCGCGCCTCGTTCAGCTCGGCAGCTACCGCAGCGTCTGGGAGTTCGTGACGAAATACTTCCATAGCCCGAAAATCAGGCAGGCGCTTTCCATCCAGCCGCTGCTCGTTGGCGGCAGCCCGTTCGACACCACCAGCATCTACGGCCTGATCCATTATCTCGAAAGGAAGTGGGGCGTCTTCTATGCGGAAGGCGGCACGGGCGCGATCGTGGCGGGGCTTGGCAAGCTGATGGAAGAGGAGGGCGTCAACGTCCGCCTCAACACCACGGTTTCCTCCATTGTCATCGAGGGCGGAACGGCGACGGGCGTGCGGCTCGATAACGGCACCGTCGTTCCGGCGGATGTCGTGGTCTCCGACGCCGACCCCATGCATCTGTTCGGCGACATGATCCCCGCCCGCGATCAGGGCATGACGGCTCGCCTGAAGCGGAAAACCGCAAGGCTTTCGATGGGCCTGTTCCTGATGTATTTCGGGACGAGCCGGCAATACCCGGAACTCGCGCGCCACACCATCTGGCTTGGCAAGCGTTACAAGGGTCTGCTGGACGACATCTTCAGGCGGAAAATCCTGGCTGAGGATTTCTCGCTCTACATTCATCGCCCGACCGCAACCGACCCGAGCTTTGCGCCGCAAGGCTGCGACGCTTATTACGTCCTTTGCCCTGTGCCCAATCTCTTGGCCGACATCGATTGGAAGATCGAAGCGCCTCGCCTCAGAGACCGCATCGTGGCGGGCCTCGAACGCACGATTTTGCCGGGGCTCAGCGAGACGATCAGGGCGGAAATGCTGATGACGCCCGAGGATTTCAAAACCAACTACTTGAGCCATGCCGGGGCAGGCTTCTCGATCGCGCCGCACTTTACCCAATCCGCCTATTTCCGCTTCCATAACAAGGCGGAGGGGATCAAGAACCTGTATCTGGCCGGCGCAGGCACACATCCCGGCGCAGGCATCCCTGGCGTGATCTGCTCCGCGAAGGTGGTCGACAAGCTCGTGCCAGTCGCCGCCTAGTATTGATAGAAATAAAGACAGCACGGCGAGTGTGTCGCCGTGCATTGATACAAAGAGTTACAATTAAAACCGCAGAAATGTCTCCTCGATTTCTCAATGGAACTGCCTCCGCTTGGAACAAAGCCTTTGCGGTGGAGTTCGCTGGATATCGGCATGGCTTAGAAGCCATCGATCCTGTCTGGGCCGAGAAGGGATCGCGAACGAATTGAGGAGACGTTATCATGTCCATCAAGAAACTTACCGTCGCTGCCATCGCGGCGCTTGGGCTCACGCTGGGGGCGTACTCTGCCTCGGCTGGTCCTGTGAGTGAGGGCGCTGCGTTGCCGGCAGCGAAGGCGCCGAGCACGTTCACTCTTGTCTTCGGCCACGGCGGTGGCGGCGGGGGCCACGGCGGTGGTGGCGGCATGGGATTCGGCGGCGGGATGGGCCACGGCGGTATGGGGTTCAGTGGCAGCATGGGCCATAGCTTCGGTAGTATGGGCCACAGCTACGGGGGTATGGGCATGATGCATGGCCCTGGCGTTGGTCACTTTACGGCGGCGGGATGGCCGGTCACGGTTTCTACGGCGGCCGCTCAGCTTTCTATAACGGTCACCGCGGCTATTGGCGCCATGGGCACTTCTTCCCGTTCTATGGCATTGGCTTGTGGGATTATGGCTATGGCGATGGGTGGCAGCTGCTACTGGAACTGCCGGGCTGCAGGCTACGGTCCGGGCTTTTGCAGCGTGAACGCCTACGACTTCTGCTACTAGATGAACTTACCGGGGCCGCGAAATTGGCCCTTGAGGCGGCGTTTTCGGGCGCCGCTTTTGTTTTTTGGGCGCTGCACCACGACCAGGGTCAAAGGTGGCATCCATCCCGGCCACGCTAGCGTCATAAAGGGCTGGTCTCTTTTCTTGGGATGGTTTCTTGTAGAGTTGGCGTAGAGAGTACCGCTGCCGGGCGGCGGCGATACAGAACGGGTCGGGTGCCCGCGTCGCTCCTGGCGATCCTCACGGTCATTGCCGCGTTGCTGGCGACCGGCGTGGCGAACCCGCCCGCGGCCTGCGCGAAAGCGGTCCCGTTATCGGGCAAATCCGGGTGACGGGCAATCAGCGCATCGAAGCCGAAACCGTCAAACATTACCTGACTTTGAAGGCCGGGCAGCGCTACGACGCCGTAAAGGTGGACGAAAGCATCAAGGCGCTGTTTGCGACGGGGCTGTTCCGCGATGTCCATATCAAGCTCGAAAAAAGCGCGCTCGTCGTCGTAGTCGCAGAAGCTCAGCTCATTCGCAATGTGGCGTTCGAGGGAGCCAAGGAAGTCTCCTCGGACACGCTGGCAAAAGAGGCCCAGCTGAAGGCTTCCGGTCTTTACACGCCGGGGCGCGCTCAGGCCGACATGCAGCGGATCCTCGAGGTCTATCGGCGGCAGGGCTATTACGGGGCGCAGGTCGAGGCCAAGATCATCGAACTCGACCACAATCGCGTGGATCTCGTTTATGAAATCCGGGAAGGCGCGGTGACGAAAGTCGCCGGGATCAATTTCATGGGCAACGCGTCCTTCAGCGACGCCGAGTTGCGGGGCGCGATCACGACGACGGAGTCGGGACTGCTCGATTTCCTGAAGCCAACCTCGATCTACGATCCGGACCGCCTCAATCTCGACCGCGAGCTTCTGCGGCGCTTCTATCTGAGGAACGGCTTCGCCGACATGCGCGTCGTATCCGCCGGAGCCGACGCCGACCAAGAAAAAAAGGGCTTTTTCCTCACCTTCGTTATCGAGGAGGGGCCGCGCTACACCTTCGGTTCGATCGACGTCGAGTTGAAGCTCAGGTCGCTGAATGCCGAAGCGTTGCGAAAGCGCCTCCTCGGGAATCCCGGAGACATCTATAACGCGGAGCTCGTTGAAAAGAGCGTCGAGGCATTGACGGCTGCAGCGGCGGGGCAGGGCGAGCCCTTCGGCCAGATACGCCCCAGAATGGACCGAGACCCAAGAACGCGGACGATTTCCGTCGTCTACACCGTCGAGCGAGGTCAGCGCGAATATATCGAGCGCATCGATTTCACAGGCAATCTCACCACAAGGGATGAGGTCATCCGCCGCGAATTCCGGATCGCCGAAGGCGATGCTTACAACAAGGTGATGGTCGAGCAGGCCAAGCATCGGCTCATGAAAACCGGCTTCTTCAAGGACGTCAAAATAACGAAGGAGAAAGGGTCTGCGCCCGACCGCACGGTACTGAACGTCGCCGTCGAAGAACAGCAGACGGGCGAGCTTTCCTTCGCGGCGGGATATTCAACATCCGCCGGGATCATCGGCGATGTCACCTACACCGAACGCAACCTGATGGGAACGGGGCAGTATCTCCAGGTGAAGCTGGAGGGGGCGCTTTCGGGGGCCGAAGGATTGACGGTGAACTGGACCGAGCCGCGCTTTCTGGATCACAATCTGTCCTTCGGCGTGGATGCCTTCATCAAGAATTCCGACTATACGCAGGCTTCCGGCTATACGGTTGCGGGCTACGAGGACTTCAGGGTCGGCGGCGCGCTTCGCTTCGGCGTGCCGGTCACGGACGAGTTTTCCGTCGGCTTCAACTACACCTTGATGCTGGACGATGTGTATAATCTCGACCCGAATGCCTCTCTCGCGGTGAAGCAGATTGCAGGCAAGGCGGTCATTTCCTCGATCGGTTACAACCTGATCTACGACACGCGAGACAATAAGAAGAAGCCCACGCGCGGTTTCTACTTCAAGGAAACCCAGGACTTCGCGGGCGCGGGCGGAGACGTGAATTACATCCGCTCTACAGCCGAGATGAGGGCGTATTATCCCGTAACTCAGGAGATAACTCTGGCGGCCCGGACGACGGGCGGAACCATTATGGGATGGGGCGGACAGAGTGTGCGCGTCGTGGACGCCTTCTACAAGGGAGGCGAAACCATCCCCGGCTTTCAGCCGGCGGGCCTCGGTCCCCGCGATGCGTTGACAGGCGATGCGCTGGGAGCCACAACCTTCTATTCGGCGACAACCGAGTTGCGTTTCCCGCTTCCTTTCCTGCCGCAGGATCTTGGCCTCAGCGGCGCGGTCTACACCGCCGCCGGGAGTGCTTTCGGCACGGACGCGCAGAAATTTGCCAGCGCCTACGCGGCCCAGCACGGTACCACGAACACCCTCGTCATCTCCGATTCGTCCGCTCTAAGATCGTCCGTTGGCGCAAGCATCATCTGGGATTCGCCCGTCGGGCCTTTACGCGCGGACTATTCCTATGTCCTGAGCAAGGCTGCGGCCGACAAGACACAGGCTTTCGGCTTCGGATACGCCGGGTGGTGATGAAAGTCGCGCCCCGACAGGCTAAGCAAAAAAGTCAAGCATTTCAATCTATTACGATCTCGGATAAGGCTTCGCCTTTCCGGGATGTCAGGGGCGGCGATCCGTTGGCGTGGCTGCTTAGGGAAGGGGCACACTGTGCCGCGAACGCCGCATCTATTTACTCAGAATCCGGTTATTCAAGCTTTTATTACCCGGTTCGGGTTGACAGGGCGGGCGCGGCAGGCGACTTAAAGTGTGCTGAGCGATGCAAGCGGGAGAGACCAGCCATGCTGGCGCCGAAGGAGCAACCGCCCCGGAAACTCTCAGGCAAAAGGACCGCACGCAGACAGCACTCTGGAAAGCAGCCGCGCTAACCACGCGCGTCTCACCGAAGGGGTAGACCCGGAAAGCCCGGGTGAAATCTCTCAGGTCCCGTGACAGAGGGGGCGCAGTGCCGCGAAAGCGGAGCGCCTTAACGTCACGGAACCGACCATGAGCGAAGCTGAAATCCTCATCAAGCCTGAAGCAAAGCTTCGCGTGACGCCGCTCAACGCGCTCCATCGCGAACTCGGCGCAAAGCTCGTGCCCTTCGCGGGCTATGAGATGCCGCTGCAATATGCGAGCGGCATCGTCAGGGAGCATCTTCACGTCCGCAGCGCGGCGGGCTTTTTCGATGTGTCGCATATGGGGCAGGCCCGCCTGAAGGGGCCAGATTTCGCCACCGCAGCCGCTGCACTTGAACAGCTCGTCCCCGGCGACCTGCTCGGTCTCAAGCCTGGGTCAAATCCGTTACACACAGCTTCTCAACGAAAGCGGCGGCATCATCGACGATCTGATGGTGACGCGCGATGCGGATGGCGAGGGGATTTCGCTGGTAGTCAACGCGTCCCGGAAGGAGATCGATCTCGCCCACGTCGCGGAGCGGTTGCCTGTGAGCATAAGGCTTGAGCCACAGCCGGATCGTGCGCTTTTCGCGCTGCAGGGGCCGCAAGCCGCCACCGTGCTTTCGCGCTTGATTCCTGGCGTGGATGCACTCGGCTTCATGACATGCGGCGTATTCGGAATGCGGTCGCGGCCCGTCGTTGTCTCCCGCTCGGGCTATACCGGCGAAGACGGCTTCGAAATTTCGGTCGAGGCCAATGATGCGGAAGTCTTGGCCCGCGAGATCCTCGCCGAACCTGAAGTCCAGCCGATCGGGCTCGGGGCGCGCGATACGCTGCGCCTGGAAGCGGGTCTCCCCCTTTACGGTCAGGATATGGATGAAACCGTGTCGCCGGTCGAGGCCGCGCTGACCTTCTCGATCGGAAAGCGCCGCCGCAGTGAAGGCGGTTTTCCTGGCGCTGAGCGCATTATGCGAGAGCTGAGGGAAGGCCCCTCGCGCCTCCGGGCCGGGCTTAAACTTGAAGGACGCTCGGCCGCCCGCCATGGGATGACGATCACGGATGCGGCGGGTGAAGCCGTCGGCGAAGTTACCAGCGGCGCTTTCACTCCGTCAGCCGCTGCCGCCATCGCGATGGGCATCGTTCCGGCGGCATTGAGCAAGCCTGGCACACAGCTTGCAATTCAAATTCGCGGCGCCGCCGTTCCGGCGCGTGTCACGAGCATGCCCTTCGTTCCCAACCGTTACGTCCGCAAAGCATAAAGCAAAAGGTCAGACAGCATGGCGCTCACTAAATATACCGAAGATCACGAATACATTATCGTTGAAGGCGGCATCGGGACGGTTGGCATCACGAACTACGCCCAGGAAAAGCTTGGCGATGTGACATTCGTGGAGCTTCCGGCGGTGGGCGAGAAAGTCAAACAGGGAAATCCGATCGCCGTTGTCGAGTCCGTAAAGGCAGCGAGCGACATCTACGCGCCCGTGAGCGGCGCTATCACAGAAGTCAACGGCGCGCTCAACGATAAGCCGGAACTCATCAATCAGGATGCCGAGGAAGCAGCCTGGATCCTCAAGATCCAGATCGCCGACACCGCGGAGCTCGACACGCTCATGGATCGCGATGCCTACCTCGATTATGCCAAGTCGGAGGGCTGATGCGCTATCTTCCCCATACCGAGGCTGACCGCCGCGCCATGCTTGGCAGGATCGGCGTAGCCGATATCGACGCACTGTTCGCGGATGTGCCGTCCTCGAAACTCAGGCGCGAACTGCCGGATTTGCCGCGCCGGCAGAGCGAAATGGCCGTGGAGCGCGCACTTTCAGCCATGGCCGCGCGCAATGTCCCGGCCGGTTCCGTGCCGTTCTTCGCGGGCTGCGGGGCTTACAAGCATCACATTCCGGCAACGGTCGATTATGTGATCCAGCGCTCCGAGTTCATGACGGCGTACACGCCTTATCAGCCGGAGATCGCGCAGGGCACGCTGCAATATCTGTTCGAGTTCCAGACGCAGGTCGCAGCGCTGACCGGCATGGAGATCGCGAACGCCTCCATGTATGACGGCTCGACCGCGGCCGCCGAGGCTGTGCTGATGGCGCATCGGCTCACGAAGCGCAAGAAGGCCGTGCTGTCGGGCGGCCTGCATCCTCACTATCGCGCCGTGATCGAGACTGTGTCTCACCACTCCGGTTTTCAGGTCGATGCGGCGGCCGCCAATCCGGCAACGTCCTTCGATGTGAGCTGCGATAACGATACCTCCTGCATCGTGGTCCAGATGCCCGACGTCTTCGGGCGCGTGAGCGATCTCTCGGCGCTTGCGGCAAAGGCGCATGAATGCGGAGCCTTGCTGGTCGTTGCCGTCACGGAGGCCGTCTCGTTCGGCGCGCTGAAATCGCCGGGCGCGATGGGCGCCGACATTGTCGCGGCAGAGGGCCAGTCCATCGGAAACGGCCTGAACTTCGGCGGGCCTTATCTTGGCCTTCTCGCCTGTCGCAGAAAGTTTGTCCGCCAGATGCCGGGCCGGCTTTGCGGCGAGACCGTTGACGAAGATGGGCGGCGAGGATTTGTGCTGACCATGTCTACGCGCGAGCAGCACATTCGCCGGGAGAAGGCCACAAGTAATATCTGCACGAATTCCGGGCTGTGTGCGCTCGCCTTCTCGGCGCACCTGACGCTGCTCGGCGAGGCGGGCCTGCGCAAGCTCGCCGCGCTCAATCATGCGAACGCCGTCGCGCTGGCGAAGGCTCTCGCGGAGGTTCCAGGCGTCGAGGTGATCACGCCCGCTTTCTTCAACGAGTTCACGATTATGACGCCGAAGCCCAGCGGCGAAGTGATCGATGCGCTTGCGGATCGCGGCATTATCGGCGGCGTTCCTGCCGCGCGCCTATGGCCCGGCGCGCCAGCGCTTCACGATTTGATCGTCGTCGCGGCGACCGAAGTGACAACCCCAAATGATATTGCCGCCTACAAGGCCGCACTTAATGAGGTGCTTCATGGTTGAGATGCCAAAAGACTTTTCGCTGGACCATGCGGAGCCAGCCAGCGAAGTTCATACCTTCACGGGCAACCGTGGTCTTGCGGTTGAGGAGCCGCTCATCTTTGAAATCGGCTTGCCCGAGATAAGCGGGGTCGATTTCGATGAACCTGAGGAGACCGAAACGCGCCTGGGTGGCGTGGAGCGCAGTGAGCCGATTGGCCTGCCGGGCCTTTCAGAGCCGCAGGCGATCCGCCACTATGTGCGCCTCTCGCAGAAAAACTACTCCATCGACACCGGCATCTTCCCGCTTGGCTCGTGCACCATGAAGCATAATCCGCGCCTGAACGAGAAGATGGCGCGGCTCCCAGGCTTCGGAGATATCCATCCGCTGCAGCCGGAAAAGACGGTGCAGGGTGCGCTCGATCTTATGACCGAGCTGAGCCGGTGGCTGGTTGAACTCACGGGCATGCAGGCGGTGGCGCTTTCCCCGAAAGCGGGCGCCCATGGCGAGATGTGCGGGATGATGGCGATCCGCGCCGCAATCGAAGCGCGCGGCAAGTCGGCCACACGGCGGAAGGTGCTCGTTCCCGAATCGGCTCACGGGACGAACCCGGCCACGGCGGCGCTCCTCGGTTTTACCGTGCGCGCGGTCGAGGCCAGGGAGGATGGGACCGTCAGCGCCGAGGCTGTGCGGGCGCGGCTCGGGCCGGATGTCGCCGCCATGATGCTGACGAATCCGAATACCTGCGGTCTGTTCGAGCCAGAGATTGCCGAGATTGCGGCGGCGCTTCACGAGGCGGGCGCTTATCTTTATTGCGATGGGGCAAACTTCAACGCCATCGCGGGCAAGGTCCGGCCGGGCGATCTCGGCGTGGATGCGATGCACATCAATCTGCACAAGACGTTCTCCACGCCGCATGGCGGCGGCGGGCCAGGCGCTGGGCCGGTGGTTCTGTCGGAGGCGCTGGCGCCCTTCGCGCCCTTGCCCTTCGTCAGGAAGGATGGCGATGACTATCGCTTGGTCGAACACGCCGGAGATGCGCAGGAAGCCGCGAGCCCCGTTCGGAAGGCTGACTGCGTTTCACGGACAAATGGGCATGTTCGTGCGCGCGCTCGCCTACATGATGAGCCACGGCGCGGACGGCATCCGGCAGGCGTCCGAGGACGCCGTGTTGAACGCGAATTATGTGCGCGCCTGCCTGAGCGATGTTCTGTCCGCTCCTTTCGGCGACCGCGCGTGCATGCACGAAGCGCTGTTCGACGACCGCTTCCTGAAGGGCACGCACGTCTCGACGCTCGACTTCGCGAAAGCGCTGATCGACGAGGGCTTCCATCCGATGACGGTCTATTTCCCGCTTGTCGTTTCGGGCGCGATGCTCGTGGAACCGACCGAGTCCGAAATCGAAGCAGAGCCTCGATCAGTTCATTGGGGCGATGAGGAAGCTTGCGGAAGCTGCGAAAGCAGGCGATTGCGAGCGCTTCTCGAAGGCGCCGCGCTTCGCCCCGAGGAAGCGTCTCGACGAAACCCGGGCCGCCCGCGATCCGATCCTCACCTACAAGCCCGATCTTCCTGCGGCTGCCGAGTAAACTTCGGACGTCATCCGGAACCGGCAAAGCCGGTATCCGGGATCGTAACAAGTTCAAAAGTTTGCTTGTTTGACGATCCCGGCTCGCGCTGCGCTTGGCCGCATGACGTATTGAATAAATGCGCGGGCGCGTCCGCTTACAACTCCACATCCTGCAAAGAAACGGGTGTCGCCCGTGGTTCGCCCGAGAAGAGTTGCTTCATCCCCGGCTTCAAATATTTCGCGAAGACGGTGTACGGAATGGTGACGTGAAAGTCGCTTCCCGCGTAGAGGCCTTCCAACGCGGGGGGGAAATGGATCGTCAGCCCGGCTGCTTTTCCCATTTTCGTCGAAGGGCAAAGTGTGAAGCGTTCGTAGACGCCGAGATCGGGCTTTGTCAGGTCGAGAAGAGTTTCGCTCTCCTCCTCTTCGCCGGTCTCCTCCTTCAAATCAGCGCGCGCGTAGTTCGCCATCGCTTCGAGGGTGCTCGAGCGATCCGCAGCCCCTTCGACGATGTCGGAAAGTGCGAGTTCCTTTCCAGTGCCTTTGTCGAAATTGACCGTGCGAAACGTAATCGCGGGTTGTGCATCGCCCGGCGTTACAGTCGCAACCTCAAGGTAGCTCACGAGCGAAGGGGTTCGAAACTGCTCCAGATAGCTGACCGCCTCGGTGTAAGGCTTCCACTCTCCTTCGATCGGCTTCGCGTTCGCATCCTGCTCCGCGTTTTTCAGGAATTCGGCCATCTCGCTCTTGGCCCGCGCCGCGAGAATGGCGAAAAGCGTCTCATCCCAGCGCTTCATGTGGAGGGGAAATGACGTCTTCGCGTAGCCGAACCGGCTCTCCTGCTTGAACGCCACCACCCGGCTCGCGTTGGAGCTTACGATGGAATAGCCGACAACAAGGCAGATAGCCCAAAAGCAAAGCGCGGCCGGGGAAGTTGCCAGTTTCAGCGCCTTCATGCCCGGTTATTCCGGCTTGCGCACCACGGCGCGGATAATCGCGGCCTTGCCGCTGTGGCGGTGCCCTTCGGTGAGTTCCAGCACCGCCTCTTGAAGGTGAAGAATGGAGGTTCCGGCGAAGTCCTCAGCGAGCTTGGCTTCGGAGTAGAGCATGTCCGCGGTCTTGGGGCCGCCCGAGCGATGCAATTTTTGCAGTTCAAGCTGTTCCGGGCGGAAGGCTTCCAGGATGAGAATGCCGCCCGGCTTCAACGCGTTGAGCATGGCGCGATGCATTGTCGGCCGGTCGCTGTCGAAGAAATGGATATAGAGCGCAGCGACAATGTCGTATGCATCGCGCGGCCAAGCCCAGGTGAGAAGATCGGCAAGCATCGCGTTGATTTCGACGCCGCGTTCTTGTGCAAGCCTCCTGGCTTTCGCCACGCCGAGCGGAGAGACATCGACCGTGTCGACGATCAAACCCTGCTCTGCGAGCCACACACCATTACGGCCCTCGCCATCGCCGGGCACCAACGCACGCAGGCCTGGCTTGAGGTACTTCCCTTGTGAAACAAGAAACTCGTTAGGGGCAGTTCCGAAGGCGAACCCTTCGCCGCCATAGCGCTCGTCCCAAAATTTCGCCTGATCGGTCATCGGAGATACAACAGATTGACGCCTTGGCCAGATTTCTGATCGAGGCCAGGGTTACGCAACGGGCTTGTGGCACACCGCCTCGATATTGTGCCCATCAGGATCAAGAACGAACGCACCATAGTAGCTTGGATGGTAGTGCGGGCGAAGACCCGGCGCGCCATTATCCGTTGCACCCGCGGCGAGCGCAGCCTTGTAAAACGCATCGACGTCTTCGCGTGAAGCGGCGGCGAAGGCCACGTGAAGGCGCGGAGCCGCTTTGCCTTCTGCCAAAATCCAGAATACGGGCTTTCCCTCGCGTCCGAAACCGCACGCCGCCCCGCCGCTTTCCGTCGCTTCGGCCGGAGCCTCCATCACAACTGCAATGCCGAGCGGCGCTAAAGCGGCCTCATAGAAGGCTTTCGACCGTACGTAGTCGGCGACGCCAAACCCCAAGTGATCGATGATCATCGTGCGACCCTTCCATGTCAGAGGGGCGTTATTCGGCGGCCTGCTTCGTGTAGCCAAGATGCGCATTCAGCTTGCCGAGCAAATCCGCCGCCGCATCTGCGATATTGGTGCCGGGGCCGAAAATCGCAATCGCACCAGCCTTGTAAAGCGCTGCATAATCGTCGGGCGGAATTACCCCGCCAGCTACGACGAGGATGTCCGGTCGGCCTTGCTTTTCAAGTTCCTGTCTCAACTCCGGGACAAGCGTGAGGTGGCCTGCAGCAAGCGAGGACACGCCAACGATATGCACGTCGTTTTCGACGGCCTGCCGCGCGACCTCGGCGGGTGTCGCGAACAGCGCGCCGATATCGACATCGAAGCCGAGGTCGGCGAAGGCGGACGCGATCACCTTCTGCCCACGGTCGTGGCCGTCCTGGCCAACCTTCGCGACGATGATGCGGGGCCGCCGCCCATCGTCCTTCTCGAAGGCTGCGCACATCGCGATAACGCGTTGCACTTTATTGTCCATCTGCCCGATCTCCTGGCGGTAGACCCCTGATATGGCGCGGGTCTCGGCACGATGGCGGCCATAGACCTTCTCCAGGGCTTCCGAGATTTCGCCCACCGTCGCTTTTGCGCGGGCCGCATTCACGGAAAGCTCCAGAAGATTGCCTGTTCCGTCCGCCGCTGCCTTGGTCAGCGCCGCGAGAGCCGCCTCGACCGCCTTCGGGTCGCGCTCCGCTTTCAGCCGCGCGAGCTTCTCGATCTGCTTGGCGCGCACAGAGGAGTTATCGACCTTCAACACGTCGATCGGCGCTTCGTCCTCGGGCTGATATTTGTTGACCCCGACGATTACCTGCTTGCCGCCATCGATGCGGGCCTGCGTGCGGGCCGCGGCTTCCTCGATGCGCATTTTCGGCACACCGGCGTCGATGGCCTTGGCCATGCCGCCAAGCCGCTCGACCTCCTGAATGTGCTCCCAAGCCTTTTGCGCAAGCTCGTAGGTCAGCCGCTCGACATAGTAGCTGCCGCCCCACGGGTCGATGACGCGGGTCGTCCCGGTCTCGTGCTGGATGAAAAGCTGAGTGTTGCGGGCGATTCGCGCGGAAAAATCCGTCGGCAACGCAAGCGCTTCGTCGAGCGCGTTCGTGTGCAGAGATTGAGTGCCGCCATGCGTCGCCGCGAAAGCCTCAACGCAGGTGCGGACCACGTTGTTGAACACGTCCTGCGCCGTGAGCGACCACCCGCTTGTCTGGCAGTGGGCGCGCAAGCTCATCGATTTCGGGCTCTTGGCGCCCTGCTCCTTCATGAGCCGCGCCCAAAGCGCACGTGCCGCCCGCATCTTGGCGACTTCCATGAAGTAGTTCATGCCGACCGCCCAGAAGAAGGAAAGCCGCGGCGCGAAAGCGTCGATGTCGAGGCCCGCGGCCTTTCCGGCGCGCACATATTCCACGCCATCGGCGAGCGTGTAGGCGAGCTCGAGATCCGCCGTCGCACCCGCCTCCTGCATGTGATAGCCGGAGATCGAGATCGAGTTGAATTTCGGCATGTTCACGCTGGTGTAGGCGAAGATGTCCGAAATGATCCGCATGGAGGGCAGGGGCGGATAGATGTAGGTGTTCCGCACCATGAACTCTTTCAGGATGTCGTTCTGGATCGTGCCTGAAAGCTGCTTTGGCGCAACGCCCTGCTCCTCGCCCGCGACGATGAAAAGCGCGAGTATGGGAAGCACCGCGCCGTTCATGGTCATGGAGACGCTCATATCCGAGAGCGGAATGCCCTCGAATAGTGTGCGCATGTCGTAGATCGAGTCGATGGCCACGCCCGCCATGCCAACATCGCCGCGCACGCGAGGGTGATCGCTGTCATAGCCGCGATGGGTCGCAAGGTCGAAGGCGATGGAGAGGCCCTTTTGCCCCGCCGCGAGGTTGCGCCGGTAGAATGCGTTGGAATCCTCGGCGGTCGAAAAGCCGGCATATTGCCGGATCGTCCAGGGCTGCTGCACATACATCGTGGGGTAGGGGCCACGCAGAAAAGGCGGCAGGCCGGGATAGGTGTTGAGGAAATCCAGGCCTTCGAGATCGTCCGGTCCGTAAACCGGCTTCAGCGTCAGCCCTTCCGGCGTCTCTGTGGCAGAGCCGGTGGTTTCTGCGCGAAGATCCGGCGTTTGCCACTCGATCTTTGAGAAATCCGGCAACGGAGATTGTGTCATTGCAAGCCTTCCATAGCCGCTCAGTAGGACCGGGTCTCGACTTCGGCGTAAACCTCGAAGCCTGCTTCTTCCGCCTCGAGGTCGGCGGCCTCGGACAACTCCTCGACGCATAGGACGCGCTGCGCTTCCTGAAGAACGGCAAGGGCATCGCACCCTTCGTAGATCAGGCGGTCGACGGCTGTTTTGTCTTGAGTGTCAAGGGTCTTCAGGATGGAGGCCGGCCCGGCGAGATAGACCAGCACCGCGCCCGCCCTCTTTAGAGCGGCCGCCGCGCCCGGCATCGCACCATACACGGCGTTCGACGCGCAAAGGCAGGCCGCTGGCGCGGGACTCTGCTTGAACGCTTCCACGAGCGCCTCAACGGTGTCGAAGCCTTCGGCGGGTGCGAGAACGTCGATCCCGCCTGCCGCGAAAAAGCCCTGCACCCAGTTTGCGCGCGCGCGATATTCGTCGGGCTTTCCGAGCGCCGCGAGAAAGATCGGCGGCCGCGATCCGATGCTCGAAAGTGCGGCATCCGATCTCCGGCGCAACGCCTCGAAGGGCTCGGCGTCCCGTTTCGCAGCGTTGAGCGGCGCGAAAGCGATATCTCTCACTGTTCGCGAAGCCGCACGCAGATCGGAGAGCGTAGCGTCAGCCGCCGCGGCGGCAACGAGCGCGGCGAAGCGCTCGCCCTTTTCCGGAACCGGCAATGCCAACTCGGATGAGAGCGCCGACGCGCTTTCAATTCGTCCTGGCGCTAAGTCTGGCGTTGGCGCAACTTCCGACAAATTCGGGAATTCAGAAATACCGGTCAGCTTTTCCTTCCGGCGCGCGATGGCGCGCTCTTGCATGTCGGCCGGACGCCGGAGCTTCTCTGCCACAAAGCCGTTTTCCAGCGCTGCGGCAAGTCCGCCCTGCGCCTCGACTTCCCGGAAAAGCGCCCATGCGCGCGCTGCTAGCTCCCCGGTCAAAGATTCCACATAGGCAGAGCCCGCAGCCGGATCGGCGACGGCGGGGAGCCAGGTCTCCTCCTTCAGGACGAGGCCAGTATTGCGGGCGAGCCGCCGCGTTAGCTCGGTTGCGTTTCCGGCAGCCTCATCAAGGGGCAGGACCTCAATTCCGGCTGCGCCGCCTATCGCCGCACCGAAGGCAGCCGCCGTGGCGCGCAGCATGTTCACATGAGGATCGTAGGCGGTGAGAATGCGAGTTGGCATTTTGGCGAGGAGCAGCAGATCCGGGTTCGGGCTTTCTCCTGCCGCGGCGAGCGCTCGCGCCCAGAGAAGGCGCATCGCCCGGAACGCCGCAATCGTGAGGAAGATGTCCGATGACGCCGAGAGCGAAAATCCGATGCAGCGCGCGGCTTCGGAAACAGGCATCCCCGCCTGGGCGAGTGCGCGCCAATAGGTCACTCCCGCGGCCAGCGCGAAGCCCAACTCTTCAGTGGCCGAACCTCCCGCGCCATTCCAGGCATGGCCGCTTGCCAGGAACGGCACAAATGACGGGGCGTGCTCACGAAGGTAGAAGGCCGCGTCCGCATAATCGGCAAACAGCGCGCGCCGGTCGGCCGGAAGTTCGCCGGAAAGCGCGAAAACTGTTAGAGGATCAAAGCCGGCGGACCCCGCCAGCTTACCGGCGCCTATCGACGCCAGGAGGAAAGCGGCGTCAGCAGTGGAAGAGCCGGGCGAGATGAAGAACTCCTTGGCCGAGCTGACGAGAGGTTCCAGATCGTCCTTGATCTGGATGCCGGGCCAGGCGTCGAACGCGATTGAAAATGCGGATGCTCCGCCAATCAGATCGTCGGCAAACTGCTTCTCGCCGACCAATGGCTGAATGATCGACCAGCCGCGATTGCCGAACACTGCCGGAGCCTCTCCACGCTTGGTGTAGAGCGGCTCGGTTCGAAATCCCTCGTAAAGGGGAGTTTCAAGGGTTTCAAAAGGGGCGCTGCGAAGCGCTTTGGCAACAGTAGCGCGCCAATCCGCTTCGGACGCCGGGGGAAAATCGCTTGCGAGGGAGAAATCTTTCATGGCGCGCATGATAATGATGCGGCTACGCTCAGTCCACCATACCGTTGCATTGCATGTCTGATATTTGGCCGCGCCTACACAACTTCAGACGGTTCTGCTGTGTCGAATACAATCTGATGGTTGGGTGGCAAGAAGACCTGCAACCGGGCTCGGAGCAAGGTTATTCCTTGCATTGATGCCATTCTGACGCGCTCAATCTTAAGCTGTTGTTGAAACGCGCGCTGCTTCCTTTATAAGGCCTCGAAACCCGAGCGCACAAAGTATGCCCAAACGGACTGACATCAACTCCATCCTCATCATTGGGGCTGGCCCGATCGTGATCGGCCAGGCCAGCGAATTCGATTATTCCGGCACGCAAGCCTGCAAGGCGCTGAAGGCCGAGGGGTATCGAATCGTTCTCATTAATTCGAACCCCGCCACGATCATGACGGACCCGGACCTTGCGGACTCGACCTATATCGAGCCGATCACGCCGGACATGGTCGCCAAAGTGATCGAGCGCGAGAAGAAGGAGCACCCCGGCGAACACATGGCGCTGTTGCCGACGATGGGCGGGCAGACGGCGCTCAACACGTCGCTGCGGCTTTCGCGCGACGGGACGCTGGAGCGGTTCGGTGTCGAGATGATCGGCGCGAAAGCCCACGCCATCGACAAGGCCGAGGATCGCCAGCTTTTCCGGGAAGCCATGCGCAGGATCGGGCTTGCGACGCCGAAGTCCATGCTGGCCCATAATCTTTCTGAGGCGATGGCGGCACTCGACTATGTGCCCCTCCCGGCAATCATCCGGCCGTCGTTTACGCTCGGTGGAACGGGCGGCGGCATCGCCTATAACCGCGAAGAGTATATGTACATCGCCGAGCGCGGCCTCGAAGCCTCGCCCGCGACCCAGATCCTGATCGAAGAATCGGTGCTGGGCTGGAAGGAATATGAGATGGAGGTTGTCCGCGATACGAAGGACAACTGCATCATCGTTTGCTCGATCGAGAATGTCGATCCGATGGGCGTTCATACCGGCGACAGCATCACGGTCGCCCCGGCGCTCACGCTGACGGACCGCGAATATCAGATGATGCGGAATGCCTCGATCGCGGTTCTGCGCGAAATCGGCGTTGAAACCGGCGGTTCGAACGTTCAGTTCGCGGTCAATCCGGCAGACGGTAAACTTGTCGTGATCGAGATGAACCCGCGGGTCTCCCGCTCATCCGCGCTGGCCTCGAAGGCGACGGGTTTTCCCATCGCGAAGGTCGCCGCCAAGCTCGCCGTGGGCTACACACTGGACGAACTCGACAACGACATCACCAAGGGCGCAACGCCAGCATCCTTCGAGCCGACCATCGATTATGTGGTGACGAAAATCCCGCGCTTCGCCTTCGAGAAATTCCCAGGCGCGCCGACGACCCTCACCACTTCCATGAAATCCGTGGGCGAAGTGATGGCGATTGGCCGAACCTTCCACGAAAGCCTGCAGAAAGCGTTGCGGTCCATGGAGATCGGCCTTTCAGGGCTGGATGATTTCGTGCTGGAAGGGCTTGGCAAGGGCGACGACAAGAACGTCATCCGGGAGGCCCTCGGTACGCCATCGCCGGACCGCATCCTGAAAGTGGCCCAAGCGCTTCGCATGGGCGTTGATCACGAGCAGATCCATACCCTGTGCCGAATCGATCCGTGGTTTATCTCGCGGCTGCAGGAAATCGTGGATATGGAGGCCAAGGTCCGAACCCATGGGCTGCCCGAGACCGAGCGCGCGTTCCGCGATCTAAAATCCATGGGCTTCTCGGATGTGAGGCTCGCCGCGCTCGCAGGTCTCACGGAGGCGGAGGTTGCGCGCAAGCGCCTGAGCCTGGGCGTCCGGCCCGTGTACAAGCGCATCGATACATGCGCGGCCGAGTTCCCTTCGCCAACCCCCTACATGTATTCGACCTACGAAAAGCCGCTGGCTGGCAGGGAGATTTGCGAGGCGAACCCCACGGACCGGGAGAAAGTCATCATCCTCGGAAGTGGGCCGAACCGGATCGGGCAGGGGATCGAGTTCGATTATTGCTGTTGCCATGCCGCTTTTTCGCTCTCGAAGGCGGGCTATGAAACCATCATGGTCAACTGCAACCCTGAAACGGTTTCGACCGACTACGACACTTCGGACCGGCTCTATTTCGAGCCGCTGACCCCCGAAGACGTGCTCGCGATCATCGAGAAAGAAGCCTCCAACGGGAAGCTGAAGGGCGTGATCGTTCAGTTTGGAGGCCAGACGCCGCTCAAGCTCGCGCAAGCGCTTCACGCGGAGAATGTGCCGATCCTTGGCACCTCGCCCGACGCCATCGATCTCGCCGAGGACCGCGACCGCTTCAAGGCGCTGGTCGAAAAGCTCGATCTCTTACAGCCCGAAAATGGCATCGCCTATTCGATAGAGCAGGCCTTGCTCGAAAGCGAAAAGATCGGCTTCCCCATCGTGGTGCGGCCCTCCTACGTCCTGGGCGGGCGTGCGATGGCGATTTTACCGCATCAGGCTGCGCTGAAAGAGTATTTCGAAACGACGCTTGCGGCGTTCGTCCCGCCCGATATTCGACACCGCTTTGCGGGCAACCGGCACGCGCAAGTGAACGTCGTGCTGGGACAGAATGCGCTGCTCCTCAATTCCTATGTGCGCGACGCGACGGAGGTCGACGTCGATGCAATCTCGGATGGAGAGGACGTTTTCATCGCCGGTGTCATGGAGCACATCGAGGAAGCCGGCGTTCATTCCGGCGACAGCGCATGCTCCCTTCCGCCCCACTCGCTCGACGCGGAGACGATGCGCAAACTTGAGCGGCAGACAGTGGACATCGCCCGCGCTTTGCACGTTGTCGAACTCATGAACATCCAGTTTGCGGTCAAGGGGGACGATCTCTATGTGCTGGAAGTCAATCCGCGCGCAAGTCGCACCGTGCCTTTCGTCGCCAAGGTCATAGGCCGTCCCGTGGCCGCCATAGCGGCGCGTGTGATGGCGGGCGAAAAGCTCGCGAGTTTCAACCTGACGCGCCCTGAGATTGCCCATGTCGGGGTTAAGGAGGCGGTTTTCCCGTTCGAGCGCTTCCCCGAAATCGATCCCGTGCTGGGCCCAGAGATGCGCTCCACGGGCGAGGTCATGGGTATCGACCGCAGCTATGCCGTCGCCTTCGCCAAGAGTCAGCTCGGGAGCGGCAGCCGTTTGCCGACGACGGGAACCTTGTTCGTATCCGTCAGGGACGCTGACAAGGCGCGCATTGTTCAGCCTGTCAAAGAACTTGCGGATATGGGCTTCAGGGTGCTGGCAACTCGCGGCACTTTGCGTCACCTTGAGGCTAATGGAATTGCTTGCTTGCAAATCAACAAGGTGCTGGAAGGGCGGCCCAACATCGTCGACGCGATGAAAAACCGCGAAGTGGACATCGTTTTCAACACAACCGAAGGTGTCAAAGCTCTGGCTGACAGCTCGACCATCCGGCGAACTGCCTTGATGTACAAGATCCCGTACTACACGACAATCGCGGGTGCGCTTGCGGTTACGAAGGCAATTGCGGCAATGCGAGCTGGCATCCTTGAAGTTCAGCCACTTCAGAAATATATCGCTTAAGATGTGCGTGCCGGTGCCACAAGGCTCTAGGCTTGCGTCTTATTGCGTAATCCCACTTATAATGGATGAAGAAGTTCCAGAGTAAGAACTGGACTGGGGAGATTGGGGATGACCGAGAAAGTGCCGATGACCGCTAAAGGCCATGCCGCGCTTGAGGCCGAACTTAAACAATTAAGGACGGTTGAGCGCCAGCGCATCATTAAGGCGATCGCGGAAGCCCGGTCTCACGGCGACCTCTCCGAAAACGCCGAGTATCATGCGGCGAAGGAAGCGCAGGGTATGAATGAGGCGAAGGTCGCCGACTTGGAGGACAAGCTTTCGCGGGCCGATATCATCGATATTTCGAAACTTTCCGGCGAGACGGTGAAGTTCGGGGCAACCGTTACGCTCGTCGATGAGGACACCGAGGAAGAGGTCAAATATCAGATCGTCGGTGATGTCGAAGCGGATGTGCGCGCAGGCAAGATTTCCATTGGATCTCCGATCGCGCGTGCCCTTATCGGCAAGAAGGCGGGCAACTCCGTTGAAGTCAACACACCTGGCGGTGCGAAGTCCTACGAGATCCTGAAGGTTGCCTTTTTGGGATGATCTGGGAAAGGCGGCGCTTCATTCGGCCGCTCGACCCATTTGGCTAACGCGAAATAGTCGGCCGTCTCCAAGAAGGTAGTCTGAGCCGTGGTCGGCTTTGGCTGGCGTTCCCCTCGCAGGATGTACTTTATTCAATAGCGGCGCCGGGCTCGTTCTTCGCGGTCTTGATGGTGAAGGCCGTCTTGACCGAGCTTACATTTGGTGCCGCGGTCAGTTCACGGATGATAAAGTTCTGAAAGGTCACCAGGTCCGGAGCAACGCACTTCAAGAGGAAGTCCGTGTCGCCGGAGAGCATATAGGCTTCACGGACTATATCCCATTGGCGCGCGCGCGCTTCGAATGCAAGAAGGTCGGGCTCGGCTTGGCTCTCGAGCCTCACAAACGCGAACGCGGTGAGATGAAAGCCCAGGCGGGGAAGATTGAAAACGGCGTGGTAGCCCGCAATGACGCCGGAGCGCTCCAATTCGCGCACACGCCGTAGGCAGGGAGGTGCTGAAAGCCCGACCCGGGAGGCAAGCTCGACATTCGTGATGCGCCCGTCTTTCTGCAACTCGGCAAAATCCGCCAGTCCGTCGCATCCAGTTTTGCGGGGATCGTGGACTCGTCCAATGTTCGCACCGACGCCATGGGGATTTCCTTTTTTGCATTGGTTAATCCCATCTCTTGAAATAGTTGGTGCAGCGCATGGTGCATTGCAACAATAAAAGAACCTGAATGCACAGACTGCGGCGAAAAGCTCAGCCATGCTGGGCTGAAGCGTAGACTGAAGTCTTAGCTGTAAGCGACAACTTGACATATTTGTCTTGGCAGGGATCATGCCGAAGCCCATTTGGCGAAGCGATGAAGCGATGAGAGGAATTTGACATGGCCGAACGTCACGAACGGCTCGTGATCATAGGGTCCGGCCCGGCCGGTTATACGGCCGCGATTTACGCCGCGCGCGCCATGCTGCGCCCCCTCCTCATCGAGGGAATCCAGCCCGGTGGCCAGCTGACGACCACAACCGATGTGGAGAACTATCCTGGCTTTGCCGATGTCATCCAGGGGCCCTGGCTCATGGAACAGATGCGGGCACAGGCGCTTCATGTGGGCGCGGAGATCATTCAGGATCACATCTCCTCCGTGGACTTCTCGGGCCGGCCTTTCATCCTTAACGGCGATAGCGAAACCGTCTATCACACGGACGCCGTCATCATTTGCACCGGGGCGCAGGCCCGCTGGCTGGGCCTTTCGAGCGAGCAGCGCTATCGCGGCTATGGCGTCTCCGCTTGTGCGACGTGCGACGGCTTCTTCTATAGGGGCAAGGACGTCCTTGTTGTCGGCGGCGGCAATACTGCCGTGGAAGAAGCGCTCTTCCTCACCAATTTTGCCCGGTCGGTGACCGTGGTTCACCGCCGCAATTCGTTCCGGGCAGAGAAGATCATGCAAAACAGGCTTTTCGCGAATCCAAAGATCAAAGTGATCTGGAATTCGACTTTGGACGAGGTTGTGGGAACGGACGGTCCCAAATCGGTGACAGGGGCGAAGCTTCGCGATATCTTGACCGGCGAAATAACACAGGTGCGGGCGGATGGCATCTTCGTTGCTATCGGCCACGCGCCGGCGACAGCGCTCTTCAAACATCAGGTGGAAATGACGCCCAACGGGTACATCGTGACGGCAGCGAAATCGGCCGCAACCAATATTGCTGGAGTTTTCGCGGCGGGCGACGTCACCGATGACACATACCGTCAGGCTGTCACAGCGGCTGGCATGGGATGCATGGCCGCGCTCGATGCGGAGCGCTATCTCGCAATTCAGGAAACGTTGGCGCAAGCGGCTGAGTAAAACGCAGAAGGGTCGGCAGCGTGCCAATGGACTGGGACAAGCTTCGAATATTCCACGCTGCGGCGGAAGCGGGGAGCTTTACGCATGCCGGCGAGACGCTCAGCATCAGCCAGTCAGCCGTAAGCCGTCACATCAGCTCTCTTGAACGCGACCTGAATGTTCCGCTTTTTCATCGGCATGCACGCGGGCTCGTTCTGACCGAGCAGGGCGAGCTCCTCTACCGGACCGCCCAGGAGGTTTTCAGCAAACTGGCGACCACGCAAATTCTGCTGGCGAACTCGCGCGGAAAGCCGAACGGTGAACTCAAGGTCACAACGACTACGGCGCTTGGAGCGGGCTGGCTGACCCCGCGCTTGAACGAGTTCATGAATCTCTATCCGGATATCCGTCTGCGGCTTATTTTGGACGACGAGGTTCTGAATCTGACCATGCGCGAGGCGGACGTCGCGATCTGGTTTACGCCGCCCACCCAGCAGGATCTTGTACGTCGCCGGCTTTTCACGGTTCATTTTCACGTTTACGCGTCGCCCGAATACGTCAAACGGTTCGGCAAACCGAAGAGCCTTGAGGATATCGACCGCCATCGCATCCTAACCTATGGCGGCGCGCTCCCGAGCCCATTCAAGGAGATGAACTGGCTTGAAACGAAGGGCAGGGAAGGGAAGCCGCCGCGCGACGCCGCGCTTTGCATCAACAGCCTGATTGCGCTGCGCGAGGCCGTGTTGCAGGGCATCGGCATTGCCGTTCTTCCGGATTATCTGGCTAAGGATCATCCCAAGCTGGTTCACGTCCTCGAAGAAGTGGAGATGCCGATATTTGATACGTATTTTGTGTATCCGTCGGACCTGAAGGATACAAAACGGGTTAATGTTTTTCGCGATTTCCTTGTCGCAAGGTCCAAGGAATGGTCATTTTAAGCAAAAAGACTAAGTAGAATTAGACAGTAGTCTGATATTACAGAACGGCATACTGCGCGGTTGGTTTTCTGCCTTCAGCCAAGCAAAGAATGACTTTGAGCTTGGCCAAAAATAGCTGATCCCTGGCCTGAAAAATCCCATACGGATGGAACCTTCTGAGTTCCTTTTGCTTTTCCCACGAAAGGGGAAGGGCATCCTGTCGCGATATGGAGGAGTTGGTGCCAGCCTATTTTGCAGGAACAACAAATGCCCTGAAAAAGGGCGTTACAAAGATGTCGGCGGATGCCGCCGTCAAAAAGATAGAAGCGTGGGAAGATGCTCTTGAGGAAGTTGAAGTAGCAGGCGCACGCGCAATTTTGCGAGACTTGGGTGCGCTGAAGCGCCAGCTCGGCCAAGACGAGCCAGACGGGGATCGTATCCGCGTAATCCTTGGGCGTTTGGCGGATGCGACTGTCAAAATCTCGGAAAGAGTTGAGGATCGTAACGCGGAGAAAGTTCGTGACCTGGGCGCTGCCCTGGAATTTGCGTCTGAGGAAGATGAGGAGGAAGAACAAATGGCCAGCAGGTCTGAAGACTATCGAGAGCAGCGTCGTTCAGGCTCTCAGCGCGAGTCGGGTTCGGGCTCGTCGCGACGTTATCGCGATGTGTCAGAGGAGAATCATTCGGGACCAAGCGGCCGCGTGAGAGATCCCGAACACGACCATCGCCTGCGCGGGCATGAGACGGACCGGCTTTATGAGTTCCGTCACATGGAGCGCGGCTATGATGGACGCGGCCGTGTGACCGATCCCGAGGATGATCATCGCCTGCGCGGACACGAGACGGATCGCTTGTATAAATCCCGTCACATGCAGAGAGGCTATGATGGACGCGGGCGCGTGACCGATCCCGAGGACGATCACCGGCTTCGTGGGCACGAGAGCGACCGCCTTTATAAATCGCGTCACATGGAGCATGGGTACGACGGTCGCGGCCGCGTGACAGATTCAGAGCACGATCATCGCCTCCGCGGGCATGAGACGGACCGGCTTTATGAATCCCGTCATCGGGGCGACGATGGGCGCGGTCGCGTGACCGATCCAGAGCACGACCATCGCCTGCGCGGCCATGAGACAGACCGCCTGTATGAATCCCGTCACATGGAGCGTGGCTATGATGGTCGTGGCCGAGTGACCGATCCCGAGGATGATCATCGCCTGCGCGGTCATGAG
>CAWHYO010000036.1:0-17578 GCA_963833565.1 uncultured Alphaproteobacteria bacterium
ACTATATAGCTACAATTATCCCGGCCTTGCGCACTCGGACGATCTTCTGATTATACAGCTTACCGTGAACAACACTCGCACCATCGAGCAAAAAAAGGCTTTGTATGCGAGTATCGTAGAGAAGCTGACCAAAAACCCAGGTGTCAGGCAGGAAGATGTGTTGATCAATCTGGTCGAGGTGGCGAAAGAAAACTGGTCGTTCGGCATCGGGGTCGCGCAATATGCGGAAGACTAACAAGGGCGGGACTCGGATATGGCGCTGATCCTGGCGGGAGTATTGGGAGCGTTCATCAGCCTCGTCGGGGTGTGGTATATCACCTCGCCGTTCAATGCTGTGCAGACGTTCGGGGTCGATCCCTCGCATCTGGCCGATATCGCGCTCGCACCGGGGCTTGGCGTGCGGGACCTCGCGCTGGGGCTGATCATCATCGGCTTTGCCCTGGCCCGAAAGCCTGGCGCGACCGGGGTTGCGCTGCTCATCACCTCGATCGTGCCCATCGGCGATTACGCCATCGCGGTAAAAGCGTTCGGTTATGCCGCCGCCGTCCGGCACCTGATCGCACTGCCGTTTCTGTTCATCCTCGGCCTTATCCTG
The DNA here is from genome assembly GCA_963833565.1 of uncultured Alphaproteobacteria bacterium. Taxonomy (GTDB): domain Bacteria; phylum Pseudomonadota; class Alphaproteobacteria; order Rhizobiales; family Rhodomicrobiaceae; genus Rhodomicrobium. Next base: position 596 of record CAWHYO010000036.1, read on the forward strand.
GTGCGCAAATGACGTCTCGGTTCAAGCCGAAACGTTACGGCGACGGCGCGTCCCCGGCAAACTGGAAGGGATGGCTGGTGACGTTCGGCTTCATAGCCATCCTCTACGCCTTTCTCGCGGGAATTGTGGCTTATCGAGACGAACTGAGTGTCGGTGCCTTTGTCGCCTGGGCCGTCGGCTTTGTGGCTGCCGAGCTCACCTTTATTTGGATTGCATGGAAGAAGACGGACGGGGACTGGCGGTGGCGCTGGGGTTCCGATGATACTGGGAAGTAGAGAAAACATGCTTGAAATCAAAGACCTGCACGCGGAAATCGACGGCAAGGAAATCCTGCGCGGCTTCAATCTGACCGTGCCGAAGGGCGAAGTCCACGCGATCATGGGGCCGAATGGCTCGGGCAAGTCCACGCTGGCTTACGTGCTTTCGGGCAAGGAAGAGTATGAGGTCACGGCAGGCTCCGTCACCTGGGATGGCAAGGACCTTCTCGCCATGTCTCCGGACGAGCGCTCGCATGCCGGCGTTTTCCTCGCCTTCCAATATCCGATGGAAATCCCGGGCGTCGCCTCGCTGACGTTTCTGCGCGCGGCTCTGAATGCGCAGCGGAAGGCGCACGGCGAGGGCGAGATTTCGATCCCCGATTTCATGCGGAAGGTCCGCGCCGAGGCGGAGAAGCTCAGCATGTCCATGGACATGCTGAAGCGGCCCGTGAACACGGGCTACTCCGGCGGCGAGAAGAAGCGCCACGAAGTGCTCCAGATGGCGCTGTTGCAGCCCACGCTTTGCATTCTGGACGAGACGGACTCGGCCTCGACATCGACGCCATCCGCATCGCCGCCGATGGCGTGAACCGGCTGCGCTCGCCGGATCGGGCGATGGTCGTCATCACCCACTATCAGCGGCTTCTGAACTACATCGTGCCCGACGTGGTGCATGTGATGGCGCGCGGGCAAATCCTTCACTCCGGCGGCAAGGAGCTTGCGCTGGAACTGGAAGAAACCGGCTACGCCGCTTATCGCAGCGAAGCGGCTTAGGGGCGGCGATGACGATCCATCAGACCACAATCCGGCCTGCGGTAACGCCCGCCGAACAGCGCTTCCTCGATCTTTACGCGAGCGTTTCGGAGAAGCTTCCGGGCGCGCGTTCGGCTGCAGTCCGAGCCTGGAGAGACGCCGCCCGCGACGCATTCATGATGCAGGGCGTCCCTCATCGCCGCGTCGAGGAATGGAAATACACCGATTTGCGCGCGCTTATGCCGGAGGTCCATCCGCTTGGCGGCCTTGACTCCAAGGCGGCGACGGATGTCAGCGTCGAAGCTGCAATCGGCAAATCGCTCGCTCATCTGGATGCCTATCGCGCCGTATTTGTGGGCGGGTGCTTTCGGGCTGATCTGTCCACCATCCAGGATGCGCATGGCGTTACGTTCGAGCCGTTGCGTCAGATTCTGGAGGATGATGGCGCTTCCGCTGAGGCGATCGAGAAGCTCAGCCTCAGGCAGCGCGACGTCATCGCGGCGCTCAGCACCGCCTTCGCAACCGATGGAGCGGTCCTCGCCGTCAGGCCGAAAGCGCGGCTCGAAAAACCGATCCATCTGATCTTCATATCGACGGACGATAAGCCCGCTTTGTACGCGCTCCAGCACGCGATCAGCATCGGCGAAGGTGCGGAGGTTTCGCTGATCGAAACGCATGAAGCCCACGGGTCGCAGGCCCTCTCGCACACGCGGCTTGCCATCGGCGCGGGCGCGTCCGTCAAGCATGTCAGGCTGGCGGCGAGCGAGGCTTCGAAGCACCTGTCTTCGACGGCGGTAACCCTTGCTGAGGGGGCTCATTACGAGCCGCTGCAAATGGCGGTGGATGGAACTCTCGTTCGCGCCGAAGCCTCGATCCGTTTCGATGGCCCGAATGCGCGCTGCCATTATACAGGCGCCATGCTTCTGCGGGCGCATAGCCATGCGGACTTCACGCTCGTCGTCGATCACGCAGCGCCTCATTGCGAAAGCCGCGAACTTGTTAAAGCCGTGCTCGGTGGCCGGTCGCGCGGGGTCTTCCAGGGCAAGGTCATCGTCGAGCGCGGCGCGCAGAAGACCGACGGCAAGCAGATGGCGAATGCGCTGCTTTTGTCCGACGACGCGGAGTTCGATTCAAAGCCGGAGCTTGAGATCTTCGCGGACGACGTGGTTTGCGGCCACGGCTCGACAGCGGGCCAACTCGATGAGGACATGATGTTCTATCTCAGGGCGCGCGGTATCCCCGAGGTTGAGGCGCGCTCGCTTCTGATCGCCGCTTTCGTCGGGGAAGCCCTCGACAGGATCGAGAACGAGGCTTTACGGGCTGCGCTCGATGAAAAGGTCGCCGCATGGCTTGCCGATAATCCCGCCCTTCTTGACCCGGCCATATAAGCCGAAAGGAACACGTCGATGACGTTGATAGAAAAAGACATCGCGGCAAGACCGTACGACGTGGAAGCGATCCGCCGCGATTTCCCGGCGCTGTCGCTGAAGGTTCATGGCAAACCGCTTGTCTATCTCGACAACGCGGCAAGCGCGCAAAAGCCGAAACCCATGCTCGACGCGCTGATGAAGGCGTATACGGAAGAATATGCGAACGTACATCGCGGCCTTGCATTACCTCGCCAACGCCGCGACGGCGGCTTACGAGGGCGCGCGCGAGCGGGTGGCGAAGTTTCTGAACGCTCCGAGCCACGAGCAGATCATCTTCACGAAGAACGCGACCGAGGCGATCAACCTCGCGGCGCAATCCTTCGGCGGCCTCCATATCGGCCCCGGCGACGAGATCGTGCTCACCATCATGGAGCACCATTCGAACATCGTGCCGTGGCACTTCCATCGCGAGCGGCGCGGCGCGGTCATCAAATGGGTGCCGGTGACGGACGAAGGCGAGTTCCGGATCGAGGACTTCGAGGCCGCGATCACGCCGCGCACCAAGATGGTCGCGATCACGCATATGTCGAACGTGCTCGGCACGATCACGCCGGTGAAAGAGGTCTGCAAGATCGCGCATGCCCACGGCGCTTACGTGCTCGTCGATGGCAGCCAGGGCGCGGTTCATCTTCCGATCGACGTGCAGGACATCGACTGCGACTTCTACGCCATGACCGGCCACAAGGTTTATGGCCCGAGCGGCATCGGCGCGCTTTACGGCAAGCGCGAGCATCTCGAAGCCATGCCCCCTTATCAGGGCGGCGGCGAGATGATCGAAACCGTGACTTGCGATACCATCCGCTATAACGATCCGCCCTATCGCTTCGAAGCGGGAACCCCGCCGATCGCGGAGGCAGCCGCACTGACCGCAGCGCTCGATTACATGGACAGCATCGGCAAGGACCGCATCCGCGCGCATGAAACCGATCTCAGGCGCTATGCCGAGGAGTTGCTGAGGCCGATCAACTCGCTGCGGTTTATCGGGCAATGCTGCGGAAAAGGGCGCCATCATCTCCTTCGCGATGGAAGGCGCGCACGCCCACGACGTCGCCACCATCCTCGACCGCTCAGGCATTGCCGTGCGTGCCGGCAGCCCATTGTGCCGAACCGCTTCTCGCGCGGTTCGGGCTGACATCGACCTGCCGGGCGTCGTTCGGCCTCTACAATACGCGCGCCGAAGTGGAGGCGCTTGCGGAAGGACTTCAGAAAGCGGAGCGTTTTTTCAGATGACCGAGACCATGCAAGAAAGAAAAACCCCTATCGAGGACGCGCCGTGGGACGGGCAGCAGGAGCCGCCCGCGCACCAATTTGCCGCAGCCATGCGCCCATACGGTCGAGGTTGCAAAGGAATTCAAGGAACACCCGATCCCGGAAGAAGAGCTTGACCGCATCACGCAGGACATTATCGCTGCACTGAAGACGGTCTACGATCCCGAAATCCCCGTTGATGTTTATGAGCTCGGGCTCATTTATAGGATCGATATCAACGACGACCGGGAAGTGGACGTGGAGATGACGCTGACCGCTCCGGGCTGCCCGGTCGCCGGTGAGATGCCGGCCTGGGTGGAGAATGCGGTTGGCGGGGTGGAAGGCATTGGCGTCGTTCGCGTGCAGATCGTGTTCAACCCGCCATGGGATCCGAGCCGGATGTCGGACGAAGCGCGCGTGGCGCTGAACATGTTCTAATTTTGGTCATGGCCGCCCTTGAGCCAGCCATCGGAAGCAATATGTGTATCTTGAGAAGATGGATGGCCGGGGGCAAGCCCGGCCATGACGGCGGGAGGGCTAATCATGGCAAGGGCGAAGACCTAAGGTTTTAACGCTGACGGACGCGGCAGCCGAGCGCTTGAAGGCGATCATGGCGCGCTCCGACACGCCGGTTGCGGGGTTGCGCGTTGGCGTGAAGAAGGGTGGGTGCGCGGGCATGGAATATACCATGGAATACGCGGCCGAGGTGCGCCCGCTTGATGAGGTGGTCGAAGACAAGGGTGTCCGCATCCTCATCGAGCCGTCGGCGATCCTTTACCTGCTCGGCACAGAGATGGACTTCAAGACAGACAAGCTCACATCCGGCTTCGTCTTCAACAACCCCAACCAGACGAGCGCCTGCGGCTGCGGCACAAGCGTCGAAATCCAGCCGGCCCATCAAAACTGATCCTCATCCTCTGACACGCAAGGCGTCAGCGTAGCCCTCCTGCAGCTCCGTTTTGACGGGGCGCGGGCTGCTCTTCCCTCGGAGCGCCGTGGAAATTGGAACCTCCAAAAGTTTCCAACTCCACCATGCTGTTGCGAGGCAGACAACGGCAGCTACGCAAAGACTGAACGCCAGCCCTGGTGGATTGCCCAGGGGGAACCAGGCCAACGCAAAGGCGAGCGGAGTTAAAACGAAGCTATGGGTCAGGTACATGCTGTAGGAGGCATCGCCTGAGATGCGGGAGAACGCAGAGAAGTAACCTGGCCCACTAGCCTTGGAGAAGCAGGTCGCGAAGGCAACGGCGAGGGCGGGGACTAAGTATGGGAAGTCGACGATCTTCAAAGCCGTGGCTACGAGGGCCACGCACGCCACCAAGCAAAGGAGGGGTCGGGTATTCGGGTGCGTACTGGCCCGCCGATCAGCCGGAAGATGACCGCGATTGTCATTCCGATGACAAAGTACAGCATGATCGGGCGCGTGAAGTATGTGATTACGACCGCAATCCAAGGTCCATCGGAGAAGCCGGGCAGCAGAGTTCCGATGCTGACCAGGCCACACAACGCAATCGTGATAATGGGCAGACCGACCGCGAGACGAAAACGCATGGCGGCGGCAAATATTACGTAAAAAAACATCTCATATTCGAGCGTCCAACCCAGAGCATAAAGTGGCACCACTTCGCCCTCTGGGTTCTTATACGGAATAAATGCAAGACTGCTCGCGATTTCCGCCATCGGAGGGAAGAAGCTAGTCTTGTTCACAAGCGCCGTGAGAGCCACTACGAGAACGGTCGTGATGTAGTAGAGGGGAGCGATTCTGGTAATTCTTCTTCTTATGAACGCTGGACCGGCTCCGGACTTACCGAATTTGTCCCTGGTCGTGTAAACCATGATGAAGCCGCTGATCACGAAAAATGTGGCCACGCCTATGCCTCCGAGCGACCAGGCTGTGGCGCGGATTCCCTCGGAAAAAAGGCCGCGGTTGATCAGTCTTTCTATAAGATGGTCGGCCACGACCATGAGAGCTGCGGCGCCGCGGAGAAACTGAAGGTTCAAGATTTCACTGTCTCGCGCGGCCGGCGGGGCAAATTTGCTCGGCGCATTTTTTTCGATCGGGTGTGCAAAAAGCGGCTGCAAAGTCTTCTCGGACTCCCCGATCACGTCAGCCACATTCCTTTTCCAGCGGTGCTGATTTGGCCTTCGTGTGGAAGACCTGCGCTGGAGGATGTATATCTGTGTTAATTTCCGGCGGGAACTGGCTCCAACGAATGATACTCTCGTGAGATATTCTCGATGAGGCCTACTCATTATGAGTAGGAGAGTTGACGCGGGTCGAGACCGGCACGTCGCCAACGCTTCCCTTAAATCGGGCTCATGACCGCCGTCACTCGCGACCACTTGAAGCCGCTGCTCATCATTAATATCTTGGCGCCGGCTTGGCGGCTTTTGCTCAGAGCAGCAGAGTTAGCTGCGCAGGCTTCTGTTCGATTTTATCGTTCGGCGTCGCCTCGGCGATCGGGGCAAGGAGCGTGGTTTGTTCCATCAACCGTGGATCGTTATTTGCCGGAGAGTTGACGCGGGTCGAAACCGGCCACGTCGCTAGCCCTTCCGAGGGGCAAGGCCTGAGAAGCGCCGTGTCGCCGGTATTCAGCCAGGCCATTGCATCCTCCTGCGATAAAATGGCTGGCATCCGGTCATGAATCGCGGCAACCTTCTCGTTCGCCGGGACGGTGATGATCGTGAACGTCAAAAGCTCGTTCCACTCCTCCCACAGTCCGGCAAGCGTCAGCGGGCTGCCATCGCAACTCGTGACGAAATGGGGCTGCTTGCCCCGCGCCTGCTTCTGCCACTCGTAAAAGCCTGAAATCGGGATGATACAACGCCGCGACCTTAGCGCCTTCCGGAAGGCAGGCTTTTCCTTGAGCGTTTCACAGCGCGCATTGATGAGCTTCGAGCCGATGGACGGATTTTTTGCCCAGGACGGCGCGAGTCCCCAGCGCATCGGCTGAAAGCGCAGCCCATCGCGGCCGAGAACGACGACGCCTGCGTTATGTGTCGGCGCGACGTTCCAGGAGGCGGAGAGGGACGGCGCAATCTCGTCCACGAGCGAATAGAACTCAACAACCTCCGCCCATGTAAAAGCCTGCGTGAAGCGTCCGCACATGGCAACTCCCGGATTACAGCCTAAATCGCGACCTGCCGCCCTATCTCCACCACCTGGTCGACAGGCAGGCGGAAAAAGTCGGTCACCTGAAGGGCATTGCGTTCCATGATCGCGAAGATGAACTCCCGCCACTTCGGAAGCCCTCCTCCATCCGGACGCGCAACAACCGTCTCCCGTCCTACATAGTAAGTCACGTCATCCAGATCGATATCGCAGCCGCCCTGCTTCGCTTCCTCGAGGATCGGCGGGATCGCGGGCCGCTCCATGAAGCCGTAATTGGCGGTGGCTCGCCAGAAATTCGGCGCTTCCTCGAAGAAGCTGAAACGATCTGCGGGGTGAATGAAAGGGACCGGCTCGATCGACACGTTGACCACCATGATCCGCTCGTGAAGGGCACGGTTGTGCTTGACATGCCAGGACATGACCGGCGGCACGCCTTCTTTCGAGCGCGTAAGGAAAACGGCTGTGCCCGGCACGCGAGCCACGCCTTTTGCGGCGAGATCATTCAGGAAGATGTCAGTTCGCTGATACTTCGACTTTAGAACCAGCAGCACGGCGTCGCGCCCGGAATGCCAAACCCACATCAAGCCGTAAATGACCGCAGCAAGGGCAAGCGGGATGTACCCGCCTTCGAACATCTTTGCCGAGTTTGCGATCAGGAACGCGCTGTCGACCAGGATGAAACCTCCTGCCACGGCCCTGCTCAAAGGCTGGCTCCAGTTGAGCTTCTCAACCATCGCGATGTAAAGAAGCATCGAGGTCATCAGCATTGTGCCCGAGACAGCGATGCCATAAGCGGCGGCAAGGTTATCGGATTTGCGGAAAGCAATCGTGAGACCGATGGTGATGACCATCATGGTCCAGTTCACGGCGCCGATATAGATTTGCCCATAGCCCAGAGCGGAGGTGTGCGTGACCCGGATGCGCGGCAGCCAGCCGAGCTGGATGGCCTGGCGGGTCATAGAGAAAGCGCCGGTGATGATCGCCTGGCTCGCGATAATCGTAGCGGCGGTCGCCAGGATAACGAAAGGCACGAGAGCGCCCCGGGGGCAAAGCGCGTAAAAGCTGTTTTCGGTAATCGGGGAGCCGTTCAGCACGAGGGCGGATTGACCGGCGTAATTCAGGACGAGGCTGGGGAATACGATGCTGAACCAGGCCATACGGATCGGGCCGCGTCCGAAATGGCCCATGTCTGCGTAAAGCGCTTCCGCGCCTGTGACGCACAAGAAAACCGCACCGAGGACGAGAAAGGATGTCATTCCTCCGGACACAAGATAGCTGAGGCCATATAGGGGATTGATTGCTAAAATCACGGTAGGATTTTGGACGATCCCCCAGAGGCCGAGACCGCCGAGCGCGAGAAACCAGATGCCCATAATCGGCCCGAACAACTTGCCGATGCGCGCCGTGCCCAGCGGCTGAAAGAAGAACAAGAGAACGAGAATAAGGACAGTTGCCGGAACAACATAGTCTTCCAGCTTCGTGGTTATGATCGACAGCCCCTCGAGCGCGGACAAAACAGAGATGGCGGGTGTGATCACTCCGTCTCCATAGATGAGCGCCGCACCAACCAGGCCGACGGTGACGATCAGAGCCCGCTTTTTGGTCCGGCCGCTGCTGAGGCCCTTTCGGCCGCCGAGAAGGGCCATCAGCGCCATGATGCCGCCCTCGCCGTGGTTATCGACCCGCATGGCCACGGCGACATACTTGATCGTCGTAACAATGATGAGCGTCCAAAAAATCAATGAGAGGCTGCCGAGCACCGTCGCCCGATCAGCGGCTTGAGCGCCGGTCGCGCCAAGCACGACTTTGAGCGTATAGAGAGGGCTTGTGCCTATGTCGCCGAAAACCACGCCAAGAGCCGATAGGCCCAGCGCGCTTGCATGCCCGTGCCGGAGCGCCGCGACGCCTTGTGGCAGGGAGGTCGTGGCGCTTGTAGAGCTCATGAACGATCCGGGTAATATTGCTGCGAAAGACCTGCCGCTTTTAACATGGGATCGACGCGGCCGCATTAAGTCCGTTTCTTTCAGAGTTCGTGGCTTTGCCGGTTTTTGGACTTCCAGGATTCCCGGATCGGCCCCAGCTGAATTTTGATGGTTGCGCCCAAAAGTCAGGGTTTTCGAACTCTCTCATGCTGGAAACGGGAATAGGACGATTTCCCCGCAGACTGTGTTACGGCTTGTCTTACCAAACCGTTTTCGCAATGCACACGCAGGATCAGTAAAACAGCCGGTATCCTTAGCTCAAGCGTAGGCAGATAATATGGCGGCAACCGGAGACGCTTGTGCGAGAGAAATAGGCCGGCATTTGCTGCACCGCAAAAAAACTGAATTCAAATGTCCGAATGTTAAGAACTTCTTTAGCCCACTTATCCTTTCGTAGTTGCCGGACCACGGACACTGAGTTATTCTTGATATAAATCAGCTGAAATCTTGCTTTTGGTCAAAGAGGCTCACGTAGTCTGCTTGATCAAATTCTATTGGTTCTCGATCGGACGACCTTAGCCAGTCCCGATCAAACGAGAGCTTGTGTGCACTTGCTAAGGCGGCACGCGCGCAAATCAGTCCGCGCTTGTTTGCGCCGGCTGACGCCCGCTGTGGAGCGAGTGTCTGAGAGAATTAAAATTAAACTTCAAGATGGTCCCTGCTATGATCGAGAACAACTCATGTAAAACGTCTGTTTGGCCGGGGTCGAAGCCCGGCCTCCATTCTATATCAGCCTGCTTACAGCGTTCGATGAGATCGCGCAGACAGTTCTGAAAGTAGCGCACGGAAAGGCTCATACCTCGCTACAAAATTATCTGGACGGCGGGGTTGCTATCCGCGGCGATCACTTCACCCGCCGGGCCATCCTTCTCGCTATTCACGACATGAAAGACGACCTTGAAGCTCCGCTCGCGCTTCAGGACAGGGTCCATGCGGAGTGGCTGTCGCTGCAGGCGCGGCCGAAGCCTGAGCTGAAGCTCTATCGTGACATCGCCACGGCGCTGCTCAGGATAGAAGTCGTCATAAGATTAAGGGCTCTGCAAGCCATGGAATACGGCGAAACCAGGCATTAGCGAGGACGTTTGCCATGATCACTTTACCCGAAGGCTTAGCCCCACAGTTAGTTCATTTCAACCCGAAGGCATTGGCCGTGCACGACTGCGCGACAACAGAGATCTCTCATGCGAGGAGACCGACATGCCCGTGATGTTCCGGTCGATGCGAGCAGAGGATAAGGAGCTGTTCGCAAACTTCCTTCGCTCGCTCCCCGGCAAGGACAATTATTACTTGCTTGTGGACGTGAATAATGACCGGACTATCCAGCGTTGGATGGAAAATATTGAGTCCGGTCAGACGATTGGCGTGGTCGCGATGGCGGGCGCGAAAATGATCGGCTATTGCAATCTTATAATCAACGATCTGCCGTGGCTCCGCCATGTCGGCGAAATTCGCATGAGCGTCTCGGCCGGTCATCGGAACCTTGGCATTGGTCGAATTCTCGCCGGGAAGATCTTCGCAATCGCGCGGACGCAAGGGCTGCAAAAGCTTTGGGTCCGGATGGCGGCCAGCCAGGAGGCGGGTCAGGTCGTGTTCCAAAACCTGGGATTCCACACGGAGGCCCTCCTGTCCGACTTTGTAAAGAACGAGAACGGCTTGACCGAGGCACTCGTGGTTATGTCTCACGACTTCGGAAAGTCTTGGTCCTTCTAGCGCGGACCGAGACAGGGAGGCCAAGCCGTGGGAATAGAAGCAAAAACAGGGAGAACATTATGCCCACTCTGCGAGACAGCTTGACTGCACCTAATCCAACCCCTCCAGAGCACTTCACGCAGGCTGACTTCAAGCCGGCGGCAGAGGATGCTGCGAAGGCCAAGGCCCTTATCAATTTCCTGATGCAGGATCCGTTTTTCCTTGCTCGCTATCGCAGCAACGATCCGAATGTGCGTGCTGCTGCCATGGATAAGCTAGACGAAGCTCATCATCAGGCTTACGGCGACGCCCCCGACAAAAAACGATGATGCAAGCAGCAGGAAGTAGCGCTACCCGGCCAGTCTCTCAGCTCCTGCGCCCGGAGAATAGTTATGATCGAGAACCCATTCGAAATCCCGCAGAACCTGCGCGAGGTGTCCAAGCAGAACCTGAACCAGGCGCATGCCACCTACGACGAGCTCATGAATTTCATGACAAGAGCCATAGACGCCTGGATGGGAGCAATTCCCATGATCGCTGACTTCAAAGAGGTTCACGGCCGCAGCATGCAATTTGCGAAGGACAACGCGGATTGCGCGTTCGCGTTCTCGTGGCAGATCAGCAATGCCAAGAACGTTGCCTGAGATTTTGGCGCTTCAGACACATTTCGCTCAAGATCGGATGCAGGAATTCACTGCGCAGACGCAGGAACTTCAAAGCTTGATCGAAGAAGCCCTCCAGAAAATCGAAGGCGACTGCATGGCCACCGGACAGGTGAAACTCAGCTAAGGCGCGGCCACTACGAGCGTCCAGTAGGTCTTGTACTTCGTGTCCGGCTTATATTCGTAGGCAATGCCCATATGTTTTGCTTCGGCGAGCAGCATGTTCCGGCTGTGAGGTGCGCTTTGTTTCCAGCCGTCGATCATTAGAGCAAAGGACCTCTGCCCAACGCCGACATTTTCCGCCGCGACCCGGAAGCGATATCCCGCCAAGGTCAGCCGTTTCTGAAGATCCGCTCCGTTGGGGCCGGCATGAGACATGCGGTCGTGGCTGGCCATGTCCTTGACGAGAAGTTCGGCTGCCGCCGTGGCATGGCCGTCCAGCGAAAGGCCAGGCAGCCCCTTCGATGCGCGGTACTCATTGACAAGGCGGAGCGCCTCGTTCGCGTCCAGGCTCGCCACCGCTTCTTCGCCGGTGTTTTGCGAAGGCGGCGAAGACTTCTCGCCCGAGTTGAAGGTCGGCGAAAAATTCGCCCAGATACTTCCGCCGCTTGATCCTGGCGAGGCAGAGGACTCGGGCGCCGTGGCTGCCTTCGATGGCGGCATATCGGAGGAGCCGCCTCCTCCAATGCTTGTAAGAGACGAAACCCCGCCCGACATCGCCGAGCAGCCACCCAAGGCCGCGCAAAACAACATCAAACGGAACGCTCGCCCCATAGGGACCCCTCACATATACGCATACGGTACAATGCCGAACTCCGGTTACAACTCGCTTAATTCAGCCTTGAGGCAGGCGGATTAGACCCCGATAGCGTCAACATGATGAAAATTTCATCTAAAGGCTAGAGACCATCGTGCGTTCATCAGACGCGGGCGTTTGCGTGCTTGGTTGCAGGCGCGTGTCCCTTCATCCCCAGATCAGCTTCCCGCTTGCGTTTGCGTCCCGAATTTCTTGAGGCCGGATCTTAAGGAAAAGCGCGTTGCCGAGAGGTTAACGCAGACAAGTCATTGATACCAAAGCGGAAATAGTGGAACAGACGACGTTCCCGGAGCGCGCGCCGCGCTCCGTGCGAGCACGGTTCTGGTTAACAGCCGAAAGCCGAAACATATTTAACGGACTTTAGCGCGTCCAGTTAAGGAGAAAAATTCCCGCATTAAGTTCTATTTAATGGGGCGCGGATGAAGCCTGAAAGCCATTTTTTTCCAGTAGGTTAGTTCCGCCACTCCCCGGCTGGCCGAAGGCGCGAGGCGGCTTTGTCTCGCCCGGATAGACAATTCTTTAAGCATACATCAGACGGGAAATAAATCGGGCGCGCCTCTGTTAACCACGTATGTATTAACGCCCTGGCGCGGCGACGAACAGTTTACCTTAAAGCGCGCCGTGAGCGCCGTCCAAGATCGCGATGGCCAGATCGGCGAAGCATGCCTGACGCGGGCGTCGCCATGACGGCGGCCGGCGCAGTCGCGTCGTTTAGAAGACTTGCGTCGCAACCGGTTTCGATTTTGCGTGACGCGGCGTTAGGGTTCACGTTGCGGCTCGCTCTCCCTCAATTCGCGTGCGCGGTCGGCCAGGTCCTGCAGGTTCTGAAGCATTTGATCGAAGACAAAAAGCAGGGCGAAAACCCGCTGGATATCCTCTTTTTCGGTGGCGGACGCGAACCACTCCGGCCCGGCGCCGCCTATCGCGCCGCGAAAGCCTTCGAGGGCCGTTTTCAAGTCTTGCAGGTTTGGCGCTTCCTTGCCTGATGACAGCGTTTCCGACATGCCCGAAAGCCATGCGGCAAGGGCACGGAGCACGGCGGCGAGTTCCTTCACAAAAGGGCCGCGCACTGCTTCGGGGAAAGGGGTCACGAGAGCGCGCGCAAGCATCGCCATTTCGTTTCGCAGGCGGCGCAAAGTGCGGGAAAGCGCCTCGGGATCGGGTCCGTCCGCGAGGCGATTTGCGAGCTCGACCTTTGCCTCGCCGGACCGGGAGTCTACTTTCGCGATCTCGGCGCTGCAGCGAAGCTGAATTTTCAGGAGCGCTTCACGGTCGACGCCCTGACCGTGACCTTCTTCCAGCATCGAGACGATGCGGGCCATGTCGGCAACGGCAATACTGGCGCTCCGCGCCAACAGCGCATGCGCGCGCGCCGGAAGGATGAAAAGCGCGACCGCAACGGCAACCGCGCTGCCAAGCGTGATCTCGAAAACCCGCTCCAGCGCCGAGGAGAAAGGAGCGGCCTGCTGAAGCGCTGCGCCCATCAGAACGATGATCGCTGTTATCGGGGCGATGCGGTAATCCGTCCAAAAAGCGGTGACGACCGAGAGGGGCGCGACCGCTACCATCAGGGCGAGCCCGAGGGCCGCCGGGGTGTTATGGGGCATCAGTCCGGCGACAACCGCGCCCCAGAATGCTCCACCGATGGTTCCGGTCAGCCGGTTGAGCCCAGCCCGCACCGAGCCGCCCACGCTCCCCTGAATGACGATCACGGCCGACAGCACCGCCCAATAGGTTTGCGACAGCCCGATTGCTTCCCCGAGCCCATAGCTCGCAAGCGCGGAGACCGTCATGCGAAGGCCGAACTGAAGCTTCCCGCGATGAGTTTGAAGCCAGGCCTTCATTCAGAAGCTTCCATCGATCCGTCTCAACAGTCGCGGGTTCCCTCGGGTAGCATGAACTCGCGGACGATCCCGAAAACGCGACTTGCCTATTTCCTGCCGCAAGGCTAGTCCCCGTTGCGAGGGATAACCGATGGAAGCGAAAGCCGAAAGTTTAGAAACAGAACCAAAACAGCTTTTCGGCCACCCGCGCGGGCTGTCCTTTCTGTTTGCGACCGAGATGTGGGAGCGCTTCTCCTATTACGGAATGCGCGCGCTCCTCGTGCTCTATCTCGTGAAATATGTGCTTCTTCCCGAGCATTCCTCGCAGGTGATCGGGCTTCTCACATTGAAAAGCGGCCTTGAATCGATTTTCGGTCCGCTCGAAGCGCAGCCCTTCGCCTCGCAGATTTATGGAACCTACACGGCGCTCGTTTATCTGACGCCCGTCTTCGGAGGGCTGCTCGCCGACCGCGTGCTCGGCCAGCGCAAAACAGTCGTCATCGGCGCGAGCCTGATGGCGCTTGGCCACTTCATGATGGCGTTCGAGCCGATCCTGCTTTTCGCGCTCGTTGACGCTCATTCTCGCAAACGGCCTCTTCAAGCCGAACATTTCAACCCAAGTGGGTGGGCTTTACAAGGAAGGGGACCCTCGCCGCGACCGCGCCTACTCAATCTTCTATGTCGGCATCAATCTCGGTGCGTTCCTGGCGCCGCTCGATCTGTGGAACGCTCGGCGAGAAATGGGGCTGGCATTACGGGTTCGGCGCGGCGGGCGTCGGCATGCTGATCGGCCTTCTGATCTATCTGCGCGGGCTTCGGGAGCTGCCGCCAGACGAGCTTCAGAAGGCCAAGGCGGCGCATGTCGAACACAACCCGATGAGCCGCGAGGAGTGGCGGGCGATCTTTGCGCTGCTTATCCTCTTCCTGCCGAACACGCTGTTCTGGGCCACCTATGAACAGCAGGGCAACACCATCGCGCTATGGGCCGACAGCTACACCGACCGCTCGATAAACCTGCTTTTCTGGCAGGGCGAAATCCCGGTGACGTGGTTCCAGGCATTCAACCCGTTCATGATCTTTGCCTTCACGCCGCTGATCGTCGAGCTGTGGGCAATCCAGTCAAGAAGGGGGCGTGAACCGTCGACCGTAACCAAGATGGCGATGGGCTGTTTCATCGTCGCGCTTGCCTATCTCCTCATGGTTGGGGCGGCTCTCTATGCCGGCCCCGGCGAAAAATCGAGCTGGGCTTGGCTGTTCGCGTTTTTCGCGATTATCACCATCGGGGAGCTTTATCTGTCTCCGGTTGGACTTTCGCTCGTTTCCAAAGTGGCGCCAGCGCGCATACTATCCATGATGATGGGGGTCTGGCTTTCCACGAGCTTTCTGGGCAATTTCCTGGCCGGCTGGCTCGGCTCCTATTGGAGCAGCATGGAGAAGCCCAATTTCTTCCTCATGATCGCAGGCGTGGCCGCCGCCGCGGGCGTGTCGATCATTCTTCTGAACAGACCTCTCCGCAAGTCCTTGCAGCACTGACTTTCTAAGCCAACGTGCTTGGCTTAGCCAACGCTTGGACGAGTTTGTGGTGGGTCGATTTCGGACCCGCGCGCTGTTTTAGGCGACAACCGCTGTACCCTCTCCCGACCGAAGCTTAGTGGTGCTCAACAAGAACCGGCGCGGCCTCGTTTCGAGCTACCGCAGTCTCTTGACGAGAGTGAACCCGAATACCGCAAGCGGATGGCCGCTAATTCCTCGAACTCAGATTGCAAATGTTGCAGCTCTTGCCCGATGTGCGCGACGAGCTGCCGTTTACTGAGCCGCCGCCGCCATTTAATCTCTGTAGTTTTCTTCCATCTTAGACTTGATGACGTCTAAAGCCTGCTTGTGCTCTGAAGTCTAAACTCAGTTCGAGTCCAAAGAAAAGTAGATTTCTTTTGCTCTTCGCCACAAAGCCATGTTGTTCCCACATGTTTTTTTTATCGTTGACTTCGGGGCTGGGACATATGCCGTTCCATGTTCCTGCTATAAATTCTTCGGTTTGAACATCATATAAAAACATTCGATAACATTCGATGTTTGTTTCAATAAGTCGCCTCGGCCATCGGCACCATTCGTACTTTTTAAAATCGGCTATATGATTGCTTACTATGGCGTCTTCTCGTGTACGCATTTGAAGATAGCAACGGTTGTCTTTCACGTTGTAGTTGATGCCTTTCAAAGAATACTCAAGACAGGAAAAATCGGCTTCTTCTTCTAGCTTCTTAAAAAAAGCTTTAGCTAGCTGGTGACACTCGCACGCAGGTGAAACACCTGCGCTTCATCGGCTCGCACTCCCACCAATAATACTTAAAGCCATTACCGCGCCAGAATTGCTCTTTCTGACGTTCTGTCTCTGAGTTTCTTCCCTTCTTCATGACGCCAGCCCTTGCTCTTTCTGAGATAGCATGTGGGAGGGGGGTGGCAATTACCGTGTCCACGCTCTTAAGTAGTTTTCCACTCAATCAACATGCATCCTCTGGTAGCGTGACTACATGAGCGAATCCTAAAAGGTTGGCTGGCGCTGGCGTGATCCGAATTCCAGGAGGAGACTTTTAAATGCAGGCCACCAAACCGTCTTACAATGACCTCTATGCCAGTCAAGGCGGCAAGTGCAAATGTATCAACCACGCCTGCGGTCATTCAGGTGAGTGCAACCAACCGCTCGGCATGGGGTCCGGTCGTCGGAAGCGCCTGAAAACTAATCCGGCGAATATCGGGATTGCAATGTGCAAATCCTGCTTTGAGAAAACCGATACCTATGTACGGAAGGCCTAAGCGGGACTTGTTTAGGATAACTAGGCTAGCTAAAGGCGCCTTGGCATGAGCGTGACGCTTCTCGGCTTTACCTCAGCCATGGCCTGCATGAAGTCGACGCACTCAGAATGGTAGATGCCGATGCAGCCATGCGTTGGGCCGCCGCCACAGTGGATGACGAGACCTGTCCTGTTGTCCTGGACGAACTCGGCCCATACGTTGCTGATCGAATAATATGTGCCGCCCAGGTTCGGATGGTGCTCTTGGCGCGCCCGCTGGGCGCACTTAGAGGGGGCATAAGGCCTTGGAACTTCACGTCAGCAATACCCCCAGCTCGAGACGTGCCCATATTAGGCCCAACTTTCCGCACTCGGCCTAACCCAGGTTTTTCGGCAGATCATCCTCCGTCTCGCGCATTTT
>CAWHYO010000037.1:0-61862 GCA_963833565.1 uncultured Alphaproteobacteria bacterium
CATGGCTCGCCTATCGTTGGAGGTCGCGGACATCTTCCGCGGCCACGGCGCCGCTTGCGTGACGCCAACCGCGGTCATTTAAGTCTCGGCCAGTTGAAGGTGATGAGCGCCATCGAGAGCTGCCGTACGGCGGGTCTTGGCGGGCATGTCCTGCGCTGCGAGAACAACGCCTGCGCTCACGAGACCATCGCCTATAACAGCTGCCGCAACCGGCATTGCCCCAAGTGTCAGGGGGCTGCAGCAGCGAATGGCTGCGACGGCGAGGCCGAACGCCCGTGCAGTACTTCCATCAGGTCTTCACCTTGCCCGCGCCCATCGCTGAGATCGCCTATCAGAACAAGGCCGTGATCTACGATCTCTTGTTCAAGGCGTCCGCCGAGACGATGCTCGCGATCGCGGCCGATCCCAAACATCTGGGCGCCAAGATCGGTTTCATCGCCGTGCTTCATACTTGGGGCTCAGCGATGACCCATCATCCGCATGTGCATATGATTGCGCCGGGTGGCGGCCTCTCACCCGATGGCGGGCGTTGGATCGCTGGCCGGCGCGGCTTCTTTCTGCCGGTGCTGGTGCTCTCCAAGCTGTTCCGGAGGCTCATGCTTGAGAAGCTTGCCGCCGCGCACAAAGCCAAAAAGCTGCGTTTCTTCGGCAATCACGCTTATCTCGCCAGCGCGGAGGCGTTCGCTGCGTTCCTGGCGCCGCTCAAAAAGACAAAGTGGTTCGTCTACTCCAAGCGCCCCTTTTCCGGCCCAAAGGCGGTGCTGGCCTATCTTGCGCGCTACACCCATCGCGTCGCCATCTCGAACCGGCGTCTGATCGCCGCCGATGATCGCAGCGTCACCTTCACCTACAAGGACTACCGCATCGAAGGACCCGGCCGCTACAAGACCATGACGCTTGAGACGGCTGAGTTCATCCGCCGCTTCCTGATCCACGTGCTGCCGAAAGGCTTCCATCGCATCCGCCATTACGGCCTTTTCGCGAGCGGCACACGCGCCGACAATCTGTCCCTCATGCGGACGCTTCTCGCCATGGCAATGCCGCTACCCAACCCGACACATGCAGGCAAGGCCGATGCGTCTGCGCCAGAGGCGCCGGTCCGGCGCAGCCCCTGTTGCGGAAGCCGTATGCTAATTATTGAGAGCTTCGAGGGATGCCGTCCGCCTCAGAGATCGACGCTTGGTGCGATGAGGATCGACACGTCATGAGCGCAAGCATCCGCCTCGGTAGTATGCGTTTCTTGGGCCGCCGTTCACCGGCTGGCGACAGCGGCGCCTGGCCTTCCCCGCTCCGGGAAAGCAGTTCAAGCTGTTATTGGCCTGTCTGCACAGACGGCAGCGCCACGAAAAAGCAGCCGCAACGCCCAGCAGTCTTCAAAGCGACGCTTCCTCACACCGGTTGACTTACCGAGCAGCGCCGGCGGCGGCATATAAATCCCCATAGCGCCTGTCGCTCCCCGCCAAACTTCCCGCGGGTTCATTCCCTGAGGGTTTTCCGACACCGGCCCTCGAGGCTGTTGAGCTGTTCGGCATGGGCCGGTATCCGAAAACCTCCACAGGTGCGGGATTGTGTTGGCTTTTTCCGAGAAGGCGGCATTAGGATCCCGAAGCCGCCTTGGCGAGCATCGGATCGCGAAAGGACCGGCACGACCCATACCGCCATGCTCGCCCGGTAGCGTGCGCACAAGGAAGAGACACTTCCAACACAGGACTTCGCGGTCGAATGCTGAGGGCTTTCGAGGCAGAGATGTTCGTCGTGCACCCCGTAGCTGGCCATTTGACCAAACGAGTTTCGCCAAAGCGGCAGGGTCAGCCATTGTTCGCCGGATGCAAGGCCGTCAAAATCAAAGCCGGCGCCTCTCTCAGCCGTGGCACAACCACCATCCGTTTTATCTGCCCTTTCTTGAAGGCGGCGAGGAACCGGCCGTAGTCCTTGAACACGACGCATCCGTTCGAGTCGCCCGGTCTTCTGAGCATATAGGTGTGCGCCAGGAAACCGTCCCGCCCAAAGACGGCGGTGTCGCCTCCGACGGGTGTCAGACGGATCGCCTGCACACCGAGGAAGGGTCTCTCTCGGAGCGTCAGATCATAGATATGAGGCGGCGTCGGCCCCCTGTTGCGCCGACCCACGAAAGCGGGGTTGTCTCGCATCGGCCCAATTCCGGAATGGGCTTCGAGCGTCTCGCCGTTCGGCAAGTAAACCCTGCCCCTTTCAATATCGTAGATTGCAAGACCATCCCCTCGTTCCGCAACGGACGGCGACGCGCTCCCGGCTTCATCGTCCGCTTTCGCTAAGTGAGGCGCGACGGCAAGCTCTTGCGGCTGGACGTCGTCCGCAACCGCCGCGCTCACGGGCTGCGCCTGCACCGCGCCCCCTGCATTTAATCTTACGGTGCGCGGCTGAACGGTAATGTTGTGTTCGGCCGGTGTCGCTTCGGGCCAGACGGCATCAAACGGCACGACGTCGGCCATGCGCGCGGTCTTGTAATGAATGGACACGTTCTGGACTTGCCCAGGCCGAGTTTTGGCGAACGAGGTTTCGTTTCCTGCGATCTCACCCGCATAGAAATCCCGAGCAACAGCGTTAACACGCACCCCAGGAAAGCTCGTGCTCTCGATTGAACTCTCGGAGCCGAGCCCAGCTCCCACATTGGTACTGACATCAACTATCCCAAACTCTACGCGGCGTGAAGACACAAAAACTTTGTCGCGAACAAGGCAGGCGAATGCTTGCCGTCTCCTCCGTGCTACTACTCAAGGCTGTCAGGGCGTCGCCGTACCTTGGCGTGCCTTAACAAAGTCTTGCCATCCGCGGCCGGCGAAAAACGACGTCCGCTATTTATGAATAAAGATGCTTTACACTTTCTAAAGCGTGGGCGGGGCGGAGCACCTTCTTACCTCGATGCCGTCGAAACCATCGCTGTAGAGGTTCTTCGCCAAGCGCTTGAACCGGAGTCGATCCACACCTTCGTTTAGAGAACCAGCGGCCCATTCTTCGGGGCCTCCCAATACCTAAATTGCATCATGTGCGGGGGTGGTTGGCCTTTTTCGAGAAGACGGCACTGGGATCCGTGAGCCCACGTGGACGCACGAGATCGCGAAGAAACCTGCTCTTCCGGTTTCGGCCGAGGTCGTTCTCTTTCCGGCCTGGCGTCAAGCTCTTCAAGAAATCCTTGCCGGGCCCACTGTTCTCTCCGCGTTCGGGCGTTGCCCTTCGCATGGTGGCGCCTGGTGACGTTGGCAGATCAATGTGTGAAGCGCGTTTTGCCCTTTCGAGCATCGCACGACCTC
The DNA here is from genome assembly GCA_963833565.1 of uncultured Alphaproteobacteria bacterium. Classification (GTDB taxonomy): domain Bacteria; phylum Pseudomonadota; class Alphaproteobacteria; order Rhizobiales; family Rhodomicrobiaceae; genus Rhodomicrobium. The sequence goes on from CAWHYO010000037.1 coordinate 3,291, forward strand.
GGACGATCTTGCCATCGCCACGTCCCGGCAGGGACGTCTTTTCCCGCCCTTTGGCGGGAACTCGGTTTGCTGTTAAGCCGATTGCATCGCAGCTCCTTGCGATGACCAGCAGAACTCTGTGCCGTCGATCCACATGCGATGCAGGATGACGGCGAGCTTGCGAGCAACGGCGACGCGCGCCTTGCTCAGGCTCCTGCGTTTTGCGATGCGCACGCCCCATGCTTTGAGAGAGGACCATCTTGTGATCCGCGTGAGCAGCACATTGGCCGCCTCATACAGATAGCTTCGCAACATCGCGTCCCCGCATTTGGAGATGCGCCCCGTCCAATCGATTTCGCCCGACGCGTACCGCCGCGTCGTCAAGCCCACATAGGCTCCAACACTGCGTGATTTCTTAAATCGCGCCGGATCGTCGATGGTCGCCAGATAACAAAGCGCGGTGATCGGCCCGACGCCGGGTACAGTCATAAACCGGCGCACTTGGGGAGCGCTTCGAGCCAGTCGCAAGACCTTGCGATCGAGGTCCGCGATCTGGCAGCCAAGCGCCTCCCGCGCCTTGAGGAGAGGCTCAACCGCGGCGGAGAGCGCGGGTTGCGCGTCAAGCAACTCTTTGGCTCGCGTTGTGAACGTCGTCATCTTGGCGCGCCCAATGACAAGCCCAAAGTTCTTGAGCAGCCCCCTGATCTGATTTTCGAGATCCCGCTTCATCGCCACGAGCAACGCGCGGCTGCTCAGCAGCGCCCAGGATGGCATGGCTGTCGAGGTCCTTGACGCGGACCTCCCTGTACCATCCGCACTGCATGATGCGGGCAATGCCGGCGGCGTCGTTGCGATCGCTTTTGTTGATCTGCATCTTCAAGGCGGCCTTCGCGTGCCGAGCATCGATGCAGATGATAGGCAGCCCACGATTATTGAGCTCAGTCCAAAGCCATGTCGACGTCGCGCCCGTTTCAAGCCCTATCCGAGCCACGTCCGGCGCGTGGGCGGCTACATACTGAGCGATCGCGTCCGGATCAGAAGCAACCGTTCCCTCCCGCTTGATCTTGCCAGCCTGATCGACGACACATACGGCGGTCTGTTTCAGAGAAACATCCAGTCCAACATAGTGCTGCATAGCCCGTCTCCATCTGCCAGGCCCTGACCGGTGGCCTTGACCGTTCCTGGAGAGCTGATTCACCGCGCCTGTGTGTGGCGCGGACCCGGAATTACGCCATGTGTGAAAACGCCGGAGTAAAATGAGCGTTTAGAAATCTATTCTCCTCCGCCGGAGTTTGCAGGCTCGGATTATGGCGGGGAATCCATGGTCACACTTGGTTTTCATGCTGAGGTCGCTCAATGGTCCCTCATTAAGCGGTCAAAGAAGCCTCACCCCCGCCCAGTTAGAAAAAAGATTCTATCGTTTTTCCGTCAGCACACGTTTTCACACAGGCTCGACCCAAAGGCCGCATGCGCGTTCGCCGGAGCTGACCACAAAACGCAGACAAAAGTATTCAGGTTGCTGGCGTCAGCGCTGCGCTCAGCTTCTCGGCTATTGTCGTGCACAGGATGGCGGTCTTCCCTGCCAGCGTTGCCACTTTCGAGGCTACCAGATTTGCTTCCGATCGCAGGATTATCCCATCGCTCAGGATGCGGAGCCCGTTGGCCTGCAGTGTTGCGCCCGTCGAGGTGATGTCCACGATGCCCTCGGCCACGCCCGCCGCTGGCGCGCCTTCGGTCGCTCCAAGGCTTTCGACAGTGCGATAGTGAACGACGCCCTTCGCCGCAAAAAAGCGGCGCGTCAGATTTGGATACTTCGTCGCGATCCTGAGCCGCCTGCCGTGCTCGGCAGCGAACAGAGCCCCGGCCTCCTCCAGGTCGGCCATCGTCTCGACATCGAGCCAGCAGTCGGGAATGGCGACAATGACATTGGCGTGGCCGAAGCCGAGCTTCAGGAGACAGGACACCCGCTCATCGGCGTGCGGGATCTGTTCGCGGATCAGGTCTTCGCCTGTCACGCCGAGATGGATGCGGCCGGACTGAAGATGGCGCGCGATTTCGCCCGCCGACAGAAACTCGACCGCTGCCTCCGCTACGCCCTCTATCGCGCCGCGATAGCCGCGCTCGTCGCCCGTCTTCTCGATGGCAAGGCCAGCCTTCCGGAAGATTTCGAGCGTGTCCTCCATGAGGCGTCCTTTGGAGGGCACGCCCACGATCACTCTATCCATGCATCACCTTTGTGAGGCCGCCGCGAGAAGCCGCTCGGTGTGAAGGGCTGCGCCCACGGCAGGAACGCCGTGCGCGCCTTGCGAAAGCGCAGCCATCAGCCCGTCATAGCGCCCGCCGCCCGCGATCTCCCCGGCCACGCCCGCGCCTTCGATCTCGATCTGGAAAACCATGCCGGTATAATACTCGAAATGGCGTCCGAAATCGGCTTCGAAGACGATTGGCGCTGTGCCGGCGAGAGCTTTCAGCCCGTAGAAGATTGCCCGCGCTTCCTCAAGCGCATCCCCGAGGTCGACGTTCGCCTGACGCGTCAGCGTTTCTATGGCTCGCAGCGCAGGGGTGACCTCGCCGCGCGTCTGAAGGTAGTTTTCTATGAGCCGGACGACTTCCGGCGCGAGCGGCGGTTCGTTCGCATCGGCGGCCTTGTCCTGCAAGCGCTGAACGATCTCCGCGGGTCGCCGCAGGCCGACAAGCGGGATGCCGCGGGCGTCCAGATGCTTGAGAAAGCCCCTTTCGGTCAGGGCGGCCGCGGGCACCGGCGGTCCATTCTCTTTTGAGTGAGAGAGCGTCGCGAGTTCGTGCGCGAAAGCGGCGTGCCGCCAAAAGGCGCGCTTCAGCCTCTCACGCCACCGAGGCGGTATGCTCAGACCGTCGAGCAGCGCCTTGAACAGGCCGAGATGGCCGGTCTTGACGGTGAACGACTTCACTCCGCCTTCGCGCACCGCTTCGATTGTGAGCGCCAGCACTTCAAGGTCGGCGCTGGGGTCGTTTGAGCCGAAATACTCTATGCCAGCCTGACGGAACTCACGGGGGCGAAGCCGGTCCGGCTTCTCCTGGATGCGGAAGGCTGGGCCGTTATAGCAGAATTTCGCAACACTTTCCGGCGCGCCCCGCTCCAGGAAGACGCGGCAGACAGGGATCGTCAGATCGGGCCGCAGGCACAGTTCCTCGCCGTCCGGGTCGGTGAAGACGTAGGTGCGCGCACGCAGCGTTTCGCCGATGCGGTCGAGAAAGAGGCTCGCAGGCTGAATGAACGAGGGCGCGACGTGCTCATAGCCTTTGGAGGTGAAAAGATTGATCAGGCTCGCAGCCTGCGCCTCAAGGGCTTCGTACTCTTTTGCGCCTTCCGCAGTCACGCTTTTTGCTGCTCCTGAAGAAGCCGTTTCACGGCTTCGACCATCTCGTTCGCCGGAACCGCGAATTGCGCGGGGCGGGCATTGCGCCATTCCTCGCGTTCGGCAATCTCGCCGGAAAGGCGCGCGCCTTCCAGAAGATCCTTGATCGTGACCTCGCCCCGCGCGCGCTCGTCCTCGCCCTGGATGATGACACAAGGGCTGCCGCGCTTGTCGGCATACTTCATCTGCGCCTTCATGCCGGCATCGCCGACATACATCTCGGCGCGAATATCTGCATTGCGCAAATCGCGCGCCATTTTCTGATAATCGCCTATGCGGGCCTTATCCATGACAAGCACCACGACCGGGCGCTTGCGACGCAGCATTTCCTTTCAGTTTGCCGAGATGAGTCAGCGCCGCATAGAGCCGGGAGACGCCAATCGAGAACCCTGTTGCGGGCACGGGCTGCGAACGGAAGCGCGAAACGAGGCCGTCGTAGCGTCCGCCGCCGCCGACCGAGCCGAACCGCACCGCTTGCCCATTCTCATCCGTGGCCGGGAACGTCAGGTCCGCTTCCAGGACGGGGCCGGTATAATACTCAAGCCCTCGAACCACCGTTGCGTCGAAGCGGATGCGATCGTCGCCATAGCCGGCCTCGCGCACAAGGCCGATGATTGTCCTCCACAGTTGCGTCCGCGGGCACCTCATCGCCGGATAGCAGAGAGAGAATGGCATTCGCCTGCTGGGAAGACAGTCCGCCCCCGGCGTGAAGTCGCCGCTCTCGTCCTTGCGGCCTTTGCCCAGCAACTCCGCCACGCCCTGGAAGTCCGAGCCTGTCGAACTTATCCATGGCCCTGAGCACAACGAGCCGTTTTCTCGTGTCGGTGATGGCTGCGCTGTCCAGGAGAGCATCAAGCAAGGTCCGGCTTGAGACCTTGATGCCATAACCGCCACGGGGGATGCCGAGCGCCTCTAGCGTATCGGCCGCCAGCATGCACATTTCCGCGTCGGCGGCCGGGTTCGCCGTGCCGACCGTATCGGCGTCGAATTGCATGAACTGGCGGAAGCGGCCAGGCCCCGGCTTCTCGTTGCGGTAAACATAGCCCGATTGATAGCGCCGGAATGGCTTCGGCAGCGCATCGAAGTTCTGCGACACGTAACGGGCCAGCGGCGCCGTCAAGTCATAGCGCAGCGACACCCACTGCTCGTCCTCGTCCTGGAACGAAAACACGCCTTCATTCGGCCGGTCCGTGTCGGGCAGGAACTTGCCGAGCGCGTCGGTATATTCAAATGCGGGAGTATCGAGCGGCTCAAACCCGTACCGCTCGTACACGTCGCTGATTTTGCCCAGCATTTGCTGCTGGGCTCGGAGCTCTTGCGCTTCGACGTCGCGCAAGCCTTTGGGCAGGCGCGCCTTGACCTGATTGCGGTTCTTCTTATCGCTCATGCGGGAAGAAATGCAGAGGTGCGCGCCCTAACGCAACAGTTTTATTGAAGCAATCATCCGGAGACTGGCTCAGCGGCTAACGCGACAACCGTCTACACCGGGAATTGCCCGGCTGAGCCGCTGCCAGTTTTGTTCGGAAGGGGGAGGGTGGCCTAGGCCACGTGTCGCTCGGCTTTGAGCTTTTCTATTTTCTCTTTGAGACGAAGCTTTTTACGCTTGAGTTCGGAGACTTTCAGGCTATCGACGAGGGGATGGCTCATCTCTTCTTCGATTTGGCGTTGCAGGGATTGGTGCTTTTCGGTCAGTTCCTCAATATGCGCAAAAAGGCTCATTTCATCGGCCTCCTACTTCTGTTTAGCACTCTATCGCACCTCTATATTATGGCAAAACGATGACGAAAATAAGCCCAAAAAACGGCAGGGTTGCATACATTAGCTAAAGCAACTATTCGTATTTTCTAAATTCGGTCGAGCTATCAAGGACGTGAATGAAGGCGCCTGCGTCAAACTGCCCCGCTTCCCCTTCCGAGGGATCGCGGAGGCCCATCCCGCAAAGGTTTCGCTCGCTTCCAAGGCCGCGCCCCCTTTACTTTGAGCGCGCTCTGGCGAAAAGTGCCGCCATGACCATCGAGAAACGCCCCGTCCGGGCGGACGACGACGGCCTCCGTCTCGACCGCTGGCTAAAGAAGTATTATCCGTCGCTACCACATGCGCTGGTGCAGAAGCTTGTCCGCACGGGGCAGGTGCGCGTCGATGGCGGCCGTACGAAAGCCGAGACCAGGCTTTGCACCGGACAGGAGATCCGTGTCCCGACGCATTATTCGGCGCCCCAGGCAGAGCCTGTGCCCTCTCTGAAGCCTCCTCTGGGCCTCTCGAAGGCCGACCGCGATTTCATCGAGCGCATGATCATTTTCGAGACCGACGATATCGTCATCCTGAACAAGCCGTTCGGGATCGCCGTGCAGGGCGGCACGAAGACGGCGCGCCACATCGACGGGCTGCTGGCCGGAATGGCGGATCGCTTCGGCGGAGAGCGCCCCCGCCTCGTGCACCGCCTCGACCGGGACACATCCGGCATCCTCATGGTCGCAAAGAACCGCCAGACGGCTGCGCGGCTCGGCAGGCTGTTCCAGACGCGTTCGGTGCAGAAGATATACTGGGCGGTGACGCAGGGCATCCCCAAGCAGCCGCAAGGCAAGGTGGAAGCCGCGCTCGTGAAAGCGGCGGGGCCGGAGGGCGACCGCGTGCGCAAGGCAAAGCCTGGCGAGCAGGAACTCGCCCAGCACGCCACCACCTATTATTCGGTCATCGACCGGTCCGGCCAATTCGCCTGGGTTTCGTTGAAGCCGGTGACGGGGCGGCAGCACCAGCTTCGGGCGCATATGGATATTCTCGGCACGCCGATCCTTGGCGATCAGAAATATGGTGATGTTGCCGATTTGCCAATGGACGGTGTCGAACGAAAGCTGCACCTTCATGCAAGGCGTCTCACCTTGAAAGATGCCAAATTGGGGGAAATCGACGTTTCAGTCCCGTTGCCGCCGCACATGGCGGGAACGTTTGACTTGCTGGGCTTCGATGCACAGCGGTACGGCGAATAATTCGAAATCTCTCATAGTCTATGGTCTGAATTCATCCGGGATTAGCCCGGCACTACGTATGATGTGCGTGACCAGGGCAATGCGATGGAAGGTTCGGGCGCTGAACTGAACCTTTGCGGTGGAGAAAGAATGGCCTCGACACCAATCCTTATAGTTTTCGATTGCGACGGTACACTTGTCGACAGTCAGCGTATTATTACGGAAGCTATGCAATTTGCTTTTCGTAGCTCCGGTCTTGTAGAACCGGCGCGCAGTCGTATTCTTCGCACAGTTGGCCTGTCCATGCCCGAGGCCATGGACGATCTTGCACCGGACCAATGCCAACCGACAAGGAACGAACTGATACGTGCCTACCGTGAGCGCTGCATGGCGCTGCACTCCAACAATGCGCGGGACCCCATGTTCACGGGCGCTGCCCAGCTTTTGCTCGGCCTCGGGAAGCGGGACGAGATAATTCTCGGCATCGCCACGGGAAAATCTCGGCGCGGGACGATGCGCTTCATCGAGCAGAATGCTCTGGAGGGTGTTTTTGCCACCATACAAACTGCTGATGACGGTCCATCCAAGCCTCATCCGGCGATGCTGTATCAGGCCATGGAAGAAACAGGAATTTCGCCCGGCGCGACAGCCATGATTGGCGATACCTCCTACGACATGCTCATGGCTGCGTCTGCGAATGTCGCCGGTGTCGGCGTTACCTGGGGATACCATACGAAGGCCGAGTTGCAGGGCGCTGGCGCGAGATTGACTGTGGGCAGCATTCCCGAACTGGCGCTGGCGATCGAGCGCAGGGCAATGTTCGCGCCGCGCATCGAAGCAGTGGCTTGATCCGCGGCTGCGGTGCACGGCTGTGCGCGGCGATTACAGCGCACACCGTTATTGTTGACAGCCTGCCGGGCAGCCTCTTACATAGGCGGAATTCTGGACACGTAGCTCAGCGGTAGAGCATTCGCTTCACACGCGAAGGGTCACAGGTTCGATCCCTGTCGTGTCCACCATCCTCCCATCCCGAAACGGAAACGGCGCCCGAAGGCGCCGCCCCGTAGACCGCTGTGGGCACGGTCTACTTCAGAGGCTCGTATCCGCCGCCCGCCGAAGCGGTAGTTCAAGCCGACGCGGGCGGTTTGAAAGTTGGTGTCCAGCGGATTGGTTGCGTTTCCGAGGCTATCGGTAAGCTTCTCGCTGCCAAGATCGATATATTGATATTCAGCCTTCACCGACCAAGCCGGGTTGAATTTGTATTCGACACCGCCGCCGACGGCGTAACCCGTCTGCGTGGTGTTGCTCGCAAACACATCGCCGCGTATAATTGGTGTGCTGATTGACGTTGCCGTAAGCGAAACCGCCGGTGCCGTAAACAAGCGCGTTGCCGAAGGCAAAGCCAAGTCTTCCGCGCACCGTGCCGAACCAATCGATGCTCTGCTGGCTGGTGAAGCCGGCGCCGTTGACACTCGTGCCGGTCACGGAGTCGGTGATGCCGGCGCCCTGGAAGTCGGTTTCAACGCCAAAGACGAAGGGGCCGCGTCTGGAAGTTATAGCCAAGCTGGCCGCCGCCAAAGCCTCCCTGCGGCTGCGCCCGTGCCCATTGGTCTGACCCATCGGAGAAGGCGATGGTATCCGCCGCCGCCGCCCCAGCCATAACCTCCGTTGATGCCGGCATAGAACCCCGTCCAGGTGTTCGTAACCATGATGGGCGGCACGTAGCTCACCGGCGGCGCAGGCGGTGCACGATAAAGATCGGCGGCATTTGCCCCGCCGGCGGCGCCGAGTGAAACCAAACACGCAAGCATAAAACTTCTGATGTACATCCTAAGCATCCCCCTCTTTTGGACACAACACCGACAAATTTGCCGCAGTGTTGCATTGCTGTCGGAAAGTTTTTACTGGTGACGGAGTCAACAGAACGAGTTGGGCGATGACAAGGCACTTAAGCGTCTTTTTTGGGTAGTATTCAATCAGAGGGCCATGATATTTAACTAATATTATTGGTTTAATACGTTTACAATCTTTGCAACTTGAATTCAACACACAATGCAGATCATATGAGAATTTAAACATTTTGGGCGTCGCTGTAACACAGCATTTTTGCTGCCGGGAAGTCAGAGAGGCAAAGTCTAGATGGTTTGGTGAGTTCTGCAGGCGTGGCAATGCCTTGCTTGAATGTAATCTGGCTATCCGAGCTGAGGGCCACGCAGCAAACCAAAAAGGCGTTTATATCTTTCCGGCGCCACGATCATCGGCTCATTTTTGACGAAGTCTAATTTCAAGTCTAAATCAGGCCGCAATTCGGGACTACTTGGGCATTCAAAGCATTCAATGCTGCAAATCCGGCCAGTTGTGCTGGTGTCGTTGTGCAACCAACGTGAGATGAAAGATATGCGGATAAACACATTAATCGTGGCCGCGTTTGCGCTGCTCGGCTTGGTGGGGCCGTCGAGAAGGCCAATGCGCAGATTGCTGTTTCGATTGGCATCGCTCCTCCGGCCCTGCCCGTCTATACTCAGCCTCCCATCCCTGGCCCCGATTACATCTGGACGCCAGGCTATTGGGGATGGAACGCCGATGCTTCGGACTATTACTGGGTGCCGGGGGCGTGGGCTCTTGCGCCGCGTCCGGGGCTGTTGTGGACACCTGGATATTGGGGCTGGAGCGATGGCGCGTACGTCTGGAACGCCGGCTATTGGGGCCCCACCGTGGGCTTTTACGGGGGCATATCCTATGGTTTCGGCTACACGGGCGTGGGTTTTGCAGGAGGATATTGGTCCGGCGGATCGTTCTTCTATAACCAGTCCGTTACGAATATCAGTAACACGACGGTCATCAATAACGTCTACAGCCAGAAGATTGTACAACAACCATATGAACAACGTAAGCTATAACGGTGGAAACGGCGGCATAAAGGCTCAGCCTACCCAGCAGGAACTCCAGGCTGCGAACGAGCACCATATCGCGCAAACCACGAGCACAGCAAAGCCATCAGAGAATGGCAAGCCAGAACAAGGGGCTGCGCGCTTCCGTGAACAATGGCAGCACCTGCGGTTGCTGCTGTTGCAAAGGCGGGCGATTTCAGCCCTCATAGCGTTGTTGCCGCGAAGGGAGCGGGCGGGCCAATCAAGCCGGCCTCATTGACGGCCGGCAACGGTCTGAATGCTCATACCGGCAATGGTCTGAATGCTCACACCGGCAACGGCTTGAATGCTCATACCGGCAATGGCCTGAATGCCATACCGGCAACGGCTTGGATGCTCACGCCGGCAACAGTTTGAATGCTCATACCGGCAACGGCTTGAATGCTCATACCGGAAATGGCCTGAATGCTCACGCTGGCAACGGCCTGAATGCTCAACCCGGCAATGGCCTGCCGAATGCGCACCCAGGGAACCCGGCTGGAATTGGGAATGCAGGCCATGGAGCGAACAGGAACGCCGTTGCGAACCTAAACGGCCATGCCCAATCCTGGCGGTCCCAGGCCGGCTCCGCACGGCCAGCCGCCTCATCCTCAGGGTGCGCCCAAGCCTGCGGCGCAAGCTCAGCCCCATCCGCCGGCCAGAAGAACCAGCCCCACGGCTAGCAATAAAATCAGCCAAGACCGAAAAAGCGGCTGATTTTCAGCCGCTTTTTTTTTTGGGAACCAGGGAGCCAACATGCTGGCGAAACACGCCAACGACGGATCAGCTCGACCGATGAGCCAGCTGCTGCCCTATCTAGGCAGGAGCGTCCGCCCCATAAGGGCCTTGTCGATGGCGTGGGCGGCCTGCCTGCCCTCGCGGATCGCCCAGACGACCAGCGACTGCCCGCGCCGCATATCCCCCGCCGCGAATATCTTCGGACGCGACGTTGCGTAGTCGCAGTCGTTGGCCTTGACGTTGCCGCGCGGATCGAGATCGAGTCCGAGGGGGGCCGCAAGACCTTCATGGAGAGGCGAGACGAAGCCCATCGCGAGCAGCACAAGATCGGCCTCGATCTTGAATTCGGTTCCGGGGATGGGCTGCATTTTCGGGTCAACGCGGACGCAGTGAAGCGCCTTGACCTGTCCGTTCTCATCGCCTTCGAGGCGGGTCGTCATGACGCTGAAATCGCGCTCGGCGCCCTCCTCCTGGCTCGAAGACGTCCTGAGCTTCAGCGGCCAGTGCGGCCAGGACATCGCCTTGTTCTCCTTCTCGGGAGGCTTTGGCATGATTTCCAGCTGCACGACGGACTTCGCTCCTTGCCGGAACGACGTGCCGATGCAGTCGGAGCCTGTGTCTCCGCCGCCGATCACGACGACGCGCTTGTCCGTGGCCAGGATCGGCTCGACATCCCCGAGAGGCTCTCCCGAGACGCGGCGGTTTTGCTGCGGAAGGAATCTCATGGCCTGCTCGACGCCCTTCAGCTCGCGCCCAGGAATGGGAAGATCGCGCGCCTTCTCACAACCGCCCGCGAGAAGCACGGCGTCATGATCCCTCTCAAGGTCGAGGATCGAGACGGACACGCCGACAGTCACGTTGCAATGGAAGGTGACGCCCTCGGCCTGCATCTGTGCCACGCGCCGCTCGATGAGGTGCTTTTCGAGCTTGAAATCGGGAATGCCGTAGCGAAGCAAGCCCGCCCGGCAAGGCATTCTTTTCGTAGACATGAACATCATGGCCGGCGCGTGCAAGCTGCTGCGCGGCTGCCAAGCCAGAGGGGCCGGAGCCCACGATGGCAACGCGCTTGCCCGTCTTCTTCTCGGGCGGCTCGGGGACGATCCAGCCTTGATCGAAGGCCCGGTCGACGATGGCGCACTCGATGCTCTTGATCGTGACCGGCACATCCTCGATGTTGAGCGTGCAGGACGCCTCGCAGGGAGCCGGGCATATCCGGCCCGTCACCTCCGGGAAATTGTTGGTGGTATGCAGGTTGCGCGCTGCCGTCAGCCATTCGCCGTGATAGGTGAGGTCGTTCCAATCCGGGATCTGGTTGTTCACCGGGCAGCCGCGGTGGCAATACGGGATGCCGCAATCCATGCAGCGCGCCGCCTGCCTGCGAATATCCTCCTCCGAAGGCGGCAGCACGAACTCCCGGAAATGCCGTGTGCGTTCGCTGACCGGCGCGTAGTCGCGATCCTCGCGTTCGATCTCAAGAAAACCGGTGATCTTCCCCATGTCTAGTCCCTGCAAGATGCGGCAGCCGCCGCGTGGGCGCGCTTTGCCGCGCGCGCCCTGATTTTCGATTACCGGCCATTCACTCCGATTGCGATGTCCGCGTGCTCCGGCGGATGCGGAGCAACCCGGAGGCGCTTCATATTTTCGAGCGCCTTGCGGTACTCGATCGGCATCACCTTCACGAATTTCGGAAGATAGCCCCTCCAATCGTCGAGGATCGCCTTGGCGCGTTCCGAGCCCGTGTAGTGGCGCTGGTTGTCGATGAGCCGGAAGAGGCGCAACTCGTCATCCTTCGTCATATCGTGAAGGAGGTGCACGAAGTTGAAGCGCTCCAGCGTATCGCCGCTCGCCTGATCGAAGGGCGACACGTCGCCCGGATCGATCGGCTCCAGTTCCACCATCGCCATGTTGCAGTGGCGCTCGAAGTCGCCGCGCTCGTCGAGCACATAAGCCACGCCGCCCGACATGCCGGCCGCGAAGTTGCGCCCTGTCGGGCCAAGAACCACGACGCAGCCGCCTGTCATATATTCGCAGCCGTGATCGCCGGTGCCTTCCACAACGGCGATGGCGCCCGAATTGCGGACGGCAAAGCGCTCGCCGGCCACGCCGCGGAAATAGCATTCGCCCGCAATCGCGCCGTAAAGCACGGTGTTGCCGACGATGATGCTCTCCTCGGGTACGATGGCCGTTCCTTCCGGCGGCCGCACGATGATCTTGCCGCCGGACAAGCCTTTGCCGACATAGTCGTTGGCTTCACCGGCCAGATCGAGCGTGACGCCTTTCGCAAGCCATGCGCCGAAGCTTTGCCCCGCCGTTCCTTTGAGCGAGATCCAGATCGTGTCTTCCGGAAGCCCCGCATGACCGTAAGCTTTCGCCACCCGGCCCGAAAGCATGGCGCCCGTGGCGCGGTCGCTGTTCGCGATGGGCAAGCTCCAGTTTCACCGGCCTTGCATGCCTCGAGCGCGGGCTTCGCGCATTCGATCAGCTTGCGGTCGAGCACATGCGCGATCGGATGGTTTTGCTTCTCCGAGTTGTAGATCGCGACCAAGTCCGGCATCTGCGGCTTGTAGAACAGCCGCGTGAAGTCCAGACCTTGCGCCTTCCAATGCTCGATGGCGCGCTCCTTGTCGAGCCAGTCCGTCCGGCCGACAAGCTCGCTGTAGGTCCGGACGCCAAGCGCCGCCATGTACTCGCGCAGCTCTTCGGCGACAAAGAAGAAGTAATTGATGATGTGCTCGGGCGTGCCCTTGAAGCGCGCGCGCAGGACCGGGTCTTGCGTCGCGACGCCGACGGGACAGGTGTTCAGATGGCACTTGCGCATCATGATGCACCCCGCCGCGATCAGCGGCGCGGTGGCGAAACCAACCTCGTCCGCGCCAAGGAGAGCGCCGACAAGCACGTCACGGCCAGTGCGAACGCCGCCATCGACCTGCACGGCAATACGCCCGCGGAGCCGGTTCAGCACCAGCGTCTGCTGCGTTTCGGCGAGGCCGATCTCCCACGGCGAGCCCGCATGCTTGATCGAGGTCAGCGGGGACGCGCCCGTGCCGCCTTCGAAGCCGCAGATCGTCACGTGATCGGCCCGGGCTTTGGCGACGCCTGCGGCCACGGTGCCGACGCCGACTTCCGCGCCAAGCTTCACGCTGACCCAGGCTTCCGGGTTCACGTTCTTCAGGTCGAAGATAAGCTGCGCCAAGTCTTCGATGGAATAGATGTCGTGGTGCGGCGGCGGCGAGATGAGGGCCACGCCCGGCGTCGAGTGGCGCACCCGCGCGATGGTCTCATCGACCTTATGGCCCGGAAGCTGGCCGCCCTCGCCGGGCTTCGCTCCCTGCACCATCTTGATCTGCATCATGTCGGAGTTCACGAGATATTCCGTCGTCACTCCGAAGCGGCCCGAAGCCACCTGCTTGATGGCGGAGCGCATGCTGTCGCCGTTCGGCAGCGGCTTGAAGCGGTCGGCCTCTTCGCCGCCTTCGCCGGTGTTCGACTTGCCGCCGATCCGGTTCATCGCGATGGCGAGCGTCGTGTGCGCCTCTCGGCTGATCGAGCCGAAGGACATCGCGCCCGTCGCGAAGCGCTTCACGATCTCTTTCGCGGGCTCGACTTCCTCGATCGGAACAGGCGTGCGGCCGATCTCGTGAGCGTCCTTGATGCGGAACAGCCCGCGGATCGTCATCAGGCGCTCGGACTGATCATTCAAGCGCTTGGCGAAGGAGCGGTACTTGTCCGGCAGGTTGCCGCGCACGGCGTGCTGGAGGTCGGCAACCGTGTCGGGATTCCAGGCGTGCTCCTCGCCGCGGAAGCGGAAGGCATACTCGCCGCCGGTTTCGAGCGCGTTCTTCAATACCGGCGCATCCGAGAAGGCAAGGCGGTGGCGTTCGGCGGTCTCCGCGGCGATCTCGGCAAGGCCGACGCCTTCGATGGCCGTGCGCGTGCCGGTGAAGTACTTGGCGACGAAATCGGAGTGCAAGCCGACCGCATCCAGGATCTGCGCGCCGCAATAGGACTGATAGGTCGAGATGCCCATCTTGGACATGACCTTCATGAGGCCTTTGCCGATCGCCTTCACATAGCGTTTGAAAGCTTCTTTCTTTTCGACCGGCTTATCGAGTTCGCCGAGATTCGCCTCGATGGTCTCGAAGGCGAGGTACGGGTTTATCGCCTCCGCGCCGTAACCGGCCAGCACAGCAGAACTGATGGATCTCGAGCGCTTCGCCCGTCTCGACCACGAGGCCAACCGACGTACGCAGGCCCTTGCGGATCAGGTGATGGTGGATCGCGCTCGTGGCGAGCAAGCTCGGGATCGGGATGCGATCGGGCCCCATGGCGCGATCCGACACGATGATGATGTTCCAGCCGTCGCGCACCGCCTGTTCGGCCTTCGTGCAAAGCGCATCGAGCGAGTGCTCCATGCCCCCCGCGCCGAGGTCAGCCGCGTAGGTGATGTCGAGCGTGATCGTCTTGAACGGCGCGTCTGGCACGTCCGCGATGCGGCGGATGCGCTCCAGATCGTCGTTCAACAGGATCGGCTGCGACACCTCGAGCCACTTGAGGTTCGATGTCCCCTTCAGGTCCAGGATGTTCGGCCGCGGCCCGATGAAGGAGACGAGGCTCATGACCAGCTCCTCGCGGATCGGGTCGATGGGCGGGTTCGTCACCTGGGCGAAGTTCTGCTTGAAGTAGGTGTGGAGCAGCTTCGGCTTGGATGAAAGCGCCGAGATGGGCGTGTCTGTGCCCATGGAGCCAATGGCTTCCTGGCCCGTCTCGATCATTGGCGAAAGCAGAAACTTCCAGCTTTCCTGCGTGTAGCCGAACGCTTGCTGCCGGTCGAGCAGCGGAATGTTGGTCTTAGGCTGCGACTGCTCGAAATGCGGCAGCGCTTCAACGCGCAACTGCCCGCGATTCAAGAGCTCCCGGTAGGGGTGGGCATCTGAGAGCCGCGCCTTGATCTCGTCGTCCGAGATGATGCGCCCTTTCTCCAGGTCGATCAGCAGCATCTTGCCGGGCTGCAGGCGCCACTTGTGAACGATCATTTCCTCAGGCACGGGCAGCACACCCGCTTCCGAGGCGAGGATGACACGGTCGTCTGATGTGATGATGTAGCGCGCGGGCCGAAGGCCATTGCGGTCGAGCGTCGCCCCGATCTGCCTGCCATCCGTGAATGCGATTCCCGCGGGGCCGTCCCACGGCTCCATCAGCGAGGCGTGATATTGATAGAAGTCATGCCGCTTCTCGTCCATGAGCTGGTTGCCCGCCCAGGCTTCCGGGATGAGCAGCATCATGGCGTGGGCGATGCTGTAGCCGCCCTGCACCAGGAATTCGAGCGCGTTATCGAAGCAGGCCGTGTCGGATTGGCCTTCGAAGGAGATGGGCCAGAGCTTCGAAATGTCGTCGCCGAACAGCGGGGAGGACACGCTCGCCTGGCGCGCCGCCATCCAGTTCATATTGCCGCGCAGCGTGTTGATCTCGCCATTATGGCAGATCATGCGGTAGGGGTGCGCGAGCCGCCAGGATGGGAAGGTGTTCGTCGAGAAGCGCTGATGAACGAGCGCAAGCGCCGATGTGAAGCGCGGATCGTGCAAGTCGTGGTAATACTCGCCGAGCTGATAGGACAGGAACATGCCCTTATAGACGACGGTCCGGCACGACAAGGTGACGATGTAGAAGTTCTGGATTTCGACAGGGCCAAGCTCGGCGCGTGTCCGGTTCGCCATAATTCTCCGCGCGAGGTAGAGAGCGCGTTCGAAGGTTGTTTCGTCGGCAATGCCCGCGGGCCGGGCCACGAAAATTTGCCGATGGAAAGGCTCCGTAGAGGTAACCGAACTCGGGCAGCGATTCGTTGTTGACCGGCACGTCGCGCCAGCCAAGCACGGGCATTCCTTCTTCGGCAAACGTTTCGGCCACAATCGCCTCGCACCGGGCGCGGCGCGCGGAGTCCTGCGGCATGAAAATCTGGCCAACGGCGTATTCGCCGGGCGCGGGCAGCTTGAATCCGAGGCGCTCCGCTTCAGCGGCAAAAAATTCATGAGGGATCTGAACGAGAATGCCCGCCCCGTCGCCGGCGAGCGGATCGGCGCCGACGGCGCCTCTATGCTCCAGATGGAGCAGGATTTTCAACGCATCCTGCACAATCTGATGACTTTTCACGCCCTTGATGTTCGCGATCAGGCCGAGGCCACAGGCATCGTGTTCGTTGGACGGATGATAAAGCCCCTGAGGTTCGGGGAGGCTGTCGGCGTGGTTCAACCTGTTACCTGGATGCATCGCGGTTTCGGTCATGGCTGCATATTTCGAGCGAATTCTTTGTGTGATCGGCGATCTTGGTGTAGTTCGTGCGTGCGCGCCTCTTCGAGAGTGGGCCGAAGCGCTCGGTGCTCAGGGGTGATGTGTTCGTTTGGCGGGGTCGGCTGCTTTGCCATTATGAGTCACGCTGTGGAGGCCGCCCTTTCTAATTTCATTACTCTCGGCACGCGGGCACGCAAAACCCCGCCCCGAAACGCATTTGCTTCGCTAAAACAAACGGTAACCGGGCCGAGTTTGACCGCGTGGGCTTTTCAGCCCATCGCTTCGAAGCCTGCCAGAATTCCCGGGTGATGACAAGCCTGCAATGTTGCCGCGCGACCTCAAGCGCAGCCTTACAATTTGCCGCCATGCACTTAGCTGATGGAACGCAGACGCAAGCCCTATGTCTCCTATATAAGAGGGATTACGCCCGCAGCTATGGGTTTCTCATTGAGAGCTCGGAATCCGGGGCCAAATTAAACACATCGGAGCGGTGATGGCGCGCATGGATTGGCGCGGAAATCTGCAGGACGTTCTGGCGCGAAGCTGGCAAGGCCTTCGCGATACGGTCCTTTCGCCGCAAGCCATCGCAACGCCGGATGAAAAGGTGGCGGCGCTCGCGAGCGAGGCTGCCCCGGTGATCTGGCTCATCGGCAAAGTTCAGTCCGGCAAGACCTCCATTGTCCGGGCCTTGACCGAGGCGACCGCCGCGGAAGTGGGCCAGGGATACAAGCCATGCACGAGGACGTCCGCACTTTTCGATTTCCCCTCGGATGCGCCCGTCATCCGTTTTCTCGACACCAGAGGCCTTGGCGAAAAAGGCTACGATCCCACCGAAGACATCAGCGTTCACGAGGCGCAGGCGCATCTCATGCTTGCGGTGATGAAGGCGCTCGACCCGCAGCAGGAAGCGGTTATTGAGACCGTGAAGGCGGCTCGTAAGCGCCATCCGCAGTGGCCGTTGGTCGTGGCGCAGACGACGCTGCATGAAGCGTATGCGCCGGGGCAGGGACATCCGAAGACCTATCCTTATGCCTCGCCGATGCTTTCAGATGGCTTGATTCCCGAGGACCTGGCAAGAAGCCTCGCCTTTCAGCGGTCGCTTTTTCAGGGCGTGAACGGAAACGGCCTTTGCATGTTCGTGCCGATCGATTTCACGCAGCCCGGCGATGGATACGAGCCCCAGGAATACGGGCTGGACGCGCTGTTGGGCGCGCTCCAAATGGCAGCGCCCGAAGGTCTTGTTGCCGCCTTGAAGGATGCGAACGCAAAAGCGGGCGATACGCTCGCGAGCGAGGCCCATCCACATATCGTGGGCTATGCCACAGCCGCCGCAGCAGCGGACGTGGTGCCGGTGGCAGGCGCGGTCGCCGTCCCGGTCGTGCAATCGAAAATGCTGCACAGCCTCGCGCGCATCTACGGCGTGGACTGGAACAGGAAGGCGCTGACCGAATTCGCGGCCTGCCTTGGCATAGGAGCCGTTTCGCGGCTCGCGGCCGGTTTCGGCTTGCGCGAACTCGCCAAGCTCATCCCCGTTTATGGCCAGACGGCGGGAGCCGCCGCGGCGGCCGCCATGAGTTTCGCGACCACATTCGCCATCGGCAAGGCGGCCTGCTACTTCCTGGCGATCCATCGGGCGGGCGGGAGCGATCCGAAGGGCGTATCAAAAACCTACGCCGACGCATTGGCGCAAGCCTTCCGTTTCCGTAAGGCGGCGCAGGGCAAATCCGCATGAGCAAGCCACGCGACACCACCTTCTGGCTGCGTCTTTGGATCTGGGCGATCTGCATCGCCCTGCCGTCGCTGACGCTCGTGCCATTCGGCGGCATTTGGATGTGGCAGCACGGTTATGTCCTTTATTGGGTGATTGGTGCATGCCTGTTCGTCATCGTGGCGTTTCTTTTTCAGCTTTACCTCTTCAAAAAGCTCGATATATCCCCGGGGAAACAGCACCCCGTTGAGCCTCCCGAGGACGCCGCAGCCTCAACCTGGACGCCGCGCGAAAACGAAGCCTGGAAAGCGGTTCTGGCGGTAGCCGACACCGTGGATATAAGCCATTTTTCGAGCTGGTCCGCTTTCCTGGGGCTCGGCAAGCAGACCATTGACGCCGTTGCCAAGTCCCTCCATCCCGAGGTGAAAGATCCGCTCTGGCAATTCACCGCGCCCGAAGCCCTGACGATGGTGGAGCAGGTCAGCCTGCATCTCAAGCCGATGGTGATCGAGAACGTCCCGCTCGGCGACAAGCTGACGATCGGACAGATCATCAAGTTTTATCAAATGCGCGGCGTTATCGACGTTGCTCAGAAGGGCTACGATATCTGGCGCATCATCCGCATGCTCAACCCGGCGACGGCGGTGACGCAGGAGCTTCGCGAGCGGCTTTCCAACCAGATGTATCGCTGGGGGCGGGAGGAACTGGCGAAGCGGCTGGCGCGCGGTTACGTGAAAGAAGTCGGGCGCGCTGCCATCGACTTGTATGGCGGGCGCTTGCGCGTCGCTCCCGAGGATTTGGAAGCGCATATCACCGAAGCAACCGAGCGGGACCGGAAAGCGCCCAAGCTGCAGGCCGAGCCTTTGCGGCTGCTCGTTGGCGGGCAAGTGAATGCGGGCAAGTCCAGTCTCATCAACGCGCTCCTGAACGAGATTCGCGCGGGCTCGGATGCGCTCCCGCTGACGAACCAGTTCACGGCCTATGAAATCAAGCGCGAAGGCGTGCCCCAGGCGATGATCCTCGACAGCCCCGGCCTCGACAGCCTGGAGCAGCCGCTCGAAAAGATCGTGGAAGAGGCGGCGCAGGCCGATCTCATCCTCTGGGTAGCGAGCGCGGTCCGCGCGGACCGCGAACTCGATGCGCGCGCTCTCGATGCCATTCGCGAGTATTTTGCCAAGCGCCCCAACCGCCGCCGCCCGCCCATGCTGCTGGTTCTGAGCCATGTGGACCGCCTCCGCCCCATGCAGGAGTGGAAGCCGCCTTACGATCTGGCGGATGAGAAGAACGCGAAGGCCGCATCCATCCGCGCGGCCATCGACGCGGCGGGCGGCGATCTTGGCTTCTCGCCCGACGACATTGTGCCCGCCTGCCTCGACGCGAGGGCCGGCGTCTATAATGTCGATGCGATCTGGGCCGAGATCATGGAGCTGATGCCGGAAGCGCAACGCGCCCAGCTCGTGCGCACCCTGCAGGACCTCGACCGCGGCTTCGACTGGCGGCGGCTCAGGACGCAGGCGCTGAACGCCGGGCGCATCCTCGCGAAGGCGGTGCTGTCGGGGAATAGCCGATAATCGATCCACCTTGCGCAGCATGAGGTTTTGAACTATGTAGTCACGATGACTACATCCTCCCATAAGCGAACGAAGACGCGAGGCAAGGCATCTGCTCATAATGCTGGTGCGGTGCTGCGCGGAACCCAAAGCGGCAGCTGGACCCTGCGTGACGCGAAAGCCAAGTTCAGTGAGGTCCTCAAGCGCGTTCACAGTGACGGTCCGCAGCGCGTCTCGGTGCGCGGCGAGCGGGAAGTCGTCATTGTTGCGGCGGAGGAATATCGGCGGCTGAAAGGGTGTGAGAGCGGTCAGGTGTTGATCGACGCACTGGCAAGCTCCCCGCTTCGCGACGTGGACTTTGACCGCGAGCCTTATCGCGCACCCGTCCGCGACGTCGAGTTGTGAGCTATTTGCTCGACACAAATGTTGTCTCCGAGCTGAGAAGGCCGCAGCCGGAGCCGCGGGTGCTCGAATTCATTGCGGCGGCCCCGCTTGATGACCTTTACCTGTCGGACGTCACAATCGCGGAGATACGCTTCGGCATCGAACGCGTCCCCGATCCTCTGAAGCGAGCCGAAATTACGAGCTGGCTCGATCACGTTCTGCGCCCCATGTTTGGGCGTCGCGTTCTTCCCATTACGGAGGAGGTCATTCTCCGTTGGCGCTTGATGGTAGAGGCTGGGCGTCAACGCAACCATACCTATTCGCAACCCGATCTCTTCATCGCCGCCACCGCCTCGGTGCACGGCCTTACGGTTGTCACCCGCAATACCGCAGATTTTGCCGGTACCGGCGTTGCTTTCGTTAATCCGTGGCTCGCTGTTATTGAGCCGCCGGCGCCTGCCATTTTTGAAAAGCCTTTGGGGTAGTCTCCAATTGTCCAGCACAAGGCGAAAGGCGCGGCCATAATGGTAAAAGCCCCGTTGCCGGGCAGGGTCCCGCCATGATGGTAAATCGCTCGATGGTTAACAGGAGCGCGCCGGAATTATTTCCGGCCTCGATCACACTTAAGAATTCGTTTATTGGCGTAAGTCGAGGAGCGTTGCGCCTTTGACCGGAAACAGATATGCTGCTCTAGATCATTGAAAATGATCATGTTTTTGGTTTCAATCAAGTCCCATTAGATAGAATTTAATGCCGGAATTTTTTCCTTTACTGGGACGCGCTAAAGTCCGCGCCGTTTCAACTCCGAAATGCAACAAGGGGGCATAAACGGCATGGCAGAGCGATCGGTGAGGTAAGGCAGGCGGGGTCAAGGGCTTGTCGCGGGAGCGATGCGAGCTAAGCGAGCACCCTTGAGGCCGCCTGCCTTATCCACCACCCTGAGCCAGGCTGTGTATGCCGGCGGCCAGGTGAAGATTATCCTCGCGTGGGACTTCCACATCTCACCCGAGGACCACATGCCCAAAGGCTATCGTCACCTGACCTATGACAAACGCTGCCAGATCTACGCGCTCCTGAAAAGCGCACACGCCAAAACCGAGATTGCGCAGCTGCTCGGCGTGCATCGTTCGACGATCACGAATGAACTCAAACGCAATACTGGCGGCAAGGGGTATCGCTACCTCCAGGCGCAGGAGAAAGCGTCCGCCAGACGCGCCGCCGCTTCGGGCGCGCCGCGCAAAATGAAGCCAGGCCTCGTCCGCGAGATCGAGGAAAAACTGACGCAAGAACAATGGAGCCCCGAGCAAATCAGCGGCTGGTTGAAAAGGCAGGGACACGTCTTTGTCAGCGGCGAACGCATCTACCGGCACATCTGGAAGGACAAGAGAAACGGCGGCGGCCTTTGGCGCCATCTGCGCCATAGCGGCAAGAAATACAACAGGCGCAAAGGCAAAACCTCCGGGCGCGGCCTCATCCCCGGCCGCGTGGACATCGCCGAGCGGCCCGCCATCGCCCAAGAAAAACGCCGCGTTGGCGACTGGGAGGGCGATACCATCATCGCACGAAGCCTCAAGGGCGCCATCCTGACCCACGTGGATCGCACGTCAAAATATACAAAGCTCGCCATCCTCCCGGACAGAAGCGCCGCCTCCGTCCAAAAGGCCTGCGACGCCTCGCTTCTTCCCATTGCCCACAAGATCGAGACCATCACTTATGACAACGGCAAGGAGTTCGCCGGCCACGCCAAGATAGCAGCCAGGCTTGGCGCGCAAATCTACTTCGCCAAGCCTTATCATTCCTGGGAGCGGGGCCTCAACGAACACACCAACGGCCTCGTCCGCCAGTACTTCCCAAAAGGCTCCGAATTCTCTACCCTCACCCCCGCCGATGTCCAACGGGTCGAGGACAAACTCAACGCCCGTCCCAGAAAGGCTCTCGGCTACAAAACACCCAGCGAGGTTTTCTTCGCCGCCGCTTGAATGCCTTGTTGCGCTTCAGGGTTGAATGGGCACCGTTAAATATGTTGAAGCTTTGCATGTTAACCAATGCGGCGGGCTTCGTCAGCGCGGCGCGCGCGTCCGGGGTGTTATGCGTTCTTGTATTTTTTCATATAAATCAAAGACTTGCATGCGTTAACTCCTGAATAACGCGCTTTTTCCTACGATCTGCGGCTGAAGTATTCCGGCTGTAAACTCAAGCGGGATCCGGCGAATGAAGCAAGATAACGCCTTTCGCAATGTGCATACAAAAAGCCGGGTGGCCTCTAGCCCGGAGGGGAAGCGGCCGATTTGCCAAACGAACTCGATTTCTGACCGGCCATACTCGCTCACAAGACAGGGCTTGGCCCGTCCAAGCGGCTTTGTTTCGGACGAAGCTGCTCAAGCTTACTGTTGTGCGAAAGGCTCATTTGCGGGATAACGGCCACCTCACCCGGTGGTGAGCGTCGCCTCGAGGGCGGCGAGGTACAGAAAAAACGGTAGTGATGAGAACTTTTAAGGTTGATCTTAACCAGCGCCTCAAGACCGCGGCGGAGGCCAAGGAAGCGGCGTTAAAGAAATTTACGGAACGCAAAGCGGACGATGATCCGGCCGTGCTTGCACGGAAGGCGGCGCGGCTGGAAGTGGCCAAAGCGCGGGAAGTGCGCGCTGCGGAGCGTGAGGCGAAAAAGCTCGAGGAGCAGGCCCGTCTCATTGAAGAGCAGGCCAAGAAAAAGGCCGAGGGCGAGCTTGAGGCCGCAAAAGAAGCCGAACGTCAGGAAGTACTCGCCGCCGAGCAGAAAGCAGCCCGGGATGCGCGCTACGCTGCTCGCAAGAAGGCCAAGAAGGCCAAGAAGTAGCGTCCGAACCTCGCCTGGAACCATGATGATCGACGGCTCGCGGCTGGGCGTACACTGTGTGCGCGTCCGCGGAGTCGGTTGACGCGCGCCCCGCGCCTTTCCATAGTTCAAGCAATCTCTCAAATAAATCAGAAACGGCACGCACCATGACAGCCGCCCACGAATCCTTCGCAGAACTCGCGCAAACCTCCAAGGCCTGGCCCTTTGAAGAGGCGCGCAAGCTTCTGAAACGGCTGGAAAAGGCGGACCCGGCGCGCGAGGTTATATTCGAGACAGGATACGGGCCTTCGGGGCTTCCACATATCGGCACGTTCGGCGAGGTGGCGCGCACATCCATGGTGCGGCATGCGCTGGAAGTGCTGAAGCCGGGCGTGAAGACGCGGCTCGTCTGCTTCTCCGACGACATGGATGGCCTGCGCAAGGTGCCCACCAATGTGCCGAACCAGGAGCTTTTGAAGGCGGCGCTCGACAAGCCGCTTACGGTGGTGCCCGATCCGTTCGGCACGCACCCGAGCTTCGGCGCGCACAACAATGCGCGGCTACGCGCCTTCCTCGACAGCTTCGGCTTCGAATACGAGTTTCTGTCGGCGACGGAGTGCTACCGCTCGGGGCAGTTCGACGAGACGCTTTTGAAGATGCTCGGAGCCTACGACAAGGTGATGGAGATCATCCTGCCAACGCTCGGGCCGGACCGCCGCGCAACCTATTCGCCGTTCCTTCCAATCTCGCCGGACACGGGCAAGGTGTTGCAAGTGCCCATCGAGAAGCGCGATCTCGCCGCGGGCACGATCACATATCGCGATCCCGATACCGGGAAGACGGTCGAGACCCCAGTCACGGGCGGTCACGTGAAATGCCAATGGAAGGCGGATTGGGCGATGCGCTGGACGTCGATGGGCGTCGATTACGAGATGGCGGGCAAGGACCTGATCGACAGCGTGACGCTGTCGTCGAAGATCTGCCGAGTGCTCGGCGGCAGGCCGCCCGAAGGCTTCAATTACGAGTTGTTCCTTGACGACAAGGCGCAGAAGATCTCGAAGTCGAAGGGCAATGGCATCGCGGTGGAGGAATGGCTTGCCTATGCCACGCCGGAAAGCCTGAGCCTCTACATGTTCCAGAAGCCGAAGACAGCGAAGCGGCTCTATTTCGACGTGATCCCGAAGGCGGTCGACGACTATTTCACCTATCTCGACAGCTACCAGAGGGAAAACGCCGAGCAGCGGCTGAACAATCCGGTTTGGCACATTCATAACGCCAGGCCGCCGCAGCACAGCGTGCCGATCAGCTTCAGCCTGCTGTTGAACCTCGTCAGCGCCTCGAATGCGCATACGAAGGACATTCTCTGGCAATTCGTGCGCAACTATGCGCCGCAGGCCAACCCAGAGGATTATCCTGAGCTTGATCGCCTGATCGGCTTCGCCATCCGCTACTTCGAGGAGCGCGAGAAGCCTTTCAAGGTCTACCGCGCGCCGACGCCTGTCGAGCGCGAGGCCATGCTCGACCTCAAGGCCCGGCTGCTTGAGGCGAGCCCGAAGCTCAGCGCCGAGGAGCTGCAATCCATCGTCTACGAGGTCGGCAAGGCGCACCCCTTCGAGAATTTGCGCGACTGGTTCAAGGCGCTTTACGAGGTGCTGTTCGGGGAGAGCCAGGGGCCGCGTTTCGGCTCGTTCATCAAGGCGTACGGCATCGAGCCGACGCGCAAGCTGATCTCGGAGCGTCTGCATCACGCGGCCGAGACTGTGTAGGCGTCCATGCAGGTGAAAACGATCTACAAACTCTTGCCCGCCGCCGAATGGGAAGCAGCATGGGCGGAAGGCGTTTATCGCGGGTCGGAGCAGGATCAGCGCGACGGGTTCATTCACATGTCCACCGCGGCGCAGATCGCCGGGACGGCGCGGAAATATTTCTCCGGTGTGCCCGATCTCGTTCTCCTGGCCGATCGACATTGACATGATTGAGAGACTGCACGCCCCCCCGCGACCGAGAGGGAGCAAGGGGCTCGAACAACGTTCCTTCTCCCTGCGGGAGAAGGCAGGATGAGGGGGCAGTCCGCTGCGCTGGGAGCCCTCGCGCGACGGCGATCTTTTCCCGCATCTTTATGCGCTGCTTCCTTCGGCTGCCGTGCAAAGCGTAACGCCGGCTCCGATTGCCGATGACGGGACGCCGATCATCCCGCAAGATCTGCCATCATGAACCGCTTCTGGTCCGTGGCGCAGGCGCCGCTCCTCTTCCTCGATCCTGAAACGGCGCATGACGTTTCGCTGCGTGCGCTGGAAGCGGGCGTTTATCCTCGGCAAGCGAAGCCCGGCGACTCACGCCTTGCGCAGACTGTGTTCGGCCTCGCCTTTCCCAATCCGGTCGGCGTCGCGGCTGGGTATGACAAGGACGCACGCGTCTACAATGCGCTGTTCGACATCGGTTTCGGCTTTGCGGAGGTCGGCACTATAACGCCGAAGCCGCAGCCGGGAAATCCGCGCCCGCGCGTGTTCCGGCTGATGCGCGAGCGAGGCATCATCAATCGCCTCGGCTTCAATAGCGCGGGCCATTCCGCTGCACTCGTCCGGCTTGCGGGCAGGCCCCCGCGCGGCATCCTCGGCGTGAATATTGGCGCGAACCGCGATACCAGCGACCCTATCGCCGACTATGTTGCAGGCGTCCACACCTTTGGGACGTTGGCCTCCTACCTCACGGTCAACATTTCTTCCCCGAACACGCCGGGCCTGCGAGACCTGCAAGCGCCGGACAGGTTGAATGCGCTGCTCGAAGCCGTGATGACCGCGCGTGCAAATCTTCCTCGCGCTGTTCCCGTCCTTGTGAAGCTTGCCCCGGATCTGCATGACGGCGACATCGCGCCCGTAATGCAATGCCTGCTGAGCCATGGGGTCGACGGCGCGATCCTCACCAACACGACGCTATCCCGGGAGGGTATTGCTCCCGATTCGCATCGGAACGAAGCCGGGCGGCCTTTCAGGCAGGCCCCTATTCAAGCGATCCACGCGCTTCCTCGCGAAATGCTATCTCGCAACCGAGGGAAGGCTGCCGCTTGTAGGCGTCGGCGGCATCGATTCCGGTGCTGCGGCGCTCGCCAAAGTCCGCGCGGGTGCGTCGCTGCTCCAGCTTTATACGGGCCTTGTCTACGAAGGTCCGACACTTTTGCCGGATATCAAAGAGGCGCTTCTCTCGGAGATAAAGGCAACGGGAAAGCCGCTTGCATCGCTTGTTGGAACGGCGGCGGATGATTGGGCGCGAAGCTGAGCTTCAGGCAGGCGCAGCAGCGCTCGCGGCAGAGCCGTTGATACCGCGTTCGAGGGCAGGATAGCGCCAGCCAAGCGCCACAGCCCGCACGATGTAGAAAATCGAAAGCGAAGCCCAGAGCCCGTGATTGCCGAAAGCCGGGGTCAGAACCCCCCAGGCAGCAAGAAAGGCTGCAAGGCTGACAATCATCATGTTCCGCATATCGGCGGTGCGTGTCGCGCCGATGAAGATGCCATCCAATTGGAAGCAGGCCACGCCGAGAATTGGGGTCATCGCCGCCCAGGGCAGGAACTCGCGAGCCGCATCCCGCACCGAGGGCGTCGTTGTCATGAGTTCGATCAGAAAGAGTCCGGCAGCCCAAAAGGCGAGGCTTACCATGACTGCCAGCGCCGCGGCCCAAACCGAACTGAGATAAACGGCTTGACGGAAGCGCGCGAAACTCGCCGCGCCGACCGCCTGCCCGACGAGCACCTCGGCGGCGAATGCGAACCCGTCCAGCACATAGGCGGAAAGATCGGAGAGGCTTCGCAGCATGCTGTTCGCTGCGAGCGCCACATCGCCAAGCCTTGCTCCTTGCGCGGCGAAGAAGGTGAACGCGAACATAAGGCAAACGGTACGGATCATGATGTCAGCGTTCACGGCGAGAAGCTTGCGGAAGGCGCGCGCTTCGAAAAGAGCCGCCGGCTGCGCTTTATGTCTGCGGATAAGCAGGCGGGCGACCAAGAGGCCGGCCACCACCGCAGCATACTCGGCAAAGACAGCCGCCATCGCCGCGCCTTTCACACCTTTGCCCGCAACAAGGACCAGAAGGATAGCGAGCGCGATGTTGATGGCATTCAGGAAAACCTGCAGGAGCAGAGCGAGGTTCGCGCGAGCCAAGCCGATCAGCCAGCCGACCAGGGCATAGTTCGCAAGCGTCGCCGGCGCGCTCAGAATTCGGACGCCGAAATAGTCTGCGGTCGCGGTCTGAACCTCGGCGCTGCCGCCGGTCAGCTTCAGGATCATAAGGATAGCCGGCACATGAAAGGCGAACAGAAGCGCCCCTGCTACCCCCGCGATGACAAGCGGGCGGTACAAGTTGGCTGCGACCTCCGCGTCATTACCCGCGCCGACAGCTTGGGCCGTCAGGCCGGTGGTCCCCATCCGCAAGAAGCCGAAGGTCCAGAACAGCATCGCGAAAATCGTCGAGCCGAGCGCCACGCCTCCGATGAGCGCCGGGTCGTTGAGTTGGCCCATGACGGCGGTGTCGGCCATGCCGACAAGCGGCACGGTCGCATTCGATAGGACCATAGGGATTGCGATGGCGAGCACATCCCAGCTTCGCAGCCGCGTCTCCGGGAAGCTTGAGGCGCGCAAAGCCCCGTCACTTTGCCGACGAGGGGCTATTTCCTAGACCTGCGCGGCGCCGGTGGCTCGGATCGCTCTACCCGGCGCCCGGACGCGAGGAAGCTGAAGAAGCGCACCATTAGCCAGAGCGGAATGACAATGAGAGCGCCAAGAATGATGTAGCGGCCGGTCTTCTGGACAGCGTCGAAGCCGAGAGAGGAGATCCAATCTCCGAGCCGGACGATGCCGTGATACAGATTGTTGGGATCGAAGCCGAAGAATGACAGAACGACCCCGATAATAAGCGAGGCAGTCACAAGCTTCAAAATTACGAGAAGCGGGCTACCGCCGAAAAAGCGTTCCATTCTCAAGTCCGTTTTCTGCGTTAAGACACGCATACCCGGCGCTTGGAGAATTGCAAAGCGGAAATTTCGCGCGCGGTGTTAAAGATCGCTGGACAACAACAGACCCCGCCGGGCGGACGGGGGCTGTTTTTCATATTGCCCTGGCGCTGCGCTCAATCCCTAGACCTGCGAGCGCTGTTCACGTGACTTACCGCCGTGGCTCGCTTGTCCACCTTTCCGGCCAGCCTGAGCGGCGAGATCGCGGTTCCGCGAAAAGCTGCGGTTCTCGTCGGAGACGTTTTGCCCACCCTTGCGGCCAGCTTCGGCGGCCAATGAGCGGTTCTGGCTAAAGCTCCTCTTTTCATTGGGCACGCTCTGCCCGCCCTTGGATGCGATGGCGCGCTGCTTCTCGGCATCCATGGAGGCGAAGCCGCGGGTCGATGTTGAGCCGGGCTTCTTGGGGTGTTGGGAGGCCATTCAAGCTCCTATCCTGCTGTTTACAACGTAGCCTCTGACTGAGACTTTACGCTGGTAACAGCGTGCTCCCGCTCTGGTTCCGCTAATTGGGCCCGGCTTTACCTGTTTTTTTGCAGTCCTAGTTTGGTTTACTTTTTTTGCGCCACCTCAGATTGTAATATTTTCGCCAAGTATCACGATTTGGTTGTGGGATTATCGCAAGAGCAACTCTTAGCAAGATTGAAGAGCACTTGGATTTCTAAAAAACGATCCACAGCCCCCGCTGGAATTGCGTCAATTTAATTGACGCGCCTAGTTATCCGGATTACCCGCGAAGTGCGGCGTCTCGGGTAAGAGCGTGACGGCTTGAAGACAGCGTTTGCCTGCATGGCTATGCGGTCGAAGGACAGCCTGCCTGCACCGTTGGCCTCGATGTAAATTAGGCCGTTCGTGCATGGCATTATAACGGCTCTGTTAGATATTAAGTTAGGAGCTAAGTGTAGACTTAACTTAATAAGGGAGAAGTTTATGTCCTCAACTCAATTGCAAGAACTTGAAAATGAAAGCATTGAGATTCTTCGTGAAGTCGTCGCCGAATTTAACAATCCCGTTATGCTTTATTCTATTGGGAAAGATTCCTCGGCGCTTCTCCATCTGGCTATAAAGGCGTTTCATCCCTCACCTCTGCCGTTCCCGGTTCTGCATGTCGATACGACCTGGAAATTCAAGGAGATGATTACCTTCAGGGATGAGACGGCCTCGCGGCTTGGCTTGAAGCTTATCGTGCACATCAACCAGGACGGGCTCAATCAGGGTGTCGGGCCATTCACTCATGGCAGTGCCGTTCATACCTCCATCATGAAGACAGAGGCCTTGCGTCAAGCCCTTGACCATTATGGTTTTGACGCCGCCATAGGAGGCGCTCGGCGAGATGAGGAGAAGTCTCGCGCCAAGGAACGGGTCTTCTCCCACCGGACAAGCGCTCACAGATGGGACCCGCGCAATCAGCGCCCTGAATTCTGGCGTCTGTACAATACCAAGCTGCGCCCGGGCGACAGCATGCGGGTCTTTCCGCTATCGAATTGGACGGAAACCGATGTTTGGCGATACATTGCCGCCGAGAACATTCCCGTAGTTCCACTTTATTTCGCGAAGCCTCGGCCTGTCGTTGAGCGAGACGGGATGCTCATCATGGCCGACGATGACAGGCTTCCGCTCAAGCCAAATGAAACACCAGAGCCCATCAAAGTGCGATTTCGGACGCTTGGCTGCTACCCGTTGACCGGAGCGATCCGCTCCGAGGCCGATTCGCTCGAAACAATCATCGAAGAACTGGAGCAGTCCAGAAGCTCCGAACGGCAGGGGCGCTTGATCGATTACGATGACGCCAGCGCTATGGAGAGGAAAAAGCAGGAGGGGTATTTCTAATGCTGTACAAGCAGGAAGGCGCTTTGCGCACTCAAATGGTCCCCAGCTTGCTTGAAGGGAACGGAGTACTTCGCTTCTTAACGTGTGGCAGCGTCGATGACGGCAAGAGCACCCTGATCGGCCGTCTCCTTTACGATTGCAACCTTATCCCCGATGACCAGCTTCAGGCCATCACCAAAGACAGCCAGCGCTTCGGAACCACGGGCGGCGTGGATCTGGCCCTCCTTGTCGATGGGCTGCAGGCCGAGCGCGAGCAAGGCATTACGATCGATGTCGCATACCGCTATTTTGCCACCCCGCGCCGCAGCTTTATCGTGGCGGACACACCTGGCCATGAGCAGTACACGCGCAACATGGCAGTTGGAGCGTCCACGTCCGACCTCGCTGTGTTGCTCATTGACGCGCGGAAAGGGATCCTGTCGCAGACGAAGCGGCACAGCCACATTGTCCTTCAATTCGGCATCAGCCATGTCGTTCTCGCGGTCAACAAAATGGATCTTGTTGATTTTTCGCAGGAGACCTTTGAAGCCATATCGGCTGATTACCGCGAGTTTGCAGACAAGCTCGGCTTGCCGAATGTGACCATCATTCCGACCGTCGCCCGCGATGGCGACAACATCACAAAGTTGAGCGAGCGCATGCCCTGGTATGATGGGACGCCGCTTCTCCCGTTTCTGGAAGGCGTTGAAGTCGACAGGGCAGGCAAGACGGCGCCGTTCCGCTTTCCGGTGCAATGGGTCAATCGGCCAAACGCGGATTTTCGAGGCTATTCCGGCACTGTCGCAAGCGGCTCTGTGAGTCCGGGCGACGAGGTTCTTGCCCTGCCCTCCGGGCGTCTTACGAAAATCCGCCGTATCGTCACTCACAAGCGTGAACTTGACCGGGCTAACGCTAGCGACGCAGTGACGGTCATTCTTGCAGATGAAATCGACTTGAGCCGCGGCGACATGCTCGTTGCGCCGTCGTGCCGCCCTGAGATGGCGGACCAGTTCGCCGCTCATTTGATCTGGATGGACGACGAAAAACTGATGCCTCATCGGCCGTACTTGCTCCGTTGTGGCACGCAATGGGCAACGGCTGAGATTTCGTCGATCAAACACAAGATTAGCATCGAGACGCTCGAACATATCGCCAGTGATACTCTGGAGCTTAATGAACTGGCCGCTTGCAACCTCTCGACTAATATTCCCCTGATTTTCGACCCTTATACTCAAAACCGTAAGACAGGCAGCTTCATTCTTGTAAACAGGCTGACAAACCAGACTGCGGCTGCTGGAATGATCATGTTCGGGCTGCGCCGCGCAACGAATGTCGTGTGGCATGAGACCGATGTCACCAAGACGGAACGCGGTCGGCTTAAGGGGCAAAAGCCATGCTGCCTGTGGTTTACGGGGCTGTCCGGTTCAGGTAAATCCACGGTCGCCAATCTGCTGGAGCGCCGGCTCTTCGCAATGGGGCACCACACCTACATCCTCGATGGCGACAATGTTCGGCACGGTCTAAACCGCGATTTGAGCTTTTCCGATGCGGATCGGGTTGAGAACATCCGCAGAGCCGCTCATGCCGCGCGGCTGATGGTCGATGCCGGGCTGATCGTACTCACGGCCTTCATCTCTCCCTTCAAAGCGGAGCGGCGCATGGCTCGGGAACTTTTCGATGAAGGGGAGTTCCTGGAGGTTTTCATCGATACACCGCTTGATATCTGCGAGAAGCGCGACCCTAAGGGGCTCTATAAAAAGGCGCGCAGTGGCTTGATTCCTAATTTCACCGGCATCTCCTCGCCTTATGAGGCTCCTGAAAACCCGGAAATCCAAATGCAATGCGGCGAGATGGCCCCGGCTGACATCGTGGAAAAAGCGATCAAGCAGCTACGGCGCAGGGGGATTTTGTGAAAACGGCTCCCTCACGGCGGCAAGCGTTCTTCCACCACTTCCTGATCCGCCTCCTACGATGACGCTGTTTCGGGAATCCATCACTTAAGACCGATCTTTGATCTGGAAATTGCGGTCAGCCTTGCGTACCCATTTTTTGAAAAATGTATCTGGTCTTCATGATAGTTGGGACAAGGCTGGGAGAAACCGCCAGTAATTTCGTACTCTGCGTCGATGGTCGTAAACAAATCAATCGCCCGCAGCCGCATGTTTGTTTCAGTCCGACAGTTATTGCGAAACCGGAAGTTTGGCCCGCATGGCGGGATCTCAAGGACAAACTGTTTTGCATCAGGCGCCACACGCTTGAGCCGTTTTGCGATAGCCTCGATGCCGGCTGATATGCCTTCAGCCGTATCTGCTGCACCCAGATTGTTTGTACCTACAACAATCAGGCTTGCTTCTGCTTTCAGGCTGCCTGTCGCGATCTGATCCAGGCGCCATGACACATGTTGCGTCTTATCTGCAGCAACTCCCATGTTGAAAACATGCAAGGATTTCCAAAATTCATCGAGCCAAAACTCCACCAATGAATCTCCGACCAGCAGCAGATCGAATTTCTCGGCAGGAAGCATGCCCATAATGTGACGGTGCCGTCGCCAAGAAGAGATGAATGGTGGCGGCGCCGGCATGGTAGTAACGAGGATTTCAGCACGCTGACTGCAATCCTCCGCTGGTGTTTTTATACCTAGTGATCCACTCACCACTTGACCTCTATGCCTGAACCTCAATGCACGCAGCAGTCTAGCCGCTGGTCTCGTTAGTCTCGACTTCATCAGGAAACGGAGGGGATCGCCCCTAGGCGGGGTGTCAAGATTATGTTCGTGAAAGGGTAGCTCGGAGGCCGCGGCTGCTCGATCTCTTTCACGAAGTCTCTCAACCAAGTAATTAAACCGCGGATAGCAGTTCACGTTAGCAGGATGCTTCTGAAGGAGCTGGCTCATAACTTCAAAGGACTTTTCGAGGTCGCCGGCCCGTTCGTGGCACTCACTGAGGTGGTAAAGAAAAACCGGATGATTGGGCGCGAATGATAAGGCTTTCTTATGCGCTGTTTCCGCATCCTTGAACCGTCCGGCATGCGCCAGCACATTTCCATACTGGCTGAAATATTCGGGTGTCCTGGGGCGTAGTTCGATCGCTTTCTCTGCAAAATTCAGCTGCTGGTCCAGTCTCTTGGCGCGTTTTGATAGATTAAAAAAAAGCTGCCCCGAATCTTTCCGGCGTCTACGTATTTCCAGCTGCAAGCGATCGAAATTGATGTCACCCTTCGCAACCTGCACCAGCACTTCCTGAAGAAGCCCAACCTCGGACAAGAAGCCTCCGCACGGGTGGCCGCTGTTTGGAACCCTTATCCGGTGAAGTTTGGTTTGCCCCTCGTAAAGTTCCACATGCCGGCTATCAGGGTCGAACGGGTCAAAAAATACGATCGAGGTCTCAGTAAATGCGCAAGGTTGTTTTTTATCAAAAAGAAACGCAATCCTCGAGGAATCCGCTGCCCAGCGGTTCTCAAAAGGAACAACCTTTGGGTCGATCGAATATTGAGGTGAGAGTGCGATGGCAATTCTGGCGCCAACCATGGCGCCGAACCGAATAGCCGCATAACCGCCCATACTAGACCCGTACGCCACAACGCGGCTGTATTTCGAGGTTAACTTAGCTGCGGCTTCTGTTGCCTCCAGCAGTTCTGGATATTGATACCAATCGTTATCTCGAGCGATGAAATGTATAAAGTCGATTTTCCGGCCTTCGAAGAAAGCCTGCGCAAAGCCGGGACGACTTAAAACTCGCGTGTCAGTGTAAGAGTCGAAGGTTACAATGATAGTGTCATTTGAAAAACCCACGCGTGAAAAAACTCGTAAGTTATTCGATAAGTATAAGTCCATAGCAGCACCGATTTGAAGAGCGCGTGGCTTCGGCAGTTATAGTTTGACGAGACAGGCCCTTTGGATCGTAGGAAAGGGGACTAAGCCTCCAACAGAAGGCCTTAGACCCATAAGCAAAAATGGCAGCCTAATTAGCGACGGCTGAAATCAACTTGTTTAAGGTAGAACTCCCCCTCAATTCCCCCCTCCTTGGACGCGATGCTGACCTCAATCGGGACATGGGGTTGCTCCACCAGGAAGTTCACATCGCAGGAATAGCTACCAAAAGACGGAAGCCGCGCCCTGGCCTTAGCCCGCACATCCCGACCACGGTCTTGAGAAACAACGATCAGAAGTTCGTTGCCGCTCATGTTATTAGCTACGCTGACGTGGAGCGTCGCAGTCCAACTCCCCCTGGGGAGCCCAAGATAGGGCCCATGGACCAAGATGCGGGCGGGGCCAGTCAGTTTCAGCAAGCTATCTGCCGTTGCCCCCTTACTGTCTCCGGCCAGGAAAACTTTTGCGGGCCAAGATACAGCTGAAATAGGGCTCATATCAAGGATGTTATCATAACCACTTAGCGGAGAAATTATTTGATCTAGATGAACTCAGGTCCGCAGTATTCTTCTCCGCGGCAAGGCCCGCAAATTGCAGCGCACGGGTAAGCTGGTCTTCGAAATAGACATTGCCGTCTGCTGCTGGCTGAAGCGCAAGTTTTGTAATGATACTCCTAAAAGACAAGTTGTCAGCGTTCAAACCAAGAAAAAATGTAAACTGATCCAGCACGCTCTCGACCCTAGTCCTTTTATCGTCACTGTTGCGAAAGACCAGGACGTTCGGCGCAAGGATAACATCCTCCAGGGCGGACATGGAAAGTGTCGCTTTTTGAACTGCCTCAAGTGCAGTCACCGCATGACAGCTGACGATCCCTTTTACGGTTGTTCCGAGGCTTCTCAAGAAGGCGATCATCGGCACACCTTCCTGGACAAGCAAGCCTATTAGTTCGGGTTGAGGAATGTGACTATAAAAAAGCGAGTTGTGAGGATTGGTTTCGCGCCACGACGGCTTTATGTCCCTTGGAGCGATAGTCCACTTCAAGTCACAACTACCATATGCTTGAGTAAAAAGCGCCTCTACAAGCCGAACGCAGAGCCTCGTGAAAGCAAACGGTACGCCAAAGACACCTACAGCCACGGTGCACACCCCCCTCCAAAGCTTCGACTAGCAAGCCGCCAAACCCAGCTTCTAT
Organism: uncultured Alphaproteobacteria bacterium; assembly: GCA_963833565.1. Lineage (GTDB taxonomy): Bacteria > Pseudomonadota > Alphaproteobacteria > Rhizobiales > Rhodomicrobiaceae > Rhodomicrobium. Next base: position 37,892 of record CAWHYO010000037.1, read on the forward strand.
GAAATTGATCCTGCGACCGAAAGCTCCAAGCTAAGAGCGGGCTAAACCTCAACGCCGCCGGCTAACATGTGCCCTTAGAGACATTACAGTAGAGTTTCTCCACGCGCTCTTTGTAGGCCTCTGGGGAAAACCTCTTGATGACCGTTTTGCCACGCTCAACTTTGCTTGCACACAAATCCGCATTAAATGCCGCTGCGATAATGCCATCCTTTATGTCTCGTGTATCATATGGATTGACCAATATGGCGGCATCCCCTGCAATCTCGCGCATCGAGCCTAAGTCGGAGGTAATGACAGGAGTTCCACAAATCATTCCTTCGAGAATAGGCAAACCAAATCCCTCGTATAGCGATGGAAATGTCACCGCCAGTGCCCCTCGAATTAAATTCACCAGTTGCGGGAGCGTCGCATAATCAAGATAGATTATTTTGCGGGCGCCAAGCGCCTGCGATTTTATAAATTTCAGGGTACGATCAGCCTTCCAGGTTTGAGCACCAACAATAACCAAGGGTATATCAAGATTGGAAGCCAAATACGCCTCGACGATCCGGCTAATATTTTTTTTCGGCTCGATGGAGCCGTAGTACAGAAGGTACTTCCTAAGATCTAATTGAAACGTCCCGAACAGCTCATCCTTGAGAAGATCGATAGGTATCGATAGATACAATTCAGGAATTGAGACGGCTTGATACGTGTTTGTAACTTTGTCTTCCGGGACATCCAGCAAAGATATGATGTCAGCTCTTGAAGTCTCCGAAACTGTTACAATGTGATCAGCTTTCTTCGCGAGATGGCGAACAAGCTTAAAGTAATCGTACTTCTTGTCCAGCGTCGTGTAGGGAAGGCGCAAAGGCACCAGATCGTGAAGTGTATAAATATTTTTTGCACCGGGTAGTGTGACCGGAAGTGGATATGTCCAGTGCATTATGTCAATGGCTGTGGGGATCCGCACGCGAGCCATCCTCCCGAACATGCGAAAACGCATGGAAGCATGGTCGTAAATGCTAGCTGCATTCCATAACCGGCTGAAATGCGGCATGGTCGGAAGAAACTGATCAAAAATTACCGCCCCCGACAGGGTAATCTCTCTCGCCCGCTTAATCCCGTGACTGACACCGGCACTAATGGTCGCGGCAATATCGCGCTGAATACGTTCAATTCGGCCATCAACTACCGTGTCGAAGAAAGCCACTTCCCGCATCAAAGGCGCCTTCCCCGGAGCGCCGCCCTTGCCGTAGAGCGCGTGCACCTCATACCCCAGGTCGCGGAGACAATAGGATAGATTTCGGCCGTAGGTAGCGACTCCGGTACCCTTTTCGAGAGCCAGATTGAAACCGTCGATCGCAACCCTCATCGGACCCAAACTCATGCCGCGTTAAACACCGGTACGGCAACAGGCACAGCATTTTGCCTCCCCGTCGCTTTTTCCGCCGCCCCCAAGTGATGAGGGGAGAAAAGATCATAAGAAATGATGTCGCAAAGCGCCTCGCTTGCGAGGGCTATCCCCTTCGGAGCATAGAGCGCGCCGTTTATTTGAGAATATCTCGTAAGGTAGGCGATAAAAGCACTCGCTGTAGCTGCATGTGGGGGAGTCCCCTCACTCCAAAACGCATCGAGATTGCCCTGAAATGTAAGCCCTTCCATATCGAAGATAGCTTTGCCGCAGCATTTAACGGTCAAGCCGCGCTGAACGGCAGCCAAGCCAGCAGTGCTATTGATAGTGACAAAGCCATTGACGTTGTCCAGCACGATTTCAATGCTGGTTTTTCTCAGGTAATAAGCCCTACCCTCCAGCTTGAACTCTTTGACCAAGCTCGCGAAGAAACTTGGACTATTTTCCACGCCGTAGTCTAGCGGATGCTGCTTCACGATAAGCACGGCGTCTTTCGGAGCAGATGCCGCGAAGGATTTGCAGACCTCGCGCAAAAACGGATTGTTGGCACTGTATCGAGAGTGAACCCGAAGTTGCGCATCACCGGGCTTTTGCAATATCACAGCGAACAGCTTTTTGCCGCTTCGTCTGTGAGCGACGATCTCCTCAACCGGGACCTTCTCATCGTTCATTTTGCGCCAGAAATACTCCGATGCATACCCGAAGGCTTGCTTGAACACTAAGTCACCATAGTATGTCGTATCGAAAGGCATCCATGGATAAAGAGCCACACTGGCTCCAAAATGCTTGATCGTGCTCAAAACCTGATCTCGCATGCGGCATGGAAACGCGTCCGCGGTTTCGAGGCCTCTATTGTTGTCGTGATAAAATTGGCGGTCTTTAGGCAGCGTCGAGTGTCCGTTGACTCCATCCCGGTCAAACGTAATCCAATGCGGGCGCAGGTAACCATGCTCGATGATGTAGCGGCTGAGGCCCATCTGTCTCGCGAGTTGTATGGCGGCACGATTGCGCTCGCCGGTATCGTTGTACGTCACAACGGCGGTTATGTGATGCTTTAGGACTGCTGCCTTGATGAAGCTTTCATAATCCCGGTCGCGACCTCGAAACGTGATTCTGTGGCGCAAGGGGATCGAAACAAAGTCCCCGCCATCCCAGGCAATTCGCCAAACCTGGTGACCACGTGCAGTCAGGTCCCTAGCCAATATACGGAAAAAGCTCCCAAACGGGCTCGATACGAAAAAATCCGCGCCACCCTATCCCCCAGAAGTGTACTGCCCAAGAAAATATTTAGGCTTATGCGCTGATTCCCGGCGCGACTGGCTATCGTTTTATTTTCAATTCGGGGTATTAGAAAAGGTGTTGTGCTTCAGACGCCACATTGCAGGTTATAGTAGACAGACTTTTACACACACGCTTAGGTTGAAATCTGTACCAGCTAAGATTTCAACGTGTCTGCTTGTCGTTGCTATTGCTCAATTTTGGCGGGCAGTGTGGCTTTTTGTCGACCATACGGTTGTTGTCCTTATCACTATTTCGCCACAGCAACAGGAATAGTCTGCGTTTCCTTTCGAACCGGATTGCACAACGCTAACAACTCATATGGACATTCACGAGATTGGGTACCGTCAGCTGACTGGGTGGGTTATGAAGAGCGTCTGCTTCGCTACTTTATCTCTATTGCTTCTCTCTCTTGCCGGCTGCGGCTTTCTGCCAGGGGCAGGCCCGGTTTTGATTTCAAGCCCAGGCGGAGAAGACGATATCTCCCAGGGGGGATACGCTGTCGTGGACGTCACTCCGCAGGTTGTCTCTGCGTTGAAGGCGCAGCCCGGTGCGAGTTTTACGCGTTTATCGGAATACCAACCGGCCTCGACACCCGTTATCGGCGTAGGAGATACCATTCAGGTAAACATCTGGGAGGCAGCGCCCGGTAACCTTTTCACCACTGTTGCAGCAGGCAACTCGGCATCCACAATTGGGTCTGCCGGTGGCACAACAATTCCATCTCAGGTGGTACCGAAAACTGGGACCATCAACGTGCCGTTTGCCGGAGATGTGAAGGTTGTGGGCAAATCCCCTCGCGATGTGGAAAAGGCGATCGTAGCGCAGCTGCGTCCAAAAGCTGTAGATCCTCAGGTTTTGGTCAACGTTGTGAACAGCGAAGACAACTCGGTTACGGTCGCCGGTGATGCCGTAACCGGTGGGCGTGTGCCGTTGGGTCCAAACAACGGGCGCGTGCTGGAGGCCATCGCCGTAGCCGGCGGGATCAGAGCCCCCGTCCACGACACATTTGTTTCGCTGACAAGAGGAAATCGCGTCATAACGATTCCGTATTTGACGCTAGCGTCAAATCCGGCGGAGAATGTGAGGCTTAGCCCACGTGACGTGCTGATGCTTTATGCTCGTAAAAGAACCTATACGGTTTTTGGAGCAACCGGGCAGAATGCCGAGGTAGCGTTCGATGCGCCCACCGTTACCCTTGCTCAGGCAATCGCGCGGGTCGGCGGTCTCAATGACGAAAGGGCGGACGCCACCAGCGTGTTGATATTTCGGTTCGAATCCGCAGATCTCTTGAAGGTCTTTTACCCGGATAGGCTGCTGCCACCAGCAGACGCTCGTGTACCGGTGATTTATCGTGTCAATTTGCGGGATCCCGTTGGCTTATTTTTGGCACAAAGTTTTTATATGCGCGAAGCTGATATGGTTTATGTCTCTAACGCCCCCGGCGCAGAGCTGGCTAAGTTTCTGAGGATTGTTGGGACGGCGGTCTCGCCGGCTGTGAGCGCTGCCTATGTATATAGTTACACAAAATAGGGCACATTACTGAGCTTCTGGATGCGGGATGGGACCGAGCTAGACTATTCCTGGCTACGGAAGTTCTGTTTAATCTATCGTGAGTTTGTGGGTGAGGGCAAATATTCGTGCTGATGCGATCTCGGTTAAATGGACCGCAAGCTGTGGATGGTGCGTCTTATCTCCCTACGTCGCGCACATCGCTCTTACTGGTTCTCTTCGTCATTTTCCCAACTCTCGTGAGCGGGTTATATTATTTCGGCATAGCTTCTGACCGCTACGCCGTTCAGGCGGATTTCATAGTTCGCAGCAGCCGTGGAAGCCAGACTGGCGGTCTCTCGTCGTTGTTTCGAAGCTTCGGTATCACACGTGCCGAGGACGAGTCTTATGCCGTCATCGACTTCATTCTCTCGCGTGACGCAGTGAAGGCAATCGATGATGAGCACCCTTTACGAAAAATATTCGCCAGCCGGGCTGCAGATTGGTTTGCAAGTTATCCTTATTGGTGGTCATTTTGGAGTGGAGATAATTTTAAATCCTTATATGAATATTACCTCGACAAGGTGGACGCTTGGTATCAATCGAAGGGCGGTATCATCACCTTGAAAGCCATAGCGTTCTCACCAGAGGACGCCAAGCTGTTGAGCGACCTGCTGATCAATCAAAGTGAGATGCTTATTAATCGTATGAACGAGCGATCCAATCGCGACGCAGTATCCGTCGCCGAAAAGGAGCTGGCTCGCGCAGAAGCTATGGTCATTGATTCCCAGCAAAAGATAACGACGTTTAGAAATACAGAATTGACGCTGGATCCGGAAGCTGAACTCGGTAAAAGTGCTCGATCTTATCGCGTCGCTGACAAGCGAATTGGCAAACTCACAGCGTCAGCTTAACGAAACCCTTCAAGGCTCTCCTTCCAACCCTGCCGTGCAAAGCCTTCGGAGCCGTGTAAACGCCCTAAATCAGCAGATTACTTCGGAAAAATTCAAAATCGCGGGGCATGATGCCTCGCTTGCATCAAAGATTTCTACTTTTGAGCGGCTGACTCTCGACCGGCAATTCGCGGACAGGGTTCTATCCGCAGCTTTTGATAACTTGCAGGCAGCACACCAAACAGCGTTGCGTCAGCAGCTTTACATTGAGACGATCGTCAACCCTGCCCTTCCTGATGAGGCAACGGAGCCCAGAAGTACACGAAACATATTCGCGATTTTCGTAATAAGTTTTGTCCTGTACGGGTTAATATGGCTCGTTATCTCTGCGTCGAAAGAACATGCAAATTAGTAAACCACAATCAGTGGGAGCCAAGCGTTTTTTTGCTTCCTTTAATGTGCAGAGGAGGGTCATTCACGCACTCATGCTGCGTGAAATGCTTACTCAACACGGTCGAGAGCATCTCGGCGTATTCTGGCTCGTGGGGGAGCCAATCACATTTACCGCGGCAATCATGGTGCTCTGGAGCTTGTCGTCGCATATAGCGCAGTCTGTGAACCCGGCGGCCTTTGCTTTGACGGGTTACACCATGATAACTCTCTGGCGTCATCTGGTTCCTCGGTTAATGCATTGCGCAAGGTCAACCGCACACCTTATGTGGCACAGAAATGTCCATTACATGGATGCCCTTATTTCCAAAGGTTTCCAGGAGATGGCCGCCACAGGACTGTCTTTTGTTTTGATCTACACGCCGCTTGCTCTGATAGGCGTTCTTGATCCGGTTTATGACCCGTACCTGCTCGTTGCCGGCTGGCTTTTATGCGGATGGCTTTCATTTTCCATCGCACTCGTTCTCGCTGGTGGGACGTTAATGGTTCCAGTATTAGAGAAGTTCGTTCAACCCCTTATGTACGTTACGCTTCCCATAACCGGACTATTTTTCATGGTATCCTGGTTACCTGACGACTATGCAAGAATAGTTGCATGGTCGCCTCTAGTCCATTGTTTTGAACTTACTCGAGATGGGATGTATGGACATCAGGTTGAGGCACAGTGGGACGCCCTGTTCGTCATAAAGTGTAATGTTGTGCTTACAGCCATAGGCTTGCTCCTTGTCCGGAAAGCACAAACTTCGATCCGTTTTGAGTGATCGCGAGGGCATACTTGAGTCGGAAGTGATGGAGCATGAATTCATGTCTGAAAGCGGCTCAGAATTAGTAATCGAGCTTAGGCCACCGTCGCGTGAGAAGCAGCCAAACGGGGATCTCGACTCTCCACCGTCCTGGAAATCAAGGTTGCTTCAAGCCGTTAACGGGCTCAAAAGACGCCCTCTGGCGGTCTTGGTCATTGGTCTGCCGTTATCCTTCACGTTTATATATGAGTGCTTCATTGCATCGGACATATATGTTTCCGAGGCGCACTTCATTGTCCGAAGCAAAGCGATGTCGGCTTCTTTGAATGGGCTCTCCGATTCTTCAACCCTACTTCCGCTTTCCTCGATGTCGCAGTCCAATGATTATACCCAGGCTGTCGACGATTATCTCGCATCACGGGATCTTATCGAGGTTCTTGTCGAGAAGGAAAAATTATTGGAGGTTACAGCACGTCCGGAGGCAGACTTATTTGCGAGGTATCCTCGATTTTGGTTCGAACACAGCGTTGAAGCCCTATATCGTAGACTCGATGACTTCATATATCCTTATTTCGACAGCTCGAAGGGCATAAGCATATTGTACGTGTATGCGTTTCGCCCAGAAGATGCTAAACGGATCGCGCAGGTTGCCCTTGATCACGCGGAAGCCTTGATAAACCGGCTCAATGACCGCCAGCAAAAAGACAGCCTGTCATTTTCTCAGGACATACTCGAAAAGGCGAGGACGAAAGTTTGGGAAGCTGAGCAAAACATTACCGATTTTCGCAATCGCCAGTCTGTCTTTGATCCCGTTCGGCAAGGAGCAGCAGCGATTGACCTCGTTAGTAAAATGAATGGAGACATAGCCCAACTCAAGGCGGAGCTGGGTGAAGTTGCTACAAACTCGCCAGGCAGTCCGAAAATCGGATCAATCAAGGCTCGAATCACGGCAATTGAGCAACAGATTAGTGAGCAGAAAGTACTAATCGCGGGAGGTGATGACTTTTTGGCGCCCAAGTTAGCCGTCTACGAAAAACTGTTACTTGAGCGAGACCTCGCTGTGAAGACATTCTCTTCTGCGCTTTTGTTGCTTGAAGGCGCTGTCAGAGACATGGATATGCAACGTCTTTACCTCGAAAAAGTCGTGCAACCTAATATACCCGATTATGCCCGTTATCCCAGACGCTTTGTGGTTATAGCTGTTGTCTTTAGTTTTCTGCTTTGCATTTACTGGATTCTTAGGATCTTCGCCGAATCTATTATTGAGCATGAGTGATGATGTTGTCTCGCTTAAAACCCCCTTTCGAAGATAAGAAGGGTACTTCCAATACGCACCTCGGCTCGCTTGAGGAGGCCGGCACTTCGGCACGTTCATGTGAAGAGCCCATCAGGCGGATTGTGGTTTCGGATCTCGTTAAGGTCTATGAAACGGCAATCGGGCCACGGCGCGTTCTCGATGGAGTCTCTTTCTCCGTAGCAGAAGGCGAAAAAATCGCTATTCTGGGCCGGAACGGTTCGGGCAAGTCTACACTCGTTAAGCTAGTTGGAGGCGTGGAAGCTCCAACCTCAGGGGAAATTTATCGCGGGTTATCCATGTCCTGGCCAATCGCTTTTGGCGGCGGCTTCGAGGTAAACATGAGCGGCTTCGACAACATTCGCTTTATTGCTCGCATCTACAATAAGCCTATCGATGAGGCTATCGCTTTCGTCGACGATTTCGCTGAACTTGGCCGCCAGCTTTTTCTTCCCGTCCGCACCTACTCGTCGGGGATGCGCGCCCGCTTGGCATTTGCGTTGATGCTCGCTATCGACTTCGAATGCTTTTTAATTGATGAGGTTATCGCGGTCGGCGACCGAAGTTTCCAGAAGAAGTCACATGACGCTCTGTTCGTGAAGCGCCTTCGCTGCGCAATGATACTTGTCAGTCACGATATGTCGACTATAAGAAGCTACTGTAATAAAGCGCTTGTACTAAAAAATGGGCGAGGTCGCGTTTTCGACGACATAGAACATGCGCTTTCTATTTATGCAACGCTGTAGGTTATTACCAACATCGTCGAGGTGATGAGAGTTGTATTCTCGAATGCGAGACCTGTGCCGGCAGCGTCATCGGCGATACGTAGGCGTCCTTTGAAGGCAGCGGGTTTTACGCGGCGAGTTACAAAAATCCGTTGATTTCAAAACTCCGCCACGCGCGGCTACCCCTGGCGCCCGGTGCCTCGGACCATCAAATCTCGAAATCCAAGCAATGGCTCACGGTCGCGCCTGTGTGCTTAGCCACGATCAGGGTCAGGTCATCATCCGCTTCGATGGTGGGCTCGAAGAAAAGCGCGCTCGTTATCTTGTCGCTTACCTCGGCTGCACCGCCCTTCGGGAAGGCATTGAGAAGCGCTTTCAACAACTCGGGCGTGAAAATCGGATCCGGCGGTCTTGGCGTTTCAATGAGCCCGTCTGTGTAGAGGACAAGAGCTCCCCCCGGCTCAAAAGGAACCGTTTCGCTCTCAAAGACGGCATCCTGCAGGATGCCGAGCGGAAGGCTGGGCTTTGTCAGAAGTTTAAAGGGCTCCGTGAAGGATCGGCGATAAAGCTGCGGGGGCGCGCCAGCTGACGCGTATTCAAGTGTCTGTGCCCTGAAATCTATTGTGGCGCAGAACATGGTTGCGAACTGACCCGCCGGCAGCACCTCCTGCAGACGTTCATTCAGCCGCCGCAACATTGAGGCAGGTTTGTCCGTGCGCTCGGTTGCAATGTGCATAAACGAATGAAACCGAGCCGTGTTGAGCGCAGCGGTGAGGCCGTGGCCGGTGAAATCGGCGACGTACAAAAAAACACGCTGGGGGTTCGTCGCTTCGATGCCCCAAATGTCGCCGCCAATGCGGTCGCGTGCTTTGTAATAGCTTGCGAGATCCACCGGACAGGTCTCCTGAATGTACTCGATCCGCGCCTTGTCCGGCAGCATCTTCTCTTGAAGCGCGACAGCCCCTTCCATTTGATCGTCGAGTTCAACCACCGCGCGATAACTTTTGATCATCGACACCGCAATGCCGGCAAGTTTTGTCAGGGTTTGGACGTCGGCGTCTGTGAACGCGCGCGGTTTTTGATCGACAGCGCACAAAGCACCAATGCGCAGGCCGGGCGCGGTTTCTAGAGGAATGCCAAGATAGGCCCGAATATTCGGGTGCTCGGTCACGAGCGGATTTTGGCAAAAGCGCAAGTCGTTAGCCGCATTCTCGACGATGAGGGGCTCCGGAGTCATAATGGTGTGCGCGCAGAACGCAATCGCCCTTGCGGTCCGGTCCGCATCGAGGCCGATCTTACCGGCAAAGAGCTGTTCGTCCCGCGTCAAAAGCGAGAGATGCGCAATAGGCGTGTCGAGAAGCCTCGCTGCCATGGCGCAAAGATCGTCGAGCGCGGCACTTGTACCCCACTCGTTGAAACGCAGATTTCGAAGTTCCTTCAGGCGCTCCTTTTCTTTGCCGGGAATTGGAAAGCCTGGCATGTACCTCTCCATGAAATTCTGCGGACGGCGCTTCGACCATTGCATCCGCACTATGCCCGCTTTCAGTTCATCGCCTCTTTCCTTGCCAGGTAAAATTAGACTGTGTTGAACGAGACCATGGGCGCGTCGTGCAAAGCTATACTTAAGGTAGTTTTAATGCGCATGATGATACCTTTGGGTTGTGTGCGCCTGGATTGTTATTCTCTTCGCGTCACGCTTCATTTGCGACGCCTCCTTCCGGCACCTGCTCGCGCTGGAAGGAGGCGCTCAGCCTAACAGACATTGTCGAAAGCCGATGAGCTCGCGTAACCCTTGCGTTGCGGGCGGGCTCTCCCGATCAAGCCTGGAGTTGACAGCGTGACGACGCCTGAGAAAGGTCTCGACCAAGCGGCAACCGCTTCCAAAGTCTCTCGGGTTAGGCGCGACCAAGCGACGCCGGTGAATGCGGAAGTTCAGTTTCCAATCGAGGATATCTTCTTCTCAAGAACAAATGAAAAGGGCCACATTCTCTTCGGGAATACGGTCTTCCAGCGCATCAGTATGTATTCCTGGGATGAGCTCTACCGAAAACCTCACAGCATCATCCGGCATCCCGATATGCCCCGGGCCGTGTTCTGGCTCCTTTGGAATACGATCGAAGAAGGCGAGCCCGTCGGTGCCTACGTCAAGAACATGGCCAAGGACGGCCGCTACTATTGGGTCTTTGCGATCGTGACGCCCATCGAAGGCGGTTATCTCTCGGTTCGCATCAAGCCAACCGGCCCCTTTCTCCCTCTCATCGCGCAAGAGTATGCGGGGCTTGCTGCCATTGAAAACGCCCAGCGCCTGAAACCCGCCGAGAGCGCAAAAAAATTGCTGGCGCGGCTCGCCGAGCTCGGCTTCCGTGATTACGGGTCCTTTATGGCGGCTGCGCTTAGCCAGGAAATAAAAGCGCGCAATGACCGGCTCGGGCGCTCTACAGATAAAGCCGCCGCTTCGTTCGACGGTTTGGCACGCGAGGCCTCAGCTTTGCTGGACCATGCCGATGGAGTGGTTGCCGATCACGCCGCCCACCGCACCGTGCCGTTCAATCTCAGGGTGCATGCCGCGCGGCTCGGAGATGCCGGCGCGGCAATCGGCGTCATCGCGATGAACTACGATATCCTCGCAACGGCCCTCAAGACGATGATGGCCGACTTCATCGAGGCGGCGAAGCAGCTCTTTGCGGCTGTCAACAAGGGCCTTTTCTTGGTCGATACCGCCAAGATTCAGAAGGAAGCGTCTGAACAATTTCAGGCCGAAACCGAGGCGAATGGCACGGCCCTTTGTTCCGAAATCGCTCTCCTTGAAGGGCAGCGCCGGGCTTATGAAGCCAAAGCGGCCGAAGGGCTACGGAACATCCTATCGGAAGCCCAGCGTTTTACGGAAACTTGTGCGGACCTGAAAAAGGCTTCTTCCGCTCTGGAGACGACCCGTATTTTGGGAAAGGTGGAAAGCGCACGCCTCCAAAATGTGGATGGAGGGCTCGACGATCTCCTTGGTGACCTCCAGCGCTATCAGGGCTCCATGACGCAAGGGCTTCAAAAGATGCTAGCCATGAGCCAGTGTATCGAACGCGACGCAGACCGCCTATTGCACCATGTTGCTGCGAGGAGAGCTGCGGCTTAATTTGGTTCATCGCTGGCTGGCGACGCTTCTCCGACGCCCTCGCTAGCGCTTAGGCACGGGGCTCGGGGCCGATGTGAATCGCTATCCCTTCTTGCGGGTCGAGCCGCTCTATAGCTCCAGACCGGCTTTCGCTTCAGTGACGGCGTATCCAGGGGATTTTAGTCTGGCGAATGAGGTCGTCGTCTTCCTCGACGAGCACGAACTCCCCGCCGCCCCGCTGAGTTTAGCTTGTCGGAACGGCGTGCCTAGAGCATCGGACCTGAAATCGGAATCGTCGGGATTCCTAAAGTGAGCGGACTGTAATTCACCATGGTTGGAGGTGGGTCATGGGCAAGAGCTACTCTTTGGATTTACGCGAGCGGGTTATTGATTTCGTCGGGTCTGGCTTCTCTCGGCGTCAGGCGGCCAGCCATTTCGTTGTGTCGCCAAGTTTTGCCGTGAAGTGGTTGCGGCTCCGAGAAAGGACAGGATCGCTTGAGCCGGCCAGGCAGGGGCGACCTTCGGGCGGCGGCAAACTGGCCAACTGCCGGGATTTCTTGATTGGCTGTGTAGAGAAGCGCCCCGACATCACCATGCCCGCACTGGCGGCTGTACTGGAGGCGGAACGGGGCGTGCAGGCAAGCCCGGCTTCGCTATCGCGCCTTCTTTGCAGGGCGGGGTTCACCTATAAAAAAACGCTTCTGGCGGCGGAGCAAGAACGCGCTGACGTGAAGGAGGCGCGGACTTTCTGGATTTCGAGGCGCTTGCCTTTTTGTCTTCGTTGATGAAACCTCGACGAATACCAAGATGACCCGGCTCTACGGCCGCGCGCTGCGCGGGGATCGGCTGCGGGCTTTGGCGCCTTTTGGCCGATGGGGAACGCAGACCTTCATTGCGGGCTTGCGACATTGCGGTCTGACCGCCCCGTGGGTGCTTGATGGGCCTATGACCCGCGCCGCCTTCAACGTCTATGTGGAGACCCAACTGGCCCCAACCCTCGACAGAGGGCGACGTGGTCCTTCTCGATAATCTCAGCAGCCATAAAAGCGAGGCAGCCGCCGAATGCCTCAAGGCAAAGGGCGCCTGGTTCCTGTTCCTGCCGCCCTACAGCCCCGATCTGAACCCGATCGAAATGGCCTTCTCCAAACTTAAGGCCCATATGCGCGCAGCCCAAGCCAGAAATTACGGCGCGCTCCTGAAAGCGGCGATATCTGCAGCCTCTTCGAGCCCGAACAATGCTGGAACTTCTTCAACGCCGCCGGATATGCGTCCGATTAAACGCACGACGCTCTAGAATGACTTGATGCGCTTCTTATCGTTGCGATGCTTGCACAAGCCTAAGGCCGGTTCCCACTCGCCGACCTTCACGAAAACCGCGCACCCACGCTTAACGTTCGTCTGTGGAAGCCTCGCCTGGCTCAAAAATACGCGCTCCAGGGACGGAAGGGTGGGATCGCATGGCGGTGCACCTTGAGGAAGTGGTGCAGCACATGCAGAAGATTCAAGACATGCTTACTGTCGCCATGAAACTGGGCTTGCCGGATGTTGTCCACGATCATGTCCCGGATTTCTTTGGCGCCGTTCTCTGCGCTCAACAAGGAACTGACTAGGCTGGCTGCCACAATTTCGGGAATGCGCTCGTGCTTTGCGATGACGAGCACCACTTCCTCGGACGCCCCACAGAATGCAATGCAATCTTCCAGCGTGATCATGTTTCCATTGTTCAGCATAAATTGCCGCAACGCAAAATGATTAAATGCCGCAGTGCACCATCGAAAGCAAACCTCAGGCTAAGATCTTATGGAGTTAAGAACGTCCAGCTCTCTTCAAACGCGCCAATATCCGAGTTGAGGAAGCCTCCGAAAGCTATAGTCCACTTCTAAGCTATTCCGGTAACTCAAAATTCCCTGTCTGACCCATGGCCTGCATGGGCAGGGGTGGATCCCGAAGGCGGACAGGGATTGCTCGTTCCTCTTATTTTGCCATCTGTGGAGAATTAAGTAAAATTAGCATACGACGAAAGACACCCTTGGTGGGCTGCGGCAGGAAAGCGGCAAAACGAGAGGCGAGGACGTTCTGCAAAAACTGGACACGGCCTCGGATCCGATTACGCTTATGGCAAGGGGCTATTTTGTCAGGTTGCCAACGATGTCCCAGGTAGTGCCAGGGGATTGGAACCGCCGTCGAGGAGCGCCGGATCGCGCCGTTCGTTACTCACAGTATCCGGTATGATATTGGTGGCAGGGCAAAAAAAGGGAGGAGCATAGGAATGAATACCGCACAAAAAGATGGACGAGGTTCCGAGGTCGCGCAAAAAGATCTTGAGCCGGCAAAAAAGTTCGAGTCAATTGTTGGTGAGATCGCCGAAAAAAGTCTTCATCTGGTCAATGAGTACATCAAGCATACTGGAGAAGATGATGGCTTTACGATCATGCATCCGACAATCGTAAGCAAGGCCTTTCAGGACATGGCGGTCAAGGCGTGGGAAAACCCAGCCAACATCGCCAAGGAGCAAGCAAACTACTGGAAGAACATGGCAGACCTTTGGCAAAGGGGCATGGCCAAGTTGCTGTTCAACAAAGACTTTGAGCCGGTGGCCACCCCGGCGCCGACCGACCGTCGCTTCAAGGACGGCGCGTGGGCCGAGAACGTCATCTTCGACTGCATCAAGCAGTGCTACCTGTTGACGGCCCAGCACATGCAATCGGCTGTCGGCGGGGTCGAGGGGCTTGACGAGCATACGATCAAGCAGGTGCAGTTCTACACCCGGCAATACATTGATGCGATGTCGCCCACCAACTTCGCGGCGACCAATCCGGAAGTCCTCAAGGCGACGATAGAAAGCAAGGGCCAGAACCTGCTCGAGGGCGTTGCCCACCTGATGCAGGACCTGGATCGGAACGGGGGCAACTTCAACGTCAAGATGACCAATCTGGAACACTTCCACGTCGGCGAGAACATCGCGGCGATGCCGGGCAAGGTCATCTACCAGAATGAGATGATGCAGCTCTTGCAATACACGCCGTCGACCGAAACGGTGCGCCAGCGGCCGCTCTTGATTGTGCCGGCATGGATCAACCGGTTCTACATTCTCGACCTGCAGCCCAAGAACTCATTCGTCAAGTGGGCGGTCGACCAGGGCCATACGGTGTTCCTCATATCATGGGTCAATCCGGACGAAAGCTATGCCGACAAAGCCTTCGACGAATACCTGATCAACGGTACAATTGCCGCGATCGACGCGATCGAGCAGGCGACGGGTGAGAAGGAGATTAACGCCGTTGCCTATTGCATAGGCGGAACGCTATTGGCCCTGACCGCAGCCTACATGGCGGCCAAGCAAGACAATCGGATCGTCAGCTGCACCTATTTCACGTCGATGTTCGACTTCTCCGAGCCGGGCGAAATTGGGGTCTTCGTCGACGAGGCGCAGATCGACCTCTTGGAGAAGCACATGCGGTTCAAGGGGTATCTGGAGGGCCATCACCTGGCCGAGGCCTTCAGGATGCTGCGCGAGAACGACCTGATCTGGTCGTTTTTCGTCAAGGACTATCTCCTGGGCCAGGAGCCGATGCCGTTCGACATCCTGTACTGGAACTCTGAACTCGACCAACATGCCGGCGACGATGCACAGCTACTATCTGCGCAACATGTACCTCCACAATCGCATGCGTGAACCGGACGGCATCACGCTCGGCGGGGTGGGCATCGATCTTCGCCGCATCACGACTCCCCAGTACTTCCTGTCGGCCAGCGAGGACCACATCGCTCCGTGGAAATCGACCTATGCCGGAACTCAGCTCGTGTCCGGTCCGGTGCGATTCGTGCTGGGGGCCTCGGGCCATATCGCCGGAGTGATGAACCCGCCGGCCGGCAAGAAATATTGCTACTGGACGAACGATAAGATCGCCGCCACCCCGGACGACTGGTTTGCCGGGACGAAGCGCCACGAAGGATCATGGTGGGTGGATTGGGATCAATGGGTCAGTCAGTTCGCCGGAAAGTCGGTGCCGGCCCGCCAGCCCGGAGACGGCAATCTCACGCCGATCGAAGATGCTCCCGGTTCTTATGTGAAAACGACGCACACCTGTGAGACGCCCGAGCAAAACTTTGTCGAGAGCGTGGAGCGCGCCTTGCATAGCCTCGATGTCCCCACGAAAAATGATATCGATGCGCTGTCGATGCAGGTACAGGAGTTGACCAAGGTGGCGGACAGGCTATCGGCTCACCTCGAAGGGATGCAATCCGCTGCCAAAACAAAGGCTAAGAAGACGTCAAAACGCGCTTCTAGGAAAGCCTCACGCGCCAATGGGTGAGTAACGCTCCCGCCGCGCCGCCCTTGCAAGCGGGCGGCGCTCGGCGGTAACCTCTGGGTCACGGCTTCTCTTGACGCACCTTGCAACAGAGCAAAACGCTCAGCCGCTTTGTGGTTGGTTTCTGGATAGTTTTTAATCAGCCTGCAGAATCCTGCGTCTGCTTGACGAAAGCCTGCATCCGGTCTTGAGCAAACTGCGTCTGAAGTGCGAAAGCCTCCTGGGGGCGTCTTCGCCTTTGCGATCTTGCCGGCGAGCGTGAAAGCCGACGCGGTATTTTGCTTCGCGATCTCTATGGCACGGTCTTGAACATCTTTGATGCCAGCCGTCATAGGATTTGAAGGGATCGTGCCCATCCATGCACTCATGGCGGTGGTCACATAAGCGGCGATCTGATCATAGGCGGCATGGGCATGCTTCACCTTTGTTCGGCGATCGTGCATGCTGTGAGGGATTTCGGACGGGTCTTCAATCATGTAATTCCTCCCCGGCGCTACAGGAATTGTAGCCGCGGCCTGCGACGGCGAGATGACGACGTGGACTGCAGAACAAGAAAGAAGATCGATGGTTTCGGCTACGCGACCAAGCGCCGCACCTTGGCGGTTTTCCCATCACCATCTTCGATGAGCGCAGGCGCCAGGGGAAACCGCAAGCAGGTTGGTCGTGGCGGGAACATGAACATCATTCCCTGACGGCTGCGGCTACTCGACCTGGCAACACAAGCCGCTGAAGCTTGACGAGCCGAATTTTGGACAATAGGGAGAAGATGCTGTCTTGCAAAGGCTGCGTTGGCTGCGTCCATTTTCACGAAAAAGCTCCCCCATGAGACCACGTTTCTTCATCGCCGTCGCCTTGCTTACATCCGCGTGGGTCGCCGTTCCGGCCGCGGCGCAGGATGTCACCCGCGAGACGGTGCCCGGCATCACCAATCTTTCCCGCCTCCAAACGGCTGTCGCTTGTTCTGGCGCCATCAAAGCAGCTGCGGTGCCCGCGATTAAGGAGATGGGCTACATTTCGCTCATTAACCTGCAGGAGGCCAGCGAAGCGGTGGCAAATGTCGAGGAGGAAGAGGCCGCCGCGAAGGCCGCCGGGCTCCGCTATTTTCACGTCCCTTTCAACGTTAGATTGCCTGACCCTGCCGCCGCCGACAGAATTCATTGAAATCATAACAACCAAGGGTGTTGAGCCTGCGTTCATTCACTGCCTCAGTGGGGGACGTGCAGCCACGATGTGGTTTATCAAACGCCTCGTAGTCGATCATTGGGACCTAGATCGTGCTGAAAAAGAAGCCGCCGCTCTCGGCATGAACAACCCCGCGCTCAAGGAATTTGCCATTACCTACGCAAAGACGCACACGCGGTGAATTTGCCTGTAGGCTTGTACGGCTTGCGGCTTTTCCCGCAGCGACAACGCAAAGCCGCAGTTGGGCAGTTGTGGACGGGGGAATGAGTTTGCTTGAAGCGACAACTCTGGCCTCCGCGCAGGAGTTGATTGCCTTTCTGAAACCTCTTGTCTGGGCATGAAATCTCATGGCTTCTGCTGCGCACGCTTTTGAGCCGGGCACGTATAGTTCCATAGCTGGCGTTGTGAGGCCCCAGCCATGATCGTGATGAAATTCGGCGGAACGTCGGTCGGGAATGCGGACGCTATTTCGCAGGTCGCCTCTGTCGTGAGACAGTCTCTCGCCCGCAAGCCGGTTGTCGTCGTCTCCGCCATAACGAAAATCACCGACGCACTGATACGGCTCGCAGAAGAAGCATCGAAAGGGCAGGGAAGCGATAAGCTGCAGCTTATTCGTTCAGTCCACGAACAGACAAGCGAGAAACTTGGCCTTGATCGCCATATCTGCGCACGGGAATTGCACGAACTCGAACAGGTGGTGAACGGGTCGCGCGGCGTGCCGCTCGATGCGAAACGTCTCGACCTGTTCCAATCGTTTGGCGAGCGCATGTGCGCAAAGATTGTCGCGGCGAAATTGTCGAAAGATGGCATAGCAGCGCGCGCGCACAATGCATGGGACATCGGCATGATCACCGACGATCATTTTGGCCATGCGGAGCCTTTGGCTTCGTCGTTTGCGCTCATAAAAGAAGCGATAGCGAAAATAGACGAAGTGCCGGTCGTCACGGGATTTATCGGAAAGACCGAAGCGGGAGAGGTGACAACGCTAGGCCGGGGCGGCACCGACTACACCACATCCATCATCGGCGCCGCGATTGGTGCGGAGACGATCCAGATTTGGAAGGAAGTTGACGGCATCATGACGACCGACCCGCGCATCGTGGCGCAAGCGCGCGTCGTGCCGGAACTCGCCTTTGAAGAGGCGTGCGAGCTGGCTTACTTCGGCGCCAAAGTCCTGCATCCCAAAACCATCATGCCTGCGATGAAAGCGCATATTCCGGTCGAGGTGCGCAATACGTTCAAGCCCGAGCTTCCGGGAACGACGATTGTCTCGACCTTTGCGGAGCGCGCCAACAAAAGCGCAACCCTCGAGGCGCTTACGATCAAGCGGCGGGTGACCATGCTCCACATCTACTCCCCGGAATTCTTCGAAGGAAGCGGCCTCATGGCACGCATCTTCAGCGTCCTCGAAAAGCGGCGCATCAGCGTCGATGTGATCGCGACCTCGGTCGCAAGCGTCTCCCTGACGATCGACCATGACGAACATCTTGAAGAGATCGCGGATGAACTCTCCAACATCGGCGAAGTATCGATTGAAGCGGATAAGGCGATCATCTGTGCCGTCGGCGGCAGTGTAAACGCTGCGGGGGTTGTCGGCCGGATGTTCAGCGTCTTGGGAGATGCCGGCGTTGCGATTTCGGTCGAAATGATTTCGCAGGCCGCTGGCGGCGTCAGCATCACCTTCGTTGTTGATGAAAAGGACGCCGAACAGGCGGTGAAAGTATTGCATAAGGAATATATTGAACGTTTATGACTAGAGATCAGAGCCAATCACCTTGATATGCATAAAGTCGAGATTCTTCGATTTCTTCCGGAGTTGCCTTGACGTCTTCTGATAAGACTAACTCGGCATTCCAAGAATAACAGCGATAGAGCACTCGAACTCTTGCGACTATTTCCTGATATGAATAATTTGCACTTGGAGCGGCTGTCTTGTTTACTTTAAGCGCAGGCGCAGCGCCGTCCGGGGCTTTCTTTGCACTCGCAGCCCCTTGATACGAGAAGGCAAGTGGCAGGCGGGATAGGGTAGCGGCCCCCAGGCAGCAGTAGCCTAGTTGGTCAAGGCATTTTTTCCAATTTTCAATGAAAGTGAAAAACTGTTGTATTTTTTTGCGACAAGGCTAGGGTGTGCCTCTCATCCGATGATGAGCACAGAGGCAAATCCACTCGTTCAGTAAAGTAATGACCGCTCTATCGATAAGGGCTCTGATCGCCTCTCCCCTCTCACGAGCAAACCGCATTCGTAGCGGCGCCCAGCTGTTTCAGGTTTTGGGTAATCCGTCCGAATGGAAACGCGCTGCGACGGTGGCAATCATCCTCTTTGTCGCTTCGCTCGCTCTTGCGCTCGCGCTAACTCGGGACCACAAGCATTTTGCGGCTGAGATCAACAGCAAAACCCTCAAAGCCGCCGCCGCACTCCAAGCCGCCCCACGGCTGCCCCCCGTACGATATTGAGCGGACGATCCGTCGCAGAATTTAGCGCGCAGGAAAAGAGCTTTACGGCTTTTGTAGGGCGGCGGCAGTTTATTGCCGCAATCAACCGTTCAATAAAATGTTAACGACGAATCCCCACCTGTTGGGAATTTCTGTATCTCGTGCGCAAGTCTTCGGCGATGAACGAAAAATTATTATTGCCTTTTGTTGACTTGTATGAATTGGAACTCCATCGTTGGGCTCATAATCGCCCTTGTCGCTGTTTCATTCGTAGCGCCTCAATTGCATTGATCATGCAGCGACAAGGGCTCGCCAACAACCTCCTGTTCGTTTCCCCAGGACACGAACAACTTAAGCGCTGAAGAAATCCACCGACGAACGCTTCAACTTGCGGCCACAATCAAACCTTCGGCAAAGTAGGTATTGCCTCGAATCCTTATTCTCTCCCCCGCCCTGCTAGCCTTTCCGCGTAAGCGGGAACGGCTCCCGACCACCCGGAGCGCCAACCGTGCCTGACATCCGTATGCACCGCGAACATCGCCTCGGCCTGGCCAAGGCACGCCAGATTGCCTGGCAATGGGCGGAGCAGGTCGAGCGCGACTTCGACATGCAGTGCACCGTGATCGAGGGCCTGCAGCGCGACACGGTCGAATTCACGCGCAGTGGAGTCAGCGGCACTCTGGTCGTCGCTGCCGATCATTTCGCCCTGCACGCTCGGCTGGGACTGCTACTGGGCCTATTCAGTGAAAAGATCGAGGCCGAGATCGAGAAGAGGCTCGAAGCGCTGCTCGCCAAGGCCACGCCGGCCAAGCCCCAGGCGTCGGCGAAGAAGGTGGCGAAGACCGCCGCACCGCGCCGCAGCCGCGAATAGCGCCTACTTCAGCGACTCGATCAGGTCAACATAGGCCTGCATCACCTCGTTGGTCGACTTGCCCTCGACCGCCTTCCAGGCGTCCCACTTCGCGCGCCCGACCAGATCCATGAAGCCCGGACGCTTGCCGGTGGCATCGCCTACGGTCGCCTGCTTGTACAGCGCATAGATCTGCAGCAGCGTCTGATTGTCGGGTCGCACGGGCAGCGTCTTGCTGTCAGCGACCGCCTGCTCGAACTTTGACTTCAACGTGACCATCGGTGTTCCCCGTCGGCGAAAAATCGGTGCGGATGCGCCGGATATTACTCTTGCAGCGGCGCGCCTCAAAGCGCGACGTGGCCATTCAAAAGTGAAAGCGATCGTTAGAACCAGCATTGCAGCGGCTGCCTACCCGCCATAGCCTTGCCGCTGTCAAGGATCGGCCAATCTTGTGCGGGAAGTCGATTGCTCGCCGACCTACGCCGCGTGACATTTCCCGGTTCGTGCGTTTGAGTTGCGCTAGCTAGCTAGCCCAATTCCGATAAGCCGTAAAGAGCGTAGTGCTTGTCGCTATAATAGTCGCTCGTGTATGAATCCCAGCGCACCATCTCCTTGATGTCGGTTTTGTTGAGGACCACGCCCATCATGCGGTCGTAGATATGCGGAGCGACGTGTAGGGCATGCTGAACGGTGTCAATTTTAGACTGCCCCCATTGGACGACCAGAACGAAACGATCGATGAGCATTGACGTTGCGCGAACGTCGACCACAGGGGCAAGCGGCGGGAGATCGACAATGATATAGTCATAGTCCGCCCGCAGTTTTGCGAACAGCTCGCGCGTCGCTTCGGCGGAAAGGATCTCGGTAGTATGGATCACAGGTCCAGGCCCTGCGGCCGGAAGGAAGACGAGATTGGTCTTCGGATCTCTCCAGATAGCTTCCTCTATCGATCGTTCCTGGCTGACGATTTCCGCCAACCCAATTGCGGCCTTCGGCGCAAGATTTTTGGTGAGCATCGGCTTTCTCAGATCGCAGTCGATGACGATGACCTTCTTTCCGCAGTGGGCAATGAGTTGGGCGAGGCTGGTCGAGATCGTGGTTTTGCCCTCACTGGGCATAGCTGACGTGATGCCAATGATCGGTGCGGATGTCTTGTCGGGACTGAGGTCGATTGCAAGCTTGATCGAGCGAATGGCCTCGGCATACCGCGACAGGGGCATGTCTACAACGGCATGGTGTATTGCAGAGCTGGTCGAAATATATCGACGTTTCAAATCCTCTTCGGACTGAAGTGGCGGCGACGCCTCTTCTATACTAGGAAGTAAGGGAACCAATGAGAGGCATGGCAGCTCCAGGGCGCGCTCGACTTGCGCGGACGTTCTAAAGCCTCGATCCATGATCTCTTTCAACAAACCCAATGCGATTCCTAGACCAAGCCCGCCTACTAGGCCAATCATCAGGATTTTCTTGCCCTTAGGCTTGCTTTTGTACTGTGGCGGCGCGGCCGGAGAGAGCACCCGCGTCTCCGTGATAGGAAATGTCTCCTGCTGCAGCGAGCCCATGTAGCGCTGCAGAAAACTATCATACATGCTCCGCAAAGCTTTGGCCTGGTTCTCCAGGCTCCGTATAGTCAGTTCGGCGGAATCCGTCGTGCGCGACTGGGATATAGCCTCCGCCAGCTGCTTTTCAAGTTCCTCCTGACGCCGCTTCGAAACATCTAATTCGCCTCTGGAAAACTCGGCAAGCCTCTTTACTTCGTCGAGGATGGACGTGCGAAGGTCACGCATTTGCCTTCGGATATTCGCGACCGCAGAGATGGTCCCGGCCGAAGCGGGCCGAATACTCGCTTTCGCGTCTAGACAGATCGAGATATTTTTCACGCAGATTGTTGATGATTGGGTTGCTGACCGCATCGGAGCCAGCGGCGTCAAGGGTGCCAATTGCGGCCGAGTCCGGCAAGTTGGCATTAAGAGTTGTTTCGTAACGGTTCAACCTTGCCAAGGCTTCTGATGTCTGCGCGCGAGCAGCCACTAGCCGGCTGTTCAGGTCGGTCACCTGCTGCTCGTCGATCAGCTTGCCTCCGGATGAGACGATGTTCTTCTGGGATCTGTAGGCGCCGATGGTGCGCTCGGCCTGGAGGGCCTGCTCTGCGAGGTCGCGCAGCCTCTCCTGCAGCCAGCGTGTTGCAAGGCGATTGGCCTCCAATTTTGCGTTCAATTGATCGGCAATATAGGCCTGCGCCGTCGCGTTGGCGATTTCTGCTGCCTGTGTGG
The DNA here is from genome assembly GCA_963833565.1 of uncultured Alphaproteobacteria bacterium. Taxonomy (GTDB): domain Bacteria; phylum Pseudomonadota; class Alphaproteobacteria; order Rhizobiales; family Rhodomicrobiaceae; genus Rhodomicrobium. The sequence goes on from CAWHYO010000037.1 coordinate 60,316, forward strand.
CGGTACTTGCGCTAAAGCTGACTTCGATGACATTGCTGAAGTTCACCCGGTTTGCCGCAAGCCGTTCTTGAAACGCCAGGATCATGTTTTCAGGCGGCTGATCCGTAGCCTGAACTTGCCGCTCATTGGGCGGGGGCAAATCCATTTATGGATCCGACGCCACAACGACGAGAAAAATGACGGCCCGGAATCTTTCGATATCCGGGTCATCTTCAAGCTTGAGCTGCTTGATAACGGCGACCGCTATCGCCCTTGATCTTATTATTTGGAGCTGCGTTTCCATCTGGCCGAGATCGAACTCGGGAGCCGCAAGCGACTGCTGCTTTACGAATTGTGGGGGAGCCGCCAAAAGAATCTGAGCCTGCGCGGTATAAGTCGGCGGCGTGATACGCAGATAGACCACGCAAGCTGTGATTGCGATCACGACTGAGACTACGATCCACAAGTATCGGCGCCTGAGGAAACCTACAACAAAGTTGATAATGCTGCCGATGCCGCCGCCCTCGCCGCTCTGCGCTAGGCCTTCCGGAAACTCGTTATCGCTCTGCAGCCTATTCGTCTGAAGCATAGGGTCCTCGCCTCTCGACGCCGCGGCTATCGCCGGCATCAATACGTGATAATCAGCAACAGATTAATTCTTCCGAACTTGTCGTATTTGGGGTGAATATATCCCATACGGAAGAGCCGCGTCAAAATGAATGAGGCTTGGTTAAGGTCGCTGTCCGAAGTCCTCTACCAATGAGACCCAATTTGCGTGCCGTTCTTTTCCCGGCAATCTTGGTTCCGGAGGTTTTCGTCGGCGCTCATCGGCCTGGAGCCTTCATCGACGCAAGAGCACCCGGCGGCAGCAGATAAGAGAGGATAAATTTCCCGAAGGAGCAAATCGATGGATCAATAAACAGTGCGCGTTTATAGCAATCTCTGGCGCCTTTTATGTTTCCGCTTCTAAAACTAGATTTCCTATGGCACGCCTGTTGGCGCTCATAGCCCTATTCAACGCCTTGCGCTCTCTATAACCTAATTCACAATTAAGCTTAAGCTTTTGGTAAATCCTATCATCTGATACTTTAACCCCAATTCGATATTTTTTGGCTTGATAGTCAGGCGCTCCGCGGGCTCATCCCTGCTATAGATATCTACCAACTCATCCTTAATCAGGCCCAAAGGGCCCTGCAAAGAAACACGCGCCAAAAACTCTAAATCCTCGGAAAAGTTGAAATCAGTATCGAATAAACCTGCCTTCATGGCGGCATCGCGTCGAACAATGATTGAGCCAACTTGCCATGGCTGATGGGGAGACCAAAAAAGCGAAGGTTCTTAAATCAACACGTAATCCGTCCCCTCAAAGACGGCCATAGCCCCATTTTCTTCGAAATAGGTTTGACGGCCCGACGTTATTGTAGGTAAAAACGCAATTCGCCGCTTGCATACACAGCCCGGCAATCGCATTTGCGTGCTCGATTTGCCTGGTGAGATAGTCTGGTTCCCATTCGTCATCAAAATTCCAGGAACGCCAGCCATTGCCCACGGGCAAGTGTGATGCCTGC
>CAWHYO010000038.1:0-50232 GCA_963833565.1 uncultured Alphaproteobacteria bacterium
TCAGGGAAGTTTGCGAGGATCCTTCCCGCCAATGAGATGTCACGCGTCTCGACATCGATGCCTGCAACCCGCGTAAACGCTTGAACGATCGGCAGTAGCGAATAGGTCGCGAGCGCCGGGGCTTCATCGACTTTGGTCCAGAAGATCTTCGGTTCGTGCTTCGCCATTCTGTTAACCTCGAAAAACTGTGTCACTCAGCGTCCAGGGCTTCGCGCCCATCCTATACGACATAGGAGCATTGGGATGCCGCCGTGCGCGTATCCATGTTGCGCCCGCGGTTGATGTGGTCGTCGATCTCGCCCGCGCAGCCAACCATGCGTCCGAACAGGAAGGCCGTGAAGGCGGCGCTCTCCAAGGCTTCCTCGGAGAAAGCGCCCGAACGGTAGCGCGGCCAAAGCGTTTTCAAGAGCAGGCATGCGATGACGGCATCGATGTTCACGCAGAAGACGTTCGGCGTGACGCCGTGCTCGAAAAGCGCCTGCACGAGCGCGCTGTAGAAGTCGTGGAAGACGTTGGACTCGCCGCGCTCCTTGAACAGCTGTGAAAGGTAGACCTCGCGCGGATCCTTGTTGACGACCTGATTTCTGAAGATCGGGTGATGAATGCCGGGAATGGCCTGCACGTCGCCGCCGACACCCTTCTTCGCCTTCTTCTGCGTGGCGAAGTTGTCTGCGAAACGTCCGGCCATGGCTGCGAGGTCGAGCCCATGATTGGGGTCGCCCGCATCCTGCAGATTGGTCTCGCCGAACTGGCTGATCAGGAAGCGCATGCCTTCAAAGCCATTGCCGCCGTGAGAGAAGCCCGTGTGTGTGAGGAAGCCGATCATCGCCTTGTTGATCTGCACGCGATCAGGCGTCTCCGGACCATCCGCCGACACCGCGCCCTTGCACCCTTGCGCGGAGATTGTACCCGGGCCGTTGGAGATGATGAGCCCCAGGAGCACCTGGAACGGGAAGAGCTTCTCGGGCGTGGGCGTTTCGCCGATCAGCGCCAGGTAAGCCATCTCCGTGGCAGACCAGCTGTTGATCAGATCGCTGACAGGAACGCCGCAGAAAGAGTTGGCCCCGTGCTTGCTGCCCTCGTCGGAGGCTCCGATGATGGTGGCGAAAAGACGCGCATACCAGGGGAAATTCCTGATCGTGTTGCGCGTGATTTTCTTCTTCATCAGCGCGCTCCAGGAGATCGTCGTTGTAATGGCGGCCAGCACGGCGTCCGCGGTGGGATAGCCATTCAACGACTGGAGATAATCCACGAAGACGGACTTTGCGCCGCGCGCCTTCAGCCCGGCCAGCATTGCGGCGGCCTTGGCATCGGGGTTCTTGCCCACGAGCGCTGCGAGTTGCTCTGGACTCGCCTTAACGGCCGAAAAGTCGAAGCCGTCCTGGTCGCCTGTCTTCAGGCCGGAGAGACCGAAAAGATCGATCAGCGCATCTGCCGCCTTGCGGGCGGCCGCCACGCTCTTTGGCCCGACCAGTGCGCATGCCGAAGCGAGGACGGTGTTAGGGGCGCTTCCCGACTCGCGCGCCGCGTCAGCCACCTTCACGGCAGTCTCGTTGAGGTTAACCTCGGCAGCGATGGCCGTGTTGAACAACGCGTTGTCGTTGGCGTCGTTATGCTCGCGGGTGAGTGCAAGGCAGCAATTGGACTCCAGAGGATATTTCGCAGAGTCGAGGATGGACACGCCGCTGACCCGCGTAACCTGAGTCTTGGCATCCATGATCGAGCTGCCCGAGCGGTCTTTCATGGATTTGCGCGGGAATATCGTGCCAACCTGCTTCGAAAGCGCCTCGATCTGATCCTTGTAAGGCTGGATAGGCTCGATCAGCGGGATGGCGAGTTCGGGCGGCAGCTCAAGACCTTGATTGTTGCCAAACCACGGCTTTAGCGTCAGGTCGCCCTCGGGGGCAAAATCTGGCCGCACGCCATGGAGCTTCATCACCGCGGTCAGCGCCATCGGGATATGTGCAATGTTCGTTACGACCGCCCCGGCCCTTGAGACAACCGGCCGTTCGGGGGTGAATATTTCGTCGACCCCAAGAATCTTCTGGAACCAGCCTTCCTTGGCTTCGGCGCTGTCGCCGGTGCCACTCATCGCGCCGGCATGGCCGACAGCGCGCGTCAGTTTCGCCTTCCAGCGTCCCACGACGCAAGCAATGACCGGTTTTGAAAACTCAAGCTCTTCCTCATAGTAGCCGCCCGGCTCGATATACATGACGGCCGCCTTGCTGCGCGAGTCGTAGTCGAAGGCGCAGGCGAATTCCGCCGGTGCGAAGCCGATATAGACGTCCTTTCCGCTGGAAATGCTGGTCGTCGTTCCCCAGCCGCTGGATCCGAGGTAACTCGCGATGGTCGTGGTGAAATTGCCGGAGTTCGAGTAGATGGCGACGGAGCCTTTGCGCAAGGATTCCTCGGGCCGCTCTCCGCCGAGCGGGCCACCGATGCGCACATGGTTCCAGGCGTCGGCCACGCCGAGACAGTTCGGGCCGAAGAGATCGACATGGCGTTGCTGAGCCATCGCCCGGATCTCCCGGGAATCATGGACGGGCACCTTCTCCGTCAGGATGATGATCTTCTGGACGTGCTTGTTGACGCGCATCAGCTCGTGAGCGCCATCGCGCACCGCCGCCGGTGGCAGGTGGATCACGCCCACATTGAAGTTGTGTCCGTCGTCGAGTCCATCGCGAACGTTATTGTAGACGGGAATGGGGCCGATCGGGGTTTCGAGGACTTCACCGCGCCGCCCTGGCGATGTGCCGAACACGATATTGCCGCGGGAGTAGGCATGGCTGATGGGAGCCACGGCGCGCAACTCGTTACCAAGGATATTCAAGACGCAGACCCGATCCTCGCGCGTGGCGATGTCGGCCAGCGACCTTATGCCCACGAAATACTTGAACCTCTCAATTCCTTGAATTCTGATTCATTGCAATCCCCAAAAACTCCGTCTCGCAAACGTTTCAAACGATCAAAGGCCTGGCTGCGCCTTTACGGGGCAACACCGAGTTTCCGGGCGAGCGCTTCGCGTCCCCCATTCTTCATCCAGAGGTCTGCGGCTTGCGCATAACGCACGACGTCGGTCATCGCTGAATCGAAGCCGAAGATGCGGTAAGGCAAACCGATCATGTCGCATACGTCCTTGAAGGCCAGCATGCCGCGCGCGAGATTGGGACCGCCGCGGCCGATGACGACATAGACGGGCGTCGGTCCATGCTCGCTGAAATACTCGCGCAGTGCGTCCGCCATGGCGCGGAAGGTGACGAAAATGTCCGTATTGTTGGCCTTGCCGCCAATGATGAAGAGCACGTTGGACTGTTTCAGCCAGTGCTTGAGGCAGATGCGCATGACATCGCGCATTTTCTCGTAGGGCGGGTTGCCGCCGAAGTCCGATGAGATGATCGCGTCGTCGCCCAGAAACTCGGTTACGAGCGAGTTCGCGCCGCCGCCAAAGGTGGGGGCCAGGATAGTTCCCTTCGGATTGATGACCGAGACGTCCGATTGCCCTTGATAGGTGCGCAGCTGATTGATCTCGTACTCGAAGTCGGTGTAGTCCTCGACGAACAGCTGCTTTGGCAAATTGAGACGCTTCACGCGCGGGTCATCCCGGTCGAACCCGCATTTGAAGTCGCAAGCTACAGGCGTCAGGCCGCCCCTGCCGGTCGGCATCATGCGGATTGGATTGAGTTCGAGCGTCGTCATTCCGTTATAATGAAAGAGGTCCCACAGCTTTGGCAGATTTTGCGCGAGCGGCGAGATGATCTCCTTCGGCGCCTTGATGTCTGTCAAAGCATTGGTGATCACAAACGACTTGAGCCCGGTCAGCGGATCGAACGGAATCTCCGCGATCTGGTCCTTCGTCAGGTCCTCGATGTCCACGCCGCCGCGGTGCGTGATGGTGAGCGTCGGCGCGCGGTAACGCGTTGAGTCGGCGATGGAGACATAAACCTCGTGCTCGGCCGGGACTGCGCCTTCGAAGGTGACGCCATGGGCTTTGGCTACGGCATTGCCGTGACTGTGCTCGACGAAGTAGAGGCGCTCTTTTTCTTTCAGAGCCGTCCTTAAATCCTTGGCGCGGCCGACCAACCCGGCCTTGCCCTTCTTGCCGACGCCGCCGCGGAAATTCGGTTTGACAAAAATCTCATGCCACTTGGCGATCAGCGACTTGATTTCCGCGTCGCTCGCCTCTGGTCCAAGCACTTCGGAGGTCGGAAATTCGACCATCTTCAGAAGCTGAGCCCCATAAAGCATCCCGGCAAGATTCATAAGCTGTCTCCTCCAAAATGTGCTTTGTTATCAATATTCTTGGGGCAAGGTCTTCAGCTGCGCCCAGGAGTAGACCGGCCCCTTCACGCAGACGTAATCTTTCCCGACGTTGCAGCGCCCGCATTTGCCGATGCCGCATTTCATCTTGTTTTCGATGGTTGTGTAGATCTGATCGTCCTCGAACTTCATGTCCCGAAGGTTCTTGATGACGAACTTGATCATGATCGGCGGGCCGCAGGTTATCGCGATCGTGTTGTCGGGGTTTTGCGGCTTGTTCATCACGTTCGCAGGCACGAAGCCGCAATAGCCTTCCCAGCCTTCCTCGGGCGAGTCGATCGAGAGATGGACGTCCGCTGCGCCGCGCAGCTTTTCCAGCTCGGCGGCATACATGATGTCGCGCGAGGTGCGGCCACCGTAGAAGACCGTGATCTTGCCGAAGTCGCTGCGGTTCGCGACCGCGGTCTGGATCACCGGCCAGATCGGGGCCAAGCCGCAACCGCCGCCGATGAAGATGAGATTGCGGCCCTTCCAGTCGTTGATCGGGAACTTGTTGCCGTAGGGGCCACGAACGCCGATCACGTCGCCGACTTTCATGTCGTGGATGGCGGTGGTGACGCGGCCCGAGCGCATGATCGAGAACTGCTTGTACTCCGTGATCACCGGCGCGGACGCGATCGAGATCATCGACTCGCCCTTGCCGAAAACGGAGATCATGGCGCACTGGCCGGGGTCGTGATCGAAGCCGCCGCCGTTCAGGAATTGAACGCGGAAGGTCTTGATCGCGCGCGCGCCGGGCACCTCTTCCTTGATGTTTACGATGCGCGCAAGATGCGGCAGATAGGCATTCTCGCTCATTGCCAGACGCCCTCTTCCATGACATTGGCTATTTTGACGATGTCGATTCCGACCGGGCAGTGCGTAATGCAGCGGCCGCAGCCGGTGCATTGCTGCATCTTGTGGTTCTCCACAAAATACAAAAGCTTATGGCTAATCCGCTGCCTCAGCCGCGCGCCCGTATCCTCGCGAGGATTGTGGCCGGACGAGTGCATGGTGAAGTCCGGGAACTGACAGTTGTCCCACGTCCTGACGCGCGCGCCGCTCAGCGGCGACTTGCCGGTGACCTCGTCGTTGATGTCGAAGCAGTGGCAACTCGGGCAGAGATAGGTGCAGGCGCCGCAGCCGATGCAGGCTTGGGCGAGCTTGTCCCAGAGCGGCGAGTCGAAGTTGCGCTTGAGCGCCTCGGCCACCGCTTCCATGGTTGAGATGGCCCGCTGCGGATGCTCCAGCGCGACGGCGTGGGCGCTCCTGACATCTTTTTTGTCGGCAGCGTTTGGATCCTGAAACAGATCGCCGGCGCTGCGGATGGCGTCCGCGCCCTTATCCGTCAACGACTTGACGTAATAGCGGCCATCGAGTTCGGTCATGAGAACATCGAGACCGTCCTCGGAATGGGGAGAACCGCCGACCGAGACGCAGAAGCAGTTCGGCGATGGCGGCGCGTTGCAGGCGAGGCCGACAAAGACAACCTTATCGCGCCGGGCCTGATAGTAGGGGTCGGAGGGGCCGCAGGTGAAGACCCTGTCGTTGCGCACCATGGCGCGCCCGTCGCAGGGGCGCACGCCGAAAACCACCGTCGGCTCGACCTTCGGCTCCGTATCCGTAAGTTCCGGCGCCTTGCCGCTCTCAATCCGGAAGCGGTAGAGCACTTCCCGCTGCGGGAACACAAATCCTTTTGCCGGACGAACGGTGTTGGTGTGATCCAGTTCCACCGCCGCGCCGGAGCTTACTTTTGTGAATTCCCAGGCATCTTCGACGAAGTCGGGGGCGTAGACTTCGGCGCGTTCTTGGAGTGCAGCTATCCATTGGCCGAGCCTCTCCTTTTTCAGTATCGTTTCCATGGGGCTACCTCACGAAATCGTTGGGATCGCCGTCGCGGAAGGACGAGATGAGCGAAGGCTGCCCGGCATCGAGCCCCGGCGTGTATTGGAACATTTCCAGGGCCTCGTGTTCGAGCATGGTGTTGAGCAGGCGAAGCGGGATGTTGACCGGGCAGACGCGCTCGCATTCGCCGCAGTCGGTGCAGCGCCCTGCGAGATGCATGGCGCGCACCATGTGGTACATCGCGTTTTCCGACGGGCTTGGGGACCGGCTGATCCAGCGGACGCGGTTGGCTTTTTCGTCGGCGGTCGTCGTCGGGTTGACGATGAAGTTCGTGCTGTCGACCACGCACTCGTCGCAGTAGCACATCGGGCAGACGGCGCGGCAGGCATAGCAGCGGATGCAGCGCTCGAAGTGGCCGGCCCAGAACGCGGAGCGCTCCTCCGCGCTCTTCTCAGCGAAGCGCCGAGACCACTGTGAAGCGCGGGCCATAGGGGCGCTCGTCGACCTTTTCGCCGAAGAAGAAATCGGTGTCGATGGGATAGGCCTTGGCGCATTCCAGGCAGCGGTCGGCGAGCACGTCCTTCGCGGGCAGCGTTGCGCCTCCGCCGATGCAGGACACTTTCACGCCGCTCGCGCCGTCGAAGGCGGCCGAGGTGGCCGCCTTGCCGCGGAGCGCCCTGTTAAGCTTCCGCGTATCGATCATGCCGCCGGTCTCGCAGGAGACGCCCAGCACAATCACTTCATCGCGCTTGATGTGGTTTTCCTGAAGCAGCACGGTGATCGCGCGGCTGTCGCAGCCCTTGGTGACGATGGCGAGCGGACGTCTGTCGGACTGCCGCGCGTGCTTCATGCGTTTCTTCTCGTTGACGAGATAGAGCGCAAGGTTCTCCACGCAGGTGGGATCGAGAACGAGCGCCGCGACTTCTTCGGGCGTCGTCATGAAGGCCGGCTCGGCCAGAAGTCCGGCCGTGCTGCGGCGATAGCCAAGAACGGCGCGGACCTTCCCGCTCTCCAGGAGCTCCTTGGCGCGCGCCTTGATGTCTTCGACTGCGATCATCAGCGATTCGCCTTCAGCTTTGTTTGGGGTCCAAGTGCCTTGATATCTTTCACGAAATCCGTGATGACCTCAGCGTACTTCACGCCCTCGGCCGCCGAGACCCAGGACATGCGGAAACGGTCGGGCTCGATCCCGACGAACTGCAGAAGCTTTTGCACCAGGTAGATGCGCCGCCGCGCGTAGTAATTCCCTTTGAGGTAGTGGCAGTCGCCGGGGTGGCATCCGGAGACGAGCACGCCGTCCGCGCCCTTGTTGAACGCGGACAGGATATAGATCGGCGATACGGAGCCGGAGCACATCACCTGGATCGGCACGGCGTTCGCCGGATATTTAAGCCGCGATACGCCCGCAAGATCGCTGCCCGCCGACGAGCACCACTTGCAGAGGAAGGCGACGACCTTCGGCTCGAACTCCTGGGCGTCATGTCTTGCAACAGCCGGTTCCGCCACCTGCTCATCCTCCCATGCAGGCTTCGAGCATCTCGAAGACCTGCAGCTGCGTTACGTTCTTCACGTCGATTGCCGCGCGCACGCACGTTCCCACGCAGGTGCCGCAGCCTTCGCACAGCACCTCGTTCACGCGCGCCTTGCCCTCCACCAGCGTAATGGCCTCGAACGGGCAGACATCGACGCACATTTCGCACCCGGTGCAGTGCGTCTCGCGCACCTTTGCCACGACCGGGCTGTGCTCCAGCTCGGGCTTCGACAAGAGCCCGATAACCTTGGATGCCGCGGCGCTCGCCTGGCAGACGGTTTCCGGGATGTCCTTCGGCGATTGCGCCGCGCCTGTGAGGAAGATGCCGCCGGTCACGCTTTCCACGGGGCGAAGCTTCGGATGCGCCTCGGCGAGGAAGCCATCCTTGTCGCGTCCGATCTTGAGCGTCTTCGCGACATCGGCCGTGCCCTGGGAGGGCACCATAGCCTGCGCGAGCACGACCATGTCGGCGTCGATCTCGACGTTCTTGCCCGCGAGCGTATCGACGCCCAGAACTTTGAGCTTGCCCTTCGACTGATAGATTTTCGAAACGCGGCCGCGCAGATAGATCACGCCGTCGCGCTCCATCGCGCGCTGGACGAACTCCTCGTAGCCTTTCCCGCCCGAACGGATGTCGATGTAGAAGATGTAGGCCGTGCCATCGGGGACGTGGTGCTTGTACAGCGTGGCGTGCTTCGCCGTGTACATGCAGCAGATCTTGGAGCAGTAGGTGCAATGCTGCTCGGGGTCGCGCGAGCCGGAGCACTGGACGAAGACGATTGTCTTCGGCTGCTTGTGGTCGGACGGCCTGAGCACCTCTCCGCCGGTCGGACCGGATGCCGAGCACATGCGCTCGAACTGGATGCCGTCCAGCACATCCGGGTACCTTCCGCGGCCATACTCGGCTATCTGGTCCTTGCCGTAGAGGTCGAAGCCCGTCGCCACCACGATGGCGCCGACTTCAATCTCGGTATCTTTCGGCTTGGCGTCGTAATCGATCGCCTCCGCTTCGCAAACGGTCGCGCACTTGCCGCACACGACGGGATTGAGGCCGAGGCAGGCCTCCGGGTCGAGATAGTAGCTCGCGGGGATCGCCTGCGCGAACGGGATGAAGATGGCGCGACGGTCGTTCAGGCCCTCGTCATATTCATTAGGGACAACGACAGGACAGACGGGCGTGCAGTCGTCGCAAATCTTGCATTTCTCGGGATCGACGTATTGCGCCTTGGTGTGCACCTTCACCTTGAAATTGCCGACGAAGCCCGAGACCGAGGCAACCTCGCTCGACGTCATCAGCGTGATCTTCGGGTTCTTCGACACCTCCACCATCTTCGGCGAGAGGATGCACTGCGAGCAGTCGAGCGTCGGGAAGGTTTCGGACAACTGGATCATGTGTCCGCCGATAGTCGGTTGCTTCTCGACGAGCACGACCTCGAGGCCGGCGTTGGCGAGATCGAGCGCGCTCTGAATACCTGCGATGCCGCCGCCGATGACCATCACTTTTCGCGTGACCGGCAGGCCAATGGGCGTCAGCGGCTCATTGCGGCGCGCGCGCTCCACCGACGAGCGTGTGATCTTGATGGCTTTGGCCGTCGCCTCGTCCCTGTCCTTATGCACCCACGCGCATTGCTCGCGAATGTTCGCGATTTCCAATTGGAAGGGGTTCAGGCCGCCCAGCGCCGAGGCGTCGCGGAACGTCTTCTCGTGAAGGTTCGGCGAGCAGCAGGAGATGACGACGCTATCGAGCTTGTGCTCCTTGATGGCGTTGATGACCGATTGCTGGCCTGGATCGGAGCACATGTAGACGTAGTCGTTCGAGAAGACCACGCCCGCATCATGCGAGAGTTCCGCAGCCACGTGCTTGACATCCACGGTGGCCGCGATGTTGGTCCCGCAATGGCAAACGAAAACTCCCGCGCGCCGTGTCAATGGACCTCTCCCTTTTTCTTGGCGGCGGCTTCCAGGCCGAATTCATAGCCTTTGTCGAACGCCTTGATGTTGTCCGAGAGGAAGCGGTCGGGGACGAGGCCGGGCAGCGCCTTCTTCATGGCATCGGACGACGCGGCGCCGGTGACGGCACTGAAAAAGCCGAGCACGACGAGGTTGGTAAAGAGCCGGTTGCCGACTTGCTCGGCGAGGCGGGTCGCGGGAACGGTATAGAGCTGAACGCGCTTGGGGTCGCCCGTCGGCTTCACCAGTTCCTCTTCGATGATAAGGATGCCGCCGTCGGCAAGGTCGGGCTCATACTTGTCGTAGGCTTCCTGAGACAGCGCGATCAGCACGCCCGCCGTCGTGCAATACGGATAGAGCACGCGCGTATCGGAAATGATGAGCTGCGACTGGCAAGCGCCGCCGCGCGCCTCCGGTCCGAAGCTCTGCGTCATGGTGGCGAACTTGTCGTCGTGGAGCGAAACTGCGGCGCCTGTGATCAAAGCGCAGCGAACGATGCCCTGGCCGCCAAAACCTGAAAACTTGATTTCCCACATGGCTAGTCGTCCGCCCCGCATTCGCGACTCGTCGCCTCTTTGGTTGCGGACAGCCGCGCCTTTTCCTCCGCCTCTTTCTCAAGCGGCGTCTTCCCGTAAAGCTGATAGCTGTCGCCGATGACCTTGGTGTAATGGTCATTGACTGCGTCGAGATAGGTCGGCTTCTGCCGCTCGACAAACTTGCCCATGGCGATACTGCCCTGGAAGCTGATATCTAATGCGCGGGTATCCACGTTGTGCTGGATATTCGCGTCCTCTTTGTAATATTCCATCGCGTCGAGACCGTCCCCGAGCTTGTTGCGGCGCTGGTAGAGAGTGGTGCAGGGCGCGATGACTTCTATGAAAGAGAAGCCCTTGTGCTTCAGCGCTTTCCCGAAGGTCTGCGTGATGTTGTGAGCGTGAAGCGCGGTCCAGCGAGCCACGAACGTTGCGCCGGCGGCATCGACCAGGAACGGCAGGCTGAACGGCGTTTCATAATTGCCGGTCGGCGTCGTCGAGGCATTGGCGTCGGTTGGCGTCGTCGGCGTCACTTGTCCGCCGGTCATGCCGTAGGTGAAATTGTTCACGCAGATGACCATGAGGTCCATGTTCCGGCGCGCGGCGTGAATGAGGTGATTGCCGCCGATGCTGGTGAGGTCGCCGTCGCCGCTGATGACCACGACCTTGAGTTCGGGGTTGGCGAGTTTCAGGCCCGTGGCGAAGGGAATGGCGCGGCCATGCGTGGTGTGGAAGGAGTCGAATTTGACGTAGCCTGCGACCCGGCCCGTGCAGCCGATGCCCGAGACAACGGCGATCTTGTCCATGTCGTAACCGCCCGCCTTGATCGCTTCGGCGAAGCAGGTGACGACCGTGCCGATGCCGCAGCCCGGACACCAGATATGCGGCATCCGGTCCATGCGGAGGAAGTCCGCCATCGGGTTTTCCTTGCGGAACTTCTCGTCGTCGGTCGTATATTCAGAAGACAGCATCTTCACCGCTCATTTCGCGCCCTCCTTGATGGCGGCGAGGATTTCTTCGGGATCGTGAACAGCGCCGCCGCAGGAGTTGACGCTGATCACTTTGCACTGGCCTGCGGCGCAGCGCTCGACCTCGAGCACGACCTGCCCGTAGTTGAGCTCGGGAACCACGATGGCTTTTGCCTTGCGGGCGAGGTTGCGGATTTTCGTCTCGCAGAACGGCCACACCGTAATGAGCCGCAGGAAGCCGACCTTGATGCCAGCTTTGCGGGCCTGCTGAACGGCGCGGATGGCGATCCGCGAGGTGATGCCATAGGACACCACCACGACGTCCGCGCCGTGAAGGCCATCCTCTTCGGTGCGAATGATCTTGTCCGCGTTTGACTCGATTTTCTCCACGAGGTGGGTGACGACCTTCTTGTTCATCTCGGGCGTCAGCGCCGGATAGCCGCGCTCGTCATGGGTAAGGCCGGTGGTGTGGAACCGGTAGCCGTCGCCTGCCTTGACCATCGGCGCGGCGGTCTTGCCGTCGTAGCGATAGGGCCGATAGTCCTCCTTCGGCCCCGTGTACCAGTTGCGCTCCACGACGCTGGATCTCCTCGGCGGGCGGGATGACAACCTTCTCGTGCATGTGGCCGACCGTCTCGTCCGTCATGATGAAGACCGGGACGCGGTATGTTTCGGAGAGGTTGAAGGCTTCGATGGTGAGATCGAAGCACTCCTGCGGAGAATCCGGCACCAGCGCGATGATGCGGTAGTCGCCGTGTGAACCCCAGCGCACCTGCATCATGTCTTGCTGCGCGGTGAGCGTCGGCAAACCGGTAGAAGGGCCGCCGCGCTGCACGTCGGCGACCACCATCGGGGTCTCCATCATGCAGGCAAGCCCAAAGGTCTCCATCATGAGCGAGAAGCCGGGGCCGGAGGTGACCGTCATCACCTTCTGTCCGCCCCACACCGCGCCGACATTCGCGGTGATGGAGGCGATCTCGTCTTCCATCTGGATGAAAAGGCCGCCGACTTCCGGGCAGCGCTCGGCGAAGCGCTCGGCGGTCTCGGTCGATGGCGTGATCGGATAGCCGGCGAAGAAGCGGCAACCGGCGGCAAGCGCTCCTTCCGCGAGCGCATGGTCCCCATCCATGAAATGGCGGCCGGTCAGAACGCCTTTTGGATCTGCTGGAACCGTCTTTGGAAAATCGGTCACTCGTCTATCCCTTATCTCTGATCGGTCGTCACGAAAATCGCGAATTCGGGGCAAACCTTTTCGCAGAACTTACAATCCCGGCACTCCTCGGCGTTCTTAACCATCGGCGGGTGATAGCCTTTTTTGTTGTACGCCTTGGACATCTCCAGCGCGTCGGTCGGGCAATATTCGACGCAAAAGCCGCATCCCTTGCACCAGTTCGGGTTGATGGTAACCTTGCCATAGGCCTTCTTGAGCTTGCCGAAAGACATCCGCGATCCCCTAGAGAAGCCCCCTCTCCGCCAGAACCGGGCGGGGAGAGTTATAGTGCAGATTGAGCTTCAGGACGCGCTCTTCGCAGCCGAAGGCGATCGCCATGAGTTGCGTGAAGTAGACGACGGGTATTCCCTCGAAGTCGGGGAACATGCGGCGGGTGATTTCCTGGCGGTGGTCGAGGTTGAAGGCGCAGAGCGGACAGCTGACCGCGACCACGTCAGCTCCCTGATCGATGGCGTCCGACAGGATTTGGTGGGTACGGTCGGCAACGACTTTCGGCTTGTCGACCGTCTGGTAGGCCCCGCAGCATTCCGTTTTATGAGACCAATCAACCGACCTGCCGCCCAGCGTGCGCACGAGTTCATCGAGAAGCACCGGGTTCTCGACACGGTCGAATGCGATCGAGCGCGGGCGGACCAGGAGGCAGCCGTAATAGGAGGCGACACGCAGGCCGTTCAGCGGCTTCACGACCTTGGCGGAGATCGCCTTGGAGTTGGCCTTGAACTCCTGAAGGATTTCGAGCGTGTGAACGACGTCGACATCGCCTTCGTAGTTGGTTTTCTCGTCGGTCATGAAAGTGTTCATGCGCTTCAAGAGAACCGGATCGGCTTTGACGCGGTCGTTGGCGCGCTTCAGCGTGTTGTAGCACATCGAACACGCGGTCATGACACGCGAGGCGTCGGCCTCCTTGACGCGGAGCATGTTGCGAACAGGCGCAAGCTGGCGCATCGAGTCATCTTCGGCCAGCGACAGGACGGTTCCGCAGCAGTTCCAGCGATCGAGCTCTTTGACCTCTACGCCGAGGTGCTTCATCGAAAAGAGGAGCGACTCTTCGAAGTTGCCGGCGTGGTTCTTCATGGTGCAGCCGGGATAGTAGCTCAACTTCATGTATGCTCACGCTCTCGTTGCGTTTTTGGGTGAAGGAAAGGGGGCAGTGTTAGTGTACGGAAATAACGTTTCAAGAACTGACCGTTGGGTGTGCCAATCCTCTTTCTCTTTCCAAAGTTTCCCGCGTGGATACCGTAACTCAAACCGGGGAAACGTTACCTTGACCTAGATCAAAACGAGGTTAAATGCTTTTTAACGCTAAGTAAAATAGCAGTAAACCTCCGCAAGCGTAGCCATATATTGTTGCACTGCACAATATTCAAGCTGCCAGATATTTCAACCAGGTTTTCTCTTTGATACCCGCACGATTGTGCTCCGGCGCCCCAGCGCATCCCTGACATCGCGCTCCTCCGTTTATCGATTTTATCGCAGTGCGGTCACAACCTACGACGGTTCCGGTTGTCTAAGAAGTGAAGCTTATGTGTCATCGTGCCGCAACCTTCGGCGCGGCTGATGGCATGATGCCGATGCCGCAACCAGGCATTGAGTTGGATCGGCCTGCCAGCCCAATTCCAGGCCGCGCGTCGGGAAACGGACGTGTCGCAAATCCGACATTTTCAATCCAAGGGCGAGTCTGAGGAAGTTAGTCATTGCCAAACAATGGCTTATAGCAATGGCACGGCTATTGCTTAAGGACGGTCAGACGCCCTAACGAGCAGAAAGAGCGCTTCGAATGATCCATCTCACGGAAAACGCCGTCAACGCCGTTCGCACCGCAATTTCACGCGCGGATGCTCCGATTGAAGGCTTGCGCCTCGCGGTCGATGCCGGGGGCTGCTCGGGCTTCAAATACATGATGGGGCTCGTCGGGAAAGCCGATCCGGATGACGTCGTCGTCGAGCGCGACGGGGTGAAGGTTTTCGTCGATCCGGACAGCGTGATGTATCTCGACGGCACGACGGTCGATTTCGTTATCGGCCTTCAGAATTCGGGCTTCACCTTCGACAACCCGCAGGCGAAGTCGAAGTGTTCGTGCGGCAAATCGTTCGGTTGACCAGGGAGACGGGATCATGTTGGAAGTACAGGAACAGATCAGCGAGGACCCGTCCGAGCCTTTGCTGGTAACGGCGGAAGAATTAAGGGTCGCGAGAATACGCGCTGCCCTCGAGGAAATCCGTCCATTTCTCCAGCGCGACGGCGGCGATTGTCAGCTTGTGGGCGTGGAAGGCAACGTGGTGAGAGTCAGGATGAGCGGAGCCTGCGTCGGCTGCCAGCTCGCTTCCGTCACCATTCATGGAATTCAGACCAAACTGATCGCCAAGGTCGGCATGCAGCTTCGTGTCGCGCCGGTTCTTGGTTTCGGAGGCTTGTAAGACTTGTAAAGCTTGTAGGATCGGGAGGGCGTTATGCGGCCGGTCTATTTGGATAACAATGCTACAACGCGCATGGATCCCGCCGTGCTGGCGGCCATGCTGCCTTACTTCAGGGAACACTTCGGCAATGCGTCTTCCGCGCACAGTTTCGGCGCGGAGACCAGCGCCGCGATCAGGAAAGCCCGCGAACAGGTTCAGGCGCTGATCGGCGCCGCGCACAGCCACGAGATCGTCTTCACATCGGGCGGCACGGAATCGGACAACGCCGCAATCCTTTCCGCGCTTGAGGCGCAGCCCGGCCGGAAGGAAATCATTGTCTCCGCGGTCGAGCACCCTGCGGTCCTGGCGTTCGTTATGCATCTGCAAAGAGATTACGGGATTGCCGTGCACGTCATTCCCGTCGATGGGCAAGGCCGGATCAATATTGATGAGTACAAGGCGGCGCTTGGCCACAAGACGGCCGTCGCCTCGATCATGTGGGCGAACAACGAGACGGGCACGATCTTTCCTGTCGCCGATCTCGCCGCACTCGCGCACGAAGCGGGCGCACTTTTTCACACCGACGCTGTTCAGGCCGCAGGCCGCATCCGGACCGACCTCCAGTCCACGGAAATCGACATGCTGTCGCTCTCGGCCCATAAGTTCAACGGGCCCAAGGGGGTAGGTGCGCTCTACGTGCGAAAAGGCTTACGGTTCAATCCGATGATCCGCGGCGGCAAGCAGGAGCGCGGGCGGCGCGCCGGAACCGAAAATACGCCGGGCATCGTCGGTCTCGGCAAGGCTGCGGAACTGGCCTGGCAAAGGCTCGCCTCGAGCACGGCGCATCGCGTGCGAAACCTGCGCGACTGGTTCGAAGCTGAGGTGCTTGCGCGCGTGAGCCGCTGTTATATTGCTGGCGATGTCGATAAGAGGTTGCCGAACACGTCAAACATCGTCTTCGAATGTGCGGAGGGAGAAGTGATTCTCTCCGGGCTCAACAAGGCAGGCATCGCTGCCTCGTCCGGCTCGGCCTGCGCTTCGGGCTCGACGGAGCCTTCGCATGTGCTGCGCGCCATGAAAGTGCCTTACACCTCGGCGCTTGGCGCCATCCGCTTCTCATTTTCGCACGAGAACACGAACGGCGATGTGGAGCGGGTGCTTGAAGTTTTGCCCGCAATCGTGGAAAAAGCACGCGAGGTTTCAGGCTTTGCGGCAGATCAAGGCGCGGAAGCCGCGCTGGGGGCAGCATTTTCCTAAACGATGAGGGTGCGATGGCATTTCGTGTCGAAGGTCTATATATGGCGGACGGGCGCGACGTCTGCCGCATCGAGGCGAAGCTGCGCGAGGCGGGGCTGCGACCCACACGGCAGCGCCTGGACTTGGCGCGGCTTCTGTTCCGCGAAGGCGACCGTCATGTGACTGCCGAGATGCTGCACGGCGAGGCTGTCGCCAACAACATCTCAGTCTCGCTCGCCACCGTCTACAACACGTTGAAGCAGTTCACCGAATGCGGCCTTCTCCGCGAGGTCGCGATCGAAGGGTCGAAGGCCTATTTCGATACGAAGATCTCCGATCACCAGCACTTCTATTTCGAGAGCGACGGCCGCCTGGCCGATCTTGAGCCTGGGCAGGAGGTAATGGTGTCGGTGCCGAAGCTGCCGGAAGGCACGAGGATCGCCCGCATCGATGTGTTGATCCGGTTGGAGAAAGTTCAGAACTGAACTTCTTGAGCATCTATTTCAGAGTGTAGGCAAGCTGCAGCAGCTACGCTGTGTGATGGCTGGGCTCGATCCTCCGGCTGTCCGGTTTATTTCCACAAGCATTGAAAGGCGATCTATTTGTCATTTGGCGAGATTTCGATGTTGCCTGCAAGTAGCGAACGATCCGTTTAAGATGCATAAGGTTCGAACTCATTTTTGCACGGCGTGAGCAAGCTTGAGCATCAAATAGGCGATCAGAACGCCGGCAATCTGAATACGGATGGTGTTTTCAGATGTCCCGGGAAACTTCCTAGCTTGAGGTTTTGTTTCCCCCAGAGCAAGAAGACCTCGATCCCCCAGCGGCGCTTTCAGAGACCTGCAATCTGTTCGGCGCTGGAGTCGAGGTCGTTGGAGTGGATGCGCGAGATCTTGCCGGTTCGATGCGCACGCGCTCTTCGCGAACGGGATCGCGATAAGGATTCTTACGGTTCTTGGCTTGGCGGGCGCGCGACCGGATAGGATCGCGCCATCTTTGGCAATCGGGCCAACGCCAGAAAAATAAACCGGACAGGCGTGGGGCAGGTCGGGCCATTCGTCATTCCGAAGAACGAAGGTGGTTATTCGGCCCACATGTCGCAAAGTCGACATGTGTTGGGATTGCGACAGCACCCAAAAATCAAAATTTATCATTATGAGTTCATATGGTTATCCGTTTGGCACGAGTTCCTGCTGAGTAGGGCTCAAGATTTGCCACATGGAGCGCTTATGCGCGATACGTTTCCAGAGTTGAGACAGGATGAAGACGGAGCTGCCGGAGGTTTCCGGCCACCAGCCGAAGGGGGGCTCTATCCGCGCCGCCAACTCAAGCGCCGCGTCGCAATCAACGACACGACGCTGAGGGATGGCGAGCAAACGCCGGGCGTCGCTTTCACGGCCGCCGAGAAACTTCAGATCGCGGCCGCGCTTGCCGATGCGGGCGTAGACGAGATCGAAGCCGGCACCCCGGCGATGGGCGCGGACGAGCAGGGAGCGATCCGGCGGATCGCGCGTGCTGGCCTCCCGATCCGCGTCATGGCGTGGTGCCGCATGCGCCGCAGCGATGTCGACGACGCGATCGCATCCGGCGTGAGCATTGTGAATCTGTCTGCACCCGTCTCGCATCCGCAGATCGCCGCGAAGTTCGGCGGCTCGCTTGGGGCTGTCGTAGCGGCGACCAGTGACGTCATCGGATATGCAAGGGCGAAGGGCCTTGAAGTTGCGTTCGGCGGCGAGGATTCCTCGCGAGCAAGCCGCGAGACCCTGGAGCCGATCCTGGAAGCGGCGGCCAAAGCTGGCGCCACGCGCTACCGTTTTGCCGATACGCTGGGCGTGATCGATCCGGTCGCGACACGCGTCGCTATCGAGACGGTCCGGAAAATGACCGATCTCCCCATCGAGTTTCATGGCCACAACGATCTCGGATTTGCGACGGCCAACACGATTGCGGCGATTGAGGCAGGGGCCGCCGCGGCGAGCGTGACGGTCAACGGGCTTGGTGAGCGCGCGGGCAACGCGGCGCTCGAGCAGGTTGCCGTCGCGCTCGACAGCCTCTTCGGCAATGCGCATCGCCTGCATCTGCCCGCGCTCAGGCATCTGAGCGACCTCGTGGCGAGGTCGAGCGGCATCGAGGTCGGACGCGCTCAGCCGGTCGTGGGCAAGGATGTGTTCACGCATGAATTGGGCATCCACGTCGACGGCATCCTGAAAAGCCGCGCCTGCTACGAGGCGCTGTCGCCAAGGACACTCGGGCGCAAACACCGTTTCGTGCTCGGCAAGCATTCGGGCCTTTCCGGTTTGCGTCATGAACTAGCCTATCTGGGCCTGCAACTGACCGGCGACGAGGAACGCCAGCTGCTTGCCGCCATCCGCAGCTATTCCGAGTGCCACAAAAAGTCAGTGCCTCCCTTCACTCTCTTACGGCTTGCAGAAGCCCTCATCGAGCAAAGAAGCGAACGCCACGTCGTGGTGTCCGAGGATCTGCCCCGGGGCTTTGGGGCCAGGCTGAACGGAATCGAACTCGAAAGGAACGCGGCATGAGCAAGGTTCTCTCCGACCTCGAAAAGCTGCACGCGGCCGAGGACTTCTTTTCCTACCTCAAGGTCGACTACGACCCGGCCATCTTGCGGGTGTGCCGCCTGCATATCCTGAAACGCATGGGCAAGTACCTCGACGGGAGGGACTTCACCGGAGCGTCCGAAGACCTGATTTTTGCGAGTGCGCAAGAGACGCTCGCCCGGGCCTACCAGGATTTCGTCGCCTCGCGTCCCATCGACCAGCGCGTCTTCAAGGTTCTTCAGGACCACGACCCGAACCGGCCTCAGAAGGCCGCCGACGCCGCGGGCAAGGTTTTCGTGCCTCTCGACTCTCTCACGATCATCCGCTGACCGCGCCAAGAAGGATTGACCATGCACACAGTGGTTTGCATCAAACAGGTTCCAGACAGCGCGCAGATCCGTGTGCATCCGGTGACCAACACGATCATGCGGCAAGGCGTGCCGACGATCATCAACCCTTATGATTTGTTCGCGCTCGAAGCGGCGTTACGGCTTCGCGACGCTCACGGGGGGACGATCACGGTTTTGACCATGGGGCCGCCGATGGCGGAGGACAGTCTCCGCCGCGCCCTCTCGTTCGGGCCGGACCGCGCAGTGCTGCTGACCGACCGCGCCTTCGCAGGCTCCGATACCCTCGCGACGAGCTTCGCGCTGTCGCAGGCCGTCAAGAAGATTGGAGAAACGTTCGGCACCGTGGATGTCGTCTTCACCGGCAAGCAGACTATCGATGGCGACACCGCGCAGGTCGGCCCCGGCATCGCGAGGCGGCTTGGCCTCAATCAGCTCACCTATGTGGCGGCGATCCGCGAAGCCAATCTCGAAGAAAGCACCATCACGGTAGAGCGCCGCGCCGAAGGCGGCGTGCAGGTGCTTTCAACGAAACTGCCCTGCCTCATCACCATGCTGGAAGGGACGAACGAGCTCCGCCGGGGGTCGATCGACGTCGCTTTGCGCGCCGCCCGGGCCGAGGTCATCACCTGGAATGCTGCTGCGGCTGGAATTACCGAGACACTCAAATGCGGATTGAAGGGGTCGCCGACCGTCGTCAAGCGCGTGTTCGCACCCCCGCCCCGGTCCGAAAAGGCCTTCCAGATCGATGTCGCCGGCCTTTCACCCGACCAGATGGCGACGAACGCACTCGAAGAAGTTTTCAAGCGGCTGCCTTCGCTCGAGAAGGAACTGTCGCAGCTGTCGCAAGGCTAAGGCCCAGAGGGAGAAAATCTCATGACTACAAAAGCCGCTCCCCAACCTGCCGCTGGCGGCCGAGCCGGGATGAAGAAGGAACTGCCGGAGCGCTTCAAGTCCTACAAACATGTGTGGGTCTTCGTAGAGCTTGAACGCGGTCATGTTCACCCCGTTTCTTGGGAGCTTTTGGGTGAGGGCCGCAAACTCGCCGACAAGCTCGGCGTTCAGCTCGCGGGCGTTATCCTGGGCGGACCTGGCATGGGTACGCGGGAGGCGGTTGAGGACGCCTTCTCCTATGGCGCCGATGTCGCCTATCTCGTTGAAACCCCGATCCTCGCCGACTACCGCAACGAGCCCTACACGCGGTGCATGACGGAACTCGTCAATACCTATCAGCCGGAGATCCTGCTTCTTGGCGCGACTACGCTCGGACGCGATCTGGCTGGCGCGGTCGCAACGACGCTCATGACCGGGCTGACCGCCGACTGCACAGAACTCGCGGTCGACGCTGATGGCTCGCTCGCCGCGACGCGCCCGACCTTCGGCGGCAGCCTGCTTTGCACGATCTACACGCTCAATTTCCGCCCGCAAATGGCGACGGTCCGCCCGCGCGTTTTCCGTCTGCCCGAACGGCAGGAGGGACGAAGCGGGCCTGTCATCGAACATGATTTCAAGATGCTGGAGGAGGATATTGTCACCAAGATCCTCCAGTTCATTCCCGACCGCGACTTCGAACAAGTCCAACCTCGCCTACGCCGATATCGTGGTGGCGGGCGGCCTCGGGCTTGGCAGCGCGGAAAACTACCAGCTTGTGAAAGACCTCGCGAGGGCGCTGCACGCCGAATGGGGCGGTTCGCGGCCGCTCGTGCAGCGCGGCTGGATTCCCGCCGACCGCCAGATCGGGCAGACCGGCAAAACCATCCGGCCCAAGCTCTATATCGCGGCGGGCATTTCCGGGGCCATACAGCATCGCGTCGGCGTCGAAGGCGCCGACCTGATCCTGGCAATCAATACGGACAAGAACGCGCCCATTTTCGAATTCGCGCATGTCGGCCTCGTGACCGATGCGGTGCGGCTGCTCCCGGCGCTTTCCAAGGTGGTCCGCAGGCGGATTCAACCGAACATACGCTCGCGGCTTGTCGGGTGAGCCGCAACCAAAGGTTTTGAAGGAGAAGTCTCATGCCCGCAGAGAAATTTGACGTCATCGTCGTAGGAGCCGGACCAGCTGGCAACTCCTGCGCCTACACTCTCGCCAAGCGCGGCCTGAAGGTGCTCCAGATCGAGCGCGGTGAGTATCCCGGCTCGAAGAACGTCCAGGGCGCGATCATGTACGCCGACATGCTCGAGAAGATCATTCCCGACTTCCGGGAAGACGCGCCTCTCGAACGGCACATCATCGAGCAGCGCATGTGGTATATGAACGATACTTCTTATACCGGGGTCCAATACCGCTCCGAAGACTTCAACGAGGAGAAGCCGAACCGCTACACCATCATCCGCGCGCAGTTCGACAAGTGGTTCTCGCGGCGGGTGCGGGAGGCGGGCGCGCTCCTGATCCTTGAGACGACGGTGACCGACCTCTGCTTCAGCGGCGGCAAGGTGATCGGGGTCAAGACGGACCGCGCGGGTGGCACGCTGCTCGCCGATGTCGTCGTCATGGCCGAAGGCGTCAACGGGCTGCTTGGTTCGAAGGCTGGCTTGCGGCCGGTTCCGAAGCCCGACACGGTTGCGCTGGCGGTGAAGGAAATGCACTTCCTGCCGAGCGAGGTGATCGAGGCGCGCTTCAACCTGAAGGGCGACGAGGGCGCCGTGATCGAGGCCGCCGGCACCATCACCAAAGGCATGGCCGGAACGGGCTTCATCTACACGAACAAGGAAAGCATTTCCCTCGGTATCGGCTGCCTTGTCTCCGATATGACCGAAACCGGGGCTGCTCCCTATGAGCTGCTCGACGCGTTCAAGCGCCATCCCGCTGTCGCTCCCTTGATTGCCGGTTCAGAGGTCAAGGAATATGCCGCCCACCTCATTCCTGAGGGCGGGTACAAAGCGGTGCCGCAACTCTTACGGCGATGGCTGGCTCATCGTCGGCGATGCGGGCCAGTTCGTGAACGCAGTGCATCGCGAGGGCTCGAACCTCGCCATGACCACGGGCCGTCTTGCCGCGGAAGCAATCTTCCAGATCAAGGCCCGCAGAGAGGAGATGTCGGCTGAGAACCTTTCTCTCTACCAGAAAATGATCGAGAAATCCTTCGTGATGAAGGACTTGAAGAAATACAAGCGACTGCCCGACTTCTTGCATTCTTCAAAGCAGCATTTGTTCGGCACCTATCCGGAACTTGTTTCGAAGGCCGCCCAAGCGTTTTTGCGCGTCGATGGCAAGGACAAGAAGAGCAAGGAGCGCGACATCGTCCGCGCCTTTGTGAAGACGCGCGGTGTGAGGGGACTTGCAAGCGACGCCTGGAAACTCGCCCGGTCATGGCGCTAGCCAGACCCGCGGCGTCATCCCGGAAGGGCGATCGGTCGCACAGCGCATGGCCTTTTGCGATCCCGGCTCGCGCTTCGCTTGACCGGGATGACGAAGGGTGAGTTTAGGACAGAAAGGATTATCTCCATGATGGAGCAAGGAACCCAGCGGGTCGAAGAAAAGCTTTATCAGAACCGCTATCTCGTCGACGCAGGCCGGCCTCACATCGTGGTCACGCCTCATGACACGCCCAGCAAGGAGCTTCTCCAGTTGACGAAGCTTTGCCCGGCGGGATGCTACGCCCTCAACGCAAAGGGGCAGGTTGAGATCAGCCCGGACGGCTGCCTCGAATGCGGGACCTGCCGCGTAATCGCGGAGCCGAGCGGCGCGCTGACGTGGGCCTATCCGCGCGGAGGCTACGGCGTACTCTTCAAATTCGGCTAAGCGGCTGACGGGCATGCCGTGGGCAGCGCGGCACGGCAGAGGGTGCAGACGCGGCATCGTGCCGGAGACATCGGCGGTGTTTTTGCGATCCCGGATGCGGCGGCACCCGGGATAACAACATGTCAAAGTCAGGAGGACTGAATATGGAATCGGTCGAGGAATTTCTCGCCTACTCCATCAAGCTCGAGCAGGAGGCCGCGCTTCGCTTCGGCGAATTGGCCGACTCTATGGACTCGTGCGGCAACAGCGAAGTGGGAAAGCTTTTCCGGCGCTTGTCGGAATACTCCAGAATGCATATGGCCGACGCCATGGCCCGCTCCGGTTTTCGCGAAATCCCGGCGAAGAAGCCCGGCGATTTCGAGTGGCCTAGCATTGAAAGCCCGGAGGCGGCTGCAATCTGGGCCGCCGACCCTATGATCGGGCGCGAGGAGGCGCTTGAGATCGCCTTGGCGGCCGAAACGTCGGGCTATGAATTCTATAAGAGCGTTTTCGACACGACCACCGATCCCGAAATCAAGGCGATGGCCAAGGAGTTCGTTCTAGAGGAAAGCGAGCATGTGGCCGAGCTCCAGAAATGGATTGCCGCGCACAAAGCCGGGAAGCCCTTGCCGGTCGATCGCTGATCGAACGGCATACAGCTTAGTCTTGCCAGCAATGCCTTAACGGCATAGCTGCCGGTAAATTTTACATGAGTGGCTAAAAAATAGCCTCTGCCTGAAAAATCGACATTTCCGGCTTCTGCCCCTTGATTTTTCTCAAATTTTGGGGTGCCGCTAAGCCCGTGCTACAACCGGAAGCACGTGAAGAATTGACTATTCTATAGACACGACATCGTCATGAGCCCCGTGTTACAATTGCGCCAAATGCGAAACTGTTTGGCGCGCTTTATGCTGCGCCAAAGTTAGCGAACACGAGGTTACTTGATGACTCAATCCGCGCCGGCTAACACCGTCACGGCTCCGGGAAGTGTGAAATACAGCGAGACAGCGCTAAGCGGCATCTACGAAATCTCGAAAATCGTGACATCCCCGGCAAGCCTGAGGGTGATGCTCAATAACGTCGTCTCGGTCATGAGCTCCTTCCTCGACATGCGGCTTGCGACGATCCTGCTCCTCAACAAGGACGGCGATCCGGAAATAAGGGTTGCCGCGTCGACCGATCCCGTGATGGACGACAATGAGGAGCTTCCGATGCTGGTCATCGACCGCATCGTTGCCACCGCTACCCCCTTGGTTGTCCAGAATTGCGCGGTCCATCCCCTGTTCAGGGATTGGAAGCGCCTTGGCAGCGGCGTGGGTCCGGATTCTGTCCAGACCTTCATCGGCGTGCCGATCCGTGTCGACACGAAGGTTGTCGGCACGCTCGCCACCGAAAGGGTCTGGGAGTGCCGGAGAGATGTCCGCATCGACCATGATGTGCGCTTCCTCACCATGGTGGCGAACCTCGTCGGGCAGGCCCTCAGGCTGCATCGCGTCGTCGCCGAAGACCGCGAAAGGCTCATCGTCGAGCAGCACAGGCTTGCGAAGGAACTGTCCACGTTCAAGGCGCCCAAGACTTCGGGTACGAAGCTGACAGGCATCGTCGGCAAGAGCCGGGCGATACGCGCGGTGACAGAACGCATCGAGCAGGTCGCCAAGTCCAATGCGCCTGTGCTGATCCGCGGCGAGACGGGCACCGGCAAGGAACTCTTCGCCAGGGCGATCCACGAGCTTTCGCGGCGAAAGGGCAAGCCCTTCATCAAGGTCAATTGCGCAGCGCTGCCCGAAGGTGTGATCGAATCCGAACTCTTCGGCCACGAGAAGGGCGCGTTTACCGGCGCGATCGCGACGCGAAAGGGCCGCTTCGAGCTTGCGCATGGCGGCACGATTTTCCTCGACGAGATCGGGGAGATTTCGCCCTCGTTCCAGGCCAAGCTTCTGCGCGTGCTGCAGGAAGGCGAATTCGAGCGCGTCGGCGGCCAGCAGACGCTGAAGATCAATTTCCGTCTGGTCTGCGCGACGAACCGGAACCTCGAAGAGCTTGTCTCGGAAGAGAAGTTCCGCGCCGACCTCTATTACCGGATCAACGTCGTTCCGATCATGCTGCCGCCGCTAAGAGATCGGCCGGGAGACATTCCGGAACTCGCCACCCACTTCATCAATCAATACGGGGAGGAAAACGGCCACGCGCTGACCTTCGGTCCCGATGCGATCGATGTGCTTCAGAAATGCTACTTCCCTGGGAACATTCGCGAGCTTGAGAACTGCATCCGCCGGACCGCGGCCATGACCCCTGCCGACGAAATACACGCCAGCGACTTCGCCTGCCAGCAGGGGCATTGCCTGTCGTCCATGCTTTGGAAGGGACCAGCGTGCGGAGAGACCGCTTATACGGCTCCAGCGCCTAAGCAATCGCGGCTCATCGAGACGCCGAGCCCGGCTGCTGTCGCCCCTGCGAAATCTGCGCAGGACCGGGGCGAGTACAAAGAGGCCGGTAACGGGAATGGCAACGGCAACGGCAACGGCGTAAAGGGAGCCCCCTCGGGTGACGACATTGGTAGTTATTCGCAGCTCAGCAAAGACGCTCTCGTCAAAGCCATGGAAAAGACGGGGTGGGTCCAGGCGAAGGCCGCGCGGGTTCTTGGCATCACGCCGCGGCAAATCGGGTACGCGCTGAAAAAGCACGGCATCGAGATGAAGCGCTACTGATGCGCTCTTCGTCATGGCCGCCCTTGAGGCGGCCATCCAGAGCAGCAGACGAAAAACTGGATGGCCGGGTCAAGCCCGGCCATGACCTCAGGAGGGGCATTCCGGAGAATATAATGAGCATCGCTTATGCCATCTGTGCAACTTCGGATATTCCCAATCGCAGGGGCAGGGCATTCTCCCTCCTTCGCGTCGGCGAGGACAAGGTCGAAAGACCCTGGCCCATTTTCGTGGTGCGCTGGGACAAGCAGGTGTTCGGCTATGTGAACCGATGCCCGCATGACGGCGTCAATCTCGACTGGGAGGCCAATCAGTTTCTCGACCCCGGCGCCAAGCGCATTGTGTGCGGGAAACACGGCTCGCTGTTCGAGTTGGCGACCGGCAAATGCATCGAAGGGCCGTGCGAGGGGCAAAGCCTCGAACCCGTAAGCCTCACGGTCATCGACGGCGATATTTGCGTGACGGGCGTCACCCTCGCCGAAGACGAGGCATAGCCCGGCGCTGGCAACCCGGCCGCCTCATCTTTGTTGGGCACCTATGCGGCTTGAAGCGATCGATGACAACATCTGGCTTGCTGAAGGAGCGATCGTAAGCTTCTACGGTTTTCCCTACCCGACGCGCTCAGTCATAGTCAGATTGGAAAACCAGGATCTGTGGATCTGGTCCCCGATCGTGCTGACGCCTGAGTTGCGCGCCGAGGTGGAGGCGCTGGGCACAGTCGCCCACCTCGTCAGCCCGAACAAGCTTCATCACCTCTATTTGCAGGATTGGAAAGCCGCCTTCCCGGCGGCGCGCCTGTGGGGGCCCCAGTCGACGATCAAAAAGAGGTGCGACCTCGCATTTCAACCGGCTCTGAACGATGAACCTCCGCCAGAATGGGCCGGGGCGATTGATCAGGCATGGTTTCGGGGATCGCCCTTCCTGGATGAGATCGAGTTCTTTCACAAGCCATCGGCAACGGCGATGATCACCGACATGTCGCAGAATTTTAGCGATGCCTTTTTGCGCGATCAGTGGCCCTGGTGGACGCGGCTTCTTGCCCAGTTCGCAGGGATGACCGAAGGTAAGGGGTACGGTCCGATCGAACTGAGGCTGACAACTGTGGACCGGCGATCTGCAAGGGCGACGGTCGAAAAAATGCTCTCCTGGAACGCCCGTCGCGTCGTGATGGCGCATGGCGTCTGGCAGCAAGAGAATGGCCGCGAATACCTGCAGCGAGCCTTCAATTGGCTCCGCCCTTAGGTTTTACGGAATACGTCATGGCCGGGCTTGACCCACGGCTGTCCAGTTTACTTTTCTGGGGTTGGCGCGACGTGACGTCATGAAGTTGATCCGGCCTCGTTTAGCCACTGCCGCTGAACTGACCGTTCGGTCCTTGCGGAAGCTGCTGGGCGGGCGTCTGTTCAAACTCGAAGATTTGCCGCAAGAAGCCGGGGGCCAGCATCGACACAGGGTTCACCATGACATCCGGGTTCGAAGTTTTCCCTTGCACGGCGTAAGTGATGCCGAAAACTCCCTCATTATCGCGCCCTTTCAGAAGATCTCCGAGAAGGGGGACGACACCGAGTACGGAGTTGAAACCGTAAAGAGGAACATAGGTGCCGGAAAGCGCAAGCGTCTCGTGTGCGAAGTCGATGCGGCCACGCAAAGTCGCTCCGAGCAAAGGTCCGTTGATGGCTGCGTCGCGCAGCTGGAATTGATTGGCGCTGACCGCAAAGGGCACGACCATCCGGTCGAACTGCAACGTCTCCCCGGAAACGGCATGCTGTGCGCTATTCCGCGCATCAGGCTTATGGCGGGCGCCCTCTCTTTCGGCCTGCGAAATGACCTTGCCGACGATCTGGTCGCCGGAAACAACAAACCTGCGGACATCGAGGACGCCGGTCTTGTCTGCGCCTCCCGAGCCGTCGAGGTTTATGCGCAGATTCATGGTGCCGCCTCGCATGGCTGGGTAGAAGCCGACAAGGCGGAAGGCAGCGCCTGCGTCCGTCGCATCGGAAACCAGCATGCGCGCCTCGCGGCCGCGCTGATCGACGTGAACGGCGACCGGGGCCTCGCCGTTAAGCCGGCCCGAAATCTCCAGATAGGTGAGCTTGCCGCCACGCCGTTTCGCATCAATGATCACCGACTTCACAGAGGTATCGTAATAGCCGGTGACGCTATCGATTTCCGCATTGAGGTCGAGACCTGGCTCATCCTTCAGCGGCGCAGGTTCCGTGTCGGCGATCTTGCCGGCGTTCAGCAGCGACCGGAAAAATGACCGCCCATCATAGGTCTCGCCTTTCGCCTGCACCTTCAACACATTCTGCGGCGTCAGCTCTCCGCTCAAGGAGAGCCGCGAGAGCGGATTCGTCGAGAATTCCGGAAAATTGAAACCGGCGATGCGATGCCTGTCATTCAGAAGCATATGACCGTTGATGTTGATGCCATCCCCGCTCATGGCGAAATTGTCGAGCTGCAGATAGCCGTCCTGCCGCTGGCTGAGGTCGAAACTCACGGAGGCTTTCGGCCCAGGCGGCTTTCGCCATCCGATTGCTGTGAGGAAAAAATCCGTGTTTGTAAGATTGGCCTCCACGAACAGCTTCGGCGGGCTGTCTTTCTGCATTGTGACGGCGAGCGCGATGGGAAGGTCGCCTTTCACGATGTGATTGATGTTCACCCCGAGCTCTTCGCGGCCTTTTTCGTTGAGGACGGCGGCAAGGCGGAGCGTGGGTTGCTTCTCGGGGGGCGCGTCGAAAAAGCGTTGCCATAGGAGCGAAACCGGCAGGTTGTTGACCTTGACCTCGCCAGCCGCGCTGATGGCGTCGCCCGTCACATCGAAATTCACCGCGCCACCGTTCACGGCAAGCCCGGCGGGCAGCGCGTTCGATTTGAGATCAAAGACGCGGGCTTTGCCAGAAAGATTGATCTGCTTGAACTGCAGGTCTGGCACGGTCGGAAACTTGACTTGGAAAGCTGTCTGGACCTGCCCATTGATGAGTGCGGGTTTGAACCCGACCGCTTTTACATAGTTGAGCGGCGGCTGATCGAGCAGTTCCAGAACGCCGGCGACATCGCTCGCGCTTTTGAAACGAATTTCGGCGTCCGGGGAATCCGGCCGGTAATCCTCGACGAGATACTGCCCATCGGAAAATGATATCGATTTTCCGCTCGGCACATCGATGCGCGCATCGCCAGGAATGTCGTAGACAAAGCGCCGTCCGTTCATCCGCATAGCGGTATCCTTGGTGAGGATCGGCGGTAAGCCCTTGATGTGATAGATTTGCGCGCCGGAAACGTTGAGCTGGATGGAGACTGCTGTTTCTGGCATGTCGCCGGTTCTGCCTAACTCGGCGACATCGGCCTCGGACAGGTTTATCGATAGGGTTGCGCCGGTAATGTTCGCGACCGGCACATTGCTGCCCACCCAGTCACGCGTACGGTTGAACATGAAAACAGGCCAGGCGGCCTTCAAAAATGGCAAGGGCACTTGGGATGCTGTGCCGTTCACGACCACCGGCCCACCCGACCGCAGCCCCGAAGCCCGGGCAGAAAACGCCACCCGGGCTTTTCCTGCCTGGATGTGGAAGTCGTCCAGCGCGGCGCTGTCTTTCGCTGCATCATAGGTACCGGCGATCTTGAAGCTGTCAGTTGCAATCGGCCGCACACCGAATTCCGATGCGCCGAGTCTTGTCCCGTTTCCGTCCAAATCCGCCGACCAGACGAGATTGTTCGTTCGCGGATCGATTTTATGAGCAATCGAACCGGCAATCGTCAGCAAACTGTCATCCCACTGAAGTTCGAAGGGCCTTATCCGGATCGAATCGCTGGCGCCATCGTAGGCGACTTTGAGGACGCCCCCATCGATTGTCGCGGGGTGCCTTTCATCGGAGGGCGCGAAAATCCGGCCGCCCCCCAAATTGATTTCGCCTTCGGCGCCGAGGAGCTTTCCGCCGTGGCTGATGTCGAAGCGAGCTTCGCCGCTCACCGGCAGGTCGGCGAGCTTAAGGGGCTCCAGGGATGCAAAGCTGCGCCAGATCGCACGAGGCACGATGTCGTGCACCGAAGCTGTCACGGCATAGAGTTTTTTCTCCACGCGGTTGACTGCGCTGAAGGATGCCCGCCAAGTGCTGTCTTCGCGGCGAAGTGCGATTTGCCCGCGCAGGGTCCTGGTGCCCTGTCTGTCATCCAGATCGATGTGCAAGTCGGCGACTTCCCAGGTTGAGACGTCCTTCTCGCTCGCGAAATAGACCGTAGCGTCCTTCAGGCCTATGCGTTGAAGCGCGGATGCGCCTCCCCTCTGTTCGACGGCGGCGAACAAGCGCGCCAGGAAAGGCGTGGGATCAAACGGCGTAGAGGATGGTTGAGTGTTCAAAGCCTGACGCGCCATCCCTCTGACGCCTGCAATTTCACGTGGTTCTTGAAGAGGCTTTGAGCCGGGGGAGTCTTCCAGGGACATCTCGCTCGCGGTCCATGCGGTGGCCTGAGCGGTGGCGGGTTCGGGGGATGCAGTCAGCGTCAGC
Source organism: uncultured Alphaproteobacteria bacterium (assembly GCA_963833565.1). Classification (GTDB taxonomy): domain Bacteria; phylum Pseudomonadota; class Alphaproteobacteria; order Rhizobiales; family Rhodomicrobiaceae; genus Rhodomicrobium. The sequence continues at coordinate 29,823 of CAWHYO010000038.1, forward strand.
CCTTTTCCCGGCAGATTGAATATCAGAACTTTGGAGCCGATAAGATCGATCTGCGAGGCCGCGAGGGAAAGCGTAAGAAGCGACCGTTCGCTGATGTCGACAGCCGCCAGGGGTGCTTTGGCGATCTCCTGATTGTTCTCGTCGACAACGCTCACATTCGCGAGCCGGAATTCGAGCCCCCAATTATCGGCAAGCCTTAAGATGGCGTCGCCAACGCGAAAGCTGTAGCCCTGGAGCTGTGCGTTCAGCCGTTCCTCGACCGCCGGCGCAAGAAAAGCGAACGATATCGGGCCGGTGAGCAGGCGCGCGTAAAGCGCGCCAATCGCGGCGAGCGCGACGATGGCCAGCACCGCCGTGGCGCGGCTGCCGAACCAGAAGGAGTGCCGCGATGCGGTTTTGACCGGCCCCGGAATGGCATCGACAAACGCTTTGCCGTGCCGGGACAATCGTTCAAGCTGTAGCTGCACGTTAGAACGTTTGGCCAATGCACGGCCTCGTTTTGAGAGAACAAGCGCCCGGCGCGTGTCTTTCGAAAAAGAACGATCATCCATGGCAGTTTGTCAGCGGCAGGCCTGGGACGTCCTCAGGCCGCCCTCGGTATACTCGCTTTCCCCAATAGCGTAGCTCCCCAACCTTGTCCCGCGCGTTTCACCCCTCCGGTGCCGTAACATTCTTGTGCTCATGCAACCGGTTGCAGATCGCGTCCCATTCAGGCATTCCGCTTCTATAGACCACAAAAGAAGACAAAAGGAAGGCTTAACGATGCTGAAGGACGGTGATAAGGCCCCCGATTTCGCTTTGCTCGATGTAGATGGAAAGATCAGGAAGCTGAGCGACCTCAAGGGCCATTACAAGGTCGTTTATTTCTATCCAAAGGACGATACTTCGGGGTGTACGAAGGAGGCTCAAAGCTTTACGGAGCTGAAGGCGGAATTTGCCAATCTCAAAGCGGAAATTATCGGGATCTCTCCAGACAGCCCAAAATCTCATGCAAAGTTTCGGGATAAATACGGACTTCAGGTGACGTTGCTTGCCGACGAGCAGAAATCTGCGATCGAAGCCTATGGCGTGTGGGTGGAAAAAAAGATGTATGGAAAGTCATACATGGGCGTCGAGCGTTCGACCTTCCTCATCGGCCCGGATGGCAAGATCGTCCAAGCCTGGAGGGGCGTCAAGGTTCCCGGCCACGCCGCCGCTGTTTTCGAGGCGCTAAAAAAGCAGCAATAGAGCACGAAGTGAGACAAGAGGTTGCACCCCGCGCCTGAAAAGCCACGGGAACACAAAAAATGGAGTGTCGTAAAACTTTGCAAGCAAACCCGCCCGTATGATCGGCGTTGAAAAGGCGTGGGCTGTGCCGTAGAAAAAGGGGGCGCCCGCCTCGCATCGCTCCGGAGACGCGCCGATGTTCAGTAAGAAGCCAGAGACCGATATGAGCAATTTTGATCAACAAAGGCCGATAACGAAAACCACAAGCAAAGCAATTGGCGGTCAGCCCGGCCCCGTGACGGGCAATTTGATGCCGATGGGCGCTCCGGCGCCTGCTTCGAGCCAACCTTCATTCGCACCCAAGCCGCCAGTCTTCAGAGGACCAGATCGTATGGCGCCATCGATTATTGGAGAAGATCTCACGGTAACCGGCAATGTGCTCTCCAGGGGCGAGGTGCAGGTGGATGGCCAGATCCAGGGCGACGTTCACTGTTCGTCGCTGATCGTCGGCGAAAAAGCTCAGATCACGGGCGGGATCGTTGCGGAGGACGTCGTCGTCCGCGGACGCGTCATGGGCTCCGTGCGTGGAAATCGCGTCACCTTGCAGGCTTCGAGTCATGTGGAGGGCGACGTTTTCCACAAGTCTTTGGCCATCGAGCAGGGCGCCTTCTTCGAGGGCAAGTCCCGCCGTTCGGAAGATCCGATAGCGACGGCCCCTCGACTGGACGGAATGAATACGCAGGCTGCTCAGTAGGCTGCGGAGAGGTCGTTTCTGGCAAGAGAGCGTGCGGTTCGTACGCTCTTTTTGTTTTTTCGACTTCGCAGCAAAGCGCGCCTATCACGTCTTTTCCGAAAAGAGAAGCGTCGACAGGCCGATTTTGGAAAGAACGACAAGGGCGACGACCAAGGCAAGGGCTATGGCCTTTCCAGGATCGTCATCGTCGAAAGAGATCACGCGCTTCGTACCGATCCAGGATGCGCCGACATCGATCAGGATGCAAATCACGCTGGCTGCTTTCAAAAGCAGCACCGGCACATCTTCGGAATCGATGCTCCAGATCAGCTGCTTCCAATCACAAAAGCGACGACGATCACGGTGATGACAATCCCGAAGGCAAACTGACCCGGATTGATGCTCGGGTGAGTGGGCAGATCGAAGAAGTCCGTGAGCCCGCGGAATGTCGTATACAGGTTCCAGATTGCGGGGCCCAAGAGCGGGAGCGCTACCAGTTGACCATTCATCGCCGTTTCTCCCGTTGCTGCATCTGCGCCTCTGTAAATCCCTCAGGATCTGCGCGAGACTTGCAAAGAGGCCAGCCGCGCGCCTGATCGAGCTTCAACGAGGCAGGTCCTTGCACATCCTCGATCGGACTGTGAAGGAGACCATTTGCCTTTTATCACTTAACCCTTTTTCGATAATTTTTCGCAAATCGGCAAAGGCCACGCTTGGAAGGCCCTTCTTCCGCCTCAGGTGTTAAGTGATAAAATGCGGCCCCATTTTGCTCAGGAAGGCGTCCATGTCCCGTATCGATGAAAGCCTGCCCTTCAAGCCCGTCCGGATCGCCGTCCTGACCGTATCCGACACGCGCACTCCGAAGGAAGACAAGTCTGGTTCGCTGCTTGCTGAAATGCTTCAGGCGGATGGGCACGAACTCGCAGTCCGCGCCATCGTAAAGGACGACGTGGAGCAGATCCGGAACCAGATCAGACCCTGGATCTCTGACACCGGAATCGACGCCGTCATCACAACTGGAGGCACCGGGCTGACCGGGCGCGACGTTACGCCCGAGGCGGTGCGGCCATTGTTCGAGAAGGAGATCGACGGCTTTTCGGTGCTGATGCACATGCTGAGCTATCAAACAATCGGGACTTCCACGATCCAGTCCCGCGCCTTGGCGGGCGTCGCGGGTGGCACGTACATTTTCTGTGTGCCCGGCTCGCCCGGCGCCTGCAAGGACGCGTGGACGCTCATCTTGCGCCATCAGTTCGATTCCAGGCACCGCCCCTGCAACTTCGTCGAGATCATGCCGCGCCTGATGGAGCATATCGAGCCTTAAGCTTTGCGCTCCCGCATGTAGCGCCGGTAATCGGCTTCCGTATCGATATCGAAAAGGGTTGCGGCGAAAGCGACGCGGTGGGAACCGAGGTTTTTGAGCGTGTCGGCGAGCGCGTGGGGCGAGGACCAGCGAACGTTCTCGAACGGCGCAAGGCGCTTCGGTCTGCGCCGCAGGCCCACGAGCCAATAGCCGCCATCCTCCGCGCGGCCGAAAACAGCATCCGCACCGCGCAATCGGCGGAATGCATCCGCGATAATTTCGCGCGTTATGAACGGAATATCGGTGCCGACGATGATGAGCGGGCCTTTGCCGAAGCGATCGAAAATGCGCTGCATGCGCTGTCCGAGACCGCCTCGCCCTTGAGGTAAGCGCCAGCGACCGAGGTGGTTCCCCTCACCCCGGCCCTTTCCCGGGCGAACTCGCTTTGGCGAGCTCGCAACTTAACGAGATCGCATCCGCAAGCGGATGCGGGGAGAGGGGGCAGGTCGCGCCCTTGCAATGTCGTCCCTTCCCCCCTTGCGGCGAGAAGGACAGGATGAGGGGTTGATGCCCCCGTCCCCCGTTGGGCGCACATCACTCTCCACGCCATAAAAGGTGCATAACGCGCCTGGTCAGGCGATATTGCCAGGATCGTTCGGAAGCGCGGATCTCCGGCGGCCTCGCGCAAGAATCTCCGCGGTCAACGTGCGCGCCAAACCGGTGGCGGCTACCACCCCGATCTCTTTGGCAAGCCGCGTTTTGACAGCGCCACAGACGGGTGCCTTTGCCATAATGACAAGAAGCGGCGGCTCATGCATCAGGACACGCCGCTTGCCGGGCCTAGCCATAGCGCTCGGCAAGGATCTCAGGCGGAACGCCCCGGTAATAGGCCATAAGACAGGACAGGTTGCTGAACGAGCGCCGGAAGTAGCCATCGCGTTTGAAATGCTCGGCGCTTGTAACGGCGGCGGTTTTTAGCATTGCGATGCGCTCTCGTCCGAGCCTTTGTACGATGTCGACATCCTCCATCAAGGGAATCGGAGCAAAGCCGCCCACGGCGTCATAAAGCTGGCGCGAAATGAGTAGGCCCTGGTCTCCATAGGGCAGGGCAAAAAGCTTGCAGCGAAGGGCGACGGCGGATTCGAGAAGCCGGGGCTGAAGCCCGTTATCGGCGAGGCGAAAGCGGAACGCGGCGGCGACGTCTCTGCCTTTCTTGATGAAAGCCTCGGCTTCGTCCGTCCAGCCTTTCTCAAGTGCGGTATCCGCATGAAGGAATAAAAGCCAGGGCTTTCGCGCCGCTTCGGCCCCCGCTCGCAATTGCTGGCCCCGGCCGCGCTCGCCGACGATCACTGTTGCTCCCGCGTCTTCGGCAATTGCGCGCGTGGAATCGGCCGATCCGCCATCGCTGACGATGACCTCGCTTACATATCCTTCGACAGCCGCGTCGAAGATCGACAGGAACGTCGCCGGAAGGTGCCGGGCCGCATTGAACGTTGGAATAATCACAGAAATCATAAGCTTTGGTAGCGCAACCGGCGTCGGCTGAAAAGTGCAAAATGTTCTTTATATGTTCTCATTGACAAGCTAAATTGCCGCAATGGCTTGGAAAGAGGCAAGACGCGCCACCGAAAGCGAGCATGTCGCGGATGACCGCCGCCGGGGGCGCGGCGCGGTTTCGAACGCCACGGGCCGCTTCGAGCCCGAGCGCCGTGAATATGTCGACGATGGCTGGGAGAGTCTGGCGGATCTGGATGGGTTCAAGACCGAGGTTCGCGAGGAAATCGCGAAAACCATCATCGCGACCAACGACTCGCCCGACATCGGCTTCGACAAGTCGATCAATCCTTATCGCGGGTGCGAGCACGGCTGCATCTATTGCTACGCGCGCCCGAGCCACGCCTATTGGGGCTACTCGGCGGGCCTCGATTTCGAGACGAAGCTGACAGCGAAGGTGAATGCGGTCGAGGCGCTGGAGCGGGAGTTGTCGAAGCCCGGTTATTCGCCCGCGACAATCATGATCGGCAGCAACACGGACGGCTATCAGCCCATCGAGCGCGAGCGGAAATTGACGCGCGGCATTCTCGAAGTTCTGGACCGGTTCAGCCATCCCGTCGCGATCGTCACAAAATCGGCGCTCGTGCTGCGGGACATCGACATCCTGGCCCGCCTTGCGAGCCGCGGTCTGACAAGGGTGGCCATCTCGGTGACGACGCTCGATCACAGGCTCGCGCGGAAGATGGAGCCGCGCGCCTCCACGCCTGCGAAGCGTATCGAAGCAATCAGACAGCTCTCGGCTGCCGGAGTGCCGGTCGCCGTCATGGCTGCCCCGCTTATCCCGGCGCTGAATGACAGCGAACTGGAGCGCATCCTGAAAGCCGCCGCGGATGCAGGCGCCACCGAAGCGGCTTATGTGCTCCTGCGGCTGCCTTTGGAAATCAGCCCGCTTTTTCAGGAATGGCTGAACGCCGAGTTTCCCGGCCGGGCGAAGCACATCATGTCGCTGGTGCGTTCCATGCGCGGGGGCAAGGATTACGTTTCCTGTTTTGGCGAGCGCCAGCGCGGGGCAGGGCCATACGCGGACCAGATTGCGGCGCGCTTTGAATTGGCGCTGAAGCGATATGGCCTCAATCAGAGAAATCTCAGTCTGCGCCGCGATCTCTTCCGCAAGCCGGAAGCGGCTCAACTCACTTTATTCTGACCAGCAGGCTGCAACGGTGACGGCTGGTTCAAAGGACAACGCTGGATTGGCTTTGCTGAACCCGGCTAAATTCCCCCGACAAGGTGATTCGCGATTTTGGTCGTGGCCATGTGACCGGCGAGCAAGCGGACAGCAACGGGCGCACGGTATGCCTGCTTCCCGCCATTCACCTGCCGCAATGACTTGGCATGTGGGTGCGAACAGCCCTGTCCACAGAAGGGAGAGTGACAAAATGCTTCGAAATTTGGGAATTGCGGCGTTGTTGGCTTCGGCTCTGGTGATGCCGGCTCAAGAGGCGGCGGCTCAGGATGCACTTGGCGGCGCCCTGTTCGGGGGAGCGGCAGGGGCCATCTTCGGTGGCGCCCTCGGCGGAGGCCGCGGTGCGGCGATCGGTGCGATTGTGGGGGCGGGGACGGGCGCCGCCATTGCCGCTGAGGGTGAACGGCGCCGGAACGGCTATTACTACTACCAGGACGGCTGCTGGCTCCAACGCCCCGACGGGGCATGGGTTAGGGTGCACCCGCGCTATTGCTACTAGGCACGCCCCGCCGGAAATCCCGGCACATTTGCAGCAAGCTCGCCCGGGATTTCCCGCGGATGCGGCGCAACCGCCGCTATTGGGGGTTGCGTCTTAACATGAACGCACGCAGTAGGCCGGAACCGGACTCGGTGATATTAATAATTTTGTTGAATCTATGCGCCCGCTTTCTGATCGCTTTGCGGACTACCTTGGATTGAGCCTCGGATGGTGAAGATGGGGCCATAACCAGAAATTGCGCAGCGCCGAAGCTGCCAGAACTGGATTGAACGCAGATTGGAGCTTCCCCTCAAGACTGCGACCTCTCATCGCCTTTTTTACACCGCTAAGCCCTTGTCTGCGATGCCCTCTGCGCCCGGAAGCGCAGATGATCCCTGTGAGCGGTCGTCCAAGTGCGTGTTAATGAGTGTCCTGCGCTGGCGAACGTGCATCAAGGCAGATCAATTATAATAACCGACAGCACAGCCCAGATCTCCGGCCCTAGCTACGAGAGCTACCTTCGACGAGGGCTCCTGGTCCGAACCCGGCTTTGCAAACATGTAGCTGACCTCGGTCATTTTACCCTCCGGCTTTTGCCCTGCATTGTAGAGTTCCAGGCCATACGCCTTGCCGCTGAGGTCCCTCAAGTCCATGACTTTTTGGCCAATCAATTGAGGTTGATTAACGTTTGCAACCTCCCTGCCGTCGCTGATATTGAAGCAAAATGGATATAAGTCCCCGTCCAGAAATCCACCTTCTCCCTTGTTAAAAGTGGCAAGCGCTTTGGTCTTGTCCGCTTGCACAGCGGCAATTGCCTTGGCGAGCATTGCTCTTGCTTCCTCCGCTGTCCCGGACTGCTGCGGCTTCATCACGCCTTCGTAAACGCGCGCTATCGAATCCGGACCGATGCTGACCTCGCCGCGAAACGGATTGTCCAGTTCGGCGATAAGGAAAATGACCGTGGCAAGAATGGACGCAAGGATAGCACCCAGGATCAGGTGAACATGGATTTCCATGTCCTGCATCCAGATGAGAACGATGTTCATCACCGCGCCAAAGGCGACCACCCACCAGAGCACGGGCGGCAAGCCAGTGGTGACATTGGAAAGCCGCGCGCGGCTGAGTTGAATTCGCTGAGCGCTCTCCCGCAGAGTTTCCGCGTGGATGATTTCCTGGCTTTTGCTGCTTGGCTCGAAGGACAACAAGGTTCTAACGATCAAGCCGGAGCGTGCAGGTTCACCCTTCGGCACGATTCCCTTGCGTTGCTGCTCCCAGCCTTCTTCCATTGTGTAGCGGGCATATTCGCGTAGGCGATCCTGCAACTGACCGCGGATCGGTTGCGGATAGCCGCTAACATTACGATAGATCGCGGACAGGCTGGAGGCCTCCTTGTCGACAATATCGCCGACGGTGGCGTAATTCTGGTAAGTGGCCACAGCAAGGAGGCCGAGCAAAAGCCCGAAGAGTACGAAGAAACTCGACAGTGCGAGGCCGACCATTTCATTCGAGCGCTGGTCCCGATGAAGCCAGGAATGAACCGTCGCACGTGTCAGAAAAGTGCCGATCCAGGTGAAAGCGACGAACACGCCGCAAAACAGCAACCAGACGGCCCAGAGTGGATAATCATAGATCCAATACACGATCCCCCCTTTATTCCAGGCCGAATGGCTCCGGCTTTATCCAGCAGCTCAATTATATTCCTTTTGCCCATTCAACCCTGAAGCGCAACAAGGCATTCAAGCGGCGGCGAAGAAAACCTCGCTGGGTGTTTTGTAGCCGAGAGCCTTTCTGGGACGGGCGTTGAGTTTGTCCTCGACCCGTTGGACATCGGCGGGGGTGAGGGTAGAGAATTCGGAGCCTTTTGGGAAGTACTGGCGGACGAGGCCGTTGGTGTGTTCGTTGAGGCCCCGCTCCCAGGAATGATAAGGCTTGGCGAAGTAGATTTGCGCGCCAAGCCTGGCTGCTATCTTGGCGTGGCCGGCGAACTCCTTGCCGTTGTCATAAGTGATGGTCTCGATCTTGTGGGCAATGGGAAGAAGCGAGGCGTCGCAGGCCTTTTGGACGGAGGCGGCGCTTCTGTCCGGGAGGATGGCGAGCTTTGTATATTTTGACGTGCGATCCACGTGGGTCAGGATGGCGCCCTTGAGGCTTCGTGCGATGATGGTATCGCCCTCCCAGTCGCCAACGCGGCGTTTTTCTTGGGCGATGGCGGGCCGCTCGGCGATGTCCACGCGGCCGGGGATGAGGCCGCGCCCGGAGGTTTTGCCTTTGCGCCTGTTGTATTTCTTGCCGCTATGGCGCAGATGGCGCCAAAGGCCGCCGCCGTTTCTCTTGTCCTTCCAGATGTGCCGGTAGATGCGTTCGCCGCTGACAAAGACGTGTCCCTGCCTTTTCAACCAGCCGCTGATTTGCTCGGGGCTCCATTGTTCTTGCGTCAGTTTTTCCTCGATCTCGCGGACGAGGCCTGGCTTCATTTTGCGCGGCGCGCCCGAAGCGGCGGCGCGTCTGGCGGACGCTTTCTCCTGCGCCTGCAAGGTAGCGATACCCCTTGCCGCCAGTATCGCGTTTGAGTTCATTCGTGATCGTCGAACGATGCACGCCGAGCAGCTGCGCAATCTCGGTTTTGGCGTGTGCGCTTTTCAGGAGCGCGTAGATCTGGCAGCGTTTGTCATAGGTCAGGTGACGATAGCCTTTGGGCATGCGGTCCTCGGGCGGACGTGGAAGTCCCACGGGAGGATAATCTTCACCTGGCCGCCGGCATACACAGCCTGGCTCAGGGTGGTGGATAAGGCAGGCGGCCTCAAGGGTGTCGCGAGCTCGCATCGCTCCCGCGACAAGCCCTTGACCCCGCCTGCCTTACCTCACCGATCGCTCTGCCATGCCGTTTATGCCCCCTTGTTGCATTTCGGAGTTGAAACGGCGTTTTTAAATCGAGTGGCACCATGACCATAATAAAAAGTGTCGTGACGTACATAGCTATTGGACGAGCGGACCGCATAACCGACATCCCCAGCCTTTCGTCTGAGCTAAGGCCATCCCGAAGAATAACTGAATCGTGCTCTGGGCGTGCGTCTGTGTGATCGAGTTGGCCGGATTCCGGATTTGGGCGAACAGGCGTATGCCGGTTGTATGGTCGACGAGGACGGCATTCAATATCGGTGGAACACGGTCGGCAGCAAGCTGGACGAGCGAGGCCGGAGATTGTTCGCAGCTGCCGAGGTGCGGACCGCAGGATGGGGTGGTCTCTCGGTTGTGGCGCGGATCACGGGGCTCGCCCGTTCGACGATCAATCGCGGTGAGGACGATCTCGACGCGGAGCCGCTGGCGAAGGGCAAGGTTCGCCGCTCTGGTGGCGGGCGCCGGGCCGTTGCCGAAACGGATCCGGAGCTTGTGCCCGAGCTCAAGCGCCTCGTCGAGCCTGCCATCCTGGGCGATCCCATGAGGCCCTTGATCTGGGTGTCGAAGAGCATGGACAAGCTCGCTGAGACGCTGACGGGAATGGGCCATCCGATCGGCGCCGATACCGTGCGCAAGGAACTGGTGAAGCTTGGCTTCTCGCGGCAGCACAATCGCAAGGCCGATGAAGGCTCGAAGCATCCCGACAGGAACGCACAGTTCGAGCACATCAACACAAAGGTGGTCGCGGCGCAGGCAGCCGGGCAACCTGTGATCTCGGTCGATACGAAGAAGAAGGAACTGGTTGGCAACTACAAGAATGGCGGCTCCGACTATCGGCCCAAGGGCGATCCGCAGCGGGTCAACGTGCACGATTTCGTCGACAAGGAACTGGGCAAGGCGGTGCCCTACGGCGTCTACGACGTGGCGGCGAACGCCGGATTTGTCAGTGTCGGGATTACGAGCGACACGGCTGAGTTTGCCGTCGAGGCGATCCGCGGCTGGCTCGGCCGGATGGGACGCCAACGCTATCCAAATGCGCAAGAGCTGACCATCACGGCGGACTGCGGCGGCTCGAACGGCGCGCGCGTGCGGCTCTGGAAGGTTGAGTTGCAGAAGCTCGCCGACGAGACAGGGCTTGTGCTCCATGTCCACCACTATCCGCCCGGCACATCCAAGTGGAATAGGATCGAGCACCGCATGTTCTGCCACATCACGCAGAACTGGCGTGGCCGCCCGCTGACGGATCGTCTCGCCATCGTCGAGCTGATCGGCGCCACGACGACCAAAACCGGATTGAAAGTTGAGTGTCTGCTCGATACGCGCACCTACGAAAAGGGCATCAAAATCAGCGACGCCGAGATGGAAACGCTCAATATCGCAGGCGATGATTTCCATCCCGAATGGAACTACACCGTTAAGCCGAGCCTCATGCCAAATTCGTAGCGGTTATTGTTCGGAGTGTCCTTAGGCGATGTCGCGCGGTGAAATTGGGAGTTCTCCTTCGAGGAGAAAGCGACTAAAAAATACCAGACCAAGTAGAAACTTGTCTCTCAAGTAGAAACTTGTCTCTCAAAGTGCCAATCGGGCGACGGCGAAAAGCGAAAAGACGCCTGCAAAGGGGATATCATTCAAATCGCTTTCAGCGGCGGACGCCGCCGCTGGCATCTTCATCACTGCTCGAATTCGGCAGGTGCCATCGCATTGCTCAAAAAGCGAGGGTCACGTCCCCGGTAGTGGTGTAACTCGACGGTAGCAAGCCGCTCTACACCGCACCTTGGGCACGTCGAGCTGTCTGACACCCGCGCGCTCCTGTTAATCGCCTTGCGGCGGTAACAAATGCCGTAAGATGAAGTGATAATCAGAAAGTCTTTTTCTTGCCGGTTGTATTCGGGGCGGTAGACTTTGTCTTTGTCAGACTTGGTACGAAAGACGCTGCTACAGGTTCTTTGGGCTTAACGGCTTTAGGCTTTTTGGGCTCTCGGTTGCTTCTTTTTTGGCCTTTTGACATGGCGTTTCCTAGTTGATGAGATTGGTTCGAACTTCGGTCTTAGGATCTCCCGCCGCAGGCTTTTGTATCGTGACTGGGAAGCGGTCCCAAAGACACTCGGCAAACCGCCGACACCGGGAGGGGCGTAAAACGATCAGGTATTCGTATCGTTCTAGGGCAATTGCACATTTTACAGGAGTCCGCAGTCTACTGCCGCGGCTTCAAATCGCTTTCGGTAACGACGCGTTCGTGCCGTTCCGCTACGTTCTTTATGCGGTAACGAGGCTCATCTTGATAGTCGGACGCCGGCATGAGGTGGCAGACTAGGTAATTTCCTGCAATAGCGTCATGGCCACGGCTTGGGGCGAAATGGACTGTTTGGCCGACTGCGAATTTGTGAGACAAATCTGCCTCCTCCAGGTTGATGTTGAACACAATGTACCCCGATAGAAGCTTCGGTGCCGCCGAACCGGCTGATGTCTTCCGCGACAGAAAATACGCGGCAATCGCACCACCTCTTCGGTAATCATGCCTTTGGAGGCACGAGAACCGTGTCTATGGCATGAACAATACCATTCGATACCTCGATCCCGGAACCCGTCACCTTCACCTTATTCACTGTCACGCCTGCGGTTCCATCAAGCGTCAGCTCTGCGCCTTCCAACGATTTCCGTTTGAACTTCTTACCGGCAAACTCGTCTGACCTGAGCCGTCCGTCGATTGCGTGATACTTTAAGATGTGGACAAGGTCATCCTTGTTTTCTGGCTTGAGCAGGCCGTCGAACGCACCCTTAGGAAGTTTTTTGAACGCTTCATTGGATGGCGCGAAAATCGTAAAGGGCCCAGCCCTCCTTAAGGTTTCCAAAAGTCCGGCAGCTTTTAGCGCCGCCAGAAACTGGGAGGATGATGCATTGCTTTGGATTGTGTCCACGATATCGCATGTAGTTATGGATATTTTTTCGGCAGCACTCATAATTGAAAGTCCTCTCCGGAAGTGAAATAAATAAATTGATAAGTACTCTGAGTTTCTCGTTAGAACATAGACTTATTTTAAAATATTGGGATAGCGTCTCGCTTAGGCAAGCGTCTATGGAAAACTATTTTCAGATCAATTCAAGCGTCAAAGTAAAGAAATCTCCTTTGGGCTGCTGATCCCAAAAAGCGGTAATCGAAGAATCCGTCCGAGTGGCAAACCGGACTTCAGGGGGAGGCGATAGTTTTCGGAGCGATGGCGTCGTTCCGACATCGAAGGCCGTGATCGCCGGGAGGGACGCGGGAATCTGCGTCCGCCCTGATGGCAAGAAGCTTGAGGAGCACTGTGTGACCTCCTCATCAGGATCGCCCCTTAGCCTCTAGTTTTTCATGACAAGCAGGCGATTAGTAATTCAGAATAATGGTCGCTACGTGGCGACACACATCGATATATTTTACCCTCAACATTTCTCTGCATCAAATAAATTTATAAATTATACTTGTTTTATTGGCAGCGAATAGCCACGTTGAATAGGACACTCGAAGAAAAAAGCGGTGAGAGGCTAACAATAATATTTTGCGCAATTGAGATTGCGGCTTTGCTGATCATGTAAAAACCTGCTCGTGTGCGGGGATTTGTATGGCGTGAAGAGTTAGCTCGAGTGTTCATTTGGGGCTTCTAACCGGGCAGCCGGTGTCACTGAACTTTTTTTTTTTTTTTTTTTTTTTTTTTTTTTTTTTTTTAAAAAAAAAAAAAAAAAAAAAAAAAAAAAGGGGGGGGGGTGAACGGTGAACTCAGAGTATCCGCCTGGCAGGCCCCAAGCTCGCCAGGGAAGGCCGAGTCTTTGATCTCAGGCTATCCGGGAAGGAGAGTTCGCGAACCAGGAGAATAACCGTGACGATCGAACATGCCTGCATGCAGGTCGTGCACAAACCCTGGGGAAGCACCGATCTCCGGCCCTGGAGCGAGCTTCAGGGCGAAGGCATCCCGATAGGTGAGCTGTGGTTTCAACGTGACCGGCGCGACCGTTCCGCCCCCAGAACTCCTGCTAAAGTTGCTGTTCACGAACGAGGCGCTGTCCATCCAGGTTCACCCGGACGACGCCTTTGCGCAATCGATCGGTATGGCGCACGGCAAGACAGAGGCCTGGTATATACTTTCCGCGGCGCCCGGCGCCAAAGTTGCCGTCGGACTGAAGGGGCTACTTACCGCTGCGCAATTGCGAGCGTCCATCGAGGACGGGTCGATTGCGGACCTGGTTCAATGGCGCCTGGTCCGGCAGGACGACGCCGTTTTCGTGCCCGCCGGCACAATTCATGCCATCGGTCCGGGACTGGTGATTGCCGAGATCCAGCAGCGAAGCGACGCAACCTTCCGTCTTTTCGATTATGGCCGACAGCGGGAGGTTCACGTCTCCAACGCTGTGGCGGCCGCGCATGCAGGACCCGCAGAATGCCAATCCATTCAGAGGCGCCTTACTGATGCCAGAACCCTACTGGTCGCCAGCTCGCATTTCGTGCTCGAGCGGATCGACCTGTCGTCGAAATCGAACTGGGAACTCCACGCCGGGCATGAGACGTGGCTCTTTGTCCTTGAAGGCCACGCCCGGATCGGGCTGATGAATGCTTTCGCCGGCGAAGCGATGTTTCTGGAAGCAGAGGACACCAGTATCGAGGTTGGTGCTGAAGGCCTGAAGGGGCTGTTGGCCTATTTGGCCACCGAGCCCAGTGCCAGCCTTTTGCAGCGCCGGGAAAGGCATAAAGGGAGTTCTTCCGGTACACCGTTTTTCGCGGCCTCCCCTTCTTTACCGGGCAACAGCGGGTTTGCCGGTCCGCTCAAAGGAAGGCGCGACCATGACCCAGCTCAACCGTATAGCATTCATAGGGAATTCACTGCCGCGCCACTGCGGAATAGCCACCTTCACGACGGATTTGCAACAGGCCATTGCAACGTCAGACGCTGGGGTGGAAACTTGCATCGTGGCGATGACCGACAATGGCAACGTCTACGACTACCCTTCCACCGTCGGCTATCAGGTCAGGGATGAGAGGATAGAGGATTACGTTCGTGCGGCTGGCTTCCTGAACGCAGGCCGGTTCGACGCCGTTTCCCTCCAGCACGAATTTGGGATTTTCGGCGGTGAAGCCGGCAGCCACATCATGGCGCTGCTTTCGCGGCTCACCATGCCGGTCATCACGACGCTGCATACGGTTCTTGCCGAGCCGGCGCCGGAATACCGCGATGTTCTGGAACGGGTCGTGGATGCGTCCGCGCGGATCGTCGTCATGGCGGAAAAAGGCCGTAAGCTGCTGCGTACCGTATACGGTGTTCCGGCAGAAAAGATTGAGGTCATACCGCACGGTATTCCCGACTTTGCGTTCGTCGAGCCCGACGAGGCGAAGGCGAGATTCGGCTTCAGCGGCAGGCCAGTCATCCTGACGTTCGGCCTTCTTTCTCCCAGCAAGGGCATCGAAGTCATGATCGACGCGATGCCTTTAATCCTGAAAAGCATCCCCGATGCGGTGTATATCGTTCTGGGGGCGACGCACCCCAATCTCGTTCGGGATCAGGGCGAGGTCTACCGCGAGAGCCTTGTGGCGCGCGTGCAGGAACTCGGTATCGAGAGCCACGTCGTATTCCTCGATCAATTCGTCGATCAGCCGACACTGCTCGCCTACATCTCGATGTGCGACGTCTACGTCACGCCATATCTCAACGAGTCGCAGATGACATCTGGCACGTTGGCCTACAGCTTCGGGCTGGGAAAGGCGGTCGTCTCGACGCCCTATTGGCACGCACGGGAATTGCTGGCCGACGGACATGGCATACTGGTTCCATTTGGCGATGCCACCGCCATCGGTAGCGAGATCGCAGCATTGCTGACCGGCAATGCGCGGCGGCAAGCCATGCGCGAACGCGCCTATGCGTGCAGCCGGTCCATGACATGGGACCGAAACGCCGTGCGGCACCTTGCTGCGTTCGAAAGCGGACGCCGGGCACACCGGCCGAGCGTGATTTTGCGGACCGGCCAAAACACGCCCCCTCGCGGCGGCCACCCTGCGCCGGAGATGCACATCGGCCATTTTCTGTCCATGTGCGACGGGACCGGGTTCTTCCAGCATGCGGTCCATTGCGTGCCTGACCGTTCCCATGGCTATTGCGTCGATGACAATGCCCGGGCGCTGATATTGGCTTGCGCGCTCAATAACCCAAGTGAGGAATGCCTGCCGGAAGCATTGACAGCCCGGCTGGCCGCATTCGTCCAGCATGCGTGGAATCCGGACACAAGGCGGTTTCGAAACTTCATGAGCTTCGACCGGCGTTGGCTCGAAGACCGCGGCTCGGAGGACAGCCACGGCCGAACTCTTTGGGCCTTGGGCGAATGCGCACGCAGCGACGCCAGTCCATCGCGCCGGCGCTGGTCCGCCTCCCTGTTCGCAGAAGCACTGCCGTCAGCGGAGGCATTTCTCTCACCACGCGCTTGGGCTTTTACCCTGCTCGGATTGGACGCCTATTGCGCCGCTGTTGTGAGGGATTCCTTCTGCTGCACGTGTCCGTCATCTGCTGGCTGACAGGTTGATTTCCCTGATGCAGACGGTGGAGACGAAGGACTGGGTATGGTTCGAGGATGGGCTTGCCTACGACAACGCCCGTTTGCCCCAGTCTCTGATCGTTACGGGGATTTCTACCGGAATGCCCGATTACATCGATGCCGGCTTGCGATCCTTGCGCTGGCTCATGGCGATACAAAAAGCGCCATCGGGCTGTTTCAGACCCGTCGGTACGGACAGCTTCGGCGACAAGCGGAAGCCGCCGAAGGCATTCGATCAGCAGCCCCTGGAAGCCACTGCGACAATCTCGGCCTGCCTTGCGGCTTCGCGTGCGGACGGCAATCCCGAATGGAGGGCTGGCGCGGCGCGCGCATTCGCGTGGTTCCTCGGCAACAACGATCTGTCGATGTCCCTCGTCGATCTGGAAACGGGGAGCTGCCGGGATGGGCTGCATCGCGACCGGCCGAACGAGAACAGAGGCGGCGAATCCACCGTGTCCTATCTTCTGAGCCTCGCAGAAATTCGTCAGCTTGCGCGCATCAGTGGGGATCGCTCGAACCTCGCACCCTTTCCGGCGTTGCGCGCCCAAATTTCCTGAGAGCCCATTCAAACCAACCGTCCCGAAGCGGCAGGACGGCAGAAACCGAGGTATTGTGCAAAAAGCCACCTTCCTGAACCGTCAGGCTCTCTATCTGCGCCCCGATCCGGGCAGGGTTGTCGTGCGCCCGTTCAAGCCGGCGACCGAACCGCGGGACCTCAACCCCGCCGACAAGAGGCGGGCGAACCATATCGTCGACCGGGTTCTTGGGCTCGATCCCGAGACGGCAGCCAACCAACTGGCAGACGTTCTTCATAATTTCCAAGGCCGCCACCGCCACCTGCTGGAGACATTCGAGGCACGCGCCGGCGAAATGGAAGACGCCTTTGCCACGCATGCTGTTTTCACCAAGATACAGCGCCAACTGATCGGCGCCTATTTTGTGCACGAATATTCCTTTGAAGCATCGGCGTTATTCAATCCGAGTATCGTCTCGCATCCCGATCAGTCCGGCGCGCCGGAAGGCGGGCGCCGCTTCATCCTAAGCCTTCGCGCCGTCGGGGAAGGACATATTTCATCCCTGACGTTTCGATCGGGGTCCATTGCGGCCGACGGCAGCGTAAGCGTCGATCCGAGCGCCCGTCTCGCCTCAATTCCCAAAGTGCGAAATCGGGTCTCGCGTCCGGATGGGGAAGATGTCGAGGTGGTCTTCGAACGCGATGAGGATATCAGCGAGCGGGTGATCTTTCCTGTTACCGCATCCCAGTCGAACGGCATCGAGGATGCCCGCTTCGTCGAATTCGACGATGACGGCCGGAAGACTTTCTACGCAACCTATACCGCCTACAGCGGCATGGCGATACGATCCGAGTTGATCGAAACCACCGACTTCATCTCTTTCAAGATGTCGCCTTTGAAGGGAGCCGCCACGCGAAACAAGGGCATGGCGTTGTTTCCTCGCAGGATCAACGGCAAATATGCCATGATCGGTCGTCAGGACAACGAGAACCTCTACCTCATCTATTCGGACGATTTGGAAACCTGGGACGGCGGCCAGGCCATTTTGAAGCCCGAGTTTCCGTGGGAGTTCGTACAGATCGGCAATTGCGGGGCGCCGATCGAACTCGACGAAGGCTGGCTGCTGCTCACCCATGGCGTCGGTCCGGTCCGGAAATATTCGATAGGAGCGGCACTCCTCGACAAGCGCGATCCCTCCAAGGTTCTCGCACGATCCGCTGAGCCGCTGGTCCGGCCTGACCCATCCGAGCGCGAGGGATACGTCCCCAACGTCGTCTACACGTGTGGGGCCATGCGGCACAACGACCAGATCATCCTGCCATATGCGGTCTCCGATACCTTCTCCAATTTCGCGACAATCAAGATCGACGCGCTGCTGCAGACCATGGAAAACTGCTAACCTTCCGAAGCAGCCTCTCGACCAGGCTCTAAGCGGGCGCAGCCGCCCGGCATCTGGCCCTCGAAACCAGCCCCCGATATTGCCAAGACTGGGTCAACTGGCCCACGACGGCGGCATCGGGCGCTGCGCTTGGGGCGACAAGCTGGGGGAGCACCTTATCGGCGAGGTTGCCGGTGGCGCGCCGGCGAGTTTGGTGAACAAAGTGGCTGTTTCGAATAGTCCCCGGAGCGGCCGCGAGGCCCGCTTTATCACCATGCGACCCTTGCCGTTGCCAATAATGCGGGAAACCGACGTTTGGCTTGCCGGTTATTGCGAGCGCTATACCCTGCGGCATTTAGACCGCAGGAGAGAAACAGAGGTCGCACTTTTGTGAAAATAGATTTGGGCTAGTCTCCTTTTTGGGAGCCACCGCAGGCTCGCTTTAGAGATTGGATGGCTGCCCATGCTGGCCCAAGAAATTGATTTGAAAACTGCATTCGTAGATCTGTCACACGCAAAGTGTGTCGAAGAATTGAAGGGTATTGAGGAGTTCAGAAGCGCCCTGATCACCAATTTCGAGGCCGCAATTGATCGAGGAGTACCTCCGCACCTCGTCATGGCTGCTGTCATCGAATTTGCTGCGAACGAGATTGCGCGTCTAGTTGATCACGCGCAATAGGACGCCGATAGACTTCAGCTCCTGCTGAATCCTCTCGATGCGCTTTGAATGGTCGGGCTGCGTTTGAGAAAGACTTCTCGCCTCATGCGCCAAGCCGCGCAGTCTTCCGCTTATTTCCGCAAGGTCTAATTCGCGGGCTTGATGTTCTGTGAGATCAAAAGTTAAGGCCACCAGTTCCTCGCCTGCATCTGCAAAAAGAAGGAAACATCTGTTTCAGGCTATAACGAGCGAAAACTTAGTCTTGTTCCAGGGTTGCTTACACATGTCCTCCACCCTGGGCGCCAGTGCGGAGCGCCACAAACACGGCTTAGTGCAATAGCATTTCTTGCAGATCGAGAGACTTATCAACCCGGAGAAGGTGCGACAGGCCATGGCATCGCCAAGCGCTGTCGCAAGCGCTTTCTGCGGGAGGAGTTTGGCAAGCTGCGTCAAACCGCTTTGCACTCTTTGGTCGTATACGGGCAACTCGCAGTCGATGATCGTCGCCGCTTTCATCCGTGGAAGTCTGAGCCCGACTCGCAGACGACCGCTTCCCGGTCTTCAAAGGTGAGGCGGAGAAGAGCGGTTGCGAGGCTGATTGGCCTCTCCATATGTCCATTCTCGATCCGGAAAGGCCCTTTGAGGCGGTCGTAAGCCGCCGAAATGGCTTTGGATTCGCCTGTTACTCACTTGCAACGAGAATATCCCTAAGGATCATGAGAAGGTAAATCTGTAAGGCTTTGCGTATGCGAAGCTGCTCAATATCGTGGAGAGCATGCTTCAGAGTTTGCATAACCGTCCGGTCGGCGCTCGATATGTTATTCGTCATCAATCGCGCGTAGACCCGCAGAAGCGGGATCTCTGTGCGGAGCCTGTCGGAGAGTGAGGATTGTCCCTGTTCTCGCATTTGTTCACACCAACCAATCCTCGAACTCCATCGGCACGCCAAAACGTTCCTTGAAGATAGTGCGCATGAAGAACCCATATGAGCATTGGAGCTGCATCTTAGGCGCTTAGATCGAGGTATGAGTCCTAAAGTACCTAGAGCCTGGCGCTGGAGAAACGCCCTTCCGTTATCGCAAACCGCCTCGCCGCTCCGATGGGATGTGTTGCAGGCGCGGCATGCTCATGGATCGGTTTTGGGCGAGGTGGCAGCGAGCGCCGTGCGGATCATGGCGGCAAGGACCTTGCCCCAAGTTTCCGCATAATGGCGGCGCGATGATTGTCGACGGTGTGCTGGCTGATTTGCAGGTCTGCGGCAATATTCTTGCTTGAGGTCCCGGCCAGGACGAGCTGGGGACAATTCGCGCTGGCGATTGGTCAAACTTTCGATTCTGGAAGCAGCCAGGGGGCGGCCGGCCTATAAGGTCTTGATGCTCCTCCGAGAACTTTAGAGCACGCTCGATACAGCGGAGCAGTTCCTCCGGCTGGATTGGTTTCTCAAGAAAATCGAAGGCGCCCGCCTTCATGGCCCTGACGGCCATGGCAACCTCGCCGTAGCCGGCGAATATGACGACGGGGAGCGACGACTGCATGGCGCCCAAGCGTTCGATCAACTCCAGTCCACCCATCCCGGGCATCGGGATGTCCGCAACCTTACAACTGGCCCGGCCCAGAGTAATGATGCTTCAAGAAGGCGGAAGCGTCGGCAAAGTTCTCCTGGCCACAGCCGGCGCTGCTGCAACATATCGCGCAGGGCTTCCCTGATGCTTCTTGGGCATTGTCCACAACGAACACTGTGGAAGCTGAATGTTTCTCGCTAGCCTTATCGAGTGCAATGTCACCGCCGGCGATTTTCATATCGTCACCCCGATGCAGCATAGTGCGGTGGTCACCATCCGGAGTATTGCATCGATCTGATGGATCAGGGTCCGCGGGTTCGCTGGCTTGTAGAGGTGGACATGACCTCGGGCCGCAATCTCAAGAAGCGTTGATGTGGAGATGTCCCCGGT
>CAWHYO010000039.1:0-260323 GCA_963833565.1 uncultured Alphaproteobacteria bacterium
AGAGAAGGGGAACGTTTCTTGACTTTGCGAGGGCGTAGGCCGCGCAATCGCCAAAGTTCAGCGCCGCTGGATGCCGGCCCTTCCCATATTTAAGGAACGCGGTGCGCGCCAAGCTCGCTTGCTCGGCGTCGAAAGGGACAATTTCGATCTTGCCTTCGGACACGAGCAGTCGAGCGGCTCCCATATAATTACAGCGCCCCCCAATGTCTGAGTACAACAGCGACATTCCAGGTGGAAGCGGCGACATCATCCTGCCGCGTGCGTTCGACAACGTCCTCAGTACGTAGGCCCCCTCCGCCTCCATTCTAAGAATCGCGATAAGAGCGGAGCTATCGATCGCCATGGCGCCGGCAGCCGTTTTCATCGTAAAGATCGTCTTCGGTGAACTGAGGCCCGTCTTTCTGGAGCCTTGCGCTCCACTCGGCGATAGCGAGGAGCCTCTCGTAGAGCGCGTCGGAGTCCTCTTTCTCCTTCCGCGTGAGGCAAACGCCATCGGTGCTGATTCACGCCCGCCTCCCGCAAAGCGTTCTCAACGCCTTCCGCCGTCTCTTCGGCTACGGCGTATTCGCGATGGCGGCTTCGAGGCGGCGTATTGTCGTCACGGAAACACCACACGGCGGGCCAGTTCCTCCTGCTCCATGCGAAGAAGCCGCGCGCGGCCTTGATTTGCTCAGGTGTGACAGTCATGAGTAAAAGCGTATCAGTTCATGGCTGATTTAAGGTCAGGATCCTTCTTCGGCAGGTTGAGGCGAATATGCATTGGCGGAACTGCTTCGGCGAATATTTGGAGGGTGCGCCCATGAGCAGATCTTTGGCCTGTTGGTTCAGCGGGAATGCGTCATTACAGTCAAGTTATCCGCGCCGCAAAGGAGCATAACTATGCGGTCGATGCCGGGCGCAATGCCACCGTGCGGCGGCGCGCCAAATTTCAGGGCGCGGATCATGCCGCCGAACTCGGCGTCCACCACTTCCGGCCCATAGCCCGCAATCTCGAAAGCCTTGTACATGAGTTCCGGCTTGTGATTCCTGATCGCGCCCGAGGACAGTTCCATGCCGTTGCAGACGATGTCGTATTGATGCGCCTTCAGCCGAGCAGCGCCTCGTCGCCCTTCTTGGCGGCTTTTCAAGCGCTTCCATGCCTCCTTGCGGCATCGAGAACGGATTGTGCGAGAAGTCGATCTTCTGTCGTCCTCGTTCCATTCGTAGAAGGGAAGTCGGTGATCCAGCAGAATTCGAAGTGATCCTTCGCCGTCAGATTTAGCTCAGCGCCGACCTTGGTGCGCGCTTCGCCCGCGAATTTGTAGAACTTCGCCGGGTCGCCGCCCGCGAAGAAGACGGCGTCGCCTTCTTTCAAGCCGGTCTCCGCCTGGAGAGCTGAGGATCGCTCCACGCCAAGATTTTGGCAATCGGCCCTGCTGCTCGCCTCACGGAAGATGATGTAGCCAAGGCCCGGCTGCCCCTGCGCGCCCCAGGAATTCATGCGGTCGCAGAATGCACGGCTGCCGCCGCCAGGCGCCGGGATGGCCCAGACGCGCGCCTTCGGGTCTTTCTCCAGCATGCCCGCGAACACTTTGAAGCCGGAGCCGCGGAAATGCTCGCTCACATCCTGCATGAGGATCGGGTTGCGCAAATCCGGTTTGTCGGTGCCGTATTTCGCGATGGCCTCGTCGTAGGGGATGCGGGGGAACTTGGCCGTCACCGGCTTGCCCTCGCCGAACTCCTCGAACAGCCCGCGCAGCACCGGCTCCACGGCCTGGAACACGTCCTCCTGCGTGACAAAACTCATCTCGATATCGAGCTGGTAGAACTCGCCGGGCGAGCGGTCGGCGCGCGCATCCTCGTCGCGGAAGCAGGGCGCGATCTGGAAATAGCGGTCGAAGCCCGCGACCATGAGGAGCTGCTTGAACTGCTGCGGCGCCTGCGGCAGGGCATAGAACTTGCCGGGATGCATCCGCGACGGCACCAGGAAGTCGCGCGCGCCCTCCGGCGACGAAGCCGTCAGGATCGGCGTCTGGAACTCGAAGAAGCCCTCATCTGTCATGCGCCGGCGAATCGAGGAGACGATCGCCGAGCGCAGCATGATGTTGCGTGGATGGTATCCCGCCGCAGATCGAGGAAGCGGTATTTGAGGCGGATCTCTTCCGGGTATTCGGGCTCGCCGAAGACCGGCAGCGGCAGCTCGTCCGCCTTCGACAGCACCTCGAGCGCGCCGACGCGCACTTCGACCTCGCCCGTCGGCAGGTTCGGGTTCACGGTATCGCCTTCGCGGATCACCACCTTGCCGTCGACGCGGATCACCCATTCGGCGCGAACCTTCTCGGCTGCGGCAAAAGCGGCGTCCTCCGGATCGACGACGCATTGCGTCAGGCCATAATGGTCGCGCAGGTCGATGAAGAGCAGCCCGCCATGGTCGCGCACGCGATGCACCCAGCCCGAGAGACGCACTTGCTTGCCCGCGTCGGCTTTTCTGAGCGCACCGCAAGTCGTGCTTCGGTAAGCATGCAAACTATCCACGAGCGCACCCTCCGACTCTCCGGCATGGCCGGCTGCGTTGTTCTTTTTGCCCGGGACTTCGGCGGTTTTTGATTTGGCAGTTTCCGGTTCGTGCTTGCCGGAAATGGCGGATTTCGCCCGCCCGCGTTGAGCGGTTTTTTCCACAGATCTCATCCTCTTGGATCAAAGCCGGGCCGCCCGAAAAATTTTCATCATGCGAGCGGCACAGCGGCTTAAAAGAGACACACTTCCATCCGCCCTCTCGTCACAGAGCGCGTCAAAACTTGGCGAAAACCAGCGCACGGACCGCGATATTTGTCAAGGACGCGAGGCCCTTCTATGCGCCGGCCCACAACTTGAGCTATAAAGATCCGATGACCGAACTGCCGCCCATTATAACGTCCTCCAAAGACCTGCGAAATGCCTGCGACCTGCTCAGCCGCCAGCCCTTCGTCACGGTCGATACCGAATTCATGCGGCAGACGACTTACAGGCCGAAGCTGTGCCTGATCCAGATGGCGGCGCCGGGACTGGAATACATCGCCGATCCGCTTTCCGGCTTGGACCTGTCGCCATTTTACGCTCTCATGGCGAACGAGACTGTGCTCAAGATTTTTCACGCCGCCCGCCAGGATATAGAGATCGTGTATCAGGAGGCGGGCGTCATCCCCCGCCCTCTCTTCGATACTCAGGTCGCGGCGATGGCGCTCGGTCACGGCGAAGCCATTTCCTACGGGTCGCTCGTCAAAAAGATCCTGAAACGCAATCATGACAAGACCTATCAGGCCGTCGACTGGTGCCTGCGGCCACTTAACGCCAAGCAACTCGAATACGCGCTCGGCGACGTGACTTTTCTGCGCGATATTTATCTGAGACTTCAGCAGAGGCTCAAGGAAACGGGGCGGGAATCCTGGCTTGAGGAAGAGGTCGCGGTCCTCATCGATCCGAAGACTTATGCTTTCGATCCGGCCGACGCCTGGAAGCGGCTGAAACTCGGGGGAAAGTCGCGGCAGTCGAGAGCCATCATCATGGAGCTCGCCTCCTGGCGCGAGCGCACCGCACAGGAGGAGAACGTTCCTCGCGGGCGTATCATCAAGGACGAGGCTATCTACGAAGTCTCCAAGCACGCGCCCCGGTCGCTCGACACGCTGTCGCGGTTGCGTTCGGTTCGGGAAGTGCTGAAATCGCGGGGCGAGGCTGTTTTGCGCGCGGTTGAGACCGCGCTCGCTCGCGATCCTTCCGACGTCGCAGGAGCGGTCGCACATACCGACCTGCCCGCTTCAGCTTCGGCAGCCGTAGAGCTTTTGCGGGTCCTGCTCAAGGCCGTGTCCGCGGAACTGAATATCGCGCCGAGACTTCTCGCGAGCGCTGAGGATTGAAAAGCTTGCGCAGTTCGATGAACCGGACATCCCTGCGCTCAGGGGCTGGCGGCGGCAGCTTTTCGGCGAGAAAGCGCTCGACTTGCGGTCCGGCAAGCTGGCTCTCGGCATCAAGAACAAGGAAGTGACCGCGTTCCCGCTATAGACGGCCGATGATCCAGAACACGGCGGATAGAATGACGCTGATCAGCACGCACGTTCCGAGCGGCAGGTAGAGGCGGAAGTTTTCGCGCTCGATGACGATGTCGCCCGGCAGGTGGCCTAGCCCAAGCCGGGAGCCCAGGAGCCAAAGCAGCCCAGCGGCAACGAGGACAGCGCCAATCACGATCAGGGTTTTGCCGATTTCCATAGCTTATCATGAGCGATCAAAAATGGCTGATTCCTGTAATCGACTTCGGTGCAGGGATTGCCTCATCTCATTGCATTGACCTGTTCATGGCCTCCTCGGGCAGCTTGCTGCTGCCGAACGGCTTCGATATAAGCCGCACTGTCAGCTTCCCAGGCGAATCCTGATATTCAGCCTAGATCGAATCCTTTCCAACACACGAAAAGGCGAACACATGGCTCTCGAGCGCACGCTTTCCATTATCAAACCCGATGCCACAGCCAGAAACATCACCGGCAAAATCATCTCGAAATTCGAAGATGCCGGGCTTCGCATCATTGCGCAGAAAAGGGTGCATTGGGACATGACGGACGCTGCGGCCTTCTATGCCGTCCACAAGCACCGGCCGTTTTTCAATGACCTCGTGACTTACATGTCCTCCGGGCCGATCGTCTTGCAGATCCTCGAGGGCGAGGACGCCGTTGCCAAGAACCGCGAGTCATGGGCGCAACCAACCCCGAGAATGCCGCGCCCGGGACGATCCGCAAGGAATTCGCCAGAACATCAGCGCAATTCCGTGCACGGCTCGGACAGCGTCGACAATGCCGCGCTCGAAATCGGGCTTGTGTTCCAGGAAAGCGAGATTGTTGGCTGACACTGCCGTCGCCCCGGAAACGCGCCTGCGCGTTATTTGGGACTTGCAGTTGCTCCTCGGTCATGGGCCGCCCGCGAACTCACTGCTGTCCGGCACAGTTTATGCTTGAAAGGGCGCATGGCATTGATTCTACTCCGGTCTGGACGTTTGGCGAAGATCTGGACACGGAAAGGCAATGCCATGCGGCACAAGAATAGCGTCTTTCACGCGCTCATGCAGTACGTTCCGTGGGGCTATTTCGAGCAGCTTGTGGACGAGAACGGGGGCGACAAGGGCGTCCGCAAGCTGACCTCGCGCGATCATTTCGGCTCGGTGCTCTACGGCCAGCTTTCGGGGGCGTCGAGCTTGCGCGAGATCGAGGGCGCGCTTCATAGCCATCGGGCGCGGCTTTATCATGTGAACGTCAAGCCGGTGAAACGGTCCACGCTGGCCGATGCGAACGCGTCGCGCCCGGCTGCGATCTTCACTGGGCTGTTCCTGAGGCTCATGAAGCAAACTCATCGCGGGTTGAGGCGTTCGCTCGAGGAGACGGTCTATCTGAGATTCAACGAGCCTTCGCCTGACCGAGTTGAGCAAGGAGTGGGCGCGCTTTTCGTCTGGCGTCTGCGGCGCGAAGGCGCACGTCATCTACGACGCGGATGCGGGCTGCCCCGTCTACATGGCGGTGAGCGCCGCCAATGTGAACGACATTTCGGCCGCCCAAGCGATGCCCATTGAGGCGGGCGCGAGCTACGTGTTCGACCTTGGATATTACGATTACAATTGGTGGGCCGGGCTCGACGCCGCGGGCTGCCGTATTGTCACCCGGTTCAAGTCCAACACCCCGCTTCGCGTGATCGAGGACCGGGCCGTCGCCGAAGACGGCGCAATTCTGTCCGACCGCATCGGTTATCTGCCTGCCCGGCAGGCAAAGAACCGCAGAATCCGTTTGGCGACCCTGTTCGCGAAGTCCGCGTGCGCATCGAAACCGGCAAAATTTTGCGCATTCTCTCGAACGACCTCGACAGCAGCGCAGAACACATCGCCGCGCTTTACAAACACCGCTGGGAGATCGAACTGTTCTTCCGCTGGGTAAAGCAAAACCTCAAGATCAAAAAGTTTCTTGGAACCTCAGAAAACGCCATCCGCATTCAGATCACAGTCTGGCTCTCATTGCATGATCTGCTTCTCAGGCTTTTGCTCACGCCGCCACAAAAAGGCGGCGCTGGACGTTGACCAGCTTTTACACGATTGGTGCGGTCAAAACGTCATGAACCTTAAGCGCATCAATCGATTACTTGAAGAGGGCATATAGAAACGCCACCCGATGACAGACAGATGGCGTTCCAATGCTTGTAGAAATTAAACCGCACAAGCCGAGTGCCTCCGGCGGCCATCCAGGAAACAGGTTGCATTTCAAGTTACTTGCTGGATGGCCGTGCTTGAAAAGTTCGCCGCGATCCAGATGCTGGACGTTCACTTCCCCACGACGGATGGGCGCACGCTCATCTTCACCCGCTACACCCAGCCGGAGAAGGATCACCAGCTCCTCCTGCAGCAGCTCAAGCTCCGCTTGCCGCCGCAGCCGCCGCCCAGGATACGCGAAGCCGAAAACTGCCCAGCCAAGCCGCTGTGGTGCCGACTTTCAATAGTCAGATCCTGAGATATCAAAGTGTTAGCCTGTCACAATCGATCAAATCGGCGAAGTCGGGCTAACGCTGGATAGGCAATGCCGAGGACGTGGAAGATTGGCGGCCCGGGCATAGGCGCCTTTTCCCGCACATCTTCCGCGCCTACCGGGACAAGGTGTTGTTCCCGGTCGTGAACGACTGAGTATCGCTCCGAAAAGACGCGCAAAATCGGCGCGATACGTTGCGAACAGCTGTTAGAACGATGCGGCCCAATAGGTGACCGCTATCAACCGTCTCACCTAACCCGCAACGCCACTTCCCGCGCGCGCGTCGAGTTCCCGCACGGCGGCGGCGTCGCGGGCGCTGAGGCTCGGATAAGCCGGATCAGCGCCGACATCGTCGGTGATGCGCCAGGAGCGCGCGCATTTCTTGCCTGCGGCAAGCTTCGGAACCACGGCCACGCCATCCACCTCATCGAGCGTGAACGCGCCTGCGGGCGGGGCACCGGTTTTGATCGCCGCTTCGCTGGTGATGGCGATCTCAGCCCAGTCGACGCCCTTCGCGGCGGCGGCCAACTCCTTGTTGCCGATATAGATGTCGGGGGCAGCCTCAAGGCTCGATCCGATGCGCTTCTCGCGCCGCTCCACCTCGAGCGCGCCCGTGATCACCCGGCGAACCGTCCAAATCTTCTCCCACTTCTCGCCGAGCGCGTCGTTTCGCCATTCTTCCGGGATTTCCGGGAAGGTCTGCAAATGAACCGAGCCGCCCTTCGCGTCGCCATGACGGGCAAGCCAAGCCTCTTCCGCCGTGAAGCAGAGCAAGGGCGCAAGCCATGCCGTGAGGCTTTGGAACAGCGTGTTCAACACCGAAAGCGCCGCGCGCCGCTTCACGCTCGAATAGGCCTCGCAATAGAGCGTGTCCTTGCGGATATCGAAATAGATGGCCGACAGGTCGTTCGAGCAGAAGTCGGCGAGCAGCCGGTAGGCCTTCTTGAAGTCGAAGGCGTTATAGGCCGCGCGAACCTCCGCATCGATCTCGGCGACGCGATGCAGCACCCAGCGCTCCAGCTCCGGCATGTCGGCGTGCGCCACCTCGAAGCCCGGCTCGTAATGCGCAAGGTTGCCGAGCAGATAGCGCAGCGTGTTGCGAAGCTTCCGGTAGGCGTCTACCGCAGACTGGATGATGTGCGGGCCGATGCGCAGATCCTCGGTGTAGTCCGAAGACAGCGCCCAGAGACGCAGGATATCCGCGCCCGATTGCTTGATCACATCCTGCGGTGCGACCGTATTGCCGAGCGATTTCGACATCTTGCGCCCCTGCTCGTCCATGACGAAGCCATGGGTGAGGATGGCGTCATAGGGCGCGCGCCCGCGCGTGCCGCAAGCTTCAAGCAGCGAGGACTGGAACCAGCCGCGATGCTGGTCCGAGCCTTCGAGATAGAGATCGGCGGGCCACTGCAGATCGTCCCGCATTTCCAGCACGAAGGCATGCGTGGAGCCTGAGTCGAACCACACATCGAGAATATCGCGCACCTGCTCCCACTGCGCCGGATCGTCGACGAGCCCATCCAGGAAGCGCGCCGCTGCGCCGTCCGCGAACCAGGCGTCCGCGCCCTCCGCCTTGAACGCGTCGAAGACCCGCTTTTGCAGCTCTTTCGACCAATTGAATTTCGCGTTCGGGATAACTTCGCCCGTTTCCTTATGGACGAAGACGGTGATCGGCACGCCCCAGGCGCGCTGGCGCGAGATGACCCAATCGGGCCGCTGCTCGATCATGCCGCCAATGCGGTTTCGGCCCTGCGGCGGCACGAAGCGCGTTTCGTCGATGGACTTCAGCGCCGCCTCGCGCAAAGTCGCCCCCTTGGCGGCCTCCGTCGCGTTCGGCTTGTCCATCGCGATGAACCATTGCGGCGTATTGCGATAGATGATGGGCGCTTTCGACCGCCAGGAATGCGCGTAATCGTGCTTGTGGCGCGGGTTCATCGCGGCGAGCGCGCCCGCATCTTTCAGCGCCGCGATCACTGCCGCATTGCCGTAGCGCACATCGTCGAGCTTGCCGAAGTGGCCCTTGTCATCGATGACGCGCTTCGGCTCGTCGCCGCCAAACAGCGGCACAGCTTTGCGGAAATAGCCGTCCGGCCCGACGGTATCCGGTACCTCGGGGTCGATGCCCAACTCGCGCAGATAACGCGCCTTCGCCGTCCAGATCTCGAAGTCGTCCGCGCCATGTCCGGGCGCGGTATGCACGAAGCCGGTGCCCGTGTCTTCGGTGACGTGATCGCCTTCGAGCAGCGGGACCTTGAAGTCGTAACCGCCTGCGTGAAGCGGATGCGCCGCGACGAGACCCGACGGGATCGATATCCTTCAGAAGCTCCCACTTTTCGACGCGCGCGGCCTTGAAGAAGTCTTCAGCCAGGGATTTCGCCAGGATGAAGCGCTCGCCGGTCTTGGTCCAGTTATCGGCGGGCGCGTCTGTGACTTCGAAGAGGCCGTACTCGATCTTGTTTGAGAACGCGATGGCGCGGTTGCCGGGGATGGTCCAAGGCGTCGTCGTCCAGATGACGATGCTTGCCGCGTCGCCCGCGACGGGAAATTTCACCCAGATGGCGGGGCTTGCGTGCTCGTGATACTCGACCTCGGCCTCGGCCAGCGCCGTGCGCTCCACGACAGACCACATCACGGGCTTCGAGCCGCGATAGAGAAGCCCGCTCATCGCGAACTTCATCAGCTCGTTCGCAATGATGGCCTCGGCCTCGTAGGCCATCGTCGCGTAGTAATTGTCCCAGTCGCCCTCGACGCCGAGGCGGCGGAACTCCGCCATCTGGATGCCGATCCATTTCTGGGCGAACTCGCGGCACTCGCGCCGGAACTCGTTGATCGGAACGCCGTCCTTGTTCTTGCCCTTGGCGCGGTACTGCTCCTCGACCTTCCATTCAATGGGGAGGCCGTGGCAGTCCCAGCCCGGCACATAATTGGCATCGCGGCCCATCATCTGCTGCGAGCGCACAACAGCGTCCTTCAGGATCTTGTTCAGCGCGTGCCCGATATGCAGATTGCCGTTCGCATAGGGCGGCCCGTCGTGCAGGACGAACTTCTCGCGCCCCTTTGCCGCCTTCCTCAGGAGCCCGTACAGGTCCATCCTGGCCCAGCGATCGAGCAGCTTCGGCTCCAGCTGCGGCAGGCCCGCCTTCATGCCGAAATCGGTTTTCGGCAGGAAAAGCGTCTTCGACCAGTCGCGCTCGGCGCCCTCGGTTGCTGCGGGCGCGGCCTGTTTTTTTGGCGCGGCCTTCGTTGCGGCCGGCTCGTGACCATGTTCATGGTCGTTTTCCTCGTGACCGCCTCTTTTTGTTCGTCCCGCCGTGTGATCCGGTTTGTCCATAAATAAGCCTGCAAGCGCCATAAGCGCCGAAAGGTTGAAAATCGCCGTAGGAATAGGGCGAAAACGCCATGCCCGTAAAGTGGCATGGCGTAAACTATCCGCGAAAATCCCATACACGACCCCGGCTGACAGGAGCCGGGACGTCTTCAGGACCCGCTATGCGTCGGCGCCGTTGCCGCTGCGAGGCCGCTCCAGAATGGCGCATACGCCCATCCCGCCAGCAGTGCAAATGGAAATGAGCCCGCGCCCGCCGCCATTTTCTTCGAGGATCTTGGCGAGCATCGCGATGATGCGCGCGCCGGTCGCCGCGAAGGGGTGACCGTAGGCAAGGCTTGAGCCTTTCACGTTCAGCTTCGAACGGTCGATAGCTCCGAGCGGCTTATCCTTGCCAAGCATCGCCTTGCAGAACTCCGGATCTTCCCACGCTTTCAGCGTGCAGAGAACCTGCGCCGCGAAGGCCTCGTGGATCTCGTAGAAGTCGAAATCCTGCAAGGTCAGCCCCGCCTGATCGAGCATTTTCGAGACCGCGATTGTCGGGGCCATGAGCAGGCCCCTCCCTGCATCCACGAAGTCGATGCCGTAGTGCTGCCCGTAGGTGAGATAGGCCATGGGCTGAAGACCGTGCATCGAGGCCCATTCCTCGGAAGCAAGGAGCACAGCCGAAGCGCCGTCCGTGAGGGGCGTCGAGTTCGCCGCCGTCAGCGTGCCCTTTTCCTTGTCGAATGCGGGCTGAAGCTGCGCGATCTTTTCGAGGCTGATGTCCTCGCGCAGATTATTGTCGCGGAACACGCCAGCCGTCGGCACGACAAGATCGTCGAGGAAGCCTGCATCGTAAGCCGCCGCGGCTCTCTTGTGGCTGCGATAGGCGAGTTGGTCCTGATCGGCGCGCGGAATTTGCCATTCCTTGGCCATCAGCTCGCAATGCTGCCCCATGGAGAGACCCGTGCGCGGCTCGGCGTTGGCGGGCGGGTTCACCGCGATATCGCCGAGAGAGAAACCGCTCAGCGACCTTGCCTTCCCCGTCAGTGACTTCTCCGTGCTGAACTTCGCAAGCCGCTTGGCGAAGGATCGCTTCAGCTCGATCGGCGGATCGGACACGGTGTCGGAGCCGGTGGCGATGGCGGAATCGATCTGGCCGATCGCGATTTTCGCCGCGCTGCCGAGCGCCGCCTGCAGGCTCGTTCCGCAAGCCTGCGAGAGCGTAATGCCGGGCGTGTCCTCGCGAAGCTTCGTGCCGATGACCGCTTCGCGCGTCAGGTTGAAATCCTTGGCGTGGGTTATGACCGCGCCGCCGACCACTTCGTCGATGTGCTCGCCTTCAAGGTTGTATTTCGCGACGAGGCCGTTCAGCGCCGCCGTCATGAGGTCGAGATTCGTCTGGTCGTCATAGCCGGTGTTGCCCCGGCAAAAGGGTGTCCGCACCCCGCCGATGACGGCCACCTTGCGCAAATTCTGCTGCATGGAAGTGCTCCCGCTCATCTATTCCGTCATCCCGGCCAAGCGAAGCGCGAGCCGGGATCGTTAAAAATGCAACGTCAAGACCTCTTACGATCCCGGATAATGCCGATGGCATTTCCGGGATGACGACGAGTGGCCGCGGCCGTTCGCTTATTCCGCCGCGCGCGCCCTGGCCACCTGCGCCTGAGACGCCGGTCCCGCTCCTTTTACCGAAGCCCGGTAATGCAGCGGCCCGCCGCGGAACGGCGCAAAGCCGGTCCCGAAGATCACGCCTGCGTCCACATGATCGGCGCTCGCGACAACGCCTTCCTTGAGCGCCTTCTCGCACTCATCGATGAGAGGGTCGACCAGAGCGCGGCCAAGCTCGTCGAGTTCCTGCCCCCGGAAGCTTGTCGTGCCCTTCTCGGCCTTGCCATCGACCCATTTGTAGAAGCCTTCGCCCGTCTTCTTGCCGAGCTTCTTCTCTTCCACGAGGCGCATCAGCGGATGATCCTCGGGCGTCGGCATTTTCAGGATTTTGGCCACGCTCAAAGCTACGTCGAGACCAACCTGATCCGCAAGCTCGATCGGTCCGACCGGCATGCCGAACTTCTGCGCGGCGGCATCGATCTTCTCCTTCGGCGTGCCCTCTATGAAGCGCTTCATGCCGTCGACCATGTAGGGGGCGAGAACCCGGTTCACGAGGAAGCCCGGCGAGGATTTCACAATGAGAGGCATCTTGCCGATTCGCGTCGCAAAGCCCGCGCCCTTGCGCACCTCTTCCTCGCGGCTCTGCGGCCCGCGTACGACCTCAATGAGCGGCAGCAACGCCACCGGATTGAAGAAGTGCAAGCCTATGAGGCGGCCCGGATCTTTGAGGCCCGCCGCGATCTGCTCGATGGGCAGCGAGGATGTGTTCGTGGCGAGGACCGCGCCGGGCTTCAGCTTCGGCTCGATCTCGGCGAACACCTTCTTCTTCGCGTCGAGATTTTCGTAGATGGCCTCGATAACGACGTCGGCGCGATGGATATTCGCGCCCGCCGGATCGGCGATGAGCCGCGCTTTCGCCTTCGACGCTTCCAGGGAGGAACGAAGCCGTTTCTTGAAGAAGGGTTGCGCCCGCTCCAAAGCGCGCTTGACGGCATCCTCTGAAACATCCTGAAGCGAAACTTCCATGCCCTCGGCCGCGCACACCATGGCGATGTCCGCGCCCATGGTGCCAGCGCCAACGACATGCGCCCGCATGGGCCGGTAGCCGTCTTTCGGCGCTTCCCCTTTCAGCATCTCGGAGAGGCGAAAGACGCGGCGCAAATTGTGGGACTGCTCGGAGATCATCAGCGGCGCGAAGGTGCGCGTTTCCTCGCGCTTCAAGTTCTCGTAGCTGCCGCCATATTTCTCGAACAGGTCGATGAGCCGGAAGGGCGCCGGATAGTGCTCTTCCCGCACCTTCGCCGCCGTTTCCTTGCGCATCCGGTTGGCAATGTAGACACGCGCGGTTTCGAACTTCATCAGCGGCGCCCAAACGAGCGAAGCGCGCTTGGACTTCTTGTGCTTGATGACGGCGTTGCGCGCGGCCCAGCGCAACTCATGGTGGGTCGGTACGACCTGATCGATGATGCCCGCCGCCTTCGCCTGGCTCGGGCGCAGCATCCGGCCCGTCAGCATATGCGGCATCGAGTTCAGCGGCCCGGACTGTCTGACCCAGCGCGCCGCGCCATTGAGGCCGGGAATGATGCCGAGCTTGACCTCCGGCAGGCCGATCCGCGTCACCTCCTCGCGGTCGCAAATGCGATAGTGGCAGGCGAGCGAGAATTCGAGGCCGCCTCCAAGGCACACGCCGTGGATAGCCACCACGACCGGGACAGGCATGCGTTCCACGCGGTCGAAGATCTCCGTCACCGCGCGCACCGCCTCGACCACATCGGCCTCGGTCTTGAGATTATCGAATTCCTTGATGTCCGCGCCGGCGACAAAGCTTTTTTCCTTGCCGGACATGACCACAAGGCCGCGCACGCCCTTGGCGCGGACGCCGTCGGCAACGGCGTTCAGGATCATATCGAGTTCCTCGAAGGCTGCGCGCCCGAGCGTGTTCTGCGTCTGCCCTTTCACATCGAGGGTTGCCCAGGCGATCTGCTCAAGGTCGATACTGTAATGCCAATTCTTAAGGTTCGCGATATCGGCTGACATAACCGCTCCCTCCAATATGCCCTTGAATGGCCGCCAAAAATGGCGGCCATGAAAAATGCCTGCCCTGGCGCCGCGTCACTCTGCAGCGAGAGGCCGCTGCGTCGCCTTTTCGTCTTCGAGGTCGATGCGCGAAGGCTTCCCGGCTGTGTAATGCGGTTCGAGCGCGATCGGATCGAAGTCGTCAACGGCGATGACCCGCGACACAAGCCGCTCCGTCTCGCGGAGGAGATCGGCCTCGGCCTGGCTCAACACACGTTTATCCACCGCTTCCTTGAACCAGTCGTTACCGAGATAGCGCTTCACGAGGCCGCTGCGGACGGCGCGGTCGAGTTTCTTTTCGGCTTCCTCGCTCTCGATCACCTTTTTCATCGCAACTTCGAGAAGGCCCTGCGGATCGTTTTCATCGTGCGAGACGAAAATATTGCGCGTGAGCCGGTCGCGGAACTCGCCCGGCGCAAGCACGGCCTGCACGATGTCCTTGGCGAGCGTGTCCTTCGGCTTCCGCACGCTATTGCCGAACGGGAAGCACCAGAAATACAGGAGCGGGCGCGCGTAGCGGACGGGGAAATTGTCGACCGCGTCGTGAAGAGCCGAATAGAAGCTGTAGAAGGCTTTCTGCACAGCGTAGTCGAAGACCGTCCGTTCGGATTGAAGCGCGCCGTCATCCTCATAGCGCTTCAAGAGGCACGAGATGAAGTAAAGCTCGCTGAGCGCATCCGCCATGCGGCCCGTGGTGCGCTGCCTCACCTTCAGACCGCCGCCGAGAAGAGCGACGCACATATCGGCGACAACGGCGAAGTTCGTCGAGGCGCGTTCAAGTTGAGCATAGTAGTAGGGCACCGGCGCGTTGACGGGAGACTTCGCGAACATGCCGCCGGTCACGTTGTGGAAGAAGGCGCGGTAGACATTCGAGACCGAGAAGCTGAAATGTCCCTCGAAAGCCTTCTCGAAGGCCTCGAAACCGGCGTTCTTGTCGGGGTTCTGCGCGGCCTTGATCTCCGAATAGAGATAGGGATGGCTTCGAATAGCCCCCTGAGCGAACACGATGAGGCTGCGCGAGAGAATATTAGCCCCCTCGACCGTGATGCTGACAGGTGAGATCTGATATGCGGCCTGCAAGTAGTTATGCGGACCATCGCAGATGCCCTTGCCGCCATGGATGTCGAGCGCGTGGTTCAGCGATTTGCGCATCCTTTCGGTGGCCTGGTACTTCATCAGGCCGGAAATGACCGCAGGCTTCGCGCCCTGGCTCACCATTGCGGAGGTCACCGCACGCGCGGCTTCGAGCGTATAAGCTATTTCCGCGATGTCAGCGAGGGGCTCAATGATGCCCTCCATGCGGCCGATCGGGATCGAGAATTGCTTGCGGATGCGCGCATAAGCGCTCGTGCTCCTCAACATCGCCTTCGCGCCCGCCGTCGATGCCGCAGGAAGCGAGATTGCGCGGCCAGCAGCAAGGCAGGCCATCAGCATGCGCCAGCCCTGCCCGACGCGGTCCTTGCCACCGACAACCCAGTCGATAGGTATGAAGACGTTTTCGCCGCGCACAGGGCCGTTCGGGAAGGACGACCCTGCGGGCAGGTGCCGCCGCCCGATGTCCACGCCAGGGTGGTTGGCCGGAATGAGCGCGAGCGTAATGCCAATATCCTGGCCGCGGCCGAGCTTGTTGTCAGGATCGATGAGGTGGAATGCCAGGCCAACGAGCGTCGCCTTCGGAGCGAGCGTGATATAGCGCTTGTCGAAGCTCAGCTTGATGCCGAGCACTTCTTTGCCCTCGTGAGTGCCCATGGTGACGGTGCCGACATCGCGCATGGCGGCGGCATCCGACCCGGAAACGGGGCTTGTCAGTGCGAAACAGGGAATCTCCTTGCCCTTGGCAAGAGGCTCCAGATAGCGCTTCTTCTGCTCGTCGGTGCCGAACTGTTCGATCAGTTCGCCTGGGCCAAGCGAGTTTGGCACCATGACGACGATCGCGGCATCCGGATTGCGGGAGGAAACCTTTCCGAGGATTATGGACTGGGCCTGGGGCGAAAAGCCTAGCCCGCCATGCTCCTTGGAAATCAACATGCCGAGGAAGCCCTTTTCCCGGATGTATTGCAGGATGTCTTCCGGGATGCCGTGCCGGTTGTGACGGATTTCCCAGTCGTTCAGCTTCTTGCACAGTTCCTCGGCCTCGTTGTCGAGGAAGCTCTGCTCTTCAGGCGTCAGGACGATAGGATTGACGGCGCGCAGCTTGCTCCAGTTCGGCCGGCCGGAGAAAAGCTCGGAGTCGAAGCCCTGCGTGCCGGCGTCGATGGCTTCCTGCTCGGTTTTCGAGACGGGCGGAAGGACGCGCTGAACGGTCTTGAAGGCCGGGCGCGTTATGACCGCACGCCGGATCGGCCGCAGCGATAAAAGACCCAGCACGATTGCCGGAAGGAAGACGATCACATCGATGGCCGACATGTCCGGGCCGTGAAAATTGCCGCTGAAAACCCCGAACTGGGCAATGAATGCCACCGCGGCCGCCCATAACGCCCACGACGAGAGCGGTTCCCGCCTCATCGCCAGCACAAACATGGCGGCAAAAGCCAGTGCGAAGAATATGAAGCCAATCATGGCCGCTTCCCTTTCTGGTCAAACCGGCCGCGCCGGCATCGAAATTTGCTCACGCACGCCGCCGCCTGAAGACGGCATCAAATGTCTTGGACGTAATGACCGCCGGCTCAAATCGCAATGTTAAGCTTGGCAGTTCTCTGGCGCGCTCTTAGCACAGATGTGTAACGTCCCGCTCCTTAAGGCATCGATAGAGCTCTTAAGCATCGCATGCAAAACCTAACCCATCCTCTTGTCGTAAACAAGAGGGAGTTGACGTATACGTCATGACTTTGATGTGACGCAAAGCCGGACGCGGCCGCCTTTCTGGCCGCTCAGCCAAGTCTGCCCTATCTCTGACTTGGAACACGCTCCGGGCGCGTTTGCTGCGAACCGCGCAATCCGCCTTATGCTCGGGCGCGCCTCGCATTTTTTTGATCCCTGCTTTCCCGAATATCTGAAACCGAAAATGTTCAAAAACGGTATAAGTAGCTGAGTCGGTTAGAATGAGATAATGCATGAAAAGCGTCGAGACGCTCGATACATCCTGGGAAGACGTTCTGGATGACCCGGATGAAGACATCCGGGAGGAGGTGCAGGCCGCCAATATGCTCAGGGCGCTTGCCAACCCGCACCGTTTGAAAATCCTCAAGCTTCTCGATCAGGCGCCGCACAATGTCATGGACCTGTGCGAGCGGCTCAGCCTGCGGCAGAGCCTAGCTTCTCAGCATCTCGCGCGGCTTCGCATGGATGGAATCGTCACGGCCGAGCGCCAGGGCCATCACGTCATCTACTCGCTTCAGAACGCGAGGGCGCGCGAAATCCTCGCCATTCTGGATGGCGGAACGGCGAGAAAAGCGAAGCCTCGCAAAAGGCGCATGAATGGCGGCGCTCAGCCGGGAAATGGCCGCGCAGCACAGTGAGGCTCAACAAGCGGGGTTATTCGCCGGTTTTGCCCAACTTCGATCCCATCGATGAAGTAAGCATTGTCGCAACGCGATCGATTACGCTACATCCTGAGAGCGCTTCGGGTCAGTTCCAGAGCCAGCCTTGGGACCTTCGATGGAATATTTCTCTCAGCAGCTTATCAACGGCCTCACGCTCGGCTCGATCTATGGCCTGATCGCCATCGGCTACACGATGGTCTACGGCATCGTCGGCATGATCAACTTCGCGCATGGCGAAGTCTTCATGATCGGCGCCTTCATAGCCTTGATCGCCATCCTTTCGCTCTTTTCGATGTCGGTCACCTCGGTGCCGCTCGCGCTTTTCGTGGCTCTGATCATTTCCATGATTTTGACCGCCGTCTGGGGCTGGAGCATTGAGCGAATCGCCTACAGGCCGCTTCGGTCGTCCTTCCGGCTCGCTCCGCTGATCACTGCCATCGGCATGTCGATCACGCTGCAGAACTTCGTGCAGATAGCGCAGGGCGCGCGCTCGAAGCCCCTGCCCCCGCTGATCCGAGGCGGCTTTACGCTCGCTGAAAGCGACGGCTTTTCGGTCAATTTGAGCTACGTCCAGATCCTCATCATCGCAACGACCGTGGTTCTGATGGCGGTGTTTTCGCTGATCATCGGCCGCACCGCCCTTGGACGCGCGCAGCGGGCTTGCGAGCAGGACCGAAAAATGGCGGCGCTCTGCGGGGTCAATGTCGACCGCACGATTTCGCTGACCTTCGTGATTGGCGCGGCGCTGGCCGCCGTCGCGGGGCTGATGTTCCTCGTCTATTATGGCGTGATCGACTTCTTCGTGGGGTTTGTCGCAGGCATCAAGGCATTCACCGCCGCTGTTCTGGGCGGGATCGGCTCCCTTCCGGGGGCGATGCTGGGCGGGCTTGCAATCGGCCTCATCGAAGTTTTCTGGGCGGGCTATTTCACGGCGCAATACAAGGATGTCGCTGCGTTCTCCATCCTGGCCATCGTTCTGATCTTCATGCCGTCCGGGCTTCTCGGCCGGCCTGAAGTGGAGAAGGTCTAGCAATGACGGACGCGGCCAAGCCCGAGGTGGCGCCTGCCGTCCATCGCATGCCCGCATGGCTTCCGGCCGATGCCCTGCGCGATGCCGCGATCACGTTTCTGATCGCGCTTGCTCTCTTCGGATCGCTGGTCGGGCTCAGAACCGACACCGTAAACAATGCACTTGAGATCACCACGCATTTCGGCACAGCCCTGCTTATCTCAGGCGTTATCGCGGGTGTGCGGCTCGCTTTCGATCTTTTAGTCTGGCGACGGCTTGCCGACGGCGAGACCATCGCTTCCCTGATCCCCGCCGTCATTCCGATTGCACGCGCAGCGGCGGGTCTCGGCCTTGTTCTTGGCTCTATCCTCTATTTCCTGCCATCCCTCCGCTCGGACCTCATCGCCTGGGCGGGCGGCTCATTCTGGTGGCTCGGATCGATCACGGACCTCGTCACCTTCGCCTGCATGGCCGCTTTCGTCGTGGTGGCCGCGATGGGCATTATCCGGGCGGCCCGCGTCGCTTTCGCCAGAGAGACCGCCAAAGGAGCCGGGATCACTGCCCGCCTTACCAGGGGTTTCGGGCGCGAATTTCCGGTTGCCCTCCTCGCCATTGCAGTAATCCTGCCTCTCCTCATCACCGGCCCCTCACAGCGCTACACCATCGACACAGCCACCCAGATCCTGATCTACATCATGCTCGGCTGGGGCCTGAACGTGGTCGTGGGCCTTGCGGGATTGCTCAATCTTGGCTATGCGGCCTTTTACGCAGTCGGGGCCTACACCTATGCGCTGATCTCAACTGAGTTCGGCTGGTCGTTCTGGGTGTGCCTCCCGCTTGCGGGCGCGCTGGCGGCGCTCTTTGGCATTACCCTTGCCTTCCCTGTGCTCCGCCTGCGCGGCGATTACCTCGCCATCGTGACGCTGGCCTTCGGCGAGATCATTCGCATCGTCATCCTGAACTGGCAAAGCCTGACAGGGGGGGCAAACGGCATCAACCGCATCCCGAAGCCGACCTTCTTCGGTCTTTCTTTCGACAAAACCGCTCACCCCAGTTTCCACGGCTTTTTTGGGCTCGAATTCAATCCCGTCTATCGCATCATCTTCCTTTATTACGTCATCCTCGCCCTCGCGCTCCTCACCAACTTTGTGACGCTGCGCCTGCGCCGCCTGCCCATCGGGCGGGCGTGGGAAGCGTTGCGCGAGGATGAGATCGCCTGCCGCTCGGTCGGCATCAACACTGTCATCACGAAGCTCACCGCGTTTGCCATCGGCTCCATGTTCGGAGGCTTCGCGGGAGCGTTCTTCGCCGCGCGGCAAGGCTTCATCAGCCCCGAGTCGTTCACATTCATGGAATCCGCGCTGGTTCTCGCCATCGTCGTGCTTGGCGGCCTCGGCAGCCAGCTCGGCGTGGTCATCGCCGCCGTCGTACTCGTGGGAGGTTCCGAGCGCTTTCGCGAGTTGCAAGACTACCGCATGCTGATTTTCGGGCTCGCGATGGTCTTCGTCATGATCTGGCGGCAGCGCGGGCTTATGGCTGAGCGGACGCCGTCTGCTCTTCTGCGTGATGCGCGAGGCATTTCCGCGAGCCTGGCCAAGGAAGGGCACGGCTGATGAGCGGGCGCGCGCGAGCGGAACAAGACGAGATCCTCCGCGTGGAGCATCTCACCATGCGCTTTGGCGGACTCGTCGCCGTGGACGGGCTCTCGTTCTCGGCGCGGCGTGGCGACATCACCGCGATCATTGGCCCGAACGGCGCGGGCAAGACCACGGTCTTCAACTGCATCACCGGATTTTATAAGCCGACCGAGGGCCGCATTGCGCTCGCTCATGGGAGCAGCGCGGCGTTTGAAGTTTTGCCCGGCGTCACCTCCGGAGGAAAGCAATGGGCCGCCAACCGAGGGGGCGCGGTTTTCCTTCTGGAGCGCATGCCGGGCTTCGAGATCGCGCGAACCGCGCGCGTCGCCCGCACCTTCCAGAACATCCGCCTTTTCGCTGGGATGACCGTGCTCGAAAATCTGCTTGTCGCCCAGCATAATGTCCTGAACGCCGCGTCGGGCTACACCTTCGGCGGCCTTCTCGGCCTTCAAAGCTACAAACGCGCCGAGAAGGAAGCGATCGAGCGCTCGGCCTATTGGCTTCGCCTGATCGGCCTTCTCAATCGCGCCGACGATCCTGCTGGCGACCTTCCCTACGGCGCACAGCGGCGGCTCGAGATTGCGCGCGCCATGTGCACCGCGCCGGTGCTCCTTTGCCTCGACGAACCCGCCGCCGGCCTCAATCCTCGCGAATCAGGCGAGTTGAACGATTTGCTGCTCAAGATCCGCGAGGAGCATGCGCTGTCGATCCTTCTGATCGAGCACGACATGGGCGTCGTGATGGGCATTTCCGACCGCATCATCGTGCTCGATTACGGGCGCAAGATCGCTGAAGGAACGCCAGCGGAAATCCGGTCCGATCCGAAGGTCATCGCCGCCTATCTCGGCGTCGAGGATGACGAGGTCGAAGAGGTGGAGGCCGAGCTATGAAGCCTCTTCTTTCAATTCGCGGCGTCGAGACCTATTACGGCAATATCTGCGCGCTGAAGGGCGTGGACCTCGACGTCTACGAAGGCGAGATCGTCACGCTGATCGGCTCCAACGGCGCGGGCAAGACCACGCTGATGATGACGGTCTGCGGCGAACCGCGCGCGCGGGCCGGCCAGATCACCTTCGACGGCCGCACGATCACGAAGCTGCCCACGCATGAGATCATGCGGCTCTCCATCGCGCAATCCCCCGAGGGCCGGCGCATCTTCCCGCGCATGACCGTGTATGAGAACCTTCTCATGGGCGCGCTGCTGGCCCCGCAGGATGGCGCGGCGCAGCAGGAAGACCTGGCGATGGTCTTCGAGCTGTTTCCCATTCTGAAGAAGCGGCAAGCGCAGCGCGGCGGCACGCTTTCCGGGGGCGAGCAGCAAATGCTGGCCATCGCGCGCGCGCTCATGGGGCGGCCGAAGCTGCTTCTGCTGGATGAACCGTCGCTCGGCCTTGCACCGCTGATCGTGCGCCAGATATTCAGCGTGATCCGCGAACTGAACGAGCAGCGCGGGCTGACTGTGTTTCTCGTCGAGCAGAACGCCTATCACGCGCTGAAGCTTGCCCATCGCGGCTACGTCATGGTCAACGGAAAGATCACCTTGTCCGGGAAAGCGGCGGACCTTTTGAACCGCGAGGAAATCAAGGCGGCCTATCTGGAAGGCGGCGCGCATGTTTGAGAGGCGAGCCGACCTCGCGCATGGTCTGCGCCAGCGGTCATGGCCGCACTTGATGCGGCCATCCAGTGCGGCGGACGAAATTCCCGGTGCGTTAATGGATGGCCGGGTCAAGCCCGGCCATGACTATAACCGCATGCCCCTGCTTCCATCGAGGAGGCTCACGACCATGGGCGTGATTTACGAGAAATCCATCTGGGCGTTCCTCTTCGTCACCGTGATCGCGGGCGGCGGCGCGGCGTATATGGTGGGGCGCGCGGCGGCAAAGGGCTGGAACCCCTTCTGGCAGGCGGCGGTGCAAGTGCTGGCGCTGGCAGCGGTCGTGCGATTTCTGCACTGGGGCCTGTTCGTCGGCGCCACCTTTGAAAGCTGGCGCCAGGCGCAGGGCACCCTGCTCTCGCTGCACTATTACCTGACCGATGCAACCATCCTGCTTTTATTCGCCGCTCTCGGTTTCCGGAGACAGCGAACAAGGCAGATGCTTCGCCAATATGGATGGCTCACCGTTCAGACGAGCCCGCTCAGCTGGAGATTGCGCGAACACGCCACCGTGCAGCCGCAATCGCAAGGGACAGGCTCTTCTGCCTCGCCAACTTCCCAAACACCTATGGATAACGAATGAGAATAATGATGCGAGCCATTCCAGCAGTTTTAGCCCTTGCAGCCGCATTCGCCGCGCCGGCTTACGCGCAATCGGAAACCATCGTTGCGGTCGCTGGCCCGATGACGGGCAAGGAGGCCACCTTCGGAGCGCAGTTTCTGGCCGGGGCAAGCACGGCAGTCGCCGACATCAACGCCAAGGGAGGCGTTCTCGGCAAGCCGCTGAAGTTGATCACGGGCGACGATCAGTGCGACCCGAAGCAGGCTCGCGCGGTGGCCGAGCAGCTTTCCGCGGACGGCGCGGTCCTCGTGGACGGCCATTTCTGCTCGAGTTCGTCGATCCCGGCCTCATCCGTCTACAATGAGCAGGGTGTCATTCAGATTTCGCCCGGATCGACAAACCCGGATTATACCGACAAACGCCCTGGGCCCTATACCTACCGTGTTTGCGGGCGTGACGACCAGCAGGGCAAAGTGGCGGGCGCCTATCTCGCGAAAGAGTTCAAGGACAAGAAGATCGCGATCCTCCAGGACAAGACGGCGTACGGGCAGGGCCTTGCCGATCAGACGAAAAAGGCCATGAACGAGGCCGGGAAGCAGGAAGTGTTCTTCGAGGCGATCACGCCCGGAGAGAAGGATTATACCGCCATTGTCTCAAGGCTGAAGCAGAACGGGATAGATGTGGTCTTTCTCGGCGGCTACCACACCGAAGCGGGGCTTATTATTCGCCAGATGCGCGCCCAGGGGATGAAGACGATCCTTGTCGGCGGCGACGCGCTCGTCTCAAGCGAGCTTGGCACAATCGCGGGCGACGATGTGGAAGGCACGATGATGACCTTCTCGCCGGACCCGCGCAAAAATCCGGCGGCAAAAGACGTCGTTGCCGCCCTGGAGAAGAAGGGCATCAATCCCGAGGGCTATGTGGTTTACGCCTATGCTGCCATTCAGACCTGGGCGCAGGCGGCTGAGAAGGCCCATTCAACGGATGGCAGCAAAGTGGTCGATGCCCTGAATACGAACGAGTTCGATACAGCGCTCGGCAAATTCAGGTTCGATGCGAAGGGCGATCCGAACCTTCCGCCCTATGTCTTCTATCGCTGGGGCAAAAAGGGCTACGAACAGATCCAGTAGCAGGCCCCCTCACCCCTGCCCTCTCCCGCGAGGGGAGAGGGAGCGGCTCGCGCTTGAAACAGCGTCCCTTCTCCCCTTGCGGGAGAAGGCCTGGATGAGGGGTGGCAGGCTTCGCGAAGGCAAGGACTTTCCGTGAAAACTCATCAGCGAAATCTCATTACGGACGTTGACGGGATCAGCGTCGGCCATGCCCACGACGAAAAGCTGGCCTCGGGCGTGACAGTCGTGCTCGCGGAGAGACGCCGCCAGGACAGCGGCCACGATTTTCGGGGGCGGGCCGGGAACGCGTGAGATGGACGCCATAGACCTCAAAGGCTCGGTCGGGGTTGCGGATGCCGTCGTGCTCTCGGGCGGGTCGGCGTTCGGCCTCGACGCGGCCAGCGGCGTCCAGGCCTTCCTGCGCGAGGCGGAGCGCGGCTTTTCGGTTGGTCCCGTCCGCGTGCCCATCGTTCCGCAGGCCATCCTCTTCGATCTCGTCAATGGCGGCGACAAGGTCTGGGGACGACGCTCTCCTTATCACGAGTTGGGCTTCCAGGCTGCGGCTTCGGTTGGAAAGGACTTCGCGCTCGGCTCGGCCGGCGCGGGCCTTGGGGCGACTGTCTCGGCCGGCGAAGGCAGGCTCATCCGGGGAGGTCTTGGCAGCGCCTCCGAGGCGGTCCCTGGCTTCGCAAGCGCCGAGGGCGCGGATGTTATCGTGGGGGCCTTGGCAGCCGTAAACGCCGTGGGGTCCGTGACTGTTGCGGACACCCCCCATTTCTGGGCGGCTCCGTTCGAACAGGGAGCCGAGTTCGGCGGCCTTGGCTCTCCCCATCCCTGGCCGGGGCACGCCTCGCGCCCAGCCTATAAATTCGCGGCGCCGGAACGTGCGAACACGACGCTTTGCGTCGTGGCGACCGACGCGGCTCTCACCCATCAACAATGCCAGCGGCTCGCGACCATGGCGGGCGCAGGCATGGCGCGCGCAATTTTCCCGGTCTTCTCCTCTTTCGATGGCGATATCGTCTTCGCCGTAGCCACGGGGAAAACGCCCCTCAAAGATGCGCAAATGGCGCTGCCCTGGCTCGGCGCGGCGGCAGCAAACTGCCTCTCGCGCGCAATTGCCAGAGGCGTCTATGAGGCCAGCGGATATCTGCCAAACGGCACGCCGTCCTACCGTAACCTTTTCCTGAGCCGTTAAATCCGGTATGAACTTTAGCGCATCAAGCGAAAGACACTGGCAGGATGAGCATGGGACAGGCACCGCGGCTTCTTTTCATCGATTCGGGCCTCGGCGGTCTTACCGTTTTACGTGCCGCCCGGCAGGCGATACCCGAAGCGCAGGTTCTTTTCATCGCGGATGACGGGGGCTTCCCCTATGGCTCGCAATGCCCGGGGGTCCTCACCTCCAGGCTTGTCGGGATCGTCACAAAGGAAATCGAGGGCTTCAAGCCGGATTGCATTGTCCTCGCCTGCAATACAGCCTCAACCGTTGCGCTGCGCCCGCTCCGGAAAGCATTTGCCATTCCGATTGTCGGCACGGTTCCTGCCATCAAGCCAGCCGCGGCGCTGACAAAAACCGGGCTT
Source organism: uncultured Alphaproteobacteria bacterium (assembly GCA_963833565.1). Classification (GTDB taxonomy): domain Bacteria; phylum Pseudomonadota; class Alphaproteobacteria; order Rhizobiales; family Rhodomicrobiaceae; genus Rhodomicrobium. The sequence goes on from CAWHYO010000039.1 coordinate 24,541, forward strand.
GTCTCGGTCCTCGCAACGCCGGGCACCGTCGCGCGCGAATACACACGCGAATTGATCGCGCAGTTTGGGGCCGGAGCACGCTTCAACCTCGTTGGCGCGCCTGCCCTCGCGGCGTTGGCAGAAGCGAGCGCAAGCGGCTCTCCCGTTGAAGACAGCGCCATCGCGAGCGAGATTGCGCCCTGCTTTGTGGAAGCAGGCGGCGCCAGAACCGATGTCGTGGTGCTCGGCTGCACCCATTACCCGCTGCTGCTTGACAAGCTGGACGCGCTGGCGCCATGGCCCGTGATCTGGCTCGACCCCGCTCCCGCTATTGCGCGCCGCATCGCCAACGTGCTCGCCGAGCGGGGCCATGTTGTCGGCGTTGGCGTAAAACGCGGCTCCGGAACGGTCAAATTCACGTCCGGCAGCACACCATCCGCATCGCTTTCGGCCCTTCTCCAATTCCACAACCTGAGCATCGCGCCCTACGTGGCGGCTGCCGCAGCGTAAAGAGCCCCCATGATCCCCCGCTACTCCCGGCCGCAAATGGCCGCGATATGGTCCGACCAGAGCAGATACGGAATCTGGCTGGAAATCGAAACGCTCGCCGCCGAGGCCATGGAGCAGCTGGGGCAGATCCCGGCGGGAACTTCGAAAGCTTTGCGCGAGCGGGGCGCATTCGACATCGCCCGCATCGACGAGATCGAGCGCGAGGTGAAGCACGACGTCATCGCGTTTCTCACGAGCGTCTCCGAGCATGTCGGACCGGAAGCGCGGTTCATGCACCAGGGCATGACGTCGTCCGATGTGCTCGACACCTGCCTCGCGGTCCAACTGACGCGCGCAGCGGATATCCTGCTTGCGGATCTCGACGCGCTGCTCACAGCGCTGAAGCGCCGCGCCATCGAGCACAAGCATACGGTAACCGTGGGGCGCAGCCACGCCATCCACGCCGAGCCGACGACCTTCGGATTGAAGCTTGCTTTCGCTTATGCCGAGTTCGCCCGCGCGAAGGAGCGTCTTTTGCGCGCGAAAGAGGATGTCGGCACCTGCGCGATTTCCGGCGCGGTCGGCACGTTTGCGCATCTCGATCCGAGCGTGGAGGCTTACGTCGCTGCAAAGCTTGGCCTCAAGCCCGAGCCCGTTTCGACGCAGATCATCCCGCGCGACCGGCACGCCATGTTCTTCGCGACGCTCGGCGTGATCGCTTCGTCTGTCGAGCGGCTCGCAACCGAGATCCGCCACCTGCAGCGCACGGAGGTGGGCGAGGCCGAGGAGTTCTTCTCCGAAGGGCAGAAGGGGTCGTCCGCCATGCCGCACAAGCGCAACCCGGTTCTCACCGAGAACTTGACCGGCCTTGCCAGGCTCGTGCGCGGCTTTACGGTGCCCGCGATGGAAAACGTGGCGCTCTGGCACGAACGCGACATCTCGCATTCCTCGGTCGAGCGCATGATCGGGCCGGATGCGACCGTCACCCTCGACTTCGCGCTGGCCCGGCTCGCGGGCGTGATCGACAAGCTCGTGGTCTATCCCGAGCGGATGCGCGCCAACCTGGAGCGCGGCGGCGGCCTCGTCCATTCGCAACAGGTGCTGCTGGCGCTGACCCAGAAGGGCGTCAGCCGCGAGGACGCTTACCGCCTCGTGCAACGCAACGCCATGCGCGCGTTCCGCGGCGAAGGCTCGTTCCTCGATTTCCTCAAGGCCGATGCGGAGGTTTCCGCGAAGCTTTCGCCTGCGGAGATCGACGCGCTGTTCGACATGCGTCATCACCTCAAGAATGTCGATGTGATTTTCGAGCGCGTTTTCGTGCCCGGCTAAGCGAAGGCTTCTGGCTTCACAAAGGCAGCGAAGCCAAAGGTTCGGAGCAAATAACCTTATTTCAGTATCGCTGCCATCTCTGCAAGCTTGGCGACCGTGTTCATGTTGCGCGCGGTCCCTTTGTTGGCGGCAGGAATCCTGAGCTTGGAATTCCCCATGCCGTTGCGGTAGTGAACGTAGATCTCGCGCGTCCCAACGCGCATCTCTTCGCCGTTGACGCCGGTAGCGCGCTCGAAAGCATCGGCGGGCGGCGGCTCATCGAGAAAAATGGCGACGGTTCGATTGAAGGCGGCGTCTGGAAACGGATTGTCCCTCAGGACTGCCGCTATTTCGGTTCCAGTGCGCACGAGAACGCCAACCGGCTTACCGGTGAAAGCGAAGAGCTGCGCTTCAAGCGCGGCCTTGACTGCCGCCTCATTTGCCTCGCTTTCGAACACCACGTTGCCGCTGGCGATGTAGGTTTGCACGCGGCCGAACCCCGCGCCGTGGCAAAGTTTCTTGAGATCGGCCATGGGAAGCTTGCCGGTTCCCCCAACATTGACAGCGCGCAATAGGGCGACATAGGCCGTCATCAAGCGACCTTCCTCTGTGCATGGCTGAGCCCGTTCGAGACTGAACTAGAACTTACGCTCCAAGGGGCGCAGTTGACATTCGAACGGGATCGCGATTGCGGCGCTCGTCAATGTGCCCGTGTAGCGGTCGATCTTCCAGGTCTCGCGCCCCTGTCCGTAGACGATCAGCTCGTCGGTCACCTTCACGAAATTCTTGTTCCCTTGCGGGCTCGTGGCCCCATCCGTGAATTCGAAGGTTTTGCCATCCCCTTCATGCACCATCTTTACATACTTTTTGCCGGGATCGACGGTTAGCGAGATGACCCTAAGCGACTCGTACATGCCAAGATCGACGCGCGCCGCCTTGCAATTGAGCTTCGTAGGGCTGGGCTGCGGAGCGGGTTGGATCGCCGCTTTGGCCGGACCGGCCGGGGGATTTTGAGGCCGTTGGGCTCCTTGCGTGTTTGGGGCATCCTGCTTGACCGGCTCATCCGCCGCGAAGCCTATGACCGGAGAAGCAAAGAGCGGGACCGCGCTCACGACCAGAACGGCAAGATCATTTCTCATTGGCGCACCTCTATGCCCAGCCCCGCACGCTTGGTGTCTAACAACTGAACCGTAAAGCTGTGCCATGAGCGACGCGTCTATATTTGGGCGTTGGCGCGGAGGATGGCGTACGGAGAATTGCGTCCTATAGGAACAAGCTGACCGTAAGGGTAGAGCTAATCGCACAAGGGATAGGAAGGGCTTCAATGGCGCACCCGACAGGACTTGAACCTGTGACCCCAAGATTTCGGAATCTTGTACTCTATCCAGCTGAGCTACGGGTGCGTGGGAGAGACAATAGCGGAAGCGCCCTGCCTCCGCAACAAGCCATGTGAGGCCCGCAAGGGCTAAAAAACCGAGGCGCAAAGGCGGCGATTGGAGTTGGCTCGCGCCGATTTTCGCGCCTATATTCGCCCCATGACTCTCGCCCAAGTTTCCGAGCGCCCCGCCGAGACGCGCAAAAGCGCACACGCACCCATCCCGCCCGGAAGCCGCGTCTATCTCATAGACGGCTCCGGCTACATTTTCCGCGCCTTTCATGCGCTGCCGCCGCTGACGCGCCCTTCCGACGGGCTGCCGGTTGGCGCGATCCACGGCTTCTGCAACATGCTGTGGAAGCTTTTGCGCGAGACGAAGGGCGAAAAGCGGCCGACCCATCTGGCGGTGATTTTCGACCACAGCAGGACGAGCTTCCGGAACGCGATTTCCGCCGACTACAAGGCGCACCGGCCAGAGCCGCCGCCGGAACTCTTGCCGCAATTCTCGCTGATCCGCGACGCGGTGCGCGCCTTCAATGTGGCGTGCGTCGAGCAGGAGGGCTTCGAGGCCGACGACATCATTGCGACCTACACGCGCGAAGCTGTCGAGGCGGGCGGCGAGGTCGTTATCGTCTCGTCGGACAAGGATCTGATGCAGCTCATCGAGCCGGGCGTCACCATGCTCGACACCATGAAGAACAAGGTGATCGGCGAGGCGGAGGTGCTGGAGAAGTTCGGCGTGCCGCCCGCGAAGGTCGTGGAGGTGCAGGCGCTCGCGGGCGATTCCATCGACAATGTGCCGGGTGTGCCGGGCATCGGCGTCAAGACGGCGGCGGAACTGATCCGCGAACATGGCGATCTCGAAACGCTGCTCGCCCATGCGCCGCTCATCAAGCAGAAAATGCGCCGCGAGCGGCTTATCGAGTTTGCCGATCAGGCCCGGCTTTCCCGCCGCCTCGTCGAACTCGATCAGCACGTGCCGGTGGGAGAGCCGCTCGATCTTGCCGCCGTCGAAGATCCGGATCCGAATGCGCTGCTCGAATTCCTGCGCGCGATGGAATTCAACTCGCTGACAAAGCGCATTTCGGAAGCGTTCGGCGTCGAGCCTCCCGCCCCCGGCGAAGTCCATGCGCCCGCGCCTGCCATCGCAGTGCCCGCGCCAGCCCCGAGCGAGGGCAAGACGATCAGCCGGCATGGCCCCTCCACCGAAGCCAAGCGCGTCGCGGAGTGGCTGAAATCCCTCCCCTTCCAGCGCTCCTGCTATGTTCAGGTCACCGATCTGCAAACGCTCGAAGACTGGATTACGGCCGCGACCGAACAGGGCTTCATCGCCTTCGACACCGAGACGACAGACCTCGACCCGGTTGCGGCGCGGCTTTGCGGCGTGGCGCTTGCGCTTGAGCCGAACCGCGCCTGCTACATTCCGCTCGCCCATCGGCCCGGCGATGGGCTCGATTTCTCGGGCGCAGGCGAGATCGCGCAGCTGCCGATGGAGCACGCGCTGCCACGCCTGAAAGCGCTGCTCGAAGACGACAGCGTGCTCAAGATCGGGCAGAACATCAAATACGACTACGTGGTCATGCGCCGCTATGGCGTTCGCGTCGCCCCTTGCGACGACACCATGCTGATGGCCTATGCCTGCGACCAGGGCCGCGGCGGCCTTGCGGGCTTTGGCATGGATGAGCTGTCCAAGCGGCATTTGGGGCATACGCCCATCGCCTTCAACGATGTGGCGGGCAGAGGCAAGGCGCAAACCACCTTCGACTGCGTGCCCGTGGATAAGGCAACGGAATACGCCGCCGAAGACGCCGACGTCACTTTACGGCTCTGGCATCTGTTCAAGGCGAGGCTTGCCGCGGAGGGCATGGCCGCCGTCTACGAGACGCTGGAGCGCCCCATGCCCGCCGTGCTGGGCGAGATGGAACTTGCGGGCGTGATGGTGGACCGCGCCGTGCTCTCGCGATTGTCCGGCGAATTCAGCCAGAGCCTCGCCCGCATCGAGGACGAGATCTACGCGCTGGCGCAAGCCAAGTTCAATATCGGCTCGACGCAGCAGGTTGCCGAACTGTTATTCGGGAAGTTCGGCCTGCCTGGCGCGAAGAAGACCGCAACCGGCAAATGGAGTACCGGCGCGAAGGTGCTTGAAGACCTCGTCGCGAGCGAAGACCTGACCGAGGATCAGCGGCGTCTGCCCGCCAAGCTGTTGGAATGGCGGCAACTCGCCAAGCTCAAGAGCACGTACACGGACTCGCTGCCGCAGCATATCGATGCCGAAACGGGCCGCATCCACACCTGCTTTTCGCTTGCCTCGACATCGACGGGGCGGCTCTCCTCGACAGAGCCGAACCTTCAGAACATCCCGATCCGCACGCGCGAAGGCCGCATGATCCGCACGGCCTTCATCGCGGAGCCGGGCAAGAAGCTGATCTCGGCGGACTACAGCCAGATCGAGCTGCGTGTTCTTGCCCATATGGCCGACATCCCGGCCCTGAAGCGGGCTTTCGCCGAAGGCCTCGACATCCACGCCATGACCGCGTCCGAGATGTTCGGCGTGCCCGTGAAGGACATGCCGAGCGACGTGCGCCGCCGCGCGAAGGCAATCAATTTCGGCATCATCTACGGCATCTCTGCTTTCGGGCTGTCGCAGCAACTCGGCATTCCCCGCAGCGAGTCCGGCGAGTATATCGCGAAGTATTTCGAGCGCTTCCCCGGCATCCGCGCCTATATGGACGCGATGCGCGCCAAGGTGCGCGAGGATGGCTACGTCGAGACCCTGTTCGGGCGCAAAATCCACTTCCCCGAAATCAACACGCCGCAGCGCAACATGCGCGCCTTCTTCGAGCGCGCCGCCATCAACGCGCCCATCCAGGGCACGGCTGCCGACATCATCCGCCGTGCCATGATCCGCGTGCCCGCCGCGCTTGAGAAAGCGGGCGTATCAGCGAGGATGCTGCTTCAGGTGCACGACGAGCTTGTGTTCGAGGCGCTGGACGGGGAGGTCGAGACGACGATCAAGGCCGTGACCCGCGTCATGGAGCATGCCGCCGAGCCTGCCGTCGCCTTCTCGGTGCCGCTGAAAGTCGAATTCGCGCGCCGCCCAAAACTGGGACGAGGCGCATTAGATTCAAACACGGAACGCCACCCGATTTCTGAGGCTACCTGTTAACTTTGTATACATTTCTCGATTGAGTAAAGACATAGATAGGTCTTTATTTTGGAGCGGGCCAGGCTTCTGCACTGCTCTGACCGCGGCGTTTATCGAACGCCCACCAAGTAACTGGACCTGTTCGATAATTGATGCCGACACTACCGCCGCCAAATGTGGAGGTTTAAAATGGATTTATTGCTAAAAATTGCCCGTTGTCCTCATGTGGAAGCATGGCTTTCTGCCCCCTCCAACTCCAATAAGTGTCGCTGTATTCTGGCCGGCCACCCAACAAGTTCATGCAGATGAGCACCAGATTCGAGAGCCTTGGAGCGGAGATATAATGAATGCACCTATTCTGTTCATAAGTTCGAAATCCCTCTATCGATGAAGATTCTGTATATCCAGTTTGGTCTTACCCTGATGATTTTATAATCGACTATTTTAACAACCGATTTGAACAGTGGATTGAGAATGGCACACGATCGCGTAAACCATGATGGCTCAAGCACTCGAGTTCGGTTCTGGGAATCGGTGAAGGCCCGCGCGCGGGAGTTGCTCGAGAGAGAACCTGAGCCCGGCGAAGACTACGCTCTCGCGGAAGTGGTTCATTGCAAGTCACGAGAGGAAGAGGGGGTTCCTGAGGTCTTGCATGTAGTGCGCCACTCGCTATTTGAGGCCCGTCGTGGAGGCATCTGGAGCCAAAATCATCGTCGTGCTGGGAAGTCACGCGCATAAGGCCGTCAGGTACCTATTCCACATCTCCACCAAACAGCAGGTGCTTGGGCCAATAAGATCGGCCCGAGCAGAATATCTAGCTTTCTTTCCCCACCCAAACTTTCGCGGCCAGCGCACTTGTGAAAGGCTGCTTTGAACCCGATCAAGTACAGACGCTTAGAGATGTTTTGCGCAATTAGCAAACAGAACGGAAGTACCGCGGAAAGCCGACACTCACCCCTCCCACTGCATCGTGCGGAGCAGCCTGAAAAAGCCCCGCAGCCGATGCGACGTGTCTTGCTAAGACGGCCGCAGGCCGCTTCAGGTTCATACACCAAGCCAAACGCCCTCATTGGCCTGAAGCTCACTCCGCTTCCTTCCCTGAGAACTAACTATATTGTTAGATATGGCCTTTTTACAAAACGAACCCAAAAATTGTTAAGCAAATCGTCGCCGGGAAGTGCTGTCGGCGCAGGCGCCACACCAAGGTGCTTCGCCACGTCCGGCGCGGCAACCTCCCCACTTTTTCCGAATGTACGGCGTCCTGCTGTGCGGCGCTCACCCCTTCCAGTGCAGCGCACAGAGCAGCGTGAAAAGCCGCCGCGCAGTCGGACTCATCCAAGCGGATCTTCCCGTCGAGCCGCTCGAGCACAAGCTTGCTGCCTTCGTCGTGCATAGCGCGCCGCGCCATGTCGATCGCCTCGATCTTGGCAGGGGGCGCAGACTTGATCGCCTCGAAGTAGCTCTCGCAGATCATGAAGTAATCCTTCACGACCCTACGAAAGGGATTGAGCGATAGAAGAAACGTCGCGTTTGGTGCTTCTGAGTGCCCTGCCGCGACCGCGAAGGCGAGGCGATCCTCCGTGATCGCGATGCCGAGCTTGTAGGGGCCGGGCGGTCCGGCCACGAGTTCGAACGAGTTCTGCTCAAGGAGATCGTAAATCGCAACCTTGCGCTCGTGTTCGACTTCGGGCGCATTGCTCCCAATCGAACTCTCATCGAGGTGGATCTTGATCAACCTCGTGGGCGAAAGCATTTGCTGTTTGTGCAGCATGGCGCTGTTAATATCCCCCCTGTAGCCGGATTGCAACAGAGTGGCGATGTCCATCGAGACCTTCGGTCTCCGCCAGGGTTGTTGTCGCCGGGCCGAGCACGGCGAGGCTGTCACGGCTAAGCTTCAGAATTGACGTGCGCTTCATGAAATCGAGCACTCCGAGCCCCGAGGAGAACCGGGCCGTGCGCGTCGTCGGAAGCACATGGTTTGAGCCTGCGACATAGTCGCCCACCGCTTCCGGCGTATAGTGACCGATGAAAATGGCGCCTGCATTGCGGATCGCGGGCAGCATGCTTTCGGCGGCGGCGCAGGACAGCTCGAGATGCTCCGGCGCGAGCGCGTTCACCAGAGGCGGCGCTTCATTGGCGAGGACGGACACGAGCAGTATTGCGCCGTGATCCTTCCAGCTCTTCGCCGCGATCGACGCGCGGGGCATGGATGCAAGCTGCTTCTCAACAGCGGATGCCGTGGCCTGGGCGAGTGAGGCGCTATCCGTGATAAGGATCGACTGCGCTGCCTCATCGTGCTCGGCCTGGGCAAGGAGATCCGCCGCGACCCATCGCGGATCGGCCTCGCCATCCGCCACGACGACGACCTCGGATGGCCCCGCAATGGAGTCGATGCCAACGGCGCCGAAAACCTGACGCTTGGCCTCCGCCACGTATGCGTTTCCCGGGCCGACGATCTTCGCAACCGGCTTGATGGTCTCGGTGCCATAGGCCAATGCGGCTACGGCCTGCGCGCCGCCGATGCGGTAAACCTCTGTCACGCCCGCGAGGTGAGCGGCGGCGAGCACCGCTGGATTGACCTCGCCGCGCGACGCGGGCACGACCATGACGACCCGGGGAACGCCTGCAACTTTAGCCGGAATGGCGTTCATCAGTACCGAGCTCGGATAGCTCGCCTTCCCGCCTGGCACGTAAAGGCCGACAGAGTCAATCGGCGTCCAGCGATGGCCAAGCTCAGCCCCGATTGCATCGGTATAACGCTCGTCAGCGGGCAGATGGCGGCGGTGATGCGCCTCGATGCGCTGATGCGCGAGCGTGAGCGCAGCCTTCAAGTCGGGCGCAAGCGCATTGTATGCGGCCTCAAGCTCTTCCGGGGGAACCGCAAGACCGGTCTTCCGCAGATCGATATGATCGAACCGCGCTGTCAACTCGATGATCGCCTCGTCGCCCCTCCCCTTTACCCCTTCGATGATGGAGCGCACCGCATCCTGAACATTCGCGGGCTGATCACGCCTGGCTTGAACAAGGGCCTCGAACGCTTTCGCGAAATCCGGGTCGGAGGAGCGAAGGAATTGTGTCAAGGAAGCTGTCCTAATTCGAATCCTGGGCCACCGGCGCGGGAGCGGGTGCAACGTCAACGTCGGCAACGGAATGCTGGGGCATGACAGCGGTTTTCCAGGCTACGCCAAGGTCTCGCAACTCGCCTTCGATGCATTCCACTTCGAGCCGCACCGCGCCTCCACCGGCAAAGTAAAGCGTAATGTATCCGCTTGGCGGCTGCGCTTGCTCATAGGTCACGGCAAGCAACTCTGCGAACGCGGACGGCTCACCCGGCTTTATGTTCTGTACCTGGGCGCGCTTTACCTTGTCGAAACGCAGGGCACATCGGCACCGGCGCAGATGGGCGGCCCCTTCTTGGTCGACGGCGGCCAGCCAATCGAAGCGATTGAGGATCGCCGCGAAGCGGTGCTCGGAAGGAACCCACGCCATATCCGACATGCGCAAGACGGCATCCTGCAAATGAGCGGAAAGAATTTTCAAATCATCCTCGTCAAGAGCGACAAGCTTGAGAGGTTCAGGCGTTGCGGGACGCATGGAGCACGCCTCATGTCCTGGGTTCGAAGAGAATTCGATTTGCATCATGAATGAAGGCGTTCGATCTCAGCTCCGCAAGACCCCAGCTTCTCTTCCAGTCGTTCAAAGCCGCGATCGAGGTGATAAACGCGGTTGACGGTGGTGTCGCCCTCCGCCATGAGCCCGGCGATCACGAGCGAAACCGAGGCGCGCAAATCCGTGGCCATCACCTCGGCGCCTCGGAGCGCCGGGACGCCGCGAACCTTGGCCATGTCGCCCGAGACCGTAATGTCCGCGCCAAGCCGGGCTAGCTCCTGCACATGCATGAAGCGGTTTTCGAAGATCGTTTCACGGATTTGGGAGACGCCGTCGGCGCGGCACATGAGCGCCATCAGTTGCGCCTGGAGATCGGTCGGGAAACCGGGGAATGGCGCAGTCGTGACGTTGACCGGCTTCAGGGAAGCGCCGTTCCTTGTGACGCGAAGGCCGCGGTTCGTTTCGCTGATCTCGACGCCAGCTTCGCGAAGAACATTCAGGGCGGCGGGGAGCAGATCTGCGCGCGCCCCATCGAGATAGACATCGCCGCCTGCAGCAGCCACCGCCATCGCGTAGGTTCCGGTCTCGATCCGGTCCGGCAAAACCGTATGCGTTGCGCCTTCCAGGCAATCCACGCCGTGAATCACGATGGTGGGAGTGCCTGCGCCCTCGATCCTCGCTCCCATCTTGTTCAGGCAGCTCGCGACGTCGGCGACTTCGGGTTCGCACGCCGCGTTCTCGATGATGGTCTCGCCTTCCGCCAGCGTCGCAGCCATCATGATATTGTGCGTTGCGCCGACGGAAACCTTCGGGAATTTCACGACTCCGCCTTGCAATCCTTTCGGAGCTCTCGCGACGACATAGCCGCCATCGAGATCGATATCCACGCCGAGCGCCTGGAGCGCCATCAGGTGCAAATCCACGGGCCTTGTGCCGATGGCGCATCCGCCCGGCAGCGACACGCGCGCCTCATGGCAGCGCGCCAGCAGCGGACCGAGCACCCAGAAGCTCGCGCGCATGCGGCGGACCAGATCATAGGGCGCCACCGTGTCCACGATGTCGCGCGCCGTCAGATGAAGCGTGTCGCCCTGATGCGTGTGGCCGTTGGCGCGCTTGCCGTCAACCGCCGTATCGACGCCATGATTGCGCAGGATGCGGATGAGGAGGCTCACATCGGCGAGGTTCGGCACGTTCTTCAGCGTGACCGTGTCGGAGGTGAGAAGGCTCGCGATCATAAGAGGCAATGTCGCGTTTTTCGCCCCGCTGATCGGGATCGTGCCAGTCAGGCGATGTCCGCCCGTAATTCGAATTCTGTCCATGATGCCCCGGAATAAGTGCCTCGGCACACGCGTCAAAAGCAGCCTAAGCCTGCCACGCTAGAGGAGCAAAGCTTGTGCCGCAACCTCCAGGCGGCCCATCACTCAAGGCTTGTCCACACTCTTGGCTTCTTTTGTGTCCTTCCTTTTGGCCAGATTGCGGCGCAGCGCATCGGCGAGGCGCTTTTTCTTGTCCGTGCCGGCCGGCTTCCCGGCCTTGCTGCTGTGATCTTGCGCCGCTCGCTCCTCGGTCATTTCAGATCCTCGCCAGGAGGCGCTCAAGAGTATCGCTCCAGGGTCCTGGGGCTTGTCATTTCTACAGTCTCGCGACCCCGAATGAGTTGGCATGCAACACGCGGGCTTCGCCTTCCGCAGCAATAGAAAGACAAAGCGACAGAATTTTGCGGGTGTCGCGCGGGTCGATAATGCCGTCATCCCAAAGCCGCGCGGTTCCGTAAAGCACGGTCGATTCCCGGTCGAGTTGCCGCTCGATCGCCTCCGACATCTGCTTCAGCACCGGCTCGTTCATGCCCTGGCCAGATTTCTCGAACTTCGCCCGCGTGATGATGTCCATCACCTTCGCGGCCTGCGGCCCGCCCATGACAGCCACGCGCGCATTCGGCCAGGAAAAGATGAAGCGCGGATCGAAGCCGCGCCCGCACATGCCGTAATTACCTGCGCCGTAGGACCCGCCGACGATCACGGTCAGTTTCGGCACGCGCGCATTCGCCACCGCCTGGATCATCTTCGAGCCGTGCTTGACCGCGCCGGTGCGCTCGGCTTCGCGGCCGACCATATAGCCGGTCGTATTCTGCAGGAAAATGAGCGGCATCCCTGCCTGATCGCAGAGCTGGATGAACTGTCCGGCCTTGGTCGAGCCGTCGGGCTGGATCGCGCCGTTATTGCCGAGAATGCCGACTTCGAAGCCGTCGATGGCCGCATAGCCGCACACCGTCTCCGCGCCATAGTCGCGCTTGAAATCAAGGAAGTCGGAGCCGTCGACAAGCCGCGCGATGATTTCCCGCACATCGTAGGGCTCGCGCTCGGAAATCGGCACGATGCCGAGAAGGTCTTCCGCGTCATATTTCGGCGGCGCGCCCTTCTCCCGGCGGGGAACGCGGTCCCACTTGAGTTTCGCCATGAGATCGCGGGCGATGGTAAGCGCGTGGGCATCGTCGCGCGCGAGATATTCTCCAAGGCCGGTGGTGGACGCATGAAGATCGGCGCCGCCAAGTTCTTCATCCGACGCATCCTCGCCGATGGCCGCTTTGACGAGCGGCGGGCCGGCCAGGAAGATCTTCGTCTTCTCTTTGACGAGGATGACATAATCCGACAGGCCCGGCAGATAAGCGCCGCCCGCCGTCGATGAGCCGTGCACCACCGCAATCTGGGGGATGCCTGCCGCCGACAGCCGCGCCTGGTTCGCAAACGTGCGGCCGCCTTCCACGAACATCTCGCTCTGATAGAGCAGGTTCGCGCCGCCGGACTTAACGAGATAGATCAGCGGGAGTTTGTTCTCTTTCGCGATCTCCTGCGCGCGCAGCGACTTCTTCAGGCCCATGGGCGAAATGGTGCCGCCCTTGATGGCGCTGTCGCTCGCCAGGATCAGCACGCGCTTGCCGGATACGATGCCGATGCCCACGACGCTCCCGCCGCCCATGACGCGAGCCCTGCCATCGTCGTCATGCATGCCGAGCCCCGCGAGCGTAGACAGTTCGAGAAACGGCGTTCCATGATCAAGCAGGCGCGCGACGCGCTCGCGTGGCAGGATTTGGCCGCGTTTCGCGAACTTTTCCGCCTGCTGCGATGAGTGCGCGATGACGGCCCGCTCCAGGCTGCGGAATTTCTCAACCTGCGCCTTGAGATGCGCGGCATTCGACTTGAAGGCTTCGGATTGCGGCGAGATGCGCGAGGCGATCACCGGCATGAGCGGTTGTCTCCCACTCGCTGTCATAGCCGCCCTTGAGGCGGCTATCCAGGCTACGGTGGTTCGTTCTGACTGGATGGCCGGGTCAAGCCCGGCCATGACGACGAAAGCGGTGCGGGAACCCCGTGTCATTCGTCTTCGTCCTTTTTCAGGATCTCGGGCGTCGTCGCGCGATGAAAGCCCTGAAATTCCGGCGCGGGCTTGTACGCACCCATATCCATCAGCGCGTTGCGCAAGGGTCCGGCCCCGTCGATGGGCAGCGTCACGCCCGAAATGAAGGCCGCGCCCTCGCTCAAAAGGAAACAGATCGCCGCGCTCACTTCCGCCTCCGTTCCAAGACGCCTCAACGGCACGTGATCCTTCAGCTTCGGGATCAGCGCCTTGATCGGACCCTCGTAGCGATCCATCCCCGACGATGCGATCCAGCCCGGCGCCACGCAATTCACGCGCACGCCTGCAAACGCCCATTCGAAGGCCGCCGTTTTGGTGAGGTTCACCATCCCCGCCCGCGCCGCGCCCGAATGCGCCATGCCCGGCATGCCGTTCCACATATCCGCGGCCATGTTCACAATCGCACCGCCATGCTGACGCATGGATTGCAAAAACACCTCGCGCATCATGAGGAAGCCGCCGGTGAGGTTCGTGGCAAGAACCGCGTCGAACCCCTTCTTGTTGATGAACATGAGCGGCGACGGAAATTGCCCGCCCGCATTGTTCACGAGGCCATGAATGCGGCCGTGGCGGGCCACGATGTCCGCAACCACCGCCTTCACAGCGTCCTCATCGCGAATGTCCGCGGTCGCGCGCTCGGCCTTCCCGCCATCTTGCGTGATCTCGGCCACAACCTCATCGAGCTTCGCCACCTTGCGCCCGATCACCACAACGGTTGCGCCGAGGCTCGCCAGCTCATGCGCCGTACAGCGCCCAATGCCGCTGCCGCCGCCGGTGACGATGTGGATCTGCCCCTCGAACAGGCCTGGGCGGAAGATACTGCGATAGCGATTGCTCTCGCTCATGCGGTCCGTTCCCTGATTTTTCGCAAAGCTAATCACGGGTGACGTATGCGTCAATGCGCAGGCCTTTACGCAGCTGAAGGCCCCGGCCCCGACCGCTGGAAGCCCGCAGTGAAATAATATTTGTCTAAGATTGAAAAGATCTGCGTCAAAAGCGAGCGTTTGTTGATTTCGACAACTCAATAGGGTTGACGTTTCGTAAATGCTATTTCTAGACTGCCATAAAGCAGCAGTAAATAGGTGATTAGAATATGGATCTCCTTGACGAGTGCAAGAAGCGGCAGGCCGAACTCTTGCGCATCCTCGGATCAATCGATCATGATGAGCTCTGGGCTGGCGATGAACTAGCCGCCGAACGGTTCAAGCGGAACGCGCAGAAAACGATTTCGCAATACGAAAAAATTCTTCACCTGCTCAACGGGGATCAGATCGGGCACGCCTGAGCGTCGCGCGCAGCGAAGCCCGGCGAGTGGCCTGGCTTCTCGCTCACCCCGCCGTGACTTTCTTCTTCACGTCCATGATTGCCTTCACGACGTTCCGTGAAGCAATTCCGTACTCGCTGTCAAAATTCAACTCACGTTCGGCGGTCGCTTCCTGGCCGCTGTCTGCCTTATCGATCACACTGCCCGCAGCACGGTGAAACCGCGCATGCTCTTTGATCAATGTCTGATATTCAGCCAGGGAAGAATATTTTTTGCCCTCGCCATACAGCCACTGGCCGAGCGGGCACCGATTATCGACACGGACATCGGCTGCCTTCAGCGAGCCGTCGCATTTACGGAGATAAACCGACAGTTTTATTTTCCATGCGGCGTGGGCCTGAATGGCGTCGTCAAAATTCACTTCTTCATCTCCATAATTTGCTCGGCTATTAATGCCGAAACGTTCGTTCGCCGCTTCGGCCAGGCAAAGCTAGCTTACACATTCTCTCGTCTCCCGGAACTTATGGGTCGTACGGCGGACTGCTCGCTCCTCTTCAGTGATCTCGACATGGCATCTGCCTATCACGACGCCTTCAGTTGTGAAGCGGTGGCATATTCGCTGCCAGCCCCAAGAGCGCGGTCCTGATTTGTCTCCTTGCCGGAGTTTGCCTTATCGATCACGTCGGCGGCGGCGTTATGGAACCGCGCGTGCTCCGTTAGCAGGGCCAAATATTCGGGTAGCGAAGAGAACTTCCGGCCCTCGCCATGCAGCCACTGTCCCAGCGCGCAACGGTTCTCGATGCGCGCATCCACCGGCTTGAGAGAGCCGTCCGGCTTGCGAAGATAGGACGACAGCTTGATCTTCCATGAGGCGTGAGCCTGCACCGCTTCGTCGAGATCCATGAATGCAACTCCAGCACTTATTGGTTGGATAGCTACCTGACCAGACGTTGCTTGCGTGAAGCTATCGCTTCGACTGCCCTGCCTGACATTACTCACGCCAATGTCATGACGTATACGTCAACTCCCTCTTGTTAGCGCAAACAGGATGCGTTAGGTATCGGGTGGAAACAAATCCAAGGAGCTGGATATGGACTTGCAGGAAGTGGCCGCGGGCCTGGCGGAACGCGTCGGCGGAAAGGCGCCGCTTGGCGGCACGCTCAAATTCGATCTGGGAGAGGCCGGCTGTCTCTTTGTCGACGGCGACGGCAGCGGCAACACAGTAACCGCTAACAAGAACGATCCCGCCGGCTGCACCATCACCATGAGCGCCGACGACTTCAAGGAACTGATCCACGGCCGCCTTCAGCCGACCTCGGCCTTCATGCAAGGCAGGATGCGCGTCGATGGCGACATGTTGCTCGCCATGAAACTCGGCCAGATGGTCTAGAGACAGGAAAGCCGGGGCGACGTGACCTCACCACCTGACGCAAGCACAGGCCCCGCCGAGGAGAGGCTCTACGGGATCTCGGAACTCGCCGAAGATCTCGGGATAACCGCGCGCGCCATCCGCTTTTACGAGGCGAAGGGCCTGCTGACGCCTCCGCGCGCGAACGGAGGCCGGGTCTATACGCGGCGGGAACGCGCCCGGCTGAAACTCATTTTGCGCGCGAAGTCGATCGGCTTCTCGCTGGCGGAAGTGAAGCTGTTCCTCGATCTGTACGGAACTCGCGGCGAAGGGCGGCCCCAGCAGGTGGCCTTCGTGGCCAAGCGCTCCAATGACGCTCATCAAGGAGCTGGAGCAGAAGCAGGCCGACGTGGCGGCGACGCTTGCGGAGCTCAAGGACATCCGCCGCCAGTGCCTCAGTTATCTCGCCGAGAACGGCGTGCGCTTCAGCCAGGAAGCCTCCCCCGAGGGAGAGAGCGCCCCGAAAAGATCGCGACGCAGCAGCCAGAGCAAGGATTAGATCATGTTGCATCGTACGCTGTTTTCCGAGGAGCATGAGCTTTATCGCGATCAGGTGCGCCGCTTCATCGAGCGCGAGATCACGCCGCACCATGCGAAGTGGGAGAAGGACAAGGTGGTCCCGCGGCCGGTCTGGCGCGCGGCGGGCGAGGCTGGCCTTCTCTGCCCCGCCATCCCCGACGACTATGGCGGCGGCGGTGGCGACAGGCTGCATTCTGCGATCGTGATGGAGGAACTCGCACGCGCAGGAGCGACGGGTCCCGGCTTTGCGCTGCATTCGGATATCGTCGCGCCTTACATCCTCTCCTACGGCACCGAAGAGCAGCGCCAGCGTTACCTGCCGGCCATGGCGAAGGGCGAAATCATCGGCGCGATTGCCATGTCGGAACCGGGCGCGGGGTCCGATCTGCAGGGCGTCCGCACGACGGCTTTGAAGCGCGGCAATGGCTATGTGCTGAACGGCTCGAAAACCTTCATTACCAACGGCCAGAATGCAGATCTCGTGATCGTGGTCGCCAAGACCGACCCGAAGCTTGGCGCAAAGGGCATCACCCTGTTTCTCGTCGATGTGAACCTGCCCGGCTTCTCGAAGGGCCGTAACCTCGAAAAGCTCGGCATGCACGCGCAGGACACCTCCGAGCTGTTCTTCCAGGATGTCGAGCTTCCCGGCGACGCCCGTCTCGGGGCCGAGGGCCAGGGCTTCGGCCTTCTCATGAAAGAACTCGCCTGGGAGCGGCTTCAGATCGCCATCGCAGGGATAGCCTCGGCGGAGGCGGCATTGCAATCGACGATCGACTATGCGCGCCAGCGCAAGGTTTTCGGTCAGGCGGTGCTCGATTTCCAGACCACGAAACACAAGCTCGCGGAGCTTAAGACCGAGATCCAGATCGGCCGGGTTTTTGTCGACCGCTGCATACAGCAGATGGTGGACGGCGACCTCGACGCGACCACGGCTGCGATGGCGAAATACTGGGTCACCGACCTGCAATGCAAGGTCATCGACCAATGCCTGCAACTGCATGGCGGCTACGGCTACATGATGGAATATCCCATCACCCGCGCCTATGCCGACGCCCGCGTGCAGCGCATCTACGGCGGCACGAACGAAATCATGAAGGAACTCATCGCGCGGACGCTTTAGCCGTTTCGCCGACTGGCCGATCGTCATGGCCGGGCTTGACCCGGCCATCCAGGAGACAAGGGTTGTGAACTATTTTGTTTATATCCTGGCGAGCAAACGGAATGGCACCTTGTATATCGGTGTAACAAATGATCTCGCCCGCCGTGTCTTCGAACATAAGCAAGGAACGGCGAGTAAATTCACTCTTAGATACGGAGTTAACAGGCTCGTTCACGCCGAGATGTTGACGTCACCGCAAGACGCAATTCAGCGCGAAACCAACCTCAAAAGGTGGCCGCGAAAGTGGAAGCTCGACCTTATCGAGAAAAACAATCCGGATTGGATCGACCTCTACGAAACGCTTGTCTGACGCAAAGGCTGGATGGCCGGGTCAAGCCCGGCCATGACCGAAAGGAGAAACCATGCCAGACGCCTACATTTTCGATCATGTGCGCACGCCCCGCGGCAAGGGCAAGAAGGATGGCTCGCTGCACGAGGCGACGCCGATCCGGCTCGCAACGCAAATGCTGGAAGCGATCCGCGGCCGCAACAAGGGCCTCGATACGCGCGAAGTCGAGGATGTGATCCTGGGCTGCGTGACCCCCGTCGGCGAGCAGGGAGCGAATATCGCCCGTGCGGCCGTCATGGCGGCGGGCTACGATGAGACCGTGCCGGGCGTCCAGATCAACCGCTTCTGCGCCTCCGGCCTCGAAGCCGTGAACATGGCGGCGGCCAAGGTCATGTCCGGCCAGTCGCCCATGGCCATCGGCGGCGGCGTCGAATCCATGAGCCGCGTGCCCATGGCGTCGGACGGCGGCGCGTGGCCGGTGGACCCTGCGGTCGCGATGCCGACCTATTTCGTACCCCAGGGCATCAGCGCAGATCTCGATTGCAACCAAATACGGCTTCAGCCGCGACGACGCCGATGCCTACGCCGTGGAAAGCCACAAGCGCGCGGCCAAAGCCTGGGACGAAGGCCGCTTCGCGAATTCCGTCGTGCCCGTGAACGACATTCTCGGCGTTCCCCTCCTCTCCGCGCGACGAGACGATCCGCGCCGACGCCACCATGCAATCGCTCGGCTCGCTCAACCCGTCCTTCGCCGACATGGGCAAGAACTACGGCTTCGACGGCGTCGCCTTGCAGAAATATCCCGAAGTGGAGCGCATCAATCACATCCATACGCCGGGCAACTCCTCCGGCATCGTGGATGGCGCGGCCGCCGTGCTCATCGGCACGAAGGAGGCGGGCGAAAAGGCAGGGCTGAAGCCGCGCGCGCGCATCAAGAGCTTCGCGTCCATCGGCTCGGAGCCGACCATCATGCTCACCGGCCCGAGCTTCGCCGCCGAACGCGCACTCGCCAAGGCCGGGATGAAAAAGGAAGACCTCGACCTGTGGGAGCTGAACGAAGCGTTCGCGTCCGTCGTGCTGCGCTTCATGGATGTGCTGAACGTGCCCCACGACAAGATCAACGTGAATGGCGGCGCCATCGCCATGGGCCATCCGCTCGGCGCGACGGGCGCGATGGTGCTTGGGGTCCTGCTCGACGAGATGGAGCGGCGCGGCGCGAGCACGGGCCTCGTCACGCTTTGCATCGGCGCGGGCATGGGCACCGCCACCATTCTCGAACGGGTTTAACGCTTTTTGTCATGGCCGGGCTCGACCCGGCCATCCAGCTTTCTACACGCCCGAGTTGCGGCCTCTGGATGGCCGCCTCAAGGGCGGCCATGACATCGGAGCGAATAATGACCAGCAGCATTTCATACGCCGTCGATAGCGACGGCATCGCCACCCTCACCATCGACCAGCCCGGCAAGTCCATGAATGTGATCGGGCAGGAGTTCGTGGGCGAGCTCGGCGCGGCCATCGAGCGCGCGGCGGGCGACGCCTCCGTGAAGGGCATCATTGTCACGTCCGGCAAATCGAGCTTCATCGCGGGCGCGGACCTGATCGGCATGGAGGGGCTCATCGCTCATGCCCGCACCGCGCCTCCCGCCGAGACTTTGAAGGCCGTCTCGAGCCTGACACGAGTCCTGCGGCGGCTTGAGACCTGTGGCAAGCCGGTTGCCTGCGCCATCAACGGCACCGCGCTTGGCGGCGGCTTCGAGGTCGCGCTCGCCTGCCATTACCGCGTCAGCGCCGATGGCGACCACATCAAGATCGGGCTGCCGGAGGTGCAGGTCGGGCTCCTTCCCGGTGCAGGCGGAACCCAGCGTGTGCCGAGGCTGATCGGAATCATGCCCGCACTGCCGCTGCTCCTCGAAGGCCGCAACCTGACGCCCCAGCAGGCGAAGGGGAATGGCCTCATCCACGAGGTTGTGCCCGCGAGCGAGCTTCTGGCGGCGGCGAAGAAATGGCTGACCTCGCCGCAGGCGAAGGCGGTGCAGCCCTGGGACGAGAAGTCGTTCAAGGTCCCGGGCGGCGCTGGCGGCATGAACCCGAACGCGGCGCAGACCTTCATGGCCGCGAACGCCATGACGCGCGACAAGACATTCGGCAACTACCCCGCCGCGCAAGCGATCCTGTCCGCAGTCTATGAGGGCACGCAGGTTCCCATCGACCTCGGCCTCAAGATCGAGGGGAAGTACTTCGTGTCCCTGATCCGGGGCAATGTCGCGCCGAACATGATCCGCACGCTGTTCGTAAACAAGGGCAAGGCTGATAAGCTGGCGCGCCGCCCGCAAGGCGTTCCGAAAGCGAAGTTCAAGAAAATCGGCATGCTCGGCGCAGGGATGATGGGCGCGGCCATCGCCTATGTCGCAGCCTCGAACGGCATCGAGGTCGTGCTCATCGACCGCGATCCGGACTCCGCCGAACGAGGCAAGGGCTACGCCACGAAGCTCGTTGAAGGCGCAATCGGAAAGCGCCGCATGAGCCAGGCCGATGGCGCCGCGCTTTTGAACCGCATCACCCCCGCCGTCGACTTCGCGCTCCTGAAGGACGTCGACTACGTGATCGAGGCCGTGTTCGAGGACCGCGCCATCAAGGCCGATGTCACGAAGCGCGCGGAAGCCGTGATCCGGCCCGATGTCGTGTTCGGCTCGAACACGTCCACGCTGCCCATCACAGGTCTCGCCGAAGCGAGCAGCCGCCCCGACAAGTTCATCGGCATCCATTTCTTCTCGCCCGCCGAGAAAATGCCGCTCGTCGAAATCATCCGCGGCAAGAAGACAAGCGACGAGGCGCTCGCCGTCACGCTCGATTTCGTGCAGGCGATCAAGAAGACGCCGATCGTCGTCAACGACGGGCGCGGCTTCTTCACGTCCCGCTTCTGCGGCTGCTACATCATGGAGGGCGAGATCATGCTCACGGAGGGCATTCCGCCCGCGCTGATCGAGAACGCGGGCAAGCTCGCAGGCATGCCGGTCGGCCCGCTCGCGCTCGCGGACGAGACGGCCATCGACCTCGGCTGGAAGATCCACAAGGCGGCGGAAGCCGATCTTGGCGACGCCTATAAGCCAAACCCCGGCGTCTGGGTCATGGAGACCATGTATGTGAAGAACGGCCGCGCGGGCCGGAAGAACGGCAAGGGCTTCTACGACTATCCCGAGAAGGGGCAGAAGAGCCTCTGGGGAGGGCTCGCCGACCTTTATCCGCCGAAGCCTGAGCACGACTGGCCTTCCGTCGAAGAGCTGAAGAAGCGGCTGCTTTATGCGCAGGCGCTGGACGCGGTGCGCTGCATGGAGGAAGGCGTGCTCACCGATCCCGAGGATGGCGACGTGGGCGGCATTTTCGGCCTGGGCTTCGCGCCTTATACAGGCGGACCGCTCAGCCTTATCGACACGGTCGGCGTCGCGAGGTTCGTCCAGGAATGCGACGCGCTGGCGAAGAAATATGGCGAGCGGTTCGCACCGCCGAAGCTGCTCCGCGACATGGCGGCGAAGGGCGAGACGTTCTACCCCGTGCCGAAAGCAGCGTAGCGCTAGCCTAGATATGTCATGGCCGCACTTCGAGGCGGCCATCCAGATCTCTGCGAGAACGACAGATTTATGGATGGCCGGGTCAAGCCCGGCCATGACGGTTCGTGCTACGATCAGAGCCATGGAAACAGCGACACCCAAGACAGCCCCGCTCTCAGGCATCCGCATTCTCGAGTTCGCCGGGCTCGGCCCAGCTCCCTATGGCGGCATGCTGCTTGCCGACCTCGGAGCGGATGTGCTGCTCATCGAGCGGCCCGGCGCGGCGGAGCTGTTCGGGGTGCCCAATCCGCCTGTCGATCGCGGCAAGCGCTCACTCGTGCTCGATCTGAAGCAGGCGTCGTCCGTCGATCTCTGCTTGCGGATCGTCGAGAAAGCGGACGTGCTCATCGAAGGCTTGCGGCCCGGCGTCATGGAGCGCCTTGGCCTCGGTCCCGATGTCGCGCTCGCCCGCAATCCCAGGCTCATTTATGCGCGCATGACGGGCTGGGGCCAGAATGGGCCTGTCGCTCACACAGCCGGGCACGATCTGACTTTTCTCGCGCTGACCGGCGCGCTCCATGCCATCGGCCCCGCCGACGGGGTGCCGGTGCCGCCCTTGAACCTCGTCGGCGATATGGGCGGCGGCGGAACATTCCTCGTCATTGGGATATTGGCCGCGCTGCTGGAACGTCAAAAGTCCGGGCTTGGCCAGGTCATCGACGCCGCCATCATCGATGGCACCGTCTCACAGCTGGCGATGGTTCTCGGCCTTCGCGGCAACGGCCTCTGGAACCAGCCGCGCGGCCACAACCTTCTCGATGGCGGCCTGCCTTTCTATCGAACTTATCGCTGCTCGGACGGCAAGTTCGTCGCCGTCGGCGCGCTTGAACCGAAATTCTTCGCCGAGCTGATCCGCGGGCTTGCGCCTCGATCCTTCCATCTATCTGCCGCGCCAGTACGACCGCTCGCACTGGCCTGCTCTCCATCGCGAGTTCGAAACCATTTTCGCCGGTAAGCCGCGCGATGAATGGGCTTCGCTTTTCGAAGGCTCCGACGCCTGCGTGGTTCCCGTGCTTGACTTCGAAGAAGCTGCGCGCCACCCGCATAACGCCGCGCGCTCCACTTTCATCGAGGTGGACGGCAAGCTGCAGCCCTCCCCTGCCCCGCGCTTCTCCCGTTCGGAGACTTCCGCCAGCTCATACAACGGGAACGGCGAGGCAGCGCTCAGGGAGTGGGGCGTGACCTGAGCAGACTGTCATGGGGTCGGGCCAAGCGATAATGGCGCGTCTTGGCGGCGCAAGCGCACATGCTGCCGCCTTGGGCTGCCATTGAAACCGGCCTCGGCGCTGGATGCCAAAAGCCAGCCGAGGCGTATGCATTTATCTCGCGTTGTTGGGAGAAGCCTACGCTTGAACCGCAACCGCAATCGGCACAGAACGGTTCAACCTATTTGTTGATATTTTCGGTAATATAAATAGTCTTTTGTTGAAAGTAATTTGATATCGTTTCCTTTAGCGCATTCGCTGATACGTCAGGCTTATCTTTGGGCAATGAAACCTGATAAAACCATCCTTGTTCAGATTGATTATTGTCTTCACTCCCTTCAACTTTCCATCTCGACCATCCACCAAATTTTTTTGAAAGCCACTCATGAAATTTAATCTCAGCTGCCTTCTCATCCGGAATTCTTCGTGTTGAATTGGTGAATGAGGGCACCCAGAATAGAAATGTTTTGGAAAGTGGGATCGGTTCGGAGCCGCCAGAAGTGGGTGCGAGAAACGCAACGCTGTTTAGGCCCCTCCCTAAAGAGGTTATGCGCTGGTCGGTTTCCTCTAGACGTCCCGCCAACAAACCACTGTTTATCTGTAGGCGACGAATATCGGTTTTTAAAAGCGCCAGATTATTTTTGACACCTATTGCCATGTAAAGTCCAGTTGCGGCTAGAACGATCGACAGCAAGCCAAATAATATTGAAGTCTTTTTCACGATCAGTCCCCGTTTACGTTCAGAAACCGTTCTCTCTATAACTGTGAATACGCGGGCCAAAAAGTAGTGGCATGCTACCAGACCGCAGCGCGCCCCGCAAGCATTAGACCGCCTCGGCGACTTCCGCTGCATGGTGCGTGTCCGCCAGCGTCCGTTTGAACTAACTAGTTCAGTTCAAGGCCCATGTCTGTGGAAATTGACGCTCCGCCCACAGCTTTCACCAGTAAGGATAAGCTGTATACGATGTCCGGCCAAGCTCACAGGGAGGCTCCGAGGGCCTCTTGCTCCCAAGGAAGAGTCGCGGCGGCGAACAGGCCGGAGGGCGGCTCTCGCCCTTAAAGCGCGAGTTCGCGACGCACACAGCCTTTGCGACAGCACAGCCGCTGCTGCTCGTCGTTTTCCGTTCTCTTTGCCGGTCTGTCGTCGCGGTCAGCATGTGTGCCGCAAGGGAAAACACGTCACCGAATGCGGATTATTCCGGCGCTCTAGCCGTTATAGGGAATGAAGCCCCCAGCCATGCGATGCCAGGGGGCTTCTGATCGGCGTAATATATCCAGGCAATAGGTTTTCCAATGAAATCGGCAGGGCGCATTTTAAAGTCCGGCACCCTGGTGGTATAAAGCTATCGTCCGCATGGCACGCCATGCATTGGCATTTCCGCACGCGGAGCCTAAGATGCCCCAGATGGGGGCATAGAAAACACCAGTCTACTGATAATTGCCAGAGAGTAACCGGTTGGGACAGCGTCCCGCCCTTGCCAAAGACCTAAAGCTTGCCCGGCTTAGTCGCGAGCTCCCCTATCCTGCATCACCTCCAGCAACGGAATCGCATGCCAGCAATCAAGTGCCCGCGGCTGCTCGCTCCCCTAAGCAGAGTTTGCCGGACCCGCCAACGGATCGCCGCCTCTGTCATCCCGGAACTGATTACCCGGATGTTTCCGCCAGCAGAAGAAGCCTTGAAAACATTGGCGATTTTTCGCTCCGCTGTCATGGCCGGGCTTGACCCGGCCATCCAGTCATATCATTGAATACCTTGTGTTTTTCTGGATGGCCGGGTCGGAGCCCGGCCATGACGACGGAATTGGCGGAAACATCCGGGTAATCAAGTCCAGGTTGAAGAGCCTGACCTTTTTGCGATCCCGGCTCGCGCTTGGCTTGGCCGGGATGACGAAGTGGAGCAAGCGGCGTCTGCAATGACAATCCGTTGGCCAGGTTGGCGAAGTTTGCTTAGAGTTGCGAGCGCTCCCGCGGGCGTATTAGTTGGAGGCCGGGCCGGGGTCTTTGATGAGCTGCTTCAGCTTCTCCGGCATGGGATAGTTCAGGTTGACGTTCTTCGGCGGAATGGGGCTCTCGAACCACTTCGAATAGATCTTCGCGTATTCGCCGGACTTCATCGTCTCCGCGAGCACGCCATCGACCAGTTCCTTGAACGGCTTGTCGTCCTTCCGCATCACAAGCGCGCAGGGTGCGCCTGGGAAACTTTCGTCCAGAAAGCTGAACCAATCAGGGATTCCTTGCGCTGGCCTTCAGATTGACCAGAAGGACGTCGTCATCCATGAAAGCTGCCGCCTTTCCGGTTTCGACGAGTTTGAAAGCGTCGGCGGCATCCTTCCCATTCAGGATCGACAGGCCAAGGAAACGGTCCACGCTCAGGTTCAGGACAGTCGAAGTGGCGGCCGAACCTCGCGTCAGTGCGACTGTCAGGCCGCGCAAGTCATCGGCAGTGGAGAGCGTCTTGACTGCGTACCCGCTGCGGCGGCCCCCTTCCCTCTCCACGCGGATTTGCCGAAGAACAATCCACCTCAGTTGCGACGCGTATATCGGGATTGAGAAAGAGGCGTCGCGCGCGAGATCCGCGGTCTCGGGCGTCGCGCTGCATTCGACATCGACCGCGCCGTCCTTCAGAAGCGCGGCCCGGTTTGCGGATGTGACGGGCTTGTAATCGATCTTCAGTTCGCCGAGCCGTAGCCTCTGCTTCACTTTCTCAGCCACGAGGCCGCACAAGTCGAGCGAAAAGCCGATCGGTTTCTGATCCGCACCGAGATAGGAAAACGGGATTGCCGTCTCGCGGTAGCCGATGGTCATCGCGCCGGAGGTCCTGATCTTCTCCAGCGTCGCTCCTTCGTCCGCGTTCGCCGGCGGAAGCCACGTCAAGCTCGCCGCGAAGAAAGCGGCGATGACCTTTGCCAAAATCGACATGACCCCAAGTCCCTCATATGCCCCGGCCAACGACTTTGTCATAACGCGGCTAATTTTCTATTGCCTCGCCTTGGCCATTACAGCCGGGGCGGTACATTCTTTTAGATTCGAGAAATGAGGAGTGAGCGTGACCAAGAGTTCCCGCGCAAGGACGCTTCGAGCAACCAAGGAAACGCAATCTGGCTGCGGAGTCTTTCCGGTTTGAAACTGGCTGCTTAAGTTAGCCCCTTTCTATCCGGGGCTGAGTTTGAAGCATTCGCCGCTAACCGTTCATAAGTCTCTGCAAGTTCAATAAGCAGACGTTTAATCTGCTCATCTGTAAACAGGGAGGCGAGTGCTCTTATTTTGGCAGCGCTGTCACGCAAGCTCCGTGATGGTACTTCTAAGAAAAGCGTGGCTTGATGGGGATATGTCACCCAAAGAGTGAACCCTGTTCCGCGGGCAAATACAAGCTTACACGAAACTGGTAAGATAAACTTTTCGGGAGCGAGCGCGCTTCATCGGCGTCCGCCAAAAGAAGCTTGAACTTTCTTAATGAGGGTTGAGCGTAACCTATGCAATATACTGAATATATGTCAGGAAGACTGGCACGCCACTTCCCGTGAATTGCATTGGTGCGTTTGCTACATAAGGCCGGGAAATCGCATTCAATGCGCGCATCCGGTTCGGATTGCGGCCCTCGTGAGGTGTTGGTGCAACTTTAACGCATGGGAGCCTCAACACAACCTATTGATCGTTGTCAAGGTCGAGGTGACGCTGACAGGACATGGTTCGGCGATGTGAGATCCTCCACCGCCCTGTAACAGGCTTCACCACCGGGCCTCAGTCGCTGACGCCGGTCACACCCTCACGGCCTGTCCTATCAAGTAAAAGGAGAATAATATGTCAACCTGGCTTCCGAGAGCACACGCGATAAGCGAAACAGACCTCAAAACTCTCGAGGAAATCGGTTTTGAGTGGATCGAAGCCGATGAAGACCTCAAGAACGGGAAAGGTGACTGCATCCTGTTGGGGTTCTATCTTCACCCGATCTCATGCACGCCCTTTGCTGCAATCGTCGCAAAAGACCCTGGTTCTATAATCGGGAAAAAGTATCTGTATTATTGCGAGGCGCGTCAAAGCGTGAACGAGAGCATCGTTGCCACCGCTAGTATCTGAGGCGCGCACCGGAAACGGCTGATGGGAAAGGGCGCGGGCAACGCGTCCTTCTCAGCCCTTGTTTGCCAGGAGTTCCGCTGCGGCCTCCGCGAGCCTCGGATCGAGAGGCTTCGGCGATAGATCCACGCCTGCCCCCAGGCGGTCGATGAGAATATTGAACACGGCCAGCCTGCCGTAATTCTTGTGGTTCGCCGGGATCAGATACCAGGGCGCCTGCTCTGTCGAGGTCTTCTCCATCATATCCTCGATCGCCTCGGTGTATTCCTTCCAGCTGTCGCGATTGCGAAAATCCTCGTAGGAGAGCTTCCAGCGCTTCAGCGGGTTTGTGAGGCGGTCTCTGAACCGCTTCGCCTGCTCCTCCGCCGTGATGTGTAGAAAAATCTTCGCAATGTGCGCCCCGTCGTCGACCAGCATGCGCTCGAATTCGTTGATCTCGCGGTAGGCGCGCTTCCATTCGGCCTTGGTGGCGAACCCCTCGACGCGCTCGACCAGCACGCGGCCGTACCACGACCGGTCGAACACAACGATCTGGCCGTGGTCGGGCAGCCTCTGCCAGAAGCGCTGGAGATAATGCTGCATTTTCTGATGCGGCGTCGGCGCGGCGATGGGATGCACCTTGAAGCTGCGGGGATCGAGCGTCCAGCCGAGCCTGCGGACAACGCCGCCCTTCCCCGCCGTGTCCCGGCCTTCGAGAACGATGACCGCGTGCTCACGCGTGCCGAGATACCCCTGCTGGATCGATTGCAGGTTAGACTGCAACGGCTTCATCGTCTTCTCGTATTCGTCGAGGTCCACTTTCGGAAAATGGTCGATGGATGAGAGCGATGGGCGCTTCGAGACGAGATATTTGCCGCCGTTCATGATTGCCGTAACCTCACGCAGGACTGCATCTCATGATGCTGGAACGGCGTTGATAAATCAAACGGTCCGCGGCGAAGCTGAAAATCGCTTCGTGAGAGCGAAACCGGCGCGAATGAGAAGAAGCCCGGCGACAATCGCGGCATAAATCAGAGGTTCTGCCGGCCAGGACTTGACCGACATGAGGAAATGCACCGCCGCGGCGATGGCGGCCACGTAGATCCAGCGGTGCAGCCTTTGCCAGGCGGCCGCGCCCATCCTCTTGATCATGGTGGCATTCGAGGTGACCGCAAGCGGCACGAGGATCGCGAACGCGAACATGCCGATGGTGATGTAGGGCCGCTTCAGGATGTCGGCGAGGATGGCATGCGCGTCGAGGCCCTGGTCGAAGATGAGGTAGGCGGAGAGGTGCGCGCAGGCGTAAAAGAAGGCGAGCAATCCAAGCGCGCGGCGGAAGCGCGTGAAATTGGGGCCGCCAAAGCGCCTGATGGGCGTCACGGCAAGACTCGCGATGATGAACCGGAGCGCCCAAAGCCCCAGCGTATGCTCCAGCGTTTTGACCGGATCGGCCCCGAGTTCATCGTTCAGCGCCAGCCAGAAAACCCAAAAGCCCGGAATGGAGCCGGTAACATAAAGCGGCCAGCGCGGGAAGGCGTTGATCGCGCGCTGCACGGAGCGGCTGGAAGCAAGGGCGAGAGGGGCCATGGCGGAATCCGGATCAGAAATAGGCTTTGAGGTCCATGCCCGTGTACAGGCTCGCAACCTGATCGGCATAGCCATTGAAGGGCAGCGTCGGACGGCGCTTTGCGAAAAGGCCGCTGCCTTCGCCGATGCGCCGCTCCGTCTTCTGGCTCCAGCGCGGATGATCGACGTCCGGGTTCACGTTGGAATAGAAGCCGTATTCGCTCGGGTTTTGCCGGTTCCAGGAGGTCAGCGGGCTGCTTCTCGACGAGGCTGATGCGCACGATAGACTTGATGCTCTTGAAGCCGTATTTCCACGGCACGACCAGCCGGAGCGGCGCGCCGTTCTGGTTCGGCAGCGTCTCGCCGTAGAGGCCCACGGCCAGGATTGTGAGCGGATGCATGGCCTCATCAAGGCGAAGTCCTTCCACGTAGGGCCAGTCCAGCGGCTGGAAAAAGCCTTTCTGCCCCGGCATCTCGGAAGGCCGGACCAGCGTCTCGAACGCCACATATTTCGCCGATCCGAGCGGCTCGACGCGATTCAGAAGGGCCGACAGCGGAAAGCCGATCCACGGGATGACCATCGACCAGCCCTCGACGCAGCGCATGCGATAGATGCGCTCTTCGAGCGTGACGGGCTTGAGAATGTCTTCAAGGGTGTAGGTTGCGGGTTTCGACACGAGGCCATCGATCTTCACCGGCCAGGGGCTCGTTTTCAGCGAACCCGCATAGGAGGACGGATCGCCCTTCCCCGTTCCGAACTCATAGAAGTTGTTGTAGCTCGTGACATCCGCTTTCGGCGTGAGCGGCTCATTGGCCGGGAACGCGCTCTTGGCAAATGCGAGCGGGGCGGCGTCCGCGAAGGACGCGCCAAGGAAGAGCGATGCGATGGCCCCGCCGATGAACTCGCGCCGCCGCAAATACACCTCGCGCGGCGTTATCTCTGAAGAAGCAATGCGTTGTGTCACGGGCGAACTCCGGGGCTCGCTTTGATCTGGGCTGACAGTACCTAAATCGCCAGCGGCCCCGGATCACAAGAGAGAGAGCCTTTCATGCCTATGTCTTCAAACCGCCGCCGTCTTCATCCCGGAACTTGATTACCCGGATGTTTCCGCCAATTCCGTCGTCATGGCCGGGCTCCGACCCGGCCATCCAGAAATACACAAGGTATTTCAATGATATGACTGGATGGCCGGGTCAAGCCCGGCCATGACAGGGGAGCGAAAAATCGCCAATGTTTTCAAGGCTTCTTCTGCTTGCGGTAACATTCGGGCAATCAAGTCCCGGAAAGGCGAAGCCTTGTCCGGGATCGTAACACGTTAAGGCGTCACCTTTTTTGCGATCCCGGCTCGCGCTGCGCTTGGCCGGGATGACGATCTGTTGGGCAGATTAGCGACGGTTTGCGTCACGCGTCGGCGCGAATTGGCTTATAGCCGTAGAGCCATAGCTGGAATTCGCTCCTCGCTTCAGCCCTGCCAATTGTTGCGTGAGCGTCGTTTCGGCATCCGGCTTGTAGGAGGAAAAACCTTGTTTGGCGCTGCGTGCGTAGATCGCGTCCGTTCGCGGGATGCGGCTGGCCTCGTAACTGTTGAGAGCCGTTTCGATATCGGGCGAGGCGGCAAGAAACTCCGCGATTTCGTGAGCATCCTCGAAGGTGATGTTCGCGCCCTGGCCCAGGGCGGGCACGATGGGATGGGCGGCGTCGCCCAGGAGCGTGGCCCGGCCGTAACTCCACCGCTTTAAGGGAGGCCGGTCGCAAATCGGCCGTTCCACGATATCGGCGGCGGGCGTTGCCTCGACGATCGGCACGACAGGGTCCGCCCATCCGGCGAATGTCTTAAGAACCAGCTCTTTGACAGCGTCCGGCTCGGAAGTCGAAGGCTCGGCCATGAGAGCGCCAGCGCTCCAGCAGGTGCAGCCCTCGCCCATATCGAACAGCATCATGTTCTTGCCATCCGGCCCGGTCAATCCGGTCGAGCAGTGGGCGCGCAGCTCCTCATGCGGAAACGTGATCAGCGCCCGCCAGGACATCCGCCCCGCATAGGTGGGAGCGCCGTCCCCGACAAGGGTCTGCCGGACCACGGAATTGATGCCGTCCGCCCCGATCAGCAGGTCTGCCTCGGCGGCCTTTCCATTCTCGAAATGGACCGTGACGCCGCCTTTGTGCTGTTCAATCGCGACGCAGCGATGATTGAGGTGAATGATGCCGGGCGGCAGCACGGACGCGATGGCGGATTGCAGCCGCGACCATTTGATATGCAGCAAGGATTGCCCGAATTGCTGCCCGACCATCTCCATCGGCCTTGAGAGAAGGACTTCGCCGGAGCTGCGCTTCATGGTGAGCCTGTGGACTTCGCTGCCGCCCCGTCTCAAAGCCTCGACGATTTTTGGCTCGATGGCAGCGAGGCTGTTCAATCCATTGGGAGACAGGATCAGGCCCGCCCCGGCTGGCCGCAACTCCTTCGCGCGCTCGTAAACCTGCACGCTCAAATCCGCGCTTGCGCAGCGCAGCCGCTGCCGCAAGCCCGCCGATACCGCCGCCGATTATCGCAATACTGTTAAGCTTTGCCATTAAACTTCACCTTTGAAATCATGATTCTATAATTCCTTTGCTCCTGTTGCTCGCTTTGACTTGAGCAAGACTGTCCGCCGATCAGGATTTATGCTGCCACAGGATCGCAGCTGCTGCCGCCGCAAAAAGTCGTGAAGTTCGATAAGCCAAGCGAAAGTCCCGGACACGGCAGCGGATCGCAATCATGCGTCATCCCGGAAGGGCGCAAGCCCTATCCGGGATCGTAACGCATTGAAGACGCAGGTTGTTTTACGATCCCGGCTCGCGCTGCGCTTGAGCCGGGGATGACGAAACGCTGACGCGCGGTCAGACGCCGAACGCGAGGCTCGCGGCAAACCGGGCGGCAACCAGCAAGAGAAAGGTCATGAAAATAGTTTCGAGGGTCCGGCGCGAAAGCCGGTGCGCAACGTCGCACGCCAAGCGGCGCGGCCAGCACGCTGACCGGAGCCACGACGATGAGCCCGAGAAGGCTCACATAGCCCAGCGACAGCGGCGGCAGCCCCGGCGCGCCCCATCCCTCGACCATGAACCCTATCGTGGCCGGGATCGCGATCAGCGGCCCGAAGCCCGCGGCGGTCCCCACCGCCTTATGGATGGGCCACCCCAGAAACTTCATATAGGCGGTGATGTAAGCGCCGCCGCCGATGCCGATCAACGTCGAGATGAGACCGATGCCCGCGCCCGCCAGCGCGTCCCACGGCAATCCCGGCAGCTTTGCGCCGTCGACGGTCGCGCCGTTCCCAAAAGCGAGGCGTCCGGCAATGAACAGCGTGGACGCCACGAAGACGCCTTTCAGGAAGCTCGCGGGCGCATGCGAGGCAACGAAAACGCCCGCGATGGCTCCGCCGACCACCCAGGGGCCGAGCGTCTTTATCACGCCCGCATCCACCGCGCCGCGCTGCCAATGCGAGCGCACCGAGCGAACCGCCGTCGGAATGATGATGGCGAGCGAGGTCGCGACGCAGATCTTCATGCGGACGCTGTCGTCCACGCCCGTGATCCTGAACAGCTCATAGAGAACCGGAACGATGATCGCCCCGCCGCCGATGCCGAGCAGCCCCGCGAAGAATCCGGTGACAAGCCCGCCCGCCAGAAGCGCCGCGAGAAAGCTCGGCGATTTCGCTCCAGGGCAGGCTGAGGATCATAGGGAATCGCGCGATGGGTTAGCGGTCATGAGCGCGCGGACACTACAGAGCGCCCTGCCCCGCCGCCAATCCCCATTTCGTCGTCTTTCAGCCATGGAATTGAATCACGGTTTCCATGGTCAAGCGTGAACGCTATTCTTCGACACAGCTAAGGCCTGTCGCCTTGACGTGTTTTCAGCAAGCTGAAGTCTTCATAGTGATTCGTCCGAACCATGGACGGCAAGACTTTTTCGGTCAACCAAGCGATAGAGTTCGAGGTGATCATAGCCTGCGCCGCCAGATAGCACAAGAGAATGCAGCGCGGCGATGCCCCTTCACGGCAGGCTCGAGGATCATTGGGAACGGCCGCCGTGCCTCGGTAGATCAAGCCTCATTGAAGGGGCGGTCGGAAAGCCGCCAATTCAGCGAAACAGTTCTGAGACCTATCCGCCGGCATGCGTGACGCTACTCCTCGTAGTGGAAGCCCTTTCGCGTTTCGGGATTGAACAAACTGCGTCTTCAAAGGTTCGTCCACTTCGAACGCCCTAGATTAGGCAGATCATAGATCGGTTCGAGGTTCTTCACCTGCGTGCCCTCTTAGACTCAAGCGTCTGCAGCGCGGTGAGCCCCTTCAGCGGGTCGAGATTGGCGACCTGCGTGCCGTCTAGATCAAGCGTCTGCAGCGCGGTGAGCCCCTTCAGCGGTTCGAGATCGGCGACCTGCAGTGCCATCTAGATCAAGCGCCTGCAGCGCGGCGAGCCCCTTCAGCGGTTCGAGATTGGTGACCGGCGTGCGATCTAGATCAAGCGTCTGCAGCGCGGTGAGCCCCTTCAGCGGTTCGAGATTGGCGACCTGCGTGCCACCTAGATTAAGCGTCCTGCAGCGCGGTGAGCCCCTTCAGCGGTTCCAGATCGGCGACCTGCGTGGCATTTAGATCAAGCCTCTGCAGCTTGAGCCCCTTCAGCGGTTCGAGATTGGCGACCTGCGTGCCATTTAGATCAAGCGTCTGCAGCGCGGTAAGCCCCTTCAGCGGTTCGAGATTGGCGACCGGCGTACCACTTAGATCAAGCGTCTGCAGCGCAGTTCCAGCCCCTTCAGCGGGTTCGAGATTGGCGACCTTCGTACTACTTAGATAAAGCCTCTGCAGCGCGGTGAGGCCTTTTAGCGGTTCGAGATTGGCGACCTGCGTACCATATAGATTAAGCCTCTGCAGCGCCGTGAGCCCCTTCAGAGGGTCGAAATTTACGACCGGCGTGGCATGCAGATCAAGCTCCTGCAGCGCGGTGAGCCCCTTCAGCGGTTCGAGATTGGAGACAGGCGTGCCACTGAGATCGAGTGTCCGCAGCGCGATGAGACCTTTCAGCGGCTCGAGATTTTCGACCTTCGTGGGCTGCGCAAAATCGAGGGATGACAAGTTGGAAAGCCGCGCGAGCATTGAGCCGATGACAAGCAGCTTCTTATCATCAATTTCTTCGGTCATGATGGCGTGAATACCGTCGGGAGTAACGCTGGTCGTAACACCGAGGTCCGCCAACTCGGCTCGAATGCGCGCTGTACTGGATTGCTCCCAAACGGCAGCGCCAACGCCCACCGCCAGGGTTGTGGCGAGCAGCGCTGGAGCGGCATAGGCCAGAGCATAGCGGCGCAGGTCTACTGCGCCCGCGGCCGAGAAAGCGCGCCACGGCGTGGGCGATGAAGTCGTGCGAGAGTTCCCACACGCCTCGGCCCGCATCGAGCGGCCGGGCGAGGCCGGCATCGCTCAAGCCGTTCAGAATGGCGCGCACTTCGGCGGGGCGAAGCTTGGCGGCTTCTGGCGAGGTCTTTCTCCGATCGCGGCTGTTTCGTGCCCTGCTCCGTAATCATATGCTCCAGCAGTTGCGGGCCGCCGTCGCGAAGGCCGGGCTGCTGCACCGTCTGCTCGATGTAAGTCCGGACCAGAGTTCCAGCGTCCAGGGAGGGCGCAACCGGCGCGCCGGAAGCGAGGATGTAGCCGGTTACGTTCAGGGTGATGGGGCGAACAAGACCGGGCGTGTCATCCAACTCCGCGGCGCTCGTCAGCAGCGATCTGAAGCGCCTCGGGCTGCAGGTCGAGGCCGGACTTCTTCATGAATTCGGCGGCGGCGGCGAATTGAAAACGCCCGAGCTGAAACAGGTTCTCGCCAGCGCGCAGCGGAGGCAGACCGGCCTCTTCCAGCAACGTCTGATAGTCGCTGCGCAGCACGAGGAGCAGCCAGGGCTTCTTCACCGGGCTCGCTTGCATCTCGGTCGACAAACGCCGCGAATTCGCGCTGCCGCTCCGGGCTAGCGAGAATGAGAAACTCTTCGAACTGATCCAGAACGATGAGCAGCTTGTCCGAAGCCCGCTTAGCCGCCTGCTGGATCATCTCGCCGAGCGTTTGCTCTTTGGCGGCTTTGCCCCGGCGGCCATTGGCAAGCTTTTGCAGCGCTTCCCGGATTGCGCCCAGCGGATCCTGCCACGCGCGCGCCTCGACCACAGTCCAGCCTTCCTCGCGCAGCTTGGGCAGAGCGAGGCGTTCAGAAGCGAACTTTTGCCGGAGCCGGAATCCCCCGTGAAATAGAGCGGAAGATGGCTGGACTTCCTGATCCAATCGAGGGCCTTTTCTTCGGCCCGGTCGGGGCGGTTGAACCTCTCGCGGTCGAGTGGCGTGTCCTGATAGGGGCCGATCCGGAAATAGCCGGTTTGCTGCGTCCCCGTCTGGACAGCGAGCTTCTGTTTGGCCTGGCGGTTCCGCTCGGAGAACCACTCGGAAAGAACCTGCGCCACAACCGCAAGCAAAGCGAGCGCGAGCAGGATCGCGTAGCCCCACCAGGGAAGATCGACATTGAATAGGTATTGCAGGCCCTTGCCGACAGCTCCTGAAAAACCCAAAACCAGGAGCAAAAGAGACAATATTGCGGCCGTCCGGCCGAGCAGCTTGCCGGGCAGAAAGCCGCGAACCGCTTTCACATCGTCTTCGTTGAGCTGCGGCAGCTTGGGAAGTTCGAAAGTAGAGGTTTCCGGCAATCGATCCCCGCTCTTATTAATTGACCGGCGCACATCCGCCGCAGGTCCGGCACAGGGACTCATCAAGATTGCCTAAATAAATTGAATTTCAAGGATCGGAAAGACAGGGAAAAGTCAGGGACGGCGGCTTCGTCCACATGCGCGATGCGGCGTGGTTTGTCCTGAGAGGCCGCTTGCCCCGGCGGGGTCATCCCGCAAACGCCCCAGGCGTTATGCGGGATCGTAAAAGAGGCGAGCGCGGAGCTTTTGGCGATCCCGGACAGGTCGCAAGCGGCCTTCCCGCGAGGTTGACCCGCGACTGTGCGTTAACCCGCCTTGGTTAATTTCGGCGCGAAAGGATTTATTTCCGGCCTGAATTTGCTTAACAATTTGCAAAAGGATGAGCGCCGCGCTCTAAGAGGACGCTAACAGGGGCTCTAACCCCTTGACAATCATTAGGATTTTGCCCTCAATCGCTCCCATTAGATAGAATTTAATGCCGGAATTTTTTCCTTAACTGGACGCGCTAAAGTCCGTTGCCCATTCAACCCTGAAGCGCAACAAGGCATTCAAGCGGCGGCGAAGAAAACCTCGCTGGGTGTTTTGTAGCCGAGAGCCTTTCTGGGACGGGCGTTGAGTTTGTCCTCGACCCGTTGGACATCGGCGGGGGTGAGGGTAGAGAATTCGGAGCCTTTTGGGAAGTACTGGCGGACGAGGCCGTTGGTGTGTTCGTTGAGGCCCCGCTCCCAGGAATGATAAGGCTTGGCGAAGTAGATTTGCGCGCCAAGCCTGGCTGCTATCTTGGCGTGGCCGGCGAACTCCTTGCCGTTGTCATAAGTGATGGTCTCGATCTTGTGGGCAATGGGAAGAAGCGAGGCGTCGCAGGCCTTTTGGACGGAGGCGGCGCTTCTGTCCGGGAGGATGGCGAGCTTTGTATATTTTGACGTGCGATCCACGTGGGTCAGGATGGCGCCCTTGAGGCTTCGTCCGATGATGGTATCGCCCTCCCAGTCGCCAATGCGGCGTTTTTCTTGGGCGATGGCGGGCCGCTCGGCGATGTCCACGCGGCCGGGGATGAGGCCGCGCCCGGAGGTTTTGCCTTTGCGCCTGTTGTATTTCTTGCCGCTATGGCGCAGATGGCGCCAAAGGCCGCCGCCGTTTCTCTTGTCCTTCCAGATGTGCCGGTAGATGCGTTCGCCGCTGACAAAGACGTGTCCCTGCCTTTTCAACCAGCCGCTGATTTGCTCGGGGCTCCATCGTTCTTGCGTCAGTTTTTCCTCGATCTCGCGGACGAGGCCTGGCTTCATTTTGCGCGGCGCGCCCGAAGCGGCGGCGCGTCTGGCGGACGCTTTCTCCTGCGCCTGGAGGTAGCGATACCCCTTGCCGCCAGTATTGCGTTTGAGTTCATTCGTGATCGTCGAACGATGCACGCCGAGCAGCTGCGCAATCTCGGTTTTGGCGTGTGCGCTTTTCAGGAGCGCGTAGATCTGGCAGCGTTTGTCATAGGTCAGGTGACGATAGCCTTTGGGCATGTGGTCCTCGGGTGAGATGTGGAAGTCCCACGCGAGGATAATCTTCACCTGGCCGCCGGCATACACAGCCTGGCTCAGGGTGGTGGATAAGGCAGGCGGCCTCAAGGGTGCTCGCTTAGCTCGCATCGCTCCCGCGACAAGCCCTTGACCCCGCCTGCCTTACCTCACCGATCGCTCTGCCATGCCGTTTATGCCCCCTTGTTGCATTTCGGAGTTGAAACGGCGCGTTAAATATGTTTCGGGCCGCGCCTGTTAACCATGTCCGCGCCTTCTGCGTCCTCGGCCGCGCAAGTGACTCCAGAGTTTTCTATTTCATATCAATGGCTTATTCCGATTAACGTCTCGGTAAGGCGCTTTTCCCTAAAATTCGTGCTCAAGCAATGCGGGCGCAGAGACAAATGCAAGCCTCTCCCAAAATGGGTCAGCCGGATCGCGGGCTTATAGCCTATGCGGCCATCCGCGCGGTTCTTTCTTCAGCCTGGCGCGCCGCGTCGATGGCGGCCCGCAGCACATCAAGCCCTGCGCCTTCCTTCACGCTCTCCTCTGTCAGAAGCCGCCGGAACAGCCGCGCCCCCGGCCTGCCGTTCATGAGGCCCGTCATGTGGCGCGTGATGGAAGAAAGACGCGTCCCCCGCTCACGTTCTGCCGCCACGTAGTCCAGCATGCCTTCCAGCGCAGCGTGCGGGAGAGGCGCAGAGCAATCAACCCCGAACAGGGCGCGGTCGACATCTGCTAGGATGGCGGGCGACTTGTAAGCCGCGCGCCCAAGCATGACCCCGTCGACGGCTTTTAGCTGCTCCGCAGCTTCGCCTATGGTCGCGATGCCGCCATTGATGACGATGGTCAGTTCGGGAAACGCCGCCTTCAGCCGATGGACGCGGTCGTAATCGAGCGGCGGAACTTCGCGGTTCTCCTTGGGGCTTAGCCCTTGCAGCCACGCCTTCCGGGCATGCACAATAAATGTGCAGCAGCCGCCAGCGGCCACGCATTCGATGAACCGGACGAGATCCGCCTCGCTGTCCTGGTCGTCGATGCCGATCCTGCATTTCACGGTGACCGGCACAACGCCGCCGACAGCACCGCGCATGGCCGCGATGCAGGCCGCGACAAGCTCGGGCTCCGCCATGAGACAGGCGCCGAAGCGGCCCGACTGCACGCGGTCGGACGGGCACCCGCAATTCAGGTTGATCTCATCGTAGCCGAAGGAGAGGCCGATCTCCGAGGCGCGCGCCAGTTCGCCCGGGTCCGAGCCGCCGAGTTGCAGCGCGACAGGATGCTCGATGGGATGGAAGCCGAGAAGCCGCTGGCGGTCGCCATGCATGATCGCCGCCGAGGTCACCATCTCCGTGTACAGCCGCGCCCGCCGCGTCAACTGCCGGTGAAAGAAGCGGCAATGGCGGTCGGTCCAGTCCATCATGGGCGCCACGCAGAAGCGCCAGGGGCTGGCCTCCTTCGCTTGAATGGTGTCGGTATCTTTCATCGCCGTGCGGGTCTTGCGTCCCTCTATCGCGGTATCTGGCCCGTTCCTGGAATGTTTTACACGAGAATTCCGGCCAGCGCACCGCTTGCGTCACGAAGGTTCAGCGCGTTTTCAGCCGTTATCCTCGTAATGCCTTTTTCGGCGGATACCTCTCCCCATGCTGTATCTGCATCGATATAATAAGAACCGCAGACAAGGCCGGGAGAGAACGATGACGGACAAGAAGAGAACGCGCATTCATGTGCGGCTCTCGCTTCCGAATGGCGGCAGCCTCGATGAAGCCGACATCTCGCTCATCGAAACCATTCACAAGTGCCGTTCCATCCTGGGCGCGAGCAAGCTCATGAACCTGTCCTATCGCAAGACCTGGATGATGGCGGATGCGTTGAACCGCACATTCGAGACCAAGGTGTTGGAGACCTTTCCCGGACGGCGCGGCGGGGGCGCCGAGATCACACCATTCGGCCAGCGGCTTGTCGCCCTTTTCCGCTCCATCGAGCGCCGGTCGTCAGCCGGTGCGGCTGCCGCTCTCGGCGAACTGGGCGCCTCTCTCAACTGGACTTTCGAGGTGGAAGCGGGGGGCGAGGCTCGGGAAGAGCGTCAGCACTGACGTTCATCTTCGTGATGGCGATGGTCTTGATCATCGCCCAGGCTTTGAGGCCGGGCTCCAGGCCGAGACGCTCGACGGACTCCCACGTCACGAGCGAATGAAGGTGGCAGGAGCCAAGATCGAAAGTCACCCGGGCATAAGGCGCACCCAGATATTCGACCTCGACAATCGTTCCCGGCAGCCGGTTCGTAATCGACACATCCATGGGCCGGGAAAGCGCGATGGACACGTCGCTCGCATCGATCTCCACGGCGACCCCGGTCCCCGCCGCCGCCTCGATCAGGGGCACGCGAAGCTCGAAATTGCCAAGAAACAGCGTCGTCACCCCAATTTGCGGCTGGTGACGCAGAATGCGCGCCTCCAGCGTCGTGAATATCCGGATCATCGCTTTGTAGCCTGGAAGAAAAACAATCACAGGCTCTATGCGAAAAACATGCCGAGCCAGCGAGGAGCCAAAGCGCCCGCCGCCGACTGTGCCTCGCCGTAATCCGGGACGCAAGTCACCTTGTTCCCACCCGGTTCTCACAAAGGTAGGCGGTGCGAGCCAGCAACGAGCCGTACTTGCAGTCAGAATGAGCCGCAAAACCTGGGCAAACGGGGGCAGCTCCGCTTGCGATGACGGATGGCAAGGTGTAGCTCCTGTCCGATCCGCATGCTCGATTATCAAAAAGAGAATTTGCTCGATGACTCCGCCCATTTTCATTTATCTGGACTTCGGCCATCGCAAGCTCGCGCATCTGCGCGAAGACGAACATGGCATCGAACTCGAGATGCAATA
This sequence comes from uncultured Alphaproteobacteria bacterium, assembly GCA_963833565.1. Classification (GTDB taxonomy): domain Bacteria; phylum Pseudomonadota; class Alphaproteobacteria; order Rhizobiales; family Rhodomicrobiaceae; genus Rhodomicrobium. Next base: position 64,028 of record CAWHYO010000039.1, read on the forward strand.
TTGCATATCGACCCTTAAGGCCGATCGTTCCGCGCCGCACAGGATCATCATCTATACCGATCATCCTGAGCGCTATGAAGACCTCGGCGTTGAGATCGTCGACATTCGAAGCATCAATGAGCCTTATTTTGGCGATCGAGGCTTTATCTTACGCTTGAAACCCTGCGTCATGCTCCATGCGCTTCGCCAGAATGGCGGCGTAGCTGTGTTCTTGGACTCCGATATGTTCATCTATCCAGGGTTTACGGCCGCCGTAAACTTCATGATCGAGCAAGGAGCCATTTTCTGGGAATTCGATAATCTTCCGCCGGTCTCCCACTTCCCACCGGACCTTTCCGGCTTCCCCCATCAAGCCTCGCACAACCCCAGCAGAGAGTTCCGTCCCGACGGCAATAGCGGGGTGGTCGGCCTGAAATCAGGCTGGGGCGAACCGCTTCTCGAAGACGTGCTCTGGCTCATCGACGAAATGCGCGCCAGAGGCGACCGGAACGGCCTGCTCGAGCAGTCGTCGTTCTTCGAGGTCGCCTGGCTTCACAGCAGGCCCGTCCTCGATGCGAAGCCCTGGGTCAACCACTACTGCACCAGAAGCAAAAAGCGGTACATGCACTGGCGCATAAAAAGGCTCATAGCAGAACACGGGCGGCCGTTGCCGCCAGCCGAGCCCTCGATCCCGCTCTCGACGCCGCGTGTGAAGCTCTATCAATATTACTGGGATGTGAAGCGAACCGCGCTCGGCTTGCCGAGGCATTGAGAGCAGGCCTGCGATCGCCCCTTGCAAACGCGATCCTGGCTACAGGCGTTCGAAAGCCAATCAAGAAAAGAGGGCCAAGAGTTGGGTCTCCAATCGAGATCACTACGCCGTGTTGGAGTGGTGAGACCGAGGCAAGAGCCGACTGTCTCGCGGTTGTGAGAAATCTGGGTCGGGTCGCCCAGACGAGACGAACAACTTGGTTTGGAGCCTTCAAAGCGAACCTTGGGCGGATTAACTGCTGCGTCCTTGCGCACAGCTTGTCCAAGCTTGAATGAGGTCTGCGGAGACGGTCATTTCCGCGTCCCGGGCGAATCAGCCTAGCGCTTGTTGAGCTTGCAACGGCAAGCCCTTCAAGAGGTTGCTCATGGCCCGGTTTGCCTGTTTCAATGCGTTTGTATTCTCCGCGCTTGTCTTATTCGCCGCACCGGTTCTGGCAGCTCAGGAGGGCTGTTCCTCGCAGTTCTACCAGGGGACCGCTCCCGCCATCAAGACAGAGGCGCTGGCGGCGCAGACTCATCCCATTTGCTTCTCCGAAATTGCGGTCTTGTATTCGGGCATCTCCCGCACGCCGGTGTGGTCGGCGGAGCACCTGACCCCGGCAAGGATCGAAAGCGCCCGCGGCCTCACAAGGCTTCGCTCGAACGCCTTCCACGAGGAGCCAAGAGTGCCGCAAGAGGAGCGTTCGGAACTTTCCGACTACCGGCGCAGCGGCTTCGATCGCGGCCATATGGCCCCCAATGGCGACATGTCGACGCCCGAGGCACAGGAAGAATCGTTTTCACTCGCGAACATGATTCCGCAGGACCCTTGCAACAACGAGGTGCTGTGGGAAGGGATCGAATCCGCGGTCCGGGACATCGCACTCTCGGGCGAGGAGGTCTACGTCGTCACCGGCCCCGTATTTCTTGGCGCGGAACTGCAAAGCCTCAAGGGTCGCGTCTTGGTTCCGACCCATATCTACAAGGCGATCTACGTGCCCTCGCGCAATGCCGCCGCAGCCTACTTCGCGCCCAATGACGACAGCCAGAACTGGGAAACGCTCTCCATTGCCGAATTGCAGGCACGCGTTGGTATCGACGCGTTCCCCCAGCTTGACGCAAAAGTACGGCAAAGTGCTATGATTTTGCCCGCGCCAACACCACATTTTGGATGCCGCCTCCAGACCTCGGAGGCTTCCCAACAACGCTCCGCCCAGGGACGACAATGAATTTTGCACCGTTCAAGAATGAAAGCGACGCCGTCACGGTTGGCGATCTCAAAATCGAGAATCGCGAGGATCACATCGCCATATACGGCAAGCTGGTGCTGACCCGCGACCGCGCCGGGCTTGAAGCGGCCAAAGCGCTGAAGGAACTCTTCGGGAAGATCGTGAACGAGCTTGAGAACGGCCCCGATCTGCCGATCAGGGTTGCCTCGGCTGAGCCGCCGCAGAAGGTCAAGAATCCATTCGGGCAAGCATAAACAAGCCAGAAAGACTGCCTCGTCACGAAGTCTTCTTGATAAGCAGGATGCAGTATCCGTTCGCGTTGATCTCGCCCTCTACGACCATGCAGGAGGAGGGCGGGATGAGCTGCTGGCAGACGCTGCAGTGTTGCCCGTTCTTCGGGGTTTACTGATCCATCAGCGACTTTTGTGTCGCCTTCTTCGCGACCTGTCCATTTGCGTCCCCGGCCAGCGTTCGAACTCATATCCGGCGCAACGGTGGATTAACTCTATTGGGTTCGTTTCGTAAAAAATGCCATTTTCTGCAATCTAGGATAGCACCTTTGCAAATCCAGGATAGAGCGGAGGCCGGCTCCTTGTTTTGAGGCCTTTATGGCATTCTTTATGCCATATGGATCCGCTCTGGGAAAAGGTCGCGACTTATGGCGGTTCCTATGATACGAACACAAATCACTTACGTACTTACTTATGCTGTTTTTGCAAAACGAAACCAATCTTAACCGCGCGTAAACCATTTCAGAACGACGCGGCTGTGAAAGTTTCAATCAATGCCGCAACCCCGCAAAACGCCCTGCTATAGGGAAACGCTGCGCAGCCGCAACGAGTTGGCAATCACGCTGACTGAGGACAGCGACATTGCCGCCGCCGCGATGACGGGTGAGAGGAGGATTCCGAAGAAGGGGTAGAGCACGCCGGCCGCCACAGGCACGCCAGCCGCGTTGTAAATGAACGCGAAGAGCAGGTTCTGGCGGATGTTCCGGATTGTGGCTTCGGAGAGCTTCCGCGCGCGGACGATACCCATGAGATCGCCCTTCAAGAGCGTGACGCCTGCGCTTTCCATGGCGACATCGGTGCCGGTGCCCATTGCAATGCCGACATCGGCGGCGGCGAGCGCGGGGGCGTCGTTGACGCCGTCTCCGGCCATGGCCACGATGCGGCCTTCCTTGCGCAAGCGCTCGACAACCTTGCTCTTGTCCTCCGGCAGCACCTCGGCTTCGACCTCGGTTATTCCGAGCTTCTGCGCAACGGCATTCGCGGTCGCTAGATTGTCGCCGGTCAGCATCACGACGCGGATGCCCTCTGCCTTGAGCGCGGCCAGTGCCTCGGGGGTGGTGGCCTTGATCGGGTCGGCGATCCCAGCAACCCCTGCGATGCGTCCGTCGATGGCGATAAGGATCGCCGTCGCGCCCTCTTCGCGGAGCCGCTCCGCCTCTGTGGCCAGCGCGCCGGGATCAATGCGGGCCTCTTGCATCATGCGAAGATTGCCGATGACGACACGGCGTCCATCGACTGTGCCGCTAACTCCCTTCCCTGCCGGCGCCTCGAAGTCCCGAGCGTCGGCGAGAGCGAGGTCCTTTTCTTGTGCCGCTTTCACAATGGCTGCGCCTAGCGGATGCTGGCTGCCCCGCTCCACGCTCGCAGCCAGCCGCAGCACGTCAGCCTCCACAAATCCGGGCGCGGTATGCAATGCCACCATCCTGGGCTTGCCTTCCGTCAGCGTCCCGGTCTTGTCGACCACAATCGTATCGACGCGCTCGAACCGCTCCAGCGCCTCGGCGTTCTTGATGAGCACACCCGGCCTGAGCCCCGCGCCCGACCCCAACCATGATCGCCATCGGCGTCGCCAGCCCCAGCGCGCAGGGACACGCGATGATGAGGACCGAGACGGCGGCTACAAGCCCGAAGGTGAAGCGCGGTTCCGGCCCCCAAATCGCCCACGCAGCGAACGCGGTAATCGGCGACCGCAATCACGAGAGGCACAAACCAGCCCGCCGACGCGGTCGGCGAGTCGCTGGATTGGCGCGCGGCTCCTCTGCGCCTCGGCAACCATCTGCACGATTTTGGCAAGCATCGTCTCCCGGCCGACTTTCTCGGCGCGCATGACAAGGCTGCCGCCCTGGTTCATGGTGCCGCCGATCACCTTCGCGCCGGGAGCTTTCGAAACGGGCATCGACTCGCCCGTCACCATCGATTCATCGACCGTGCTTCGGCCATCCACCACCTCGCCATCGACCGGAACGGATTCTCCGGGCCGCACGCGCAGACGATCCCCTGCCGCTACGTTCTCAAGCGGCACATCCTGTTCGGTTCCATTGGCTCCAATGCGGCGCGCCTGTTTGGGAGCCAGATTCAGCAAGGCCCGGATCGCACCGCTGGTCTGCGCGCGGGCGCGCAGTTCGAGCACCTGCCCGAGCAGAACGAGCACCGTGATGACGGCGGCGGCCTCGAAGTAAACCGGGACCGCGCCTTCGCTCGTTCGAAATGCGGCTGGAAAGACGCCCGGAAACAAGGTGGCGATCACGCTATAGACCCACGCAACGCCCGTTCCCATCGCGATGAGCGTGAACATATTGAAATGGCGGGTCTTGAGCGACTGCCAGCCGCGTTCGAAAAACGGCCTTCCGCACCAGAGAACAACGGGGGTCGCGAGCGCGAATTGCACCCAGTTCAGAGTTTGCGGATCGATTTTGTGGCCGAGGCCGAAAATGTGGCCGCCCATCTCGATTGCAAAGACGGGAAGCGCGAGGACAAGGCCGATCCAGAACCGGCGGGACATGTACGCCAGTTCCGGATTCGGCTCATCGGCCGCCGATGGCATTTCAGGTTCTAGAGCCATGCCGCAAATCGGGCAGGAGCCTGGGCCGACCTGCCGAATTTGCGGGTCCATGGGACAGGTATAGATCGCCCCCTCGGAGACAGGCGCCGCCGGTGCCTTCGGCTCCAGATAACGCTTGGGTTCGGTCTGGAACTTCACCTTGCAAGCGGGCCTGCAAAAATAGTAGGTGCGTCCCTGGTAATCCGCCCGATACTTGGCCGTCTGAGGGTTAACCGTCATGCTGCAAACAGGATCGATAACAGCGCTGTCTTCAGCCTCCGTTTGCGAGCGGCAGCACGCGTCCTTCCCACCCTTTTTCAGATAACGGTCGGGATCGGCTTCGAACTTGGCTTTGCAGCCGCCACAGCAAAAGAAGTATGGCTGTCCTTGATGGATGGTTTGATGCTTGGCGGTCTTCGAGTCGACAATCATGCCGCAGATCGGGTCTACAGCCGTCGCGCTCTCTGTTCCCGAACCATGGTGACGATGCAAATCGCTGCCGCTGTCCATAATGCACTCCGGCCTGTTTCCCTCCCTATATACCCCCTTAGGGTATTTACAGCAAGGAGAACGGCGAGGCGCTCTTTACGCAACGGCATCCCCGGGCGTGTTGATGGTCATACCCTCCCGGTGGTACAAGAGTTTCCATGCGAGAAGAGATCAAGGAGAACTGTCTGCAGCGGCTCGCCCGAATCGAGGGCCAGGTGCGCGGCATTGCGCGCATGGTTGGCGAGGGGCGTTATTGCATCGACATCATCACGCAAATCGCGGCGGTGCAGGCCGCGCTCCGAAAAGTTGAGGGCGAAATCCTGCAAAACCACGTCAACACCTGCGTCGAGCATGCCATCGCAAGCGGAAATGCCGAAGAGCAGCGCCGCAAGGTGGCCGAGCTCATGGAAGTTCTGAACCGTAGGTCAGGATAGCGGAACGGCAGAAAGGCGGGCGCGACTATGAGCATCACCATCTATCACAATCCGGCCTGCGGCACGTCGCGCAACACGCTGGCGATGATCCGCCAGAGCGGCGCGGAACCAGAAATCATCGAGTACCTGAAGACGCCGCCGTCACGCGAAAAGCTGAAAGAGCTGATCGCGGCAATGGGCGTTCCGGTGCGCGCGCTTATCCGCGAGAAAGGCACGCCCTACCACGATCTCGGGCTTGCGGATCCGAAATGGTCCGACGATGAACTGATCGATTTCATGGTTGCGCATCCGATCCTCATCAATCGCCCCATTGTCGTGACACCGAAGGGAATTCGCCTGTGCCGCCCCTCCGAGCGTGTGCTGGACATTCTGCCGAACCCGGATATCGGGGCGTTCGCCAAGGAGGGCGGCGAGGTCGTCCAGGTAAAGGGAAAGCGGGCGGCGAAATGATGCGCTTTGGGTGTCAGCCAACCGCGCGCAAAAGTGAATGTTACGTTATTGTCTTTTGGATGGAGTAGCGTCCGCGCCATGAGCGCTCCTTAATCGCGATCTGCGGGTGCAGGCAGCCATATGATAAAAGGGGACAGGACATGACCGCCCACACCGTCACCGCTTACGATGATGAGCTGAAGGCTCTCGACACGAAAATATTGCGCATGGGCGGATTGACAGAGCAACAGCTCAAGACCGCGCTCGAGGCCATCGAGCGGGCGGACCCGGAGCAGGCGAAGCAAGCCGTAGCGTTGGATGCCGCCATCGATACGATGCAGCGCGAGATCGAGGACCGCGCGGTGCATATCATAGCAAGGCGGCAGCCTGTGGCGGTGGATCTGCGCAGCGTCGTCGGCGCGCCTGCGCATCTCAGGCGATCTCGAGCGCATCGGCGACATGTCGAAGAATATCGGCAAGCGGATCGCGAGCTTCGACGAAAAGGCATGGCTCTCGCCGATGACCAAGAGCCTCGGCACCATGGGCGAGATGGCGTTGATGCAGTTAAAGAGCGTGCTCGACAGCTATTCACAGCGCGACGCTACGCTGGCTCACAAGGTCTGGACCCGCGATGAGGACGTCGACCGCCAGTACAATTCGCTGTTCCGGGAATTGCTCACTTACATGATGGAAGATCCGCGCACGATCGCGTTTGGCGCTCATCTTCTTTTCTGCGCGAAAAACCTCGAACGTATTGGCGATCACTGCACCAATATCGCCGAGGCCGTGACGTACATCGTATCCGGCCTGAGCATCATGGATGGCCGGCCAAAGCACGATGAACTGCCCGAAGATGCGGCGACGTAGGCCGTTAGAGCACCAGTTCGTTCACTCAGAGCTTCGCTGGCACGAAAAAGAAAAAGGCCGGGAACCCCGGCCATCTCCAAAACAGCAGTCACCCTTAGGTCTTGCTGCAGCCAGTGGCAAGCCCATCGAGAAGCTTCGTCGCATCCTCGTCAAGCTCCGACTGGGTGATGCGGTCGAAGTCCGGCCCCATCTTTTTTGCCCCTTCCTCCATTTGCTTGTCGAGCGCTTCCAGCTTTTTCTCGTCTTTTTTCTCGGCAGCGGCCGTGTATTGATCCTGCAGCTTCATGAGATTGCAGAACTGACCCATCTTGGCCTTGTCGGCCTTGATGCTTTCGACAAGTTTCTGGACCTCAGCCTTGCTTGCCTTCGGCGCCGCCTGCTCCTGTTGCGGCGGAGCCGGCGGGGCTTTCTGCTGCGCGATTGCAGAAGTAGCCGCAAAGGCCGCACAGGCAGCAACAGCGGCGGCAAATTTCGTATTCATGAAAGCTCCTGGTCTTGATGAGATTTAACAGTGGAGGTCTATCAATGTGTGTCACTCTGACCTGAAACTGGCGTTTCTTCCTTTCAAAAAGTTTGAAATGGAGGCGATTTCGCGACGAAGCGAATGAATTCTTCTCCACAAAGTGTCCAGCGACACGAAAAACGCCAGATCTCCCACTAATCTTCACGCCTTTCAGCCTGGACGCGAGCCCCAGCCTGCCATGGAATGACGCTTGTCTCAGTTGCGATGGTCTCCCCGCCATACCTTAGGACACGGATGCAAACCGGTGGCAGGTCACCGCCTCCAAGCGCTCCTGCCGCTCCTTTGGATAGATCGATGATCCGCCCCTTGACGAATGGCCCACGGTCGTTGATGCGCACCACGATGCTCCTGCCCGTGCGCCTGTTGACAACCGCAACCCTGGTGCCGAAGGGCAGCCCTTTGTGCGCCGCCGACACCCCGCGAGGGTCGTATCTCTCGCCGTTCGCCGTCACCTTCCCGCTCGAGTAATTTGAAGCGATCCCGCATTCCGCCGATGCCCCAGATGTTGAGCACCCAATCGCAAGAACTGCAAAGGTCAGGTGAAGCACTTTCATTCTTAGGATTTCCTCCAGATCGCCATTTCCATATGGTCAACATGGGCAATCGAGGTAAAGTTCGGGAATTTTATTAACGATAACTGTAGAAAAGCAATCAGGATAAAACTAAGCCGTGACAGGCACCGCCTTTTGATCACGAAAAATGCGGGGCGCCCTATTTCCAGACGCCGCCGCATTCAGTTTTGCTTCGGTTTTAGTTGGATGCGTAGCGCTTGCGTCCATGATGCTCGCCCCGGCCACCATGCGCATGGGCCGAACGGCTCCGGCCTTGATGGGCGTAGCGCACCTTGGCCGTGCTGCGTGAGTAATGATGAGCCACGCGCACCGCATGATGCACCGGATTCGCGTTCGCCTCCAAGAGAGGCTCGTGCAGTTCCGTGTTCCTGAAACCCTTCTTCTCGCTGCCGTAGCTCACAACTTCGAGACACACGGACGCGAGTCCATCCATGCCGAGCGCGTTTTTGGCGCCCGTTGACAGATCGATGATCCGGCCCGCAACGAAGGGACCACGGTCGTTGATGCGAACTGTAATGCTGTGCCCAGTCCGCTGATTGCGAACGACCACGCGTGTACCGAAAGGCAAGCTCTTGTGTGCTGCCGATATTCCCATGTGGTTGTAGTGTTCGCCGTTCGCCGTGCGCGAGCCGCCGGCATAGGTGGAGGCAATACCGCACTCGGCAGACGCCTGCTGGCAGCCGATAAACGATGCCGCTGCCAACAAAACAGCCGCTGGGATACGCTTCACTCTCTTCATCACAACCTTTCCTTGTCGTACTTAGGACGTCGTGATGTAAGAAGGGTAAATAAGGCGTAAATTTGAAACGCGCAGATGAATAGCCCGCACGCATTTTCCAATTAGGACAGTCTCACTTTGAGTTCTGGTGCAGGGAGGATAATTCTTTTAAAAATGAATTCAGCACTTTAACGTTGCAGGAAGTCTCCTAATGTTACACGTCGATTGATTTTTCAGTGCTGATCCTCGACAGAACCTCGTATGAAGTGCGTCAATGAAACGCACGAATGCTTAAAACTTTCGTATCACTATCCTCTCCTGTTCCAGCCCGCGAGTTCCGCTTTCGAATGGTCCTCTGCATGCAGCGAGGCCACCGCTTGCGAGCGTCTATAGTAACGTTTTTTTGCAATTCCAATTTGTAGTTTGGGATTGCCACGTGTTGTAGCGTCAAATATAGTTTTTCATTCAATCTAAAATATCTTATGCTTTTTCAGCTTGACCGTGAGGCCTGCTAATGAAGTACTCGTCATCAAGCGTTGGCCTTTTTTCATTATCTTTTATTGCCTTATCCTTGCTTTGGCTTGTTTTGCAGCAGCATCCATCCTCCATCGGGCTTGCCCTTTGTCTCTGTCTGTTTTTCTCAGTTTTGGTGCCAGCCGTCATTCTCGCCGTCAGGCACGAAATCTGGATCGCACGCGTTCGTGCCGCAGAGCTTTTTCGAAAAGACCTCCCGCCTGGACCTGGCATCGACTTCCACTTCGAAGCCATGAGAAGCAAGTACTTTTATGCTGCCCCTGCGGATCAAGAAACGAACGCATTCAAAAAGCACTCCGAAAGGCGGTTCCCAAACTCCCGTGACTGGTTATTGCTAGCGTCAAGTATTCCTTTCGTTTTGCTTACGGCATCGATGACTTTTATTCTCTTTCTTCCCTCCCAGGAGCTTCCTCAACTGCTCGGAGGGACGCTCGGAGCAAACATCCTGAGCGTGGGCGGCTTGGGCGAGGCGGGTCCGAAGGATTACGAGAACGCCATCACCATCGCCTCGATCGCATTCGCCGGGGCTTTTCTCTACTCCCTGAGATTGTTCCTTAGGGCATTGCTGGCCTTTGATTTTTCCGCCGCGACCTTTCTCAGGGCTTTTGTCCACACGCTCTTCGCCATCATGCTCGCTGTGGTTATCGGGCGAACCGCGCCGGACCTCCGGCCGGTCGACGGCGCGATAACACAAAGCGCCATGGCTCAGGACCGGAAGCCAGCGGCTAAAGAAAACTGCGGCTAAAGACAATCACGCGGCCGCCGATGCTTCCGCCGCCGTGAAGAGCCAGCCGGTGAGTAAGGTCATGCTCTTGCTGGCGTTTGCAGTCGGCTTCCTGCCTGATGCAGGATTTGCGTGGGTGGCCGGAAAGGCGCGCCTGATCCTTGGTAGCCGCTCCGCAAGTATCGGGAGGGGTGAAGGCCAGACGCCGCTCACAGTGATCGACGGGATCGATTTCATGACCGCGTATGGCCTGAATGAACGAAAGATCTTCAACGTGCAAAACCTGGCGGCAGCCAATCCGATCATGCTCCAGATCGAGATGCCGGCCGGCATCTACACGATCATGGATTGGGTTGCTCAGGCGCAGCTCTGCGCCGCAGTAGGACCGCGGCGGTTCCTGCTGCTCAGGAGGCTCAATCTCGGTACTATCTTCGATCTGGAGCGTGCCGTTCTCGACCCCGCCGCGCCTTTGGGATTGAAGCAGATGGTAGGAACGGTGCTTCTCGCGAATGACGGTAGAACGAGCATCTTTCAGAACTTTGGCGTGCGGCCGCTCGATGTCACCTATCGCGATTTCGACAAGGCCATGACCGCATGGGTAAATGTCGAGGTTATCGAGCACCTTGTCCGGCTCATCATGGACGACCTTTATGTCAGACGCTTCCGGCAGCTCTGGGAAGACATCGGAGCCGCCCTCGATAACGCGAAACTTGACGGATCGCCTCGCGCTCCTCTGAAAATTACGGCACACCATACAGGCGCAAAAATACCGGCGCATGCGAACGGCTACGGTCGCGCGGAAGTTCCTTTTGGCGTCAATGCTGATGCCGGAACTTTAGCCAGCTTTCATTCCGAAAGCGCGCGGCAAAAAGGATTATCCGGGCATTGATTGCAATCTCACCGGAAGTTCCTATACTGCGCCCACGTCATTTCACCCCATAGAGATCCGATGTCAGCCGCACCCGCGAAACTTCACCCATCGCAAGCTCCGCATTCTGCGGAAGGCAAGTTCTTCTTCACCCCCCTTCGGGAGGCCGATCCTGAAATTTTCGGCGTGCTTGAGAGCGAGCTTCTCCGCCAGCAGGACGAAATCGAGCTTATCGCCTCGGAAAACTATGTCTCGCGTGCTGTGATGGAGGCGGCCGGCTCCGTCCTCACCAACAAATACGCCGAAGGCTATCCCGGAAAGCGCTATTACGGCGGCTGTCACGTCGTCGATGTCGCCGAGGAACTTGCCATCACCCGCGCGAAGCAGATGTTCGGCTGTGACTTCGCGAATGTGCAGCCCCACTCGGGCAGCCAGGCTAATCAGGGCGTCTATCTTGCTGTGCTCAAGCCGGGCGACACCATCCTGGGCATGGGCATCGACGCTGGCGGTCACCTTACGCACGGCGCCGCGCCGAACATGTCCGGCAAATGGTTCAAAGCGGTCCATTACGGTGTGCGCCGCGAGGACGGCTTCATCGATTACGAGCAGGCCGAGCGGCTCGCGCGCGAGCACAAGCCGCGCCTGATCATCGCAGGCGGCTCCGCTTACGCGCGCATTATCGATTTCAAGCGGTTCCGGCAGATTGCGGACGAGGTCGGCGCACTCCTTCTCGTAGACATGGCGCACTTCGCGGGACTTGTCGCGGCGGGCGTTCATCCGAGCCCCTTCCCGCATGCCCATATCGCAACGACCACGACGCACAAAACGCTCCGCGGGCCGCGCGGGGCCATCATCCTCACAAACGATCCGGACTTATCCAAAAAGATCAACTCCGCCATTTTCCCCGGCCTGCAAGGCGGGCCGCTGATGCATATCATTGCGGCGAAGGCAGTCGCTTTCGGCGAGGCGCTTACGGCCAGAGTTCAAAGCCTATGCGCGCGCGGTCGTGGACAACGCCAAAGCGCTTGGAGAGAGTCTTAAGGAAGGCGGCCTTGAATTGGTCTCAGGCGGGACCGACACGCATCTTCTCCTGGTTGACCTTCGTCCGAAGGGGCTGACGGGAAAAGCGGCAGAGGCCGCCCTTGGTGCAGCTCACATCACCGTCAATAAGAACGGCGTTCCATTCGACCCGCAAAAGCCCACAATCACGTCCGGCATTCGCGTCGGTTCGCCCGCAGGAACGACGCGCGGATTTGGGGCCAAAGACTTCACCGAGATTGGCGGCATGATCGGCACCGTGCTCGACGGGCTGAAAGCGGGTGAAGATAAAGCGCGTGCGGCCGCAGAAGCAGTCAAGGCTGAGGCTATTGCGCTTTGCAAACGCTTTCCGATCTATCCGGGCAGTAAAGCTTGAAGTGAAGCGGCCGATGGCCCCGTATAAGGCAGGCTGAACGACATGCGATGCCCCCATTGTGGCGCCCTGGATACTCAGGTGCGCGACAGTCGTCCGTCAGAGGATCATGCAGCGATAAGGCGCCGCCGGTCGTGCCCGGCATGCGGGGCGCGGTTCACGACGTTCGAGCGCGTGCAGTTGCGCGAGCTTACCATTATAAAGAGGAGTGGGCGGCGCGTTCCGTTCGACCGCGAAAAGGTGCGACGCTCCATCGAGATTGCGCTCAGGAAGCGTCCAGTCGGCGAGGATCGCATCGAGCAGCTTGTCAGTTCCATCGTCCGCTCCCTCGAGAACTCGCAATGAGCCCGAGATTCCCTCCGAGGCGGTCGGTAAGCTCGTCATGGAGGGCCTGAAGGCACTCGACGGCGTCGCCTATGTCCGCTATGCCAGCGTCTATCGCGATTTCCGAGAGGCGAAGGACTTTCATCGCGTCCTTAACGAGCTCGGCGATAGCTTCGATCCCGTCCCGGACGAAAAGTAATGACGCAGATGCCTGCCTCTTCCTTGAGCGCGGCCCCGCGCGCGGGCGTGGAAGTGCCCCTTCCGCCGGACGTCATGGCATCATTGATGCGGCGCGCGCTTTTCCTCGCCGAGAGCAATCTTGGAACGACTTCACCCAACCCTTCCGTTGGCGCTGTCATCGCGGACCCGGCTACAGGTGAAATCATAGCAAGCGCTGTGACCGCGCGGGGCGGGCGGCCGCACGCCGAAGTGCTGGCGCTGAGAGAAGCAGGATCGCGGGCGCGCGGCGCGATCATGTTCACCACGCTTGAGCCATGCAGCCATTTCGGAGCCACGCCCCCTTGCGCGCACAGCATCGTCGAAGCCGGCATTTCGCTCGTGGTTTATGGCTCGCTCGATCCCGACATGCGCGTTTCCGGGCGGGGCCTGACCTGGCTCGAAACGCATGGCGTGCCGGCCATGAGAGGCGCATTCGCCAAGGAAGCGGATTGGATCAACCTCGGACACGCTCTGCGTGTCACCGAACGCCGCCCCTTTGTTCAAATCAAGCTCGCCGTCGATGCCGATGGCCGTGTGCCAATCGGGGCAGGCAAGCCCGTCTGGGTGACGGGCGAAGCGGCGCGTGATCAGGCTCACCTCCTGCGGGCCAGGGTCGATGCGATCCTTGTCGGCAGGAGGACCATCGAAGCCGACGACCCCGAGCTAACCTGCCGGCTTCCCGGCCTGGAGGACCGATCCCCCTTTCGAGTCATTCTTGCGTCCCGATGCGATATCTCGGCCAAAGCCCGCATTTTCTCGGCTGAAAGGCCGCCTGTCTGGATCATCTGCGGCGACTCCTCGAAATGCGCGCCCTTGTTCGGACGGCGCAGCGTGCGTTTTTTCGACATTGGGGCGTCGTCTGCCGGAATTGTTAACCTTCGGCTTGCCATGATGCGACTCGCGGCCGAGGGCGTGACGCGCCTCCTCGTCGAAGGCGGGCCAATAACCGCGCGCGGATTTCTGGACGCGGGGCTTGCCGATGAGGTCATCATCATGCAGGGGGACAAGACAGTGGAGCCGAACGCCAGCGTCCCCCCATTTGGAAATCGCGGCCTGGACATTGTGGCCGAGTCACCCGCATTCGTGAAAACGGAGCAGCGCAAAGCAGGCGCTGACACCATTTCAGTCTTCCGTTCAACCCTGCACTGGCAGAGGTAGCTCATGTTCACAGGACTCGTTCAGGCGAAGGGCACTGTCATCGCCGCAGAGAATGGCCGTTTCACCATCGCGTGCCCCTGGGAGGCTGACACTATCGCTCTCGGCGCATCGATTTGCTGCGACGGATGCTGTCTTTCCGTAACCGGGGTGGAACCAAATTCGAGCGGCACGCAATTTAAGGTCGACGTATCGAACGAAACGCTAAGCAAGACGACGCTGGACGATTGGTATCAGGGCCGCCGCATCAACCTCGAGCGATCGCTTCACGCTGGCGACGAACTCGGCGGCCATCTCGTGTCCGGCCATGTCGATGGCGCCGCCCGTATCGTGAGCATTAAACCTTCGGGCTTTTCGCGGATTTTTGAGGTGCGCTCGCCGCACGTTCTCGCAAAATACATTGCGCCGAAAGGCTCGGTTGCGCTCGACGGAGTTTCGCTTACTGTGAACGAGGTTTCTGGCTCCCTTTTCACCATCAACCTCATTCCCACAACGCTCGATGTCACCACCTTGGGCGAGCGCAAGGCGGGTGACGACGTGAACATGGAAGTGGACTTGATCGCCCGCTACGTCGCCAGGCTTTTGGGCCAATAGGTTCTTATAAAATGGAACAATTGCGGGTTCTCGATAAAGCGCAAATCCACGAGCAGCTCTCGTCCATCGACGAGATCCTGGAAGATGCGCGCCAGGGCCGCATGTTCATTCTGGTGGACGCCGAGGAGCGCGAAAACGAGGGCGATCTCGTTATTCCGGCGCAGATGGCGACGCCCGACGCCATCAACTTCATGGCCCGCTTCGGGCGCGGACTGATCTGCCTCGCGATTACGCCGGAGCGCGCGGAAACGCTGCATCTTGAGCGCATGGCGCGCTCGAACCAGTCCAGGCAGTCGACCGCTTTCACGGTCTCGATCGAGGCGAAGGAAGGGATCTCGACGGGCATATCGGCTTATGACCGGTCCAAGACCATCGCCGTCGCCATCAATCCGGAGAAGGATTCGCGCGACATTGTGAGCCCAGGCCACGTCTTCCCGCTTGTCGCCCGCGACGGCGGCGTCCTCGTTCGCGCTGGCCACACCGAAGCCGCGGTGGATCTCGCGCGCCTTGCCGGGCTTCTTCCAGCCGGCGTGATCTGCGAGATCATGAACGACGACGGCACGATGGCGCGCATGCCCGATCTCCTGGCCTTTGCTCAGCGGCACGGGCTCAAGATCGGCACCATCGCCGACCTGATCGCCTATCGCAGGCGCAAGGAAAGTTATGTCCGCGCGGTCCGTGAGCAGGAGATCACTTCCCCCTATGGCGGCGCATTCAAGCTTCGGGTCTATGTCAACGCCGTGGACAACACCGAGCATCTGGCGCTCATCAAGGGCGACGTGGCAAACGGCGATCCGGTGCTGGTCCGCATGCATGCCATCAACATCCTCGAAGACCTGATCGGCATGGGCCGCAACGGAAACCGCCGCTCCCTCGTTGAGCGCGCCATGCGCCGGATTGGCCAGGAGGGCCGCGGCGTCATAGTCGTGATCCGCGATGTGCGCGAGGGAACGATTGTATCGCGGCTCAGCGATCCGGGCGCTCCTGCGCCCGACGGAAAACCGGCCGAGAAGCGTCTCGTCGACTACGGCATCGGCGCACAGATTCTGCTCGATCTCGGCATCAAGAACATGATTTTGCTTTCGAACTCGCCGACCCCGAAAATTGTTGGCCTCGAAGGCTACGGCTTGAACCTCATCGCACGGCGACCAATAGACGACCAATGAAAGATCCAATCCACATCCTCGTCATCGAGGGCCGGTATTATCACCACATCTCGGAAGCGCTCCTGCTCGGTGCGGAGATGGCATTGAGAGAGCTTGGCGCGACGTGGGAGGTCGTGACCGTTCCTGGCGCGCTTGAGATTCCTCAGGTTTTATCGCTGGCGAGTGACGCGGGACTGTTCTTTGACGACAGCGCCAAACCCTTCCACGGCTGCGTCGTGCTCGGTTGCGTCATCCGGGGCGAGACCTCCCATTACGACATCGTCGCCAATGAATCCGCGCGGGCGATTTTATCGCTCGCGACGCTTCATGGCATTCCCCTTGGAAACGGGATCCTGACTGTCGAAAACGAAGCCCAGGCGGTTGCGCGGGCTTCCGTGAACGGAAAGAACAAGGGGCGCGACGCCGCCGAAGCGTGCCTCGAGGTGCTTCGCGCCAAACGCGATTTCAGCAAAAGACGCCGTTGATTGCCTCGCTGAGTCAGGGCTGAACCGAAAGCTTGACCAATGGATTTTGAGAACAGCCGCGAACCCGGCCCTGATGATGGTGCGCCTACGGGACCGGCCCGGACGCGCGCGCGGCTGGCCGCAGTGCAGGCGCTGTACCAGATGGACATGACGCAGCGCGACCTGAGCGTGGTCCTGGAAGAGTTTCTGAACCACCGCTTCGACACCGTGGAGATCTATGCGGGCGCCGATCGGGGCTTTTTCCGTGACATCGTGACCGGGGTCGCTGAGCGGCAAACCGAGATCGACCCGCAGATCGCTTCGCATTTGGCGCAAGGCTGGCGGCTGTCGCGCATCGACAGCATCCTGCGCGCAATCCTTCGCTCCGGCGTATACGAGATCATCGCACGGCGCGACGTGCCCGCGCGCGCGATCATCAACGAATATGTCGAGATCGCGAAAGACTTCTTCGGCGGCGAGGAACCGGGCGTCGTGAACGGCGTGCTCGACCGTCTCGCGCGCGAAAACCGCCAGGGCGAGTTTGGGCGGAAGGCAACGAAAAAGCCGGGCTGAGAGATGGGCGGCCTTGGCGAAATCGCTTTCATCGCGGATTATCTTGCGCCGCTCGCGACACATCCCGCCGCATTCGGTCTCAAGGATGACGCGGCGCTTCTGACCGCACTTCCAGCGAACGGGCTCGTCATAACAGCCGACGCGTCGGTCGCCGGCGTTCATTTCTTCGAGGACGACGATCCGGGCGACGCTGCCTACAAGACGCTCGCCACCAATGTTTCGGACCTTGCAGCAAAGGCCGCGAAACCAATCGGCTACACGCTGACGCTGGCGCTTGCTGAAGCTCCGTCGCGAGAGTGGGCCGAGCGCTTCGCCTCCGGGCTTGCGCGCGCTCAAAGCCGGTTCGGCATCGCTTTGCTTGGCGGCGACACCGTGACCGCGCGCGGCGCCTGGTGGATGTCCATCACCGCTTTCGGCGAGGCCTCGCCTCGCGGCCTCGTACCGCGCGGCGGCACTAAGCCCGGCGATTTTCTCTATGTCAGCGGAACGCTCGGCGACGCTGCGCTCGGCCTTCATCTGCGTCTCGGGAAGGCAGAATTCGAGGCCGCATTATCCGCAGAGAACCGCGACTTTCTCCTCAGGCGCTACCTTTACCCCGAACCGAGGGTCGAGTTGTCCCAAGCCCTGGCAAGCCACGCGTCGGCAGCGATGGACATATCGGATGGGCTTGCGCTCGACCTTTCGCGCATGTGTGCTGCGTCGCAGCTATCCGCAGAAGTCACGGTGTCCTCGATACCTCTATCGGCGGCGGCAACCGCCGCTCTGGCGGCATCGCAAAAATCCATCTCCCTCATTCTGTCCGGAGGCGACGACTATGAAATCCTCTGCGCCGTTCCAGCAGACCGCGCTGCTGCCTTCGAGGCCGCGAGCAGGGACGCGGGCGTGCCCGTGACACGCATCGGCGTCGTCAAACCGGAAGATGGCGCCCCGGCTTACATCCAGGCCGATGGCACGTCCCTTAAGCTTCCCGTCAAAGGCTTCGAGCACTTCGCCCATTAACCATGTAACGAAAATGTAATCCGCCCAGGCTCCTTGCCTCGCTCAAGATCTGCGATATTCAATCATGCACCTTTTCGTTGTAATTGGCTGATCATGAAGCTTGAACTCCTGCACGAAGCAGCGCCCAGCCCCGCAAAGCCTGTCAAACTCCTCTTCATTCATGGTATCTGCACCGGCGCCTGGGTGTGGGAACCGAATTTCCTGCCTTTCTTTAACGGGCTCGGCTATGACAGCTACGCGCTGAGCCTGCGCGGGCACGGCAAGAAGCGAAGGCTGCGAAAACATCCGGCAGTTCACCCTTCAGGATTTCGCGGACGACATCGGCTGGGCTTTAGGGGAGATCGGCGGCCCCACGGTCGTGATCGGCCATTCGCTCGGCGGCGGCGTGGTTCAGAACTTCGTGCAGCGCGGTGGTCAGGCAGCGGGAGCTGTCCTGCTCTGTTCCGCCCCTCCGCACGGGCTGATCCGGGCGGCTGCGGTGATGTACGCCTCAAATCCCAAGCTCGCCAATGAAATGAGGGCGGTGCTCCACAACGGCCTAAGCGCCGCAAACCTCGATATCATCGAGGACGGCTTGCTCTCCGAGCGCCCCTCCCGCGAGCTTCGGAGGCGCTTTGCCGAAAGCATCGGCGATATTGCCGAGACGGCGAGCCGGCAACTCATGGGATGGATGCCGTTCGCGCCGTTCCCCTGGGGGATGCCGAAGCTGCTCGTCGTGGGCGGCGAGAAAGACCAGTTCATGCCCGAAGCCGATGTGCGCCTGACCGCGATCTATTACGGCGCGCGCTGCGTGATCGTGCCGAACGGCGCGCACGCGATCATGCTGGACAAGAACTGGCGCGACGCCGCTCAGCCGATCGCCGACTGGCTTCGAAAAACGTACGGCTGAGAAGAATCCCCCTCGCCCCAACCCTTCCGGCCCGCGTGATATTTCGGTGACATTGGCCTTGTAAACAGAATTTGGCAAGCGGAGCAGCCTGAGCGAAGCTGTGTTTCAACCGGTGGCTTGATACCGCTGTTCCTCTCGCCGAAAGCGGTCCCGAAACTGCATGGAGTTTGTCCCTTGGCCAAAAAAGCATCTTCCCGCAACGGCTTGAGAATCCTGAAACGAGCCCGGCCGCTTCAGCGGCGCGAGCCTCTTCCCTGGAACTACCCAAAATCAATGGAGGAAGATCCCAACGCGCACGCCCGCATCGAAGCCATTCTCAAAAGCCCGAGCTACCGCCGCGCGGACACCGATTCCGACTTTCTGGCCCGCGCGGATATGCGAGGCCTGCGCCTTCAGATCGACTATCTCAAGCCCAACCTTCTCCTGCAGGAGGCGGGGGTGGACCAAACGATCGTGGTTTTCGGAAGCACCCGCATCTGCGAGCCGGCCGCGGCATCCCGAAGGGTCGAGGACCTGACGGCGGAGCTGGCGGCCGATCCCCGCAACGAAGATCTGGCGCAACGCCTTGCTGTCGCGAAGCGCATCCTCGCCAAGAGCCACTATTACGACGTCGCCCACGAATTCGCGAAGCTCGTCAGCGAGGCGAACAACGGCCATGAGGAGCATGCCGTCATCGTGACCGGCGGCGGCCCTGGGATCATGGAAGCAGCAAACCGGGGCGCGTTCGATGCCGGAGCGAAGTCCGTCGGCCTCAATATCACCCTGCCGCATGAGCAATTCCCGAACCCCTACATCACGCCGGACCTGTGTTTCAGCTTCCACTACTTCGCCATTCGGAAGTTTCATTTTGTGCTTCGCGCCAAAGCGCTGGTGGCTTTTCCAGGGGGATACGGCACGTTCGACGAGTTGTTCGAGGTTCTTACGCTTGTTCAGACGCAAAAGCTCAAGCAAATCCCGGTCGTGCTCGTTGGCGAAGAGTATTGGCGCAGCGCGGTCAACTTCGATTTCCTCGCCGATGAAGGCGTCATCGACCAGGAAGACCGCGAATTGTTCTGGTTTGCCGAGACGGCGGAGGAAATATGGAACGGCATCCAGGCTTGGTATAGCGTTGGCGGAGCAGCCTGATCGATGCCCGGCGCGCTGTTCCCGGCGCTCGCCGCCATGCGTTTTCGCCGCGCGGCCGAGCAGGCGACTTGACCCTTCGAAGAGAAAGCCGCAATTTCTTAGAAGGACCCGCGAAGGAGGACCGATGATCCGCGTTCAAGAACAGGATTTCGACATCGGCGCCGAGACCGCCGCCTTGCGGAAGTGCCGGACGGATATCGGCGCGATTGCAGCGTTCGTGGGGCTGGTCCGGGATCACGCCGGCGGCCGCGAAGTCACCTCGATGACGCTCGAGCATTATCCGGAGATGACCGAGAAGGAGCTTGCGCGCATCGAAGCCGAGGCCCGCGAGCGCTGGCCGCTTCTCGACTGCCTGATCGTGCATCGCGTCGGCCGCCTCACCCCGGGCGACAACATCGTGCTCGTCATCACGCTGTCCGAGCATCGGCATGCGGCTTTCGAGGCGGCGCAGTTTCTCATGGACTACCTCAAGACCACCGCGCCCTTCTGGAAAAGCGAGGAGAACGGAGAGCAGCGCCATTGGGTCGCCCCGCGCGATTCCGACGACGCGGCGGCGGAGCGCTGGGTCAGGTAAGGCAGCATCCCTCGAACCGTTGGACCAGAATTGCGCGTGGGTTTGCATCCTGACTTCATGAGCGTGGGATGTTAGGAGAAAGCGCCTTATCGAGACGTTAACGCAGCCAAGTCATTGATTTATAATGTGAATTATGAGAGATGCGAGCGCCTCCGCGGCTGCGACGGGCGCAGGCGCCGTTAACACATTATATTTAACGGACTTTTCCGCGCCCATTTGCGTCCAAAAATACAATCCGTTAACCTCGCCGATCAAGCGACAGAATATTGTTTATTTTCAATGAGTTGATCCGCGCTGTCGGCGTCCGGCCGAAGGCGCGGCTGTCCTGATTTTTTAGCGATTTTTGACGCGAAGATCAGGCCGGAAATAAATCTGTGCCGGAGAAATTAACCATCCGGGGTTAACGCATCAGCTGACGCAGCAACGAATCATTAACCATGATGGCCCGGGCATCGCGATTCGCGGTTTGGGGGCAGAAGCATGGTGCAGGCATGGCTCGGGCGCGTTCTTGTGAAAGTCCTGATCATTTGCGATCTTCGCTGCTGGCGCTTTCATGAGCGCGGCGCAAGCTGCGGACAATGTCGTCGCCCTCAGCAAGCAAGTTGGCCAGCTCTACAGCCAAGGCAAATACAAGGAGGCGCTCGCCCTCGCGGAGAAGGCCCTCACGCTTGCCGAGCGGGTGCTCGGCAAGGACCATCCCAACACACTTGCAAGCGTGAACAATCTCGCCTTGCTCTATCAAGCCCTGGGCCGCTATCAGGAGGCCGAGCCGCTCTATCAGGCGCGCGCTGGAGGCCGCGAGCGGGTGCTCGGCAAGGAGCATCCCGACACGCTCAAAAGCGTGAACAATCTCGCCGCCCTCTATCAGGCCCAGGGCCGCTATCAGGAGGCCGAGCCGCTCTATCGGCGCGCGCTGGAGGCCCTTGAGCGGGTGCTCGGCAAGGAGCATCCCAACACGCTGCCAAGCGTGAGCAATCTCGCCATCCTCTATCAGGCCCAGGGCCGCTATCAGGAGGCCGAGCCGCTCTACAGGCGCGCCCTGGAGGCCCGACGAGCGGGTGCTCGGCAAGGAGCATCCCGACACGCTTAAAAGCGTGAACAATCTCGCCGTCCTCTATAAGGCCCAGGGCCGCTATCAGGAGGCCGAGCCGCTCCTACAGGCGCGCGCTGGAGGCCCGTGAGCGGGTGCTCGGCAAGGAGCATCCCGATACGCTGACAAGCGTGAGCAATCTCGCCTTCCTCTACAGGCCCAGGGCCGCTATCAGGAGGCCGAGCCGCTCTATAGGCGCGCGCTGGAGGCCCGCGAGCGGGTGCTCGGCAAGGAGCATCCCGACACGCTCGAAGCGTGAACAATCTCGCAACCCTCATAAGGACCAGAGCCGCTATCAAGAGGCCGAGCCACTCTATAGGCGCGCCCTGGAGGCCTCGAGCGGGCGCTCGGCAAGGAGCATCCCCATACGCTGCCAAGCGTGAACAACCTCGCCCTCCTCTATAGGCCCAGGGCCGCTATCAGGAGGCCGAGCCGCTCTACAGGCGCGCGCTGGAGGCCTCGAGCGGGTGCTCGGCAGGGAGCATCCTACACGCTTACAAGCGTGAACAATCTCGCCGTCCTCTATCAAGGCCCAGGGCCGCTATCAGGAGGCCGAGCCGCTCTATAAGCGCGCGCTGGAGGCCTCCGAGCGGGCGCTCGGCAAGGAGCATCCCGAAACGCTTCGAAGTGTGAGCAATCTCGCCGCCCTCTATTATGCGCAGCAGGACTGGGGCCGCGCCGTCGATTTTTGGCGGCGCAGCACCGCTGCAATCGCCAGGCGCGAGCAGCGCGGCGCCTCAACCGCGAGCCAAGGCCTGACGGGAAAGAAAAAAAGCGAAACCGAGCGGTTGAGATGGGGAATTCCGGGGACTCGTCAGGGCGATGTACCGCCTCGCGCCGGAAAGTGGCGCGCCGGATCTGAAAGCCGCACGTGAAATGTTTGAAACTGCGCAATGGGCGCAAAGCTCGGAAGCTGCGGCTTCGCTCGCGCAAATGGCGGCGCGCGGCGCGAAGGGCGATGCGCAGGCTTGCGGCGCTGGTGCGCGAGCGCCAGGATCTGGTGGCGGAGTGGCAGAAGCGCGATGGCTTGCGCAACGCCGCCCTTGGGCAGACGCCGGAGAAGCGCAACGCAAAAGCCGAAGGCGAGAATAACGCGAGGCTGGCCGCTATCGACGCGACAATCGCGGGGATCGATAAGGAGCTTGCGGCGGCGTTCCCGGATTATGCCGCGCTCGCCAGCCCCGCGCCGCTGACGGTAGAGGAGGCGCAATCGCTGCTTGGCGACGGCGAGGCGCTGATCCTTTTCCTCGATACGCCGGAAGGGAAAACGACGCCCGAGGAGACCTTCATCTGGGCGGTGACCAAGACGGACGTGCGCTGGGTGCGGTCGGACATGGGTGCGGCGGCGCTCGCCCGCGAGGTGCAGGCGCTGCGCTGCGGCCTCGACGAGGCGGCATGGCAGGAGAGATCCTGCGCGGAACTCACCGGCCAGACCTATAGCGATGCGGACCGGAATGCGGGCAAGCCGCTGCCGTTCGATCATGCCCGCGCCGCAAGCTTTATCAGGCGCTGTTCGGACAGATCGAAGACCTCATCAAGGGCAAGCAGCTTTTGCTGGTGCCGTCCGGCGCGCTCACGCAGCTGCCGTTCCAGGTGCTGGTGACGGTGCCGCCCGCTGGCGAGGGCGCACCGGCGGCGTGGCTCATCCGCGATCACGCGCTGACTGTGCTGCCTGCGGTTTCCTCGCTGAAAGCGCTGCGCCGCGTGGCGCGGCCAAGCGCGGCCACAAAGCCGCTGATCGGCTTCGGCAATCCGCTGCTCGATGGCCACGACCCCGCCGATGCGAAACTCGCGCGCGACAACCAGAGTTGCGCGGCCCTTTCCAAAACGGAGCTTGCCGCACGCCAGCCCGCGCGGCGTTGCGCAAATTCAGACGCGGGGCGGATTGGCCGATGTGTCGCTCTTGCGCAGTCAAGCGCCGCTTCCCGAGACGGCCGATGAGCTCTGCGCCGTCGCCCGCGACGTTCACGCCGATCCAAGCGACATCCACCTTGGCGCGCGCGCGACCGAAAGCGAGGTGAAACGCCTCAGCGCCAGCGGCGACC
This sequence comes from uncultured Alphaproteobacteria bacterium, assembly GCA_963833565.1. Classification (GTDB taxonomy): domain Bacteria; phylum Pseudomonadota; class Alphaproteobacteria; order Rhizobiales; family Rhodomicrobiaceae; genus Rhodomicrobium. The sequence continues at coordinate 87,583 of CAWHYO010000039.1, forward strand.
TTGCCAAATACCGCGTCGTGCATTTCGCAACGCATGGCGCGCTTGCCGGGCAGATCAGCGGCAACAGCGAGCCGGGACTGATCCTGACCCCGCCTGCCTCGCCGAGCGAGGAGGATGACGGTTATCTCACCGCCTCGGAAATCGCAGGCCTGAAGCTCGACGCCGATTGGGTGATCCTGTCGGCCTGCAATACGGCGGCTGGAGGCGCGAAAGGGGCCGACGCGCTCTCGGGGCTGGCCCGCGCCTTCATCTATGCCCAGGCGCGCGCGCTTCTCGTTTCGCACTGGGCGGTGAACTCGGAAGCGACCGTGAAGCTTATTACAGGCGCGATGCATCGGCTTGCCGCCGATCAATCCATGGGCCGCGCGGAAGCGATGCGTCAATCCATGCTCGCGCTCATCGATAGACGCGGCCTGGAGGCGCAACCAGCTTTCTGGGCGCCGTTCGTGGTCGTCGGGGAGGGCGGGGCCGTGAGATAGGTTCGCTGCCGACGAAATGGTAACGCCGCCCATGGTTCGACAGGCTCACCATGAGGGTTAACCCGCTAAAAACACTCGACCTCATCCTGAGCTTGTCGAAGGATGAGAAGACCATTTTCCAGCAGCCCGCTCGATCACCACCTTAGCCCGCGGCATCAGCCGCCGCTGGGCGGCTGCGGGATTTCCTCGGGGCCTGCTTTTCGGCTTTTTCGGCGGCTTCCCTTTTTTTTGCTTCGGCCTCCTCGGCTTCCTTGGCGAGTCTCAACTCTCGCAATCTTGAAACCTTTTCGGAGCGCTGCCGGGCGGCGGATTTCGATATCCTGCCTGACGGCTTGATCGCGTTTCTGGAGACTGGCGAAGCGCTCCGCGGCCTTGGTCTTAGTCGTGGCAGCCATGAGGTTGTTATCCTTCTGGTTGGCGCATTTGCGGCTGCAAAGGAAAGCGTTGAAACGCGCCTTCCGAGCGAGCTGTGAAGGCGCTCGCTCTTAGAACATCTCCCTAAATCTGGTGTTGGATGAACCGCTTCGCAAGCACTTGCGGTTGTGGCGCCGCGCTACTTCGGGGTCAATTGAAGTGAAGCTTCCGTAATCTTCCGAGAAAGCCAACCGCCATTAGCTGAACGCACGGCGCTTTCCTGTGTTGAGCGTTATCATTACGCTCATCGAAGTTTATGACAAAACGTATCGAGGACTACGCTCTTATTGGCGACTGTGAAAGTGCGGCTCTCGTGGCGCGCGACGGCTCGATCGACTGGCTGTGCTGGCCGCGGTTCGATTCCGGAGCGCTGTTCGCATCCTTGCTCGGCACGCCGGAAAACGGGCATTGGAGCATGTCGGCAGCCGGAGGGGCCGCAACAGAAACGCCGATACCGCGATGGCGCCCTGATCCTCGAAACCGATTTCGAAACAGCGAATGGCGGCCGCTACCCTCGTCGACTTCATGCCTTTTCACCGGGAAGGCCCGAGCCGGCTGATCCGCCTTGTCCAGGGCCGCTCAGGCGAGGTCGAAATGATGACCGAATTCATGCTGCGCTTCGATTACGGCCTGATCGTTCCCTGGGTCACCCGAATGGACGGCGAAGGGCTGCAGGCGACCGCGGGGCCGGACATGGTTGTTTTGCAGACGAATGCGTCCGTGAGGGCGTGCGGAATGAAGCATTGCGGGGTCATTCACGGTCCGGCCGGGGGAAACGGTCTGGTTTGTCTTGAGCTATGGAAAGTCGTTCGAGCCGCCCCCTCCCCCCATCGATCCGCTGCAGGCGCTGGAAGAAACCGAAAAAGCCTGGCGGCGTTGGTCGCAGCGTTGCTCCTGCGGCGGCCCTTACTCAGCGCCGGTTTTGCGCTCCCTCATTACTTTGAAGGCCCTGACCTACCATCCGACGGGAGGAATCGCCGCTGCTGTGACGACCTCGTTGCCTGAGAAAATCGGCGGCAGCCGTAACTGGGATTACCGGTTTTGCTGGCTGCGCGACGCGACCTTCACGTTGCTCGCGCTCATGAACTCCGGTTACCGGCAAGAAGCGGGGGAATGGCGGACATGGCTTCGCCGCGCAGTGGCTGGCAGCCCTCAGCAGGTTCAGATCGTGTATGGCCTCGCTGGCGAGCGCCGCCTCATCGAGAGCACCATCCCGTGGCTTTCCGGCTATGAAGATTCAAAGCCTGTGCGCATCGGAAATGCGGCGGCGGACCAGCTGCAGCTCGACATCTTCGGCGAGGTGATGGATGCGATGTTCCAATGGAGCGAGGGCCACCCCGATCCTGCACACGAAGCATGGCCTCTTGTTCGCACCATTATCGAGCATCTTGAAAAGATCTGGCGGATGCCGGACGAGGGCTTGTGGGAGGTGCGCGGCGGCGCCCGCCAATTTACCCATTCCAAGGTGATGGCGTGGGTGGCGTTCGACCGCGCCATCAGAACCATAGAACGCCACGGCCTCGACGGGCCGTTGGAACGCTGGCGAAATGTTCGCGATCAGATCCATCGGCAGGTCTGCGAGGAGGGCTTCGATAAGAAGGCAGGAACGTTCACGCAGAGCTACGGGTCGAGCGCGCTGGACGCGAGCGCTCTTCTCATCCCGCTCGTTGGCTTTCTTCCGGCGAGCGATCCCAGGGTGCACTCGACGATCGAAGCGATCGGCAGGAAGCTCCGCGTCGATGGCCTCATCCGCCGCTACGATACGGAGAAAACCGAGGATGGCGTCAAAGGCAGCGAAGGCGCGTTCCTGGCCTGCTCTTTCTGGTATGCCGACAATCTTCTCATGATCGGACGGCGGGACGAAGCCCGCGAACTCTTCGAGTATCTTCTGACCCTTTGCAACGACGTGGGCCTCTTGTCCGAGGAATACGATCCCGTGGCGGGGCGCATGCTGGGCAATTTCCCGCAAGCCTTTTCGCACGTGGCGCTCATCAACACGGCGCACAACCTCTCCCATTCTGCGAAGCCGGCAACCCAGCGTTCGGCCAAAGGGAGTGCTGCGCCGCGGCCTGGTTAGTGGGCGCAAGCTTCAGTGGACAACGTCCCCGGCGTTGGGATAGACGCCTTTCAGCACAACGTCGAAATGGCTTCGCACGGCATCGTTGCACGCGCACGCCCGCCGCTGCAGCGTGGCAACGTCTTCTACCAGCAGCGCGCCCCGGCTCGTTTTCAGCGCCTTCTCCGTCTTCAACGTCTGGATCACCCGGCTGATGTAGCTGCGGCCGACGCCCAGCATGCTGGCGAGTTGCTCCTGGGTCATCGGCAGAATCGGGGTCTGTGTCCGGTCTATCCCGGCGAGAAGCAGTTTTGCGACCCTCTGCTCGATGGAGTGCGCAGCGTTGCAAGCCGCCGCCTGAAAGACCTGAGCGAGAAGGCAATCCGCATAGCGGGCAAAAAGACGCCTGATGGCGATCGATTGATGCTTCGCCGCATCGAGAGCTGACGTTTCAATCTTCAGGAATTCTCCGGGGAATTCAACTGAAGCCCGCGCATAAGTCGGTAGATGGCCCTGACTTATGACCCCCCCGACGGCTCCCTCCCTGCCGATGAGGGCTGTTTCGGCGCTCTTGCCATCGGGCAGCAAAATCGAGAAGGATGCAAGGCTCGCTCCGCAGGGAAAATAGGTGAAGCGGACATCGTCGCCGGGGTCATAAAAGACGGTGCCGCGATCGGCCTCCACAACTTCGAAAGAGGGCCTGAGCCTGATCACGTCATTCTCACGGAGAGCGCGCAATAAGTTGTTTCCGCCGCCTCCCTTGCGTCCAGTGTATTGTTTGTGCATGTCTATCTTTCTTTATCAAATTCGCTTAAGGTGAAGCCCGATTGAAGGGCGTTTGTTCATTTGTGGACAGACGAACTTCCCTATTTTGTTTAAGGAGATATGAATCCAGCCAATGGCAGAGATCCCACCATGTTTGCTGTGCCATAGCTTTTGGGTTCCATGTTCGAGGAACAATCCAGCAAGTTGCTGAGGGCGCTAATGCGCCTTTTAGGAGGCGGGTTGCCTTCCCTTACCTTGCGTTTGCCATCGCAGGTGGCGCGGGACGAGCAGGTGTGCGCTGGCTCTGGCTTTGAGAGCGCGCCACAGAGAAACAGGTGCGCAACCCGTTCCTGCGAGAACCATCCCAGCCCGAAGAATGCTGATTGTCACCGTTGCCACAGCGAGGACATACTTCGTCTCGTGCTGGAAGCGGCGGAGCTTGGCACATGGCGCTGGGAGGTCGGCGAACCAGGAAAACCTTTGGTTTGGGATACGCGTTGCAAAACGCTCCTGGGCCTGACGCCTGACGCAGAGGTGACCTATCCGATCTGGGTGAATATCGTTCATCCTGACGACCGCGCCGAAGCAGATTCCGTCGTCACACGCGCTCTTGATCCCTCCGACCCCGAGGATGGCCTCGTTTGCAAATATCGCATTTTGCGCCCTGACGGGACCGTGATCTGGCTCCTCGCCACCGGCCGCGCCTACTTCGAGCCGGATCCCGCGCAGCCAGCCGGAAGGCGCCCCTTGCGGCTCCTGGGCGCCATCCGCGACATTACCGAAATGGAGCTGGCCGATCTGCAGCGCCACAGCCGCGAGAAGCGCGGCCGCTACTTTCTTTTGCTGGAAGAGCGGCTTCGTTCCGCGGCCACTGCGCGGGACGCGGTTAGCGGGGCATGCGCGGCCGTTGGCCAGGAGCTTAACGCCACCTTTGCCGGCGTGGGAGAACTGCAAGCCGACGGCGTGGATACGGTGGTGGAAAGCGCCTGGAGCGCTTCCGGCGATCCGGCTTCCGTCCTGGGGCGGCACCGGTTCATGGGAGCCAAGCGGATCGAAGCTCTCCTGGCTGGCGGCGCCGTCACAATCGACGACGTGACGGCGGACCCTCGCTTTGCAACGGACGAAGGAGCACAGGCCGCTTACGCTGCTTTTGACGCGCGGTCGTCGATCAATGTGCCTCTCATACGGGACGGGCGTCCGCGCGCCTTCCTGTTCGTTGCGGATGCATGGCCCCGGGCCTGGACTGAGGCCGAGGTTGCTCTCGCGCGTGAAACGCTTGAGCGAGTTTGGCAAGCGGTCGAAAGAGCGCGTGCCGAGGAAGAACTCCGGTTGACAACCGAGCGTTTCGAGCTGGCGCTGAAAGAGTCCCCGATTGCCGTTTTCTGCCAGGACCTCGACCTCAGATACACGTGGATTTACAATCCTGGCCTTGGCTATGAAGCCTCCGAGGTTATTGGAAAATTCGACTCTGATCTCTTCGAGCGCGCCGAGGATGCTGCGGCAACCGAGGCAATCAAGCGGGACGTTATCCGAACGGGTCTCGGCAAGCGTGGGGAGGTTCGCATCCACGCGGACGGCATCGATCGTTACTACGATCTGCTCGCCGACCCTATGCGCGATAGCTCGGGGCACATCATAGGCGTCCGCTGCGCCGCGATCGACATTACCGAACGCAAGCGCCAGGAGGAGCACATCCGCCTCTTGATGCGCGAGGTGAACCACCGTTCGAAGAACATGCTGACGCTCGTTCAGGCCGTGGCCCGGCAGACGGCAGCGAAAAAGCCCGGCGACTTTTTTGGCCGGTTCGACGAACGGATCCGCGCCCTCGCCGCAGGCCAGGATCTCGTCGTCAAGAATGACTGGAGAGGTGCCAATCTCGACGAGCTTATCCGTTCACAGCTCTCGCACTTCAAAGATCTTATCGGCGTGCGGATCGTATTGAACGGGCCTTCCCTCTTCCTCTCCGCGTCTGCGGCGCAGACCATCGGCATGGCGCTGCATGAGCTTGCCACGAACGCCGGCAAATACGGAGCCCTGTCAAACGATGACGGACATATCGATGTGTCCTGGCATCTCGGGCGCGATGACGAAGGCAACGGCGTTTTCGTCATGGGCTGGACCGAGCGGGATGGCCCTCCCGTTTCGGTCCCGGCGCACCGCGGGTTCGGAACGACCTTGATATCCCGCATCGTTGAAGTGAGCCTGAACGCCAAGGTGGACCTCGATTATCCGGTCACCGGCCTATCCTGGCGGCTCACATGCAACGCCGATGAAGTCCTGGATGCTGCTGCCGGCCGCTAGGCAGAAGTCGCCGGACGGCCCAACGGATCGCCAGCGCCGTCATCCCGGCTAGGCGAAGCGCGAGGCGGCATCGCAAAAGTGCAGGCGCTTCAACCTGTTACGATCCCGGATAAGGCTTCGCCTTTCCGGGATGACGAAGAGATAATCTTGTTTTCGTCAACAAATGCCTCGGTGTTTTCGGTCGCCTCCAGCCAACGCATTCAACCTTCGGGTCGCAGAGAACCTTCTCCGCCATCCTACGATCCCACCCAGAGCGCCATCTGCTCATAGACATCCTGCCGGCTGAGCAAGTCGAAGTGATTCATGCGGCGGCCGATCCATTGCCGGCTCTCAGGGATGGGCAACGCGCGATGGGGCTCGTCGTGCTGGCCGAGCGCGCTTCTGACTGGCACGAGGCCGTCGCCCAGAAGCCGGTCGCGCAGGCCGTCGGCCTCGATCGCTGTGGACGCTGCAATGGCGAAGCACTGGACGCCTTCCGGAAGAGGGACGGCTTGCCTTGTATCGCCCACATGCTTGAAACGGTCCCTGTCCTGCCAGTCACTGTCGAGCAGATTGCCATAGCGAAGATCTGTGATGCCAGCGCTGCGAATCCGGCCGAGATGGGTGAAAGGAGCCGTGTACCGGCTTTTGTCGAGCGCCAGATGCAGCCACTGGCCGCCACGCTCCATCGGAGCGCCATGGTGCGGCGTGCCGAGGAAAATAAGCTTGAGGAGATGGCGGGGCCAGTCATGTCCTGCGGCTGCGCCGTAATGGCACGCGCTCCGCGATACCAGCCCGCCCATGCTGTGTCCGATGATGATGAGGTCCTCGACCGGCACAGGCCACTCGGCGACCAGCGCCTGCAGCAAGTCTGCAAAAGCTCGTCCGTTGGCCGAAATATGCAGTCCTGTATTGTAGTGCAGATAAAGCGCCGTGTACCCCAGATCGCGCGCGAGCGCGGCGCCATGATCATGGCCGTCCCGGTTCCAGTGCGTGTCGTTCAAACACAAGCCGTGGACCAGCACGGCAAGCCGGCCGCTCGACGGGGCGAGAGTCTCTGCGAGGCTGTCTCTATCCAGGTGGAGCGGCTGGCCGTCGCAGCGCAGGCGCATGGGAATCGCGAGCGGGTTGGCGGTCTCGGCCAGATGATCGCCCAGTACGCCGTTCAAGGCGGCGCGCGCGGCCTCTTGGCCCGGTGTAGGATGTTCGTCGGTGAGGATCGGATCCAGCAGCGCGAGAGCCGCATCGACGCCGTTGCCGGTCAAATGAGTCACGCCTCGGATGCTGCGGTAGACCAGTCCCGTGATGCCGCGCGTCTTTCCATCCGCGCGAGGGGCGAACGGGCTGAAATGGCCGGCAATGTTGCCATGCATGGTTTCAACCATCGCGATCAGGCCTGCAACCGTGTCGAAGGCAAGCCTGCTCATGCCGCGCAGACGGGAACCGGAGCTTTCAGGGCTAGTGCTCATCAAGGTGAAACGCTGCATGCCCGGCGGCAAATGCGCCGAGGCATCGTTGGGAAACAAAGAGCGGCACTGAGCAATCCGATCAGGTTCTCGACTTTTCTTCCTCGCATAAAATTCCGGGGGGCATTCTCTGCCCCCCGCCTCAGCTTAAGAAAGGGGCAGGACCTTCCGGCCGTAGACCGTATTTGCCAATGTCGCCGTAGCAATGTACCAGGCGAGCAGGCCCACGACAAAGATTTCCCAGCCCGCGACCGGCGCCGACACGAACCCGAGCGTCACGCCGTCCAGCAGCAAGAACGCCACCAGCAGCAGCCAGAACAGAACCGCCAAGTACTTACCCACACCCTGCGCGGCGATGCAAAAGGCAAGTGTGAACAGCGTCCACACGAAGAAGAATCCGAATTGCTCGTTAGCGCCCGCTTTGAGGCCCGCGTTCGGCTGCACGTACAGCAACACAAACAGCGACCACCAGAATGCGCCGTAGCTCATGAAGGCGGAGCCGCCGAAGATGCTTCCTTTTCGAAGGTCCACCACGCCCGCAACGAATTGCGCCGTGCCCCCGAAGGCGATAGCCAGCGCGAGCGTTGGCCCGGCGTTCCAATAGCCCACGTTATGCAGGCCTGTCGCCATTGTGGTTGTGCCGAAGCCCATCAGCCCAACAACCGCTGGATTGGCCCACCATTCCTTGTACATCCCCACGTCCATGACTTCTGTCATTTTTGCTTCATCCCTTGATTTGCGATCGCTTTTAAAAGCTTCGGCTTCAGTTTTCCGAAGCGATAAGCTTCGGCGGCCTGGGCAACAATCAGCCCCGACGAACAGGAACAAGCAGGAGCGCCGCTTGTTGCGCCTTGCGTCCAAAGGAGGAGGAGACATGGCTGAGGCGGTCGGGCATCGCGTCTGGGCGATAGCGGAAGGCTACATTCCCCCGGCGAGCACCGGAACCACGCGGCAGTTCGTCAGCCACGAAACCGTTTGCATCCTGAACGCCGGCGACAGCGAAGCCGACGTCGAGATCACCGTTTACTTCGCCGGCCGCGATCCCGCAGGTCCTTATCGGCTGAAGGTGCCGCCGAGGCGCACGCGCCATCTCCGTTTCAACGATCTAAAGGACCCGGAGCCGATCCCCGAAGACACGGACTATTCGAGCGTCATCGTTTCGAATGTGCCGGTCGTCATCCAGCATACGAGGCTCGACACGCGCCAGCCCGCGCTGGCACTCCTGAGCACAATCGCCTATCCCGTCCGGTAGCGCGCTCACTCCCTGTGCGAGAAGTCCTCAAGAACCTCGCTCAGCGCTTCGCTCTTCACATAGGAAGGCCCGGTGAACGGATAGTTGATCTCGACAATCGCGAAAACAGACGTGAAGGTCAGAAGCGACAGGAAGCCGGTCATGAGGATTTGCGCACGCAGGTTCCGGGTGCCGAAAAAGAATGCAAACGAGACAGTGAGGATCGCGGCGCCAAAGACAACGATCCATACGACAGCCGGAACGACGCCATTGGCAAGATGAAGGCGCGTTCGGCGGGCGTGGGTGATTTCGTCGAGTTGCTTGAACATCTCAATCAGAAGGGCTGTCTGTTTTGTGTCGCCCTCGGTTAAGCGTGTGACGGTTCCATAGAGCGCGCTCAGGGCCTCCGTGACGCCGGGGCTCTTCTTTCCGGCAGCCATTGCAGGCCAGTCTTTTTCGATGGCGAGCCTGAGATAATCGCTAAGCGCCTCCCTTGTCGCTTTCGTTTTTGGATCGGGGTCGGACGCGAGGCGGTACAAGGTTGCAGCGGCTCCCGCCTCTTGCGCTACGGCTTCTTCTGCTGCAGAAAACTTCTCCCACACTACGATCACGGCGAAGGCGACGATCACGGCGAAAATCACGCCAACGGTCGCGAATTTGAAGCCGGCGATCTCGTTATTCGTCGTCAACTGCTCAAGCTCGACCGATTTGCGCACGATGAGTTGCCCGCAAATGGCAGCGATCGTTGGGAGGACCACGACGAGAAGCATCGCCTGCCAGAGCGGCAGTCCGGCCAAGAACAGCATCAGCTTACAGTTCCCTCTTTGCAAAGAGGCAACTGTAAGCCTTTCTATTTGCTCAGGCTCTTCAAGAAGATGTGCTTATAAATGTCCGGCGGGCTTTCACTCCGCCAGCGCGCGCTCGATGCGCCGGTCGGGGATGAGCCACATCACGGCGACAGATACATAGATGATGCCAGCGATGAGCGGATCGACGAAGGCCAGCACGATCGCCGCCAGGTACAGGAACGGAGAAATCTTTCCCTTGATGTCCCGTCCCAGGGCCTTGGCGAGCGTAGAAGCTTGCCCCTCCCGGCGAAGGATCGCCTTCTGAAGCAGGTAGTAAGCGATGGCGGGCATGAGCAGAGCCACGCCATAAACAGCGGTCGGCAGCTTTGCGAAGTGGTTCTCCCCCATCCAGGCCGTGGCGAACGGCACCAGCGACAGCCAGAACAGGAGATGGGTGTTGGCCCATAGGATGAGCCCGTCGACCCGGGTTACGGTGTAGAGCAGATGGTGGTGATTGTTCCAGTAGATGGCGACATACACGAAACTCAGGACGTAACTCAGGAAAACCGGCAGGACCCCTGCCAGATCGTCCCAGCCCGCTCCGTGCGGGACTTTGAGTTCCAGAACCATGATCGTTATGATGATGGCGACAACGCCATCGCTGAAGGCAAGAAGCCGGTCCTTTTCCATGCCGTGAGCTCCGGGAATGCTGGACGTTGACATTGCCGCCGGTTTACCCGATAAATCCGGCGCAGCCGTATAGGTGAAATTGCGCAACCTAAGGCCCATCTCCCGCTAAGAGAGAACAAAGTCCGCTGTGGCGGCGCCGATCGGTGCGTTTCAAGAAAGATAGAGGACTCCATGTACGCGGTGATCCGCACGGGGGGCAAGCAATACAAGGTTGCCCCGGAAGATGTGCTAGAGATTGAGAAGATCGAAGGGGCCGCGGGCGATGCGGTCAGCTTTCCCGATGTTTTGATGGTTGCAGGCGAAGGCGGCCCGACGTTCGGCGCACCGCTTGTTTCCGGCGCTGCCGTCTCGGCCGAGGTTGTCGAGCAGGGACGCGGGCCGAAGGTTATCATCTTCAAGAAGAAGCGCCGCCAGAACTACCGGCGCAAGAGGGGCCACCGGCAGTCATTGACCACGGTGCGCATCTTGGAAATCCTGACTGATGGCAAGGCCCCGTCGAAAGCGGCGAAGGCAAAGCCTGCGGAAGCAAGCGAATAGCACCGAGATTTGAAGGCGAAAGACAATGGCACATAAAAAAGCAGGCGGTTCGTCCCGGAACGGCCGCGACTCCGCAGGCCGGCGCCTCGGCGTGAAGAAGTTCGGCGGGGAACAGGTCGCTCCCGGCAACATCATTCTGCGCCAGCGCGGCACGCAGTGGCATCCTGGCGACGGCGTCGGAATGGGACGCGACCACACGATTTTCGCCGAGCGCGAGGGCGTGGTTGAGTTCAAGACCAAAGCGCTTGGCCGGACCTATGTTTCGGTTGTCGGCGGCGAGGCGAACTGAACGCAAGAAATCTTGTCCGGGCTTCGGCGCATTGACCAGCGCCGGGCTCGCGCAATTATTAGTGCGTCCTGTTGATGAGAATGCCGTTGGTGGCGACTGGCGGACGGGATGAGCACACGACTACCGGTAATCCGTTTTGCAACCGAGTTGCGCAAGGCTGTGCAGCAGTGGCGCCGGCGCGGGCAGCGGGTCGCCCTTGTTCCCACCATGGGCGGCCTTCACGAAGGGCATCTTTCGCTGGTTCGCCTCGCAAAAAAGCACGCGTCCCGCGTCGTCGTTTCAGTTTTCGTGAACCCCACGCAATTTGCGCCCCACGAGGATTTCAACAGCTATCCGCGCAACGAGGAGCACGACTGGCACAAGCTCCTGAGCGTGCAGCCAGACGCCATGTACGCGCCGGAAGTTGACGAAATCTATCCGCATGACTTCGCGACCCGTGTCGAGGTGGCAGGGCTCACCCAAACGCTCGAGGGGATTTCCCGGCCGCATTTTTTCGCCGGGGTCACGACGGTTGTCGCAAAGCTTTTCCTGCAATGCCTGCCCGACTTGGCCGTCTTTGGCGAGAAGGATTATCAGCAGCTTCTCGTGGTGAAGCGCATGGTCAAGGACATGGCCTTCCCGATCACCATCCTGCCAGGGCCCATTGTGCGCGAGCGCGATGGCCTCGCGATGTCCTCCCGCAATGTTTATCTCGATCCCAAGGAACGCAGCATTGCCCCACAGCTTTACGCGATCCTCAGGGATGTGGCGGCTGACCTCGCATCAGGACGCCCGGTAAGGGAATCGCTGACGCAAGGGAAGGTTCGGCTGGAGAACGCCGGCTTCAGGATCGATTATCTCGAACTGCGCGATAGCGAAACCCTCATGCCAATGGAGGCCATCGCGCATGAGCGGACACGGCTTCTCGCGGCGGTCTTCCTGGGCCGCGTCCGCTTGATCGACAACATCGAGGTTACCTGATCCTCGGGCATGATGGCGGCGACCAGATGCGTACCACAACCCGGAACGGCTCTAGAAAGAAACTCGCTACCTGCAGATGCTGACACAAACGTCTGCAACTCGTTTCATTCCCAGCGGGTCGGCAGCGAGGCCGGCGGCGAACTAAGCAGAGTTAGCCAGACGCTCCAGCGGATCGCCGCCTCTGTCATCCCGGAAGGCGAAGCCTTATCCGGGATCGTAACAAGTTGAAGCGCTTGACTTTTTTCGATCCCGGCTCGCGCTTCGCTTGGCCTGGATGACGACTTTGCTTCAGAAAGCTGGCCAAGCTGACGAAGTTTGCTTAGAGCCTCGTGCGTTTAATCGGACGCGTGCGTCCCGATGATCGTCACCCCGGAATGCGCCTCGGCGCATATCCAGGGGCCGTTACAAATCGAGGCGTCTTTTGCGTTCCCGGATACGACGCAGGCGTCGTTCCGGGATGACAAGCTCCTCGGGAGTCGGAACCGATCCCGGTTTTACGCACTGTGCGCTAGAACTTATAGTTCAGGCCCGTGCGGATGATATTGATGCTGCCGATCTCATGGGTGTAGTCCTGCCTCGAGTATCCGTTTACGGTTCCGGTCATCCCGGAACTCGCTGCCAAAACCGTCCGCGTAGAGATATTCGATCTTGCCCGATAGCCGGGGTGTGAAGGCGTACTCCGCGCCCGCGCCAACCACGTAGCCGGTCTTCCATCCTTGATAGAAGTTGGACTCATTGGCGTCGTTGCCGACGATCACTTCGTTTGCGTGCACCATCGCCAAACCCCCTGTTCCGTAGAAGAGGGTGGGGCCAAGGGCGTAGCCTATTCGCCCGCGGATGGTAGCGAAGCCATCCCAGCCGCCTGACCAGTCATGGCCATCGTAGATATACATGTGCTGCTGGCCTTCCATGCCAGACCAGCTGAGATCGGCTTCAGCGCCCATGACCCAGTTAGGTGAAAACTGATAGTTGTAGCCAACGGTGCCTCCGAGGAGGACGCCGCTCGGATCGTTCTCGGCCCAGCCGTGGACGTTGTTGTTACCGGTATTGCCGCCATAATCCACAAAGTTCTTCGACACGCCGCTCCCGTAACCTGCGGTCGCACCGCCGTAGAAGCCGGACCAGTTCCAGGGCACCGCGACATAAGGAGCGTCCTTTAGGCCGCCTGGTCCGGAGAAGTCGGCCGCATGCACAACACCCAACCCAACCAAGGATACACTTACGCCAGCAAGAATCGCCCTCATCCCCATCTTCTCTCTCCGTTTGAAAAAGTCATGCAACAATATTGAAGCCGCATGCTCTTCTGTTTGCCGGACAACACGAGATCAACTCGATGGGATAGATCTATACTGACATGATTGTTGATATATCGGCAAGAAAACGGCGTTTTGGCCGTTTATGAGACGGGATCTTGCCTCTACCTTGAGTTTAAGTCCTTGTTCTGAATAAAGGTTTTCGATCTGGATGGCCCTAATGTGTCGGAACAAGCCACATTCCCATGAAGAATTTTGAGAATATCCTTAATAGTCTGTTGGGTTAACGCACCGCGTAACCTGCAGCAAAGTTTTTTTTACTTCCGATGGAATAAACTCAAGCAAGGTCAAAGAACCGCGAAGCATTCAAGAATTCAGAAAAGCGCTTGTCCTGCCGCTGAGCTGCTTCAAAGTCCTCACCCCACTGGGAGACCTGCCAATTCTCATCCACGTGCGCGGCCTCCCATGCCGCATCCGTGCTGAGAAACCTGTTTGCGTGCGCGAGCGCGATCAGGGCCGAGCCGGTGAGCGTTGTCATCACGTGGAGTGCGGCGAGTTTGAATGGATTGAGCGCGGCAAGTGCATGGCTTACGGCTTCGAGCGAAGACGCGGGCTGATCGATATGCTTCATGCCCGTTCCGACCGTGAATGGCGCGTTATACTCGGCACGAACCCAGGCAAGGATCGGATCCCACAGGCGAGCCTGCTTCGCCACGAGTCCAACCGGAGACTCGGCGCGATAGCAAAGAAGATCCGAAGCCGCGTACTTCACGATATCCTCCACCACGTCCCCTCGCCTCTCCGCAACGCCATCGATTGCGCTGTTTGCGAGGCGGGTCAGCGGAAGGGCCGCCGGCACGATTTCATCGCCTTGCGCGTTCCATTCGGCGGCGATGGCTTCGGCGAGAGCCTGCGACGGCGCCGCCAGCACTTGACCAGCCGGAGTTTTTATGGGTTTGCCATCGAGTTGGACGCCGAAACTTCCATTTTCGAGGTGAGCAACCGAAGCGGCGGTATAGAAGCGCTTCGGGTTTTTAGAACGTGAGGCGGTCATGGTTGCCTTCAAAGCGTGTTGCGTCGCGCCGCCCGCCAAATACGCCAGAACCGGCGTAGCGGGCTGAGCGCAATAACCGTATGCAGAGGGTCCGAAATCCGGCGCGGCCATCGCCCTTAGATAAGGTTTCACGAGTGTGAGTGGAAGGAAGGCAGGCCAAGCCGATGGATCGAGGTCAACGGCCTTGGCGCGAAACTGCTGCAGCGCCCGGTTCGCGGCGCCCCGAAGGTCGGCAAGCGCCGCCCCGAAACTTTCGCTCGCCTCGCCGCGGTGGATGGCGGCAAGGTCGATCCCCCGGCCTTCGAGGTAGGAGGACGGCAAGATCGTCTTCTGGCGCGATGCGAGAATGGGAAGCTTGAGAAGCGCTTCGGTCAATCCGTAAGCGACGCCGGCATGTGCCGATGCTTCTCTCGCGGCTTCGCTTCTATCGCCAAGGATCGCAGCCGCAAGCTCGAAGACTGCGCCTTCGGTCTCGCGCAAGGACGCCTTCATCGCCCTTTCGTCGGCGGGCGGATCGCCGAACATGGCCGGGACACGGGCATCGATCGTGCCGATCAGGCGCTCCTTGGGAAGGTTGTGCTCCGCGATCGCGGCGGAGAGCGCGTCGGCGACCGGGTTTCCGGTTCTTGTGCCCGGCGCCGCGAGTTCGACCGCATCCCGCCACCATTGCAGACGAATCTGGCCAGCCATCGGTTCCGAGACAAACGCCAGGATGTGGTCCAGCTCCGCGTTGAAAGCATAAAGCGCAAGAAGTCCGGGCCGCTTGGCGCTTGGAGCAAACAGGGCGCTCCAATAGCGGTCGCGGTCGCGTTGCCGGACGACCGCAGCAGCAGCCTCGTCGTCGCGTCTTCTTTTTTTTATGTCGTCTGAGGTCAACCACCGCTCTCCAAGCAACTTTCTAAATGACAGGCTTAGAAGGTGGCCCGAATATTCGCAAGGGGAAGGAGCGCCGATGTAAACATTCGTCTTTCGGCAACAAGGACGTTGAAGGTGCGGCAAGCGGCGCCGGTATCCATGACCTCCAGGCCCAAGCCGCGCCGGTCCATCTCGGTCCTGAACGAGGGCGACGGGAAAGCCAAGGCCGCGCCGGTGCCAAGCAGGAGGAAATCGCCGCGCAGCGCAGCATGCGCATCGAGGAAGCTGAGGATCTCACTCTCGTTCCCGCCGCTGGCGGGATTCCAGGCAAAGACGTCTGCCGAAGAGATGAGCAGCGCACTTGTGTGAACAACGCCCGCCAACTGAAATGCGCCGCCTGGCGTGAGCGAAAGCGGCGCTCTTGCGCCCAGCCTTGCGAATGGGCCCGTCATAGCGATACCCAGTCCCGGCTAGCCGCGTCTCTTGGAGCGTCCTCCGCCTGCCCTCGCCTGCCCCTTGCCCTTCTTCGAAAACTTTTGGCCAGGGGGCTTGCGCGGTGCGGCCGGCGGGAGCGGCGCTGCCGGATCATCCATGCCTTCGACATCACCGAGCGGGATCGATGCTGAGAAACCGATGCTGTGAGGAACTGCGCTGTCCACGACCAGGGAACCATTCGTGAGCCCCTCCGATCCGGCATCGCTGCAGCCGGGCTTCGGGACGGCCTTTGGCTCCGCGGCACGTCCCGCTTTGGCTCCCGGCTTGCCCGGGGCCCTGCCCTTCTCCACCCCGCTCCAGTCGCGCTTGACCCCGATCAGGATCAGGAACGGCGCTGCGATATAGACCGACGAATAGGTGCCGACAAGAACGCCGAAGAGCATCGCGAAGGTGAACCCGCGAATGACCTCGCCGCCGAAGAAGTAAAGCGCGATCAGCGCCATCAGGACTGTCCCGACGGTCATGATGGTCCGCGACATCGTCTCGTTCACCGAAAGGTCGAGCAGATCCCGCAGCGACATCCGCTTGTACTTGCGCAGGTTCTCTCGAATCCTGTCGTAGATGACGACGGTGTCGTTAATTGAATAGCCGAGAATGGTCAGCAGCGCGGCGACAATGGTCAGATCAAAGTCGAGTTGGAACAGCGACCAGACGCCAAGTGTAACCATGACGTCGTGCACAAGGGATACGACGGCCCCCAACGCGAACTGCCATTCGAAGCGGAACCAGACATAGGCGAAAATCACCAAATTCGTGAGCACGAGCGCCCAGATCGCCGAATTGATGAGCTCCTTCGATACGGTGCTTCCGACCTGCTCGCGGCGCAGTTCCTTCGTGCCCGCAGGCAGCGCCTGGAGCACCTTGTCGGCTGCGACTTTCTGCGCTTCTGGCCCGCCCTCCTGCTCCGGGAAGCGGATCAGAAGTTCGTCGTTCTTTCCAAAGTTCTGGAGCTGGATCTCGCCGATGCCAAGTCCGTGGAGCGTTGTCCTGAGCTGAGGCGCATCCACCGCCATTGGCGTCTGCACCTGCATCAGCGTGCCGCCCTTGAAGTCGATCCCGAAGTTCAAGCCGTTCGTGAACAGGAGTATGACAGTTCCAACAATGGCGACGATCGAAAGCGCGAAGCACAGCTGGAAGTACTTCACGAAATGGAAGTGCATCTTCTGTGGAAGGCGGAATAGCGGTTTCAGCAGCATGGCTTGGGGGCTCGCTCCGGCGCTAAATTTCTAGAACGGTGGGCCGCGTCTGCCGCAGCCATGTCGATACCATCAGGCGTGTAACAGTGATGGCGGTAAAAAGGGAGCTTATGATACCGAAAGAAAGGGTGACGGCGAAACCCCGCACCGTGCCTGATCCGAAGGCATAGAGGATGAGGGCCGCCAGAAGAGCCGTCAAATGCGAGTCGATGATCGTGCCATAGGCGCGGTCAAACCCGGCCTCGATGGATGAGACGATGCCGCGGCCGCCCTTCATTTCTTCGCGTACTCGCTCGTAGATCAGCACGTTGGCGTCAACGGCCACGCCCATGGTGAGCACCATGCCCGCGATGCCCGGCAAGGTCAGCGTCGCGTGGAAAAGCGACAGGCATGCCATGATGATGGCGATGTTGACGATAAGCGCGATAATCGAGAACAGGCCGAAGAGGCCGTATCCCGCGATCATCAAAGCCGACACCGCAATAAACCCGGCGATAGCCGCCCTCTTTCCGGACTCGATCGAGTCCGCGCCGAGGCTCGGGCCGACTGAGCGCTCCTCAATGATCGAGAGCGCCGCGGGCAGCGCACCGGACCTCAACAGCAGCGCCAGCCTGTTCACTTCTTCCTGGCTGAAGTTGCCGGTAATCTGTCCGCGCCCGCCAGGGATTTCCGACCGGATGACCGGCGCGGATATGACCTTGTTATCGAGGACGATCGCGAAGGGCTTGCCGATGTTTTCCCGCGTCACTCGCGCGAAAGCGCCAGCGCCCTTGCTGTTGAACTCGAAATCGACGGCGCGCTCACCAATCCCGCCTGCCCGGTTGTCGTATCCGGCATAGGCATTGGTGAGATCGTCGCCGCTGACAATCACCTCCTTATGGAGGAGCACTTTTCGGCCCGGATGCTCGGCATCAGGCAACAGCATATCGTCCGGCGGAACGCCATTGGCCTCCGCATCCTCCGCAGACATGGATAAATCTACCAGCTGGAATGTCAGTTTCGCCGTCGTTCCGACGCGCGCCTTGACCTCTTCCGGCGCAAGGCCCGGCACCTGGATCAGAATGCGGTCCTTGCCGTTCGCCCCGCCCTGCGCCTGAATGGTTGCTTCGGTCGTTCCCGTCGGATCGACGCGCCGCCGGATGACCTCGATGGAGCGCGTGATCGCGTTCTCGACGCGGTTTTGCATCCCGGCCGGCGTCGGCTCGATGGTGATCACACCGTTTTCGCCGCCCTGAACCAAAAGATCGTAGCCTGCGCCACTGCTCCTTCCCGTGAGTAGTGATGCCGACAGAGGTTGCGCCAGGGTCTTCAGCCGTGTCAGCGCGGCTTGCATTTTATCCGGGTCCCGCAAGGTGATGCGAACTGCATTGCCTGCGATCACCACGCCGGAATGGGCTATCTTTTCTTCGCTCAACCCGTGCCGCGCCTCGATCTGGATCGATTGCAGCCAGTCCTTCCGGAGCTGGGCCGTATCGATCTGATAAAGAAGGTGCGTGCCTCCCCGAAGGTCGAGGCCCAACGGCATGCGCGGCAGCTGCGCCCAGGCTGGAAGACTGTCGTAAGTCGAAATCGGAATGATGTTCGGGAGCGCAAGGACGATGGACGCAAGCGAAATGAAAAGCGTCACCAGCGCGCCCCAGCGCGAGAAATGCAACGAAAACCCATACATGCGAGGTATGTCCTTTTGATGCGCTGCCTGTTAGCGGCTGCTTATGAGCCTGCTAAGCGGCGGGCTGCTTTCCGCTTTCGTCTCCATCCGGCGCGGGTGATTTGCTTGGCGGCTCGCCCTGGTTTTCTCTTTCACAGGCTCGCCCTTGCCGCGCACCTCGGTGATTGAGCCCTTGGCGAGGCGGATCTGAACGCCGTCCGCAATTTCGACCCTGAGCTCACCTTCAGCGACACGGATGACCTTTCCGATAATCCCGCCCGTAGTCACAATCGTGTCGCCGCGCTTCACCGCATCGATCATCGCCTGATGCTCCTTCATCCGCTTTTGCTGCGGCCTGAAAACCAGGAGATAGAAAATGCCGAAAACCAGAATCAGCGGGAAAAAAAGGCCCAGTATGTCGCCGCCGCCAGCGCCTGTGGTTTGAGCCAATGCAGGAGAAATCATCAAAAGACCCCGTGGTGAGCGGAAAACGAGAGCGCGCCCTTAAAGACGCGCCGGTGCAAGCATTGTCGTCTTATAGCGGCTTGCCCAGAGTTCGCAACTTCCGCAATGCGGCGTTGCGTCAGTGGTAAAATAGCGCATAGTGCGCGTCTCTTCCAGGCCCCACCCGCGGTAATCCCGGCTTTCAACATCGCGCCGCCATGCAAAAAAACTCAGCGTCACTCGAAACCACTCTCCTCAGAATCGCGGAAGCGCTGGAGCGCCTGGCGCCGGCAGAGCCTCCTGTCCCGGATTTCGAGGCGGCGGAGGCCTTCATCTGGCAGGCGGAGGAGAATCGCTTCCTTCCCGTCGCGCATGTGAACCGGATGCCTATCGAGCTCTTGAAGTCGGTGGATCGCATGCGGGATACGCTGCTCGCCAATACCGAGAACTTCGCGCGCGGCCTCCCCGCCAATAATGCGCTTCTGTGGGGATCGCGCGGCATGGGGAAAAGCTCGCTCGTGAAGGCGGTTCATGCCGAGGTCGCGGCCCGTCAGGGGAAGGCTGCTCTCAGGCTCGTCGAGATTCACCGCGAGGATATTTCGAGCCTGCCGCGGTGCCTTTCCTATTTGCGAGGCCAGCCGCACCGGTTCATCGTTTTCTGCGACGACCTCTCTTTCGACGCGGACGACACATCCTACAAATCGCTGAAAGCCGTGCTGGAGGGCGGCATCGAAGGCCGCCCGGAGAACGTCGTCTTCTACGCGACCTCGAATCGCCGCCACCTCATGCCCCGCGAAATGATGGAGAACGAGCGGGCGACCGCCATCAATCCGGGCGAGGCGGTGGAGGAGAAGGTTTCGCTCTCCGACCGCTTCGGGCTTTGGATCGGCTTCCACAATTGCAGCCAGGCCGATTATCTCGACATGGTGTCGGGCTACGCCGGGCATTACGGGCTGAAGGTTCCGCCGGAGCGGCTGCGGGCCGAGGCGCTGGAATGGGCGATGACCCGCGGCTCGCGGTCGGGCCGCGTTGCCTGGCAGTACATCCAGGATTTGGCCGGCCGGCTCGGACAGAGGCTCGGCTGACGGCGGGCGCCGCTATGCTTCTTTTTGCAGAGGCTGGCGCGTGAACAGGAGTTTCGAGAGCTCTTTTTCGCCGAGCTTGTCTGCGAGTTCCCGATAACCAAAATACGGGATCAGGATCAGAAACATGAGCAAGGCTTCCGCGAGTGCTTCCGGCCGCGTTCCCCTTTGCAACACCGTCAAAGCATCCCGGACATTCTCACCATGCAAATAATCGAGAACCACGCCTTCAACGGTGTTCATGACGAGCAGAAGAACTGTGAAGAGCACCGCCTTCTTCAAAATATTAAGAACAAGAGCTTGGGAAGCATCTTTCCATTGACCGACCTTGAGCGTTTCCAGCATGAGCACGAACTTCCCAAGAATGAGAGCCTTTACGATTGCGAGACCGATGCGGGTGGGCGCGATCCCCTCACTCTCGAGGATGGCAGCCTTAAAGAAAAGCAAAGCTCCAAAGCAAACGGCCAGATAACCGGCAATCTTCAGGTATTCGATGAGTTCGTTGCGCAGCCGGCGCGCGAGCGTTGGCTTTTTCGGCTCCGGCGGCGCCTTCGTCTCCGCTTCCGCGTCAGGCGCGGCCAGCGGCCCGTTGGCCGGTGCTGCGACTGACCATCCGGAGGCTCCGCTTCCGTCGATCCCGCCGGGCATGTCCTCGGTCCAGATGGCCAGCGGCTGAGTTTTGCCCGCCTCTATGAGCTTTACGATCTCCTCGTTCGTGACCGGTCCGATCTTCGCGCCATTTTCCGCGTAATACCATTTCATTTCCATCAGGCTTGCCCCTCAGCAGCTTGCACGCTCAATAGCATGACCGAAAATGCCAAACTTAAGATAGCGCCATCACTGTCGGAAGGTGAGCCGAAATTATCTTTCCATCAACGTTGGATCGAGGCGTGACATGAAGCACCGGGTCAGTGGACGCCGCAGCCCTCACATCAGGTGATGAGTTAACGCCCGCTGCGGCCGGTGAATTCATCCATGCTCCTGCTCAATGGCCGGCGTATCAAAGTCATGCCCGCGGCGAGCGTAGCACGCTTGCCACAGCAGATTCCGAGAATGCCAACCTTAAGCTGCGCACCCATGACTGTGGAAGATGGGCTGGAAGTATCTTTGCATCAAGCTCAGATCGATACGTAACGTGACGCGGTTCGCGATCCCATTCGCAAGCTTGGCAATAGATTTAGACTCGATAGTTAAAGTATACATCAAGGCAAAAATAAGTTATATACAAGGGTATTCACTTTATTCATCATTTGATTTTTCGCAAATACTATTTGTCGGTTGATTGCCTAGTCTGTCACCATTTAGATATTGTATGTGGGATACCACTCGCGCGCCGACAGAGGGTATTTTCCTACTTCTGCTTCCCAGGGTGACTTCGATGAAATTCCTGACGTGGCTGACAGTGCTGCTGCTGCCGGCCCTCCTGGCAACCGCGGCGATGGCGCAAAATGCGCAGAAACCCGCCCCAGAGCCCAGACTCAGGCAAACGAGGCCAAGCCGCACGGTGACTTGCACATCCCCGTTGTCTTCACGCTTAGAACCGGCATCGCCAACGGCCGCATGGTCTACATCGGTTTTGGCGGCGGCATCGCAGGCAAGATCAACCCCACGCTCAAGGTGCATGAGGGTGAGACGGTGCAAATCAACCTCATCAATGGCGAGGGCGCTGAGCACGATATCGTGCTCGATCAATTCGCGGCGCGCTCGGATCGCGTCGTTGGCAAGGGAGCCAGCAGCATCCTTTCCTTTACTGCCGATCAGCGCGGCGATTCCGTTTATTATTGCTCCGTCCCTGGCCATCGCGAAGCGGGCATGGAGGGCAAGATCGAGGTCATTGCAGGGCCGCGGGCAGGCGCTGTCGCCGGGGCTTCCGACATCGTTCGCGATCCCACCGATCTGCCCGGACCCATCCATGAGCGGGCATCGAAAGTGGTGCGGGTCGATCTGGAGGCGGTCGAACTCGCCGGGCAGCTCGACTACAAAACCACCTATAACTATTGGACCTTCAACGGCAAGGTGCCGGGTCCCTTCCTCCGGGTGCGCGTGGGCGATACGGTCGAGGTTCACCTCAAGAACCGGGAAGACAGCGTGATGTTTCACTCCGTGGATTTTCACGCGGCCATGGGCCCCGGCGGAGGCAGCGATTTCACCCAGACCCGGCCCGGCCGGGAGAGCGTGATGACTTTCAAGGCGCTTGTGCCCGGACTTTTCGTCTATCACTGCGCAACGCCGAGCGCCGCCCACCACATCACGAACGGCATGTACGGGCTCATCCTGGTCGAGCCCGAGGGCGGCCTGCCCCAGGTTGACCGCGAGTTCTATGTGATGCAGGGCGAGCTTTACACGGCCCAGCCCTTCGGCACCGAAGGCGCTCAGGAGATGGATTATGAGAAGCTCATGTCCGAAAGGCCGGAATATTTCCTTTTCAATGGCGCTGTCGGCGCTCTGACAAAGGGGCATCCCTTACGCGCACGCGCTGGTGAGACGATCCGCATCTTCTTCGGGGTTGGCGGCCCGAACTTCACGTCGTCCTTCCATATGATCGGGGAAATCTTCGACCGCGTGTATCAGGCCGGGGGCGTTGGAGCGCCGCCTCTGACCGGGGTTCAAACCATATCGGTGCCACCGGGCGGAGCCGTCATCGCCGATCTCAGGATCGAAAGGGGCGGACGTTTCACGCTCGTCGATCATGCCCTTTCCCGTACCGAGCGGGGCCTTGCAGGCTTTCTGATCGTGGAAGGCCCGCTCAACGATGAGATCATGCATAGCGGCGGCGTGCCGAAGCAGGGCGCGGCTCTCCCGTAAGGCAGGAACTTTGCGCCGGATGCCGATCTGCGGGCTCCCGGCGCTGAAGCGGACAAATGTGAGGCCCTCGCCGCAACAACATTCCGCCGACGGCGTTTGACTCCTATCTAAACAGGAGCAAACGGCATGAAAAGAACCCTCATCGCGCTGTTCGCAACCGCAGCGCTGGCAATACCCGCCGCGGCGCAACAGCAAAATCCCAACCAGAGTTCCAGCCCAAACACCAGCCAGAACCAGACCCCCGGCCAAGATCAAAACGCCGGTCAAAACCAAAGCGGCGGTCAGGATCAGAGCGCCGATCCATCGGGTCCATCTACGAGCGGAAGGTCCCGGTTTGGTTCGATCACTATCACTCACGGCCAGACCCGCATGCTGCAGCAGGCGTTGAACAGCCAGGGCCTGAACGCTGGTCCGGTGGACGGCGTCATGGGCTCACAGACCCGGGAGGCGCTGAAAAAGTATCAGAGCCAGAAGGGTCTTAACGCATCCGGCGAGATCGATCGCCAGACCCTCGCCTCTTTGCTGTCGCAAAAAGGAGGGACGGCCAGCGCGTCTTCGGGAAGCCAGCGAACTGCGTCTCAGAAAAAGCACGGGGATGTCGTCTCAGCACCACAACCAGGGTCAGGGCAGCTCTCATTATTGATGTAAGATAACCGGCGGGCCGCGATCGCCTTTGCGGGCGGCCTGCTCCATGAGCATGGCAAGCCGCATGTCCTCGGTCCCACTGGATTGCGCCATCATCGGAGGCGGCCCGGCCGGCATGACGGCTGCGCTATACCTTGCCCGCTACAACAGGCGTTTCGCGCTCTTTGACAGCGGGAACAGCCGCGCCGCCTGGATACCCGAAAGTCACAATCTTCCGCTGTTCACGCAAGGCATCGCGGGACCCGAAATCCTTCGAAGACAGCGCGAACACCTCGAGGCCTACGGCGCGCCGATCATCGATGCGAGCCGTCACAAAGCTGGACAAGGACGGGGGCTGGCTTCACCGCCCGGTTCTGGGAAAATGGCAGCGCCTCGGAGTTGTCTGCGCGCTTTATCATACTCGCAACCGGCGTCGGTGGACATCGCGCCACGCATTCCGGACGTCGAAGAGGCCGTAAAGCGGGGGCTGATCCGCTATTGCCCGATATGCGACGGATACGAGGCCAGGGGCCGGAAGGTCGGGGTAATCGGCATTGGTGACAGGGGGCTGGGGGAAGCTTGTTTCATCGCCCGCACCTATTCGTCTGACGTCACCCTCCTGTCTTTTCATGAACCGCTGGTCCTGAGCGCCGGGGAGCTGGAAACGGCGAAGGCGCATGGAATCACGGTAATCCGGGAACCGGTCGCAACGCTCGCTTTCAATGGACGCGCCATCTTTGCGAAGGCAGCGGGAGGCGGGAGGGACTATGAGTTCGACGTCATGTACTCCGCGCTCGGCGTCCATTACCGGTCGGCGCTCGCGACCGCCCTTGGCGCAGAGACCGACGAGATGGGCGCGTTGACGGTCGGCGATCATTCGGAAACAACCATTCCCGGCCTTTACGCGGCGGGAGACGTGACGAGAGGGCTCAACCAGATCGTTGTCGCGATGGGTCAGGCCGCCAGAGCCGCGACCCACATCCACAACCGCCTCTAAGATCAGGATGTGCGCTGGTCTACGGTTTTCGTCTCAAAAGCGGGGGCAGCGGAGTTTTGCTTTTTGGAAGCACAAGACCAGACGTCAACCAATGTCGGATTCGGAATGCAGTCCCAAAGATCCCCCGCAAGGGGTTCGCTCCCCTGCTGCTGGTCGGCCGCACATGCGGACAAGAATACGGTTGACACAAGAATTAAAAAACTGACACGGACCATGGCGTGGCCTCCGTGCAAAGAGCGAATCTCAGTTTTTATTAGAATGAGGGACGCCTGCGCCGGCAATGGTGCAATTGTATCCAAACCATGCCGAGGCACAACCGTTGCGAATTTGCCACCAGTGGCTAAGTCTTAGTCCGATCTTGATCGGGAAGGGGAATAAAATGGATACTGAAATATGCTGCGCCCGCTTTCGGGCTCGTGTTGCTGATGGCGACAGCTCCAGCTTTCGCCCAGGAGGCTAAACCCTTCGTCGCGAAGAGTGGCGAAACCGTCGATCTAATGCCGGTGTATGGCGCATCGAGATGCCGTTCCAACCTGATTGCACCGCCGGAGCTGGATGTTCTGCAAGCCCCGGCGGAGTTGAAGCTCAGCGTCAGGGAGGAAATGGTTACCCCCAGCAAGTGCCGCGAGAAGATCAAGGGCGGGCAGGTCGTGGTCACCGTGGGCGAGGTCAAGCAGCCTGTAGAGGGGAAGCTGGCGTTCCGGGTGATTTACAAAGCCAAGGACGGGACGCACCAGGTCAGCCACCTCTACAACGTCTCGCTCCTTCCAAAGTAACGCTCGTCCGGTTCACCAAAGCAGCGAAAGCGGCAGCTCCGTCGTGCTCTTCACCTCGGAGATCGCCATGGAGGAGTTGGTGAACTGAACGGACGCGACCTGGGTCAGATGCTTGCGGAAGAAGGCCTCGTAGGAGGCGGCGTCGCGCGTGATCACCCGCAAGAGATAATCCGTTTCCCCGAGCAGCGTATGGCACTCGACCACCTCGGGGAAACGGCGGACAGCCTCCTCGAACATCGGAAGCGTGCGCTGTCCGTGCGCTTGCAGTTTCACATGCGCGAAGACCATCATGTCGAGGCCAAGCTTATGCCGGTCGAGGAGAGCGACGCGCTTCTTGATGATGCCTGAACTCTCCAGCCTCTCGATGCGCCTCCAAACAGAGGATTGCGACGCGCCGGCCCTCGCCGCTATATCGGCCGTGGAAAGCGAAGCATCGGACTGGAGAAGCGACAGGATTGTGCGGTCTATCGGATCAAGATCTATTGGCATGATTTATTCAGGAAAGCTGCTGGGACTGAATGAGGATCACAAATAAGCTATTCCCACTCGCGCAACTTTGCAAAATCTTTTCAGTTTCCCCATGTGATAATCATAATTTATCAGGGGAGTCGTCCATGGACACGCTTGTTTATGCGCCTTCCGTCAGCCTTGACGACAAGTATCTCGTCGAAGGAAGCCAAGTTTTCATCACCGGCGTACAGGCTCTTGTCAGGCTTCCGCTTTTGCGCCGTGAAGTTGATGCTAAAAAAGGCTTAAACACGGCAGGTTTTATTTCGGGTTATCGCGGCTCACCACTTGGGACCTACGACAAGCAGCTTTGGCACGAGCGCCAGCGTCTCGCCGATCATCACATCATCTTTCAGCCTGGCGTCAACGAGGAACTGGCGGCGACAGCCGTCTGGGGCAGCCAGCAGGCCGGGCTGTTTCCGGGCGCACGCTATGACGGCGTTTTCGGCATCTGGTATGGCAAGGGGCCGGGCGTCGATCGCTCCGGCGATGCCTTCAAGCACGCCAATATGTTCGGCACGGCGCGGAATGGCGGCGTTCTCGCGGTTGCGGGCGACGATCATGCCTGCAAGTCCTCGACGCTGCCGAACCAGAGCGACTTCGCGCTGATGGATGCGGAAATCCCGGTGCTCAGCCCCGCCGATATCGCGGAGCTGATCGAGTTCGGGATGAAGGGCTTCGACCTGTCGCGCTTTGCCGGGCTCTGGGTCGGGATCAAGGCCATCTCCGACACCATGGATGCGAGCGCGACCGTCAGGATCAATCCGAACAGTTACAAGTCAATCGCCCCGGAAGGGGTTATCGACCCGCCCGGCGGGCGCAATGCTCGCCTCCATCTGACGCCGCCGCAGCAGGAGGACATGCTCCGTCACTTCCGGCTTCCGGCCGCGATGGCTTTTGCCCGCGCTAACCGGTTCGACCGCATTACGCTCGACAGCCCCCGCCCTCGTTTCGGCATCGCTGCCTCCGGCAAGGGCTATCTCCACGTCCGGCAGGCGCTTCGCGATCTCGGCCTTGACGACGGGTTCGCGGTGGCCCTCGGCATTCGCGTTTATAAAGTCGGCCTCGTATGGCCCTTGGAAGAGGAAGGCGCGCGTGCCTTCGCCGATGGGCTCGAAACCGTGCTCGTGGTCGAGGAACGCCGCGATGTGATCGAGCATCAGCTGCGCGCCGCCGCCTATGGCCTTGCCGATGGCCGCCGCCCCCGCATTCTCGGCAAGCGCGACGCCTCCGGCGCGCCCCTCATCAGCGATGTGATGGACATCGACACCGCGCAAGTCGCACGCGCGATCCTGCGCACCATTCCCGAGGAGTGGAAAACGGAGCGGATGCGCGCCGCCGAAGAGAGGCTGAACAAGGCGGCGCAGGCCGTCGCCTCGCAGCCGCTTCACACCCGCACTCCCTATTTCTGCTCGGGTTGCCCGCACAGCACCTCGACCCGGGTGCCCGAGGGCAGTCGCGCCGTTGCCGGCATCGGCTGCCATTATCTTGTCACCTATATGAACCGCAACACCGACGCCTTCACCCAGATGGGCGGCGAGGGCGCGCTTTGGGTGGGGCAAGCTCCGTTCACGAGCGAGAAGCACATTTTCGCCAATATCGGCGACGGCACGTACTTCCATTCCGGAACCCTCGCCATCCGTCAGGCCGTCGCCGCGGGCCGGAACATCACCTACAAGATCCTCTATAACGATGCCGTGGCCATGACCGGCGGCCAGCCGGTTGATGGGCAGCTGTCCGTGCCTGCGATCGCGGCGCAGATGCGCGCGGAAGGCGTGAAGCGCATCGCCATCGTCAGCGACAACCCCGACCGCTTTCGCGGCAACCCCACGGTGCCACCCGGCGTAACTTTCGATCACCGCTCGCGGCTCGATGCCATCCAGAAGGATCTGCGCGAGGTTCCGGGCGTCAGCGTCATCATCTATGATCAGGTCTGCGCCACCGAGAAGCGCCGCCGCCGCAAGCGCGGCCTCATGGAACAATCCGACCGGCGGTTGATTATCAATGAAGGTGTGTGCGAAGGTTGCGGTGATTGCTCCCGCGCCTCCAATTGCCTTTCAGTCGAGCCGGTCGAGACCGAGTTCGGCCGGAAGCGCAGGATCAACCAGTCCACCTGCAACCAGGATTTCTCGTGCGTCGAGGGCTTCTGCCCGAGTTTCGTCTCGGTCTATGGCGGAACGTTGAGGCGCGAGAAGCCCAAGGCGCATGAGATCGCAGAGCTGCCCGAGCCCAACCTCCCGGTGATCGGCGCTGACGGCTACAACATCCTGATGACGGGTATTGGCGGGCTTGGCATCACCTCGCTCGCAGCCATCCTTGGCATGGCGGCGCATCTGCATAACCGGCAGGTCCGCGTCCTCGATCAGATCGGGCTCGCGCAAAAAGGCGGCGGCGTCTACTCGCACCTGCGTATCGGCGAGCCAAGAAGCGAGCTGTTCACCTCGCGGATCGGCGCGGGCCAGGCCGATCTGGTTCTCGCCGCCGACACGGTGGTGGCCCACGGCAAGAGCGGGCTGCCTATGATGAGCGCGGAGAGGACCGCCGTTGTTGCAGACGGGCAAGTCATGCCCACAGCCGAATTCGTCGCCAACAACGCAGTGAACTACAACACCGCATCCATGCGGACCCGGTTGAAGGAGAGTGCGCGCTCTGTGGAGGAATGCCCCGCCCAAGCCATCGCAACCGCGCTTCTCGGCGACGCCATTCTCGCGAACATGGTGCTGACCGGCTTCGCCTGGCAGAAAGGGCTGATCCCGCTCGACCGCGGCGCCATCATGCGCGCCATCGAACTGAACGGCGCGAGCGTCGAGCTGAACAAGCGCGCCTTCGAGATCGGCCGCGAGGCGGCTGCCGATCCCGCCCGCATCATGGCAAAGCTTGCACCGCCGCCCAAGCTTTCGCGAACGCTGGATGAACTGATCGAGATCCGCGTTCGCGACCTCACCGCCTATCAGGATGCCGCCTATGCAGAGCGCTACCGGACCTTCGTCGAGAAAGTGCGGGCAGCGGAGCAGGCCATTGCGCCCAAACGCGAAGTCCTGACGGAAGCCGTCGCACGGAACCTCTACAAGCTGATGGCGATCAAGGATGAATACGAGGTCGCGCGCCTCTACACGGACGGGACATTCGCCAGGCGCCTCAAGGAAAAGTTCGAGGGCGACGTCAAGGTGGCCGTCCATCTCGCGCCGCCAATCTTCGGCGGCCGCAACCCCGACACGGGCCTGCCGGAGAAGTACACCTTCGGCGGCTGGTTGCTGAAGGCGATGAAAGTACTGGCGAAGGGCAAGCGCTTGCGTGGCACCCCGTTCGACTTCTTCGGACGCACGGCCGAGCGAAAGGCCGAACGTGCGTTGATCGCGGATTATGAGGCGCGCATCGAAAAGCTGCTTGCAGGGATCACGCCAGGGAACCTCGCGCTCGCGGCCAGCTATGCAAGCGTGCCGGACATGATCCGAGGCTTCGGCCACATAAAGGCGGCGAATATGAAGAAGGCGGAGGCGCGGTACGCCGAACTTGAGCTTGTTCTCTTTGCGCAAGAAACCTTGAGAGCGGCGGAGTAACTCCGCCGCAAAGTCTTTACTTTTTCTCGGCGACCTCGACGCCAACCTCTTTGCAGCGTTCGTAGATGAAGTTATTGATCTGTTTCACGGCGGAGCCGCTGAGAACGTCGAAGGTCTTGTCGAGCGTCTTTGCGGACCATATCGCGCCCTGCAAAAGAGCGGGAGCTTCAATATCGCTCCAATTCAGTTTCACATGCGTCGCCTTGCCGTTCTTGAAGGTGATCTCAGGCGCAACGTTGAGTTTCAGAACGTAGGAGTCTTCTTCCTTGCCTTCTCCGCCCTTCTTGTCGACCAGGCACTTCAGAGTATGCTGCTTAAGCTTGATTGTGGCATCGGGCTCGGCAATGAGCTTCGCCAGCGCTTCGCGGTCGAGGTCGACATGCGCCGTGCATTGGGCGTGACCCCAGGGCCAATCGATATAGCCAGCCAAGATCTGCGCGCTGATATCGGCATCGATCCAGGTCTTCGTCGCGTCGCAAGTGATCTCCCCTGGCGCCGCTTTGCGGTCGGCGAAGACCTTGCAAATATCGGTCTTGCACTGCTTACGGGCTTCTTTCTCCGAGGCAAGCCGCGCCGCGATTTTTGGATCAATCGCCGGAGCGGTCTCCGCTTTAGGCGCGTCCTCCGCTTTCGAGGTCTCGGCTGTGAAGAACAACGCAACTGCGCATAAGGCTAAACTGAAACGCATCATGAATTGCCTACTCCTTGAGCTAATCCCTAACGCCGGAGCGTAAACTTGCTACGGCCCTACTTTTTATCGGCTCCACAACTCCCAGGAGCTGCGTCGAAGCCCGGCGAGACGCCTCACTTCCGACTGATCCGACCCGCGGGACTTCTGCAAAAACATGGTTTACATACAAGCGACGCTCGGTTGTATTTCCACTGGCGGTTGCGATCGGCTTCACGCGTTGCGGTTCCGCAACAAGGTCGAAGGGATGCCCTTCTTGACATCCTGTCCTGCCCAAGCATCTCTCCTGGAAGTCCTTTGACGCAGCCGAAGGAGCAACCTCGTGCGCAAAAACTCTTATAGCGGTCTCGATTTTGGCCTCGGCGCGGAAGCCAACATGCTTCGGGAAAGCGTCCGGGCGTTTTCAGAGGCTGAGATTGCGCCGCGCGCCGCCGAGATCGACCGCACCAACACCTTTCCGCGCGACCTCTGGGAGCCCATGGGGGCGCTCGGCCTCCACGGCATCACGGTCGAAGAGGAATGGGGCGGCGCAGGCCTCGGCTATCTCGAACATTGCGTGTCCATGGAGGAAGTGAGCCGGGCCAGCGCGAGCGTCGGCCTCTCCTATGGCGCGCATTCGAACCTGTGCGTGAACCAGATCCGTCGCAATGGCAGCGATGAGCAGAAGCGCCGCTATCTGCCGAAGCTGATTTCCGGCGAGCATGTCGGCGCGCTCGCCATGTCCGAGGCTGGCGCGGGCTCCGACGTTGTGTCGATGGCGACGCGGGCCGAGAAGCGGGGCGAGCGCTACATCCTGAATGGCGCGAAGATGTGGATCACCAATGCGCCTCACGCCGACGTGCTCTTGGTTTACGCGAAAACCGATCCAAAGGCAGGTTCGCGCGGCATCACGGCCTTCCTCGTCGAGAAAGGCTTCAAAGGCTTCTCCGTCTCGCCGAAGCTCGACAAGCTCGGCATGCGCGGCTCGGACACGGCCGAACTCGTCTTCGTCGATTGCGAGGTGCCGGAGGAGAACGTCGTCGGCGGCCTTGGCCGCGGCGTAAATGTGCTGATGTCGGGCCTCGACTATGAGCGCACCATTCTGGCGGCAGGCCCGCTCGGCATCATGCAGGCCGCGCTCGACATCGTTCTTCCCTATGTCCACGAGCGCAAGCAGTTCGGCCAGCCCATCGGCGCCTTCCAACTCGTGCAAGGCAAAGTCGCGGACATGTATGTGACCCTGAACGCAGCCCGCGCCTACGTCTACACCGTGGCGCGCGCCTGCGACCGGGGCGAGACGACGCGGGAGGACGCGGCCGGCGCGATCCTCTACGCCGCCGAGGCGGCGACCCGCCTCGCGCTCGACGCCATCCAGCTTCTCGGCGGCAACGGCTACATCAACGATTATGCCACGGGGCGGCTCCTGCGAGACGCCAAGCTTTACGAGATCGGGGCCGGAACGAGTGAAATCCGGCGCATGCTTATCGGCAGGGAGCTTTTCGACAAGACGGCATAGAATGACGTATATGCCATTCTTTTGGTAATTGACAATTGCGCCATGAATGCCATAGTTGCTCATGAAGGAGCTAGCTATGGCAAAGAAAAACAAGACATCGGAGGCTGCTCAAGCGCAGGGCTTCGGGGAAGCACCGCAAGCAGCCTTCTTAGCGGCGGATGTCGAAAAGCCCGGCTTCGGCGTTGTGAACCGGCTGCGGCTGACGCTCGGCCCGGGGGGCCGCGTCGTGATCCCAGCCGCTTTGCGCGAGGCCATGGACGTGAACGAAGGCGACGCGCTCCTCGCCTGGGTCGAGGATGGCGAGCTTCACATGGTGAGCCCACGCGTCGGCGCGCGCCAGGCCCAGGCCATGCTGAAAGGCTTGCTGCCCCAAGGCGCTAGCCTCGCGGAGGAACTGATCGCGGACCGCCGCCGTGAGGCCGAGGCCGAGAGCCGTGGCTAACATCGTCTTCGACGCTTCGGTCATTCTCGCTCATTTGAACGGTGAGCCAGGAGCTGACCGAGTAGCGGCTCACCTGGGAGACGCGATCATGTGCGCGGTGAACCTCTCCGAAATCGTCGGCAAGCTCGTGGAGCGCGGGGCGAGCCTTTCGCTGATCCGTCCTGCCCTTTCGCGCTACGGGCTAGAGATCGTGCCCTTCGACGAGGATCTTGCCGAGAGAGCGGGTGCGCTGCGCGCCGGAACGAAAGCCTTCGGACTTTCCCTCGGCGATCGGGCCTGCCTCGCCTTGGCGGTGCGGTCCCGCTTGCCTGTTCTGACCGCAGATCGCATCTGGAAGGATCTCGGCCTTCACATCGATGTGCAGATCTTGCGCTGAGAAACTTACCTGCCCTTATGCTACTCTGCGACAGCCAAAAACAAGGATGCAACTAGGGTCATGCCCCGCCTCGAAAGCGCAATCGACAGACGCTCGGCGGAGTTTCAAGCCAATGCATCCACGATGCAGGCGCAGGTTGCGGCCTTGCGCGAGAAATTGGCGGCCGCTTCCCTCGGCGGCAGCGCTGATTCGAGGGCGCGCCATGTTACGCGCGGCAAGCTTCCCGTCCGCGACCGCATCAATTTGTTGCTCGATCCGGGCTCGCCCTTCCTCGAAATCGCGCCGCTTGCCGCGAACGGCCTCTACGGCGGCGACGCGCACGCGGCTGGCCTCGTGGCGGGCATCGGCCGCGTCTCGGGCCGCGAATGCATGATCGCGGCGAACGACGCCACCATCAAGGGCGGAACCTATTATCCGCTGACAGTCAAAAAACACCTGCGGGCGCAGGACATCGCTCGCGAGAACCGCCTGCCCTGCCTCTACCTCGTAAACTCCGGCGGCGCTTTCCTGCCCCAGCAGGACGAGATTTTCCCGGACGAGCGCCATTTCGGGCGCATCTTTTATAATCAGGCACAGATGTCGGCGGCGGGCATTCCGCAGATCGCCATCGTGATGGGGCCATGCACGGCGGGCGGCGCTTACGTCCCGGCCATGTGCGACGAGAGCATCATCGTGAAGGGCAACGGCACCATCTTTCTTGGCGGACCGCCGCTTGTTCGCGCCGCCACCGGCGAGGTCGTCACCGCCGAAGAACTCGGAGGCGCAGACGTCCACAGCCGCCAGTCCGGCGTGACCGACCATTATGCTCAGAGCGATGCCCACGCCATCGGCATCGCGCGCGGCATCGTGGCGGACCTGAACCGGATCAAGCCCGCCTCCCTCGATGTGATCGCGCCGCGCGAACCGCTGTACCCCGCCGAGGATCTCTACGGCATCGTGCAGGCCGATGTGAAGAAGCCCTACGATGTGCGCGAGGTGATCGCGCGTCTGGTTGACGGCTCGGACTTCGACGAGTTCAAGAAGCTGTACGGCCACACGCTTGTCTGCGGAACGGCGCATATCTGGGGCTACCCCGTGGGCATCCTCGCAAATAACGGCATCCTGTTCTCGGAAAGCGCGCTGAAAGGTGCGCATTTCATCGAGAACATGTGCCAGCGCGGCATCCCGCTCGTGTTTCTGCAGAACATCACCGGCTTCATGGTCGGGAAGAAATACGAGGCGGGCGGCATCGCCAAGGATGGCGCGAAGCTTGTGACCGCCGTTTCGACCGCCAACGTTCCGAAATACACCGTCGTGATCGGCGGCTCCTACGGAGCTGGCAATTACGGCATGTGCGGGCGCGGCTATTCCCCCCGCTTTTTGTGGATGTGGCCGAACGCGAAGATTTCCGTCATGGGCGGCGAGCAGGCCGCAACCGTGCTCGCCATCGTGAGGCGCGAAGCCATCGAGGCCAAGGGCGGGACCTGGAGCAAAGAGGAGGAGGAAGCTTTGAAAGCGCCGGTCCGCGCGCAGTTCGAAGAGCAGGCCGACGCCTACTACGCCACGGCGCGGCTGTGGGACGATGGCATCATCGATCCCGCCGATACGCGCATGGTCCTGGCTCTCGCCATATCCGCCGGAATGAACGCGCCGGCCGGACCGCCGCGCTTCGGCGTGTTCAGGATGTAACACGCGATGCTTGCGCGCCCCTTCGCCTCGCTCCTGATCGCCAATCGCGGCGAAATCGCCTGCCGCATCATCCGGACCGCGAAGCGCATGGGGCTTCGCACCATCGCCGTTTATTCCGAGGCGGATGCCACTGCGCAGCATGTGAAGGCAGCGGATGAGGCGCGGCTGATCGGCCCGGCGCCGGCGCGCGAAAGCTATCTCGACATCGAGCGCATTCTGGCTGCTGCCAAGGCGACCGGCGCGGAAGCCATCCATCCGGGCTACGGCTTCCTCTCCGAAAAGGCGGAATTCGCAGAAGCCTGCGCCGAGGCTGGCCTGATCTTCATTGGGCCGCCCGCATCCGCCATCCGCGCCATGGGATCGAAATCGGCCGCGAAGGCGCTGATGGAGACCGCGGGCGTGCCCGTGGTGCCGGGCTATCATGGCAAGGCCCAGGACTTGGCAGGCCTTCGCCCGCGAGGCCAAAAAACTCGGCTATCCGGTTCTCCTGAAGGCGGTGGCAGGCGGCGGCGGCAAGGGCATGCGCGTGGTGCGCCGGGCGGACGAGCTTGAGGCTGCGCTTGCGAGCGCAAAGCGGGAAGCAGCGGCAGCGTTCGGCGACGGCGGCCTTCTCATGGAAAAATTCATCGAACGCCCGCGGCACATCGAGGTGCAGGTGTTTGGCGACGTTCACGGCGGGATCGTCTCGCTGTTCGAGCGGGAGTGCACGCTGCAGCGCCGCCACCAGAAGGTGATCGAGGAAGCACCCTCCGCAACGCTCAACGACGAGAGGCGCGAAGCGCTCTACGAGGCGGCTCGGAAGGCGGCAGCCGCCATCGGCTATGTGGGCGCGGGCACGGTGGAATTCGTGGCCGACGAGCACTCCGCCTATTTCATCGAGATGAACACCCGCCTCCAGGTCGAGCACCCGGTTACCGAAATGATCACCGGGCTCGATCTCGTGGAGTGGCAGCTTCGGATTGCGATGGGAGAAAAACTGCCGCTGCGCCAGGATGAGATCGCGCGGCGCGGGCATGCCGTCGAGGCGCGGGTCTATGCCGAGGACGCAGCGGCGGGCTTCCTGCCTTCGATCGGCGAGATTTCACACTGGCGCGCTCCGAAAGAGGACGCGGCGCTGCGCGTCGATACCGGATTCGGGGCGGGGGATACGGTTTCGCAATATTACGATCCCATGCTCGCGAAGGTGATCGCACATGCGGAGACGCGTGAAGCGGCCTTGATGCGGCTTCGGCACGCTCTTTCCGGTTTCGAGGTCGCGGGCGTCACCACGAACATCGCGTTCCTCGCGCGCCTGCTTGCTGACGAAGCCGTCATCGCCAACGCCGTCGATACAGGCTTCATCGAACGCGAAGGCGCTGGCTTGGCCGCCGCCGACGCTCCCTCGCCCTATCACATCGCCGCCGCTGTCGCCTCCATCCTTCACCGCGAGAAAAAGGAACAGCGCCGCGACGCCGCCGACCCGTTCTCGCCTTGGGCGCAAGGCGTGCCATGGATGATGTTCGGGCCACGAAAGCGCCTGATGGAGTTCCGCGACAAGGCCGGTGCAACGCACAAGGTGGCCATCACTCATAGCCGCGATGGCATGATCCTCGAACTGGCGGATGCCATCGCTCTCTTCGCGTTCGAGCCCATTCCCGGTGAGAAATCGCGATTCGCCATCACGCTCGGCGGCGCGCGCCGCACGGTGACGGCGCTGACCCAGGGCAGTTCTGTCACCGTGTTCGACGGACCGGAACCAATCAAGCTCACCCTTGCCGACCCTTTCGCCGCCGGGAAAATCGACCCCGATCTGGAAATGGGCGTGACCGCCCCAATGCCTGGCACCGTCATCGCGCTTCTGGCGAAGCCCGGCGAAACCCTGGACGAGGGCACCCCCATGCTGATTCTCGAAGCCATGAAGATGGAGCATACGCTGCGCCTGCCCGCGCGGGGGCGTGTGGCGCGTTATCTCTGCGCCGTCGGCGATCTCGTCGCCGAAGGCGCGACGCTTGCCGAATTCGAGGCCGAGAAAGAGGCATAACTCATGGCCGAGCGCGTGCGCATTGTCGAAGTGGGGCCTCGCGATGGATTGCAGAATGAGGCGGCCGCGCTCTCCGCGGGCACACGCATCGCCTTTATCGAAAAGCTCATCGCGGCGGGGCTGACCTCCATCGAGGCCGGAAGCTTCGTCTCGCCGAAATGGGTGCCGCAGATGGCCGACACCGCCAGCGTCCTGAAGGCTTTCGCGGGGCGAACCGGTATCTCCCTGCCGGTTCTGGTCCCCAATGAAAAGGGACTCGATGCAGCTCTCGAAGCCGGCGCGCGCGAAATCGCAATTTTTGCGGCGGCATCGGAGACGTTTTCCCAGAAGAACATCAACTGCTCCATCGCCGAAGTCCTTCGAACGCTTCGCTCCCGTCGCGGACCGGGCAATCGTTGCAGGCGTGAAAGTGCGAGGGTACGTCTCCTGTGTGCTGGGCTGCCCGTATGAGGGGCTGGTGCCGCTCGCGAAAGTCGCCGAAGTTTCAGCGCAGCTGTTCGGGCTCGGCTGCTACGAGATCTCGCTCGGCGATACGATCGGGGCCGGTACGCCGCGCGCCGCTCGCACAATGCTAAAGACCGTCGCGCAGACGGTTCCCCTTTCGCAGCTCGCAGTTCACTTTCACGATACCTATGGGCAGGCAGTCGCGAATATCTACGCCTGCCTGGAAGAAGGGGTTCGCGCCGTCGACAGTTCGGCGGGCGGCCTTGGCGGCTGTCCCTATGCGAAAGGGGCTTCCGGCAATGTCGCCACCGAGGATGTGATCTACCTTCTCGACGGACTGGGCTTCGAGACGGGCGTCGACCGTCGCGCCGTGATCGAGGCGAGCCGTTTCATCTTCAATACGCTTGGGAGAACGGATAAGCCTCTCCGCCCTGACTAGGCTTGGATTGACCCGCCTTTGCCGAAGGCCAACGATCGCGGCGGCGCACCGCGGATACAGAACTTGGCTTGCAAGCCAACCGGCTTTTGGCGAAGGGCGGCATAGTCAGGCGGCGCATTTTTGGGCGGCAGTTCAGGCCGAAAATAAACCCTCTTCCGCCGCTGTTAACCATCCGCAACGAAGGGCTTACCATGGTTTGCCATGACGACGCGGTCCGCCCTGGCTCGAAATCCTTGACGCGGGCAATCGCGAGGTGCGTTGGAATGACACATGCAACCCAACTCTGTCATCTTGCGTTTACACGGGCAAGGGTAAGCCTATGCAGACGCTTCCAAGGCTGCGCTTAGGCTATTTTGGCGTTGTACTGAATAAGTATGACGAACTCAGACAATCCTGCTGCAAGGCCGGTTATGGCAGATCGTAATAAAGTCTATCTGACAGGCTTGACCTTTGCGGAAGCCGGGAAATTGCATACTCATGTGATCAACGGTGTACGGATTTTCGGCGCGGCAGCAGAGTTCGCGTATTTTCCTGCATATGCGCTTACCTCGGCTTCACTAAATCATCCAGACTAGGAGAACTAAACATGGCTGATCCGGATGGACAAGCTGGTATTTGGTTGGTCGTTCCCCCGAAGGTTGGTCTTCCTCTGTTTCTTGGCACAGTCACTTTAATCGCGCTGCTCGTCCATGCCGCGATCCTGAACCACACATCCTGGTTTGCTGCTTACTGGCAGGGCGGCAAGGGCAAGGCTGCAATGAGCACCACCACACCAGCTCCTACGGCCGCGTTAGAACCTGCGGCTCCATCCAGCCCGAACGAGGTAAAGTTTCGAAACGCGAGGGACCCTGCTTCACGGCAGGGTCTTTTGCTATCTTGACCGGTTGACGACCAACTTTGCCTGATCGATGGCGTTTATCTAGCCAGCCGCTGCGGCAGGCTTGATCTCTTGGATGACATCGAAGCCCTCGAAATGCGGCCCCCCAAGATAAAGCGGCTTGTTTCCGCCCGCGCCCTTGTGCGCCGCCCGGAAGCTTTCGGATCGCGTCCAGTTCTCGAACGCCTCCCGGGTCGCCCAGATTGTGTGCGAGATATAAAGGCTGCACTCGTCCGTTTGCGGCCCCTTCAGCATGTGGAACGCAACGAAACCCGGCTCGCGATTGATGAACACGTCGCGGTTCAGCCAGACCGCCTCGAAGTCCGCCTCGCATCCCCTTTTCACACGAAACCTGTTCATGGCGATAAACATCGGCGGTTCTCCCTTAGCGGCCTGGAACACAACACGAAACAGCCCGATTTCAGCGTGTAAGGGCCGTCTCGCTTTGTCCCCAGTTAGGAAGGACCGTCATGGACTACAACCTCGAAGGCAAGCTGGCATTCGTTACCGGGTCCACCAAGGGCATCGGAAAGGCAACCGCGGACGCTTCTCCTCCGTGAAGGCGCCGAGGTCATCATTCACGGGCGCACCATCGAATCCGTCGAACGCGCCAAGGAAGACCTGCCCTCCGCGCACACCGTGCATGGCGACCTTCGCGACAGGGCCGCCGTCGAAAGGATCATCGACGATGTCAAAAATATCGGCACCGTTCAAATCCTCATCAACAACGCAGGGATTTATGAGAGCAAGCCGTTCCAGGACATCACGGATGAAGATTGGCTGCGCTTTTTTGAAGTGAATGTGATGTCCGGCGTGCGTTTCTCCCGCGCGCTCCTGCCTCCCATGCTGCTCCTGAACTGGGGCCGGATCATTTTCGTGTCGTCAGAATCGGCCATCAATATTCCGCAGGAGATGATCCATTACGGCATGACGAAAACGGCGCAGCTCGCGATTTCGCGCGGGCTTGCCGAACTTACCAAGGGTACGCAGGTCACGGTGAACACCGTCGCTCCTGGCCCGACAGCGTCCGAGGGCGTCATCGACTTCGTAAAGGGCGTTGCCGCCTCCCAGGGAAAGGACCAGGAAACCGTCGAAGAGGAGTTCTTCAAAACAGTCCGTCCAACCTCGCTCTTGCAGCGCTTCGAAGATCCGATGGAAATCGCACAGACCATCGTCTTCCTGGCGAGCCCGCTATCGAGCGCAATCAATGGCGCCGTGCTGAGAGCCGACGGCGGCGTGGTCAAATCCGCGTTCTGAAGCTCAGAACCCCCATGTGATGCAGCGCGCCGGCCTATGCCAGATGCACCGATAGTCGGTGCACACGTTAATGCGGCCATTCCGGCCGCAGGTGCAATTGTTGCAGCCGTCGAACCATTGTACACAGAGGTGCGGGCACACGCCGCGGTAGATATGCCGGATAAAAAGAGCTTCCGGCGGCTGTGACAGCTGCCGCGGCAAGACGTCCGCTCGCGCCTGCGGCCAGTGCCAGCAAGATCGTTAAAAGAAAGAGCGCCGCGCGGCGAAACAATGTCATAGCCGTCTTCCCGTAAGACTGAAAATCGCGTCAGCCCTAGCATAGACGACCTCGCTGCAAGAGGAGTTGCGAGAGGGCATCACCTTCGGAAAAATCCGCCGCGGTGTTCCGTCCTCCCTCCCCGAAAACCCTCGCTCGAATCTAAGCGACGCCTGCCCGGAGGAGATCGTGGATGTGCACGATGCCGACCGGCACGCCCTTCTCAACAACGAAAAGCGCCGTGATGGCGGACGCATTGATGATCTGGAGCGCGGCGCTGGCGAGCATATCCGGCCTGATGGTCTTGGGGTTTTTTGTCATGATCTCGGCGGCCGTCCGGTCGAGGAGGCCGGGCGACATGTTGCGGCGAAGGTCGCCATCGGTCACGATGCCCAAGAGCTTGCCGCCCTCGTCCAGAACGCCGAGACAGCCGAAGCTCTTCTCCGTCATCACCACAAGCGCGCTGCTCATGGGCTCGGTGAGGGGAACGACGGGCAGCCTGTCGCCTCGATGCATGATGTCGCCGATGTGCTTCAGGTTGGCCCCAAGCTGGCCGCCCGGATGGAAAATCTTGAAGTCGAGGGCCGTAAACGCGCGTCCTTCCAGAAGCGCAATCGCGAGGCAATCGCCGAGCGCGAGCTGTGCCAGGGTCGATGTCGTCGGTGCCAGCCCATGCGGGCAGGCTTCCTTCACCTGCGGCATGGCCAGCACGACGTCCGCCGCCTTGGCGAGCGTGCTTTCCCGCCGCGAGGTCATGGCGATAAGCGGCACCCGGAATCGGCGGGAATAGGTCAGAATGTTTGCGAGTTCCGCCGTTTCTCCGGACCAGGACAACGCCAGAATGGTATCACGCGGCGTGATCATGCCGAGGTCGCCGTGGCTCGCCTCGGCAGGATGAACGAACTGCGCAGGCGTTCCGGTCGAAGCGAGCGTTGCGGCGACCTTCTGCCCAACATGGCCGCTTTTGCCCATGCCGGTAACGATAACGCGCCCCTCGCAGTGCTGCATAAGTTCGACGGCGCGCTCGAACTCCTCCGCCAAGCCCGTGAAAAAAGCGCCCTGCAGCGCACTCAAGCCGTCGATGCCGCAGTCAAGCGTGCGCCGGGCGACCCTCGCCGCCTCGAACTCCCGCACTGGCTCTGCACGCCGTTCAACCCGCGCCAACCGCTGCGCCATGTCTCCCCCGCCTTTTCCCCGTTCTCCCCTGTTTAAGGGGCGAATCACTTCCCATCAACGTGGAAGGCTATGGTCGGAAAAAGGCGGGTGTACGACGGTGGATAAGACTATTCGGCTGCCTTTGCTGTTGGCCCGGCCATGTGCTTTGCGTGCAACTCGGCCGCGAGCTTCTTCAGTTCCTCGCCGAATTTCGGAGCAAGATCGGGCCTTGCCAGTGCAAACGCAACATTGGCGGTCAGAAACCCGAGCTTCGACCCGCAGTCGTAACTCCTGCCCACGATATTTGTAGGCAAAGAACATCTGGTCCTGCATCTGCGTTTTCATGGCGTCGGTGATCTGGATCTCGTTGCCCGCGCCGCGCTCCTGCTGCTTCAGAGTTGGGAAAATCTCCGGCTGCAGGATATAGCGCCCCATGATGATGAGGTTCGAAGGAGCGCTTCCGCGCGCAGGCTTCTCGACCATCGATCCGATGCGCCAAAGCCGGTCTTCCTCCTCGCCCTCGAGTGCGACCACGCCGTAGGAACTCGTTTCTTCCGGCGCGACCTCTTCCACGGCGATGATGTTGATCTTCGCGTGAGGATATTTTTCGCACAGCCGGTTGTAGACCTTGATCATCTGGCCAAGGCAGCTCTCTCCGTCGGGCAAGACGATCACGTCGGGCAGGAGAAGCGCGAACGGGTCTTCGCCAACAATGTCGTGGGCGCACCAGACCGCATGGCCGAGGCCGAGAGGTTCCTGCTGGCGCGTGAAGCTCGTTGCGCCTGGAGCAGGCAAATGGCGTTCGAGGTTTAAGAGTTCTTCTTGCTTGTTGCGGCGCCTCAGCATTTCTTCAAGCTCGAACTGCCGGTCGAAATGATCCTCGATAACGCCCTTGTTGCGGCCGGTCACGAAAATGAAGTGCTCGATGCCGCCGTTCCGGGCCTCGTCGACCACGTGCTGAATGATGGGGCGGTCGACGACGGTCAGCATTTCCTTCGGCATGGCCTTGGTTGCCGGAAGGAAGCGGGTGCCGAGGCCTGCGACGGGGAAAATGGCCTTGCGAATAGGCTTGCTCATGGCGGTTCCTGGATGATTCTCAGGTCGGAAAATCTACAACTGATATAGAGAACAAGGGCGGACATTTCAGCCAAAATTGCGGCCCCGGCGACACGGATCCCCATTAACGTAAAAGATGGGGCCACACGCAAGCGTGATCGCTGCAACTTTAACTAATAAAAAAATGTCGCAGTTTATGTTATTCTAAAACCCTGTTGCAGGGGCGTCACGAATCGCTCGCGGCGACGGCGGCGGGGTCCAAGTTGGCTTGATCCTGACACAATCTCTCATAATGACACACAGGCAAATGAGGGTGGACCGAACTTGAGCGCGTTCGACGAGGAATACGATGTGCGGCCGGTGCGTTGTACTTTCACCGCACCGATGATTTTCGGTGTGGTGCTGGCCCTCCTGGCCATTTTCGCCGCTCCGGCTGTTCGCGCTCAGGGAATGAGCCTCTTGTCCTCCAGCTACATCACCCCGTTCCCGCAAACCGACCGCTATCAGGTCCGCGTCATCGGCGATTGGCTCGGCACAGGCCTGACCGAGGGACTGAAGGACGCGTTCAAGCAGGAAAGTTCTCTTGAAATTCTCGATATGTCCCGGTCGAACTACGGCCTCGTTCGAGCGGATCAGGTCGACCTCTACGGCGAGATCGACCGCATGCTTGCCGGACCGCCGGTTCATGTCGCCGTCATTATGCTTGGCTTGAACGATCGCGCCTCGATCAAAGCCGGAGCGGGCCGCGCCCAGCCCGGCACCGCAGAGTGGAAGGACGCCTACAGCAAGGAAGCCGAAAAGCTCATCAAGAAACTGAAGGGTGCGAACATCGCGGTCTACTGGGTCGGCCTCCCCGTCATGGGCAATGCGGCATCCAGCGAAGCTGCCGCTGCCACGAACGATGCCGTCCGCCAAGCCGCCTATGTCAACGGCGCGAAGTTCATCGAAACCTGGGCGGGCTTCACCGACCAGCTCGGCGCCTATAGCGCTTACGGCCCCGACTTGACAGGCCAGATGAAACGGCTGCGCGAAGGGGATGGCGTTGGCTTGACAGCTCCAGGCTACCGGAAGCTGGCGAATTATGTGGAAACCGTCCTGCGCCGCGACCTCGCCCATGCGAAGGCCCAACGCAACATCCCGCTGGCGGGCGATGAAGAGGAACAGGCGCGCGTGGTTCCAAATGCGTCGCATAATGGCCCGTCTGCAAAAGGCTCCGC
This sequence comes from uncultured Alphaproteobacteria bacterium, assembly GCA_963833565.1. Lineage (GTDB taxonomy): Bacteria > Pseudomonadota > Alphaproteobacteria > Rhizobiales > Rhodomicrobiaceae > Rhodomicrobium. The sequence continues at coordinate 130,224 of CAWHYO010000039.1, forward strand.
TGCTCCGAGTTCCGCGCCGTCCGAGGCCCGCCCCGACGAGACGAACGGAGCGGCAGCAAAGCAGGCTTCCGGCAGCGGCGCTTCCGAACACAAGGCAGAATCCCCAACGCCCGCCGCAGCAGCCCAAGATGGCCAAAAGCGCGATCAAGCCGCCTTCGCGGGAGCGGGCTATCAAGGGGGCGAGTTCATCCTGAGCGATCTTGGCGACGGCCTCACCGCGATTGCCGTGATCTCCCCTGCCGGGGACTTCTCCATGCGCGAGATTCAGAGGCAGACCCCCCTTGCCGATCGCATTTACTTCAAAGTCCTGAGCCGCGGCGAGGCATTGCCGCCCAAGGAGGGCCGGGCGGATGATTTCCGCTGGCAGCGCGCCGTGGCGGCTCAGTCACAGCAGCAGTAGCGTCCAACGTATTCGGTGTTTTGCTGGAGTGCATATGCGAAGCGTGCTGTTCGGAAACCGGAGTGTTTCGAGTCTGCGGACTCGCGTCGCCGCATTGCTTGTCTTTTGCGTCCTGCCGTTGCTTGGCGGCTGTATCCCGGGGAGTCTGTGGGGAAGCGATGACGACGCAAGCCGCAGCTCTTTCTCGGAAAATTCGCAAGACAGGCCTGCGCTGAACCGCTCCTATAAGTCCAGCTTGATGTCGCTGAAGATGCCGACCTTTAGCGTTTTTGGCGGCGAGGCACAGGTTACGCCTGACAGCGGGCCTTCATCCTCGCTTTCCGGTTCCTCCACCGTCGAATCCCGCAAGCCTTCCCCGCTGAACACGCCAGGGATCGCAGCGAATTCGCCCGCGGCCACTCCCTGCGACGCAGGCTCTTCAGAATTTTTACGCCGCGTTGTCAGCCTTGAATGCCGGGAAGCGGTCCCAACCGATCAGCGTCGTCCATCTCGGCGGCGATCAGATCGTCGATGACAGGTTCGCGGCTTCTCTCAGGGAAAGCCTGAGCGGCCGATTTGGCAATGCCGGCCGCGGGCTCATGCAGCCGGGGCTGTATCCGGTGCGCGGGATGAAGGTCGACCGCAGCGGGCAATGGTCGCTCACGAGCGCGTCAGGGGACGGACCGGGGCCTTTCGGTATCACGGGGGCCAGGGTGACCTCCATAGCCAGCGACGCTTGGCTTCGATTCACGTCGGTGGAGGGAGCATTCGACTGGATCGAGGTTACGTTCATGACCGGTCCAGGGCAGGGCACCGCTGCGGTGAGCGTCGATGGCGACGTGAAACTCGTTCCAACCAAATCGCCGGCAACGGCTCAGACATCCATTCGCGTTTCGGCGAAAGCCAGGGAAATCATGATCAGGCCCCGGGGCGACGGCGCGATATCGGTCCTTTCGGTGGCGAGCGCGTTGAACAATCCCGGTCTCCTCTACTCGAACGTCGGGTTGCCGGGAGCCACCGCTGCGACGATCGGAAAATGGAACCCAGAGTTTGCAGTCTATGACTTCCGGAAGCTCAACCCGGACCTTATCGTCTTCGATTACGGAACGAGGGAAGGCTTCATCGACACGCTCGATTTGAAGCAATATGAAGATCGTTTGAAGTTAGCCATCGATCAGATCAAGTCCTGGGCGCCGCAAGCTTCAGTCCTGGTCATCGGCCCTCCGGATGCGGCGCGCCTTCCTGCCTTCGCAGGCTCGGCAGGAGCCCAGGCCTGCCGCTCGCTCAACGCACAGGAAATTGCGGCCTATGGCCAGTTGATGGATCGCAAAGACGAAAGATTGGCTCGCTGGCATGCTCCGCCGCGTCTCGAAGCTGTACGCCTGGCGATGAAGCGGCAGGCCGCCGAAAGCGGCGCATTCTTCTGGGATTGGGCCAAGTATATGGGCGGTCCCTGTTCGATTCACGCGTGGACAAGCCTGAAGCCGCCGCTCGCAGCACTTGATCACGTGACCCTTACGGAGGCGGGGGAAGAACGTTCCGCGCGTGCGCTTTTCGCAGAGCTTATGGCGGGCTTCGAAAGCTACCAGCGCGCGGCAAAGGAAAAGGTTCCGGTTGCTACCGCAGCATTCACGGCGACGATACAGCCTGGCAAGGCCAGCACCAAAAAGCACAATCAGTAAAAGGTCGCGTCACCCTTTTCTCTGGGTAGAGGTCTCAACCAGCGAGGCGCCGCAGATGCCTGTCGAGGTCGCACTCTTTCTCTGATGCAAGGCGCACCTCGAACTGCAAGTTCCCATCGTGCAAATCGTGCCGGCGGAGAACTTCCGTATTCTCATAAAGCCAGTGAATGAGAGCGCCGTTGCCGTCATCGACAACAACATTGCGGGTTCGCATGTCTTTCTCAAGCTGCCCGCGGATCAGGGCCGCCAACTCCGCCACGCCCTCCCCTGTTGCGGCGGAACTCAACACTGCGGCAGGCTTGGCCTGCGCCGCCCGCTTCGAAAGACTGGCCCTCTCCTCCTCCGGCAGGAGATCGGCCTTGTTCCAAACCTCGATAACCCGCCGCTGCTGCTCTTCGGCACTGATTCCGATCTCTGTCAGAACCTTTTCCACCTCGCTGCGCTGGGCTTCAGAGGATTCGCTTGCTATGTCCCGGACGTGGAGGATCAGATCCGCTTCGAGAATCTCCTCCAGTGTGGCCCGAAAGGCGGCGATGAGCTGGGTCGGAAGGTCTGAAATAAAGCCCACGGTATCGGATAGCAGGAATGCGCCGCCTTCCGGAAATTCGATCCGGCGCAGCGTCGGGTCGAGCGTCGCAAACAGCATGTCCTTTGCGAGCACGCCCGCTCCCGAAAACGCATTGAACAGCGTCGATTTTCCGGCGTTCGTATAGCCGACAAGGGAAACAACCCGCTGCTCGGTCGTCCTTCCGGTGCTTGCGATGCAGGCGCCTCGTCCGCTCGACCACCGCAAGCTCACTCCGGATTGTATCGATGCGCTCGCCGATGGCGCGCCGGTCGGCCTCGATCTGCGTCTCGCCGGGGCCGCCCAGAAAGCCGAAACCGCCCCGCTGGCGTTCAAGGTGCGTCCACGACCTGACAAGCCGGCTCTTCTGATAGGTAAGTCGCGCCAGTTCGACTTGCAGCCTGCCTTCCTTGCTGCGCGCCCGATCGGCAAAAATCTCAAGAATGAGCCCGGTGCGGTCGAGAACCTTCGCGTTCCAGGCCTTTTCGAGGTTGCGCTGCTGGATCGGGCTCAGCACGTGGTCGACAATCGCAACCGTGACATCCCCCGCCTTGATAATCGCTCCAAGTTCCTCGACTTTCCCCGACCCCAGAAGGGTCGCGGGCCGGGGCTGGGCGAGCGGAACTGTACCGCTGAAACAGATGTCAAGACCGATTGCGTTTGCAAGACCGGCCGCTTCCGAAAGGCGCTCCCGGCTCGTCAGGCGCGCGGGCGCCGAAACCTGCGTTGTCTGCTGCTCCGGAAACTTCCGGATTGGAACGATGACAACCGCACGCGTTGCGCCAAGAGACCCCTCTGCCGACGCGCTTCTTTCTTTGTCTCCGGCGCGATACTCATTAATTTCGCGGGATGCGAGCTTTTTCAAAGGTTTTAACGTTCTCCGTTCTGATCTCCATCAAGAAACGAAATAGGACCACCCGGCATGATTGTCGAGATGGCATGCTTGTAGACCAGCTGCGAGTGCCCGTCGCGCCGGAGCAGAACGCAGAAGTTGTCGAACCAAGTCACGATCCCCTGCAGCTTAACGCCATTGACGAGGAAGATCGTAAGAGGAGTTCTTGTTTTTTCGAACGTGATTGAGAAAAGCGTCTTGTAAATTTTGTTGTTTGTCTGGCATGACCTGTCCGTTTTTTCATCGCGGCACTCTTGGCCGCTTGCCCACTACCCGATTATCCCACCTGCGTTTTTGTCCCGGTCTTTATACGCACAACCAGACCGGTTGCTCGCAAGCGGCCCCGCCGCTGATAGTCCATCAGTTCCTTTCGGTCATGCTAAAAGTTCGTGAGGAGAAGAGATCTCCGCCACACTGTGATAAGTGTTTCGTAATTCCAGAGCAATGTCCCCGGGCTTTCCGATCCCGATAACGTGGCCATCGATCCTGACGACCGGCATGACAAGCCCGGAAGCGGACGTCTGAAAAGCCTCCCTCGCCGATTTCGCCTCCTCGACCGTGAAAGGCCTTTCCTCGAAATGAAGCCCCTTTGCGCGGGCCGCTTCCATCGCCACCTCGCGCGTTATCCCTCGCAGGATACCAGACTCTGCCGGGCGCGTCACCAGAATGCCTGCTGCGGTTACGATCCAGGCGTTGCAGGACGCCCCCTCAGTAACGAAACCTTGGGCGTCGACCATCCAGGCCTCGTCAGCGCCTGCCTCCTTCGCCTGCTGCCGGGCAAGAGACTGCGCGAGAAGTCCTACGGTCTTGATGTCGACGCGCTTCCAGCGGATATCGGGAACGGTAATAACGGAAATCCCGGCGGCGGCCCTCTTCTCGGCCTTGCTGCGCGACAGCGAACGGGCAAAGCAGACGACGGTTGGAGCAACGGCCGCCGCAGGAAAGGCAAAATCGCGGCGCGCCACGCCACGCGTCACCTGGAGATAAGCCATTCCGTTTTTTACCCGGTTGCGGCGTATGGTTTCGCGCAAGATCACGCCGAGCGATTTCAAGCTCATCGGCTCGGTCATGCCGATCTCTCGAAGCGAGCGGCCGAGCCGGCGCATGTGCCTGCGCTCATCCACGAGGCAACCATCGCGAACCTCGCACACTTCGTAGACACCATCCGCGAATTGAAATCCACGGTCTTCAACATGAATGGCGGCTTCGGCGTAAGGAGCATACCTGCCGTTCACATAGACAACCCGTGTCATGGTCCGCCTTTCCCGCGCAAGCCTTCAACCTGCAATTATATTGCCAAAGTGCATCCGGCTTATAAAAGCGCAAGGGCGCTCGATCAACCCGCCTGATCGAAACCGATTAAAGGCGGAAAAGTTGATCGATGCTAAAGTGCTAGGGCAGCTTATCCGCATCCAAATGGACGCGGGCTGCTCTAGTGTCGGATGTCTCCGGCCCTGTCGTTGGAGTTCACGCCGAGAGCCCTGAGCTTGCGGTGCAAGGCCGAGCGCTCCATGCCTACGAATTCCGCAGTGCGTGAAATATTTCCGCCAAAACGGTTGATCTGCGCCATGAGATACTCACGCTCAAAAATCTCGCGCGCGTCGCGGAGCGGGAGCGACATGAGGTGCTCCCCCCCCGAACCGTTCGATGACAAAGGGACGTTTGCTCCGATATCGTCGGGCAGCATGTCGGCCGTGATCACCGCTTCGGGCTCGCTGTTGGACATGATCATGACGCGCTCGACGATGTTGCGAAGCTGACGCACATTGCCCGGCCATTCGTGCGATTGCAGAACGGCCATGGCGTCATCACCGATCACCCGGGGCGGAAGACCCGAGGAAAGCGCGATCTGCTTCACGAAGTGCTCGACGAGTTCGGGAATGTCCTCCCGGCGCTCGATCAGCGAAGGGCACCCTGAGCGGCACGACGTTGAGGCGATGAAAGAGGTCCTGCCGGAAGCGGCCCTGGCTCATCTCGCGCTCGAGATCGCGGCTCGAAGACGAGACGATGCGCACGTCGACCGAAACCCTGGGGCCGCCGCCGATGCGCTGGAACTTCTGCTCGACGAGCACGCGCAGGAGCTTGCCCTGGGTATCGACGGGCATGTCCGCAACCTCATCGATGTAGAGGGTGCCGTTATGGGCTTCCTCGAGAGCGCCCACCTTTCGCGTGCTCTGGCCCGTTTCTTCGACGCCGAAGAACTCGATTTCGACCCGGTCCGCAGCCATGGACGCTGCGTTGACCGCAACGAAGGGACCGTTCACGCGCTGTGAGGTGGAGTGAAGGTAACGGGCGGCGAGTTCCTTGCCGGACCCTTGCGGCCCCGTGATCATCACGCGGCTGTTCGTTGGCGCCACCTTTTGGATGCTCTGGCGCAAATGGTTCATCACCGGGGATTTGCCGATCAGGTCCGAGCTGTAGTAGCTCCTCTCCTTCAGCTCCTTGTTCTCGCGCTTGAGTTTTGAGGCTTCGAGCGCGCGCATGGTCACGACCACGAGCCTGTCGGCCTTGAAGGGCTTTTCGATGTAATCGTAGGCCCCGCGCTTGATGGCAGTGACCGCCGTTTCGATGTTGCCGTGACCGCTGATGATCACAACCGGAACCTCGGGGTGCTGCTTCTTGATGCGAGCCAGAACTTCCAGCCCGTCGAGCTTCGAGCCCTGCAGCCAGATGTCGAGAATGACGAGAGAGGGCCGGCGCTCCTCGATGACGCGCAGCGCCTCGTCGCTGTCCTTGGCGAGCCTCGTCTTGTGTCCTTCATCTTCCAGGATCCCCGAGACGAGTTCCCGAATATCGGCTTCGTCGTCGACGATCAGAATGTCAGACGCCATGGCTTAGTCCCTCCTTCGCACGCGTCGCTGCCTGGCCGGACGCGGCGGTGCCTCGCCCTATGCCATTCGGCCTTGTCTCGTTCTTGTCTGTCCTGTCGGAACTCAGCGACACCGGGATCGACATGCTGATCCAGGCGCCATGCGCATAGCCTTCGCCTGCGGGAGCGTCGGCGAGTTCCAGCACGCCACCGTGCTGTTCCGTTATTCTTTGAACGATGGCCAAGCCAAGCCCCGTACCCTTTTGCCGGGTCGTGACGTAGGGCTCGATCAGCCGGTGACGATTTTCTTTTGGCAAACCGCAGCCATTGTCGATCACATCGATGACGAACCGGTTCTCCACTACGCGAAGGCGGATCACCACTCGCCCCTTCGCCTCCCCGCCCTCGCCGCCGCCGGTCGCGTTTTGATACGCGTCCACGGCTTCGCTCGCGTTTTTCACGAGGTTCGTGACGGCCTGGGTAAGGAGCCGCCGGTCGCACAAAGCGATCAGAGGCTCTTTCAGCGTGTCGATTTTGAACTCGATCTCGGGCCGGCTCATCTGGAACAGAATTACGGCCTCGCGCACGACCTCCCGAATGTCCTGCTCCTCGAAGACGGCAGAGGGCATGCGCGCGAATGACGAAAATTCGTCGACCATGCGCCCGATGTCTCCGACATGACGGATGATCGTATCGGTGCATTTGTCGAAGATCTCTCGGTCGGTCGTGATCGAACTCGCGTATTTCCGCCGGATGCGTTCGGCCGAAAGCTGGATCGGGGTGAGCGGGTTCTTGATTTCATGCGCGATGCGCCGCGCCACGTCCGCCCAGGCCGACGTCCGCTGCGCAACCGTCAGCTCCGTGACGTCGTCGAACGTCAACACCACTCCGAAATCGGCTTTGTCGTCCTGTTCGCGCGTCACCCGGACGGCGTAATTCCGCTCGCCGGTCTCACGCACGAGCGTAACCTGGCTCTGCACCGGCTTGGCGCGGACTTGCCGGCGCGACTTTTCCATGACTTCGCCAAACTCAGGAACGCCGGTTTTGAGCGCCTTGCCAATCAGCCTCTCCTCCTTGAGTCCGAGAAGCTCAAGCGCCGACCGGTTGGCAAGTGTCACGCATCCCGCCGGATCGACCCCGATGACGCCAGCCGAAACACCCGAAAGCACGGCCTCGATGAAGCGCCGCCGCTCATCGAGTTCAGAATTCTTGGTCATGATGTCGTCGTGCTGCGTCTTAAGGTCGACGGTCATCTGCTTGAACGTCGCTCCGAGGCGGCCAATGTCGTCGCGCGCAAACCCGTCGTCGAACTGAACGTCGAGGTTGCCCTGGCTCACCTCCTGCGCGGCGCCGATGAGCTTCCGGATCGGCATGACGAGGCGATTCGCGAAGACGAGCCCGGTCCAGATCGCCGATGTCAGAAGGGTCAGGGCCAGCAGCACATACATGATCGCGAAGACGAGCTGATACTGGCCCCTGGCCTGTTCGAGCTGCGCGAACTGCATGATGTTGAATTGCGTGCGCTGCAGAAGCCGGAAAACATTGGGGTTCACCGGGCGAAGTGCGTAGAGATAGGCGTCGCCCATGCCGTTGAGCTTCTTCAACGCCGCCACACCGTTGGAGAGATCCCAGCTCACCGGCACGATACGCCCTTCGGAGGCGCGTGCGATGTCAGCCAGAGGCGGAGCGCGATAGGGAGGGCCTTCGGAGGCAGCCGCCAGAAGGTTGCCCCGCGAGTCTATGATAAAGGCGGCGGGAACGGCGCGGAGCGCAACGGCAGCCGAGAAGAACCGGTCGAACGACGGCTTGTCCTCCTGATAGAGCGCCGCCTTTTCCTCGACCTCCCGGCTCACGCCTACAATGTCGGAGCGGATGGTCTGCCCGCTTTCCTGCATGTAGGACTGCGCGACCTCCACCGAATTGGCGACGATGCTCTTGACGCGGGTGGAGAAGAACGTGTCGAAGGTACGGTCGATCGAAACGGTGGCGAAGATCGCCAGGAGCACCGCCGGAACCAACGCAACAAGGCTGAAAACGCCCGCGATGCGGAAGTGAAGGCCCGCGCCCGCCTGGCGCTTTCTGGCTTTCAAAAGCTGGGCGACCTGGACCCCGATGATGCCGATGATCGCAAGGACCAAGGCGGCGTTGATGCCGAGCGTCCAGAGTACGACGTTGTTCGTCGGGATGATCGAGGTCAGGCCGTTCAGGATCAGGAAGGTCGCGACGCTCGACAGGAGCGCGGCAACGACGACGCTGAGGCTCAGCCAGAAAGCGCTGACACGCCGTCCCGCCATTGCGAGACCCGCTTTGAATTGCGCCTTGAAACCTGCCGTCACGAGCTTATTGCCACTCTGTTGCCGAGCAGCATCGGTGGCGGGTGAGTTTGTGGAAATTGTGGCAAATCCACCACGTTTTGTTGTGACCTGGTGTGTCCGAACGGTTGCGAATCACAGCCAAGCCCAAGTATCCGGGCATTTGCTGCGCCGGTTGAGGCAAAATCACGGAGGCGATTGCTGATTTCGCGCTAGGCTGGGCTGCGAATGACCCGGATTTTCTGCTCGCGCACCTTCTTGCGAAGCGTGTTCCGGTTCAGGCCGAGAAGCTCGGCGGCCTTGATCTGGTTTCCCCGCGTCGCCGCGAGCGCGGCTGTTATCAACGGAGTTTCCACATCACGAAGCACCCGGTCGTAGAGGCCGGGCGGCGGGAGCTGGTCGCCGAAAGCACCGAAATAGTCCGATAGATAGGCTTCCATCCACTCATTGAGCTTGGCTTTTCCAGGCGGCGGTGTGTCGGCAGAGGTGGCGCTGGAACTCGTCGACAGTTCGTTATCCACAATATCCGCTGAAATGAGCTCCTGCGAATAGAGCGCGCTGAGGCGGCGAACGAGGTTCTCCAACTCCCGGACATTGCCGGGCCAGGTGTGACGCTTGAGTCGGTCGTAGGCGTCCTGGGTCAAAGTTTTCGACGGCAGGCCGCTTTTCTCCGCAAGTTTGAGGAAATGGCGGACAAGGTCCGGCACGTCTTCCAGCCGCTCGCGCAAGGGCGGCATGCGCAAAGGGACCACGTTCAGCCTGTAATAGAGGTCCTCGCGGAAGAGGCCGAGCGCAATCTGGTTTTCCAGGCTTTTGTTGGTGGCTGCGATGATGCGCACGTCGGTCTTGATGGGCACGCGCCCGCCGACCGTCATGTATTCGCCTTCCTGCAGCACGCGGAGAAGACGCGTCTGCGCCTCCATCGGCATATCGCCGATTTCGTCGAGAAAAAGCGTTCCGCCGTCCGCCTGTTCGAAGCGGCCAACCGAGCGCTGCGCTGCGCCGGTGAAAGCGCCCTTCTCGTGGCCAAAAAGCTCGGATTCAATCAGCTCGCGCGGGATCGCCGCCATGTTGATGGCGATGAACGGCCCCTTACGCCGCTGGCCGTAGTCGTGAAGAGCGCGCGCGACGAGTTCTTTGCCCGTTCCGGATTCGCCGGTGATCAGGACTGTCAGATCGGTGTGCATCAGGCGCGCCATCACCCGGTACACATCCTGCATGGACGGCGAGCGCCCGATCAGCGGCAGGTTTTCGCTTTCGGCCTCATTAGGGATGGACGATTTCGCAACCTTCGGCTCCCGCAGGGCGCGGCCGACGACGGCGACCAGTTCCTTAAGGTCGAATGGCTTCGGCAGATATTCATAAGCGCCGCGCTCCGCAGCCGTAATAGCCGTCATGAACGTGTTCTGCGCGCTCATGACGATGATCGGCAGTTCGGGCCTGATCTTCTTGATGCGCGGGATGAGGTCGAAAGCGTTTTCGTCGGGCATGATCACATCGGTGATCACCACATCGCCCTCGCCCTGGCTGATCCAGTTCCACAGCGTCGCCGCGTTGCTCGTCGCGCGAGCGCTGTAGCCGGCCCTCGCCAAGGCTTGATTCACGACTGTACGGATAGCCGCATCATCGTCGGCTATGAGAACATTTCCGCGGCCCATGTCATTTCGCTCCATCTTTACGCGCGGATGTTGTGTACATTGGCAGAAGCATGCGGAACGTGGTCTGACGACTGCGCAACTCGCACTCGATGACCCCGCCATGGTCGCCGACGATCTTCGCGACAAGGGCAAGGCCCAACCCCGCGCCTTTCGCCTTCGTTGTAACGAATGGCTCGAAGAGATGCGGCTTCACATCCTCCGGGACGCCCGGCCCGTTGTCTGTCACGCAAATCTCCAAAGGCAACTTTACGCTGGAGTCCGAATGGGGAAGCCTGAGGCTGAGGCCGGGCCGGAACGCTGTCGAAAGATTGATTTGTCCGTCCGGTTTGTCGGCAATGGCATCGGCGCTGTTTTTGACAAGGTTGAGGAACGCCTGGATGAGCTTGTCGCGATTGCCGGGCACGGCCGGGAGGCTTGGATCATAGCTCTGCGTGATCGTCAGGTGACGCGCAAATCCGGCGCGGGCTATCTGGCGGACGTGATCGAGAACAGTGTGAATGTTGACCGATTCTTTATGAACGGGACGCTCGTCTCCGAAGACCTCCATGCGGTCGACGAGATCGCGGATGCGATCGGTCTCCTCGGTGATGAGGCGGGCGAGGGGGCGGTCTTCCTCCGCTGCTCCCACCTCCAGGAGTTGCGCCGCGCCCCGGATCCCCGAAAGCGGATTTTTGATTTCATGAGCGAGGACCGCCGCCATGGCGGATACGGAGCGTGCCGCGCCCCGATGTATGAGCTGCCTCTCGATCATGGCAGCCATACTGCGCTGCTGCACCATGAGAAGGACGTGATCCTGATCCTCCGCGAGCAGCGAAGCGAAAATATCGACCGCGCGATGGGGCGTCTCCGGAGAGGCGAGATCGATTTCGTATTCGTTGACGGCGCCCCGCGTGGACCTCACCTGGTTCGCAAGCGACGAGAGCGGATTTGCGAATGCCAGCACCGAATGCAATGCACGTTTTTTAAGCAACGGTTCGCTTATGCCGAAAAACACCTCAGCTGCGAAATTCGCAAAAACAATGCGGTTCTCGCCGTCGACGACAAGAACAATGTGCGGAAGACCTTGGAGCAGCGCCTTGAAATCAAGCGCTTTCGCGCTTTCGGCGGCCTTCTTCCTGGTCTTCCCTCTGGGGATCGTAGGATCAAGCAAGCTGGCTTCGCCCGATGACAGTTGCGGAGTTGGACAAGCCCAACCTGCATCAGGATCTGCCCAAATGCTGGGCATTGATGCAGGGCGACTAAGTTGTAGGCATTGTAGCAAATTCGGCCCTCATGTCAGTAGGCAAAATGACCGTCACGCAAAAGCGCTTGGCTGTTTGAAAGGCAGCTTATAAGGTCGTGCGATCCCCTCTTCTCCGCAGTTGCCGGTGACTATGCAAATCCAGGACCAAAAACAACGCGTTTACGCCGCGGTCATCGTGGCCGGTGGGAGCGGCGTCCGCGCCGGGCTCAATCAGGGGCGGCCGAAGCAATATTGCGAGGCTGGGGGGAAGCCCATCCTGCGGCGCACGCTTGAGGCTTTCATCAACCATCCACGCCTCCATCTGGTCCTCACCGTCATCCGGGCTGGCGACCAGGACCTCTACGAGGAGGCGGCGGAAGGGCTCTTATCGGAAAAGCTTCTGAGGCCCGTGCCCGGAGGAGCGACACGGCAGCTTTCCGTCGCTGCGGGGCTTGAGGCGCTGACTTCCTTCTCGCCGGATGCCGTGCTGATCCATGACGCGGCCCGGCCTTTCATCTCCGCCCAGTGCATCGGCGATACGCTCGACGCCCTTGAAACGTTCGACGGCGCGATCGCCGCCGCGCCCGTGACCGACACGCTGAAACGCGGCGAGGGCGGGCGCAGCGCGGGAACCGTCTCCCGCGACGGGCTGTGGCGCGCGCAGACGCCTCAGACGTTCCACTACGCGAAAATCCTCGACGCTCACCGCGCTGCAGCGGCCCGCACGGATTTTACCGACGACGCATCCATCGCCGAGTGGCACGGGCTTACCGTGGCGCTTGTCGAAAACACATCAGAGAATATGAAAATCACCACGGCTGAGGACTTGGCGATGGCAGACTTGATTGCAACGGGTGGAACACGCGCATTCGCCGATGTGAGGTCGGGCACAGGTTTCGATGTGCATGCCTTCGAGGATGGCGATCACGTCACGCTTTGCGGCGTCAACATTCCCCACAGTCATAAGCTCAAGGGTCACTCCGACGCCGACGCGGGTCTGCACGCGCTGACCGACGCGCTTTATGGCACCATCGGCGCGGGCGACATCGGCGACCATTTTCCGCCCTCCGATCCGCAATGGAGCGGCGCGGACTCCACGGTGTTTCTGCTTCACGCGGCCAAGCTCGTCGGCGAGCGCGGCGGGCGCATCACGAATGTCGACGTTACGCTCATTTGCGAACGCCCAAAGATAGGGCCGCACCGCGACGCCATGCGCGCGCGTATGGCGGAGCTTCTCGGCATCGAGCACGAGCGCGTGAGCGTGAAAGCGACGACAAGCGAGGGTCTGGGCTTCACCGGCAGGCGCGAGGGCATCGCAGCGCTCGCGACCGCAACCGTCGTTTTTGGCTCGGGCTAGTGCAGTTTATGCAGCAATCCTAATTCGAGGTTTGCGTCAGAGCGAGGGAATAACGCCACCGGCTGTCCGGACAAAGCTCGCGATAATTGGGAAGCTTCTTCAGCGTCTCGTCATTCCGGGTCGGCTCCAGCTGCGGCAGGACCCGCCGGAAAACCGCATTCACGAGCGGGGAGGATGGCGGATGAAGAGGTCCAGCGATTCGGGCGCGTGGCGCATCTGCGAAGTCCAGGCGGCTTAATTTATGTTGAAGGTACAACGCACCGGCGATTGCGGCCGCTCTCAGAATAGACTCAAAGCCGCCTTGAAAGCTCCGACGCCAGCCGCAACCGCTACACCGATATAAAGCGTGCCCAGAAACCCGAGTATCATTCCGATAACGGCCGCTTTCCCATCCTTTTCGATGAGGCCGACGGCCATGAGTGCGATGCCAAACGCAGGCAGCCCGTTTCCGAAAGGGATCGGCATCATCAGGAACCCGGCAACAACTGCGATGTAAAGGCCAACGAACCGCTCACCCGGGCCAGTCACAACCGAGCACCAGCGAGGCATGGAGCGTTTCTCGATCCAGAGCAGAAACTTCTCAACACGCGCAGCGATCGTCTCGAAAACCGATGCCGATAGCTTCTGGCGGCGCATGAATTCGGGCAGCCAGACCTCTTCGCGCCCGACTGCAAGCTGGAGCGCTAACAGCGCCACGGGAGCGCCAAGAATGAAGGAAATGCCGGGGATGACCGCGTTCGGCAACGCGAACAGGATCATGAAGACGCCAAAACCGCGATCTTTGAGCGCATGAAGAATTTCGCCGACGGTGACGTCGCGTCCGCGCGCCCGCGCAGCCAACTCCCTGATCGCTACGGACGTCTTTTCGGGCCGCGTTTCATCGAAAGTAACGGCGGTACTATTGGAATTGAATGTCACGCAGCCTCTTGGCCAGCATCCTTATCGTCACGCAACGGCAGGATGCAGGTCACGGTTGTGCCCTCACCTACCCTGCTCTTGATGTCGAGTTTGCCGCCATGCATTTCAACGAGGGATCGCGAAATCGCGAGCCCCAGGCCCGTGCCCTTGTGTCCTTTGGTTAACTGATTTCCCACCTGCTCGAACGGCTTGCCAAGCCTTCCGATCTCGTGCTTGGCGATGCCGACGCCTGTATCGGCGATGGCGATGCGAAGGCTGCCGCGATAGCGGTAGGCGCGCAGCGCAACCTTTCCCCTCTGCGGGGTAAACTTGATGGCGTTTGCGAGGAGGTTGATCAAAACCTGCTTCAGGGCGCGTTTGTCGGCAAAAACGGGGACGTTCGCGTTGCCGTACTGCAGGAGTTCGACCTTGCCTTCGATGGCGCTAGGGTGAACGACGGTCAGGCATTCCTCGACAACGGTCGAGAGCGTGAACCACTCCGGCGAGAGCGTCATACGGCCCGCCTCGATCTTCGACATGTCGAGAATGTCGTTGATCATCTCCAGAAGGTAGCGGCCGCTCGCGTAGATGTCCTTGACGTAGCTCTCATACTTGGGATTGCCGATGGGGCCGAGCACACCGTCGCGCATCATTTCCGAGAAGCCGATGATGGCGTTCAGCGGCGTGCGCAACTCGTGGCTGACATTTGCAAGAAATTCGGACTTCGCCTGATTTGCCGCTTCTGCGCGAATTTTTTCCTCATTGTAGCTTTCCGCAAGCTCGCGAAGCTGCCGCGCCTGAATCTCCAACTGTCTGCGGCTTTGTTCGAAGCCGTCGACCCTCGCCCGCATTTCCTGCTCCCGTTCAAGAACCTGGCGCTCGCTGTGCTTCGACACCGTGATGTCCGTGCCAACGCTCACCAAGGCCCCGTCCCCCGTCCAATATTCGCAGATCTGCATCCACTCGCCATTAGGCAGCTCAAGATCGCGCGACTGGAAGCAGCCCGCCGCGCATTGAACCTCTGGCGGACGCTGCGCGATAGGCTCCCGGGCCTGTGCCTGCACGTCTTCGAACAATTTGCCCCGCATAGAAGCTGCCCCCACGATGCGATAGAGCTGCCGGAACTTGCGATTACAAAATACGAGCCGATTTTGACCGTCCCAGATCGCAAAGGAGATCGGGAGCGATTCCACGATCCTCGTCAAGCTCCCAGCAAGTTCCTCGGCAGGCGTGAGAACGCCGCCGAAAACCGGATGACCGCTCTTGGCGTCGCGGCCGATCTTTCCTTTGAGGCAGAACTCTTTCCAGCCGCTCTCCCCATCCTTGATGCGGACGGGCCAGTTCACGCCGTTTTCTTCTGCCCGGAGCACGCGCGAGATCGAATTGTAGAGGCAGTCATCGGGATGGACATAGGGGCGCAAGTCGCGGAAATTGTTCGGAACCCGGTGAGAAGAAGTTCCCAGAACCGGGGCCGCGTTGCCATTCCACGTCAGTTCACCGTTCACCAATTGCCAGCGGAGCGCAATTCCGCCAGCAAATTCCATGGCCTCATTCTGGGCGGCGAGCAACTGCTCGGCGGCTCTGGCCCTGGCAAGGGCGCGCTGCATGGCCGAAGCAACGGCAAGAAGTGAAATTGCCGCTGTGCACAGGAAAGCAGCTCCCATCTCCGGCCGGGCGGGCGCCGATCCCAGAACGATCGGCGCGAGAAGCAGGAGTGCAGCCAACCCGGCCCCGATTACGACAAACTCATATTGCGACGGGGCCGTTGAGCCCGGCGCTGCTTGGACCTTCGTGCCCCAATTCCAGGGGCGAGCTTCGCCTCGCCTCTCCCGCAAGGGACGCGCATCGGAGAAGGAGTCTTGAAGAGCGTAGAGGGTCATATCTTACTGCCGGCAGAATTAACCCAGATAACCGAGTCCTTAAACTGCAGGCCTTTGGTTAACAAAGCCTCTACCTCATCAAGACATGCCTCGCCAAACCGGTAATATTATCAGGTAACCTCCGATAGCTTGATTTTTATCATAAGTTTCGCTCAAGCCGCTATCGCATGGGCTTTCTCCCCGACGATTTTCGTTACAATCTCGAACACGTCGGAGGAGAGATTCTTCTTCGCCAGCACGCGCTGAAGAGCCGCGAGCGCGAGGCCGCGCCGTTTGGGCTCAAAAATGCGCCAGCTCTCGAAGGCGCCGACGAGGCGCGACGCGATCTGCGGATTGAAGCCGTCGATCTCGATCGCAGCGCTTGCGACGAACTCGTAGCCCTCGCCGCTCGCATCGTTGAAGCGAACCTGATTGCCATGCGCGAATGCGCCGTAAACGGAGCGAACCCTGTTCGGATTCTTGACCGAGAACAGCGGATGCGCGGTGAGTTCCTTCACCCGCTTCAGCGTTTCCGGGCTCGGCGAGGTGGCCTGCAAGGCGAACCACTTGTTCATCACAAGGGCCTCATCCTTCCAACGCCGATAGAAGCGCTGGAGCGCCTGCTCGTAGGCTTCCCCGCCAACGTGCGAAAGGATCGACAGCGCCCCCATGGCCTCGGTCATGTTCGTTGCCGTGCGCGCCTGCTCCTTGACCCTGGCGATGCCGAAGCGGCTCTTCCCGGTCGCGAGCAGGCTCAGGGACGCCTGGCGAAGCGCGCGTTTGCCCGCGCTTTCGGCATCCGGGCTGTAGGGTTCGGCGGGAGCGCTCCCCTCATAGATGCCTTCGAGGATGGCCCGCAAGCCCCGGCCGAACGCCGCCCGCAAGGCCTCGCGGGCGGTGTGGATCGCTTCGGGGTCGACATTTTCGCCAATCGCCTGCGCAACGTCCGACTCGGACGGCAAAGCCAGAAACGTGGCGCGGTAGGCGTGTTCGAGACTGTCGTCACTCGCGACGGCGCCAGCCGCCTGCACGAAGCGCGGGTTTGGCCGCGGCTCGGAGCCGCTCGCGATCGCTTTCGACATGTCCGCGATATGCTTCAACGCGAAGGCCTGCGCCGTTTGCCAGCGGTTGAAGAGGTCGCTGTCGGAACGGATGAGCGTCAGCATCTCGCGGTCGCTCGCCGTGACATTCAGCTTTACGGGCGCCGAGAAGTCTCGAAGAACGGACAGGACCGGCCGTTCGCCGACATCTTCAAACGTGAAGACCTCCTTCTTCTTCCGAAGCATGACGAGGCCATTGCGCAGGGGTGCGCCGCCGGTGTTGAGCGGTATCTCCTCTCCGTCGGCTCCGAGCAGCCCAAGACGGACGGGGATCGGAACGGGCTTTCTTTTCGCTCCGCCCTCGATCGGAGGATAAGACTGAACTCAAGGTCAAACGGGCAGATTTCGAAGCCTGCGAATAGGTCATCCGCGCGTCGACGGCGGGCGTGCCCGCCTGATTGTACCAGAGCAGGAACTCCGACAGATCGGTCTTGTTGGCATCGCCGAGCGCGGAGATGAAATCCTCAACCGTTACAGCCTGCCCGTCGTGGCGCTGGAAGTAGAGATCGAGGCCTCGCCTGAACCCATCCTTGCCAAGCACGGTTTGCAGCATCCGGCAAAGTTCGGCGCCCTTGTTGTAGACCGTCCGCGTGTAGAAGTTGTTGATTTCGATAAAGGAGGAGGGGCGCACCGGGTGAGCGAGCGGCCCGGCATCTTCGGGGAACTGCGCGCTTTTCAGGAAGCGGACTTCCTGGATCCGCTTCACGACCGCCGAGCGGACGTCCGCGCTGAACTCCTGGTCGCGGAAGACCGTCAGGCCCTCCTTGAGGCAGAGCTGGAACCAGTCCCGGCAGGTGACGCGGTTGCCCGTCCAGTTGTGGAAATATTCATGCGCGATCACGGCCTCGATGCTCTCGTAATCGGCATCGGTCGCGGTTTCGGGCCGGGCCAGGATCAGGGCGTCGTTGAAGACGTTCAGGCCCTTGTTCTCCATCGCGCCCATGTTGAAGTCGGAGACGGCCACGATCATGAAAGTGTCGAGATCGTATTCGAGGCCGAAGCGCTCCTCGTCCCACTTCATGGAGCGCTTGAGCGAATCCATCGCCCAGGCGCAGCGGTCTTCCTTGCCCGGCTCGACATAGATGCGCAGATCGACCTTGCGCTCGATCGCGTGGTGAAGCTGTCCTGCACCATGCGCCAGCTTGCCGGCGACGAGCGCGAAGAGATAGGACGGCTTCGGGAACGGATCCTCCCAGACCGCGAAATGGCGGCTGCCTTCAGCGTCTCCGCTTTCGATGAGATTGCCGTTCGAAAGCAGGACCGGCGCTTCCTTGCCGGTCCGCCTCGATGCGCACCCGGAACTTCGACAGGACGTCGGGCCGGTCGAGATGGTAAGTGATGCGGCGAAAGCCTTCCGCCTCGCATTGCGTGCAATAGACGCCCTGCGACCTGTAGAGCCCGCTCAGCGCCTTGTTCGCTTCTGGATCGCAAATCGTCTCGATCTCGAGCGTGAACGGCGCGGACGGCACGCCGTGAATGGTCAAATCCTTGTCGGTGACCCGATAGTCCCGCGCCGCCAACTCTTTCCCATCGACGGCCACGCGGACGAGCTGCAAGAGTTCGCCGTCAAGCTTGAGCGGCTGCGTTTTGCCCTTCGCATTCGGGTTCGGGTGCAGAGAAAGCTTTGCTTTTACCCTTGTCTGCGATGGGTGCAGGGCAACGTCGAGCTCGGTGCTGGCGATCAGGAACGGCGGCGGCGCATAGTCCTTGAGATGGATCGTTCGCGGCAGGTCTGTTTTCATACCTTCGTCCTCAATTTGAACGCTTGAGTAAACCGCGCCTGATTTTGCGCAAAGGTCTTTTCGGCGATCCCCGCATCGTGGACAGCCGTTGCGCACAGATAGTGTCTCGACCGTGAGTTGGCACGCTCGATCTAATAAAAGGTGAAAGGTCCATCGGAAGTCTGTCCCGATGTCCCGAAATCCCTTGACCGCCGCCAGCGACGCAGAAGACCCTGCGGCCAGCGAATGTTGGAACCGGCGGCTTCATGGAAAAACAGGTCACGCGCATCCTTGGCCTCGACCCCGGCCTCTGCAATCTCGGCTGGGGCGTCGTCGATTGGGATGGCGCGCGCCTGTCTTTCGTCGCCTGCGGCACCATCACCCCGGACGCGGACGAGCCAATGGCGCAGAGGCTCTCGGCTCTTTTCGCGGGTCTCGAGGAGGTGGTGCGGCGCTGGCTGCCGGCGGAGGCCGCGGTCGAGGAAACCTTCGTGAACGTCAATGCCCGTTCAGCCTTGAAGCTCGGACAGGCCCGCGGGATCGCGCTGCTCGTGCCGGCCCGCCTGGGCCTTGCCGTCGCGGAATATGCGCCCAACACCGTCAAGAAGACCGTCACCGGCTCCGGACACGCCGATAAGGCCCAGATTCGCGCCATGCTTCGCTATCTTCTTGCCGAAGGCGGCTCCCGAGACAGCCGACGCCGCCGATGCGCTTGCGTTGCGATCACGCACGCCCATCACCGGCGCGCCCGCAGCCTCGCCGCTTGCTATGCCAGGTGAGGCATTGGCGTACCTCGGCCTTTGCTTCCACTTGCGGTGCGGCCGAAACTTTGTAGATTGTCACATATCGCTATGCCGCTTGTTCTATTGGGGGGCACCATGAACGCCGGCGGAAACAACGGCCAAATTGTCATAAGCTTTCCCGACCTTTCGCCTGCCGATGGCATCGATCCTTGCGAAAGAACTTGCGCAGGACCTTGGCATCTGGACGGCGTCGCGCCAGATCAAATCACTCTGTGCGCGCGCAAGCGGCGACGCCCAGGACCTCGGCTCGATCCTGGTTATCGCCGCAGGGTCTGGGCTCGGGGCCGGTCTTATCGAACTCGCCAAGGATGCGGGCAAAGGAGATCGTGAAAGGCGCCGCTCAATCGCACTGGCCAGAAGGTTTTTGACGCGATTTGGCCCATCTTACGCAAATGGGGCACGCGGGCGAAGGTTGAAACTCCGTCCGGCGATGCGGTCATCCTTGGCGAGGAATCCAGCCGCCCTGCCGCACCGCGCTCCGCGGCTGACGCCGAGACGCTTGCGGACCTCAAGACCTTGGGCCTGGTCATCCTCGGGGCCAGCACGTTTCCTCATTATCCGAGCCGCAAGCTCGACAACGCGCTTTCAAGCGCTCGGCGGAGCTTGCGAAAAAGGTGTTGTCGCCCGCTCATACGGTTTTCAGCGAAGTGAAGGTGCTGGACTATTTCGACAAGGATCTCGCCTCGACGACATCGTCGACCGCATCGAGGCTCACGTGGAGGCGCATCCACGATATGCGCGACGTGGTGCTTTACTATTGCGGGCACGGCGACCTTCTGCCGGATCGCGAGCACACCTACTACTGGTTCTCAAAGGAACGAAGCCCGGGCGCGAGGTCAGCGACGGGTTTAGCCATCAGGCAGTTCCGTCGCCATGATCGAGGCGAAAGCCGTGCTCACGCGGCGGCGCTGCACCTTCATCCTGGATTGCTGCTTTGCGGGCGAGGCGGTTGGCAGCCTGGCAGAGCGCGAGCCTCTACACGCTGATCGAGAAAGCAAATCCGCGAGTGCTCCCAGCTTCGCCTTTTGACGGCTTCGGACAAGGACATGCTGGCATAGGGCAGAGGCGGCTATGAAGGCGCGACCATGTTCACAGGCGCGCTGGCGGAGGTGCTTACGGCGGAAGCGGCCGGCGCGAGGCGGCTTACGCTCGGCGATCTGTGCGCGGCGATGGCGGAGCGCATCAAGGAGCGTCACGGCTGGAAAGAAGCCGTCGTCCCGCAATGTCATGCGCCCCGTCAGCTGGATGGCGACATCTCGCGCATTCCGATGTTCCTCGCGGGGCGGTCGGATCGCCGCCCCGGCGTGGAGATTCCCCCGCAAACCGTCCAAGACGCCGCGCCCGCTTTGACGCCTCCCGCAACTCTACTCCGAGCTTGAAATTGCGGCCCAGGAATGGGCGAAGCTCGAGAAATCGGCGGACATTGAAGCCCTCCGGATGTTCGCAGAGCACTTTCAAGGCGACTAGGGCAAAAAGGCGCTAGGTGGATCTCGGCGCTGGAGGAAAGGAGCTAAGCAGGCGTCAACGCCTAAACCTACCACGGCCTCGCCGTCTCCACCGGCCGCGAAAACACAGCATGAATTTCCAAGGTCCTCTGCGGTTCCGGGAATGGTGCGCGTCATGGTTGGCGTTGGGCAGGAAGCTCGTGAGACGTGGCTGAAGCCGGTCGAAAGCTTCCGGGACCTCAATCTTGCGCCGGAAATGGTTGTGATCCCGGCCGGCAGTTTCACGATGGGAGAGCTGCCAATGAAGAGGGGCGATAAATTGGAAGGGCCGAAGCGCAAGGTGACAATCGCAAAGCCGTTTGCGTTGGAGTATGCGGTGACGTTCGACGAGTGGGACGCCTACGCCGCTGATGGCGGCAGCGGTATTCTGGGATTTGGAAAACGGTATGTGCCTTCCGATCAAGGCTGGGGCCGCGAGCGGCGCCCGGTTATCAACGTAAGCTGGAACGATGCGAATGCTTATTTGGCTTGGCTGAAGACGAAGACGGGCAAGGAATATCGCCTTCTTAGCGAAGCCGAGTGGGAGTATGTGTGCCGCGCTGGTTCGTCCGGCCCCTTCTGGTGGGGCTCTCGATATCCACGATCACGCAAACTACGACGGAAGAATCAATGGCGCGGCATCAAAGGAAAGTGGCGCGAAAAGACAGTGTCCGTGGATAGTTTCGAGCCGAATCCTTGGGGGCTGTATCAAGTGCACGGCAATGTTTGGGAGTGGGTTGAGGATTGCTTGCACGACTACGAGGGCGCATCAAGCGATGACTCGAAGCCGCGAGAACCGCGATGGCAGTTTTCTCAGCGTCGCGGCGGCTCCTGGGACGCCATTCCACGGCTTCTTCGCGCGGCTTACCGCGGCAGCGACTCGCCGGTCGTCCGTCACAACGACGTCGGCTTTCGGGTTGCCAGGACGTTAGAGCCTTAACTTTTGCATCGGACCAGGCTTCACCAAATGTGGGGAATGGATCGTAACGCCGGACGCCGCTCGCAACAATTGTTCAGCGCAAGGCGCAAATGGCCGGCCATTGCGGTAAACAGAACGTTCCGCGGATCAGCCATTAACCCGGTGTGGTTAACGGCGCTGCCAAAACATTTAATTCCTGCCTGATTATACTTAAAAGTCACAAGCAAGGAGCACTCGCGCCTTTGACGGGATGCAAAAAGACGACTCTAACCCATTGAAAACGAAGAGGCATTCTAAGCCCCATTAAACTGAACTTAATGCCGGAATTTTTTCCTTTACTGGGACGAGCAAAAATCCGTTAAATATATTTCCGGTCGCACAAATTAACCTTCCGCGCGCCGTTCGCGCCTGCGGCGGCGCATATCATCATCGTACTTTTTCCTTCTATAACAATGGCTTATTTGCATTAACCTCCCGGCAAGGCGCTTTCTCTTAGGCTCAGCGCCGGGGCAATGCAAGCGAAAGGAGGAGAGAAGCCGACGGGACTTGTGTAAAATGAAAGCGAGCACACAGCCATCCCCTTCGACTCGGGTTAGCTTTCGGCCATGATCGGGAAATTGCGAGGGTTGGTCGACGCGGTCGGCGCGGATCACGCCATCATCGATGTGGGTGGCGTCGGCTATGAGGTTGCCTGCTCCTCGCGGACATTGTCGGTGCTGCCCGCGCCGGGCGAACCCGTTACGCTCTCCATCGAGACGCATGTCCGGGAAGATGCGATCAAGCTTTACGGCTTCCTGAGCGAGGCGGAGCGCGGCTGGTTCCGCCTCCTGCAAAGCGTGCAAGGCGTGGGCGCGAAGGTCGCGCTTTCCATTCTCAGCACCCTCGATGCGGGACAGCTTGCCAATGCGATCGCGCTTCAGGATAGAGCATGGTCGCGCGCGCTCCCGGTGTCGGGCCGAAAGTGGCGCTGCGCATCGTGACCGAACTCAAAGACAAAGCGCCTCCCCTCGCCCTTGCGACCACCCCGGCCGCAGGCCATGCCCCCGCCCAAGTCAGCGGCGCTCAGAACGGCAGCGTAGCGCCCGCCCCGGCCGCTGAGGCTGTGTCCGCCCTTCTCAATCTTGGTTATGCGCCGCTTCAGGCCAACGCCGCGATCTCGACGGCCATCGCCAAGGCTGGCGAAGCCGCCCGCACCGAGGATCTCATCCGGCTCGGTCTGAAAGAACTCGCGCGATAGCGAGACTGTATCGGCGGCCTTGGACCCGCCCGTAGGCTTGCGCGGGCAGACCTTCAAGTGTTGGATGAATATTTTTCTGCTGGCGCGAGCTGGAAGGACCGGGCTCTTCCAGTATACCCTGTAAAGGTTACATTCTACCCAGTCGGATAGTTCTTATGCTCCTGCGAAAGACGCATCCGATCTTGGAGGAGGTATGCATGACCGCGGAATCTCCGCGTGACCTCATCGACTACGTCGATGACAACTCACAGCACGAAGATGAAACCCCGTTTATTCCCGTTCGTCCCGATGGCGGGTCGCCAGACGCGTGGTCGGGTTTCTGGGGCGGCATGCTGATCGGCATCGCGGGCGGCGCGCTCGTCCCTCTTGCGCCGTGGCTCGGAGGATCGCTGGTTTTCGTTGGATACGGCGTGACAGCCCTTACGCTGCGCGGAAGCAGGCATAGCTTTGCGCGGGCTTTGGGCTTTGGTTTCGCTCTGCTTTCGGTTGTCGGCGCCGCTATGGCCGTTGGCCAAATCTTCTTCCCGTACACCACCGCATCACTCATCGAAGCCGCTGCCGCGCGTCATATCATCTTCATTTCGATAGCCACTCTGGCGTGGCCGATCGCAATTCTGAGATATCTTTCTGGATTTTTATTTCGCGAAAGCAAGGGCCGCAAAAGGGCGCTTTCTGCATGAGCGAAGTCTGATAGCGGGGCGGATCGAGAGGAACCTCAAGAGGAGCCGCTGGCGTTCACGCCCGTCTTTTTCAGACGAATATTGGAAGCAAGCCGCGCTTTAACTTCTTTTCCGGGCTGCGGCGTTTTTGCCCGATGGGATGGGACAGGCGGCATCATTCACACGTCCAGGACGTATAGGAAGGCGATTGAAATGAGAAGGAGAAGCGGGAACTAGACTAGAGCGCGAAACGACGGGTTTGCGGATGGATCAAACCGCTCCGCATCCGGAAATTTCCCAGTATAATAGGGGAATAAATGCAACTTCTGGTGGAGGGGGTTGGATTCGAACCAACGTAGGCTTAGCCAACGGATTTACAGTCCGTCCCCTTTAGCCGCTCGGGCACCCCTCCGAAGAGAAAAAGACCAACAGAATCAGAACCACTACATTCGCGGCGAAATTTCCTTTCGATCTTGGACACTGGTTTGCAGCGTAGCCTACAATTTGTCAATCCCTTTTTGCTCAAGGATGTTCTTGTTTTGTTTTTTGCCCAGCTTCTGACCGCTGCACTGATATCGAATTGGCAAATCACGTCAAAATTACGATCCGCGCGGGACTGCGCGGCGTGACATGCATCCGGAAATGCGATATTCTAAATAGTGAACTTTTTTGAACGAATATGAGTACGAGGGAAGGTCATGCGTCGCGTGCTCTCGCATTTGTTGATAGCGGTCATAACCCTGATAGGTTTGGCGCCTCTGAATGCAGAAACTCACGGCGCCCTATCTATAAGACGCGGCAATGATTTGAATGACTATATGAATGAGCACCCAAGTTTCACGGCTTTTAAATCCTACGCGCACGACCTAAGGGATCGAGATTACTATGCTTCAATAAACATCGAAAAAAAGTCAAATGATATAAACTATAACTGCCACAACAAGTTTTCTTCTATTAACGATATTTTTGTAAGCAACACGTCTTTCACTATTGCAACCCTTACTCTCTCCAGACTAACTGGACATTTAGGACCTGAAAGAATTTATGATGAAATACCTATTGTTTACATTGGAGAAAACTTTGATTCTGACAGCAAAAAACCATCCGATGGGAAGTGTTTCTTTCACTTTTACAGATTACATTCTCCCTTTGTCAGGCATGAAGGAGGAGACCAGAAGAATGATTTCAACCTACTATTCAAAATCCGCACTGCACAAAATATCAATCCAGAAATTGTGGGAGGAATAGCAGATTCTTTTCTCACATTAAGTGGGCTACTAGATTGGACCCACGTTACCAGCGGAAGTTTCGAGAAATTAGCACAGGCCACCAAAGATTTCCAGAGTTACATATCGTCAATGTTTAGTAGCGACAAGAGCTCTGAACAGGAATGGCCGCTTCTCAGTCAAGATCAAACGGACCTAATTTATGATATAATAATGCCCGGAGTCGAAGGCCAAAAGGGCGAAGCTGCGATCTTCGTTGAGCTTAGCGCGTCGATTATTCTTGATGATATCCAAGATAAGATAATAACTGCCAGACGGGTTCTAGAAGATATGGAAGTTGGCGCCACGCATTGTATTCCCGAGATGCCGACGCCAAAGTGCCAGATCGTCAGCCAGACATTCCGGGATGCATTTCATCAATCGGACTACGGTAAAACCACTCCTGCCCAGTTCTTCGATTTGACGCCCGAGGGTCAGAAAACGGTCTTGCGTACCTGCGATGAGATAAGATCATTTGCTTCGACCAAACTACAGCTCTCAACGCTTGACGCCCTTATGGTGCGATGGGCTGCCATCAAGGATGGAAATCTGGATACGGTGCTCTCCAATCCTAAAAAAGTCGACGCCATTGCCCATGCCATATCCACCGCTACAGGCTCACCGACCAAGGCGGAGAACATTATTTATACCTGCTGGAACAAGCAGGACCAGGACACGCTTACGGGCGCTCTCAAGGCGATGGGGAAAACCCTCGCACCGTAGATCCATACTCGCGCATTCCCGACCCCCAACCTGCGTATCTCTCGTGGCCGGGAGCAGTGCTTCAATCCGCAACGCTACGCTGCGGGTGACCGACCGTGGCACAAATGCCGCACCGCTAAAAGTGGAAGAAGAGCACGAATGGCTTTTCTTGGCCTAAATATTGCCTTCGAAGCAGGACAGTGAGGAGTAATCGTTAAGAGAAGGTGAACGCCTTTTTCTTGGCGAAGCCCGTGCCCGGTATCGGCGCGCGGATCTCAGACATGTTAGAAGGTTAGAAAAGTAATGCGCAAACGGGGACTCGCGCTCGGTACGTTCCTTGTCGTTCTTTTGGCCGCAACCGGCCTTGCCACCCTGCCTTCACAGCAGAAGGGTGACGCCGTCGCGGCCGGTGCAGATATCTACAAAAATCTCGAACTTTTCGGCGACGTGCTCGAACAGGTGCGCGCTAACTATGTGGTAACGCCTAACGATTCCAAGCTGATCGAAGACGCGATCAAGGGCGTGCTGACGGGGCTCGATCCCCATTCGACTTACCTCACGCCGAAAGAAGTCGAAGAGGAGCAGGCAGAGACGCACGGCGAATTCGGCGGTCTCGGCATCGACGTTACGATGGAGGACGGCCTTGTGAAGGTCATCGCGCCCATCGAGAATATGCCTGCGGAACGGGCAGGCGTGCTGGGCGGCGACTCCATAACCGCGATCGATGGCGAGAACCTGAGAGGTCTCACCATGGACGCGGCGGTGGACAAAATGCGAGGGCCGGTTGGTTCCCCCATCGTGCTCACGATCGCAAGAAAAGGCGTGCCAAAGCCGATCACCGTCAAGGTCGTCCGCGATGTGATCCGGGTCAACCCCGTCCAATACAGCGTTGAAGGCGATGTCGGCTGGATCAAGGTCAAGTCATTCGAAAACGAGCATACAACCGAGCATCTTGAGCAGGCCGTTCAGGACATCAAGAAGATCCTGGGCGGGAAGGTTGCCGGTTACGTGCTGGACCTCAGGAACAACCCCGGCGGCCTTCTCGATCAGGCAATCGCTCTTTCCGATGATTTCCTGGACCATGGCGTCATCGTCATTACGAAAGGCCGCAATCCGGCCGATATCGACCGCGCCGACGCGAAGTCTGGCGACGTCACGGACGGAAAACCGCTCGTCGTCCTGATCAATGGCGGCTCGGCTTCGGCCTCGGAAGTTGTGGCGGGAGCGCTGCAAGACCATAAGCGGGCGCAACTCCTGGGCACGCGATCCTTCGGTAAAGGCTCGGTTCAGACCATGATTCCGCTTCCGAACAAGGGCGCTATCCGTCTCACAACTGCGAGATATTACACGCCGTCCGGCCGCTCGATCCAGGCGACCGGGATCGAGCCGGATTATGTCGTTGAACCCGAGCTTCCGCCGGACCTGAAGTTGCAGCTTGCGTCGCTTCCCTTCGAGTCCGAAGTCTCAGTTGAAGGGGCACTTGAAGAATGCCGGGGCGGAAGAATCCGGGGGAAGCATCTCCTACGTGCCAAAGGAGAAGGAAAAGGATACCCAGCTCAAGGCCGCCATTGCACTTCTTCATGGCGAGCTTCCGCAAACCGGCAAGAAGGCCATAGACCAGGCCCGGGCAACGCCATCGGACACCGCGCCTCTCGCCTTCGGTACAAACGGCGGCTGAGCCACGATCCCGCGGGCGCGACGGGCCTTGCAGGAACGATAAGTGATGAGGCATAATTACTTATCGAAATGCTCTCATCCGCTTTTCGAGGCAAGGCCATGAGCGGCGCGGGACAGCCTGAGAGCGGCGTTATAAGCGTCCGCTCTCTCCTTTCGTCGGCGGAGACGATCAAGAATCTGCTGGTCGGGGTAGACCGGCGCGGCATGATCGTGTTCGCGCGCATCGATCACGCCAAGGCTGCCAAGGAAACGAGCCGAAGGCTGAGACCCGCGCACCTTTTCGTCTTCGGCTATCCGGAAGCCGAAGCGCCTTTGATTGAAAACATCCCGCTTTTCGGCCTCGATTTTCCGCAGCGCGTGCTGGTGTGGGAAGACGAGCATGGCGGCGTCTGGTTGAGCTACAACGACCCGGTCTGGATCGGCCGCCGGCATGGAGCCGGAGCGGACCTCATCCCGAGGCTCGAAGCGATCCGCAACTCGCTCGCCGGGATCGCGGCCGAGGCGATTGTTGCCAAGGGCTATGTTTCGGAAGCGTGACGCCCGCGGTTCGCGTTCCTATATTACTTGCATGAACATCATCGTATTCGGACCCACCGGCGGCACGGGCCGCGCCGTCATTTCGAGTTTATTGGCCGAGGGCCACACCGTTACAGCGTTCGCGCGAGAGCCGTCGAAGCTTTCCCCGGCGCAAGGGCTCACCATTGTCAAGGGTGACGCGATGAACGCCGCCGATGTGGCGCGCGCCATCCCCGGCCATGAGGTGGTGGTGATAAGCCTCGGCAACGCGCAGCTTCCGCTCGCCGTTTCGCTTGGCGCGCGCCGGACCACCGCCGCCGACATTTGCGAAGCAGGCACGCGCAATATTGTCGAAACCCTCGGTCCCGGCTCGCCCGTTCGCGTGATTGCCGTGACCGCCTTCGGCGTGGGTGACACGCGCGACAAAATGGCGATAGCCTTCAAGATTTTCTCCCAGCTCTTATTGCGGGAAGCCATGGCCGACAAGGAACGCCAGGAAGCGGTGTTGAAAGCGTCGGACCTCGACTATGTATTGGTGCAGCCCGTCGGGCTCACGGATGCACCCGCCACCGGCACTTGGTTCGCGAGCACAACGGGCGAAACCCGCAAGATGCGCATATCGCGCAAAGACGTAGCCTCGTTCATCGCGGAAGAAGTCGATGCTCCGCGCTACCACCGGCAAACGGTCGCCCTTTCGGGCTGACTAGAGCAGCCCGCGTGCATTTGGACGCGGAGCTGCTCTAGCACCTTAGAATCGATCAACTTTTCCGCCTTTAATCGCATTCCGATTAAAGGCGGGTTGATCTAACTCTGCACGGCGCCGATAAGATCGAAATCGCCGCGCAACACGGCCTCGAAGCGTCCGGTGCGCCAGTTCCCCGCCAGATCCCGGACAAGCGGCGAAGCGCCTTTCCGGTAGCGCCGGATCAGCGTATTCGAAGGCACGGTGCGCGAGAGGGCGGCGGTGAGCGATGCATTGAGCTTGTTCGGCGGCACCTCGCCCAACGGCGCAGGGGCGAGCCTCACCCGCGCCGTGACGCGGTCGACGGTTTTCTCCTCCGCCGGCATCTCCAGAACGTGAAGCCCTGCCTCGTGCGAGAGCGTCCGGTAAGCCCCGAATCCGCCGATAACCAGCAAAGGCGGCTCTTTCGCCTTCGCGGAAACCTCCGAAAGCTGCATGTTCCGCGAAGCCGCCCAAGCGCGATACATCGCAAGGAGCTGTTCGCACCACTCTTCCGGGTCGCCGTGCCGGTCGCCTCCTCCATCGAGCGCAGGCTCGACCGAAAGCACAGCCTCGATGGGAGCGGCCTCAAGCACATCCTTGATGCCTTCGCCGATGAGGTGAAGCTGCAAGGCAAGCCGGGCGACAAGCTCCTTTGAAGACTTGCCCCCGCCCCCTGCCTTCACAAGCCGGGCGCGCAAAGACTGTGCCGTTTCCGAAGCGGCGCGCACGCGATCCATGAGCGCAAAGTGCGCCAGGACCTCGTAGCGCTCGGGCTTCGCCCAGAAGTCGGACACTTGCATCTTCGCGGCGAGTTCGGCCTTCACCTCTTCCCAGGCATCCGAGGCGAACGCTGCCTGGATTGCCTCAAAGTGAAGCTGCAGGGACTTGAGTTCCGCCGCTTCACCCCTTGCGGCCAGGATCATCGCCGGAAGGGCCGGGCTATTAGTCCCCGCCCGACAGGCGCAACTCGCCTCGCCCCCCTGCCCTTCCCCACTATCGGGATCAACAAACTCGGCCTGGATCGCCTTGCCGTCGCTGCGCACAAAAACAAATTGATCGCCCTCCGGAAAACGCCGCTCCACAATGGTCGCAGCGAGCGGCGCAATCACATACTGGTCGATGGCGCGTTTGAGCGGCCGTGCGCCCATTTCCGGCGAGAAGCCTTTCTCCAGCAGAAACTCCAGCGCCGAAGCCTCCCACTCCACAGCCCATTCGCGATCCTTGAAGCCCCGCCGTTCCAGCACGCGCGCGAGTTCCTTCTTGAGAATGCTGCGCATGAGCTCGCGAGTGAGCGGCTGAAAAACGATCACCTTGTCGAGCCGGTTCTGGAACTCGGGCCGGAAGGTCTGGCTGACCGCGCGCAAGACTTGCTCGTTCGAAAAAGATGCCGTCCCCGGCAGAAACCGAGATCGGCGCTGCGATGGCTGGTTGCGCCGAGGTTCGTCGTCAGAATGATGATGCAATGCCGGAAGTCCGCTTCCTGTCCGCCGGCATCGGTGAGGCGCGCATCGTCGAACACCTGCAGAAACAAGTCCCAGACATTGGCGTGGGCCTTCTCGAACTCGTCCAGCAGCACAACGGAAAAGGGCTGCCTCCGAACCCTCGCGATCAGCGTATCGGTCTGCGTAGCCGGATCGGCGGTGCCAAGAATTTTCCAGGTCGAATCGAATGCCTGATACTCGCTCATATCGAGGCGAATGAGCCTGTCGGCCGAGCCGAAAAGGAACTCCGCCAGCGTCTTGGCAAGTTCGGTTTTGCCCGTCCCGGTCGGCCCCGCGAAAAGAAAGACGCCGATGGGCTTGCTGGGGTCGTTCAGCCCCGCCTTCAGCATCGCGATCCGGTCGACCATGGTTGAGACGGCCTCGTCCTGGCCCATGACGCGAGCCGAGAAATACTTTCGGATCGAGGCAAGGTCGGCCCGCTCCTTGCTGTCCAGGATTGCGGCGGGGACGCCAGTGACCTGGGAAAGGCTTGCGATCACGTCTTGCGGCGTCACGGTCCGGTTCGCGCCTTTCACCGCGCGCGCAATCGCAGACTTCAGAAGATCGAGCACGGAGCCCGGAAAGCCGGTCGAGCTCAGATATTGGCGGGCTGAAGTGAGCGCGGTCTCCGCGCAGGCGGGATTGATTTCAAGCCCCGCTTCGTCAGACAATCGGGCCGTGACGGAATGCGCAAGCGCCAGCGTGTCTTCCTTTGACAAAGGCTCGAAGCGGATCACCTCGAAGATATTGCGCAATTGCGGCCTGAGCCTCAAAAGCCGGGCGGCTCCGGCGGGCGAGGCTTCGGTCCAGACGATAAGGCGGCCCGCGGAAATCGCCGGCAAAATCTGCTCCAGGATGCTCGCGGCCTGCCCCTGATGGGTTCCGCTGAGCGCGATCTGCAGAATGTCCGGGATGTACCAGATGAGCTTTTTCGAGGTCGAAAGCTCCTCGACGGCTTTCTGGATGCGTCCCTCGAGCTGCCCGAACCATTGCTGGGCCGCCATGAGATCGGCGCCTCCCGCTTCGAAGACGATCCAGCCTTCGCGTTCGAGCCGCCTCGCAAGTAGTCGCAAGAAGGATGTCTTGCCGATGCGCGGCTCTCCGCTTGCCAGAAGCGACCGGGGCGCCTCCGCCTTAACGGCCGCCTCGGCATTCGCCAGCATGTCGCGCCAGGCCTCCGGCTCCACGAGAAGATCAAGTTTCTCGCCCTGGCCCCAGAAGCGCCCGAAAGAGGCGAGGAATGTGCGGTCGACAACCGCGCGCTGCCTCGTGTCCAGTTCGAGAACGAGCTGCCGCGCGAGCTCATTGTGCACGCGCTCAAGAATGCCCCGGATGAAGGGATAATTCGCTGGAAGCAGGGCATCGATTGAGCCTCCGAAACTCGCTGCATCGCCGAGCCGCTCTGCCTCGTCGAAATACTCCTGGGCGTCGAGTTGAATGATGGGATTGTCCTTCTACCATTCCTTCGCGTTGACATAAGGCGCGCCAACTGGCGGCCTCGTTAAGCAGCCCAAGAAATAGGCAAGTGCATAATGCATAGCCCAAGGCGTGAGCCGGTCGAACCCGGAGACAACCTGCTCGCGCACGCTTTCGCGGTCAACGCGGGCTGCGAGACCGGAGAGCGCTACACAAGAGAGCGCCCAGTTCGCGCCCAGCGCATACTGCATCACCGTTTTCATCGGAACGGCATCACTCCTGAAGAGCGCTGCTGCTTCCTGGAACGACGGCTGATCCTGCAATTCGCGCGGGTGCGCGGCATTTTCCACGATGGGCAAGAATTGGCTTTCGAGCTTCCGAAGCTTGATGGCGAGCGGCTCCTCCGGTGGTTCGAGCGCCTCGACTGTCTCGGCGGGAGGAAGCGTCTGGACCGTGGACTGGTCTCTTGCCTTGGAGCGGAATAGCTTTCTGAGGCCGATGCGCATGCGCGTGGACAGCGAGCGCACCCAGTCGGAAAAGAAGAGGCCAATGAAAAGGCCTATGAAAAACATCGCCACCATGAACGTCCTCAGAAAATGCGATAGACCGCAGACTTGCTCGAACAACTTGCTCAGATTTTTCGTTTTCTCATCATCTTGTCCGGCTCAAGGCGCTCTATCCCCTCCTTCCCCGCGACTCCGCCATTTTCGATCATGAAGCCGACATAATCGCGCGCGAACCGGAAAGCAGCTTGATACCTGCTCGGAGAAAGTATGTCCCGGCGTCGCTTTTCGATGGTGCGTATATTCAAGGTCCGCGAAAGCGGCAACGCCGAGTTCTGGATCGCAAATCTCATCGTGATGGCCTCGACGGTTCTCGGCGTCTATCTCGCGGCGCAGGCCGGCTTCAAGACCGCCCTTCAGTTCGAGGTCGCGCGGAGCGAACGCGATGGCTACTACATGCGGCGCGCGCTGCTCGATGAGGTGAAAGACAATCTCGACTCCGTCGACGAGTGGAGCCAGTCCTTCGAGAAAGCGCTGCGCAATCGCATTTCCGCATCCTACTTCCTGCCCTCCGATACCTGGGTCATGTATTGGTCGGGCAAGAACGGCTGGTCCAATGCCGGCATCGTTCCTGACGAGCTGAAGATGAAGACGTTCGTCTGGGAGACCATGAAGCAGCAGACGATCACCTTCCAGCTTGCGCCGCAGCTCATCTCGGCCGTCCGCCGCTACTACGACAGCATGGACGGGAATATGAAAGAGGTGCTGAGCCACGAGTGGAAGGCCGGCCCCGCCGCGAAAGCGATTCTTGAAGATACGAAGCGCATGCACGAGGAGATCGTGCCCGCCTTCGAGAAGGACATCACGGAACTGCGCGCGAGCCTTGAGGCAGAAGGCGTGCCGGTGAAATAACCGTCCGCGGCAGCCAGGAAACCACTGTAATACCATCGTCAGAACGTTCGACCCATATCGGGCGCAACGGTCTATTAACTCTATTGGGTTCGTTTCGCAAAAATTGCAGTTTTCTGCAACTCTGGGTGTAGATTATCACAATCTAAGATAGAGTTCGGGTTAGTTCTTTGTTTGGGGACCTTCGTGGTATTCTTCATGCCATAAGGATCGACTTCAGGAAAAGGTCGCGACTTATGGCGATTCCCATAAGGCCAGCCCTCGCCAAAAACACCGACGACAACTCTCGCGGCGCGCCAGCTCCCAACCCTTCGATTCCGTGAGTGGATGCGGCGCGTCCTTCAAAGTTTCGGGAGATGGCCCGAAGCGCCGTGTACCCCCGGAACAAGAGCGCATCGCCACCGCTTAGTTGTACGTTCTGCTCCTTCAATCCAACAGGATTGGCAGTTGGCCGGCCTCTCGCAGGAGAGGCCGCTTACGTCGGTCATTTCTCGGCGGAACATCCGCGACGACGCGGTTTTACGGAGATCCCAAGCGGGAGAGTATCGAGATATGCAGGAAAGAGCGGGCCAGACACCGTACTGGATGCAGGGCAATTTCGCGCCTGTCAGAGAAGAGGTGACGGCGATTGACCTGCCCGTGGAGGGCGCCATTCCCCCTGAACTTGCCGGGCTCTATGTCCGCAACGGCGCCAATCCGGTGCGCGGCCATTCCAGCCACTGGTTTCTCGGCGACGGCATGGTTCATGGCGTATCGCTGAAAAACGGCAAGGCCGAGTGGTATCGCAACCGCTGGATTCGCACGCCCCCCTACGAGGGACAACCACGCACCCCGTTGTCGCCTTTCGACCTCCGCTACAGCCGCGCCAACACGCACGTAATTGCGCATGCAAACCGCATCATGGCGCTTTACGAGACCGCGTTTCCGATGGAGCTGACTCGCGAGCTTGAGACCGCAGGCTATAACGACTTCGGCGGCAAGCTGAAGACGCCGTTTACCGCCCATCCCAAGATATGTTCGCTAACCGGCGAGATGCATTTCTTCGGTTACAGGGCGCTCCCTCCCTTCCTCACCTATCATGTTGCGGACGCATCCGGGGCGTTGTCTGCGCAGCATGGAGATCCCGGTTAAGGCCGCGACAATGGTGCACGATTTTGCGCTCACTTCGGGGCATGTGATCTTCATGGACCTGCCGGTGGTGTTCGACCTCGGCTCGGCGATGGCCGGGGTGTCCATCCCCTTCTGCTGGAGCGACAGCTATGGCGCACGTCTTGGCATTTTGCCGCGTGGAGCTGGCATCGACAAGCTGCGGTGGGTGGAAGTCGACCCGTGCTATG
The DNA here is from genome assembly GCA_963833565.1 of uncultured Alphaproteobacteria bacterium. GTDB lineage: Bacteria > Pseudomonadota > Alphaproteobacteria > Rhizobiales > Rhodomicrobiaceae > Rhodomicrobium. The sequence goes on from CAWHYO010000039.1 coordinate 164,309, forward strand.
TCTACCACGTTGCGAACGCCTTCGAGACACCGGATGGGACCATCACTCTCGACGTCGCGAGGTACAAGGAGCATTTCCGCGGCGGCCCCCCCTCGCACTCTTATTCTTTCGACACGGCTGTCCTGACGCGCTGGACCATCGCCCCGGGCGCCTCTAAGGCACAGGAGCAGCAACTCGACGACCGCACGATCGAGTTTCCAAAGATCGACGATAGCCGGACCGGACAGCGGCACGACACCGTTTATGCGCTCGCCACACACGGGACGCTCGCTACGGGCGTTTTCACCGAGCTTCTGAAGTACGACCTCAAGAGCGGCCGCGTGGACTCGCAGGACTTCGACGGGCTCGGCGTCCCGAGCGAGTTTACGATGGTGTCTGCCGGACCGGATTCGCGCGACGACGAGGGCTGGCTTCTCGGCTTCGTCTACGATCGAACCCGCGATGCGAGCGATCTCGTCATCTTCGACGCGCAATCCATCACCGGCGATCCGGTCGCAAAAATCCGCCTGCCAAGACGCGTTCCGCAGGGCTTTCACGGGAGCTGGATTGCCGATAAGCCCGCGCAGAACGGCACTCATCAGCCCGCTCTTGAACTCATAGCTCCAGCGGCAAGCGGTACTCCTGCCATCAAAACGACGCGCCAAACGCTATTATTTGGCGTAATCCCCCGTCTATTTCGGCGTCCGGGCCGGCGTCCATTGCGGCTTATCGCTGAATCCGCTATGGAGAAGGCGCGTGTATTGCGCTCGCCGATGTACAATCGGGACGCGAATCGGGGCATGACTTCAAAGTGGAGTGCTATCCAGGCGCAAGGGCTTGACTATGAAGATCGGATCAGCGGCTGCCATAGCTGTACTCATCGCGGCTTTCCCGAATGCGGGAAATGCTGCGGATCAGTGCGACGCGCGTGCCTTCGGAGTTCAGATCGATCAAACAGCCCAGGCTTTGCGAACGCTCAACAAGGAAAGCGAAAGGCGCTTCCAGGAGCGGCTCCTTTCCATAGCGAAAGCACAGGGCTGGACCGAGGCGCAGAAGGCCGACAAGGCCGCCTCCGCGATGGACGACAGCAAGCTCGAAACGTTCAACGCTGAAATCGAGCAGCTTGTGGGCCAGCTCGACACGCTGAATGTCACACCCAAGAACGATATTTCCTGCGCGCGCCTGAACGAACTCAGGGCGCTGAACGACAAGCTTGTCGCTGTCATGAGGCAGAAGGCCGGCTTCATTCTCGCGCAACTCGAGAGCGAAGCCGCGAGGCCGCCGATCTCGCCCTATTCGACGACAGCGCCGGTCGGCAAGTCCGGCCAGTTGCCGCAAATGGCATCCGCCACCCCGGAGGAAACGGCTCCTCCGAACGTGGCGTGGTCGGCGAATGTGGCCAAGGCTCTTCGTCCTCCTGCGAATGCTCAGCCACCGAAGAACTCCGGCGGCTGCAGAAACGCCCACCCCGCCTTCCAATGTGCAGCAAACGAAGACGGCATCGGCGGAAGCGCCACTTTCAATTCGTCCGGCTCCACCGCAGCAGGACGGCCGGGTCGCCTCTTTGAAGCCGCCGGCGAGCGATGCGCTTCCACCTGCATCGTCATCCGCAACCGGTTACACTCCGCAGGAGATCCGAGACGCCGGCGAGGGCGTGTTCGGCAAGATGACCTCGGAATTCGCCGTGGTCATGAACCACGCTTTCGACACCTTCGGGCAGCCGAATGCCTATATCGTTGGCGATGAAGGGGGCGGCGCTTTTCTTGCCGGCCTGAGATATGGCAAGGGCACGCTCTATTCCCGCGTCAACGGTGTCCAGACAAGCCCGGCGGATATCTACTGGCAAGGCCCTTCCCTGGGCGCGGATATAGGCGCGACGGGGTCGCGGTCTCTTTTTCTTGTTTACAACCTTGATGATGTCTCGGGCTTGTACAGGCGCTTTCCGGGCCTCGACGGCTCTGCTTATGTCGCGGGCGGCTTCGGGCTGACCGTGTTTCGAAGCGGGAACATGCTCATCGTGCCCATCAGGACAGGTCTGGGTCTTCGATTGGGAGCGAGCCTTGCCTATTTGAAGTTTACCGACCACGCGAGCTTGAACCCGTTTTGATCCGGGTCTAATCCTGGGCGGGTCCATCCCTCGGAAGTAAGTCCGTTACATGCTTGTAAAGTCCCAAGGAGCCGAGCCTCAAACGGCTCAGTTTCCCCTGTCGTTCTTCGAGTTCGTGTCGCTGATCGCGCTGCTCATGGCGCTGACGGCATTATCCATCGACATTATGCTGCCGGCCTTGCCGCAAATCGGAAATGCGCTGGGGGTCGGCGACGAGAACGACAGGCAACTCATCATCAGCGTCTACTTCATAGGCTTCGCGGCCGGACAGCTTCTGTTCGGCCCGCTTTCAGACCACTATGGGCGAAGGCAACCGCTCCTGGCAGGACTTTGCCTCTATATCGCCGGGACGCTCATTGCGCTGTCCTCCGGCTCCTTCGCAGGGCTGCTTATCGCGCGCGTTTTGCAGGGGTTTGGCGCTTCGTCTCCGCGCGTGATTGCGCTCGCCATCGTGCGCGACCGCTTCGGCGGACGCGAAATGGCGCGCGTGATGTCCTTCGTCATGATGGTGTTCATCGTGGTGCCGATCCTCGCTCCCGGCGTCGGCGAGATCATCCTCCAGCTTTCGGGCTGGCGCATCATTTTCTATTTCCTGCTGCTCGTCGCGGGGAGTTCCCTGGTGTGGGCATGGTTCCGGCTGCCCGAGACGCGGCACGAGGAAGACCGGCTGCCCTTCTCGGTGGCATCGATCTGGCAGGCAACCAAGCTTGTGGCGACCACCCGCCAGACCGCCGGTTATACGATCGCCATGGGGTTCGTATTCGGGCTTCTCTTGAGCTACATCGTCAGTGCTCAGCAAATCTTTGTCGATGTCTACGGCTTGGGCTCCCGTTTCCCCGTCGCCTTTGGCGTCATCTCCTGCTTCCTGGTTGCGGCTTCAGGCCTTAACGCCTTGTTCGTGCGGAAGATCGGAATGCGCGAGGTATCGCACCGGGCCATTTTCGCGGGGCTTGCCGTTTGCGGCCTCATTGCTTTGGCGGGCTTTCCGGAAAAGCCGCCGCTTCTCATGTTCGGCCTGTATATGGGGATCGTCTTCTTCTGCTTCGGCGTCATCATGCCGAACTTCAGCGCCTTGTCCATGGAGCCGATGAGCCACATTGCTGGGACCGCATCGTCGCTCGCAGGCTTTTATTCTACCGTGGCGGGTGCGGCCTTCGGCACAGCAATCGGCCGATCCTTCGACGGAACGGTAAGGCCGCTATGCATCGGCATAACACTGCTCTTCATTGCGACGCTCGTGACGGTGCTGATCACGGAAAGGTTCAGGCTGTTGCAGCACAAGGCGGCGCCGGATGTACCGTTGCCTCACTCGGAATGAGGACAGAGCCCGCAAAACGAATTTCTCAATTGTAACCCCGGTCATCTTCGATTATATGCAACCCATGCACCAGCATCCGCCAGCGAAGGTTCGCCCGCGGGTGCATTTTGTGTTGGAAAAGTGAAATCTGCACATGTTCGAATCCCTGTCCGACCGCCTTTCTGGCATTTTCGATAAGCTGACCCGTCGCGGCGCTTTGAGCGATAGCGACGTGGCCGAGGCAATGCGCGAGGTGCGCCGGGCGCTTATCGAGGCCGACGTGGCGCTCGACGTGGTGAAGTCCTTCACGGATCGCGTGCGCGAAAAAGCGGTCGGCCAGGAAGTCGTGCGCTCTGTCACGCCTGGCCAGATGGTCGTGAAGATCGTGCATGACGAACTGGTGCGCACGCTTGGGGCCGAGGCCGAGCCCATCGACCTGTACGCGCCTGCGCCTGTTCCGATCATGATGGTTGGCTTGCAGGGCTCCGGTAAGACCACGACGACGGCGAAGATTGCAAAACGCCTGAACGAGCGCGACAAGAAGAAAGTGCTGATGGCGTCGCTCGACACGCGCCGCCCCGCCGCGCAGGAACAGCTCAAGATCCTCGGCGAGCAGGTCAGCATCGACACGCTGCCTATTATCAAGGGCCAGACCCCGCAGCAGATCGCAGCGCGAGCTATGCAGGCCGCGCGGCTCGGCGGCTATGATGTCGTCATCCTCGACACCGCGGGCCGCCTCCACATCGACGACGAGCTGATGCGCGAGACCGAAGAGGTGCGCGACATCGCGAAGCCGCACGAAACGCTGCTCGTGGCCGACAGCCTTACCGGCCAGGACGCCGTCATTTTGGCGCGCTCCTTCAATGAGCGCATCGGCATCAGCGGCATTGTGCTGACCCGCATCGACGGCGATGGCCGCGGCGGGGCAGCGCTTTCCATGCGCGCGGTGACAGGCAAGCCGATCAAGCTGCTCGGCACGGGCGAAAAGCTCGACGGCCTCGAAGACTTCTACCCTGATCGCATTGCAAGCCGCATCCTCGGCATGGGGGACGTGGTCAGTCTCGTCGAAAAGGCCGCCGAAACCATCGACCAGGAAAAAGCCCAGGCGATGGCGAAGAGGCTGGCGAAGGGCCACTTCGACCTCGAGGACCTCGCCGACCAGCTCAAGCAGATGCAGAAGATCGGCGGCATGTCGAGCGTGCTCGGCTTCCTTCCTGGCATCGGCAAGATCAAGAAGCAGATCGACGCGGCGAACCTCGACGACAAGATTTTCAAGCGCCAGGCCGCGATCATCTCGTCCATGACGCCGAAAGAGCGCCGCAACCCGAAGATACTGCAGGCAAGCCGCAAACGCCGCATCGCGGCTGGCTCCGGCGCAAGCGTGCAGGAGATAAACCAGCTTCTGAAGATGCACCGGCAGATGGCCGACATGATGAAGGTTGTCGGCAAAGGTAAGGGCGGACTCGCAAAACTCTTTGGCCTGAACAAGATGCCAGAAGCGACGCCGGAGATGGTTGAGGCCGTGAAGAAAGGCCAGCTTCCGCCGGGAATGAAGCTGCCGGGCGCGCTGGGCGGCGGATCCCTGCCGGGGCTTCCGGGTTTGCCGGGCCAACCCCGTTTTGGCGGCGGGCTTCCAGGCCTCCCGGGCAAGAAAAAGTAACCGGTGCGATCTGCCGTGAAAAAACTACTCGCAAAGTCGCGTGTTCATGCTGGAGGGCAGGTCGGTTCCGGCCAGCCAAGACAGCGAACATGTGATGGGAGGCCGTTTTACCATGGTTAAGTCAGTTAGCGCGGCGGATTACGGATCGGTTTCAGTGAGCCTCGTCGTCAGAGATGCGAAGGCGGCGTTGGGCTTCTATGAAAAGGTGTTCGGGGCAAAAGAACTCTACCGCCTGACCCTACCCGATGGCGGCATCGCGCATGCGGAATTCAAAATCGGCGACACGGTCGTCATGATCGCGGATGAGAGACCCGAATGGGGCAGTAGGAGCCCACACACGCTCGGCGGCTCGCCGGTCACGCTTAATGTCATTGGTGGATGATCCGGACGCCACGGTAGCGAAGGCCGAGGCCGAAGGCGGCAAGATGCTGGTTCCGGTGGCGGACCAGTTTTACGGTTATCGCTCGGGCCGCATCCAGGACCCGGCTGGCCATCTCTGGATCGTGTCGAAGCTCATCGAAGTGGTTAGCCCAGAGGAAATGCAAAAGCGCATGGACCTTATGATGGCCGCAGAGGAATCGGTTGGGGGAGGCGCGTAACAGGTTTTTGATGGCCTCAAGGGGCCGCTATTGGTGCAAGGAAAAATTCCGCCCGCGGGCGGGACATACAAGAGGACGAGAAAATGCCATTGAAGATCCGGCTTTCGCGGGGCGGAGCAAAAAAGCGCCCCTTCTATCGCATCGTGGTCGCCGAAGCCACCGCCCCCCGCGACGGGCGCTTCATCGAAAAGGTCGGCACCTATAATCCGCTTTTGCCGAAGGATCATGCCGAGCGCATCACCCTTGAGGAAGAGCGCGTGAAGCATTGGCTCTCGGTCGGCGCGCAGCCCACCGATCGCGTGCTCCGCTTCCTTGACGCGCGCGGACTTGGCGAAGCGCCCCGAGCGGAACAACCCGAAGAAGGCCGAGCCCGGCACCAAGGCGAATGAACGCGCCGAGGAGAAGCGAAAGAAGGCCGAGGGCGCCAGCGAGGCCGCATAAAGGCAAACCCCCTCGATGATCGAAACCTCGTCCGCATCGCCTGAGGAAGGTGAACTCGTGCTCCTTGGGCGCATTACCGGCACTCATGGGCTCAAGGGCGAGGTGAAGATCGCTACATACACGGGCGAGCCCGAGGATATCGCGGCTTATGGGGCGCTCGCGAGCGCGGGGCGATACTTCCACATATCTGCCATTCGCAGCGTGAAGGGCGGCACGGTCATCGCGGTGCTGCGTGGCGTCACCAATCGCGATGAGGCAGAAAAACTAAGAGGGACAGAGCTTTACGTGTCCCGAGCCGCGCTTCCACCGCCCGAAGATGACGACGAATATTATCATTCCGATCTTATTGGGCTAAATGCCGTCTCCCCAGACGGCGAGACAATCGGTAAGATAATTGCCGTGCATAATTTCGGAGCGGGCGATCTCTTGGAGGTTCGGTTTGAGGGCCAGCGTCAAGCTGAGCTCATTCCGTTTGAAAGCACGCACGTCCCTCGGATCGACCTCGCGGCGCGTGAGGTTGTTGTTCTGAGGCCGGTCTATCAAAGCGAATCCGCGGAAGATTGATGACGCTAGTCGGGCTGATTTCGGACACACACGGCTTGCTGAGGCGCGATGTGGCTGCCGCTCTTGCTGGCGTGGATCGCATTCTTCACGCTGGCGATGTCGGCAAACCGAACGTGCTGGACGAGCTTCGCGCCATCGCGCCTGTCACGGCTGTGCGCGGAAACGTCGATACCGCCGACTGGGCAGAGAGCCTGCCGTTCGATAAGGTCGTCTACATCGACGGTTTCAACATCTACATCGTTCACAACTTTCACGAAATGACGATCGATCCGAGGGTGGTCAAGATGGACGCTATCGTCTCCGGCCACACGCATAGGCCACTCATCGATACCATTGACGGCGTGCTTTACGCCAATCCTGGCAGCGCCGGACCGCGCCGCTTCACGCTTCCCATCTCCATCGGGTTTATGCGCCTTTCCAGAAAGGCCCCGATCGAGGCGTGGCTCAAGATCATGGACTGATAGGCCATGCCCTGGCAGGCGACAGTGCTCACGCTCTTCCCGGAGATGTTTCCCGGCCCCTTGGGGCTCAGCCTTTCGGGCCGCGCCCTTGAGGACGGGCTTTGGCGGTTATCCACCCACAACATTCGCGAGTTTGCCTACGACAAGCATCGCTCCGTTGATGATACGCCCGCGGGCGGAGGCGCCGGCATGGTTATGCGCGCGGATGTAGCGGCGGCGGCGATCGACGCCGCGGTGGCCGGTTGCCCCGGCGTTCCGCGGATCTACCTTTCGCCGCGCGGCGCGCCTTTGACGCAGGCGCGCGTTCGCGATCTCGCCAGCGGTCCCGGCGTCATGCTCTTTTGCGGGCGCTTCGAAGGGCTGGACCAGCGCGTCATCGAAGCGCGCCAACTCGAGGAAATCTCAATCGGCGACTATGTGCTGTCCGGCGGCGAGATCGCTGCCATGGTTCTGATCGACGCCTGCGTGCGCCTGTTGCCCGGCGTCATTGGCGCGGAGGCATCGCTCAGCGAGGAGAGTTTCGAGAACAATCTTCTCGAATATCCTCAATATACGAGGCCGCGTTTTTGGGAAGGGCAGGAAATCCCGGACGTGCTCCTGTCCGGCAATCATGCACGTATTGCGAAGTGGCGCTTGGAGCAGGCGGAAGCGCTCACTCGACAGCGGCGTCCCGACTTGTTGGAGAAGAGAGCAGGCGCTACTGAAGCCGCCCTTCCGCCGGAGGAAAGCGCGTAGGATGTCCGGACCGCACCATCGAATAGAGGCCCGATCGCGGGTCCTTGATAACTTGCGTGTGCCCAAGCTGCCCCGCCTCGCCCGGCAACCCTCCCCGACATTTGCCGCGCGGGGCTCTTCCGCTAAACCCCAAAGCCCGGATGCGCATGACGGCAACGTCGCCAGCTTCGGTCTTCGCGATATGCATCTCGGGCCTGCTCAAATAGCACCATCCGCTGAAGGCCTTGCTCTCAGCACCCATGATGTCGAAATAGTCGCCGATATTGGCTTCGAACGAAGCCGTGGTCGGCCGATGTGTGTTTGGATGCCAGACGTAGATGAAAATAAGGGACCCGTCAGACTGGATTTGAGGAAGTTGAATTTTTTCGAGACCTGGAATATTCAACGATGAAAACTTCGAAGCGATAGTACCGATCTTTTCGTGAAACAGATCTGGCGCGTCGGAGTGTGCCGGCTTAATTAGAAAAACCAGTGCGAAGACAATGGCGAGAGGGAAAACCCTCATCTAACTCCTCCGCAGGCGTTGCCGACGATGCGAAACCTTTCCCCTCACATCAAAGTGTAGCCTATTTTCTAAGTTTGTGAAGTTCATTTCTCAATTGCCTTGACCTGCGCTATTGGGTTAGTCTGCCTGTCCCTTGATGGCCTAGAGTATTAATGGTTCGAAGAAATTTGATAAGTTTTCCCTATTCAAGTTTCTTTTTCTGCGGTGATGCAAGTTTTTTGACTTTAAATTGCAGCAGTCTGGTTATACAACCTTAGGAATTGCGTAGCGTTGAGTTGGAGGCGTTTGTAATGGTTACGCATGAAGAGGTCGACGAGTTCTTCCGACGCTTGCTTGCCGGCGTTGTGCAGACCGAGCGCAAGGAGCTGGCGCAGGCTGAGCGCAAGCAGCACTCCCCGGATCAATCCAAGCAACTCCTGACGGCCTTCAACAGGATAAGCGATCCCCGCTTGCGGCAGGAGCTTCTGATTCTCATCGAAATTGTTTCGCAAATGCCCGACCTTCTGCAGAACAAACGCGAACGCTGGGTGCAGGCCGCGCTCGCGCAGGTGCATTGAGACAGCTGCGCCGGCGTCACTTGCCTGAGAGCGTTTCCTTGACGGCCGCGCTTGCTTTTGTCATGTCGAGTTGCCCAGCGTATTTCGATTTGAGGGCGGCCATAACCTTCCCCATGTCCTTTACGCTGGTCGCACCAAGCGAGGCAACGAGTTCGCGGATGGCAGCCCGGGTCTCTTCCTCGCTCATCTGCTTCGGCAGAAACGCTTCGATGATGGCGATCTCGGCGGTCTCTTTGTCCACGAGATCCTGTCGTCCGCCCTGTTTATAAAGCTCGATAAACTCTCGGCGAGACTTGATCAGGCTCTGCATGAGATTGAGCACCTCGTCCTCGCTGATGAGCTGATCGCCGCGGGCGCGCGCAACGTCGATATCCTTCTGCTTGATCGCCGCATTCACCATGCGCAATGTCGTGGTCTTGGTCTCATCCTTCGCCTTCATGGCATCCTTCAAGGCCGTTGAGATCTTTTCGCGGATCATGGTGCATCCCTTTCCTCTGCCGCCTGATGTAACGCTTCCGAGGCTCGGCCACAAACCCATAACGTGAGAGGATAAGCGCCACCATCATTTGGCTTTGGATAACGAATCGGTGCGAGCTGGCTCCGGCGAACGTTTTTCAAGAGACGGGAGGGGACCATGTTAAAGCGAGCCGAAATCTGGATCGTTGCCGCTGCCGCTGCTGTCCTCCTGCCTCAGTGGGCTTGCAGAGCGGAAAGCGCTCCCGGTTGCGAGCCTCTGTCTAAAATCTCGGGTGCAGCCCTTTTTGCGGAGAACTGCACCTTCTGCCACGGCCCCGATGGCAAGGGCGTTGGTCCTTTGGCGGTCGCCAAGAATCTGAAGCCGCCGGATCTGACGACATTGGCTGCACGAACTGACGGCACATTTCCGATGGCCCATGTTTCTCAGGAACTCAGGCACGGCGGCGGGGAGAACGGCGACGGCGACCGGACCATGCCAGTCTGGAAGAAGATTTTTGCGCATGAATGTGGCGACGCCTATGCGCGCCAAGCCCTTATCGAGCTCGAAAAATTTCTAAAAACAATTCAGGAGAAATAGACGACGCCGCCGGGGCCGCAGAGAAATAGTTTGGCGATCCAATAACTGCGCGGGTGAGCCCATTATGTTGGCGCCCGTTGTTTTTCCCCGACGACACCCCTTAGTATCGTCTTCAGCCGCAGCTTGGCTTTGCGGAAACGCAAACGGTGACAAATATTTCGTGCGCGCCGCCGCCTTCGGATCGCGCCGCTAGAGCCTATCCGCTTTTGATGGAATCAAAAGCGGGCTCTAAGTTTTTGTTTTATCGTGCGTCTTGTCGGAAAACCGCTTCACACTTTTCCGGACGCACTCTTCTGTAACGGACCGTTGTCAACCCGCTTGCGTCATCCCTTTGCCGGCTCACTCTTCTGTCCGTGGTCAGCGCAGGGCTGCCACCTGATAGGATCTGAGGAGACGAGGCAGGCCAATCTAGGTGCGCGCAATCGCTGCTGCGGAGTGCGTCCCGGCTTTACCTCATCCACCGTCCCGGCATTGGGACTTCACTTTCGAGAGGGCTGGTGTCAAAAGCCCGCTCGAAACTCCTTTAAGGTCTCAGGCTGCGCTCGTCTTGGCGGCATCGAATACGGTCTCATCCCGCCACATCCGGTGCAAGATCACCGCGAGTTTGCGGGCAAGGGCGACCTTTGCCTTCTTCATCCCGGCGCGCTTCGAAAGCTTCAGGGCCCAGCTTTTCAGCGCCCCGGCCTTGAGCGGCCGCGTCAAAATGATATGAGCCGCCTCGAACAGAACGGCGCGGACGCCGGCATCGCCGGTCTTTGAGATGCGCCCCGTGATATCGGTCTCGCCCGATTGATACTTCTTTGGCGTGAGACCGAAATGGGCGCCAACCCGTTTGGACGACGAAAACCGCCCCGGATCGTCGATTGCCGAGACATAAGTCAATGCGACAATCGCGCCAACGCCAGGCGTCGTCATCAACAGCCGGACACGCTTATCGGACCTGGCCAGCATACGGACTTGCTTCTCGAAGGCGCAAAGCTCCCGCAGCAGCACCTCATGAACGGCGATCAAGGCCTTCGCAATCGCATCGAGAGTGGAATGGTGCTGCGTCAGCTCCGCAACGCGTCCGGCGAAGCGCTTCGGTGTCGCCGGACCTATCTTCAGACCAAATCCACGAAGAATGCCGCGCAGGCTCATCTCAATATCGTAAAGCTTCGATTGAACGAGCTTCCTGGCTGTCAACATCGCTCGCACTTCCTGTGCCGCCGCCGATTTGCAATGCACGGGCTTGAACCAGCCAAGACGTAAAAGCTGGGCGATGCCGCGCGCATCCTTGCGGTCGGTCTTCACCGCCATGGTCTGAGTGAGCGCTTGTCGCTCACGATAAACGTTCGCTCCGCATCGCGCACATGCCGCGTCTCCAGAAGCTCCACTGCAAAGCCAGCTTGCTTCAAGCCAGCGTAAAGCCATTGCGACAAAGGACCGGCCTCAAGGCCCACCCGCGTCACCGCAAAACCCAAGCTCCGGAAAAACAACATCAAGGCTTCGGGCTCGCTCGCAACCTTCGCCTCCCGGACAATCTTGCCGCTCCCATCGATGACGCAAACGCTTGAGGCTTCCAGCGACACGTCAATCCCCGCATAATAGTCCATGGTCATCCCCGATGATGCTTGGGGTGGATTGCCATCCAACCCCGATCTAAATCGACACCATCATTCTGCGGGATGACCACCTCTCCGGACTTACGCCGAAGAGCCGTCCGTTACACTATCTAGCTGTGGGTCACAACCGGGCGCCTTCGTCCCCCGAAGTCTTCACCGATAGGGTCCATGTTGGCGATTTCGGCCAGAAGCTCGATATCCGGCACGACGATCTCACGGGTCGTGCGAAGCTCGATGATGCCCTTCCGCTTGAGACCGCTGATTTTGCGGCTCACAGTTTCGAGTGTCAGCCCGAGATAGTCGGCAAGCTCGGAGCGGGTGAGTGGCAGCTCGAACTCGGCGGAATTATCGCCGGTGGGCTGGCCGCCGGCATCCCGCGACCGTTTGGCGATGATCAAGAGAAGGCTCGCGACCCGCTCATAGGACGATTTCCGCCCGAGCATGAGCGTCCAATCGCGGCTGATATCGAGCTCGCGAACCGTGAATTCGAAAAGCCAGCGCTCAAGCTCGGGGAACTCGTCCAGAAGCCGGTTGAAGGACGAGCGCGGGAAGGTGCACATATCGACATCGGTGGCGGCGGCGGCCGAAAAGCGGTGCTGCTCGGCGAAAGTGTGGCCCAGGAACTCCGGCGCATAGACGAGCCCGACAATGTGCCTCTCGCCCTCGGCAGTCGTCTTGATAAGCTTGACGACGCCCGAAACGATCGCGGCGAAAGAGATGGCCTCATCGCCGTCCCTGAAGATGTAATGGTTGGCCGGCACCGTGCGCCGGCGTGCAATGGAACTCAGCCTCTCAAGCTGCTCGACCGACAGGGCCGCGCAGATGCCGCGATGCCGGATGAAGCAGGCCTCGCACCTCCCGGGATTGAAGTGCGGGCGTTCAGCGGTATGGCTCGACATGTTTTTCAAAGAGGCCCCGATGCATGCTAAATTGCGTTTCCGCAAGCGTAACTTCTGCAGGCGCGCCTGTCCAATGCCTTTGAGCTAGATCAAATCAACGGTGCTTGAACTGCGCCTTACGCTTCGTCGCAAAGGCCGCCATCCCCTCTTTCTGATCTTCGGTGGCGAACAAAGACTGGAAGATGCGCCGTTCGAAAAGGATCCCCTCGCCCAATGTGGTCTCGAAGGCCCAATTCACGGCTTCTTTGGCCATCATCAGGGCCGGGAGCGAGTAGCTCGCGATCTTCTCCGCCGCCTTCAGGGCCTCGTTCACCACCTCCCCGGCCGGAACCACGCGCGCGACGAGCCCGCACCGCTCAGCCTCCGCTGCGTCCATGTGCCGCCCGGTCAAACAGAGGTCCATGGCCTTGGACTTGCCCACGGCGCGCGTCAACCGTTGCGTGCCCCCTGCGGCGGGGATCACTCCAATCATGATTTCGGGTTGTCCGAACTTCGCCGTCTCGCTCGCGATGATGAAGTCGCACATCATGGCAAGCTCGCAGCCCCCTCCAAGGGCGTAGCCGGAAACCGCGGCGATAACGGGTTTGCGGCAGGCGCTGAGACGCCCCCAGGGTGCGAAGAAGTCGTGCGCGACTACGTCCATGAAGGACTTGTCCTTCAACTCCTTGATGTCAGCACCAGCGGCAAATGCCTTCTCCGAACCTGTCAGAACCATGGCGCCAATGCCCTCATCGGCCTCGCATTGGTCCAGGACCTGGTTCAACTCGGAGATGATCTGCGCGCCCAGAGCATTGAGCGTCTGCGGGCGATTGAGGGTGATGAGCCCTACCCTGCCCCGTCTCTCGAAAAGCACCGTCTCGAAATCCATGGCGTTTCCTTTCATGGTTTGGCTTGGCAGCGCGGGCAAAAGAAACGTGGACCGGCCTTGCTGCACTTTGCGCTGAATAAGGGCTCCGCACATGCTGTGGCAAGGCTCGCCTTCGCGTCCGTAGACGTCAAACTTCTCCTGGAAGCTGCCGCCTCCGCCATCGGCATGGCGGTAATCTCGGATCGAGGAGCCGCCTGCAAGCAGCGCGTCTTCGAGCACGCCTTTGATCGCCATACAAAGCCGCTCCGAGGCGGCCATGCCTGTCTTGCCCTTGGCGATCAGGCCTGCCTCGGCGTCCGGCGGCAATCCCGCCCGGAACAGCGCCTCGCAGACATAAATGTTGCCGAGTCCTGCAACGACTCGCTGATCGAGTAGAAACGCCTTCAGCGGTTGCGCCTTGCCTAATGCGCGTCTGGCCAGATACGCCGGTGAAAGTTCGTCCGACAGCGGCTCGACGCCCAGATCCTTGAACAGCGGATGCTCCGCCATCCCTGTTGCCGCGAACAGCGTCATGTAACCGAAGCGCCGGACATCGTTGTAGCGGATGAGATCCCCGTTGCTCATGCCGAACACCACATGGTCGTGGCGAGGATCGGCATCGTAGTCGTAATAGAAAGCCCCGGGGGTTTCCGCGCCAGCCGCCTTATGCTGGATCGTGAACCGGCCGGTCATGCCGAGATGCATCGCCAGGGCAAGCCCGCTTTCCGTCTCTGCAATGATGTATTTGGCTCGGCGCGAGAGGCGAGACACGCGCTCCCTCAGGAGCCGCTGGGCAAAACCAGTCTCGAAAGGAAAGCGCAAGTCGGGCCGGTTGAGCGTCACCACAGCGAACGAAGCGCCTTCCATGGCAGGCGCCAGTCCACGGCGGATGATCTCGACTTCGGGCAGTTCGGGCATGGCCGTAATTTGCGCGATTGAAGCAGGTTTGCAATCGCTAACTCACCTGCCTGCACCGCCTCTTCCCTGCGCGAGGTTTCACGGCCTCTCCAACCGGTGAATTCTGTCCGCGCGACAGCGGGAACGCTATTTGTGTCGTGGCTCATTGCTACTCACCAGCAAGAAGCCGACAAGCAGAGAAACGCACCACTAATGGAGTAGAAAAGAGCAAATATCAAGCAAACCTGTTGTCGGGAGTTGTTTTGGCGGCAAAAGCTGCTGAGCGCGGTACAACTGCAGATCACCTTCTTGTGTATCGGGCTACAGTGGGATTACTATGGTGAAGAGTGTAAGAAATTTATCAATAAAAACCGCTAGGCAAGGCTGGCTCACATCGGTGCCTCACTTCCGCCCGAAATTCCTCATCTGGAAGGTTATAGCAGGTTCTGGCCTACCCTCGCGATCCACTTTCATTCGTTGACGAAACCGAAGCAGTTTACTTAGGCCGCGATGCGCGTCTTGGGTGGTGTGGCTTCGGCCGCGAGCTTTGGCTTTGGCTGCGGCTTGGCAGGCGCAAACACCCGCATGGCGACGAGGATCGTTGCCAGCGTCACACCATAGGCCACCGCCTGCATGATGGATGGCCGGTCGTCATAGCCGACAAGGGTGTGCAACACGCGCCCCAAGAGGCTGCTCGACGGCAGCAGCCAGGAGGTGTCCCACAGCGTCGTGCTCCACAGATTGAGCATATCGGCGCGATCGAGGAAGGCGACGCACTGCGAGGCCATGCCCGCCGCGAGGAATGCGATCAGCATGCTGGTCACGCTGAACAGGTAGCGGGGCGGTATCTTCACGAGGCCCGCATAGGTGAGCGCGCTCATCGCCGCTCCCGCCGCCAGACCCAGCATGCCGCCAGCGAACAGACCCCAGCCGCTCTCTCCGTTCGCAATAACGACGCCGTAGAGGAAGAGTACAACCTCGGCGCCCTCGCGGAGAACCGCGATGGCGACAACAATGGCGAGCGCGGTCAGCGTCTTGCGCCCTGCCACAACCGCCTGTCCCGCCTCCGTAAGCTCCGCCGCCAATTCCCGCCCATGCTGAGCCATCCAGACATTGTGCCAGCCGAGCATGATGACCGCCACGCCGAGGACGGACGCGCTGAAAACTTCCTGTCCCACTCCTTCGAGCGCGCTCGAGAGCGTGCCAGCAAAGGCCGCAAGCAGGGACGCGCCGAGGACGCCCGCTGCGATGCCGCCAAGCACATACAAGGTGCGGGAGCGAACGCCCCTTGTGGCCGCGAGCACGATGCCGACGATCAGGCCGGCCTCGATCACTTCACGGAAAACAATAATGGCGGCGGCAAGCATTCATTCGCTCCTATTCGACAATCAGCACGCCTTGTGCCGTTGCGTCGTGAAATTCACCCCGGAATGGGTACCGGCCCGCTGCAAGCGGCTTCAGCTTAATCGTAACCTTTCCTTTCGCGGTTACAATCTTTTCGGTATGGAGCAAGTCGCTATCGAACTCTTCAAAGCTTTCATCCTCGTTTTTGAGCATGATCGCGATGTCTCGTCCGGCGGGCGCTTTCAGTTCGGGAGGATCGAACACATGATCCTTCAGGGTCAGCCCGAGTGCGAACGGATCGTCCGCCCGCACGCTTGCGGGAAGGAGAGCCGATGCTGCAGCAAGAAGAAATATCAAGAACCGGGTGAATGGCATTATAAGCGTGTTCGTTCTCTCGGGCCGCATCGCCCCTAAAATTATCCGATGTTGAGTTCTCTATCCTGGCGCCCGTGGATAGTAGAAATGACCGCCAACACTCAAATTTTTTAGTGTCGCCAAACGACGAGCGCAATATTTTTCTTTTTGAATTAGAGCAGTTCTAAAATGTATGGAGCCTCCGGCGCTTTGCGCATTTTCTGACAGCGCACAGGACTATTCACTCTGCTTATGGAAGATTTGCGGGTCAGGAGTCTCAACGCCTGTCAGCCGGGTAGCCCTCAATTCGTCCCCCTCCAAAATAGTGCTCCTATTTTCCGAGGCAGTGCTATAACTCGGGGCCTTCGGCGGAGCGAGACTAGAGCAGCCAGCGTCCGTTTTGGACGCGGACAAGCTGCTCTAGCACTTTAGTATCGATCAACTTTCCGCCTTTAGTCGAGTTCGATTAAAGGCGGGTTGATCTCGCAAGCGAGCTGTTATGCCTGTTCGGGAGGATCACACCCATGTTCATCGAGCTTCACGATACCGGTGGGAACATCACGCTGATTTGCGTCGAGGACATCCAGCGCGTACGAAAGGGCGCTCATGGCGGGTCCGACATCTTCATGAACGAACTTGAAGGCTGGGTCCAGGTTGCCGAGAGCGTCGCGGCGGTTCGCGATCTCATCATCAAGGCGGGCGATATCGTCACCGCGTCACAAAAAGTTGAGGGCAGCAGCAAGCCCATCCGGCTTCAGCCTGTCGATAACCCGCGCGACAAGGATTAACAAAAACCCGCCCGGGGGGAGCGCGGGCGGGTTTTTCCGGCGTACTTGAAAAATCTAACCGTTCCAGCCGCCGTGATGATGGCCCCATCCCCCATGGCCCTCTCCGCCATGATGGCCCATGGACATGTGAACAAGGAAACGGAGCCTGTGCTTCTGATCGTCGCTTAGCGCCTGATAGAGGGGCTCGGCGGCGTCAGCGAGTTTCCTGAGCTCGGCCGCGCGCTGGGTCATGGCATCGGCCCGATCTCTGATACGGGCGATCGCATCTACCTTCTCCTCGTCACCGCGCTCACGCCACTTTGCCATACGCTCCTGCCGCGTCTTCGACATGTCGCGAATAGCCTGCTCGACCGCGGGCCACTTTTTCTCCTGGTCGGGGGTCAGTTGCAAGCCGGCCTTCAGCGCCGCGATACGAGCGTCTGTGAACGCCTTCAGATCCTCGGGGCCTGGCCGCCAATGTTCGTGCCTTGCCGCGTCTTGCGGGTCGGGAGTTTCCTGGGCATAGGCCAAAGAAGGGCTCACCAGGGCGAGGGCGGTCAGTCCGGCGATGATTGTCTTTTTCATGAAATCCTCCGCTCATGCGTAGTCTTTCGATAAGGCTGATGCGAACGCATAATCAAGCTCTCAGGGCACTCAGAACGCGTCATATTTGTCTATGACTGTGGCAACCCAACTATCTGCAATATCCCGGTGAAAAATCGGACAAACTCCGGGAGACCCTTCGCGGCAGGGCGACCGGAAAGCGACACGGTGTCGCTCAACCGGCCTTCGGCAAAAAAGCAAAATGATGGCTTCGCGCTGCGTTTTCATCAGCACACTGCTATATTTCAGCGAGTAATGATCATAAGCAAGTCTTTGAACAGCATCACCGATTTGCAACCGGAACGGCCAAAATGCGTACCCGCCAAAAATACAGTATTTATTAAAACTTGTGTTACCGGAATTCGTAGATCAGCTCGATTTTCTCAATTTGTGCTTTACCTCGGTCGGGACCGTTGTATTTTTGCCTCAATCTTAAGAGAAAAAAGACTGTCGTTTCTCCCCTCGATACAGATGGAAGGCTCATGTTCGGCTTGCCTGCCAAGGTAAAAGACACACGCTCGAAAATCCCAGCCATAAAACTCCAACCCAGCCTCCTCGTGACACGCACATGCGCCGGCATTCTGGCCGCCCTCGCGCTCGGCACATTCACTGGCGCTCAGGCGTCCGACCTTCGGCATGCAAGCGCAAAGCCAGATCGGGCATTAAAGGCCGCGGAACCGGCGACTGTTCCGAGCTTCTCCGGGCTTGTCGAACGGGTCGCTCCGGCCGTCGTCTCCATCCGGGTTAAGGCGAACCCCATGGCAATAGCTGCCCGCGAAGAGGAGGAGAGCGAGAATCAGCAATCGGAAAAGGATAACCGGTTCGACGGCGCGGCGCCGCTTCAGCGCTTCGGGCCTAACGGGCTTCCACCACGCTCACCCTTTGCGCAGCCAGCGCCTCATGACCGCGAAAAGGAGGCGGGCCCAGTCCCGCCAGTTCAAGGCCAGGGTTCCGGATTTTTCATCAGCTCCGACGGCTACATCGTCACCAACAATCATGTGGTCGAGGGCGCGATCAAGGTAGAGGTGGTTCGCGACACCGGCGACATCCTGCAAGCCAAGGTCGTGGGCACCGATCCCGGCAGCGACCTTGCGCTTCTCAAGGTTGACAGCGGGGATCCGTTTCCAGTTGTCGCGCTGGGCCACGCCGAGGCGAAGGTCGGGGACTGGGTGATTGCGCTCGGCAACCCGTTCGGCCTTGAAGGCACCGTAACGGCGGGCATCGTCTCAGCGCTTGGCCGCGACATCGGCATGGGCTCCTACGACAACTTCGTCCAGATCGACGCGCCCGTGAACCGCGGCAATTCGGGCGGCCCGGCATTCAACCAGGCCGGGGAAGTCATTGGGGTCAATACCGCGATCTTCTCGCCATCGGGCGGTTCGATCGGCATCGCCTTCGCCATTCCGGCCAGGATGGTGGAGAACGTTGTCGCGCAGCTCAAGGAAAAGGGGCATGTGACCCGCGGGTGGCTCGGCGTACAGGTCCAGCCTGTGACTCCCGAGCTTGCCGACGGTCTTGGCCTGAAACCGGCGCGCGGCGCGTTGGTCTCCATCCCGGCCCCCAGCGGTCCTGCTGACGAGGCAGGGATACGCCGCGGCGACGTCATCCTCAAAATCAACGATGGCGACGTGAAGGACAGCCGCGACCTCGCCAGGAGGATTGCCGCAATCCCGCCCGCATCCACCGTCAAGCTCACCGTCTTCCGTGACGAGAAACGGGAGATTATCGAAGCTAAGCTCTCGGAATTACCAGATGACGACAAGGCCCCGGGTTTCGGCAAAGGCCCACTCCCGCAAGCTGAAATCGGAGTGCTTGGCTTGAGCGTCTCGCCCGCCATGGATGGGCCGACAGGTCCGGGTGGGCTTGCCATTGTCAGCGTCAAGCCGGACGGCAGGGCCGCCGATGCCGGTCTCGTTCGTGGCGACATTCTTTTGACGGCCAATGGCGCCGACCTTCTCAATCCCGACGCGCTTGAGCAAGCGCTCCGCGCCGCGAAAGCCGCGGGAAAGAAGCACGCACTTACCCTCATGCAGCGCGGGGGCACCCAGGTTTACGTCGCGCTGCCGACCGACATGTGATCAGGTTTCCCTCCGTCAGCGATACGAAACCCCGTCACTCTGGCGGGGTTTCTTTTTGACTGGCCCGGACGCAGCGGAGAAGCCATGACCACAGCCGTCATCACCCTGATCGGGGGTCCCACCGCTCTCATCGAAGTTGACGGCTTCCGCCTTCTCACCGATCCCACCTTCGACGAACCCGGGGAATATACCCTCCCGCATGCAACGCTGAGGAAGAACGCAAAGCCTGCGATTGCCGCAAGCCAGAGCGGGGCCGTGGATGCGTTCTGGTCTGGTTCGATGGCGTGGCGCAGGTGCAGCGGCGGTTCGAACCAGGGCTCGTGCTGCTCTTCGCAGGAACTGCGCAGACACGCGGCAAATTCAATCTCACCATGAACGCGAATGACGCCATCGAGGCCGCCGCTGCCTTCGCGGACGCAGCCATCGTCCCAATCCATACCGATGGCTGGGCGCATTTCACGGAAAGCGGGGAGGATCTGGAAAATGCGTTCCGCGCCCTCGGCAAAGGGGATCGATTGCGGCGGCTTCAGCCCGGCGTTCCCACCGCTTTCCACCTGTAAAAGCACCGGACGCTGGAGGACCCGCGCAGCAAAGGCGGCAGCTTGGGTTTCCTCTACGAACACGCTTGCACCGGTAGGTGCGGCAGCATAAACCTACCCCCAGCATCGAGGGAACCGCACCAATGCCAAAGATCACGCCTCATGAAGCGCTCATTTATATCATGATCACCACGGCGGCGGCCGACCGTCAGATTTCGGATCGTGAACTCGAACGCATCGCGCAGATCGTGCGGCACCTGCCTGTGTTTATGGGCTTCGACGTGAACAACCTTGCGAAAACGGCGGAAAGATGCGGCGATCTCCTCAGCAATGAGGAAGGCCTCGATGACATGCTCGAGCTGGTTGCGGGCGCATTGCCGAGAAAGCTGCACGAGACGGCTTATGCCTTGGCCGTCGAGGTGGCGGCGGCGGACTTGAGAGTGCCCGATGAGGAAATCCGGCTTCTTGAGCTTCTTCGTGACGCGCTCAACCTCGACAAGCTCGTGACAGCCGCGATCGAGCGAGGCGCGAGGGCGCGGCACCAGACGCTCTAATACCCGCACTCTCGATCTCCGAAGCGTCGACCCCCCATCCCCACCCTCTCCCGCAAAGGGAGGAGTTCGGTTTCGCTTGCAACACCGTCCCATCTCCCCCTGCCGGAGAAGCGCAGGAAGAGGGGGCGACAAAAATCCGGCCGGGAACAGCGGCTTGCCTGCGGGCGTTCCCCTCACGCACAACAACGCGCAAAGAGGAACACGCCATGGAGCATCGTCACCGTTTCGGGCGAAGCGGCAACTGCGCTCACCCACCCGGACATGATCACGCCCGCGCAGCCCTTCTCGGTTTTTTCAGAGGCTTGAGTAGCTTGCCGGTACCGGCCGGCGCGAGCCGCACAAATTCTTTGGTATTTTTGGGCGCAACTTCAGGCCGGAAATAAATCCTCGCGCGCCGTCGTTAACCATCACAGGTTAACGCATAATCGACTCGGCAACGGATCGTTTGCCATACGAGTGCATGCGCCACGCGCGCGAATGCGAAAATCCTGGCTTCGCCAACGAGTAGCAGTGAGCCTTGTGAACACCTTTCGCCAGCCGCAGCTCTTAAAGAGCAATTCCGCAATGGCATAAGCAGCCCGCTGAACTTTCCGAAGCAGACAAACTGCCACGCTTGCTCCTTTCCAAGCTCGCGTCTGCGTTCAGGCCGCCAAGCGGAGCGGCGGCGCATGGCGGAAGGTCCGCAAGGGCTCTATGACTTCAGAAAGGAGTGCATCTATGCGGACTCTTTCTTTTTGACGCAGCGCGCTCCAATTGCCTTTGCCTGCGACCCCAGGCGAGCGTCAGAAACGACAGCCAAATCGACCTCGTATGTTCCTGCGATCCAATCCGGCTCGATGAGAGCCACGCGGACACAGGCGCTATCGGTGTTATCGCTGTATTCGTCGCGCCAAGTTTCGAAATCTGAGAAATGCTCTTGGACGACGATTTCCGCGGCCATTGTGCCGCTGCCGATCCCGTCCGCCCAGTCTGGCAGCACCGCCTCTTCGTGGAATGCGATATCGCCGTCTTTGGCGGAGTCCTGATCGGAGATTGAGTAGAGAATAGTGATAGACATCAGGCGGCTTCCTTCTCATACACGCTTTCGATGATGAGGTGATCGAGCTGCTTGACCAGCTTCCACGCGTTCCGCCGCTTCACGACCCAGAACACTAATCCCTACTTACCCATCGATCCTATCCAGATGGGAAAGGGCGCAACCCAAATACTTGTATGCCTCGACGTATGAGCGCGCAATATACGATTAATGAATGGTATCTTCTGCAAAAGTAATACCGGACTGGTCAGGGATTTAGTTCAAGCAACGGATCTCCTCGTTTGGCCGAAGAATGCACCATTGGCGAAAGGCACAAGGCTCGCCAGATTTGATGTGACGCCGCCTCCCGCTCCACTTCTGAGAAAGCCGGCTGCGGAACAGCCATTCTACTCAACGCGAACGACGGCGGCGCGGCGCGCGATCCTCGCATTCGCCCTTCTGTATCCTAACGCAGCCACCCGGTTCATGGATCAGTACGTCTCCAATTCTGCGTCAAGGGCGTCGCCGGCCAGATCAAGGGCCGCTCCTTTGCCCCATGGCTTGCGGGGCTCAAAGTCTTCGACTTCACTGCTGGACCCACCCGTCTCGCAACCCTTGCTGTCTTCGGGTGCGGAGTTTTCGCCACGGTGATCGAGGGCGCAGCGGCGCGGCGGGCGCGTGACGCCTGGCCGTTTTTGCCGATACGGAAGAAGGCGATGCTCGCCTGCAACTGCTTGGCCTGGCCCGATAGAGCCTCCGAGGTCGCCGACATCTCGTCGGAGGCGCCTGCATTCTGCTGGATGACCTTGTCGAGCTGCTGGATCGCCTGGTTCACCTGATTGGCCCCGATATCCTGCTCGCGGCAGGCGGCCGAAATCTCCTCGACGAGTTCGGCCGTCTTCCTGATGTCGGGCACGAGCTTTTCGAGCATTCGGCCAGCCTCCCGGGCAGCCGTGACCGTCCGCCCCGACAGGGTGCCGATCTCGGCAGCAGCGGTCTGGCTGCGCTCGGCAAGTTTGCGCACCTCGGATGCGACCACGGCAAAGCCCTTGCCGTGCTCGCCCGCGCGCGCCGCCTCAACGGCGGCGTTCAGCGCAAGAAGATCGGTCTGGCGCGCGATATCGAGAACGAATGTGATCTTCTCGGCGATGGTTTGCATGGCCTGCACGGCGCGGTCGACGGCGTCTCCGCTGGCTTTGCGCATCGACAGACGACTGGCGGGCGATCTTCTCCGTCTGGGCGGCGTTGTCCGCATTCTGCTTGATGTTGGCGGCCATCTCTTCCATGGACGAGGACACTTCCTCGGCCGAGGCGGCTTGCTCGCTGGCGCCAGCCGAAAGCTCCTGGGATGCGGCGGAGAGTTGCTCGCTGCCCGACGAGACGTTGCCAGCCGCACTTAACGCATCGCTGACGACGGCCCGAAGCTTGGCAGTCATACGCTGCAAGGCCATGCCGAGCGTGTCCTTGTCCGACAAGGGCTTTGGCTCGACCGTGAGATCCCCGCCCGCGATCGCATCCGCCATCTCTGCCGTGACGCGCAAATTGGCCGTCATGCGGTTGAGCGAGTTGATGAGGTCTGCGATTTCGTCCTTGCTGTTGGCCTTGATGTTTTGATGGAGATCGCCAAGCGCGACCGAATCCGCCAGCGAAACCGCCCGGCGCAGCCCGCGGCGGATGCTGAGCGACAGGAAAATCCCTGCAACGATGCTCAGGCCGACCGCGAGTGCCGCGGCGCTAAGCATGAGGTATTCCAATAAGTTATAACGCTCGCCCGCCTGCTCGTGCGTATGTTCGGCGCGGCTGAGCGCATCGGCGACGACGGCGTCGAAAGCACCTTGAACGGCTGCAAACTGTTTGACGGCAACGCCAAGGACCGTGTCCTCCGCGTCGTTGAAGTCCTGCTTCTGCAAGGCGGCCATGGCCGGCTTGATGGCTTTCGCGACAAGGACATCCCTCTTGGAGGTCCAGTCCGCGAGGAGCGCCTTGTCGCCATCCCCGCCAGCGTTCTTGACATAGTGCGCGGCGAGGCCGTCGATTTCGCTCAGATTTTTTTCGACGCGATCGATATACGGCCGGACGTTTGCGGGGCTTGGGCGGCCGATCACGGCTATGATCAATTCCTCCACGCTCCTGTGCATGAGGTCGTTCATGCGGGACAGCTGGCTCACCGGAACAAGGCGCGCCTGGTAAACCTCGGCGATGTCGCGATCTGAAAGACGCAGGCCATGAAGAGCGATCGCCGCGATGCCGGCCTGGGTGGCAGCCATGACCGCAAAGACAATCATCATGCGGGTCGCAATGCTGAGCTTGTTTATCATCGAGGTCTCGACCAGAGCTTTGTTTTTCTCGATAACGAGTGTCGTGATAAGCTACGCCCCCGCTCATTGCGACGCAGTATCGAAGGCTGCGGCGTCTCAATCGACCGGTAAGCCCTTCGACTTCCAATCGGGAAAGCCCAACCGGTACCAATAGATGTTGGAATATCCACCCTTGATCGCAGCGGTAGCCGCTTTGTAACTCTTCCAGCACTCGGGCCCATTGCAATAAAGCACAATGGCGGCCTGTTTACTTCCAGGCAACTTGCTCAAATCGAACTGGTCTTTACTTGCATCAAAATCGGCTGATTTCGCGCTTTTTTCGCGGTACGGAATGCTGAGCGCACCCTTTATGTGCCCCTCCGCATATTCGCTGGCGATGCGGGTATCGATCGCGACGGCTCCCGCGCCGATCGCTTTTACCGCTTCTTCCGCAGTGATGAGCTTTGCCCCGGATAACGCCGCAGGCGTATTATCCGCCAGCGCAGCGCCGGTCGAGAGGAAGGCGAACAGGAGCGCAGCCGCGATGCGCCTGAATGTGTTCGGGATTGAAAAGGAGTGTTGGGTGAACATGGCCAAGCCTTCCCAAAGTTAAGCTGGGCCATAGTTATGATATCGGCGCTACAGATGAATAAATATACGCAAGACCATCTTAGAGGCGGCATTAACGAGGCAGTACGACCTGCTCCCAGCGCCTAAAACCACACGGCACTCCCGAGCCTTGACAGCCGATTGTAGCCCGGCCCGGAACGTGCGCTATTCGGCGTGAACCCGGCAAGGCTGGGGAATTTCCTTGTCTCTTTGCCTTGGGTGGCATACACGTAACTACGATACGATTTGTCGGAGTTAAGGATGCCATTCATTAGCACCGGCGTCGAGTATGGGCTGCACTGCCTTCTTTATTTGACGGCCACCGAAAGTCACGCGCCGGCCTTAAGCGTTCGCGACCTCGCGGACCTGCAAGGCGTTCCGGCCGAGTATCTGGCCAAGGTCTTCACCAAACTATCCAGGGCTGGTCTTGTCGTGGCCGCGGAGGGTGCGCGAGGGGGCTTCGCTTTGGCGCGGCCGGCGAATGAAATCAGCTTCCTGGATGTCGTTGAAGCGATCGACGGAGACAAGCAACTCTTTGAGTGCCGCGAAATTCGCGAACGCTGCGCGGTTTTCAATTCCGAGGCGCCCGCTTGGGCAACCACAGGTGTTTGCTCGATCCACGCGATCATGCTGGCCGCCGAAAAGCGCATGAAAGACGAACTGGCCAGCCATTCATTGGGGGAGCTTGCGGCGCAGGTTGCCGCCAAGGCGCCAGCCACATTCACCCGCCAAATCGCGACGTGGCTGGAGGAACGAACTGTGAGCCGCCGTGGCGATCACGGCACTGCGACAGCCAAGTAAATTGCCGCGACTTCTCCGCCGCGTAG
The DNA here is from genome assembly GCA_963833565.1 of uncultured Alphaproteobacteria bacterium. GTDB lineage: Bacteria > Pseudomonadota > Alphaproteobacteria > Rhizobiales > Rhodomicrobiaceae > Rhodomicrobium. Next base: position 189,499 of record CAWHYO010000039.1, read on the forward strand.
AACCACCCCACTCAGCAATCTGAGGACTAAACAATGGACCAACGTCTCGATCTTACCAAGGTTTCTCCCGATGGCTACAAGGCTATGCTGGGAGTGCACTCGTATGTACAAAGCAGCGGCTTGCCGCTCGGGCTGCTGGAACTGGTAAAGATACGTGTATCGCAGATCAACGGCTGCGCCTTCTGTATCGCCATGCACGTTCCATTGGCTCGCAAACATGGGGTCAGTGAGGATCAAATGCATCTTCTCGCAGCATGGCGCGAAGCGCCGATTTATAGCCCGAAGGAACGTGCCGCCTTGGCGTGGGCGGAAGCTCTGACGCGCCTGACCGGAGGCGACGTTTCCGATGAGGTATACGCCGAGATGCGTAAGCATTTCTCGGAAAAGGAAGTGGCCGATCTTTCTTTTGCGGTTGCTGAAATCAACGCCTGGAACCGCCTGATGATTTGCTCTCGCACCCCGCCCCAATTTTAGAGCGCCAGCCCAAATCGGTCTTTTGGCTCCTTCTTTTGCGGCACGGATAGGGTAGCCGGGAGCTTCGCTTTCATGATGGCCGCAATTGTCCGCGTGCCTATCAAATGACCGAAATTGGCCCACGACCGAAGAAATGCACAATTGCCAAAGAGGCATAGCCGCGAGCCAGCCTCTCCTGTTCACCCCCAACAACGGAAGCGCTGCCCGGCAGCCTGAGATCCGCACGCGGCCTGTTGCGTTGAAGTTTACCCCCAACTGTCCGGCGGCGGATCGGCCGTTCTACTCAACCCGCACGACGGCGGCGCGCCGCGCGATCCGGGCATTCGTCCTCGAGTAGCCGAAGTAAATCACCATCCCGACCATGAGCCAGCCGATAAGCCTGTACCAGGTATCGATGTCGAGCGAGACCATCATGGCGAGACAGACGAGGATGCCCGCGACAGGCACCCACGGCACGAGCGGCACGCGATAGCTTCGTTCGAGCCCCGGATGCGTCTTGCGAAGCACCATGACGCCCGCGCAAACGATGATGAAGGCGAGCAGCGTGCCGATGGACGTCATGTGCCCCAGGACCTGAATGGGCACGAGTGCGCCCATCAAGCCGGTGCCGACCATGAAGATGACGTTCGAGATCCACGGCGTATGCCACCTTGGATGGAGCGTGGCGAACACCTTCGGCAGGAAGCCGTCGTGCGCCATGGCATAGAACACCCGGCTCTGCCCCAGAAGCATGACGAGGATGACGGTGGTGAAACCGCAGATCACGCCAATGGTGGTCGCGGTCCGAAGCCACGGGTACGGCGTCTGGTTGATGGCGGTCACCACCGGGTGCGCGTCGTTGTGCAGGTCCTTGTAATAGACAAGCCCCGTCAGCACGAAGCCGAAGGCGATGTAGAGCACCGTGCAGATGACAAGCGAGCCGAGGATGCCGATCGGCATGTCGCGCTGCGGATTTTTTGCTTCCTGCGCTGCCGTCGAAACCGCGTCGAAGCCGATATAGGCGAAGAAGATGACGCCCGCGCCGCGCAAGATGCCCGACCATCCGTATTCGCCGAACACGCCGGTATTCTCGGGGATGAACGGAACGTAGTTCTGGGACTTGATGTAGAAAATTCCGGCCCCTACGACGGCAAGAACAACGGCCACCTTGATGACCACAATGACGGAATTGACGCGCGCCAACTCCTGAATGCCGCGGATGAGAAGGGCCGAGACCATGACGATGATAAAAACTGCGGGCAGATTGAAGATGCCGTGAACCGTGCTGCCGTCGGGGAGCGTCGCGGTCTCGAAGGGCGACAAGGTCCACTGCGCGGGAAGATTGATCCCGAAGTCCCGGAAAAGAGACGTCACATAGCGCGACCAGCTCACCGACACGGTGCCCGCGCCGACGGCGTATTCGAGCACCAGGGTCCAGCCGATGATCCAGCCGACGAGTTCGCCGAGCGTGGCGTAGGCATAGGTGTAGGCGCTGCCCGCAACGGGGATCATGCTCGCAAGTTCCGAGTAGCACATGCCTGCAAAGGCGCAGCCGATCGAGGCGATGACAAAGCTTAGGACGACGGCGGGACCTGCGTTGTCCGCCGCTGCGATGCCCGTCAGCGAAAAGAGACCCGCGCCAATGATGGCGCCGATACCGAGGGCGATGAGGCTCCAGGGGCCGAGCGCGCGCTTGAGGCCGTGTCCGTCCGCTTCCCTCTGGAGCTCCGCGATGCCCTTCCGCTCGAACACGGATCCTGCCTTGGTCATTGCGTGCTCTTTTGGCTCGGATTGCAACACCAGCGCCTCCTTGCCCGCGTGAGCTTCCTCTCTCGGGCTCTAACAATTTTCAGCTGCCTCAAGCCGGGCCGCTCTTCTAAGACTTAGGTCTTAGGTTAGCCGCTTGTACAGGGGAAGTTCCGCATTGCGCAACGCTGCCGCTCATCCCTGGAAAGCTTTTCAATAAGATTTGTAAGCGGCCGTAAAGTGATCACCAAAAGAGCGCCAACATAAGCTGCGCCACTCCCTTTCAGAAGACTTGCAAGGAAGTGGCGCAGCTCAAGGCGATGCGGACCAAGGGATCGTCATCCCGGCCTTGCGAAGCGCGAGCCGGGATCGCAAAAAAGCCAAGCGCTGCAATCTATTTCAACATGTTTCCGCCAACCGTCGTCATAGCCGCTTGACCCGGCCATCCATTCGATTGATGCCTGGATGGCCGGATCAAGTGCGGCCATGACACGTGCTTCACCCAACCGGGATGACGCAGCGGCGGTCCGTTGGCGTGACGAGCGAACTCTGCTCAGGCTTCAAGCTCAGAGTCGAGCGTGATCTCGGCCCTGAGAAGCTTGGAAACCGGGCAGCCCGCCTTGGCGGCCTGGGCGGCTTCGTCGAAATCGGCCTGGCTCGCGCCCGGCACCTTTGCGCGAAGCGTCAGATGAACGGCTGTGATGGCGAAGCCGCCAACCTTCTGCTCAAGCGTGACATCGGCTTTCGTCGCGATCTTTTCCGCGATCAGCCCCGCCTTCTGAAGCTCGACCGAGAGCGCCATCGAAAAGCACCCCGCATGCGCCGCGCCGATCAATTCCTCGGGGTTTGTGCCCGCGCCGTGCTCGAAGCGGGTCTTGAAGGAGTATTGCGTTTCGGACAGGACGCCGCTTTCGGTGCTTATCGTTCCGTGGCCGGATCTCAGATCGCCGGTCCAGACGGCGTTTGCAGAGCGCTTCATGGTCATCTCCTCTTAAAGGGTTCCTCAGCCTGACTATCTATAGCACAGTTGCCGATTTCGTTTCCGGGTACGGAGCATAACGAGCGGCCGCCTGTTGTCACTCATATCTTGTTACCGCGGCGGGTGTACAACGTCCAAGCCGCCTTGCGCAGCAGCCATTTTGTCGGGAAAGCCGCCATGCCTTCAAGCCATCTTCAATATTTGCCGATCCCCTGGCCCGTCTATATCTTTCTGCTTGGCGCGCTCGCCGTCGTCGCGGCGCTGATCCAGATCGGGCTGATCCGCTATGTCTATGCGCGCCTCGGCATCTCGCCGATTGCTGCGCTGCTTCTGCTTCTCGCAAGCCTGTTCGGCGCTTACATCAACATTCCGATTTGGCAGCTTCCGGGGCAGACCGAGGTGGTCGGGCAGCGCTACGCCGACTTTTTCGGATTTGAGTACATCGTTCCGACCGAGGTCGACTGGCCCGGCACGATCATCGCGATCAATGTCGGCGGCGCGGTCATTCCCATCGCGCTTTCCCTTTATCTTCTGTTCAAGAATGACATCTGGCTCCCGGCGATCATCGCGACGGCGGTTGTGAGCGCGGTCTGCTATGCGGTGGCGGAGCCGGTGCGGGGCGCAGGCATCGCCATTCCGCTGTTCATCCCGCCGCTCGTGGCCTGCGGCGTCTCCTGCATCGTGGCCTGGAGCCGGGCCGCGCCCGTCGCTTACGTGAGCGGCAGCCTTGGGACGCTGATCGGGGCGGATCTCATGAACTTTGGGGCCATCCGCGATCTTGGCACGCCCGTGGCCTCGATCGGCGGCGCGGGAACTTTCGACGGCATTTTCGTGACGGGGATTGGCGCGGTGCTCCTGGCGGCCCTGATCGGCTCGATAGGAGCGCGCAAGGCGACAGCAGGCTCTGCCTGATGGGTTCCGTCCGCCCTTCGATGGGCGGCCTGCGTTAAGGCTCGTGGAAAATCAAAAATTCGGCTTTGACCTGTCCACAGAATCCAACTTGGCTGCTGCTGCACCATCTTGGGCGGGAGCATCTCCATGAGACGCATTTTGGTCACGCTTGCAATTTGCGCAGCAGCCTCATCTGCTTTTGCAGAATGCCCGACCGAAGAGACGATCAACGCTTTCGGTTCCACCTTCAGGAAGGGCGGCGTCGCCGGCATGTTGCGCGACGATTCAAGGGATTGCGGCGCTCAGGATCAGCCGGCCTGGCTTGCCAAGATGAATGAGGCTGCTCCCGCAAAAGCTGCCCCTCCGGGCCTTTCTTATTGCCGTGCGATCATCCAGAGCAAAGATACCCAAAATAGAATCTCAACGGCGCGATTGTGTCTTCTGGTATGGGCATTCGATCGAGGTGCAATAGGTCAAGCTGAATCTTCAGCGCGAACCGCAATCCATCTCAAATCTGCCCGCCTTCCTCCAAAGCGCCTTACTCCTTGAGAGGCCGCCTGACGCCCCATTCCGTCAAGATGGCCTGCATATCGTCCGCCACGAAATGCCGTGCGCTTTCCTGTTCGTACCCCTCCTCGAGGAGCGAATCATACTCGGTTAGGGCGTGGCGGATGAAGCTGACCATGGAAAGCCAGGCCGCCGTTTCGGGCGACGCATGGTTCAGGCCGGGACTGTCCATGGCGTGATCTGCGATGGCGCCGAATTCATGGTCGGGGATTTCCGGCGCCATATGGCGCAGCGCGGTCTCAATCTCTTTGCGGGTTGCCACTGGTACAACCTCTGTTTGGTAAGACCCCCTCAAAGTATCATGGGGAGAAGGCGAGGCAAAGTGCGGCCTTCACAGAATTGACACGGGCATGTAGTATCCCGCTCGTGTAGTGCGACGTGGTGCGAGCGTGGCCCCCAACTTAACGGCAACCGTTGAGGAAAGGTGAACGTGACGGCAGCAGCAACGTCATTAGCATCTCCGCCGGATAACTTTCCGGCTCTCGTGCTCAATGCGGATTACCAGCCGCTGAGCTATTACCCTCTCTCTCTCTGGAATTGGCAAGAAACGATCAAGGCAGTGTTCCTTGACCGCGTGCATATCGTTTCGTTTTACGATCGCGTTGTCCGTAGCCCTAGCTTCGAGATGCAGCTCCCGAGCGTCGTCTCGTTGAAAACTTTCGTCAAGCCGGCGCTGTATCCCGCGTTCACGCGCTTTAATGTCTTCCTCAGGGATCGCTTTCAATGTCAATATTGTGGTTCTCCCCACGATTTGACGTTCGATCACGTGATCCCGCGTTCGCGAGGCGGACAGACGCGCTGGGATAACGTCACGGCGGCTTGCGCGCCTTGCAACCTGCGCAAGGGGGGCAAGATGCCCGCAAAGGCCAAGATGTTCCCGGCGCAGGCGCCTTACCGGCCGACCGTGCATGAGTTGCATCGCAACGGGCGGTTCTTTCCGCCGAACTACCTGCACGAAAGCTGGCTCGACTATCTCTACTGGGATACCGAGCTCGATCCGTAAAACATATGGCGCATCGCTTTCGCGGTGCGCCTCCCCTTGCCAATCCGCCCTCTAGCCGAAGCTTCCATGGTCGCCGATTGATGAACTAAACTTGCCGGCTTGAACTTATGATATTTCTAAAGCTGAGCTTTATAATATTTCTAAAGTACTGTGCTGGACTGTTGCTTTTTTGCGCCGGCCAGCATGCAGAAAGAGTGCTTCGTTCCAGTTCGTAATACCGGAAGGTTGACGAGTCCTCCCAATCAAGGCGTTTGCTGAGTAGCCGTCGCCGCGTGATTCGCGAGATGTTCCGACGCGATGGGCAGCATGATGGGGGATGCGATGACGGTCAACAGCCACAGCCGCGCCGTGCGGGTGACGATGTATGCCGCAACGGGCATTTTGAGCTTGATTGCGAGTTGCACCGCCTTCGCTGCTGATATCACGCCGAAAGAACCTGCAGCGGCTACCGAGTCCTCTGCGCCTGACTGGACCGGATTCTATTTCGGCGGCCATGCCGGGTATGCCTGGGGTGAGTCGAATTGGACGGCCAGCACAACCACCCTTCCCCCAGAAACCTTTGCCACAGGCTCGCTCAGCCTGGCACAGCCTCTCAACACCTTCAGCGAGTCCGGAAGCTTCTCCCAAGGGTTTCAAGGCGGTTACAACTACAGGCTTCCGAATAATTTCGTCATCGGCGCTGAGGCCGACGCATCCTTTCCAAGTTTTCCAAGTGTCCAAGGCATTTCCATCGGCGGCATCTCGACACTCGCCTCTCCGTTAGGCCCCGAGACCTATAGCGAGACCGTGCTCATGTCGGGCACGCTGCGGGGGCGGCTTGGTTATGCCGCCGGAAACTGGCTTGTCTATGCAACCGGCGGCTTCGCATGGACCTATGACAGGCTCTCGCTCAGCCAGTTCGTCAGCGGCGCGAGCGAAGAGACCAAATTGTGGCGGCTCGGCTGGACGGCGGGAGCGGGCGTCGAGACGCCTTTCCTGCCGCACTGGACCGCGCGCCTCGAATATCTCTACACGGGCTACGGGGCAGACGGCGTTACTTTTCCTTTCGCGTCGCAGCGCTTCGAGTCCGACTTCTCGCAGCAGGAAGTGCGTCTGGCGTTGAATTATCAGATCGGCGACGATGCGGCCTCTTCGGAGAAAGACCCCAAACCGGCAGCGAAAGCCGAGCCCAGCAACTTCGACTTTCACGGCCAGACGACTTTCACCTGGCAAGGATATCCGCCGATCCAGTCGCCTTACCGGGGACCATTAAGCCTGCCCGGCGGCGGCGAGGCCCGCGAGGTTGGGGATTTCACGCTCTTTGCCGGGGTGCGGTTGTGGCAGGGCGCCGAATTCTGGATCGACCCCGAGGTCGATCAGGGCTTTGGTGTCGGAAACACGCATGGGGCGGCCGGATATCCCAATGGCGAGTCTTACAAGCTCGGCTCCGAGACGCCCTACGCGAGAGTTCAACGTTATTTCGTACGGCAGACCATCGATCTCGGCGGCGAGACGGAGAAGGTGGAGGGCGGCATCAATGTGTTTGAAGGCTCGCAAACAGCGAACCGACTTGTCCTGACGGTGGGAAAATTCGCCGTAACCGACATTTTCGACACCAACCAGTATGCGAACAACGCCAAAGGCGATTTCCTCAATTGGTCGCTCATTAATGCGGGCACGTTTGACTATGCCGGCGACGCCTGGGGCTTCACTTACGGCGCCGCTGTCGAATGGTACCAGGGCCGCTGGACGCTGCGAGCCGGCGTTTTCGACCTTTCGGCAACGCCTGCAGGCGGCGACAGCCCGCTGGCTTACGGTCTCGATTCGAGCTTCAAGCAACTGCAATACGTCGGAGAAATCGAGGAACGGCACGAACTGTGGGGGCAGCCCGGCAAGATCAAGGTCACCGGTTTCGTCAGCGAAGGCCGCGCCGGCTTGTTCCAGGACGCTATCGATCTCGCGCTCGCCACGGGTGAGCCCGCAGACATCAACGCGGTTCGCACATGGCATGCCCGGCCCGGCGTAAGTCTTAATCTGGAGCAGCAGGTGACGAAGGACTTGGGCGTGTTCGCTCGCGCTGGATGGAGCGATGGCACGGTTGAACCGTGGGACTTCACCGACATCGACGGTACGGTGCAGTTAGGCGTTTCCTTCTCAGGAAAGCAATGGGGCAGGCCGGACGACAGGGTTGGTATTGCGGGCGTTATCAATGAGATCGCTAACGTCCACCAGGAGTTTTTCAACCTTGGCGGCCTTGGCATTCTTGTCGGCGATGGAAAGTTACCCAATCCCGGCCTGGAGAAGATCATCGAGGCTTATTACAGCTATTCCCTGACCTCCGTTACGAAACTCACCTTCGACTATCAGTTCATCGACAATCCCGCCTACAATACCGACCGCGGACCGGTGAACCTTTTCGCAGGCCGGATTCACTGGCAGTTTTAGGTGATTGTCTGCCTGAAAAACTCAAAATGGCTACTTAAACGCAATGTGCAGACCTGCCGTTATTCCAATTGACTCCTCGTGCCCTCTGCCGAAATCACAGTCGTCGGAGGGCTCGACAAAGATTGCAGCATGCTGTTCCGGCCATGCTTCACTGCGAGCAAGCATCCCGCCTCAGTGAAAGAGGATGCGCCAGCGCCGATCCCAACCGCATGAAATTTTTATGACAGCGAAACGACCTGCGATCCCGTTCGGTTGAAAAAACGTGCGGGTCAGACAACCGCTCAGGCAAAAATCGAAGCAGGACAAGGGACGGCATGGCAGCCACTCTGCAACCCACCGCGGACGTCCTCGAGAAGATGGATTCCGCCGCGCTGACGCGTTTTCACTGGAAGATCATGTTCATCTCCGGCATGGGCTTTTTGACCGATGCCTATGACCTGTTCATCATCGGCGTCGTCATGGCCCTGCTTAAGCAGGAATGGAAGTTCTCCACGGTTGAAGAAGGTCTTGTGACCTCGACGGCGCTTTTGGCTTCCGCGTTCGGTGCCATCCTCTTTGGCCGCATCGCCGACATGGTCGGCCGCAAGCGCATTTACGGCTACGAGGTGCTCGTGCTGGCAATTGGCGCGATTGCCTCGGCTTTCTCGCCAAGCATCGGCTGGCTGATTTTCTTCCGTATCATCCTTGGCCTAGGCATTGGCGGCGACTATCCGGTCAGCTCCACCATCATGAGCGAGTATTCGAGCAAGAAAACGCGCGGAATGATGGTCACGCTCGTCTTCACCATGCAGGCGGCGGGCCTGATCTTCGGGCCGCTCCTTGCCGTTGCGATGCTCGCGAGCGGCCTATCCCATGACCTCGTTTGGAGACTGCTGCTCGCCTTTGGCGCCATTCCTGCGCTCGCGGTCTTTCAGATGCGGCGGCATCTCGCTGAAACGCCACGCTATCTTCTTGCGACCGGCCAGCACGACGCTTTCCACGAAACCGCGTCCCACGTGCTGGGAGAACTCGAAGGCCGAAGCGGCAAACGGGCTGTAATAGACCACAGGGCCATAATAAAGGAGCCGTTCTGGAAGGGGTTCCGGACGCTCACGAGCGACCGAAGCTTCATGATCCGTCTCATTGGGGCAAGTCTTGCCTGGTTCCTGATGGACTTCGCCTACTACGGCAACACCGTTTCAAGCCCGATGGTGCTCAACGCCATCGAGCCGAACCGGGACCTTGAAACCCATATGATGATCCAGCTCGCCGTTTTTGCAATCGCTGCCGCGCCGGGTTACCTTGTTGCCGCGGCCATGATGGACAGGATGGGCCGCAAGCCGATCCAGGTTATCGGCTTCGCGATGATGGCGGTAACCTTCGCCGCAATGGCGCTCATCCCCAACATCGAGCACCTCGTCTTTCCGTTCCTGCTCATCTACGGCATCAGCTACTTCTTCACCGAGTTTGGCCCGAACGCCACCACCTTCGTCTATCCCGCTGAGATCTTTCCGGTCAAAGCCCGCACCACCGGACACGGCATTGCCGCGGCGGCGGGAAAGTTTGGCGGCTTTCTGGGGGTCTTCCTATTCCCCATTCTGATGGGTTGGAAAGGCTTGTTCGCCGCTGAATCTGCCGCGGCAATCGTGAGCGTGCTCGGCTGCGTTGTCACCCTCACCATGTTGCCCGAAACCAAGGGCCGGAGCCTGGAAGAACTCAGTCCAGAGGAAGTTCAACAGGTAGCGGCTCAACCTGCCTGAAGATGCGGGACCGATTCAAATCCCGCTGAGGAAAGGAAAGGCAAATGAAACGAGCGATCATCATCATCATCGCGGCGGTGTTGCTTCCAATGTCATCTTCCGCGCAGCCGAACGACTCGAGACGCGCAAACCATTCGAGACAGGCCAACCATTCGAGAGGTGAAGGCGCAGTCACGCAGGAAGAAGGTCCTTCGATGGTGTTTATAGGCCAGGACGGGAGGATTGTAGATATGAAGAAGGACAAATGCTGGGATCCCGTCACGCATCCCTATCAGGCGCCGGGGTGGTGTTCAAGATAGGGAGAGTATGCGGGTAGCTTTCACGCTCCTCGCGGGCCTCTTCACACGCGGCGGAGATATGTCGGCCTTCAGCCATTTGACGCATGGGCCTGGGTGGGCGGCATCTGCGGCGCTATTTTCCTGGTGTCCCAGCCCCTTGCCGCGCGGCGCCTGGGAGCTGCGGTCTATGTCGGGATCACGGTGACCGCGTCCGTCATCGCTTCGGTTCTCCTCGATCACTTCGGACTGCTTGGTTTCCCGCAGCATGCGGCCAGTCTCTGGCGCGTCGCCGGGGCAGCGCTCATGGTCGCCGGTGTGAGTTTGATCGCGACATTCTGAATAAAAAAACGAACTCGCCTTTAAGATTTCGAGCCAAGAAGCGACCCAAAGCCGCCTTAATTTTAAGAATCAGGTTTCCGCCTGATCCGGGGCCGAATTCGGAAATCACCACACGCTGGATCTACTGTTGCGTGATGAACACGCCTGACAGATCAACTGAACGCCACATTTTCGAATCCACATTTTCCTCATGGTTTACCGTAATCATTTACACCTCCCCTCGCACCGGGCTAGCGTCGGGCGGGGCTTAGTTTCTTGCGATTCCCGGTTGAGGAGCATTTGAGATGATACGCAGGCTTGCCTTTGCGTTTGGAGCTGTGGCGATCGCGGCCATGGCGGCAGCACCGTCGCGCGCAGGGGAAGAGGCCGCCACTCCGGCAATCGCCGCTGCCTCGCAGTCCGGGGCGTCCGAATCTCAGCCGGAGGCCGCCTCAGCCGAGGCTCAGGCAACAGGAGTCCCGTCTCAAGAGACAAAGGACCCAGCTGCTCCGAAATCCGCCACCGGACCGGCGCCGGAAACCACGGAAACCGCCGAAGCGGCCCAGCCGTCGCCTGCGGAACAACCTTCGGCGAACGCCCCCGCGCCCGCGGAGGAAGCAGCCGGTGGCAAGCCAGAGGAGGAGTCCTCCTCTGCCGGGCAGCCCGCCGCTGCCCCGAGTATGGCCTTGCAGACGGCAGAGCCCGCAGCCGAGCCGAAGCCGGCCGTGGAGGCCACGCCTGCGGCGCAACCGGCCGCACCGGCCGCGCTCTCGACTGCGGAGGAGGAAGCAACCGGCTCCAAGCCAGAGGGGGAGCCCTCCTCAGCCGGGCAGCCCGCCGCTGCCCCAAGCACCGCCTTGCAGACGGCAGAGCCCCCGGCCGAGCCGAAGCCGGCCTCGCCAACGGCCGAGGAATCAGACAGCGCAAAACCGGAGGAGAAGTCCTCCCCCGTGGAGCAGGTTGCGACGCCTGGCACGGCCGCGCAACCGGCTGAGCCTGCGGCCGAGGACAAACCGGCGCCGCCGCCGTCGCAGAGGGCACTGAACATCCCCGCGCCAGCGCCTGCGGATGCGGAAGCCTTGCGCACCGCGCTTTCCAGCCTCCCCGCCGGCGCCAGCGACGAAGAGCATAACGAACACGCAGCGCTCGTTTCGTTCTATGAGAGCCGGGGGTATGCCCCGCTCTGGCTGACATCGCAAGCTGGCTTCAACGCAAAAGCATCTGCGATAGAAGCCGAGATCAAACGCTCGAAAGAATGGGGTCTCGACCCGCGCGATTTTCCCTTGCCCGCGCGGCTTGGCGCGGAAGGCGCAGCCCCTCAATCGTCTGGAGACATGGCTGCGGCCGAACTCAAAATCTCGCTCGCGATCCTGAAATATGGCCGCTACGCCCGCGGCGGCCGCATCATCAATCCCTCCGAAGAGCTGAGTTCCTATCTCGACCGGCGGCCTCAGCTTTTGAAGCCGCAGGCAATCCTCGACGGGATAGCTGCCGCCGATCAGGCGGACGCCTATCTGCGCAGCCTGCACCCGCAGCACCCGCAGTTCGAGAGGCTTCGGCAGAAGTATGCGGCGCTCCTTGCCCGCAACAAGCGAGAGAGCGCCGAAGGAAAAAGGCTGCTCGCCAACATGGAAGAGTGGCGCTGGATGCCCGAGGATATGGGCGATCTTTACGTTTGGAATAACATCCCGGAATACACCCAGCGGGTCATGATAAAGGGTCTGGTCGCGCGGAAGGACTTTATCGTCACGGGCCAGACCGACAAGCAGACGCCCATCTTCAGCCGGCAGCTGCGCAAGATCACCTTCAAGCCCACCTGGATCGTGCCCGACTCAATTAAGGTGCGCGAGCTGTTGCCCAACCTTGTCAGGGGCGGCAGCCTGATGCGCCAATGGGGCCTGGAGGTGCTGAGGGACGGCCAGCCGGTGAACTGGCGCAAAGTTAATTGGGCAGAGACCGACATCCGAAATTTCGAGGTCATTCAGCCGAACGGCCCGAAGAGCGTGATGGGGAAAGTGAAGTTCTCATTCCCGAGCCAGCACACCGTCTTCATGCACGATGCGCTGGAGAGGGATAAATGGATGTTCAACGTTTCCAAGCGCACTTACAGCCACGGCTGCATGCGTGTCCACAACCCGGTCGAGCTGGCTGAAATCCTGCTCCGCGAGGACAAGGGCTGGGACGCCCCCAAGACGCGAGAGAACCTCAACAAGGGCGGCAACAACAACGAGATCCCGATCGAGCACAAGATCATGGTTCACATGACCTATTTCACGGCCCTTGTGGACGACGACGGCAAGCTGCGCACTTTCCCCGACGTCTACGGGCATGAGCGCCGCATCACGCTCGCGCTCGAAGGCAAATGGGATCAGATCGTCAAAGGACGCGATCACCTCGCTCCAGTGGAACTGGAAGAAGCCAACGTCTCTTCCCGCCATTATGCGGATGATGAAGGATACGAGCAGCCGATCCCCCGCCGCGGCTCGTCCAGCTATAGAAACAGTTTTCTGGATTCCCTTTTCGGTGGCGGGACCGAGCAATATCCCGCGGCACCGCGCCCATATCAGTATCACTAGAGCGGAGTGCGGGAAACTCGGAGCCGGTTGCGACGCAAAGCTTGTCATCCCGGCACGCCGCCTGCGTCGTATCCGGGATCGCAAAAGGCGCTACGCTCCGAGCGCATTCCGGCGGCGATTGTCGGGATGCCCCGCGTCCCAGCCAACGCTAAATCTGGAGCCGCAGCGGCGGCTCCCTTTGCGTTTTTTTCAAGAACGCGCGGTCAGGCCGAATGCGCTGCGCAGGAACAGCCCGGCCGCCTGAAGCCCCTCCGGATCGATGCCGTGGCCGAGGCCGGGCCTGATCTGCCACTGCACCGGAACGCCCGCACCCGCCAAGGCATTGCGGGCGTGGTGGATAGCCTGATGAGGGATCACATCGTCAGCCGCGCCGTGGATGAGCAGGACCGGCGGCTTCACCTTGATCTCCGCCGCCAGATGCGCCGCTCCCGCCAGATGGCCCGAAAAGCCCACAATGGCGGCGGGCGGTTCCGGCAAGCGCAGGCCCGTTTGCAGCGCCATCATCGTCCCCTGGCTGAACCCCACGAGCGCCACTGAACTGAGCGGGAGTTGCGCCTTCCTGGCTTCCGCAAGAATGAACGCGCGCAGACCAGGATCGGCCTTGCGGACGCCCTCTTCCCATTCCCTCTCCGATCGCATTTCGAGGTTGAACCATTGCCGTCCGCCGAAAAACTGGCCGGGGAGCGCTTCGGGCGCGTGAGGCGAGATGAATGCCGCGTCGGGCAGATAGCTTGCCCACGCCTCGCCGAGGCCGATGAGATCGTTCCCATCCGCGCCATAGCCGTGGAGAAGAATCACAAGCTGCTTCGGCGCTCCGCCGGACGCGGGCTCAAGGCGCGGGCCATCGATTTCAACTGCCATTTCAATACCTCGGTGATTCGAATGAAACTAAGCAAGTACTCGGGAAGGTTGATCTTCTGACGCAAAAGGCCCCCCACCCTACGCAGAGTTTGCCGGACGCGCCAACGGATCGCCGCCGCCGTCATTGCGGAAATGCGAAGCCTTATCCGGGATCGCAACAAAGCGAAGCGCCATCTCTTTGCGGTCCCGGCTTGCGCTTCACGAAGCGCCGCGTCTGCAATGACAATCGCATTCAGCTCGCGGCTTCGGCAGGCGTCAGGGCTTTGACCGCCAGCGCATGCACCGGCCCAGCCAGTTCTTCCTTCAATGCCGCGTTCACCTCGCGGTGCCGGTCGACCCGGCTCTTGCCCTCGAATTGGCTGGACACGATCCGGACGCGAAAATGCGTCTCTCCCGTTACGCGGCCGAGATGATCACGCGCACCCGAATGGCCCGCATGCTTGCCGGACTCGTTTTCCACGGACAATTCCGAGGGCGAGAACGCTTTCGTGAGCTTTTCCCGCATAGACTTTTCAACGGACATTCAACCTCCAGGCGTGACAGGAGAAAGACTTGCATCCCGCCAATTTACGGAGGAAGATTTCGGGTTCTGTCAAGACCTTGTAAGGGCGCTTTCGCAGCCGCATACTACCGGCGAGGGCGCTTTCACCCAAAGCGCATTCGCGTAGGAAGCCATTTCGTGAAACTGGATTCGAAATATTTTGATAGCATTCGCGTAAGCCGCGGACGGGGACGCGCGCGGCCCAAGGATCCGCAGGCGAGCGCGCCTCAATGCCAGTGGCGCAATTGCAACAAGCGCGGCCTTCACCGCGCACCGAAGGGGCGCGACAGCGAAGGAGAGTATTATCATTTCTGCCGCGAGCATGTGACGGAATACAACAAGTCATACAACTACTTTGCCGGCATGGCCGAAAGCGACGTCGTAGATTTCCAGAAGGCTGCCACTACGGGTCATCGTCCCACCTGGTCGATGGGTGTGCACGGAGCCGACCCCACCGCGCGGGAAACCTTGCGGCGAACTGGCGACGGCGGGACAGCGCAAGATCCGTTCGAGGTCTTGAAAGGCATCCGCGGCCGGGGCTACGAAAATGTGAACCCGGCGGACGCAAAACGCCGGATGATTTCAAAGGGCGCCAAGAAACATCTGCAGACTCTCAATCTTGACGAGAACGCATCGGCCGACGAAATCAAGATCAAGTTCAAGGCGCTTGTAAAGCTGCATCATCCCGATCACAACGGCGGAGACCGCAGCTCCGAAGAACGCTTCCGGGAAGTCCTTACTGCATATAACTACCTGAAGCAGGCGGGCCTTGTAAGATAAGAAGCTTAGCGGCGCTCCGGACCAAGCGAAACGCAAGACAGAACCCCAAGGGGAATAGATGTTAAACGGTGAACCGATCCGGGCTGGCCTGCCCGACATGAAAGTGTCCGTCCGGCAGGTGTTTGGCATCGACACCGCCATGGAGGTTCCCGCCTATTCGCAATCAAGCGAATATGTGCCGGAGTTCGATAGCGACTATCTCTTTAACAAGGATACAACGCTCGCGATCCTGGCCGGCTTTGCGTTCAACCGCCGCGTCATGATCCAGGGCTATCACGGCACCGGAAAATCGACCCATATCGAACAGGTGGCGGCAAGGCTGAACTGGCCCTGCGTGCGCATCAACCTCGACAGCCATGTGAGCCGCATCGACCTCGTCGGCAAGGACGCCATCGTCATCCGTGACGGGCAGCAGATCACCGAATTCCGCGAAGGGATCCTGCCCTGGGCGCTGCAGTCCAATACGGCGCTTGTTTTCGACGAGTACGACGCGGGCCGCCCGGACGTCATGTTCGTGATCCAGCGCGTTCTTGAGGTGCAGGGCAAGCTCACCCTTCTCGATCAGAGCCGCGTGATCCGCCCGCATCCCGCCTTCCGCCTCTTCGCCACGACGAACACCATCGGCCTTGGCGACACGTCCGGCCTGTACCACGGCACGCAGCAGATCAACCAGGGCCAGATGGACCGCTGGTCGATCGTTGCTACGCTCAATTACCTGCCCTACCAGGACGAAGTGAACATCGTCCTCGCCAAGGCGAAGCCCTACCAGACCGAGCAGGGACGGCGCATCGTGGGAAACATGGTGCGGGTGGCTGAACTGACCCGTAGCGCCTTCGTGAACGGCGACCTTTCCACCGTGATGAGCCCGCGCACGGTGATAACCTGGGCTGAAAACGCCAACATATTCGGCGATGTCGGTTTCGCCTTCACCTTGAGCTTCCTCAACAAGTGCGATGAACTCGAGCGCGGGCTGGTGGCGGAATTCTTTCAGCGCTGCTTCGGCGAGGAATTGCGCCAATCGACGGCCCACATTGCTCTCAGCTAGATAAGATCGGAACCGATGCCGACAGCAGCGAAAAAGAAGCCCGACCCGCTGTCGCCCTTCAAGCGCGCGCTCTCGCTCGCGACGCGAACGCTTGCGGAAAGCAAGTCGGTTAACGTCGTGTTCGGCCCCGAGACGCCCGGCTTCGACGGCAAGACCATCCGCCTGCCGCAGCCGAGCCGGGCCGTGTCGCGCAAGGAAATCTCCGTCATTCGCGGCTTCGCCAATTCCATCGCGCTCCTGATTTCGCATCACGACACGGCGCTGCACGCCTCGCTGTCCCCGCCCGCCGGCGATGCCAAGACCGCTTTCGATGCCGTCGAGCGCGCGCGCGTCGAGGCGCTTGGCGCGCTTCAGATGCGCGGCGTCGCCAAGAACCTCACCGCGAAGATCGCGAGCCAGTATGAGCGCCTGCCCGACCGCGACATCGACCGCCAGAGCGCGCCGCTCGATGACGCGCTGGCGCTCATGGTGCGCGAAAAGCTGACCGGCGCCAAACCGCCCCGCGGGGGGAACGCCATCGTGGACGTATGGCGCGACTGGATCAACGACCGCGCCGGCTCCATCCTTCAGCGCATGGAAGGCTCGATCGAGGATCAGGCCGCCTTCGGGAAACTCATGCGTGACGTTCTCGTGGCGCTCGAATTGATGGAAGGCCCCCTCGAAAACGTCCAGGACGAAAGCAAGGCCGAGGCAGAAGAAAAAGAAGATGCCCCCGGCCAAGGGTCCGAGGAAGAGAAAGAGGAAAAGGCAGAGCAAAGCGACGCTGACAACGAGCAGGCCGAGGGTTCCGAGGGCGATCAGGAAAGCGACCCTGCGCAGGTCGTGGAGAAGGATTATACGCCCGGCGATCAGGACGGCAAGGAGCAGCCCTACGCTCCGCCGCGGCGGCCCAATACGTCAGTTTTCGAAAACCCCGAAAATTTCGGCTATCAGGTTTTCACACGCCAGTACGATGAATTCGTGAGCGCCGAAAGCCTGTGCGATGTCGATGAACTGGAGCGGCTGCGAAGCTTTCTCGACAAGCAGCTTTCCGTGCTGCACGTCGCTATCAGCCGGCTCGCCAACCGTCTGCAACGCCGCCTGCTGGCGCAGCAGAACCGCGCCTGGGATTTCGACCTCGACGAGGGTCTGCTTGATACCGCGCGTCTCTCGCGTGTCGTGACCGACCGGTTCCAGCCGCTTACGTTCAAGATGGAGCGCGACACCACCTTCCGCGACACCGTCGTCTCGCTCCTCCTCGACAATTCCGGCTCCATGCGAGGCCGCCCGATCATGGTCGCGGCCTGCTGCGCCGACATCCTCGCCCGCACCCTGGAGCGATGCGGCGTGAAGGTCGAAATCCTTGGCTTCACCACGCGCCAATGGAAGGGCGGCCAATCGCGCGAACAGTGGCTCGCGGCGGGGAAGCCTGCCAATCCGGGCCGCCTCAACGATCTCCGCCACATCGTCTATAAGTCCGCGGATACCCCCTGGCGGCGGGCGCGGCGCAATCTCGGGCTGATGATGCGCGAGGGCCTGCTCAAGGAGAACATCGACGGCGAGGCGCTGACCTGGGCGCATGCGCGCATGCTGGCGCGGCCCGAACAGCGCCGGATCATCATGATGATTTCCGATGGCGCGCCCGTGGACAATTCAACGCTGTCGGTGAATTCGGGCGTCTATCTCGAAAAGCATCTTCGGCAGGTCATTCACGAGATCGAGAATTATTCGCCGGTGGAGTTGATCGCCATCGGCATCGGCCATGACGTGACCCGCTATTACGCCCGCGCCGTGACCATCAGCGACGCGGAAGAGCTTGCGGGCGCGATGATGGAGAAGCTTGCGGAACTGTTCAGCGAAACGCCGGGCAAAGGGGCGCAAGGGCCCGGTAAGCCTCAAGACAGAGATTGCATTAGCCCCCTGCCCAAGAAGGGACGCCGCGAACCCAGCGAACTTGGCGTTCCCCGGCGAAGCGAGCCGCGACCGCAAAAAGGAGCGGATGCAACTTGTCCCAGAATGACCGTCGCTATGCGGGCGTTGTTTCTGTATGCATAGTGTGAACGCGGCACCTCTCTTCATGTCTTGGTCCACTTCTCCCATGCGCTTGAAGCTCGGAGTTTTCTTCGCGGGGATCTTAAGAAAAAGCGCCTTCCTGAGACGTTAACGCAAGCGCAAGTCATTGATATAAATAGGAAACTTCGCGCGGCGGATCATGTCTCGGCGTGCGTGCCGGGGCTCAATACGAGCGCGTTCAAGGTTAAGATGCGAATTGGAAGTATATTTAACGGACTTTTCCGCGCCCATTTATGGAGAAAATTCCAGCATTAAATTCTACTTTACGGGAGGTCATGGGCAAAGAAACATGTTTGCTTGCAAAGGCCTAATGCAATTATTACCGGTCACATCAAGGGCGTCCGGCTTTTCTGTAAAGCCCGGGTAAGCACTTTCTTAAGCATATTTTCCGCGAAATGGACCAGAAAAAATTCGGGCTCGCTTCCGGTTAACCATGCAGCAATTTACGGTTACTGCGTAGCCTGCGACCGCAACGAAATATTTACCTGAGCGACGAGATCTTTCGCCGTTCTGGCGAGCGTTGCAAGAGTCGCGGTGGAAAGCATAGCCCGCGCTTCTTGCCAAGAAAGATAGATCCAGCCATTGTTGCGCATCCTTCATTCGAGGTTCGGCGTCGAGCCCAAATTTCATGAGATGTGAGCCATGACCGATCCGGTTACTGTCGGATCACTGGCGGTGGGTGCTTTGAACATGGCGGCTGAGGCGGCGTTGAAAAGCGCGGTCGGGGAAGCCGTCAAGGATGGGTACAAAGCTTTGAAGGAGAAAGTTTCGCAATGGGGCATCGGGCGATGTCGGAGGCGTTGGAAAAGACGCCGGGTTCTGCCACCCGGCAAGCCGTTGTTGCCGAAATCATCGACGCCCAATCGGAGCAAGATCAAGTGTCCGTTCGCGACTTGGCCGAAGTGCTGGTGGCGAAACTGAAAGAAAACGCTCCGTCGATTGGCCTTGATATTGGCCGTCTGACCGATGTTGAAACGCACCTCGGCAAAATCACCGTCACGGAAGGGATTGGCGCGCGCATACAGGAAGTGCACGGCGGGCGATTGGATGTAGACGAGATCAAAGTCGGTTCTTCCGCAAAAAAATAGGGACACCAGCGGAGAACGCCCCGGCCGCTGCTCCGTCGAGTGGGCTTAACCTCACCGCAGGGCTCGTCGCCGGAGACATCGGCGACGGCGCAACTGTAAGTGTTGGCCCCATCACGATCGGCTTTTCGTCCGAGCAGCTTGAAGACCTCATCCGGCCGCATCGAGAGCTTTCGGCAACACAAAAGAAACTGATCGCGGAGCTGGAGGCCGAGCTGGACCTGAACCAGCGTCAGGTTCGCGCCGCACTGGACATTCTTGGCGAGGCCGACATTGCGCCCGAGCGTCTGGCCGCAAAGCTGATGGAGATCGCCGAGCGCTTCAAGGCGTTGCAGGCGGAGGCGCTGGCGCAACCCGGCGACGACGCCAAGGTGGCCGCCCTGAAAGCCGGGGCGCAAGAGGCGATCGAGGCCGGCGATCTCGCGAAGGCGGACGCTCTGCTGGCGGAGGTCGAGGCCGAGCAGCGGCGCATGCGTGACCGCCTTGCGGTGAATTTGGCCGAGACCTCTGCGCGGCGCGGGGACATCGCTCTCGCCCGGTTGCGATACAGCGAAGCAGCGCAACATTTCGCGAACGCTGCGGCGGCTCTTGCTTCGGGACGAAACTCACGGCGAGAAGCGAATCGATTATCTCGCCGAGGAGGCTGACGCTCTTTACCGGCAGGGAGATGAGTTCGGCGACAACGATGCTCTGCGCGCCGCGATTGAGCGTTACAGGCGCTTGATCAGCCTGTATCCGCGCGGGCATGTCCCGCTGGGCTGGGCCATGACGCAGAACAATCTCGGCGCTGCGCTTCAAACGCTCGGCGAGCGGGAGAGCGGGACGGCGCGGCTGAAGGAGGCGGTTGCGGCCTATCGCGCGGCGCTAGAGGAGTGGACGCGCGAGCGTGTCCCGCTGGACTGGGCGATGACGCAGAACAATCTCGGCACTGCGCTTTCAGCGCTTGGCGAGCGGGAGAGCGGGACGGCGCGTCTGGAGGAGGCGGTTGCGGCCTATCGCGCGGCGCTAGAGGAGCGGACGCGCGAGCGTGTCCCGCTGGAATGGGCCAGGACGCAGAACAATCTCGGCAACGCGCTTCAGAACGCTGGGGGAGCGGGAGAGCGGGACGGCGCGGCTGGAGGAGGCGGTTTCGGCCTATCGCGCGGCGCTGGAGGAGTACACGCGCGAGCGTGTCCCGCTGGACTGGGCGACGACGCAGAACAATCTCGGCAATGCGCTTCAGGACGCTCGGCGCGCGGGAGAGCGGGACGGCGCGGCTGGAGGAGGCGGTTGCGGCCTATCGCGCGGCGCTTCGTGGAGCGGACGCGCGAGAGGGTCCCGCTGGAATGGGCCATGACGCAGAACAATCTGGGCATATGCGCTTCGAGACGCTGGGGGAGCGGGAGAGCGGGACGGCGCGTCTGGAGGAGGCGATTGCGGCCTATCGCGCGGCGCTTCTGGAGCAGACGCGCGAGCGGGTCCCGCTGCAATGGGCGAGGACGCAAAACAATCTCGGCAATGCGCTTCGAGCGCTGGGCGAGCGGGAGAGCGGGACGGCGCGTTTGGAGGAGGCGGTTTCGGCCTATCGCGCGGCGCTTGAGGAGCGGACGCGCGAGCGTGTCCCGCTGGACTGGGCCATGACGCAGAACAATCTCGGCCTCGCGCTTTCGAGCGCTGGGGGAGCGGGAGAGCGGGACGGCGCAGCTGGAGGAGGCGGTTGAGGCCTATCGCGAGGCGCTTGTGGAGCGGACGCGCGAGCGTGTCCCGCTGGACTGGGCCATGACACAGAACAATCTCGGCGCTCGCGCTTTGGACGCTGGGGGAGCGGGAGAGCGGGACGGCGCGGCTGGAGGAGGCGGTTTCAGCCTATCGCGCAGCGCTTGAGGAGCGGACTCGCGAGCGTGGGCCGTTGAATTGGGCCGCGACGCAGAACAATCTCGGCGCTGTGCTTCGGGTGCTGGGGGAGCGGGAGGCAGAGACGGATAAAGCGAAGGCCTGAGCGACGCTGAAGACAGCGCGGGATCATTATGTGGCGGCGCTGGAGGAATTTCAAAAGGCGGGCGCGAGCTATTATGTGGAGGTGGACGCAAGGCAATGTTGCGCGACTCGATGGCGTCATCGCGCACCTTTGTGGTGAGGCTGCGAGGCCGAGAGTAGCATTCACGCAAACGGATTGTTCATTGCAGCCACGCCGCTTCGCTCTACTTCGTCATCCCGGCCAAGCGAAGCGCGAGCCGGGATCGTAAAAAAGCAAGCGCTTCGACCTGTTACGATCCCGGATAAGGCTTCGCCTTTCCGGGATGACAGGGGCGGCGATCCGTTTGGCGCGTCCGGCGAAGTTTTAGATGCCCCGGATCCAAAGTGAGAGGATCGACCTTCTTTATAGAGATGGTCTGCCCGCCCTCTGGTCTTTGCTGACCGGACTTGAACTCCGGAATGCTCGAATGATGGGGAATCTGCAGGATCGGCGGCATGGCTGTTGGCGAACAGGATCGTGTCGAGCGCGAGATAGTGTGAACGAAAGACTTTCCTGTCGAAGATGATCGTGCCGAGGAAGAAGAAGCGCGGGATCGGATCCTCGTCTCCCTCGATGCCGGTGCTATAGACCTGCCAAAGCGTCTTGCACTTGTTCCAGGCTGCATCGTCGAAGGCAGGCCCAAGCGACATCATCGGCCCGGCTTCGCCCCCGCTCGGCGGCTTCAAATAGGCGAAGTTGCCCGTCTGCTTGTCTATTCTTGAGAAGTCCTTCCGGGTGAAGGTCAGCTTGCGCGTGCTGAACGTCGCAAGGATCCCAACCGGCTGATCCGACCAGCGGTAGCGCGGCACCCCGAAAAGAGAATATTTCGTATGACCTGCGAATTCCTCGAACGTGATCGGGGAATATTCGATGCCGTTGAATTCGATCGGCTGAACCGGCTCACGCATTCCTTGAGTCCTCAAACCCACATTTTTCATTGCCTACCCTGACGCGGGACTTTATGCCGACACTGTGGCGAAAAGGGGACAAAACCTGGACCGTGAGAGCAAGGAATTCTAGTCAGCTCATGCTGCTCGCGGTCCGGAAACCCGCATTTTTCGCTCCACCGTGTGTGCTTAAAGCACCGTCTTTTACAAGGATAAAAATCAACCAAACCCGTTCCGTGATGCCAATCAAGATAGCGAGAGCCTGCGTTGAAGTGAGGGCACGGGTAAGGACTTCAGCCATGTGCCAAGGAACAACGTCTTTTGGGGGCGGTTCTGCAAGGGAGCGATGCGCCGGAAGGGCGGGCCACGGCAAGGGCGGGCCACGGCGCGGCGCGAGACCCACCTTGCAAGCCAATACTCCGAGAGACAGTCCTATGAAGAAGAAAGCAAAGCACGCCAATTGCTCGACCGCGCATTTCGCGGATCAAACAATCTATCAGGGGCCGGGCGGCGATACCCATCAAGTGGCGGACGGCGAACGGCCCATTCTCACGACACAGCAAGGCATTCCGGTTGCCGACGACCAGAACACGCTCAGGGTCGGAACAAGAGGACCGGCAGCACTCGAGGATTTTCATTTCCGCGAGAAGATTTTTCACTTCGACCACGAGCGCATCCCCGAGCGCGTTGTTCACGCGCGGGGCTTCGGCGCTCACGGCTATTTCGAGACCTGCGAGTCGCTCTCCGACATCACGCGCGCCGACATTTTCCAGCGCGCCGGCGAAAAGACGCCCGCCTTCGTCCGCTTCTCGACTGTAGCAGGTAACAAGGGATCCGCCGACCTTCCGCGCGATGTTCGCGGGTTCGCTGTGAAGCTCTACACCAAGGAAGGCAACTGGGACATCGTCGGCAATAACATCCCCGTTTTCTTCATCCAGGACGCCATCAAGTTTCCGGATCTCATTCACGCGGCCAAACAGGAGCCCGACCGCGGCTTCCCGCAGGCGCAAACGGCGCATGACAATTTCTGGGACTTCATATCGCTGACGCCGGAAAGCATGCACATGGTCATGTGGATCATGTCGGACCGCGCGATCCCGCGCTCGCTCCGGTTCATGGAAGGCTTCGGCGTGCATACCTTCCGGCTCGTCAACGCCGAAGGCAAATCGACCTTCGTGAAATTCCACTGGAAGCCGAAGCTCGGGCTCCAGTCCGTCATCTGGAACGAAGCGGTCAAGATCAACGGCGCGGACCCGGATTTCCACCGCCGCGACCTCTGGAATGCGATCCAGTCCGGCGCTTTCCCGGAGTGGGAACTGGGCCTGCAACTCTTCGACCAGGACTTCGCCGACAAGTTCGACTTCGACGTCCTCGACGCCACCAAGATCATCCCGGAGGAGCAAGTTCCCGTCCGCCGCGTGGGGCGTCTCGTGCTCGACCGCTGCGTCGACAATTTCTTCGCCGAAACGGAGCAGGTTGCCTTTTGCACGCAAAACATTGTGCCCGGCATCGACTTCACGAACGATCCGCTTCTGCAGGGCCGCAACTTCTCCTATCTCGACACGCAGCTGAAGCGGCTCGGCTCGCCGAACTTCACCTTCCTGCCAATCAATGCGCCGAAGTGCCCCTTCGCCACTTTTCAGCAGGACGGGCACATGGCGGTCAGCAATCCGAGAGGCCGGGTCAATTACGAGCCGAATTCCTGGAGCGGCGAACAGAGCGGCCCCCGAGAAGATTTGCAGACAGGATTCCGCTCCTATCCCGCCGAGGTGGAAGGCAGGAAGCAGCGCATCCGCCCCGAAACCTTCGCGGACCATTACAGTCAGGCCCGCCAGTTTTATCTGAGCCAGACCGGCATCGAGCAGGGCCACATCGCGGCCGCGCTGACCTTCGAGCTCAGCAAGGTGAAGGAGCCCGCCATCCGGTCGCGCATGGTGTCGCATCTTCTCAATATTGATGAGGGGCTCGCGCACTCCGTTGCCAGCGGGTTGCGCTTGCGCGAACTGCCCAAACCCGCGGACGCAGCCAGGCCGACCCGCAAAGACCTGCGCGAATCGCCTGCGCTGAGCATCCTCCGCAATGGCCCCGAGCAATTCGAAGGCCGCAAGCTGGGCGTTCTCGTCACCGATGACGTCAATGCGGAACTGATCCGTGATGTGCGCTCCCAGTTCGAGGGTGCAGGCGCGATGGTCGAAATCGTTGCGCCGGAGGTTGGCGGCGTGAAAGCCAGCGACGGCTCCTGGATCGAGGGCAATGAGAAGCTCGACGGCGCGCCCTCGGTTCTCTACGACGCGGTTGCGATCCTCGCCTCGGCGAAAGGCGGCGAAGGCCTCTCGAAAAGCCCGGCGGCGAAGGACTTCGTGAGCGACGCATTCAATCACTGCAAGTTCATAGCTTGCACGGCGGAAGCCCGGCCCCTCTTCCAGAAGGCGAGCATCGCGGAAGACCTGGATGAGGGCGTTTTCGCGCTCAAGGGCCGGAACGGTGTCGAAGCTTTTCTTAAAGCCTGCGGCAAGCTGCGCCATTGGGATCGCGGCACGAAAGCCGGCCAGCCCCGCGCTTCCTCAGAGCATGAAAGCCAATCCTGACGGCCCCGCCGAGCGAATGCGGGCGCAAGTTGAGCCATTCCTGTTGAAGGTGGCCACTCCGCGCCCGAACCCCGCGTTGACAGCGGGGGCGCGTCTGCTTATGTCTGCTGCCATGGAAGGGGAAGGACGCTTCCCCCTCAATCATTTCGGAAAAAGCCCCGAGGAAAAGCCACCGCCACAGAAAAGGCGCTCTGGCGGCGGTTCGCTTGTTTTGAACGGCAACTTTCTCAGAGAGGCAGTGAGGCTCGGCTATCATGATTTCCCTTGGCACGCTCGGCGCGCTCGCAACCAAGGTCTTCGGCAGCTCCAACGACAGACGCTTGAAAAGCTACAATTCGAGAGTTCCGGCGATCAACGCCCTCGAGCCTGAGTTTGCGGCCCTCACCGATGAGCAACTGCGCGGCAAGACGGTCGAGTTCCGCGAGCGTCTTGCCAATGGCGAAAGCCTGGAAGACCTGCTGCCCGAAGCTTTCGCCACCGTGCGCGAGGGTGCGAAACGCACGCTCCGGCAGCGTCACTTCGACGTTCAGCTCGTCGGCGGCATGGTGCTGCACGAGGGCAAGATCGCCGAGATGAAGACGGGCGAAGGCAAAACGCTCGTCGCCACCCTGGCCGCCTACCTCAATGCCCTTCCCGGCCGCGGCGTGCACATCGTCACGGTCAACGACTACCTCGCCAAGCGCAACTCCGAATGGATGGGCGAGATCTACAAGTTTGTCGGGCTTACGGTGGGCTGCATCGTCCACGACCTCGACGACGATCAGCGCCGCCGGGAGTATGCCTGCGACATCACCTACGGCACGAACAACGAATTCGGCTTCGATTATCTTCGCGATAATATGAAGTATTCGGTTTCGGAGATGGTCCAGTTCGGCGGCCGTCCGCACGAGCTTCAGGGCCATGCCTATGCGATCGTGGACGAGGTGGACTCGATCCTGATCGACGAGGCGCGCACGCCGCTCATCATTTCGGGCGCGATCGACGACAAGTCCGAGCTCTACAACACCATCGACAAGTTCATCCCGCGCCTCGAAAAGGAAGACATCGAGCTCGATGAAAAAATGCGCACCGTTACACTGACGGAGCAGGGCAACCAGCGCATGGAGGAAATGCTGGAGGAAGCCGGCTTCCTGACGCCTGAGACGTCTTTGTACGATGTCGAAAATGTCAGCATCGTTCACCACGTGACCCAGGCTCTTCGCGCGCACAAGCTCTTCCTGAAAGATCGCGACTATATGATCCGCAAAGGTCAGGTCATGATCGTCGATGAATTTACCGGCCGCATGATGGAAGGGCGGCGCTACTCCGAAGGACTTCACCAGGCGCTCGAAGCGAAGGAAGGCGTGGAGGTCCAGCCAGAAAACCAGACGCTCGCGTCAATTACCTTCCAGAACTATTTCCGCCTATACGACAAGCTGGCAGGCATGACCGGCACGGCGCTGACGGAAGCTGGCGAGTTCGGCGACATCTACCGGCTCGAGGTCATCGAAGTTCCGACAAACATGCCGATGGTCCGCAAGGACAACGACGACGAGGTCTACCGGACGGCCCCCGAAAAATACAATGCGATCATCAATGTGATCGGCGATTGCTCGCAGAGGGGGCAGCCCATTCTCGTCGGCACGGTTTCGATCGAGAAATCCGAGACCCTCTCGGAAATGCTGAAACCCCATAAAATCCCGCATCAGGTGCTCAATGCGCGTTTCCACGAGCAGGAAGCGCGCATCATCGCGCAGGCCGGCGTGCCGGGTTCCGTGACCATCGCCACGAATATGGCCGGACGCGGCACCGACATCCAGCTCGGCGGCAATCCGGCAATGCGCCTTTCGGACTGGATTGCCGCTCGCCACGCGGCCGGCGAAGCACCGGCCCCGGAGGAGATCGAGGCTGAGCGCGCGAAAATCAACGCCGATGTCGAGGAGAAAAAGCAACGGGCGCTGCAAGCTGGCGGCCTCTACGTTCTTGGCACGGAACGTCACGAAAGCCGCCGCATCGACAACCAGCTGCGCGGCCGGTCGGGCCGTCAGGGCGACCCAGGCGCTTCCAAGTTCTATCTGTCGCTCGAAGACGACCTGATGCGGATTTTCGGCGCGGAGCGGATGGACTCGGTTCTCCGCAGGCTCGGCATCAAGGAAGGGGAAGCGATCGCGCATCCCTGGATCAACAAGGCGCTTGCGAATGCGCAGAAGAAGGTCGAGGCGCGCAACTTCGACATGCGCAAGAACGTGCTGAAGTTCGACGACGTGATGAACGATCAGCGCAAGGCGATCTTCGAGCAGCGCATCGATCTGATGCAGGACGAGACGGTGGAGGATACCGTCGCCGACATGCGCCGCGAAGTGGTGCAGGAGCTTGTCACGGCGCACATCCCCGCCAAGGCGTTCGCCGAGCAGTGGGACGTGAAAGGCCTGCGCGAGGAATTCAAGACGATCTTCAACGTCGATGTTCCCGTCGAGGACTGGGCTGCCGAGGAAGGGATAGCGGACCAGGAGATCGAGGAGCGCCTTCAGAAGGAGGCCGACAAGGCGGCGGCCCGCAAGGCAGCCGAGCTTGGACCGCAGACCATTCGCGAGATCGAAAAGGCGATTTTGCTGCAAACGCTCGACCATCTCTGGCGCGAGCACCTTGTGAGCTTGGAGCACTTGCGGCAGGCGGTCGGTTTGCGCGGATATGCGCAACGCGATCCTCTCCACGAGTACAAGAGCGAGGCTTTCCAGCTGTTCGAGCACATGCTGGGCCGTTTGCGCCGGGATGTGACAGGGCAGTTAATGCACGTTGTCCTCACCCGGGCGCCGGAAGAATTCACGGAAATGGAGCTGCCGCCGATGCAAGCCCACCATTTCGACCCGATGACCGGCGACGACGAGTTCCAGGCCGAGGAGGAACTGGCCGCGCCGCAATCAAGGCAGGAGCGCCGCGCCGCCGCAAAACAGGGGAATGGAGCGCCAGCTTCAGCCGGGAAGCCGAGCGGCCCCATTCCGGCGGGCAAGCCACTGCAGGCCAAGGGACGCGGCCAGCGCGGACCTTCAACTCCCGCGGCCGATCCCAGCAATCCCGCAAGCTGGGGCAAGGTGTCACGCAACGCGCTGTGCCCATGCGGCTCCGGCAAGAAGTTCAAACACTGCCACGGCGCAATCGCATCGGCCGCCGCCGAGTAGCGAAAGCTTAGGAGCACGGTGGACTGGCCATAAGCGCCAGCCACCGTTCAGCCGGACGTTCGGGCCAGCACTACGATCTAAAGCTCTATCTTAAGCGCCTCTTTTGCACATAAGGCACATTGTGGCCGGAGTTGGTTGTGCCAGGGTGGGAAATCGTCTCCCATCCGCACGCTCCTGCATCGGGATCCCTTTTTCCTTTCTAAACTCCCCGGAGATCACCACGGTACAAAACGCTCCATCATCGAAGATGAAGCGCACGACGCCATATTTCAGCGACTTGCTGGATGCTCCTTTGATGACCGGGATCAAGTCTGGCGAGACTTCAATACCATTCTGCACCCCATGGATGTCGCACTCACCCCGCATTGCTGCGTTCTTTCAGTTATTTCATGGTAAGGCTGCATCGGCTAAAGCGGGTGGCTTCGGGTTATGATGAACCCAGGAAAGCCTGCGCCTCTTCCCTGCGCTCGAAGATATGGGGTGCGATGTTGCGTTGGGAGAAGGCTTCACCCAGCTTGGCGCGCAAGAACGCGCTCGTCGCGTAGCGCGTGATGGTCGTGAAATAGTGAGCCAGGAAATACCGGTCCATTTCAGCGTAGGCGTCGTACATTTCCCGGTTGATCCGGAAGCGATCGTAGTTGATGACGACGCCGACCCGCTTGCCCGCAGCCCGGCAGCGCTCTTCGCAGACATCCCAGATCGCCTTTACGTCGCCTGCGACGCGCACATACATGCCCTCGAAATTGAGGAAAAGGATGTTTCGTTCGGCATCGTAGGTCACCCGCTCCGGCAGCGACAGGTTGAGCAACTCGCTCTCGAGGTTCATGGGGCCTGCGCTGAAGATGCGGGGATCCATGAGGGCGTACTCGCCGATGATCGGCTCGAAATCCATGTGCGCCAGAATATCCCGCGCAACATCGATGCCAGGAGCAACCTCGATCAGCGCCAGGCCCCGCCGCACCCGGCGGAACACGCATCGCTCGGTGACATAATAGACCGGCTTGCCGCGGTCATAAGCATACTGGCCGTTGAAGGTGATCTGCCCGACTTGCTTTAGGAACTTCCTCTGCTTTCCTTCTTCGAGGATGCGGAGTTCGCCGTTCTCCACCGCCACTTTCAGGCCATTGCCGGTAAAGGCGCCTGCGAACACGACAAGCCGGGCATTCTGGCTGATGTTGATGAAGCCCCCTGCCCCGGTGAGCCGGCCGCCGAACCGGCTGACGTTCACATTGCCCGCTTCATCGCACTCGGCCATGCCGAGGCAGGTCATGTCGAGGCCGCCGCCATCGTAGAAGTCGAATTGCTGGGTCTCGTCGATCACCGCATCCATGTTGACGCCAGTGCCAAAATCGCGGCCAGCCGACGGGATGCCGCCGATCACGCCCAACTCCACCGTAAGCGTCAACAGATGAGAGATTTGCTCTTCGTTGGCGACCGCGGCCACGCCCGCGGGCATGCCAATGCCCAGGTTGATGATGCCGTTGGGCGGCAACTCAAAGGCGGCGCGGCGCGCGATGATCTTGCGCTCATCAAGGACGGTGGATACCAGACTTGCGCGCGGGGCACGGAATTCGCCTGCATAGGCCGCATTGTACTGGGTGGCGACCGTTTGCCTGTGTTCGTGCGGCTCGGCCACCACGATGCAGTCCACGAGGATGCCGGGGACCTTCACATCGCGCGGGGGCAGCGAGCCGCGCTCGGCGATGCGCTCCACCTGGGCGATGACAATGCCGTTGCTGTTCTTGGCCGCCATCGCCATTGCGAGGTTGTTGAGGGTCAGCGCTTCGCGCTCCATGGTGATGTTGCCGAAGGTGTCGGCCGTGCTGCCGCGAATGAAGGCCACGTTGACCCGGCCCACATGGTAGAACAGCCATTCCTCCCCTTGGACTTGCACGAGATCGACGATGTCCTTGGTGGTCACGTCGTTGACCCGTCCGCCGCCGTGGCGCGGATCGACGAAGGTGTGCAGGCCGACCTTGGAAAATGTGCCCGGCTTGCCCCCGGCGAGGTCGCGGAACAGCTGGCAGATGATGCCCTGTGGCAGATTATAGGCCTGGATTTTGTTATCGAGCGCGAGCTTGCCAACCTTCGGCATCATCGCCCAATGGCCCGCCACGACGCGCTTCAAGAGGCCCTCATGCCCGAGATGGTTGAGGCCCAGTTCCTTGCCGTCGCCTTGGCCTGCGCCGGCAAACAGCGTGAGGTTGCGAGGCGTGCCGGTCGCCAGGAAACGCCGTTCGACCGCAGATAGGAGCGCTTCGGCGAAGCCGATCTGGACGAAGCCGGTGCTGGAGAGCGTATCGCCGTCGCGGATCAGGGCGATGGCCTCATCGGCTGTGACGATCTTGCTGCGCACGCATTCCTCGCTGTCCGGTGTCCCGGCACGTAAGAGCCGACAGGAACCAGCTCCGGCGCCGGCACCCTCGCTCGACCAGCCTCCCACCCAATGAAGGCGTTCCTTTCATCCAGTTCACTGTAGTTCAAGGATGGCGGGCTGTAACAGCGCAGGCTGACGCACCCGCCGGGCGGCTCCTTCGCAATCGCCCGTTAGCATTCTCGTCGATTTCGGATCACAGCGGCGATCAGTCTTTGGCGGGCCAGCCCGAGCATTGGGATCACACAGCGAACTGCGGATGATTCAGCAAGAACGGGTTCAATAGCTTCGAATGACTGAAGCAGCCAGTTAGCGAAAAACGGTGCAGGCGTGATCCGGGATCATGCCAGGAGCGCTGGAGGCGTCAGCGCTCCCGGAACATCCGCGACAGCTGATCGGTAATGGGTTTGAAGAGATAGCTCATCATCGTCCGGCTTCTGGTCCGAAGAAAAACTTCCGCCGGCATGCCGGGGGTTAACTGCAGGTCCGCGAGGCGATGTATCTCTTCTTGCTTCAGGGAGATTCTCACATCGTAATATCCGCCTGATTGGTCGCGAACGAGATCGGGCGAAACGACGTCCACCGCGCCGTTGAGTTCCGGCGTAGTCCCGGCGTTGAAGGCGGAAAACCGGACGCGAGCACTTTGACCGACCCTGACCTGATCAATCTTGTCGGGGGCAAGGCGGGCGTCGATCTCGATGACATCGCCATCGGGGACGACAAGCATCAGGACTTCCGCCGGAGAGACAACGCCGCCTGTTGTGTGAACCGCGAGCTCGTGGATCGTACCGGACGTTGGCGAACGGATGACTGTGCGCGTCAACTGATCTTCGGCGGCGAGCCTGCGTTCGATGAGTTCCCCCTCCTTCGCCCCGGCTTCGCTCAGCTCTCGAACGATCTCGGACCGGAAGCCTCGGTCGGTCTGAAGCGCCTGCAGCTTCGCCTCGTGGACTTTGTTACTGATCTCCGCGATTTGCGAGGCAAGCTGCCCGTCGAGGCCGTCCATCCGCGCAGCGTCGCGTTGCAGCGTGGTCGCGCGCTGGATCGTGACAAGCTTCTCCTGGAGCAGGCTCTCAACGCTTTTCAATTCGCCTGCCGTGATGCCCATTTGCCGTCTGTTCGACTCCTGTTGCGCCTGAAGTCCAGCAATCTGCTTTTCCAGCTGATCGATCCGGCTTTGAGCAAGGTTCTGTTCGCTGCGGCGGGTGATCGTGCGGATTGCGAAGAGGTCGCGCTCCGAGTTGAGGAGGCGATCGCGTTCCAAGGGGGCGATTTCCGCGGCGAGCGCGGTTGGCCAGCGAGGCTCGGCGGCGCCGTCGCGTTCCGCATTGAGGCGGGCAATCCGCAGCCGCACTTCATCGAGCTGCCTGGCGACGACCTGCAGGTTTGTGCGGGCTGCTGTCTCGTCGAGCCGCACGAGTTGGTCACCCGCATTGACCTTGCCGCCATTGCGAACAGAGATTTCGGCGATAACGCCTCCCGTTGGGTGCTGGACCTTCTTGACATTGGAGTGCAACACGATTTGGCCGGCCACGATGACGGCGCCTGAAAGCGGAATAAGGCCCGCCCATCCCACCGCAATAACCCCGGCGATGGCGAGAACACGTAAGCCCCGATGGAGTTCGGAGGACAGCGCGTGTTCAAAATGCAGACTAAGGGACTCGGCCTCCGCGTTGGCGTCCGGGACAGGGGGAGGTCGAAGCGCTTCGCGCAACCATACCAGGGCATCTTTCACGAGCGGTGACGCCGCTGCAACGCCGTCCCGAATGGCAGATTTCAGCCGAGGCGCATGCTTGCGCCAGGCGCGAAGAACAGGAAGCGGCTCCGGGACGGCGGACGAAACGGTCTCGCAGAGTGTGCCGCGAGGGCCTCGTTCTGAAAGCGCGGATTCCATTTCATGGGGAAGGACAAAGCGCTGCGAACGATGCATTCCATGGACGACACCGACGGAACTGTTTGGCTTGAGATCCACCTCCCGGTGCTTGAGCTGCGCTGCCCTGGCAAGCGATTCCGCAACCGCGCCCGGTGAGGTGTCGGACGGTATTGCTGCCTGCCGCCGTTGAGCGACTTTCTGGCGGAGCGCGGATGATCTCATGCGACGCAGTC
Organism: uncultured Alphaproteobacteria bacterium; assembly: GCA_963833565.1. Lineage (GTDB taxonomy): Bacteria > Pseudomonadota > Alphaproteobacteria > Rhizobiales > Rhodomicrobiaceae > Rhodomicrobium. The sequence continues at coordinate 221,946 of CAWHYO010000039.1, forward strand.
CTGTTTATCGCTCGCCTCTGCGTTCGAGCCGGTATCGGGTTTGGCGGCCTGCTTTGATCCTGCCAGATGCGCCAGCACGTCGTCCCGCGGGCCAAAGGCGAGCATTTCGCCCTTGTACAGCACGAGGGCTTTGTCGAGCGCCGCAAGTGCGCTGACACGGTGAGAGATGACGACCACGATGGATTGGCGCGCGCGCATCACGGCGATGGCTCGCGTTAATGCAAGTTCGCCTTCCGCGTCGAGATTTGCGTTCGGCTCATCGAGAACAACAAGAAAAGGCCCGCCATAAACGGCGCGGGCGAGCCCGATGCGTTGGCGCTGCCCTGCGGAGAGAAGCGCCCCACTCTCACCGACGCGCGTGCTGTATCCAGCAGGCAATGAGAGGATGAGATCATGGGCTCCTGCGATCTGCGCGGCTTCGACGATGCTGCCGTCTGTCGCCCCTTTCTCGAAGCGGCAGATGTTTTCTGCCACGGCGCCGTCGAACAACTCCACGTCCTGGGGAAGGTAGCCGATGTGCCGGCCGAGTTCATCGCTGTCCCATTGATCGAGGCGCGCACCGTCGAGGCGTAATGCGCCTTGAGCTGGCTGCCAAATCCCCACAAGCGTTCTCGCGAGCGAAGACTTGCCGGATCCGCTTGCCCCGAGCAGCGCCAGCCCCGTGCCTGCCGCAAGTTCGAACGACGCATTGCGGACGGCGAGCCTGTTTGAACCCGGCGGCGAGACGGAGACATTTTGAACCGATAAGGATTTCGCGGGGCGCGGCAGGGCAATGGCGGGCACGGGCGGCGGCGCATTTTCACGCAGCGTGCAGCTTAGCCTTTCAATCGACTGCCGCGCGGAGACAAGCTGCTTCCATGTTCCAAGGACGATCTCGATGGGGGCGAGCGCCCGGCCCATCATGATGGAAGAGGCGATCATGATGCCGGCGCTCGCCTGCTCAGCGATGACGAGCGCCGCACCGATACCCAAAATCGAAGACTGCAGGATGTAGCGCAAAACCTTGGCGAATGTGCCTATACTCGCTTCCACATCACGCATTCGCAGGGTTTCGGCGATATAGGCCTGGTTGATCCGGCCCCATTCATCGGTGAGGCGATTTCTCATTCCCAGCGAGTGGATAACCTCCGCATTGCGGATCGTCAATTCCGCAAGCGCGGCCCGCCTTGTTCCGATCTCGACCGCCCGCTGGACGAACCTTTTCGACTGGCGCTCCGCGAGAAGCGTCGAGCCAACAATAAGGACTGCCCCAGCCGTGGCGGCGAGTCCGATCAGTGGATGGAAGACGAAGAGCGCCAGAATGAAGATCGGGATCCAGGGCATATCCAGAAAAGCGGTCGGCCCCATACCGGAAAGGAAGGCGCGGACATGCTCGATGTCGCGGACGGGCTGCATCACGTTCGCGCTGTTTTCCCCCTTCAGGCGCAGGCTGGCAATGGATCCGTAGATCGGCCTTTGCAGAGAAGCGTCGAACAGCGCCCCGATCCGCGCAAGCATCCGCGAGCGCGCCGCATCGAGGTAACCTTGCAAGAGATAGGCGGCGAGAAGGATCACGGACAATCCGGCGAGCGTCGCAAAGCTGCGGCTGGGAAGGACGCGGTCGTAGACCTGCAGCATGTAGAGGGAGCCGGACAGCGTCAGGACGTTGATCGCGCCGCTGAAAGCGGCGACGCTGACGACGCGCCGGCGAGCATCGCCCAGCGCAACCGCTACCGCATCCGAAGCTTCTGCACGCCAGAACGGCAATCCCTTTTCAGGGAAGCGGTGCTCTGAGCCCGAAGCCGACGTCTCATCGCGTTTGATGTCCCTTGAGGTCACATCAGCCCCACATGTGGCCGAAGTGATCGACGTGTTGGTTTAGTTGAGCGACCGGATCGTGAGCCGCGCCAGTATCGAGCGCTGCTGCAGCGGCGGCTGTTTGCGCGGTCGCGCCTGATGCTGCGGATGTAGTCGCGGCGGCAGGTGTTGCGGTCGTGGCTGCCGTCTGTACCGCTGTGGAGGCCGCTCCGGCATCTGTAGCCGTCTGCGCTGTGCCGGCCGCGGCGGTTGTTGCCGCCGCTGTTTGCGCAGTCGTAGATGACGCTGTTGCGGCCGTCGTGCCGGTAGCGTTCGCGGTAGACGCCTGGGCTGTTGCTACCGGTGCTGTTGCTGTGTGCCCGGCAGCAGTCGCCGCTGTTCCCCCAGTGGTAGCGGTTGTCGCCGTCGCAGCCGTCGTAGCGGTGGTAGCAATGTTGGCGGCGGCCGTTGTCGTCGCCGTGGCTTGGCCGAGAACGTCTGCTGCCGTCAGGCCAGCGGCGTTGTAAGTCCCTCCATTCACGGGAATGTTGTTACCCCCGACATCGGCGGCATTGGCGTGCATCTCCTCGGCAGCGGCCGTTACGAGCGCGGCGTTACCGCTGTTGAGGCCCTTGACCATGGCCGCGACCTCGGCTCCGAGCGTGCTCGTACCCTTGGCCAATTCGTTATCGAAGCGCGCCTCGAAGATCCCGCCTTGCGATTGATCGAAGTTGGCGCTGTTCGTCTCGAACGCCTTCACTTGCGTGATCAGACTATTGATCGTCGCCTTGTCCCCGCTCGCGACGGCAGTCTCGGCGGCCTGCCCGAGCGAGTTCGACTGTGCGATGAAATTCGCCCAGAAATTGGTTTGGTCGGCGTTGTCCTGGTAGTGCGGCGTTGGCGTGGCGAGAGCGGGAAAAGCAGAAAATCCATTCACTCCGCCCTGGCTCGCCATATTCGCGAGATTTGTGTCGCCCTGAACGATGTCGGTGATGTCAAGCATGTTATCGTTGCTCGCGCGCCCGGCATCCGGGTTCGTGCCGACCTGGTTCAGGAACTTGTTTTCAAGGGCCAACTGCCGGACAATCGTATCCGCATGGATCCCCGTGAGTCCGCCAAACTCATCTGGATGAGCAGCCATCAGCTGCTGGAGATCCGTTCGGGCAGTGTTCACGTCGGCCTTGATGGTGCCGATGTTCGAACTGTTGACGCCGCCAATCATCAAATTCGAGGCATCGTTGAAGATCGCTCCGATCTCCGCAAGGTTGGCATGCGGAGCATTCTGCGCCGTGACCCCTGTTGGGAGAGCGGCTGGCACGGCCTGAAACCCTGTTGCTCCGTTCGCCGTGGCCGCTGTGGCAAGCGCCGGATCGGCCGCCGCTGTGTTGAGGATGCCGAGATGCAGGTTGTGCAAGGCGGTTTCCGCCGCAGCGACGCTTCCGAATGCCCCGCCGCCATTCACCGATGCTGTCGCCGCCGTGATCTCCTGTCCCACGCTGCTTAAGATGCTTTGCACATCGGTCAGGGCCTGCCCCGTGTACTGACCGGCGGCAACGCCGGCTTGCAGATCAGCCTGGACCGTTTGCAAGTCAGCGGCGACCTTACCGGCGCTGCCGAGACCTTGACCGCCTTCGCTGACCACATTCTGCCACAGGCCGCCTTCCAGAAGGTGGGTCGCATCGTTGAAGAGTGTTCCTGCGTCCGCGAATGTCGGGGTGGCATTCGTTGTCGCCATGTTCTGTTCCTCTCCTGATATTTACTGACTGCGCACACAGAGAACCTGCTGTCAGTTCAAGTGACAGCAACTCATGGCGTGAGGTCGTAATTGATAAGTATTATGACGAACGGGACGACATTGTGACAATTGAGAAGCGCGGCGCTCAACAGCTTGTTACGAAATATAGATACGAATTAACCGTATTTCCGCCTTTCTCACCTTACTCCAGTTGTTTTTGTAAATAGGTGCTCGGCTTTTCGTCATATTCATTTACTGGTTCACATAATATAAGCTCATTCTTGCCGGGTTCCCATGCAAACTGAGAGGTTACCGGAGGTTCAGTTTGAGTGTTCGTTACCCCTGTCGTCATGGGAGCTTGGACCGCCTCGAGACAGCTGTGCATTGCGGATTGCAAGGAATTGCCACGGTCTTGAGACGCGGAGCGGCCCTCGTACCTGCGGCCCTCGCGGCCTTACTCACGGCGGGCTGCCTGGTGGGGCCGAACTTCAGCTCCCCTCCACCGCCGAATGTTTCTTCCCTGACGCCGGAGCCGCTGCCGCGGCCCATCGCCGGGCCGGATCAGCAGACCTATGTGAAGGAACTGGACATTCCCGAACAGTGGTGGCCGATTTTTCGTTGTAAGCGGTTGAACCGGATCACTGCGCGGGCTATCGAGGGCAACCCCGACTTCGATGCGGCCCGAGCCGCAGTGCGGATTGCCAATGCGAACACCGAGGCGGCGCGCGGCAGCTTCTTCCCACAGATTGGCGCGAATTTTGGCTCCTCATCTCAAAAGCCTGCCGCGGCGCAGGTTCAGAGCGCTGGCGGAAGCACCTCGCCCTATTCCTTGTCGACCGGGCTTCTCACGGTTTCCTATGTGCCTGATGTCTTTGGGCTTAACAGGCGGCAAGTGGAGTTGCTCGCAGCTCAGGAGGAGGCGCAGCATTTCGAGCTGGAGGCCACTTATCTGACGCTGACGTCCAAACTTGCTCTCGCAGCGGTTCAGGAAGCGGCCCTTCGTGAGCAGATCGGGTCGGCCGAGGCCAGCATCGATACTGCTCGCGATGTGCTTGGCGCTCCTGGAGAAGCAACTCGATGCCAACGAGTTAAGTCGCGTCGACGTTGCCACGCAGGAGGCTGCTCTTGCTCAGTTCGAACAGCAACTCCAGGCGCTTTACAAACAGCTTAGGGCCAACCGGGACCTCATGATCGCGCTCACCGGTCATTTTGCCGGGGAGGGGTTGCCCGAGAAGTTCGACTTCGCCTGCCTCCATCTGCCGTACGATCTCCCGCTCAGCCTTCCTTCGTCGATTGTCCAGAACCGGCCAGACCTGCGCGCGGCCGAAGCGAACATGCATGCGGCAACGGCAGAGATTGGCGTTGCGATTGCAAACCGGCTTCCTCAGTTCAACCTGACGGCCAACGCCGGAGCGAGCGCTTCGGCCATAAGCAAATTGGCAAGTTTGTCCTCGCCTCTACTGTTCTGGTCGATCGCGGGCAGCGCGGCAGTTACCCTGTTCGACGGCATGACGTCCGAGCAGAAGCAGCGCGCCGCCGAAGCCGGGCTTGATCGAGCCGCGGCGCTCTATCTCAGCGCGGTCATTGGCGCGTTCCAGAACATTGCCGATGTCCTTCAGGCGATCGAGTTCGATAGGCGCTCCTACATCGCCGCAATCCGAGGGGAAAAGGCGGCGCTTATGAATTTTGATATGACGCGAAGACTTCTGGCAGAGGGGCAGACCAGCATGCTGCAAGTGCTAACCGCACAGCAACTCTATGCCCAGGCCGCCTCGGCCAAAGCCCAAGCCAAGGCGGCTCGGCTAACCGACACCGTGCTCTTGTTCCAGGCGCTTGGGGGCGGCTGGAGAAACCAGCTCCGGCGCATGGGCTGAAAGGAACGTCACCTCCACCTTGGCCTGGAGACCGCCGACCAGTCTCTGTGCCAACGCTGAGAGCGTGATAAAGTTTTCACTTGATACTGTAGGCACCCCGTTTCGTTTTCGTCGCACTAAATTGTTCTTAGGTTCCATTATTTAAATTACTTTATATTCACAACAGTCGACACAATTAATCTAATTCCTGCCCACGTATAGTCATCAAAACAGGTAAGATATATCTCTGAAATCCGTAGCTGTGTTGACGCCGGCATCTCCGATATTGGCGCTGTCCGCAGTTTGAGTAGCAATTCTGCGAGTGTACGAGTATGTCACATCTGAGGCGGCCCAAGAGCGATCTGGGTACCATCCTTTTTCACTGGCTGATTGTCCTGGCGCTGTGCGGCGCTGCGCTTACGGGACTTGCGATCGCAGCTCTCGATAACCCCGACTTGCGAATCCTGCCCTATGTCAGCTTCCTTCTCCCGGGAGAGAACGTCTGGTATTGGCACCTCGCGTGCAGTATCGCACTTGTTGCTTCGTCCGTGGCTTATGCCGTCTACATCAGACGGACCGATCTCACGGACCGCATTCGCCTGAGCAAAGCACGGCTGAGAGGGCTTCTGATTAGCGGTCGGCCTCGCTGGGCGGCCGTCAATGTTCTCCTCTACTGGGTTCTTTTCATCGCTCTCGCCCTCGAGACGCTGGTTGGAACTCTTCTCTTTCTCGGCTGGGGTGGACTTCTGACGCTCCATTTGCACGCCGTCTGGCTGTTTCTTGCCTTCCCCTTTCTGCATGCCCTTGGGCATTGGCTTTATGGGGGCGAGGGGCAGTTGCTTCGGATCTTCAGACCGCAATGGCGGCTTCCGCAACGCGCCCCGCAGCTTCTTGAGGCGCTGATTGAACGCGTGCAGCGACTGGAGGTCGAAAATGCATCCCCGCCTGCCGTTGCGGGGCAGCGCGTTGCGGTACCGGCCAGGCTGGTCACGGTCGCCAGGCCTACGACGGTCGTGATCCCGCTCGCCATTGCCACGACAATGGGGGTGGCCATCGCGTTTGTCAGTCCCATGGTCGATACACAATCGCGCCAATCGCTCAGGATCGTGAGAATAAACGCGGCGGAAGCCCCCGTAATAGACGGCGATGTCTCGGACGCGGCCTGGCGGCGCGCCTCGGCACGGACGATCGTCACGCAGCACGGGGCGAACTTTGACGGCGGCGAGTTCGAAGGTTGAAGTTCGCGCCCTCCACGACGGCACGTTCGCCTATTTCGCGTTCACCTGGACGGATCCTACGCGCTCGCTCAAGCACATGCCCCTCGTCAAACAGGAAGATGGATGGCGGCTCATGCGAAGCGCATCCGCAGGCAATGAGGCCGAGCTTCACGAGGATAAATTCGCAGTTTTGCTGGCGGCGGGCGGCGGGCATCTGATCGGGGCGGGCATCCACTTCGGGCGGCAGCCCATTCCCGGCAAGCCTGAAGGCGCAACGGGCCGCGGTTTGCACTACATCGCAGGCGGCTATGGCGACATATGGCAATGGCGCGCGTCCCACGGCGGCCTGAATGGCCGGGTGGACAATGGGCATTTCGGGCCGCCGCTTCCGGCTTCTGCGGCGCACTCTGCCGGGCGCTATCCGGGGGGCTTCGAATTGGACCCGGGAGGACTTCCCTATCAGAATAACTTTGAGCTGCTTTCCGATCGGGAAACCTATCCCTTGGTGCGGCCGCGTCGCTTTCCGAAAAGCCATGATGCCCTTCACCTGCTCCAATCCATGAGCCTCGACCCGGAAAAGAGCGATGCGGAGACGTCAGCCTGGTGGCTCAAAACTGATGAGACCGAGGCCTTCTCAGACGAGCTGAATGAGCAAGTTCCGGTTGGAACCATCATTCCAAGCGTAATTCTTGCGCCCCAGGCAGCCGAACAGCCCACGGATATAGCCGGAGCCGCTCGTTGGGCCGCCTGTCGCTGGACTCTCGAAGTGAAGCGCCGCCTCGATACAGGCGGCCAATTCGACGTTGCTATCAAGACTGGGGCTTTGATGTGGGTCGCGGCATTCGATCATGCCGAGACCTGGCACACTTATCACGTAAGGCCCCTTGAGTTGGAGGTGGAGTAATGGCGAAAACGTGCACTGTGGCAGTGAATGGCCAAACCTTCCAAGCTAAAGCAGGCGACGTGCTTCTCGACGCCGCGCTCGTCAGCGGGGTCAATATTTCCCATGATTGCCGCTCGGGTGTTTGCGGCTCTTGCCTCACAAAGGTTGTTCGCGGTTCGACTATCTTAGGGGAGACAGCCGTTCCGGGCATGGTCCATGCCTGCCAGGCCCGCATCCTCTCCGATCTGGACATCGAGGCGGAGGAAGCTCCCGAAATCTCGTTTGCGGATGGGCACGTTAGCGCACTTCGGCGCCTGGCGCCCGATGTTGTAGAAATGACCGTCGAGCCCGAAAGGTGCCTGGCGCATCTGCCCGGGCAGTATTTCAACTTCAAATTTGGCGGGTTTCCAGCGCGCAGCTACAGTCCGACGCGTCCTCTCAACAGGCGGGCGCGGGCGGGAAGCATTACGCTCCAGATTCGCCTCCATGAACGCGGAAAGGTTTCAGGCCAGATCGGGCAGGCTATTCGCACAGGCCACCCCGTTGCTGTTGAGGGGCCATATGGCAGCGCTTTCTTCCGGGAGGGGAAAACCGCGCGCCTGATCCTCGTTTCCAGCGGCACCGGATTCGCGCCGATCTGGAGCATTGCTTGCGCAGCCTTGCGTGAAAATCCGCATCGGCAAATCCTCGTCATTGCAGGCGTGCGCACAGACGATACGATCTACATGAGCACGGCCCTGGAACGCCTTGTGCGATTCCCAAATGTTGACGTGATTGTCACGATTGGGAGGCGTCCGGGTCTGTCGGATCTGGTGCGAAAAGGCTATCCGAACGATCATCTTCCGGCCTTGAGCGCAAACGACATCGTCTATGCCTGCGGTCCAGGGCAAATGATCGAGGCCCTTACGCCAGTTGCTGTGGCCGCCAAAGCTCAGTTCTACAGCGATCCATTCGAGCCAGCTCAGCAAACCGGCGAACCCGTTTTCCTTGAAAGCGTCAGGCGCTTGAAGCAGATGCTGGTCCAGGGCCGGGCCATGGGCCTCGCACTTCCAAATGGGTTCTTCGGTCTCAGCCGGGACGCGTAATGCGCGGCAGGCGCGTTATCGATGAACAAGGTAGGGCCTCTCGCTCGATCAGCCTTGTTTCAACGTTCCTGCATTTCCACCGGCATGAACCGCCTCAGTGGTCTCCGCGCAAACAACAAGCACCCCGCCGACGCAGCTTGGCGTTGTTGGTCGTCAATCGGACTGTAGCTGTAAGTCCGGATAAACGTCCTCGCGCCGGCCATTCCTCGTGATGGGCACCAACCTCCCTTCGGATCCTATCGGTGGGACTCGGCAATTGGCATCTGCCGCGCAAGCCATTCATTGACCGCCAGCTCAATGAGCCCCTGTAAATCTGTGCCTCTCGCCAGGGCGATCTTCCTCAAGTGCGCAGCGGTATCGCGCGACAGCGAGAATGTCATGTTTGTGTTGGAGTTCGCGAGCCTGCCTTGAGGCTTCGTTAGAAATTGCCCCACATTCCGCTTTCTCATATCGCCCTCGTCCTCTTTCCATTCGTGCCGCTTGCCGAAAGTTTCGTTTCGGCGGTTTGGGGATAGCAACGCGGCTTCAAGCCTGGGTTGGTGACACCTGGGGGAAACAGCGCCGCCGCCAAATCCGTTCATGCCTGGGAAAGGGCCCCATGTCACACCTCCCCGAACCTCAGACAATCGTCGATTGCAAAGACGCCGTCGAGTTGGCTTCGGGTTATCGAAGCAATCAAGGGCGACTCTCTACGAGACAGGCAGCGCGCTTTGCTGTCGGAGCGAGATTACCGCGTTACAGCGCTGGTTGGCACTCACACGTCCTTCGCACTGTCGCCTCCGGTAACTTCATAATCGGCGCCCGTGACGAGAGCCGCGGCATCCGAAGCCAAGAAGACGGCGGCGGGCGAGATATCCTGCGGCTCAAGCCAGCCAACGCGGAGTGGCACGGTATGCGAGCGCACATCCCACGCCTCCTGCGCTGTCGGATCTGGGGCGGATCGGGCCGGGCTTCGCCGATTAAATTTCTGAAGCGTGCCGGATAGGCGGTCAGTGGCGTGTCCACGAGGCCAGGCAGGAGCGCGTTCACCGTGATGCCATACTGCCCAAGTTCCATAGCTGCGGATTTCATCAACCCCAAAATTCCCCATTTCGAAGCCGAATAGGAACTGGCGTTCTTCGTGCCATGCTTGCCCTGCATCGAGGACAGGACGATGATGCGGCCATATTTCCTGGCCACGAGCTTTGGCGCGAAAGCTCTGATTGTGTTTGCAGTGCCATTCAGGTTGTTATCGATCACGTCATACCAGTCGGCATCGTCCATTTCGAGAAGCGGTTTCCAGCGCTGAATGGCGGCATCCGCAACCACAATGTCGATTTTTCCATGCTCCTGCTCGATCTGGTCGGCGATCTGGCGAAGCTTTTTGATATCGCGGATGTCGGCAATGATTGTCATGCACTTCCGGCCATAGCCCCTGACTTGCCTTGCTGTTTCGTCGAGATCCTGTGACGTTGCAGGCTTCGCATTCGACGCGGGACTAACAAAGCCGCAAATATCGATGGCGGCGATGTCCGCGCCGTTCGCGGCCATTTCGACGGCGATTGCGCGGCCGATTCCTCTCGCCGCTCCGGTCACCACCGCAACCTTCCCCGTAAGATGACTGCCTCGGCCCGGCATGACCGGCCCTGCGGTGACGGCATTCTTCTCAGGAGGGATCGAACCCACCTCCTCTTGTGCTTCGGTAGGGCGCCGCTCTTGCGCGTTCGCCTGCTGCATGGCCAAAGCGGCCGTACCCGCTAACCCTGTCAAAAGCGCCTTGCGCCTTGTCGCGCCCTTTGCGGTCTCTTTTGTTTGCGGCTCAGTCGACGTTTCCATGAAGACTCCTTGGATATGACTGGAGGAGAAGGCTTCTTCTCGACGCCTGTTCCAATTGTCGAAAACTCACCTTTGCGACTCGAAAGCGCGTCTTTCGCGATAGGCGATCTCTAGGGAAAAGCCGACCGGCGATGCCGCCTCCCGCTCGAGCCAAATGTCGCCCCTTCGCGCGGCGCAGCGAGTGCGTGCCTAACTTGGGGGGCCTATGCGTCCCGCCGCGATGCATCCGGGTTAGCGCCGCGTCTTCCGTCCAAACGCACCAGATTGCTGGGTTGGGCCAGAGTGGAACTCGAGATTGCGTTGCTGATCGCCCGGCTCAAATCGCCAACCTGATAGGGCTTGCGAACAAGGACATAGTCCTCGCCGAGCGAGGCGGCGACTTCGCTGTACGCGGTCACGAGAACGATAGGCATGCCTGGCTGGCGTTCTCGAATAACTTTTGCAAGGTCGATCCCATCCATGCCGCCGGGCATCACAATATCGGTCACCACCAGCGAATAGGATGTCTGCTCAATGGCTTTCAGCGCCGCCCGGGGATTGTCGAGAGCATGGACCTGATAGCCAAGCTCTTTCAGATACAGGGAGCTTACCTCCAGAACATCGAGATTGTCGTCTACCAGTAGCGCGAGCCCCGTTCCTTGCAGGACATCAGGGGGTGTGTTCGCGGCACCCTCCAATATTTCAGGCTGGCGCGGCAAAAGGAGCGTAACCCTCGTCCCCAGCCCCAATGAGCTGTCTATCGCAACGGTGCCTCCGGACTGATGTGCGAAGCCGTGAACCTGCGAGAGACCAAGCCCGGCCCCCTTGCCTGACCCCTTCGTGGTGAAAAAGGGATCAAACACCTTTGGCAGGATTTCCTCCGCGATCCCTGTCCCGCTATCAGCAACGGTTATTGCGACGAAATCGCCCTCGAGTTGCGCCTGAGTTTCGTCCCGCTTGAGCTGCCTGTTCTCGGCGGTGATCGTGATCATGCCGCCCTCAGGCAAGGCATCGCGGGCATTGAGCGTTATGTTGAGGAGGGCCAGTTCCAGTTCGCTGACATCAGCAATAACGGGCCATGTTTCCGCCGGAATGTCGGCAGCGAGTTTGATTGCGAACCCCAGCGAGCCTTCGGTCATTTTTCTTAGAGCGTCTATGCGATCGCCTATCGTGGTCACAACGGGGTTCAAGCTTTGCCGGCGGGAAAACGTCAGCAATTGCCGCGTCAATGACTGGCCGCGCGTCACCGCGAGTTTGATTGCCTCAAGGGCGCGGCCCCCCTTTTGGTCTTCCCCAATCAGCTTTTTGATCGTCTGGCTGAAGCCGTCGATGACCATCAAAATATTATTGAAATCGTGCGCCACCCCGCCCGTCAGGTGGCCGAGAGCCTGCATCCTTTGCGCGTGATCGCTTTGTTCCTGCGCTTTTTGCAGGGCGATTTGCGCATCTCGTTTATCGGTGATGTCCCGCGTGATCTTCGCAAAGCCAACGAGGGTACCGGCCTCGTCCCTGATGGGATCCACGATGACACTCGCCCAAAAACGCTCACCATTCTTGCGCACACGCCACCCCTCCGCCTCGAACCGCCCCTCGGTTGCTGCGATCTGGAGCGCCCGCGATGGCAAACCCGCAGCTTTGTCACGGTCGGTATAGAAGCGCGAAAAGTGCTGCCCAACGATTTCCTCGGCTGTATACTCCTTAATTCGTTCCGCGCCAGCGTTCCAGCTTGAGACGATGCCATTGGGATCGAGCATGTAAAGGGCGTAATCGGTAATGCCTTCGACCAGGAGGCGCAGCTGACGCTCACTTTCGTGAAGAGCCTCTTGCACGGCCTTTTTGTCACTGATGTCGCGCGTGATCTCCGCGTAGCCGATCAATCTGCCGTTCTCGTCCCTGATTGTGTCCACGGCAACCGATGCCCAGAACCGGCTTCCATCCTTGCGGACGCGCCAGCCCTCTGATTTCATGCCGGCCTTCGCGCTCTGAGGTTTCCAGAACGCGCCAGGGAACCCCGTCCCGGCGTTCCTCCGCCGTGTAGAATCGTGAGAAATGCTGCCCGACGATCTCATCGGCAATATATCCCTCCATCCGTTCTGCGCCGGCGTTCCAATTTGTAATGACCCCGTTGGGGTCGAGCATGGAGATCGCATAGTCGGCCACGCCCTCGACGAGCAGACGAAAACGGCGCTCGCGTTCAAGCAATGCTTCTTGTGCCGCCGCGCGCTCCGTGATGTCCCGGGTTATTTCGGCGAAACCAATGAGGGAGCCGGCTTTGTCTCGCACCGGATACAGAACGGATGACGCTAAGAAACGATTGCCGTCCTTGCGCAGGCGCCACCCCTCGCTTTTCCAGAGTCCACTTGAAACGGCATTTTCCAAAATACGAGCAGGAACGCCAGCCGAGCGGTCTTCGTCTGTGAAGAGCCGTGCAAAATCCTGACCGATCACCACCTCCGGGCGATAGCCCATTACATTTTCCGCGCCAGAGTTCCAGCTTGTTATGAAGCCTTCCGTGTCCAGCATGTAGATTGCATGTTCGGAGAGAGACGCTATCAATAACTGCAGCCGCTCGTTGTCGGGTAAACCTGATAATGCTGCGCCAACGCTTGTAACCGTGCTTCTTTCTATTTTACTACCGCTAGCACTCATGTTTCAGGATCGCCTTTTAAGACTTGGACCGGTCAAGGATATGTCTTACAAGGCAGCCTTGCAACCATCTCTGAAAGCTATCGGTTACTTTACGCAAGCGCTACCAGATGCCGGCTTCGCCCCCAATGGCTCAGGTTAGCCAAGGCGACGTGCGGGCGTGACCAGTTGCTCCACGCTAACAGCGGAATGCCCCGGCGCTTCAAACCAAGGCGACAAGAGTGAAGTTGCGATCGCTAAGACGGATGTCGGTCTTGGGTGTTGTCGGTATAGCCCGGCGAGTTCGCCTCAGCGCGGGGCTGAACCGAGCTCCCTTAGCCTGCGGCTTCAGTATGCAATTGCACGATTGCTACACCTTTCATGAATTCCGCCAACTCGCGGACCGGCGTCGCCCAAGCCCAATCTTTGATTACGGCACGGCCAACGATGAGACGACCTGCCGCCGGAATGCAGGAAGCTTCGATCGCTGTGATCTCGTTCCCTATGTCCTGCGCGGCGTGAAGAGCTTGCGTTCATTTTTTGCTACACCTACGATCCACGGCTGTTGCACTTCAAGGAAGTGAGAACGAGAAGGATTTTGCGGATCCCGCCCGGACCGCACAACCCTGTAGGCTTGGTATGGATCGCTCTGGCCAAAAGGGGCTACGGCATTCACGGCTCTCCCGACCCCGCCAAGGTCAGCAAGACCTCCTCTCACGGATGCGTCAGGCTCACAAACTGGGACGCGCTGGAACTTGCGAGCCTTGTCCGGCCCGGCACACCGGTGGCTTTCGAAAGCGGACCGCAAGCCGAAGCCGTGCGGAAGACCTCCTCCACTGTCGAGAGCACAAGCGGCGCGTCTCCGAAGGTTCCTGGCCCCTAACTAGCATTGGGGTTGTCGCAAAGCTCCTGTAGGGAGCCCTCAAGTGGCCATGAGGGCGAACACCCGTTTGCCGGTCATGGAGAGAGCGGACCTTACCCGGATTTATCCGAAAGGCTCGCTTGCGCGGTCTTATCCCTCCGGTGAGGTTACGGCATGAACGTCCTGACAGTAACTCTCAGCGCCCTGCTGGCACTGCTCGCACTCATGGCCTTCTCGATGCTGAACCGGTCGGAGTCGACGCTGCTCTGGCAAATATCGGTGGTTGCGAAGGAATACGGCCATTACGCCGCCATCCTCACCGTGGTGGTTGCCGCCACGCTTCTTTTGACCGCGCCGCCCTTTTGGTGGGCGCGCGCTCTTGTTCTCGCCCTGGGGATTTTGCTGGCCGGCGCGTTTACCTGGCCCCTGGCATCGGCGATTGGGCTGCAACATCGGGTCCACACTCGCAGTGAATTCCCGGCCGACCTCGGCATAAGCGTTCGCACGCTTTTCGCCGGCACCGGCCTCAAGTCCGTCCCGTATCAGCGCCTCGAATACCGCCGTGCCGGCGATCAGGCTCTGACCCTCGATTACTACCCGTCTCAGGGCGTCGGCGATGCTCCCTGGGTTCTCGTCATCCACGGCGGAGGCTGGGAGAGAGGCGATTCCGCCCAGCTTGCCGAACTGAATTCAGTGCTCGCGGGCTGGGGGATCGCGGTGTTCGCCATCAACTATCGGCTTGCTCCCCAGTACAAATGGCCTGCGCCTCTGGACGATGCGCGAGCCGCTGTGGAATTCATACGAACCCGCGCGTCCGAGTTTGGGATTTTCCCCGAAAGATGGGCCGTCTTTGGCCGCTCGGCTGGCGGACAGATCGCAGGCGTCCTGGCTTACACCATGGCGGAAAACGCGCCGCGAGGATTGGTCTCCCTTTATGCTCCGAGCGACCTGTTTCTGGCCTGGAAGTCTTCGAAGCCCGGCACCATCCTCGAACCGCTCACGCTTCTTGAAAATTATCTCGGCGGGAGCCCGCAGGAGGTGCCCGAACAATATCAGACCGGCTCGCCGCTTCTTCTTGCCACTGCCACGTCATGCCCGACACTCCTCGCCCATGGACAGGAAGACAAGCTCGTCTGGTGCCGTCAGAGCGAACGCCTGGAAGCGCGGCTTCGGGACCTCAAGGTTCCGGTTACCTTCTTGAGCCTTCCCTGGGCCACGCATGGATTTGACTTCAACCTTGCGGGACCCGGCGGCCAGCTCTTTACCCAGACGCTGCGGCATTTCCTGATCCAGGTTGTCGAACAATGACTTGATGATCAATCTCCCTTCATCCCAAATCAGCCTCTCGCTTGCGTTTGCGTCCCGAATTTCTGGAGCCCGGATCTTAAGAAAAAGCGCGTTGCCGAGAGGTTAACGTAACCAAGCCATTGATATTTAAGCGGAATTCCAGGACAAACGGCGTCACGGAGCACGCGCCGCGCTCCTTGCGGGCACGGTTCTGGTTAACAGCCGAAAGTCGAAACATATTTAACGGCGCCGTTTCAACTCCGAAATGCAACAAGGGGGCATAAACGGCATGGCAGAGCGATCGGTGAGGTAAGGCAGGCGGGGTCAAGGGCTTGTCGCGGGAGCGATGCGAGCTAAGCGAGCACCCTTGAGGCCGCCTGCCTTATCCACCACCCTGAGCCAGGCTGTGTATGCCGGCGGCCAGGTGAAGATTATCCTCGCGTGGGACTTCCACATCTCACCCGAGGACCACATGCCCAAAGGCTATCGTCACCTGACCTATGACAAACGCTGCCAGATCTACGCGCTCCTGAAAAGCGCACACGCCAAAACCGAGATTGCGGAGTTGCTCGGCGTGCATCGTTCGACGATCACGAAGGAACTCAAACGCAATACTGGCGGCAAGGGGTATCGCTACCTGCAGGCGCAGGAGAAAGCGTCCGCCAGGCGAGCCGCCGCATCGGGCGCGCCGCGCAAAATGAAGCCAGGCCTCGTCCGCGAGATCGAGGAAAAACTGACGCAAGAACAATGGAGCCCCGAGCAAATCAGCGGCTGGTTGAAAAGGCAGGGACACGTCTTTGTCAGCCGCGAACGCATCTACCGGCACATCTGGAAGGACAAGAGAAACGGCGGCGAGCCTTTGGCGCCATCTGCGCCATAGCGGCAAGAAATACAACAGGCGCAAAGGCAAAACCTCCGGGCGCGGCCTCATCCCCGGCCGCGTGGACATCGCCGAGCGGCCCGCCATCGCCCAAGAAAAACGCCGCATTGGCGACTGGGAGGGCGACGCCATCATCGGACGAAGCCTCAAGGGCGCCATCCTGACCCACGTGGATCGCACGTCAAAATATACAAAGCTCGCCATCCTTCCGGACAGAAGCGCCGCCTCCGTCCAAAAGGCCTGCGACGCCTCGCTTCTTCCCATCGCCCACAAGATCGAGACCATCACTTATGACAACGGCAAGGAGTTCGCCGGCCACGCTAGGATCGCAGCCAGGCTTGGCGCGCAAATCTACTTCGCCAAGCCTTATCATGCCTGGGAGCGCGGCCTCAACGAACACACCAACGGCCTCGTCCGCCAGTACTTCCCAAAAGGCTCCGAATTCTCTACCCTCACGCCCGCCGATGTCCAAAGGGTCGAGGACAAACTCAACGCCCGTCCCAGAAAGGTTCTCGGCTACAAAACACCCAGCGAGGTCTTCTTCGCCGCCGCTTGAATGCCTTGTTGCGCTTCAGGGTTGAAGGGGCACGGACTTTAGCGCGTCCAGTTAAGGAGAAAATTCCCGCATTAAATTCAATTTAATGGCGGTCCGGCTGAAGTTAGAAAGCCATTATTTTTCAGAGGTTAGATCCCCACTCCACGGCCAGCCAAAGGCGCGAGGCGGCTTCGTGTGGCGACGGATAGGTGAGTTGTTAAGCATACTCAGGCGGGAAATAAATCAGGCGCGGCGCCTGTTAACCACGTTCGATTAACGCCCGGGCGCGGCAAACGAACACTTTACCATAAGCCGCGCCGCGAGCGCCGTCCAAGTTGGCGAGATGGGCGAAGCATGCCCGAAGCATCCCGCGGCAGGCAACCGCCAGCCCTTCACGAGCGCATAGATGGCCCGAATCACGATCAGGGTCAGGATCGTGGATGACACCATGCCGCCGATCATGGGCACGGCACCTTGGCAACCTCGCCAAGAGGCACCGCGCCCCCATCGCGGTCGGGCACGATGTCGAGGTAGTAGCCGCCGATGACGCGCTCAGCATAGGCGCTCGTCGTGCCTGGAACGTCGCGGACCACAGTCTCGATCTGCTTGGCAACCTGATCCAGTTCTGTGAGGTCTTTGCCGAACACCTTGACGCCAACGGGCGTGCGAATACCGGTTGCCAAGGCCACTCTCCCGCTTCGCCAAGGCACAGGCGTTTTTCAGATTTCGATTTGTGTGCCGAGTTCCACCACCCGTTCGGCGGGGATTTGGAAAAATTCGGTGGCGCTCGCCGCGTTCCGCAGCATCAGCTTGAAGAACATCTCCCGCCATAACGCCATGCCTGGCGGAAGCCGGGGGACAATCGTCTCGCGGCTGACAAAAAAGGACATCCGGTCGAGATCGAAAACCTGTCCGTCATGCGACGCCTTTGCAAGTGTGGCGGGAACATTGGGCTGCTCCATGAAGCCGTAATGGAGAATTGCTCGATAGAAGCCCTTTCCGAGATCGGTCAGTTGAACCCGGTCCTGGTCCTTGACGTGCGGAATTTCCTCGGTGACGACAGTCACAAGAACGTTGCGTTCGTGCAGCACCTGATTGTGCTTGAGATTGTGGAGGAGGGCCGAGGGCAATCCTTCCGGGCGGCTGGTAAGGAACACAGCCGTGTTGGCGACGCGGTGCGCCCGCGGTTCCTTGAAGCGCAGGAACTCGCTCACGGACGGCGACGTGGTGTGCGATCGCTTCGAGCAAAAGCATCCGCCCCCGCTTCCACGTGGTCAGCGTCGTAAACGAGGCAATCGCGATCGCGAGCGCAAACCATCCACCCTGCCCTAGCTTCATCGAGTTCGAGGCCAGGAACAGCGCATCGATCAGCAAGAGCGAGCCGAGCACGGGAAAAGCGACCCACACAGGCCATTTCCAGAGCCGCAATGCCACGAAGCAAACCATGATCGTGCTGATGATCATGGTGCCGCACACTGCGATGCCATAGGCCGCGGCCAGGTTGCTCGACGACTGAAAAACCAGCACTGACCCGATAACCCCGACAAAGAGGGTAAGATTCGTGAAAGGGATAAAAATCTGACCAGCCTTGCTGGAAGAAGTATGCGTGATCTTCATCCGGGGAAGGTAGCCAAGTTGAATAGCCTGCTGGGCAACCGAAAAAGCGCCTGAGATGACCGCCTGGGATGCAATAACCGTCGCCGCCGTCGCAAGGAGCACCAGCGGCGCCAGCGCCCATTCGGGCGCAAGCAGGTAGAAGAGGTTTTGTGAACTCGCCGGGTTACTTAAAAGCAGCGCCGCCTGGCCGAAATAGTTCAGCATCAGGGCGGGAAGCACGAGCGTGAACCATGCCAGGCGGATCGGGAACCGGCCGAAGTGCCCAAGGTCGGCGTAAAGCGCCTCGCCTCCCGTCACGGCGAGGAAGATTGAGCCAAGCGCAAGAAAGCTTTCCCTTGGATGCCGCATCACAAGGTCCGCGGCATAGACTGGATTGATAGCTGCAAGCACAGCCGGTTCGCGGATGATGTTGACGACGCCGAGAAGCGCAATCACCGCGAACCAGACGAGCATGACCGGACCGAACAGCTTGCCGATAACGGCCGTGCCATATTGCTGAATCCAGAACAGCCCGCACAGGATCACGATGCTGATCGGCAGAATGTAGGACTTGAACGCCGGCGCGACGACATTGAGCCCTTCGACGGCGCTCAGAACCGAAATCGCAGGCGTGATCATGCTGTCGCCGTAGAAGAGCGCGGCCGCGAAGATGCCAAGCATCGTGACGAAAGACGCCAGCTTCCCCTTTTTGGTCAGCTCCATGACGAGAGCGAGGAGCGCGATGCTTCCGCCCTCGCCGCGATTGTCGGCGCGCATGATGATAGTGACATATTTCACCGTCACCAGCGCCATCAAGGTCCAAAGCACCAGCGATACGCCGCCAAGTATCTTCTCTGGCTCAACCCCCAAGCCATGCGCGCCGCCGAAAGTCTCCTGCAGCGTATAAAGAGGGCTTGTGCCGATATCACCGAAAACAACCCCGATGGATCCGACGACGAGCGCCTTCACGTCCTTCGATGCGCCTTCTGGCTTGGCGCCCGAGGAGCTTGATACGAACGGAAGATTCGATGGCGAGCCCATGGCGCTTGTATTCTGGGCCATTTCACCTCCGGTGTTTTCAGAGAGGCCGCGTTTGGAGAAGAAGACCCTCGCTCAAGATCCTGGCATTGATCATGGTCAAGACTGAGCACGGAAGGGGACGGCACTAAGGCACCGACGCTCAACGTGTCTCTCGCCCCGGCGCTGTCCGCAATACATCCTTTCGGACTGGAGCAGGCCCTCGCCAAGGTTGCCCCGATCAGACATAGAAGCGTTCTTCGCGCCCTCGGTAGAGTTCGTTGCTGCCCATTCTTCGCAGCAGGCTCCCGCCTCGTCCGGTCCCTCGACACGAATTAAAGATTTATGTAAGGTTCCATACGAAGCCTAAGCAATTGCGAAGTGGACACCCGTTGCATTCGGCGTCCGGGGTTAGAAATAGCGCATCCGTTGCCCGCCAACCAAGGACGCGGCCGGGTTGTGTGCGGAATTGCTGATGCTGGGCAGGAAGATGCAATTTTTACCTCAGCTTCGTTTTGTCAGACGCATGTTTCGACGCGATGGCTGCGCTCCGCAAAATGTTCGGATGCCGGCGTCGCGCGCTGGCTGGGTAAACGCAGAGGGAGTCCCGGCGTGCCGGCAAATGTGAGCCCATTGTTCGAAATGCCGCAGCGCGCGCCGGGAGGGATTCACGAAAGGACCCTGCAGGCGATCCCGGCGCACACCGCTGTCTTGGACTGGTCGGGAACCATTATTCTCGTCAATGACGCATGGACAGCGTTTGCGCTCTCAAATGGGGCGGCAGGCTCCGGCGCTGTTACGGAGGGGGCGAACTACCTCGAAACCTGCCGGAAAGCCGCTGCCACGGACGGTGACGCCGATCGAGCTCTGTCGGGGATCGAGGCGGTGCTGGCACGGCAGGCTCCCGCTGTTCGAGATGGAATATCCCTGTCACAGCCCCGGCGAGCAACGCTGGTTCCTGATGACCGTTGCGCCGTTTTCAGGCGGGCGGCAAGGCGGGGTCATCATTTCCCACTCCAACATCACCGCGCTGAAGAGGGCCGAGCAGGCGCTGCGGGTGAGCGAGGAGCGTTTTCGCGCCACGTTCGAACATGCAGCCGTCGGCATCGCGCACATAGCCCCCGATGGCAGATGGTTGTGCACCAATGAGCGGCTTTGCGAGATTATCGAGTATCCGCGCGAGGAGTTGGCCACAAAATCGTTCTGGGACATCGTACATCCTGACGATCTCGATGCCGGTCACGCCTACATGGAAGTGTTGCACGCCGGCGGCAAGGACTCCTGCAGGCTGGAACAGCGCCTGCTGCGCAAGGATGGGTCGGCCGTCTGGAGTGTGACGACGTTTGGGTGCGTTCGCAGCCAGGCCGGCGTGATCGACTACCTCGTCGTCGGCGTGGAAGACATCTCTGAGCAAAAGCGCGTGGAGGAGCGCCAGCAGACGCTCCTGCAGGAGCTGTCGCATCGCGGTAAAAATCTTCTGTCGGTTATAATGTCCATTGTGGGACGAAGCCTGACGGGCGACCGCTCGATTGCCGAAGCGCGAGAGGTTCTGACCGGCCGGCTGCACGCCTTGGCGAAGACCTACGAGACGCTCACAAACGGAGCTTTCGAGGGTGTGCCGCTCGACGTTATCTTGAAAAACGAGCTCGAATGCTTCGGCGGCCGCGTCCGCCTGGAGGGACCGGGCATCATGCTGACCGCCAAAGCGACACAGACCGTCGCGCTGGTTGTCCACGAGCTGGCCACGAATGCCGCCAAGTACGGCGCCCTGTCCATCCCCGAGGGCCATCTGTTCGTGACGTGGGACCTGACCGGAGCCGAACCTGCACGACACTGAGGTTCGACTGGCGCGAGGAGCACGGGCCGCCCGTCAAGACACCGCAGCGGCGCGGTTTTGGTTCGACCTTGATCTCCCAGGTGGCGGGGATGGAGTTCGAATGTCAGCCGGAGCTCATCTATGACGAGGGAGGCTTCCATTACCGGTTCGAAGCCCCGTTGGATCGCTTGGGAGCGGCCCCCGTCAACTCGCCCGTTCGCCGCAAGCTCAAGCACCCGATCGTCTGCTCGCTTTATGACACCTGGGCGCGCCAACGCCCTTCCGGCGGACTGCCCGCACTCGATGGGTTCTACTGGAGCCAGTTCGCCGCAACCGGGACTCTGACCATCGCCAATGTCAGGAGCAATGGTGAGGTGCAATTCGCGCAAGTGGGACGGGCTTTGATTGAGCGGCTCGGTCTTTCCGCCGATGAAATTGAAGATTGGGCGAAGGCCGATAGCAACACCCTTGCCGAGGCTTACCGGTGCTGCGCGCGCACCGGAGAACCGTGTCACGAGCTGATGCGCATCGATTTCGGTGACGGCGATCCGTTCACATTCGAGCGCTTGCTGGTGCCGTTCTCGGCGACCGCAGGGCGCACTCCATCGCATGTCGTGGGTATCGTCGTGTTCGAGGGAAGCACCCGTCCTGGGAGCTGAGAGCCCAGCCGGCCATGTGACCTCAGCCACCGCTTTCGCCGTCGCCGTGCGAGCCGCGACCGCTTTTTTCGTCCGCCTCGAACGCAAGCGCAATTCCAAGAGCGTGCTGGCAAGCCTTTGAGTGCTTTTATCCGTGCGTCCGGCCCGGTTAGGCACGCGGCCTCCGGGCTAAGAATCTTGCCAACGGATTGTCATTGCAGACGCCGTTTGCTCCACTTCGTCATCCCGGCCAAGCGAAGCGCGAGCCGGGATCGCAAAAACGTCAAGCGCTTCAACCTGTTACGATCCCGGATAAGGCTTCGCCTTTCCGGGATGACAGAGGCGGCGATCCGTTCCGTTGGCCCGTCCAGCAAACTCTGCTTCTTAGATATTGTCAGGCTGGCGATGTTGCGTTTTCGCGGTATTCTTATAGGGTGGCACAAGTTCACCTTAAGCTCGGGCAATTACGACGTGGCATCTCTGCCAAACTTCAATACACCCAACCTCGCCGAGGCCGTCGAAGCGCTGTCGCCGGAGGAGCTGGACGAGCTGCCGTTCGGCGCGGTCTGCCTTGATCCGCAGGGGCGAGTTCGTGTTTACAACAAGACGAGAGCCGAGCAAGGCGGCCGCGGTGCGATGCCGACAAAGGGGCTTTCCTATTTTGCCGAAGTTGCTCCGTGTTTGGACAATGGCTATTTCAAGGGCCGCATCGACAAGGCGCGCGCGGCCGGCGCTTTGAACCTCACATTCAGTTTCATCGGCGACTTCATGGACCGCAATCGGGAGCTGGCGGTCAGGGTTCAATCAGCGAGGGACGGGGGCACCTGGATTTTCATGCAGGTTCCCGATGCGGAACAGTGACGAGCCCAAGGGCTGAAACCAATCCCTTGCGGATTTTGCTGGTCGAGGACGAGGCTCTGATCGCCATCGACACGCAGGAAGTGCTGGAAAGCGCGGGCTACGTCGTTGTCGGACCGGCTGGCAGGCTGGATAGCGCTTTGGCGCTCGCGGCAGCCGAGCCGATCGATGCTGCCGTGCTCGATGTCAATCTGAGCGGCGTCGCGGTTTGGCCCGTTGCCGAGAGTCTGCGTCAGCGCGGCATTCCGTTCCTTTTTCTGAGTGGTTTGTTCACCGGATCGGACATGCCCGCGAGCTGCGCCAGAACCTCTTTTGTCAGCAAGCCCATGGTGCCGGCGGCGCTCCTGCACTCCCTGGCGGCCGTGATAAGAGCAGCCAAGGTGAAGCAAGCCGCGGACTGCCTCCGATTGGAGCAAGAAGATGCTGAAAAAGGTGGAACCCATTGGCGGCGACATCTTCGAAAGCTCAGGATGAGGACGTGCGATTGCAACGGCTTGTACCTCATGGTGAGCTAGTCGAACCATGGGCCGGATCGTTTTTCAGCAGCCTGCTTATGACAATGCCCAATGAAGTCCAAGCATCGCTTTCCTCATGGTGGCAGGGACGGGAGTTTCCGCGCTTCCTAACGGATCTCCTGGTCGATGCCCTCAAGCCTTGAGACCCGGACTGCCGATCGTTGCAGAAGCTTGCCGGCCGATCTGCGCTTCGACACAGACGGCCTCGATCTCAATTCCCTGGAGCGTTTCAGCGTTGGCCGTAGCGGTAGCCGAGGCGCTTCAGCTCTCCCAAATCGAGCGGCCGGA
The DNA here is from genome assembly GCA_963833565.1 of uncultured Alphaproteobacteria bacterium. Taxonomy (GTDB): domain Bacteria; phylum Pseudomonadota; class Alphaproteobacteria; order Rhizobiales; family Rhodomicrobiaceae; genus Rhodomicrobium. The sequence goes on from CAWHYO010000039.1 coordinate 245,206, forward strand.
ACGGCTGCAAGAGATGAATTGCCTGAGTGACTGGATCGCGGAAGCGCGCCGAAGCATGTCACCAGCCAGCCGCAGCGTTGGCTTCCGGACATCCGGCAGCACTGGCAGGGCGAGGTTCATTGTTCACGAACTCGATGCGCTGGCGCAGGAGATTGAGAGCCTCGGTTCGATTTTCTCAGACCGGGCGCGTATCGTATCGGTCGTTCCTGCCCATCATATCTACGGGTTCTTGTTCACCGTCCTGCTGCCGATGCACCTGGGGATCGACGTCATCGATGCCCGCCTTTGCGCGCCTCGCACTGTGCGCTCGATCGTCGAACCGGGCGATCTTTTCGTAGCGTTTCCGGCTTATTGGCAGGCGCTGGCCGCCAGCGCTTGGCCCCGGGATATCGATGGCGTTACGTCCGGGGGTCCCTGTTCAACGGAGCTGGCCAACGCGATTGCCTCAGACGGGCTTCGCCGGCTGGTCGAGATTTACGGCGCGACAGAGACGGGCGGTATCGCTTGGCGGGACAACGCTAACATGGCTTTCCGTCTGCTTCCCCATGTGGCCCGTGACGGCGAACAGAGCGTGCAGAAAACCCTTGGCGGCGCGGTGCGGCGGTACGCGTTGCCTGATCGCGTGGCATGGCACGGCCCCGATCTTCTCACTCCAGCTTTCCCGCTTGGACGGAGCCGTCCAGGTGGGCGCCGTCAATGTTTATCCGGAGGCCGTTCGCGCCGTTCTCCTTGCTCACCCTGGCGTCGCCGATGCCGAGGTGCGCCTGATGCAGCCCGACGAGGGCGAGCGCCTCAAGGCATTTATCGTCGCAAGGGACGCGGCGGCTCCAAGGGAGCAGTTGCGCCGCGATCTCGAAGCTTGGGCCGCCGAACGGCTGCAACCGCTGGAGCGGCCTCGCGCCTTCACATTCGGAACCGCCGTCCCGGTCAATTCCATGGGAAAGAGGACAGACTGGCGGATCGAATAGCAACGAGGCGGCGCTGGCCCCGCGCGCCGCTGTCTTGCGGTAGACACAACGTTCGCCGAAGCGCGGCAATAGTGAAGGGGCCGCAGGCGCTTCAGGCCGCGCCCGGTGTCCAATTCACGCTTGATGTCCCGCACACAACGGAAGCTTAAGGGAATTGAAACACTCAAGCCGGCGCTGGGTTCCCGCGTTCCTGTTATCAAAAAGCATAGCTTGTCTAGGCCCCATTTAGTTGTATTTCTTGCGTTTTTGGACAAAAGCATGATCGAAGCGGCGATATGATGGGGTCCATCGATGTGGCGCAGCCACGGGTGCTCGTGGTCGAGGACGAGGCTCTTTTAGCACTGGAAATCGCCCAGGTGCTCGAAGAAGCTAACTTTCACGTCTTGGGGCCGGTGCGGTCGGTCGCCCCCGCTCTTACTCTTCTTGAGGACAGCTCATGTGATGCCGCCGTCCTCGACATCAATCTCGGTGGCGCGGAGACCTCGGAGCCCATTGCGCTAAAGCTGCTTTCGAAGGGCACGCCCTTCGTTGCGCTTTCCGGCTACTCCCGGGCGCAGCATCCTGCGGTTTTCAGCAATGCCATTGCATTGGCAAAACCGTTCTCGCCCGAGCTTCTTGTGCGGACGATCAGACAGTGCATCACGAGCGGAAAAATCCAGGCTGGATAGAATTCAGACGCCGCCTAATGCGCCGGGCTTGCCCAACCTCTCGACCGGATGCTTCCGCCGAGAGATGTTTGCAGCCGCCAAGTCACGCCCTCGGCTGCATAAGAGTGTTCCACGCAAAGGGCCGCCGATTGGTTGCCGGCAAACCCTCTGGATGATCCAGATTGTCACATCTCAAGCAGGGACACTGGCCGTTCCAAGATTCACAACCTCGGCGGGACGAAGGGGAGCATACCGCTGAGCGGTCGGGCATTTCACAGTGCCGTATGAGCAGAAAACGCAGCACCGGCCCCGTTTGGGCTTGATCACCAAACCGCAGCCCTTGCATTTATAGAAACCCTGGATTGCATCCTCGGCCATGATCTCGCAGTGGCTATGCCCGCAGGCCGGACATTCGATCGTCGATGTTGTCTGGACCATTTACCTGTTCCCAAAACCGGCCGTGTGTGGAAGCGAGGACGGCTTTCATCATCGCACTAAACAAGCGGGAGCGCGGCCCGTTCCTTCACAGCGACGCGAGGACGCGGTTCGACGGTAAAGGCAAGCTTTTTGGGGCGATTTCGTAAGGGAGTGCCGAGGTCGCGTGGCGCAAGTCCACGTCAAACCGTGACGGCGCCATAGAGTGAAGGGTTATCGATCGCGAGCGCCTTCAGCGACGAACCGCTTGAGCGTCGCGATGAGAAGTTCCGGCTGAAGCGGCTTGGAAAGCGCTGGAGCGCCATCGAACGAACTTCCCTGTTGAGCGGGCGAATACCCCGACAGGGTCACAAACGGCGTCCGCCGCTTGGTGAGTTCAAGGGCGACCGGCTCCGATGTCTCATGGCCGAGATTGATGTCGAGCACCGCGGCATCACAGCCGCGCCCGTCTAAAAGCGAAAGCGCTCCGGCCACGTCACGCGTCGGCCCGACAACATCAAACCTTGCCTCCGTCAGGACGTGAGCGACTTCCAAAGCGACAAGAGGCTCATCTTCGACAACGAGAATGCGGCGGCGCGGTTGTGACGGCGAAGACGCTGCGACATGTGTTGCCGTCCCCCGAGGTCTTCTGCCGTTAACAAGTTCCCTGGCCGGGCAGGTCAAGCGCCACAAGAGCCCCGATGGCGCGTAATCAAGTTCGACCGTGCCGTTGAGGCTACTCTCGGTGAGCAAGCAGAGGACCTTTGACCCGAAACCACGCCGCGCTGGTTTCATAACCGGAGGCCCGCCCCGTTCGCTCCAACTCATGACAAACGCCTGTTCGCCATTTTCGGCGTCGGCGAAATGCCAACGGACATCCACGCGCCCATCAGGCGCGGATAGAGAGCCATATTTGCCTGCGTTGGTTGCCAGCTCATGGATCGCCATTCCGAGCGCTTGCGCCGCTGAGGCCGAAATGAAAAGCGGCGGCCCATTGAATTCGACACGGCTGCCGATCAGGTCCTCGAAAGGAGAAAGCTGGAACCGGATGAGTTCCTCAAGATCCACGCCTTTCCACTCGTGTTTGACGAGCAAATCCTGGCTCGCGGCAAGCGCCCGCACGCGCTCACCGAAGCGTTGGAGAAAGTCTTCGGGAGTGGCTGCGATGGTCTGGCGCGCGACTGCCTGCACCAAAGCCAGCATATTCTTGGCGCGATGGTTGACCTCACGCAAGAGGAGCCGGATTTGTTCCTCGGCCTCCTTCCGCTCCGTCATATCGGTCACGAGCGCGACAATGTTCGTGGGCCGTCCCGTCTCGTCCCGGATGAGCGAGACGTGCTTGTGGACCCAGATGCGTTGTCCGCCCTTGCCCACATAGCGGTTCAGGATTTCAAAATCCGGTATCTCCTGCGCTACGAGGCGTCTGATCTCGATCATGTTCGCCTCGCGGTCCTCAGGATGGACGAGACTTACAAGATCGAGTTGCAGGAGTTCTTCCTCGCTGTAACCCAGCATTTTCGTGTAGGCCGGATTGCAGGACAGGAACCGGCCCTGAATGTCTGTGATCGCGATGCCGGTGCCCGCGTTCTGGAACATGCCACGATAGCGTTCCTCGCTGGCTCGCAGCGCTTCCTCGGCCTTTTTGCGGGGGGAAACGTCCACGCAGAATTCCACGCAGCTGTTCCCGCCAAGCGAACTGCCGGCGAAGACGAGCCACTGCCGCGTGCCGTCTTTGCGAAAATATTCTTTCTCATAAGGGCCGACACGCCCATTCGCCGCAAACTTCCTAAGCTCGGCAAGACTTGCCTCCAGGTATTCCGGCGGGGTGAGCTTCTGCCAGGTGAGCTGGGCCGCCTCGATATCGCTGCGGCTGTAGCCCATCAGCTTGAGGAATGTATCGTTGGCGTCCGTCATGCGGCCCGTCGTCAAGTCCCAGAACATCACGCCGACGGTCTCGACCTCTAACACCTTCTCCAGCCGCGCATTGCTTACGAGCAGCGCTTCCTCGGCACGTTTAAGCTCGTCCACGTCAGTGTTTGTGCCAAACCACCGCACGACCCGTCCCTCTGGGCTCTTGAGCGGCTGCCCGCGAGTCAGAAAGCGCCGGAACACGCCGTCCGCCCCACGCAATGGGAAAATCATGTCGAACGGCTCGCCGCTGGCGATGCATTTCTTCCACCGTTCCATCACTGCGGGCAGCGTCTCGGGATCATGAACGCTCTGCCAGCCCCAGCCTTCCATCTGTTCGGGCGTCGTGCCGGTATATTCGTACCAGCGGCGATTGTACCAGGTGATCCAACCATCGGCGTTCGCCATCCAGGCCAATTGCGGAATGGCATTGGCCAGGTGCCGGAACTGCTCATCGTTTTCCTGCAGGGCGGCCTGCGCCCGCTGCCGGGCGATGGTCACACCGAGGAATTCTCCCATCAGGCCCAAGGTTTGGCCTGCGCCTGCGGTAAACGCGCCCGGATGGGACGACATCAGCTTCAGCACGCCGAATGAACGTTCGTCGTAGCGGAGCGGCATGACGATCATCGAACGCAGGCCTATGCGCCGGCATGCTTCGCGGTCCACGCGTGGATCGCTTTCGGTGTCGTCCGCGCGCAAGATTTCGTTCCGGGTCATGCTGAGCCCGGACAAGCTCGCCTCCAGCTTCACCCGCAGCCCTACGAAACCGGCAGCCAGTCCAGTCGCCGCCTCATAGAGCAGTTCGTCGCCGTCGACGATCTCCAGACAAGCTCCATCGGCGGCCAACAACCGCGACATGCGTTTGAGGATGGTTTGCAGGAGCGCGGTGTAATTCAGGTTCGCACTGGCAATCTTTCGCTGCGTCTCCAGCACAGCGGCTAGCCGTGTAGTGTTTTCATGCAGAGCAGCCTCGGCCTGCTTGCGCTCGGTGATGTCGGTGCACGTGCCGATCCATCCCAGAACGCTGTCGTCGAAGTCTCGCATTGGCACGGCTTTGGCCACCATCCAGCGATATTCGCCGTCGCGCCTCCGAAGCCGGTACTCAGCGTTGTAAATGGTCTTCGCCTCAACTGCCCGCTCCCAGATTTCCAGGACGCGCGCGCGGTCGTCTGGATGAACGGCTTCCATCCAGCCGATCCCCTGGACCTCGTTTGAAGTCTGGCCGGTGAAGTGTTGCCAGGAAAGACTGGGGTTTTCCTCGACCACCCGGCCTCCCGGGCCAATCGTCCAAACCATATGAGTGGTGGCGAGAGCGAGCGACCGGAAGCGCGCCTCGGCCTCGCGCGCCGCCTTGGCTTCCTGTTCCAGCCGCGCTTCGTTCTCCCGCAAGAGAGCCATCGCTTTTTTGAGCCGGGAAATGTCCCGGACGATCTTGGAGGCCCCTATGATCTTTCCAGATGCGTCCCGGATGGGTGAGACAGTGACCGCTACGTCAATCGGGCTGCCGTCTCTGTGAAGCCGGACGGTCTCAAACTCTTGAATGCGCTCGCCAGCCGCGATCAGGGCTAGAAAATGATCTTCCTCTTGCTGGCGGTCCGGTGGAATGATGCAGCGGATCGACTGTCCCACCATCTCCTCTTCGCGGTAGCCGAAGAGCTGAGCTGCCGCCTCATTCCAGCTTGTCACCGTTCCATCAAGGGTTTTGCTGACAATGGGATCAAAGGACGAGCTTACGATTGCGGCAAGGAGGGCAGCAGTGTCCTGAGCCTGCGATTGAACCGCGTTTAGCCTCAAGACATCATCAGGCTGGCCTGACATGCGGGTAAACTCCCAGTCCGACACCCACACCCCAGCTCGCAGGTAAGTAAAGCCTTGACCTTCGCTGGACCCCTTAGTGGGCTGAATCTAGCGTTTTATTTTTGAACAACGCGTCCCTGGCTCATACACCGTCGATCAGCGCGTGCGTGTCCGCTTGCTATCCAACACTAGCGCAGGAGCGCGCGGGCGCACAACCTTCAATCATGGTCTTCAGAGCGCGGGCAACGCCCCTGCTTTGCCGCACGACACCCGCCGCTCAATGCAGCCGCGAAAACAGTTAGGGCCAGGCTACGGTGGCACATGGAGAGCGTTTTGGCCCGTCGTCCTCGAAACTGCACGCGAACGTACGAAACTGGCCCGCAGATGTACAAGCGGGTGCGATCTCACCGCCGATTTCTCCCATTTTTTCAAAGAGAAGGCTTTGGCATGCGGCTTGCTGAAGAAGAGCCAGCTGCAGACACTGGCTGAGAGAAATGAGCCTCACATCGGACTGTCTCGTCATCACGAACCGCTTCCTGGGCATGACCTCGCGTGCGCTCCACCGCCCTTCGGAGCGAACAGCCGTGACGCAAGGCCGGACGATCGGCTCTGCGCCGCACGCCATGATCGCAGTTGACCGGCTTACTGTTCGACGGGGCGGCCGCGAGGTTCTGCGAGACATTTCGCTCGCCTTCGAAAAGGGAAGCATAACGGCGGTCGTCGGCCCATCCGGCGTGGGCAAGACGACGCTGATCGGGGCGCTGAATGGCCTCATTCAACCGGCAAGCGGCGTGGTTTCCGTTGCAGGCGCGGGACGGCTCGACGACCGGGCCGCGCTTCACGACGCGCGCCGCGTAACCGCAACGATCTTCCAGGACCATGCGCTGATCGGACGGCTACCCGCGCTCGACAATGTGCTCCTCGGGCTTGCCGATACGCGCCATCCGCTGTCACCTTTTCCCTGGCCTCGGCATCTGCGCGAGCGCGCGGCAATGGCCCTCGACGAGGTGGGCCTCTTGAGCCGGGCGAATGCACGGACAGAGCAACTCTCGGGCGGCGAGCGCCAGCGCGTTGGAATTGCGCGCGCCCTCGTGCGCCGTCCGCATCTTCTGCTTGGCGACGAGCCCTTCGCCTCCGTCGATCCGGCGCTTGCGATGCGGCTCGGAGAGGAGTTCCGCCGCCTCGTCGTCCGGAACGGACTGACCGTTATTCTCGTGCTGCATCAGCTTCAACTGGCACGGCTGCTCGCCGACAGGATCGTGGGCCTCCGTGCAGGCCGCATCGCATTTGACGGGCCGGCCGCTGCCTTCGACGCTGACGAAGAGAAACAGATTTTCGGGCCTTGAGCGGCCCCTGCCCAAGAAAAAAAGGAGAAGACATGTTGAGGATACTGAGCCGCCTCATGCTGGCGGCTGCCATATTCGTGCCGCCCGCCGCGGCGCAAACGCGGCCAGAGAAGCTCGTGGTGGGGCTTCTGCCGGGTGAATCCGCGCCGACCGTCATGCGGCTGAACGAGCCCTTGCGCACCTATCTCGAAAAGCGGCTTGGCATTCCGGTGGAACTTTTTGTCGGCGCGAACTATGCCGCAACCGGCGAGGCTTTGCGGTTCGGCCGCCTCGACATCGCCTATCTGGGGCCGGTGACGTATATCCTGCGCTCGCGCGCCGCGAAGCTGGAGCCTTTCGCGCGGCCTTCGCATGACGTCGTGGGGCCGACCTTCCAGGCCGTGATCATAGTTCCTGCCGACAGCGCGGCCCAAAGCTTGCGCGATCTGAAGGGCGGCGAAATCGCGTTCGGCGATCCTGCCTCGACATCCGGAACATGGGTTCCGCGCTATCAGCTCCTGGACGCGGGCCTTGTCTCCGGCCGCGATTATACGCTGCGCGTGCTTGGCGCGCATGACGCGGTGGCGCTCGCTGTCTCCAATCACAAAGTTGCCGCGGGCGGGCTTTCCTTGCCTATCTACAACCGGCTTCTGAAAGAGGGAAAGATCGATCCGAAGTCCGTTCGCGTGCTTGCCGCATCGCCCGCCATCCCTGAATATATGTGGACGTTCCGCGAAGGGCTGGACCCCGCGTTCAAGGAAGAGATCCGCAAGGCGTTCATCACTGTCACCGACCCGGAGGCGCTGAAGGTGTTCCGCGCGGAGGCTTTCATTCCTTGCGTCGACTCAGATGTCGACCGGGTTCGGACCTGGATCGCAGCGATCCGGGCGGCCAACCCCGATGCGGTTCCGGCCACCCAATGAGCGACGCGTCCCTCCATCCGGGGATAGCGGCCATCCTCGCGGACGGCCGCCGCAGGCAGCGTGACGCGATCCTGACGGCGGCCAGTGTTGCAGGTGTCATCGTGTGCGCCTTCGCCTATGCCGGCGGTTTCGACCCGAAGCGGTATGCCGATGCGCTGCCGACCATTTTGAGGCTAGCTGCCGACGCGATGCCGCCTGATTTCAGCCGCTGGCGGGAATGGGGACGCCCCCTGCTGGAGACGCTCTCCATGAGCGTAGCGGGCACGGCGTTGGCGGTCGCCGCCGCGCTGCCGCTCGGCGCGCTGGCTGCACGGAACATCGTGGGGCAGAGCTGGATCGGCGCGCCGGTGCGGCTTCTCCTGAATGTGTTGCGGTCGATCCCCGGCTTGATCTGGGGCGTGATCTGGGTCGCCGCCGTGGGCTTTGGCCCCCTTCCCGGCATCCTGGCCTTGGCCACGCATTCAACCGGCATGCTCGGCAAGTTCTTCGCCGAAACCATGGAGCATGTCGATCCCGGTCCCGGCGACGCGCTGCGCAGCCACGGCGTCTCGCAGCTTGGGATTTTGCGCTTTTCGGTGTTGCAGCAGGTTCTGCCGCGGCTCGTGGACGTGATCCTCTATCGCTGGGAGCATAATCTGCGCGCGGCTACTACGGTGGGTCTCGTGGGCGCGGGCGGCCTCGGCCTCGAAATCATCACCGCCTTCCATCTGTTCGAATATCGCGAGGCTTCGGCGCTGATCATCGTGCTTCTCGGCCTCGTCACCGCGATTACGATGATCGGCGCTCAGCTTCGCCGCCGCTTCCTCGGGCATGGCTGACGCACTGCGCGCCGCTTAAGCCATCAGGCAACGTCCTGGTGGCGCATCTGTTAAATCGCCTGTCCCGCACACCAGCCGCTCGACCAGGCCCACTGGAAATTGTACCCGCCGAGCCACCCGGTAACATCGAGGGCTTCGCCGATCACATAAAGACCCTTCACTTCGCGAGCCTCCAAGGTCTTCGATGACAGATCCCGCGTATCGATGCCTCCAACGGTCACCTCGGCTTTCGCGAACCCTTCAGTCCCGGAGGGAATGAACCGCCAGCCCTTCAAGTGCTCGGCCAGCCGCGCCAGCATCCGGTCCGGTATATTGGCCATCTCGCCTGACGGAAGGTGAGCCTCTGTCAAGGCCTGGGCAAGGCGCGCCGGCAACACCTCCGCGAGCACGGCCCGGGCCGAAGCCTTCGGCCGCGTTCGCTTGCGCTCCTTGAAAAACGCGGTTGCATCGAAACCCGGCAGAAGATCGACTGCGATTGCATCGCCAGGACGCCAATACGACGATATTTGCAAGATCGCGGGGCCAGACAGTCCACGGTGGGTGAAAAGGATGTTTTCGCGGAACGTGTGCATGCCGCAAGACACGGACGCCTCCAGGGAAACGCCTGCGAGAGATGGGTCGAAACCGGGGGCGTCATGGCTGGCCCTGAACGGCACAAGCCCCGGGCGTGTTTCGGTGACCCGAAGGCCAAAGCGCCGCGCCACATCGTGGCTGAAGGCCGTGGCCCCCATTTTTGGAATGGAAAGCCCGCCTGTGGCCAACACCAGTGCAGGCGCCGTGAAAACACCAGAGCTCGTTTCAACCCGGAAATCGTCCGGCTTGGAAATATTGGTGACGCTCTGTCCCAATCTCAGGTCCACCCCGCCGCCGGCACATTCCTGCAGCAGCATGGCGACGATGGCGCGCGCGGAGCCATCGCAGAACAACTGGCCCAAAGTCTTCTCGTGGTAGGAGATCCGGTGGCGCTCGACGAGGCCGATGAAGTCCCATTGCGTATAGCGGCGAAGGGCCGAGACGCAAAAATGCGGGTTGTCCGACAAGAAGCGTTCAGGCGCGACCCCAAGATTGGTGAAGTTACAGCGTCCCCCGCCGGATATCAGGATTTTGGCGCCCGCCTTATCGTGTCGCTCAAGCAGCAAAACCTTGCGGCCGCGCTGCCCAGCGGTCAGCGCGCACATCAGTCCCGCTGCGCCAGCGCCAAGTATGATGACGTCGAAATCGTCAGAAGCCGCGGTCACGCGCCCTTCCCATGAACTGGCTTGCGCTCCAGCGCTCTTATCACGGAACTGTTCGAATATCGCAAGGCTTCGGCTGATATCGTGCCGCTCGGCCTTGTCACGGCGATTTCGACGATCGGCGCTCAGCTTCGCCGCCGCTTCCATGGCCAGCGCTGATGCCCCTGCGTCGCCGCTTCCGCTTTCTCCGGCGCTGCATGTGATGAGGTTTACCGGGAGTTAAAATTGGGTTCGTTTTGTAAAAACCACACGGCTGGAGCGCCGTTGACGTACAAACGACGAACAGGCACATTACCGTCATGAACGACCGCGATATCCTCGCCAGTAAGCGACTTACTTGCAGAAACGAGGCCGCAGGCAGAGCAACCATGGCAGCAGCGCCCGCGATTGACCCTATCCTCATGAAGTTCCGCAAGGCGCTGAATGAGTTCTATGGCCCGCGCATCGAGCGTGTCGTGCTGTTCGGCTCGCACGCGCGCGGCGATGCACGCGCCGATAGCGATTACGACGTCGCAATCTTCCTTCGAGATTTGACCAATCGGCGAGCCGAAGTGAAACGACTCACTGCACTGCAAGACGAAGTCATGGCGGATGCCGATCCTTACATCGATGCAATCCCGTTTCCCTGCCGGGGCATGGGCCGAGCGCAGCTCGTTCATGCACGAGTTGCGGCGGGAGGGCCTCGATTTGTGAAGCCAGAAACCAGGAAGCACTTCGAAAAGGCCGAGCGATGTATCGCCAATGGCCGGGCCGAGCTTGCTGCAGCCGTCTCCCGGTCGGAACTTGCCGGAGATGCGGCGCGGAACGCTTATCTTGCCGCCTTCCATGCGGCCAAAGCGCTGATCTTCGAGCGGACGGGCCAGGCGCGCATGAGGCACGGCACGGTGCAGAAGCTGTTCAGTCAACTTGCCAAGTCCGAAAGCGCGATCACCGCTGAAGTGCGCCGATTCCTCGGAAATGCTTACGACTTCAAGCGCGTCGCGGACTATGACATCGAGGGTAGCGCGCCCATCACGTTGGCCGAGGCCGAGCAGGCCTTAGACGAGGCGGAGCGCTTTGTGGCGGCGATCCGGATGCTCTTCTCCCCAGCCAATCACGGAACCGCTTGCCGTCAAATCTCCTGCTCATCGAGCGGGAGCCGGTTGCCTTCAGCGTCGCGCAGCACGCGGCGCAGCCACAGCGGCGGCGTGCCTTTCATCAGGCGCTGGAATTCGCGATCACATCCTCGATGTCGCGCACCTTCGCGCTTTTCACGGGAAAGACGCGCTCATGGTGGATGCGCACGGCGGCGAGATCGGAAAGGCCCAGCGTGAACACCACCGAGCAACCGGCCAGCAACTCGACGCGCTCGACGAGCGGATCGTGACCCGCGCCGTCGTCGTCGCCCATATCGTCCATCACACAGCGGCCATCCGCGCCGCCCTGGCCGCCGCCGATGCCCTTCTTGCCGAAGCGGTTGAATTTGACCACATCGACGAACTCGGAGCCGTCGCGGGTCACGTCGTAGAACACCATCTGCTTTGCGGAGGCGAAATTGGCGTCCACGGCCACGAGGCTGTTGGTGGTGATGGCGATCCGTAAATGGGCGGCGTCCATGGCGAGGTCTCTCTCATCGTGATCTTTGGCCGTAGGCTGGCAGGACTCTTGCTCCAGCCGGTATCGGGATCGGCGCACTGAGACGCCTCCTCAGGATGAGGTCCGAGCGTTTTCAGCTGAGTTCGAACCTCATGGTGAGCCTGTCGAACCATGGGCCACATCGTCCTGCGCCTTAAGGGATGGGGCGGGAGCGGCATGTCCCCGCCCCATCGATGGTGAGGCGGGGGGCGGCATGTCCCCCGCCTCGTTTGGAAAGGCGTCTTACCAGGTGTTCAGGAGCCACTCGCGGTCCTTCGTGTATTCCATATGCGTGAAGAGCGCGTTGGCGATGGTCTCGCCGAGCAGCATGGCGCCCTGGTAGCCCATGGTCGGATGGCGATAGAGGCCGGCGCGGTCGAAGGTCGGGAAGCCCACGCGCACCATCGGGATGTTGGCGTCAAGCGCGACGTAGCGGCCCTTGGAGTGACCGAAGATCAGGTCGTACTTCTTGCCCTCTTTGATGCGCTTCTCCAGCTCCCAAAGGTCGGCGTTGCAGACGACCTCCATGTCCCAGGTGGCCTTCTCCTGCAGGGCCTTGATGCGGGGATCGCGCTTGTACTTGCCGTTGTCGTCGCCGAGAAGCAGGAGCGACGGCTGCAGCTCCACTTCGAGGCAGAACTCGGCGAGGCCCATGACGAGATCCGGATGGCCGAACAGCGCCACCTTCTTGCCCGCGAAGAACATGTGCGCGAGGTCTTGCAGCGCGTCGATGGCGATGCCGCGCTCATGCACGAGGCTGTCCGGGATCGGCTTGCCGGTGACGCGGGAGAGTTCCTCGAGCAGCGCGTCGGTGTTGGCGATGCCGTAGGGCGTCGGGACCTTCGAGACCGGCACGTCGAAGGTGTTCCTTAGATGCTGCGCGGCCGGGTCGCTTTCGTAGCGGGCGAGCGACACGCTGGCGAGTGCGTTCGGCGCGTCCTGGAAATCCTCGACCGTGGTGCGGCCATGCGTGTGGATCGACTTGTCGGGGAGCATCGGCGAGTCGAAGTCTTCGGTGTCCATGAAGAAGGTGGCGTCAATGCCCATCTCCTTCACGTAGATGCTTGAGCAGCATCAGGTCGCCCGGATTGATCCAGCCGGGGAAGAAGTTGAGCTTGCCGGACGGCTTGGTCTTCTCCTTCGCGATGCCCTTCACGACGGAGAGCACGCATTCCGCATAGCCGCCGACCTGGCTCGACTTGAAGCTCGGCGTGTGCACCGCCATGATGTGGATTTCGCGGCCCGGGAAGAGCTCCTTGAGCTTCTTCTGCGTGCGCACGATTGCGCCTTCGCAGTCGTCGCCGATCACTTCCGTCGAGCAGGTGGTGATCATCGGAATGACGCGCAGCTCCGGATAGCGCTTGGCGAGAACGATGATGCCTTCCTCGATGCGGCCGTGGCCGCCGAACACGGCTGAGTCCTCGTGGAGCGACGACGAGGCGACGTCGAAGTTCTCCTTGAAGTGCTGGGCGAACAGGAGCCGCACGAACATGGTGCAGCCTTGCCCGCCATGGACCAGCGGAATGCAGTCCTTGATGCCGATGCCGGCATATTGGGCGCCGGCCGGCTGGCAATCGTATATCGGGTTGATGACGCTAACCCGGTCCTTGTTGATGACTTCGCAACCCATTGTCTTACCTTATCTTCTTGCTTGCCGCACCGACGCCGCCCCTTGTCATGGCCGGGCTTGACCCGGCCATCCAGAAAGCCGAGGCGCCTTGCTTGTTTCACTGGATGGCCCGATCACGTCGGGCCATGACGACTAGTGCTAGTACAGTGAGTGGTTCAGTTCGCCGTTCAGCGACTTGTCGATGCTGATTTCCCAGACGCGCTCCTTGACGCCCTCGATGAGCTTGACGACGTCGGCGGGCTTTTCCTGCTTGATCCAGGGAAAGCGCTCCTCGAAGTCCTTCACCATGATCTTGGCGTCGGCGTAGAAGAGCTTCTCCATCGGCGTCTCGCGCTTGGGCGTTTTGCCTGTCAGGAACTCGGTGGCGGCGCCGAAGATGCCGTCGAGGTTTTCCTTGCGGTCCCAGGTGCGTGAGAAGAACTGCCAGAGGCAGCGCTCCTGCACATAGCCGAACAGTTGATCAACTTTTTCCGTGGTCATGCCGCGATCTCCAGAGCGGGGGCTGCAACCGTGCCGCGGATGTCCTTGGCGGCGAGTTTCAGAAGCGGGTTGTGGGTGGCGTTGTAGATGTCGCGCGCCATGTTGAAGAAGCCCTCGAACCCCATATACGGGCCGTTGTGATAGGCGTGGCCGTTGATGTAGGGGATGTGCAGCTTCTTCATCAGTTCGCCGACGCGGGGGCCGGTGAAGATGAGATCGGGCTTCACGAGGTCGATGATCTCGAAGAACTCAAGCTCGTTGCCGTCGTCGACGTAGTAGGCGCCTTCCTGGCCGCGCGCGATCACCTTCTCGAAGTCTTCCTGATGGCCGAACTTCGAGGACATGGCGACAACCTTGATGCCGAGATCGTCCTCGACCGCCTTGGTCCAGTGCCACAGACGCGGGCCGCCGGTCCAGATCGCCATCTTCTTGCCCTCGAGCCGCTCCTTGTACCAGTCGAGCTGCGGCTTCCACTTCGCGTATTCTTCCGCGATCAGCTCCTCGCCCTTCTCCTCGATGCCGAAGAAGGCTGAGACCTTGCGGATGGTTTCCGCCATGTAGTTGAAGCCCCAGGTGTCGACGTCGAGGCGCGGGATGCCGTAGCGCTTTTTCAGCTCGTTGGCGATGTAGCCGGCCGAGCGGGCGCAGTTGACGACGTTCAGCTGGGCGCGATGCATGGCGCGCAGATCGTCGTAATTGGCGTTGCCGGTGAAGTGCGCGATCACCTGGATGCCGAGGCGCTTCCAATACTGGTCGAGCAGCTGGGTGTCGCCCTGGATGTTGTAGTCGCCGATGAAGTTGATGGTGTAGGGGCTCGTGATCTCCGGCTCGACGGTGCCGACCTTGTCGTTGATCCAGCCGATATTGAGGACGTGGTGGCCCTTCGACTGCGAGACGCCCGAGAAGCCGGGGCATTCCACGGTGAAGATGTCGACGCCGGGGCGGTCGGCCATGACCTTCTTGACGGTCGCGCGCACGTCGTCGCCGATCAGCGCCGTCGGGCACGTCGTGTAGACGATCATGCGATTGATGTGCGGCATCTCGTCGAAGGCTTCGTGGCAGGCCTTTTCGAGCCGCTTGTCGCCGCCGAATACGATGTGGCTTTCCTTCATGTCGGTCGACCAGACATATTTCATCTGGAAGTGGCCGTTGTCGCTCGGATAGCGCTTGGTGTGCCAGGTGTCGTAGGCGCAGCCGACGGGGCCGTGGATCATCTGGATGGTGTCTTTGAGAACGCCGCCGATGACGAGCTTCGCGCCACAGAACGCGCAGCCGCGCTCGGACAATGTTCCGGGAATGGTCGGCGCGTTAGAGACGGGAAGGAAGTCGCGCGTGTCTTCGCCGTCAACCTTCAAGTAG
>CAWHYO010000040.1:0-27132 GCA_963833565.1 uncultured Alphaproteobacteria bacterium
CCAGTTCAGCGAAGTTTGCTTAACGATGGTGATGCGATGCTGAAGCGCATTCTGGTCGGCATTGTTGTGTTCTGCGCGCGCGCCAGATGGCTTGTGCTCGCCATCGCGCTGGCGGCCGCGGCCTACTTCGCTTCTTTCGTCACGCAGCATTTCGCGATCGACACCAACATCAACGATCTGATTTCCCCGGACCTGCCGTGGCGCCAGAACCAGTTCGCTTATCAAAAGGCGTTTCCTGGCGAGGAAAGCATGATCCTGGCCGTCATCGATGCGCCAACCGCGGAACTTGCACAGAGCGCGGCAGACCGGCTGACGAAGAGGCTCAAGGAGCGCCACGACTGGATCCGCGGCGCGAATGAGGGGAACGGCTCCCCCTTCTTCCGCCGCAACGGTCTGCTTTATCTTCCCGAGCAAGAACTTACAGGCCACCCTCAATCAGCTTACGCGCTCAGGTCTGTTGCTCGGCCGCCTGTCCGCCGATCCGAGCCTGAGAGGCGTCATGGATTCGATCGGGCTGAGCTTGCGCGGGAGTGATTTTCCGAAGGGTGTCGCTCGATACGCTTGCGCCCGAGTTCCAGAAATTATCTGACACCATCAATAACGTTCTCGACGGCAAGCCTGCTTCTTTCAGCTGGTTGAGCCAGTTCCAGACCGGCGCGTCCAAGCCTTCGACACGGCAGTTCGTAACGATTTCGCCTGTTCTCAATTTCGACGCTCTGCAACCCGGCGAGCAGGCCAGCAACGCCATCCGGCAAACGGTCGCCGATCTGAAGCTGCCTCAAGAGGGCGTAAGCGTCAGGCTCACAGGGCCAATTCCCATTGCCGACGACGAGTTCAACACTTTGCGGCAAGGGGCCGGCGCGAATGCGGCCATCACGATAGCCGCCGTTCTTTTCATCCTCTGGCTAGCCCTTCACTCGTTCCGCATCATCTTCGCCGTCTTCGTCAGCGTGGCGGTCGGCCTTGCAGCGACGGCCGCGGCGGGGCTTTCGCTCGTCGAAGCGCTCAATCCGATTCGATCGCGTTCTTTGTCCTGTTCGTGGGCATCGGCGTGGATTTCTGTCTGCAATTCAGCGTGAGCTATCGCGCCGCCCGCTACGAGCATCACGGCCTGATGCGCTCGCTCGCGGAAACCGCTGCGAACAATGGCGGCCGCCTTGTGCTCGCGGCCCTCGCAACCGCCGCCGGTCCTCTCCTTCCTTCCCACGGCGTATCTGGGCGTCGGCGAGCTTGGCGAAATCGCGGGCATGGGCATGATCATCGCGCTCATCCTGAGCCTCACCTTGCTTCCGGCGCTTTTGCGCCTTCTGAATTCGCCGCCGGAGCCGTCGCCGCTTGGCTATGCGTTTTTGTGCCCGCTCGATCGCTTCATGGAACGGCATCGCGTCGTCATCGTCGCCGCGACCGTCGCCGCGGTCTTCGCGGCCGGTCCCCTCCTGTATTGGCTTCAGTTCGATATCAACCCGATGGACCTCCGCAATCCCAAGGTGGAATCGGTTGCGACCTATCTGGACATCAGCAAGGGCAATCCGCAAATCGCGGGACAGACGGCTGAACTGCTCGCGCCTTCGCTCGATCAGGCGAACGGGATAGCGAAGACCTTGCAGGCGCTTCCCGAAGTTGCCGGCGCGATCACGCTTTCAAGCTTCATTCCGGAAGGGCAGGATCAGAAGCTGGCCGCCATCAAGAAGGCAGCCGACGACCTCGAGGACGACCTGTATCCCGCTGAAGTGAAGCCCGCGCCAACCGACGCCGAAGTCGTGTCGAGCCTCGAGGCGACCGCCACTTCGCTGGCCGCGCTCGCAACCAAAGGCAAGGCCCAGGATCGCACGCGGCCAAAGACTTCTGACGCTCTCTCAAGGCTCGGAAACGCGAGACCGGAAAGGCGCGCGCGGGCCGCGGACGTGCTCATTCCGCCGCTCGACATCACGCTCGAAAACCTGAAGGCGAGATTGAACCCGGAACGCATAACGCTGGACACGATCCCGGCGGACCTGGCCTCTCAATGGAAGACGCCGGACGGCAGGGCGCGCGTTTCGGTGACGCCGAAAGGGGATGCGAGCAGCACCGCGTCTTGCAGCAGTTCGTTGATGCGGTTCTGAAGGTCGAGCCTACGGCGACCGGCGCGGCGGTCGGTATCGTAAAGGCAGGCGAGACGGTGGTTCGCGCCTTCATCGAGGCCGGGATTTGGGCGCTGCTTTCCATCGCCATCCTTCTCTGGCTTTTCCTGCGCAGATTGAAGGATGTCGGGCTCACGCTGTTTCCGCTGATCCTCGCCGCCATGGTGACGCTCGAGATCTGCGCAGGGATCGGCTTCAAGCTGAATTTCGCGAACATCATCGCCTTGCCGGTCCTGCTGGGCCTCGGCGTGGCGTTCAAAATCTATTACATGGTCGCCTGGCGTCAGGGCCAGACCGATCTTTTGGCCTCGCCCTTGACCCGCGCCGTCTTCTTCAGCGGCATGACCACGGCGGTGGCGTTCGGCAGCTTGTGGATGTCGAACCATCCCGGCACGTCGAGCATGGGCAACTGCTTGCCCTGTCGCTTGCCTGCACGATGGCGTTTGCAATCCTGTTCCAGCCGCTTCTCATGGGGCCGCCGAGGAAAAAAGCCGAGAAGAGCCCGGCTCCCGAGAGGGAAGCCTCGCTGCAAGAGTGACGCCCGCAGTTGAATGCAACGATGCACGGCGCAGTTCTTGTGTCAACTCTGCCTAGGGCTGAAAAATATACAAAACTTAGTTTTGTTAAATAAAAACATACGTATTAACAAAGGTCTTACTAATTCGTTGATTAGCGCGCCATCCATATAATTAAATTGCGGAGACCTTGGTTCACGAAACGAGTGGTTTGCAGTGGGGGTATTCAATGAGTACAAGCATAAAGTTAGTTGTCCTCGTAGCAATTTCTACGATAATTGCTGCACCGAACTTTGATGCAGCGGCTCAATCACGGCAAATCGCTCACAAACGGTATGTTGGATATAGGCCAGTGCAGCCTCCTCTGTGCGCTTGGCGCGACGGTGACTGTTATTACGCCGGTGGCTGGAGATACAGGTCGACTGCTCGCGGCTGGGACAATACCTGCGTAAATGTTCCCTGGCTTCCTTCTGAATTTGCATGTTCCGCAAAATAGAGCGCCTTCCAGAGGCAATCAGCGCCGCAACTCGCAAAAGCCCACTGTCAAAAAGCCACAATGCGTTGCACTTTATCGAGGCTGACTATCGCGTAGGCAGCTTGTCGAGCGCACGGCGGCCGGTCTTATAAGGCAGGCTTTCATCGGGGCTAGGCTTTGGGCGCTGCTTCCTCGCGATCCTCCTCAGGCTTTTCCTGCACAGATTGACGGATATTGTTGATAGGAGTCAGCTCTTTCCAGCAGCCGGATAGGAGTCGTATCTCAAAAATGTGTTTGCCTAACTGTTGGTAAACGTACGGTTGAAGTGCGACTGTGGCGCGCCCGCACTTGTGTATCTCTGCACCTTCCGGAATGTCGCTACATGGAAGTTGGCGCCGGTGAGCCGGGCATTTTTGGGTGACTTCTGTGCACTCCGGGAGAGAGAACGATGAGCCCAGAAATGCAGCGCGAATTCCATATCGTGCTTATCAAGCCGGCGCATTACGATGATGACGGCTACCCCATCCAGTGGTTTCGCTCGGCCATCCCTTCCAACACCCTGGCCTGCCTGAACGGGCTGGCGATGGACGCGCAACGCCGCAGCATCCTTGGCCCGGACGTCGCAATCCACATCCACACCTTTGACGAAACCAACTGCCGCATGCGCCCTGAGAAGATCATCCGGATGATCTCGGAGCGCGGCGGCAAGGCGCTCATTGGTCTCATCGGCGTGCAATCCAACCAGTTTCCCCGCGCGGTCGACATTGCGCGCCCGTTCCTCAAGGCCGGCCTTCCCGTCTGCATCGGCGGTTTTCATGTCTCCGGCTGTATCGCAATGCTGCCGGAATGGCCAAAGGACATGCGTGACGCCCAGGCGCTCGGCATCTCCTTCTTCGCTGGAGAGGCTGAAGACGGCCGCTTCGACCAGGTCGTGCGCGACGCCTGGGAGGGCAAGCTTGCACCGCTCTATAACTACATGAACCAGCTTCCGGCGCTGCAGGGCCAGCCGGTTCCGATCCTTCCTCAAGAGCATCTGAGCCGGACAGCAGGCGCGCTGTCGAGCATGGATTTGGGGCGCGGCTGCCCCTATCAGTGTTCCTTCTGCACCATCATCAATGTGCAGGGCCGCAAGAGCCGCTTCCGCACGCCGGACGATCTTGAGAAGATCATCCGCGAGAACTACGCGCAGAAGATCTATCGCTTTTTCATCACCGACGACAATTTCGCCCGCAATCACGATTGGGAAATGCTTTTCGACCGCCTGATCGAATTGCGCTCAAACGGGTTTCCAAAGATCGGGTTTACGATCCAGATCGATACGCAATGCCACAAGATCCCGAACTTCATCGAGAAGGCGTCGCAAGCTGGTGTCCGCCGCGTCTTTATCGGGCTGGAGAACATCAATCCTGACAATTTGATCGCTGCCAATAAGCGCCAGAACAAAATCACGGACTATCGCGAACTGCTGCAGAAGTGGCGCAACCATGGCGCGATCACATGCGCTGGCTATATCACCGGTTTTCCTGGAGACACCAAGGAATCGATCCTGCGGGATATCGAAATCCTGAAGAACGAGTTGCCGCTCGATATCTTGGAACTGTTCTTCCTCACTCCTTTGCCTGGTTCGGAGGATCACAAGGTCCTCCTGGAAAAAGGGGTGTGGACCGATCCTGATATGAACAAGTATGACCTGAACCATCGTGTAACTCATCACGCCACGATGAGCGATGCCGAATGGGAAGAGGCGTTGCGGGCAGCATGGGCCAGCTTTTACAGCCGAGATCACATCCGCACGATCCTTCGCCGGGTGGCCGCCAACCCAAAAGGCCGGGCGGGGACAACGCTATCGACGCTTCTCTGGTTCAAGCTCGTGCATACTTACGAAGGCGTTCATCCGCTCGAAGGCGGCGCGTTCCGCCTCAAATTCCGCCGCGACCGCAGAAGTGGGCTTCCAATCGAAAGCCCATTCGTCTTCTATCCGCGCTATTTCGGCGAAACAGTGCTTAAGGCTTGGCGCTATTGGTCCGAGTACAGGAAATGCAAGGCGATCCGGGAGGAGGTGCTGGCAGCGCCGGATCGCTTGACTTATACGGACACCGCGATCGCGCCGCCGAAGGCCGACGAGTTCGAAGCCCTCGATCTATACCACGCAACACCCGGGGCTGAGGCCGCGCTCGCGCGCAAGCAACTCCACGACAGCATTCGGTCAAAATCAAGGGGCGTTCCCGCGGTGGCGGCGGAGTAGATGCGCCTCACTATTCAGCTGTCCTTACGCAAAACTGGCTTCAAACCAGGGTTACGCTGCGCGCGGTCGTAAAGAAGTATTCTGTTTGGTAGATTGCGCTTCTGCCTCAAAATACGGAAGCAATAAACCTTGACAGTTGTGCACACTTGTTTAATTTGTAAACACCTAAGGTAGAAGGTTGAATTCACCACATTTGATGCAACCACTACATCATGTCGTGTTTAGCAGTGCTTACGGTACGTCTGCGCGTTGACGCAGCAGGCCTCAGTTCTTCCCAACCGGAACTTGCGCTGCGCCAAAGGGCAGGATGGCTGTCGGGCTGGACGCTGGAGGGAAGCCTGACTGAGCGAAGTGACATATGACCCGCACGCTCTGCCCCCTCTGCGGAAAGGTGGCGACGCGCTGCCTATGCCAGAATAGCGATTTTCCCCAGAAGCTAGAAAGAGACTCGAGCAGCGGCGCGATAGTCGCACGGAACGCCTCTTTCCTTATGCTGGGCCAAGTGATGTCGACCGTACTGGCGATACTCTTCAGCTCAGCGCTCGGAAGGACATTGGGCGCCAGCGATTTCGGCCTTTATTTCCTGCTCGTGTCGTTCTCCACCTTCGCCTATGTGGTGGTCGATTGGGGGCAGCAAGTCTACGTTACGCGGGAGGCGGCGCGACAGCCCGAGCGCGGCAGCGTTCTCCTTGGCACTGTGCTGGTCTTGCGCATTGCTGGCGCCGCGCTGATGGCGGTTCTTTCCGGGCTCGCGGTCCTGGCCCTGGGCTACGACGCGATGACCTGTTGGTATACAATCGCTTTCATCGTCGTGAGCCTGCCTTTTTTTCTTGCGCAAACCTACGGAACGGTATTTCGCGCACGCGATCGAATGGGTCTCGACTCCCTTGTGTCAGTGGCGAACAAGATAGCGTTGCTTTTGCTCGCCTTGTTGGCGCTCGCCCTTTACGGAGGGATCCCGAGCGTGTTGGCGGCGCAGGCGCTGGCCGGTATTCTCGCGCTTGCGGTCGCCGCCCGGCTCTATCGCCGGGTGACAACGGGCCCGCTGCGCTATTCTTCCCAAATCGCTCGTGAAGTGATGGTAAGCGGCATGGCGCTGCTGACAGCTAACGTCGCGTGCAACATTCAAACCTACGTCGACGCGGTGGTTCTTTCCAAGCTCGCTCCAGCGGATGTGGTCGGCTGGTTCGGCGCCGCGAAGAACATCACGGGCACAATGATCGCGCCGGCGCTCATCCTGGCTGCGGCGTCGTTTCCGGCTCTCTCACGCGCGGCGGCGGATAAGGAGGCCTTCAAGGCGGCGGTCCGAACCGCGCTGCGGCCCATCCTGTGGCTCGGCGCGCTTGCTGCGACTGGGACCTATTTGTTCGCGGACGACGCTATCGCCATCATCTACGGGCAGCGGCACTTCGCTCCCTCGGGTATCATACTGAAAGTATACGCTCCTGCATTTCCTATGCTTTTTCTTAACACCTTATTGCTCTATGCGCTTTTTGCGCTTCACAGGGCTAAGGCGTTTTCGGTGGTGAAGTTGGGGAGCGTGGTGGTCAGCACCGCGCTGGAGTTCGCGCTCATCCCAGCCTTTCAGCGGAGCGCGGGCAACGGCGCAATTGGGGTGGTAGCGGCCTTCGTTGTAAGCGAGTTCGTGGTTACCGCAGGGGCGCTCTACTTGATGCGGGAAAGCCTCGGGCTCGACATCGCGGTTAATATGGCGCAAGCGCTCGGATCGGCAGCTCTCACCTTGCTCCTCTTCTGGAGTATGCCGCCGCTTCCGTTTTTGCTTGGCCTTCCCGTGTGCGCAATCGTGTTCTTGTTATGTTCGGCAGGGCTCGGGCTGATCCGGCGCTCCGACCTTGATTTGTTTCGGGCGCTTCTACGGAAGGAACAATCAGCGCCGCAAAGCTCGGCATGATCTTGTCGATCTCAAGCCCGCGTCTTCGATGCCGGAGGCGCAGAACTGCCGATCAGGACGGCTCATCATCTTCAGCTCATCCCTAACGGGAGAAAGTCGGGCGGAGTCGATCCCGAGAACCTAAAGAATTTTCCAGCGCAAGGCACAGGTCGCGCTTCATGAGGCGCCGTTAACCAAGGATGGTTAATTTTTGCGCGCTGGATTTATTTCCGGTCTGCATGGCATTAAAAAATTCCTAAGAACGATAGCGGCGCGCGGCCGGCCGAACTGAGAGGATGCCAGTCAACTCATTGATAATAAATGGTCATTTTGTGCTCGGCCTGTAGGTTAACGGAATATATTTTTGGCGGAAATGGGACGCGATAAAGTCCGTTAAATATAGTGTGTTAACGAGCGGCACCTCTTTGGCCGACGCAGCGGCGGGCTGCCCTTTGGTGTTTTTCCATTATCTTTCAATGGCTTATCGAGGTTAACCTCTCGGCAAGGCGCTTTTTCCTAAGATCCCGCCTCAAGCATTCGTGCAAGCGCAAGCCGATCCAGGGGTTCCAGCGAGATGCCGCCTTTCGTAACACGCACACAGAAAGCAGTTGGCCCGACTCAGCGCGATGCCGCCGCTTCGCATCGCGACAAGGCAAGACCTTCGATGCAGTCCATCATGCGGTCGATGTCGGCGCGTGCGGTGCGGTGGTTGACGATGGCGCAGCGAATGACGGTCTCGCTGCCGATGGTTGTCCATGACGGCACCGCGACGCCGGTTTCGTGCATGTCCAGAACAAGCTCGCGGTTGAAGGCCCGGTCACTCGCGCCGCGAACGCCGAAGCACACGATATTGAGAGCGACGGGGGCTTTCAGTTCGAACAGCGGGCTCTGCCGCACTTTCTGAGCGAGATACTGAGCGAGTTCGCAATTTGCGAGCATCGCGTCCCCGATGCGGTCCGCGCCGAACGTCTCGATCGTCATCCACGTCTTCAACGCGCGAAAGCCGCGCGACAGGTCGGGACCGAGGTCGCAAGGCCACGTATCCCCGGCGGCGAGGCCGCGCTCGGACCGTTGCAGATAGGCGGCGGGCATCGCGAACGCCTGCTTGTGCGCATCGCCGTCGCGAACCAGGAGGAACCCGGCGTCGTAAGGCACGTGCCCCCATTTGTGGAAATCGAGCGCGACCGAATCCGACTTTTCGATCCCTTTCAGCAGCGGGCGAAGCTGAGGCGAGAACGCCGCCAGCGCCCCGATCGCGCCATCGACATGGAACCAGAGCCCTTCGCGCGACGCCACCTGCGCGATGCGCTCAAGCGGATCGATAGCCCCTGTGTTCACGGTGCCCGCAGTCGCTGCAATGAGGAAAGGCACGAACCCGGCGGCGCGGTCTTCTGCGATCGTGGCCTCAAGCTTCGCGACATCCATGCGGCGGTCGTGATCGACGCCGATGGTGCGCAAATTGGCGGAGCCGAGCCCCGCAAGTTCCATCCCCCTCGGGATGCAATTGTGAGCTTCCACCGAGGTGTATGCCACGAGCCGGGGGGCCGTCTTCGCCAGCCCTTCGTGGCGGGACTCATACCCTGCCGCCTTCGTTCTCGCCACGATCAAGGCGGCAAAATTCGCCATCGACGATCCGGTGAGGAAAACGCCGGACGCGCTCTTCGGATAACCGAGCGCCTCCGCCATCCACTGGGTAATCTGCTTTTCGACGTCGAGGCCGATGTGATTGCGTCCGCCGCAGTTCATGTTCAAGCCCGCGGCAACCATCTCGGCGACCATGCCGACCGGCGTGCCGGCGCCATGCACCCAGCCCATGAAGCCGGGGTGCAGTGTTGCCCGTGGCGTACGGGATGACATGCGTCTTCAGATCGCCGAGCACCTCGCCGAGATCGTGCCCAGTCGCGCGGCAAAGGCTGCCGGAACCGTTCGCGTGTCGCCGCGGGCGCCGGTTGCCAGACGGGCCGCTCCCGGATGGTCTCGATATGCGTGATCATGTCGTCGAGCATGGCGTGCGCGAGGCTGCGGAATTCGCTCCAGTCCACCGGGTCGAGATCGCGGCTCGCGGAACTATCCGAAGCCTCTGGCGCACCCGCCGGAAAAGGTTCGGCGATGGCATCGCAGTCTTTGGGCAAAAAGGGTCGTGACATCGCTCACTCTAGAGTTGACATTCAATGAGAGACCACTTCTCGAACAGGCGATCGAGGTCCGCCGCAACAGGTTCGAAGGCTTGATCGATACCGCTTCCGCCGCTCATTCCTTTGGCGACGCGTGCCAGTGTGTAGGCCGAAGCAGCGACGCGCAAAACCGTCTCGTTCCGCAGGCATACCGGTTGTCCTACATGGCAGACAGGGCCATGTTCGTGGTCCCTCAAAGCCACCTGAATCCTTTGCGCCGCTGAGCAGGCCGAAGGGAAGCCATATTTCTCACGCACCGCTAACGGCACAATGGTGCTCGATCCGAAGGTATGATCGTGTTCATCATGGCGCAATTCCATGCTACGAAGGTTTTTCGCCCTGGCACGTACCTCTTTTGCAAAGCGGTCCGCGATCGTAGTCTGCAATTCCTCACCAATGGCAGCCATTGAGGCAACCCCATCAAGGGCCGCGACCCATCTCAGCCCAAGACCGATATTCGTTTGCAATGCCCATACTCGTCCGAAACGATGCCGGAGAGCTATGGGCCAATCCAACGCCGCGCTGTAATCGGCAATTCCTCTTGGCAGCACCGCTCGCGCTGCAATTTCATCCGCCAATGCGGCGGGTAGAAGCACTACTCCACAGAAGGATGGCCCGCCAGCAAATTTAGAACCCGTTGCCAGAACCATAAACCCGTCATCGAGATCGCGCTTGATCTGCGTCAAGCCGCACCGAAGCTGGCAGGCGTCAACGACAACGCGGACAAGGCGGGGCGCCCACGCCAACAGGGCACGCGCCACATCTCGCGTTGGCCCCTCGAGTCCGGTTTTCGATGTATCGAGCACGTGAAGGAGCACGGTGCGGCCGCGACGGAGTTCGCGTTCAACGGCCTGCACTGTCTCCTGATCGATCGCGTCAAGGGTGCGCGGCGCACCTCTCGCATCACGAATTGGCACAACAGCGACTTCAATCCCATTTGCGGCAAGCCCATCAATGGCGCTGCCAGCGGTGACCGCCGCCCCAAGAGCCGTCGAATTTGAGAAATGACATCCGGCGGCAGCCAAGGGAACGCCGCTTCCGGTCTCCTCCGGGGCTATGAGGATGTTTGTGATCGGTCCCTTCGCCAAGCCGGCGGCCAGGCCGAGTGCAAGGACTTCGGCGTCCGTGCCCGAAGGGGCAACGACTGCCTCTGCGCCAGGAATGCCAAGGAAATGTGTGATGCTGGCCCGGATGTCATCGAACCATCGGTCTATCGGCAAACTGGCGGCCGGATCTGGCGTGATCAGCCGGTCGAAGGCGCGCGCTGCTGCTGCGAAGCCCGTCTCGGAAATCATGTTGGCTGTCGTCGATGCGAACGAGATTTCGTCACAGACAGGCGTTGTGGCCGTGCCATAGCGATTGCGCCGCGTGAGCGGATCGAGCCTTATCCGGGCATCGCCTCCTTCAGCTAACAAGATCCCGAGGGGGGAGTGTGCCCCGCGGTTCGAAGCCAGCGCTTTGTTAAGGGAGCCGTCCTCGCGCAATCCAGGCATAGCTCGGACTTTCACGCCGCCTTATGACAGATGGCGCCGGCGTTTCAGGGCCGACTGGAAGGCGCTGAAAAGTTTTTGCATTGCCGGCTCCTTGTAGGAAAAAATGCCGGTTGCATCCATGGCGTGAACGATCATTGCGACCTGCGCCTCGAACAGCAGAAGCCGTCCGTCCGGCATTTCAGCGCAATCGATGATGAAATAATCGAGGCCTATTTTCCTGGTGAGTGCATCGAACGCAGGGGCGTGGCGCACGGCAAAATCGGTATCGAAGTCTCGCATCCAAGCCGCTTCCTCAGCGCGCCACGCTTCGTTCTCCTGCATGCCGGAATTGAGATAATGAACCATCCAGTGACTGGAGAGGGCAAGATGACTGGGGAAGGGGCGCCCGTCGATGACGGCGATCCTCTGCTTGCGGAAAAATCCGTCAGGGCCGGCGTAGTCAACGAAAGGTGCAAGATAGAAGTGCGGTTCGGCCCGATTCTCCAGATAGGCTCCAATCTCCTCCGGGCCGTTTATCTTCTCCAGGCCCTCCCCAGCATGCGAACCAAATGGCCGCACTATGATTGGAAAGGCCGCATTCCGCAGAAGCGCGCTCAAGCCGATCTGGCCATGCGCCAGCTGGTGAAGGGACGCCCTATCTGCCCTCACCGTGGCCGGAGCGACAATCGAGGTCTCGCCGCCGAACATTGCAGCGACCCGGTCGCGCGTCAGCGCTGCAATGTTCCTGGGGTTGCCGTTCACGATCGGCCCGCCCCAGCCGTCCAGCAGCCGTTCGAGGTTTGCAAGGACTGGGACATTAGTTTCGGATTCGCCTATCGCGATGAAAGCGACATCATGCTCGGGAAGGTCTCGCAGGTCGGGGGTCTGGCTGTCGACGTAATAAAGCATCAGGACCGCATTGGAGCCCCTCATCAGAAAGTCGATCGGAGTGTTGGCCATGAAGTCGCCTTCCGCGACGAAGGCGAGGACTTTCAAGCCGTCGCCGCCGCCATGCGCACGGGCGTAACAGCGGCGCAGCTTTAGCGCCATTTGTTGGAATTCCAGCCCCTTGTTCCGATGCCCAGTAATCTGAAGAATGACCGACATATCCATAAGAGCCGCAGCATCTGAGGGATTGGCGCCAAAACGCTCTAAGAGCTGGCTCCAAACGGCGGCGAGGTCGCCCTGCCTGTAGGCGAGCCCGACAAGAGTCTCCATCCCCAGAACCATTGAGGGAGGAGACGTAAACTTAGCTCTTTCTGCGAATGCCATTGATTCGACTTCTGTTCGTTTCTTTAGAGTCAGGCTTGAAAGTTCGAAGCTTAACCTTGAGAATAATGTTTCTCTTCGACGATCGGTGACCCGAAGAGGTCATTAATATTTCGTTTGAGGGCGGCTCGCTTGTCGTTTTCCTGATAGACGCGGCGTGCGAGGGCGACAAAGTTCGGGCCGAAATCGCCCATCCGTTCGCATTGACGGATCGCCTCTTCGATCTCCCAAAGCGCGCAGTTTCTCTGCTTCAGCTCCGCGGTCAGGCTGTCCACGCGAGCCCCGGAGATCCCGCGTCTCCTCTTCAAGTCGCTCAGAAGGGCGAGTTCGCGCCTGACGTTGGCTAGCTTACGCGGGTCCGGGATGCGCTCCGCCTTGATTTCCAGAATGGTGAGCTTGTCGATCAACTCTCCGACTGCCGTAGGAACAAGAAGCGGACCAGCCGAACCCCTGTTTTTCTCCGCTATGAGTGTTTTCAGCGCTTCCGCAATGTCCGCGAAAACGCCCTCCCAGTCGCCTATTGTGCGCTGCCGGAAAAGGCGCATGGTCGGATACCATGGCAAGTCGTCGCGGCCGAGCATCCAGCGCCACTCAGGGATGTGCTTCAGCGCAATCCACACGGGGCGCGCCAGAGCGCCCGCCAGATGGGCAATAGACGTGTCCACCGCGACGATAAGATCGAGATTGGCCATGACGGCGGCGGTATCGAGAAAGGCGTTCGGCCCCGCGTCGAAGTCATCGCCAAGCGTCTCCACGCGCAACCCGGAGTCGGCGATCTGCTCGACGCCGTGACCTTTTTGAAGACTGATGAGGCGGCAGTCGGGAAGAGCCGCGAGCGGGGCGAAATTCGCAAGAGGAGCCGAGCGGGCAATGTCGATCTTGGGGTCGGGGTTTCCCTGCCACGCGATGCCGATCTTGAAACCGTGGCTTCCAAGACGGCCGCTCCATTTTACTGCCAGCGCCCGGTCCGCGAAGAGGTAGGGCACGCTGGCTGGGACACTGTCGAGCCGCGTTTTGAACGCGCGCGGCAGACTGAAAAGATGCACTTGATAGTCGAAATCCTCGGCCGGGTTGATTTTCGTGACGAGCTGCACGCCCGGCATGTCGCTCAGAAGCGGCTACCATATGCGGCAGGCACTCGACGGTTGCTTCAATTCCGCGTTCGGCCAGCATGGGAAAGTAGCGGGCGAGCATGATGGCGTCGCCATGGGCGGCCTCGTTGATGACGAGCAGCTTCTTTCCGGCAATGTCTTCCCCGTTCCAGACAGGCAAGCGCCGCGCCAGCTTCGGCTTGCGATAGTCGGGCGTGAGCAGGCGATACTCATTGCCCTCAAAGCCCTGCTCGAACTCACCGAGAAGCAGTTGCAAAGCGCTGAGTGCGGCGTGAGCGTCCGGCAGGTCCGGCTTCAAGGCGAGCGCGTGTTCGAAATCTCGCCTGGCCTCTTCGATGCGGCCCAGGCATTGGAGCGCCAGACCGCGCCCGCAGAAGGCGGTCGCTGAAGCGGGATCGGCTTTAAGAGCGCTCTCAAAAAACGCGAGCGCGGTCTCGATCCTCGTGCTCTTGAACTCGACGATGCCACGCCCGAGCAGCGCTTCGACGCTGTTTGGCTTTTGAGCAAGCGCCGCATCGAACATGGCTGCGGCCTCGGAAAGCCGCCCCAGTTCCCGCAGCGTATATCCTCGATTGCAAAGAACGCCCAAATGGCCGGGATTGCGGGCCAGGGTTTCATCGAAGGCGGCCAAGGCGTCGGCGAGACGGCGCAGATCGAAGAGAATATTGCCCCGAAGAAAGAGCGCCTCAAAATTTGCCGCCTCTTGCTTCAGAAGCGTGTCGCAAGCCGCGAGCGCTTCGTCGAGACGGCCAAGCTTATGCAGCGACGTGGCCGCACCGTAGAGCGCTTCGCCATAAGCTGGCGCAAGCCGAAGGGCGGCTTCGAAGCATTTGCAAGCCCTGGCGTGTTCGCCTCGAGTGGTGAGGATTGCTCCGCAATTGTACCATGCCGTTGCATTTGAATGGTCGGCGGTAAGCGCCGCCCGCAGCGTCTCCAGAGCATCGTCAACGTGGCCCTCGTCATAGAGGAGAAGCGCTTTCGCCGCCAGCGTGGGCGAGTGTCCGGGTGATATCTCAAGCGACTGATCGTAACAGGCCAGCGCCTTCTGCCGCTGGCCGATGCCTTCGTAGGCAGCGCCGAGATTGTAGAGCGTATCTGCATTTGCAGGCTGGATGCGAAGGAGAGCGTCATAGTCGGCAATCGCTTCCGTGAAGCGCTCCAGCCGCTGCTTGATTCGTGCGCGGCCTTCCAGTGCATCGGCGTACGAAGGACTGAGAGCCAACGCCCGGTCGTAAAAGGAAAGAGCCACAGTATCCTTGCCGGCGTTGACGTAGATGAGCCCGGCAAGATAGCACGCGAACGGGTGGCTCTTCGTGAGGTCGGGATAGGCGAGGAGGCATGCCAGGGCACGATCGGCTTCACCTGCGCGGAGAAAGCTGAGCGCCTTTTGCAGAATATCCTGAATGCCCGGCGTGGTGGCACTCTCAAGAGAAGCGCGATCCATCGAGCCTCCGGGTTGAGCGTATGCCGGCACTAAACGACGGGAAGCTTCTCCGAAGCTGATCCCGCCTCGATGCCGTTCAACTCCCTGGTGCTGAAACGGAACAGAAACCTGGCGGCGTGATCGCGAGGCCACCGCCGATCGGGGAAGGGTTTTATGACCTGAACGTCTGCCGCGCAAAATCCTTATTTGATTGGTAGGCTTGCGAGGATTGCATTCCTAATTTTCCGAACTCAACGTGGCCTTGTGGCAAGATCTTTCTGGATCTGCTTTTATGGGCCCCGCACTTGGCCGTTGCTGGTGGCGAGTTCGCGCAAGAGAGAGGGTATCGGGCCAGCGCTTCTGACTTACCGGCCGTGACCGCTCGCCTGGATTGGAGAAACCATGTCGGATGTTCGAGAACGGGAGTCGCGTATTGTTGGGGCGGCGGCCGAAGAAAGAGATCCCTGGATCGGTGAGGACTGGCTCGCGGTCTGGATCGGGCTTTTCATTTTCGGTCTGGCGGTCGCCGGGCTTTACGGGCAAGACCTGCTCGGATGGGCCGTCACGACATCGGTCTGGACCGATGCGAACAAGGCGCTGAACACGGCATCGAAAGGCTACACCGGTATCGGCGGACCAGCTGCACTGGGCCTCACCTATGCGGCGCTTCTGGCGGTGCTGACGCTGGCGGCAATCGCGCTTCGCGCAAACGTCTTGCGCTTCATTCTCGGCTTCACAGTCGTGTTCGCGCTGGCTTATGCGAGCTGGATCGCCGGAAGCTACGCGCATATCGCAGTGGTGACGCCCGCCGACCAGCAGAAGTTCGGCATCGACTGGTCTTTGAAACTCACGAACGAAGCGGGTTTCATCATCGCGCTCGTCCTCGGGCTGATCATCGCCAATTTCTTCCCCCGCCTCGCGGACTGGCTGAAGGACGCAATCCGGCCCGAGCTATACATCAAGATCGCCATCGTGATCCTCGGCGCTTTCCTGGCCGTGACAGCCGCCGGGAAGCTGAACCTTGCCACCTCTCTCCTCATTCGAGGTGTGGCGGCCATCGTCGAGGCGTACCTCATCTATTGGGCGGTGGTCTATTTCGTGGCCCGGAAGTGGTTCGGATTCAGCCGCGAATACGCCGTGCCGCTCGCCTCCGGAATTTCGATTTGCGGCGTTGCGGCGGCCATCGCGACGGGGGGCGCGATTCGCGCCCGCCCCGCCGTGCCGATCCTTGTGTCGTCGCTCGTCGTGATTTTCGCTGTCGTCGAGATCCTGATCCTGCCATTCCTGGCGCAGACCTTTCTCTCGAACGAACCGATGGTCGCAGGCGCATGGATGGGGCTCGCCATCAAGACCGATGGCGCGGCTGTCGCGGGCGGCGGCATCACCGAATCTCTGATCCTTGCCAAGGCTGCTGCCGAGGGCATCAAGTATCAGCCGGGCTGGATTCTTGGCACGACTGCGACCGTGAAAGTGTTCATCGACATCTTCATCGGCATCTGGGCCTTCATCCTCGGCTGGATCTGGACGAACCACATCAACAAAGACCCGAATGGCGGGAAGGCTAGGGCCATCGAAATCTGGCAGCGCTTCCCGAAATTCATCCTTGGCTTCCTCGTCACCTTCGCAGCCGGGCTTTACCTCGCGCTGGGGACGTCCTTCGAACCGGCGAAAGTGACAGCGGCGATTGGCGAAGCCAATGTGTTCCGCGTAATCTTCTTTATCCTGACGTTCTTTTCTATCGGCGTGCTGTCCAACTTCCGGAAGCTTTGGCAACAGGGAATTGGCAAGCTCGCTGCGGTCTATCTTGTGAGCCTGTTCGGCTTCGTGATCTGGGTCGGGCTGGGGATCTCGTGGATTTTCTTCAGCGGCGTAAAACCACCCTTGGCAGGGTGAGTGGAAGGAGCAGAACATGAGTGATCTTCGCGACGAACTTGAGAATGCGCCCGTCGAGCCGCTCCTGCCGGTGGAGAAAAAGCTAATTGGCTGGAGTCTTGGGATCGGGCTCGTACTGCTGGGCGTTCTTATCGCCGTCAATCATTACTTCCCGATCCAGGTCTAAGCGGGCGCGCATGCGAATGGCCGCCGTTGTCATCCTGTGACCCGGCTCTTCCGGCGGCTCGCCGCGGAAAAAAACCCGGCTCACAGGCCATGTGGCCTTTTGTATGATCGTTGCGAAAGGCGGCATCTCGCTTGCTCCCCGAATCACTTGGCTCTTGCGTCCGCATTACCTGGGCCGAGATCCTACGGAAAACCTCCTTACCGAAGGGTAAATGCGATTAACTCATTGATATAAAAGATAAAATTCTGGAGGGCGCTCGTGCCGCCGCGCTTGGAATGGCGCTAAGCAAACTTCGCCGACGGATTGTCATTGCAGACGCCGCTTGCTCCACTTCGTCATCCCGGCCAGGCGAAGCGCGAGCCGGAATCGCAAAAAAGTCAGGCGCGTCAACCTGTTACGATCCCGGATAAGGCTGCGCCTTTCCAGGATGACAGAGGCGGCCCCACCCCCCCAGAATGCTCAACCCATCCGAGCGGACAAGGCTTCCGGGTTCAACCGCCGCTTGAACGGCCTTCACGAGCGTCTCTCCACGAGCGTTTTCCAGCACGGAAAGGCGAATGCGGCCAATTGCATTCTCGTTGTCTTTTGCTTCTTCCGCCGCAATGAAAATCAAGGACTTGCCTTCGGCTCCACGTCCGCGACCCCGGCGCTTGCCGCCAAGGAAGGTCTCATCCACTTCGACGATGCCGGAGAGCCTGTCGCGGCCGGGACGAACCATAGCGCGGCGCAGCTTATGCAACCATTCCCATGCGGTGTGATAGCTGCCCAGGCCCAGCGCCTTTTGCAGCCCCAGCGCGCTGACGCCGTTTTTCTGGTTCACCACGTACCACATCGCCTGAAACCATAAGCGCAGCGGTTTGTGCGTGTCCTGGAACAAGGTGCCTGCCAGCACAGAAGCCTCGTACCCGCAGGCGCGGCAGGTGAAAAGGCCACGGGCCTTCTTCCAGCAATCCCCCTTCCCGCACCGCAAGCATTGATATCCGCCCGGCCACCGAACGAGGCTCAGATACTCCAAGCAGGCGTCCTCGGTCGGAAACATATCCATGAAATCGGCCATGTCCGCAGGATACTGCTTCATGCCCAGGACTACTACATCTAGGGCTACGGGAGTTAACTGCATAGCCCTGCAGGGCGAACATATTTAACGGACTTTATCGCGTCCCATTCTGGCCAAAAATACAATCCGTTAACCTCACCGGCTTGGGTCGGAAACATGAGCGTTTTCAACGGGTTGATTGGCTTATGTGTGACCCGCGAACGCGTGCCGCTCTCATCCTTGGGATTTTGTTAAGCACATTCAGACCGGAATTAAATCCGTGCGCGCCGAAATTAACCATCCCAGGTTAACGGTGCGCCACGAAGGCGCGGACGACCAGGGGACCAAGTTTCCACCCGGAGAATGGTTGGTTAGCTCCGGTCATCAGCTGGTCCGCTCTCCGGGGCGGCTATCGCGATCGACCGCCTGATGCAGGCGGGGGCGGCGCAGGATCGCGCTTTGTGCGCCCGCCCTGACAAGAGGCGCAGAGGCGTGTTGATCAGGTGCGTAGAAGTCTGCGACAAGAACCCGGCCTCATCCCGCGCTTGCCGAAGGATGAGTCCAAGATTTCCACTTTCCCAGCGGCCTCTACTTCAAAGGCGCGGCCAGCGCGCTGAGCTTATAGTTCAAGCCGACGCGCACGGTATTGAAGTTTTGCTCGATGGTGTAGTACCCGCGTGCTCTCTCCGTATCGGTATGGTAGCCAACAAAGCCATTGGAACTGCCAAGATCGATGTACTGATATTCTGCCTTGACCGACCATAAGGGCGTTAACGCGTATTCCAGCCCGCCGCCAACGGCATAGCCCGTCCGGGTCGGCGCTGGGATTGACCGTATAGTTGTAAGCGGTTTGGGTTGCCCTTGTGTCTATCCCTAAGGTCGCGGAAGCCAGCCCGCTAACCCCGCCATAAGCAAAGCCCCCGGTGGCATAGACGAGCGCTTGGCCAAACGTATAACCAAGGCGTCCTCGAACGGTGCCAAAATAGTCGAGACCGCTTTCCCTGTAGGTGCTTGCCGAGATGCTGCTAATTCTGCTGAAAGCCTGGGTGACAGATGCAAAGGCAGACCCGCTACCATCGATTTTTGAACCTTGGATATCGGTCTCAACGCCGAAGACGAATTGATTCCATTGGTAGTTATAGCCGAGCTGGCCGCCGCCAAAGCCGCCAGTTTTGTCAAAATTTTCCGTTGGTGAGGTCACAATCTTTTGGGTCCCACGGGGATTATGGGGACCACTGAGATCGGCAAGAGCTTCGGCATAAACAGTCGAACTGCTTGCGCTCCAACCGTAACCGCCGTTGACGCCAGCGTAAAATCCCGTCCATGTCGCTACCGGTACACCGGGAGCATCCTTGTAGCCGCCAGCAGGAGAATAGAGATCAGCAGCATTTGCGGAGGCAACCAAGGAAATCACGCCCGCGACGCAAAGCGAAGTTCTCCGAAGCATCTTTGTTCCTTTGCACTTTATACGAAATTCTTTTCCAAGATTTCGCTCCGGTGCGAGTGATTCGTCTAGCAACCCTGGCTGGAACTAGACCGGAACTTAGGGCTGTGTAACGGATAAGTAACTCCGCAAGCCGACTGCATGCAATGCAAGCTAATTTAAAGAACAAAAATGTAGATAAATACTATTGCCAAGACAGCGATAACGTGAATTTCTTTGTTAGATATGAGGTGACTACAAGAATGATTTTGGAGCGATCTAATTTTCATGCCCCCGTTTCTAACCCCTCGCGGAGAATTTCAAGTTCAAGCCAGCGGTGTTCCGCCTCTGTCAACTCGTGTTGCGCCTTTACAAGCGCGGCGCTCGCTTGCTCGAACGCCTGGCGATCCTTTGCGTAAAGAGCGGTATCCGAGAGCTTTTTTGAAGCATGGCGATTTGTTTTTCCAGGCTCGCCATTGTGGCCGGCAGGGTTTCGAGGGCGTGTTTCTCCTTAAAGCTGAGGCGCTTTTTCGCCTTCGGCTCGCTGCCGTTATCCGCCCGCTCCTTGGCGGTCTGGGATGGCTTCGCGGTCTTGGCCGGAGCCTCCGCCGCAAAGGTGCGCCCGCCCCGTTGCGCGACCATGTCCGAATAGCCGCCTGCATATTCGATCCAGCGTCCGCCGCCATCCGGGGCGATGATCGAGGTTGCGATGCGGTCGAGAAAATCGCGGTCGTGACTGATGAGAATCAGCGTGCCCGAATAGTCCGAAAGCATCTCTTCGAGCACGTCGAGCGTTTCGAGATCGAGGTCGTTGGTCGGCTCGTCGAGCACGAGGAGATTCGACGGCTTGGCGAGCGCACGCGCCAGCATGAGCCGCGCCCGCTCCCCTCCCGAAAGAACCTTGACCGGCGTCCGCACCTGCTCGGGCGCGAACAGAAACTCCTGCATGTAGGATGCTACGTGTCTCGCGACGCCATTGATGACGACAAGATCGCCAGCGCCACCAGTTAGAGCGTCCGCCACCGTCCAGTCCGGCTTGAGGCTGTCCCGGCCTTGCTCCAGGCTCGCGATTTCGAGGTTTGCGCCGAGACGCACGGAGCCCTTCATCCGGCTCGAGCTTGGCGATGAGCATGTTGAGCAGCGTGGTCTTCCCGGCGCCGTTGGGGCCAGCCATGCCGACGCGGTCGCCGCGATGGATGCGGATGCCGAATTTGTCGACGATGGTTTTGTCGTCGAACGCCTTTGAGATGCCCTTCGCCTCGATGACGAGCTTGCCCGAGAGCGAACCATCCACGGCTTCGAGCTTGGCCTGCCCCGGAGCGCGCTTCGCGTTCTGCTTCGCCTCGCGCATGGACTGCAACTCGGCGAGGCGGCGGACATTGCGTTTGCGGCGCGCGGTCACGCCGTAGCGAAGCCAGTCGGCTTCCCGTTCGATCTTGCGCGCGAGCTTGTGGCGGTCCAGTTCCTCCTGCGCGAGAAACTCGTCCCGCCAGACTTCGAAGCCGCCAAATCCAATGGAAATTGTGCGGGTTGTCCCGCGATCCACCCAGACCGTGGTGCGCGACAGGTTCGTCAGGAAGCGCCGGTCATGGCTGATGAGCACCAGCGCCGAACGCATCGCGCCAAGCCTTTTCTCCAGCCATTCGATGACCTGAATGTCGAGGTGGTTCGTCGGTTCGTCCAGCAGAAGCACGTCCGGGTTCGGCGCGAGCGTCTTGGCCAGGGCCGCACGCCGAGCCTCTCCGCCGGAAAGAGCCGAAGGCGCTTCCTCCCCCGTGAGGCCCAATTCACCGAGAAGCAAACGAGCCTGATAAGGGTCGTCGCTCGGCCCGAGGCCGCTCTCGACATAGGACAGCACCGACTTGTGCTCGCCAAAATCCGGCTCCTGCGGAAGGTAGCGCGAGGTGATGCCGGGCTGGATGAAACGCGTTCCGCGATCCGGCTCGACGAGCCCCGCCGCAATCTTCATCAGCGTCGATTTGCCGGAGCCGTTGCGCCCGACAATGCAGATGCGATCCGCTTCGGACACGGAGAGATTCGCGTCTTCGAAAAGCGGGGTTCCGCCGAAAGTCAGCGCAATGTTCTGAAGTGTGAGGAGTGGAGCCGCCATGATCCCGGTCGTGAGTATTGCTTGCGCTGATTTGGACAGGAACGGCGGCGGATGCAATCTTTTCCTCTCACGCGCAAAAAGCCCGCGGGTGCGTTTCGCGCCGCGGGCTTTCTCGTGAGCGTGATGATGGATATTGACTACCGCCGCGCCGTCACGTTTGGACGCAGCTGTTCTGCCAACTGCAAATGTTCCTTGATGGTCGGCAACAGGTTCGACGCGAGTTGTTTCAGCGCATCATTATCGCCGCGCTTGGAGTAGGTTTCGAGCAAGGTCGATCGCTTGCCTGTGAGCGTGAATTTGATCCTGGACGTATCTGCGGTCGAAGGCCGCGCCGTTCAACGACCTTAAGTCCGTTGAGCAAATCCAGTTGCTCCTCCATCATGGCATATTCGGGCTCGGGCAAGTTCGCCTGCTTCAAAGTCTCCATCAGCTTCTCGTCCGCCGCCGTGTGATCGTCGATCATCTTCTGGGCGAACTTCTTCACTTCGTCATTCTGCGATTTCTGAAGCGCCAGCGTGCTGGAGTCGATCTCGAACTGCCCGCTCGACTTCAATTCCTGGGCAAACTGCCCAGCCTCTGTCATCGCCGTGCCCTTTCGAACGCGCTTCTGCAGACGTAACAAATCCCGCGAGAGCCAAAACTGCCACCGCGGCGATAAAGAAATTTCTCATGGCCGTCTCCATAAAAGGGTGGTCGCGTTTTCGCGACCGATTCCATTGGCAACAGACGACCTCGCAGGTTCGTTCCGGCGCGGCATCCGCTGTTCTTGGCAGGCCGCAGCGTCCGCGATTGGGTCCCAAGCAAGCTTCGCCAACCTGGCCAACGATTGCCATTGCAGACGCCGCTTGCTCCACTTCGTCATCCCGGCCAAGGCGCAGCCGAGCCGGGATCGCAACAGAGTCAAACGCTTCAACCTGTTACGATCCCGGATAAGGCTTCGCTTTCCGGGATGCATGGGACGGCGTCTGCAGAATCCATTGGCGCGTCCGGTAAACTCTTCCTAGCCAAATACTCCTGGCTTAGCCGGCACAGCCGGAGCCTTTGGCCGGTTCCCGGGACCTGGCCCCACAATTGGATTTCGTTGGATAGAGTCGGGATGTGGCGCGGAGGCGTTAATGAAATATGTCAATTCATTCCGGCATTCGCCGTCCTGGCGCACGTTGCCGTTACCGGCGCTGCGAGCGCGATATGCCGCCGAGTATGCTGATGGGGCAACATATCGACGGTGAGGCGAAGCTGGCGAACAGCCTTTTCGTCTCGTTCACAGATGCCACCTGAGCCCGTTTAAGCGCGCTCCCGGCCGTTGGTTGTTTCCGGTTTCTGTCCAACCTTCAGGAACTCGGTAACGAACTCCCGAAGGCGGGGCTGCCGCGCTTCGATATAGGGCAGCGGACGCAACACCTCGATGGCGGCGATGCCGATGCGGATCGTGAAGCCGCCATTGATGAGGCCCTCGCCGAGGCGCTTCGAAAGGCGCGACGTCATGCCATGGCCGACAAACTGCCCGAGAATATCGTCCGTAAACGCGATGCCGCCCGTTACCGCGAGATGCGCTGCGATGAGGCGCATCAGGCGCAGCACGGAGATGAAGCCGGGCCTGCCTCCGTAAACCCCGGCGAGAGTGCGGAGCATCCGGAAATTCTCGTAGGCCACGAAGCCGACCGAGAAAACCGCAGCCGGGCTCAGCGCCGTCACCATGGAAACCCTGCGCCCGGACGTTCCGACGGTTACGCGCGCCTCACGGTCCAAAGGCATCAGCAGCTCGCGCTCCGTCAGCGTCAGCACCTGCTTCGCATCCAGGATGTCGCCCTGATGCCGCTTCAGCTTCGCTATGCCGTCCGCCAGTTCGCGCCGTTCCTCAAGTAGATTGCGGACCTCGGCGGAAGCGCTCCGGGCTTCGGAAACATTTTCGGACGACAGCGCCGCATCGGCGCGCTGCCGAACCAGATTGATCGCTGACAGGCGATAAAGCCCCGCGATTTCGCGAGAAACGATCATGACGAAGGCGAAGACCGCCGTCGCCAAAAGAAGCGTGGCCGCCCAGCCGAGCCAGTCCTTGCGGCCGAGCAAGGTCAGGAAGGTGTCCTGCACCCAGACGAGGAAGGCGAGGACGAGGAGGCCGCTAACAGCGCTCAGGAAGATGCTGCCCCAGCTGCGCCCGACGCGGATGATCTCCGGAATGTTCGAAATCTCGCGAGGCGTGCTTTCCGCCGGGGCATCAGCAGCTTCGCGGGCGGAAGCCTCGGCGCTGGCGCCGCCTCGACCTTGGGCGCAGTCTCAACCCTGGGAGAAGCCTCGACCCTCGCCGTGGCTGGCGCTGCGCTGAACGCTGGCTTCGGGGCAGGTTTCGGCGCTGGCTTGGCCGCTGGCGCTTCCTTTGGCGGGAGAGGTTCGTCGAGACTGAATGCAATCGGCGCCCGGCCTTTGGGTGGGACACTCATGATAGTTTGTCACCGATCAGAAAATTGAGCACTTTATCGAGACGGATATGTTGCAGCAATGCGCTCTGCCCGAATTCAAGGCCGATCTGCTTCTGCGGCCGGAAACGGACGAAATGGGCCGCTCCCGCGCCAGCGTCCAGCCACTCCGGCGTCAGCGCCAGCGCCGGGTCGTCCGGCAAATCTCCGGGGAAGATCGCGAACTGCTCGGTACCGTTGAAAACGCGCGAGCCGAGCCTTTCGCCCCTGACCGGAACCCCGGCGATACAAGGCAAGATGTCGTTGCCGTGCCGCTTCTCCATCTCGCTCGTGACGCGCACGCTGGCGAGCGCGAAAGCTTTCACCTCCGCGCCGGAGAAGGACGCGCGCTGGATGCTTTTCTTGGCGATCAGCTGCAGGATCGCCTCAAGCCGGTCGTGATTGGTGTGGTGGAGATGGTCCGCCTTCGTGGCGGCGAAGACAATGCGATCGATGCGGCGGCCGGTGAACAGCGAATGCCAGGCGTTCTGCCCCTGGCGATAGCAGCGCAGCACATCGGTCAGCGCGCGTTCCAGATCCGCAACCGCCGCTGCGCCCGCGTTCACAACGGTCAGCACATCCGCGAGCACGATCTGCCGGTCGAGCCGCGCGAAATGATTGCGATAGAACGGCACCACCACATACGTCTTGTAGGCCCGATAGCGCCGCTCCATCATGGACCAGAGGCTGTTTTTCGGCACCATCGCCTTGTCGGGCGTCTCAAGCGGGAAGAAGGTGAAGGCCGGCGACCCCGCCATATCTCCCGGCATCAGGAAACGGCCCGGCGGCAGGCTCGAGAGCGAGAGCGATTCCTCACGGCACTTGCGTAAGTATTGCGTGAAGACTTCCGCGCCCTTCTTCGCCACCTGCTCGTCTTTTTTGGAGACGGCGTTCGTCGTCGAGAGGAATTCCAGCCAGTCTTTCGCGGCGGAAGCGCGCACCGCCTCGCGCGCCTGTGAAATCGACTGGCGCGACCACTCTTCATAGGTCAGGTCCAGCAGCGGCAGGTCGAGAAGCCACTCGCCCGGATAATCGACGATGTCGAGGTGCATCGTCTTCGTGCCGAGCGCGCGCCGGATCATGTCGGTCGGCGCAAACTCGATCGTCAGGCGAAGCTCGCTGATGTGCCGCGTCCCCTCGGGCCATTCCGGCAATCGGCCGGTAAGCATGGCGAGGTTGCCCTCATAATCGAAGCGCGGCACCGCGTCGTCGGGCTGCGGCTCCAGATAGACCTTGTGAATGCGCTTCTGCGCGAACGGCTCGAAGAACGGGAGCGCGTTGCCCGCCAGCAGATTATGCACGAGCGAAGTGATGAACACCGTCTTGCCGGACCGCGACAGGCCCGTCACGCCAAGGCGGATGGAGGGCTCCAGCAGCTGCGACGCCGCGTCAGAGGCGCGCGCCCATGTTTCGGCCGCTGAGTTCGACAGGCGTTCGAGCAATCCCGGTACCTCTGGCGATGCAAGTGAATCGGCAGTGGTTGTATCAGCAGAAGCGCTTTAGCGGAACACGTGTTTTGCGCGACGACGCGACGCTCTAAACGCCGCCAAGCCGGATCGAAGCCCAACGCAGGGGGTGCGAGTTCTTCTCCAGAGCGTAGGTCGCCCTCTTCCAGGCGGCAGCGTGCAGTCTTGCATCGCACAGGCGGGCGGAGGATCGTCATCATTTCATTGGCAGGGGATGCATCAGCCCGCCTTCGGTCCAAAGTGCATTCAGACCGCGATCCAGATGGTAGGGCTCGCCCGTCGTACGCTGGAAGATCTCACCATAATTGCCGGTCGCGGCGATCACCTTGGCGGCCCAATCATGCGCCAGCCCCAGCGCCTGGGCAGTCGCGAAGTCGTGCCCGAGCAATTGGTCGGCTCGCATGTCATGGCGTTCCAACGCCGCCGCCACATTGCCCTGCGTGATGCCCAACGCTTCCGCCTCAATCAGGGCGCTGACCGTCCAGTCGATCAGCAATCCGAACTTCTGGTCGCCATAGCGATACGCGGGGACAATCGGGTTCAGCCCGAACCGCTCCGGCAGAAATACGAAATCGGCGGTCCACGCATGGAAGTTGGCGCGCG
The DNA here is from genome assembly GCA_963833565.1 of uncultured Alphaproteobacteria bacterium. GTDB lineage: Bacteria > Pseudomonadota > Alphaproteobacteria > Rhizobiales > Rhodomicrobiaceae > Rhodomicrobium. The sequence continues at coordinate 25,850 of CAWHYO010000040.1, forward strand.
ACTGGGCGAGCCTCAACTTCGTGCCCGTGCCCGCAATACATCGGCGGACAGCCACGGCCGCGTCCATTTCGCCCTGTTCGGAGTGAGCCATCAGCGCGTAGGGAATGCCTCGCGCGGCCAATTCGTCGCGCAGCATCCGCTCGGGCGGGCTCATGTCAAGCGCACAGATAAGCTTGTCGCGCAGGCCCGCCAGGTCGGTGACGCCGCTAAACTTCGAGACTAAAAAACGCTGAGGGTCATAAAAGACCGTCGGTCCGAGCCCTACGCCGAAATGCTCCGCTATCGTTGCCGAAGGCGAGATGCCGACCGCAAGATGGATGGCGCCCGCCTTCAGCGCATTCAACGCCTCCGGTTCGGCTGGAAAAGCCCGGATCGACAGGCTTTCCGCGTCACCGAAGATAGCGACGGCGACGGCGCGGCAAACCTCGGCTTCCAGGGCTGAGAGATTTCCGTGAACGTCCTCTCCATTCCAATCGTCGGCGCTAAGCACCGTGCCGCATTCGAGGTGATGAGCGGCGCGGATGGACTCTAAAGTTTGAGCGTGCCCGGCGCTGGCGAGCGCAATCAAGCAGCTGGCGAAGAGGCCCAGAAGTGAGCGAGACATCTACAAACCCCATGAAGCAGGAAAAGACAAAGGATGGAGGTCAAGACCTCCATCCCGCCGCGGACGTTCTCCAGCCCGCAAGCCTGGCTAAGCCAGAAAATGGATTACGGTGTCCAGTTTCCGGAGGAAGGCGTGCCGGGCGATTGGGTCGGACGAGGATTTACGTCAACCGGATACGGGTCGATCGGGTTACCCGCTTGGTAGTCGGCCCAAGACTTGAAGTCGGTCGGCAGGATGCCGATCGCCTGGCATGCGCCATTCGTGTAGCCGTTTGGCGAATATTGTTGTGACTTCGCGTAGTGAGGCAGACTGCTAACCACTGCCGGAGGGATGAACGCCTGCGCACCGGAGACTGGCCGCTTATGGCCCCGCAAGATGTCAAGATCGAATGCTTCCGTCAGGTCGCCAACGTTGTTGTCCGGATCATCTGAAGGACCGAGGTTCGGCTGTCCCAATGTCTGTTTGCCTAACTCGCGCCCACGCTTCTCGTCCGGCAACGAGGCGAGCGGCACGAGGCCGTATAGCTCGTTTATAAATTTGATCACCGAGCCGTGCTCACTGTAGCGATGTGAGATCTTGCCGGATGCTGCATAGGGCGAGATCAGGATTGTTGGAATGCGCGGACCGGCCGCAAGCTGAGAACCGTCGGCGAACGTGCTGCGCCGTTCCGGTGAAACGT
>CAWHYO010000041.1:0-95080 GCA_963833565.1 uncultured Alphaproteobacteria bacterium
CGGCTTTTGCCGCGCAATAAGAGATTGGCCGCGCATGACAATTGCTGGGTTCTTCTTCTACCTGTTTTCAATCGTGCTCCTCGGGTCGGGCGCGATGGTCATTACTGCGCGCAACCCGGTCCACTCCGTCCTTTTCCTGATCCTCGCCTTCTTCAACGCGGCCGGGCTTTTCGTTCTGTTGGGCGCGGAGTTCCTGGCGATGATCCTTGTGATCGTCTATGTCGGCGCGGTCGCGGTCCTGTTCCTCTTCGTGGTAATGACCCTCGACGTCGATTTTTCGCAACTGCGCGCAGGAACCGGGCGCTATCTGGCCGTAGGCATCGGGATCGGCCTTATTCTGCTCGCGGAACTCGTTCTCATGGTGGGCACCTTCGCTGTGGCGCCCGGCGCCATCCAACCCATCCCCGCGGAGCAGGTGACAAACACTGCGGCCATCGGGCGCGTCCTCTATACAAAGTATGTCTACTTCTTCGAGCTTTCGGGCGGCGTGCTGCTGGTCGCGATGATCGGAACGATTGTGCTGACGCTCCGGCATCGGGTTGGCGCCAAGCGGCAGGACGTTGCCGAGCAGGTTGGCCGGCGTCGCCAGGATGCAATTGAAGTGGTTAAAGTCCAGACAGGGAAGGGGATTTCCTGACCGCCATGCCAAACACGATCTCACCTATTGAGGTAGCGACCGGCATCGCGCTCCACCAATATCTGACGGTGGCGGCGATCCTGTTCACGCTTGGCGCGTTCGGAATTTTCCTCAACCGCAAGAACGTCATCATCATCCTGATGTCGATCGAGTTGATGCTCCTTGCCGTGAACATCAACCTCGTGGCCTTCTCGGCGTACTTGAACGACATCACAGGGCAGATTTACGCGCTGATCGTGCTGAACGTAGCAGCCGCCGAGGCCGCCATCGGGCTCGCCATCATCGTGGTCTACTTCCGGAATCGCGGCTCCATCGCCGTTGACGACATCAACTCGATGAGAGGGTGAGGCGCGCCAATGTATCCAGCGATTGTATTTTTGCCTTTGGGCGGCGCCCTAACGGCTGGGTTCTTCGGGCGTACCCTGGGCGACAAGATGTCGGGCTTTCTGACAAGCCTATTCGTCGTCGCCGCGGCATGCCTGTCCTGGCTCGCTTTTTACCATGTCGGCTTTCTGGGCGAAGAGGCTCGCGTACCTCTCTTTCCGTTCATTGGCGTCGGCGATCTGCAGGCCGCGTGGTCTCTGCGCATCGATACGCTGACGGCCGTTATGCTGGTGGTGGTGACGACGGTCTCCGCTCTCGTCCACATATACTCGGTCGGCTATATGTCCGATGACGACCGCCAGCCGCTTTTTTTCGCGGAGCTGTCGCTCTTTACCTTCGCCATGCTGTCGCTAGTCACGGCGGATAATCTGGTGCAGCTCTTCTTCGGCTGGGAAGGCGTGGGGCTGGCCTCCTATCTGCTCATCGGCTTCTGGTATCACCGCCCGTCAGCAAATCAGGCCGCGATCAAGGCCTTCATCGTGAACCGCGTGGGCGATTTCGGCTTCGCGCTCGGCATTTTTGCCATCTACTACATTTTTCGCGACGTGAATTTCGACACGATCTTCGCCGCCGCTCGCGAGAAGCAGTCGGTGATGATGCCCGTGTTCGGGTATCAGGTTGACGCGCTGACTGTGATCTGCCTGCTTCTTTTCATGGGCGCGATGGGCAAATCGGCCCAGTTCCTGCTGCACACCTGGTTGCCCGACGCGATGGAAGGCCCGACGCCAGTCTCCGCCCTCATCCATGCCGCAACCATGGTGACGGCAGGCGTTTTCATGGTCGCGCGGCTGTCGCCTTTGTTCGAGCTTTCTCCCGTCGCGCTGACGGTTGTCACGTGTGTGGGCGCGCTTACCGCATTTTTCGCAGCTACCGTTGGCGTTGCCCAGAACGACATCAAGCGCGTGGTCGCATATTCGACCTGCTCGCAGCTTGGCTACATGTTCGTCGCGATAGGCCTTGGCGCATATGCGGCTGGCATCTTCCATCTTTTCACGCACGCCTTCTTCAAAGCGCTGCTCTTCCTCGGGGCTGGCTCGGTGATCCACGCGCTCCATGGCGAGCAGGATTTGCGGAAAATGGGCGGCTTGCGCGGCCCCATTCCCTTCACATTCGCAATGATGGTGATTGGAACGCTGTCGCTGACCGGGTTCCCGTTTACGGCTGGCTTTTTTTCGAAGGATGCGATCATCGACGTGGCCTGGGCATCCAACGCGCCAGCCGCCCGTTACGCCTACTGGCTGATCGTGATCGCTGCTTTCCTGACGTCGTTCTATTCCTGGCGGCTGATCTTCATGGCTTTCTTCGGGAAGCCGAAGGACGAGCATGCGTTCGAGCATGCCCATGAAGTCACCGCCGGTGATGACAGGCCCGCTCCTGATCCTTGCCATAGGCGCGTTAGGTGCCGGTTTCGTGTTCGTGAACTTCTTCGTCGAACATGGCTATGCCGAATTCTGGCGCAGCTCTCTTTTCACCTTGCCCGGGAACAACATTCTTGAAGCAAGCGAGCATGTGGAATCGCCATTGGTGAAGTGGCTGCCGACGATCATGATGGCGGGCGGCTTCCTGGTCGCCTATGTGGCTTACATCAGGGAAACTTGGCTTCCGGCCTGGACAGTCAAGAATTTCAGGCCCATCCACGCCTTCCTTTACAACAAATGGTACTTCGATGAGCTGTACCACTGGATATTCGTGCGGCCGACGGCATGGCTCGCCCGTGTCCTTTGGATCTATGGCGACGGCGCAATCATCGACGGGCTTGGTCCGGATGGGGTTTCAGCCCGGGTCATCGCTATCACCAAGCGCGCCGTCCGGTTTCAGACGGGCTACGTCTATCAATACGCCTTCGTCATGCTCCTCGGCGTGGCGGTTATCGTCACCTATTTCGCCTATCTTTTCCGCGGGGCTTTGTTCAAGATATGAAAGATTGGCCCATCCTCACCACGATCGTCTTTTTGCCGGTCGTAGGCGCGTTTTTCCTCGCCATCCTGAGGGGCAATGACGAAGCCGCGGACAGGAACGCGCGCTGGATCGCGCTTTGGACAACCCTGGTCACCTTCGCGGTCTCGCTGGTTCTTCTCGTTCAGTTCGATCCAACGAATAGCGGTTTTCAATTCGTCGAGCATCACCCATGGCTCAGCAACAACATCACCTATTATGTGGGCGTTGACGGCCTTTCCTTGCCCTTCGTGATCCTCACGACGTTCCTTTTGCCGGTCTCGATCCTCGCGAGTTGGACCTCCATCACGGTGCGCGTGAAAGAGTACATGATCGCGTTTCTCCTGCTTGAAACGCTCATGGTCGGCGTGTTCGTATCGCTCGACCTCGTGCTCTTTTACCTGTTCTTCGAGGGCGGCCTGATCCCGATGTTCCTCATCATCGGCGTATGGGGTGGTCCGCGGCGCGTCTATGCGAGCTTCAAATTCTTCCTGTATACGCTGCTCGGCTCGCTGCTGATGCTGCTGGCAATCCTCGCCATGTATGGACAGGCGGGCACGACCGAGATCCCGGCGCTCCTCAAGTTTCATTTTGACCCGAGCCTGCAGAAATGGCTTTGGTTCGCCTTCCTCGCGTCGTTCGCCGTGAAGCTTCCAATGTGGCCGGTTCACACCTGGTTGCCCGACGCGCACGTCGAGGCTCCAACGGCAGGGTCTGTCATCCTGGCCGCGATCCTCCTGAAGATGGGTGGTTACGGTTTCATAAGGTTCTTGCTGCCGATGTTTCCGGACGCGTCGATCGCCTATGCGCCGCTCATGTTCACGCTTGGCGTGGCAGCGATCCTCTACACCTCGCTTGTGGCCTTCGCGCAGAAGGACATGAAGAAGCTGATCGCTTATTCATCGGTTGCGCATATGGGCTTCGTGACGCTCGGCGTTTTCTCCGGCACATTCCAAGGCGCGCAAGGTGCGGTGTTCCAGATGGTCAGCCACGGCATCGTGTCCGGGGCGCTCTTCCTTTCGGTCGGCGTCATTTACGACCGGATGCACACGCGCGAAATTGCAGCTTATGGCGGCCTCGCCGACCGAATGCCGATTTATGCGTTCGTGTTCATGGTCTTCACCATGGCAAACGTTGGGCTGCCTGGGACGAGCGGCTTCATCGGAGAGTTCCTGTCGCTACTCGGCACATTCCGCGTTAACAGCGTTGTCGCGTTCTTCGCGACCTTCGGGATCATCCTCTCGGCTTTGTATGCGCTGACGCTTTACTGGCGCATCATGTTCGGGAAGCTGGAGAAGCCAGCGCTCGCGAAGATCACCGACATGAACCCGCGCGAAATTGCGATCATGGCGCCGCTTGTCATCTTGACGATCCTTCTCGGCTTTTACCCGAAGCCGGTGCTCGACACGACCTCAGGCGCCGTGAAGGCGATGATTGAGCCCTATGAGAAGCTCATGGTTGCGCAGACGAACGAGGGCGGAACGCGCCTCGCCAAGCTTGAGAAATAGGCGGTATCGATGCTCTTCGACACGTACTCCAAGGCAACGGCGATGCTTTCCTATTACGCGCCGATCTTTCCGGAACTTTTCATCGTCCTGGCATCGTTTGTTTTGCTGATGTGGGGCGTCTATCATCGCTATGAGGCCGGATACACGATCAGCGTTGTGTCGATCCTGGTGCTGCTCTGCTCGGCGATCCTGATCGCCCGGCATCCCCCCGTGTCCCAGGAACTCTTCAACGGCGCTTTCGTGGATGACCGTTTCGCGCGGTTTATGAAAATCCTCACGCTTATAGGCTCGGCCTTCACGATCATCCTGTCGTTCGACTACATGCGGCGCGAACGCATCCTGCGCTTCGAATACCCGATCCTCATCTTGCTCTCGACCGTGGGCATGATGCTGACCATTTCGGCTAACGATCTGATCTCGCTCTATCTTGCGCTCGAATTCCAGAGCCTCGCGCTCTATGTCGTTGCCTCCTTCCATCGCGATAATTTGCGCTCGACCGAGGCGGGCCTGAAATATTTCGTGCTCGGCGTACTGTCTTCCGGGCTTCTTCTTTACGGCTCCTCCCTCGTCTACGGCTACACCGGCGCAACGGCTTTCGCCCGCATCGCCGAAGCAGTGCACATGCACGGCGCGTCCATCGGGTTCATCTTCGGGCTTGTCTTCATCCTGGCCGGACTTGCTTTCAAGATTTCGGCGGTGCCCTTCCATATGTGGACGCCCGACGTGTATGAGGGCGCGCCCACCCCGGTCACGGTGTACTTTGCGTCTGCGGCGAAGATGGCGGCGATGGCCATGGTCATTCGCGTCATCTTCGGAGCCTTCCCGAATGCGACGGAGCAATGGCAGCAGATCGTCATTGCGATCTCCATCGGCTCCATGGCGCTCGGCGCCTTCGCCGCGATCGGCCAGACGAACATCAAGCGCCTGCTTGCTTACTCCTCCATCGGCCATGTGGGATATGCGCTGATTGGAGTTGCGGCGGCAACGCCCAACGGCGCCGGGGCGGAAGGCATATCGAGCGTTCTGATCTATCTCGCGATCTACCTCGCGATGACGGTTGGGGCTTTTGCCTGCGTTCTCGCCATGCGCCAGGGCCCCGTCTCGAGCGAAGCGATCCAGGACCTCGCGGGCATTTCGAAGGAGCAGCCGCTCTACGCATTCCTGTTCGCGATGCTGCTGTTTTCGCTGGCCGGAATTCCGCCGCTCGCCGGCTTCTTCGCGAAATTCTACGTGTTCAACGCAGCAATCCAGGCTCACCTGTACTGGCTCGCCGTGGTCGGCGTGGTTCTGTCCGTGATCGGAGCTTATTATTATCTCCGCATTGTGAAGGTCATGTACTTCGACGAGCCGGGGACCAGTTTTGACCCGATGCCGTCGACAGTTCAGCTGACTCTCGCGGTCACGGCCGGGTTTGCGATTCTCTTTTTCGTCTATCCAAGCCCGCTCAAGGCAGCCGCCGACGCTGCCTCGCGCTCTTTGTTCTAAGCCGTGAGCACCGTTGCCGACAGTCCGGTTTTGCGCTTCGAAAGCCTAGATTCGACAAACGAAGAAGCGTTGCGCAGGCTGGCGGCAGGCGAAAGAGCGCCCTTCTGGATCGTCGCGGACCAGCAAACGCGAGGGCGCGGCCGAAGCGGCCGCCGATGGCAGTCGCCGACTGGCAACCTTTACGCCACTCTGGCGATTGAGACGGGCGTGAGCGCCGCCGTCGCGACGCAGCTTCCATTCGTCGCCGCACTTGCGGCCCACGATGCCATCGCCGGACACCTCGCGGCCGGTCAAATCCCGTGCTTGCGCTTGAAATGGCCGAACGACGTAATGCTCGGGGCGGCGAAACTCGCTGGCATCCTGCTCGAAAGCCTCACTCCCCCGAAAAGGAAAAAGCTTGCCGTCGTCCTTGGCGTCGGCATCAATATTGCGGAAGCGCCGGCGGAGACGGAGCGCGCTGCAACAAGCCTCAGCCTGGAGCCTTCCGCCGTGTCCCAGGTTTTTGCCTCGCTGGCGGCGGCTTTCGAGGTGTGGCTGGCCCGGTGGGATGAAGGCCGAGGCTTTCCGGCCATCCGCGAAGCCTGGCTTGCCCGCGCGCTTGCGCTGAACGATCCCATCAGTGTGAATTTGAACGGGTCCGCAATTCGCGGTAGATTTCTAGGCGTCGATGCTGCGGGCGCGCTTCAGCTTGAAACAGAGCCAGGGGTTGTCATAACAGTGACCGCAGGCGACATTTATCCGGACGCGCTCGTCTAACCAAGAAAGCAAGGCGCGCCGCCTCAAACGCAGGACACCACAAAAATAATGCCAGCGACAGGAACGCCTGCCACCTCAGAACTTGTATTTTTGCCGCTTGGCGGCATCGGCGAGATCGGCCTCAACGTCTACCTCTATGGCCTCGGCCCGGCCGAGGATCGCCATTGGCTGATGGTCGATTGCGGGATCACCTTCCCCGACAACACCGAGCCGGGCGTTGACGTCGTGCTTCCCGATCTCCGCTTCATCGAAGAGGAAAGAAAAAGCCTCGCCGGCATTCTCATCACGCACGCGCACGAAGACCATATCGGGGCCGTCGCCGAGATGTGGCCCCGCTTGCGCGCTCCGGTTTACGCGACGAAATTCGCTGCCCGCCTGCTCAAGGGCAAGCTTCAGGAATATTCATACGGCTCCGAAGTGCCGATCGTCGAGATGGTGCAGGGCTCGCGCTTCAATATCGGGCCTTTCGATGTCGATCTGATAGCGATGGCCCACTCCATCCCCGAGAGCAACGCCGTCTTCCTGCGCACCCCCGCTGGCACTGTGCTTCATACCGGCGACTGGAGGCTTGACGATACGCCAGCCTATGGGGACCCTTCCGACGAGGCGAAGCTCGCCCGTTGCGGCGAGGAAGGTGTCAGGGTGCTTGTCTGCGACAGCACCAACGCGCTCGCCGAGGGAATGAGCCACACCGAGGAGGCCGTCTCCGAAAACCTGAAGGCAGTCATTGGCCGCCTGAAGGGCCGCGTCGCAGTTACAACCTTTGCATCCAATGTGGCGCGCCTCATCGCTATCGCAGAAGCGGCCCGGGCTGCCAACCGTGAGCTGGTTCTCGTCGGCCGCGCCATGCACAAGGTCGTGGAAGCGGCCCGTGACACCGGCTTATGGCCGGAGCACCTCACCTATGCGGATCAGGACACTTTCCCCTCGATACCGCGCGACCGCGTCGTTGCGCTGGTGACAGGCAGCCAGGGCGAACCACAGGCCGCGCTCGCCCGCATCGCAAGGGGTGAGCACCCCTTCGTGAAGTTCGACATGGGCGACTCCATCATCTTTTCCTCGCGCACGATTCCCGGCAACGAAGACGGCGTGATCCGCATCCAGAACCAGCTTGCCGACCGGGGCATCGCGATCGTCACGGAAGTTCCCGATGGTCCCATTCACGCGTCGGGCCATCCGCGCAGGGGCGAGCTGACGAGGATGTACCGCCTGACACGGCCAACCTATCTGGTCCCGATGCATGGCGAAGCACGCCACCTGGAATCGCATGCGGCCTTCGCCGAGGCGCATGGCATCATGGCGGTCAGGCGCGTTCGCGACGGGCGCCTTTTCCATCTCGGACCGAACGACCCGCATGTCTTAGACGAGGATGTACCCGTCGGCCGGCTTTACCGCGATGGCAACCTTGTTCTTGAGCCCGGAGACCCCGCCATCGTCGAGCGTAAACGCCTGTCCTGGAACGGGCATGTTGCCGCGTCGATCGTGCTGCACCGGAACGGCGATATCGCCGCCGAGCCGGAAGTCGAGGTCACCGGTCTACCTTCCCGCGACGCCAATGGTTTAGACATGGCGGAACGCGCACTTAGTGCGGTGTTCAATGCCGTCGAGAGCATTCCCAGGGCGAGGCGCAAAGACCGCGAGTTGGTTCGCGACGCTGTCGCACGCTCGATCCGCGCCGAAATGAAACACAGCTGGGGCAAGAAGCCGGTTTGTTCCGTTCTCGTTTCTGTCGTTTAACCCGTGCAGGAGGATTGCATGATCGGGCGCCTGAATCACGTTGCGATAGCCGTCAAGGATATGCAGGCGGCCGCAGCGGTTTATCGTGACACCTTGGGTGCAACGGTTTCGGAAGCGGTGCCTCAGCCCGAGCATGGAGTTTCGACGATCTTCATCACCTTGCCGAATACGAAGATCGAGTTGCTGGAGCCGCTTGGCGCCAACTCGCCGATTGCGAAATTTCTGGAACGGAATGCGGAAGGCGGCATCCACCACATCTGCTACGAGGTCGAAGACATCGAGGCGGCTCGCGACCGGCTGGTGGAGAAGGGCGCGCGCGTCCTCGGCGACGGGAAAACGAAGATCGGTGCGCACGGCAAGCCCGTTCTTTTCCTTCACCCAAAAGACTTTTGCGGGACGCTCGTCGAGCTCGAACAGAGGTAAGAGGCCATGAGCATCGCCCTGGCGATCGCGATCTATGCGATTTGCTGGTGGATCGTGCTCTTCGCCATTCTTCCGCTTAAGATGGGGGCGAAGCCGGCACGCCCCTGGAAGCGACCCCTTTGCCGAAGCTGCCGGCGCTCCAAGCACGCCAAAACTGAAGCTCAAGTTTCTTGTGACAACGATTGTTTCGGCGGTGATCGCCGGCGCGATCTACGCAGCTTTCGCCTACGGGCTGATCAGGCTCGACAGCCTTCGCTAATTCGCCGCACAGCATGAAGAAAACAGCAAGAGAGACTTGCTGTCAGTTTCATAGCTGAATGCTTTTTGTTAGGAGACCAGCGCGAAAGGGAAGCGCAGGCCCGTTTTCCTCCCTAGACCTGGGTGCCGCGTCCGTTTTTTTGCTCGACCATTCTCTACCCATGTCAATTTGTTATGGCAGAGTAGCCAAAAACGCAGGGCTTGTCATCAAATCTTAATGCTTGACAACAGAAAAAAGTGATCGAAAACGCAACTTTTTGCTGGGGAGATTAATACGGGCAAAAACGACTTTTATATCTGCCACGCGCATTGCGCGGGCTCCTGGAAAACGCTATGTCCCTGAGCCAAAAGCCGCCATGGTGCGGCGGAGCAGATTTATGAGACTTAGCCGTTATTTCCTTCCGGTCTTGCGCGACGATCCCAAAGAAGCGGAGATCGTTTCCCATCGCCTCATGCTTCGTGCCGGCATGATCCGCCAGGCCAGCGCCGGTATCTATTCCTGGCTGCCGCTCGGCTTTCGCGTTCTGAAAAAGATCGAGCAGATCGTCCGCGAGGAGCAAAACCGGGCGGGCGCTATCGAGATGCTGATGCCCACGATTTAGTCGGCGGAAATCTGGCAGGAAAGCGGGCGCTACGGCGATTACGGCGCGGAGATGCTTCGGATCAAGGACCGCCACGAGCGCGACATGCTGTTCGGGCCGACGAACGAGGAGCAGATCACGCAGATTTTCCGCGATGCGGTGAAGTCGTATCGCGACCTGCCAAAAAACCTTTATCACATCCAGTGGAAGTTCCGCGACGAGGTGCGGCCTCGGTTCGGCGTCATGCGCGGGCGCGAATTCCTGATGAAGGATGCCTATTCCTTCGATCTCGACGCGGAAGGCGCGCGCCAGTCCTATTACCGAATGTTTGTCGCTTACTTGCGAACGTTCGCCCGCATGGGGCTGAAAGCGGTGCCGATGAAGGCCGACACGGGGCCGATCGGCGGCGACCTCAGCCACGAATTCATCATCCTGGCAGACACGGGCGAGTTCGGAAGTCTTCTGCGACCGCGATCTTATAGAGATGCCCGTTCCGGACGAGACAACGAGCGCTCAGGACCTTCGCTCGGTGGTTGAGCGCTGGACGTCGAAATATGCGGCCACGAGCGAAATGCACGATGCCGCCCGCTTCGAGCGCGACGTGCCCGAGGAAAGGCGGCTTTCGGCGCGCGGCATCGAGGTGGGACACATCTTCTACTTCGGCACAAAATACACCGCGAAGATGAAGTGCCAGGTTCAAGGCCCCGATGGCCAGCTCATCACCGTCCAGGGTGGGTCTTACGGCGTCGGCGTCTCGCGCCTTGTCGCGGCAATTATCGAAGCAAGCCACGACAAGGCTGGCATCGTATGGCCGGAGCCGGTCGCGCCCTTCCGGATCGGCCTGATCAACCTGAAGGTGGGTGAAAGCGCTTGCGACGCGGCCTGCGCGAAGCTCTACACGGCGCTTGGCGGCGAGAGCGACGACGTTCTCTACGACGACACGGGCGAGAGCGCCGGGGCGAAATTCAAGACCATGGATTCGATCGGCCTGCCTTGGCAGGTCATCGTGGGACCAAAGAGCTTGGCGAGCGGCGAGGTCGAAGTGAAGAACCGCGCAACCGGGGAAAGGAGCACGCTTGCCCTTGAAGCGGCCATAAATAAGTTGCAAGAGACCGTGACAGGGACCCAGACTTTTCGGATGCAGGCACAGCGCTGAAATCCCGAAGATTAGCCAGGACACGGATCAGCGCATGACGACCAAAGCCGCAAGGGAGCCGATGGCTTTTGCGCCATTCGAGTGGCTACTCGCTTTTCGCTACCTGCGGGCGCGGCGCAAGAAGGGCTCCGTATCGGTCATCGCCATCTTTTGCGTGCTGGGCATCGCGCTTGGCGTCGCCACGCTGATCATCGTGCTCTCCGTGATGAACGGCTTTCGCAAGGAGCTGTTCGACAAGATTCTCGGGCTTAATGGCCACGTGATCGTCAGGCCGCTCGCCCGGCCCTTTAACGATTTCGCCGCGACCTCCGACCGCCTCAATGCCGTGCCCGGCGTCAAGTTCTCGATGCCCGTCGTCGAAGGACAGGTGATGGTTTCTTCGCCATCCAACTCCTCCGGCATCATCGTGCGCGGCGTGAGAGCGAAGGAGCTGGACTCCCTGAAAGCCATTTCTGGCAATATCCGCTACGGGTCCGTCGCCAACTTCGATCAGTCCGGCGGGATCGTGATCGGGACACGGCTCGCCAACTCACTGAATGTTTTTGTCGGCGGAGAGATAACCGTGCTCGCGCCGCGAGGGGCGTCGACGCCATTCGGAACCGCGCCACGCGTGAAGCGCTATCCGATAACGGCGATTTTCGAGATGGGCATGTCGGAATATGACGGCACCATCGCCTTCATGCCGCTGAGGGAGGCGCAATCCTTCTTCAATGTCGGCGATGCCGTGCATGTTTTAGAGGTGGTGGTCGACAATCCTGACAGTGTCGACGCCATGCGCGCAAGCCTTCAGGATGCCGCTGGCCCCGATCTCATTCTGAACGACTGGCGGCAGCGAAACGCGACCTTCTACAACACACTGAAGGTCGAGCGGAACGTGATGTTCGTGATCGTCATGCTGATCGTTCTTGTTGCGACGCTGAACATCATTTCCGGCATGACGATGCTTGTGAAGAACAAGGGCCGTGACATCGCCGTGCTGAGAACGATGGGGGCGACGCGCGGGGCAATCATGCGCGTGTTTTTCATCAGCGGGACGAGCATCGGTTTCATTGGGACGATGGCCGGCCTCATTGTGGGCGTGCTGATCAGTCTGCATATGGAAGACATCAGGCAATTCGTTTCTTTTCTGACGAACACGCGATTGTTCGATCCGCAAGTTTATTTTCTGTCCAACCTCCCATCGCAGACCGATCCGATGGAGGTTCTTGTCGTTGTGATCGTCGCGCTCGTGCTGTCCATGCTGGCGACCCTTTATCCGGCGCTGCATGCGGCTCGCCTCGATCCGGTGGATGCCTTGCGTTACGAATGACATTTCTTTCCACGCCCATGGCGGTGCGGGAACAGGTAAGCCTGATAGTCACAGGGAAGGGTAATTCGAGGTGTTGAACGGCGCGGCGCAGCCGAGCGGAGGCGGCATGACAAACATGATGCGCGATTTCGCAGGCACGAAGCCTGTTCTCCAGATCGTCGGGCTTGAGCGGACTTATTTCCAGGGCGATCGCGCGCTTGAGATCCTGCGCGGGGCCTGCGCCGAGATTTACGACGGCGAGGCCGTTGCCCTCGTCGGCCCGTCCGGCTCAGGCAAATCCTCGCTCCTGCACGTGGCGGGGCTTCTCGAAAAGCCGGGCGGGGGCAGTGTGATCCTGAACGGAACAGATTGCAGCGCGCTTTCGGACAAGGAGCGCACACGCATGCGGCGGACCGAGATCGGGTTCGTCTACCAGTTTCATAACCTGCTGCCCGAGTTCTCGGCGCTTGAGAATGTGATGATGCCGCAGCTTCTGGCGGGCGTCAGAAAGAAAGATGCGCGGGCGCGGGCGCTGGAGCTTCTGACGAGCTTCGGGCTTGAGGAGCGCTCATCGCACCGCCCGCCCGAGCTTTCGGGTGGAGAGCAGCAGCGTGTCGCGATCGCCCGCGCGGTCGCGAACGGCCCGAGCGTGCTTCTTGCGGACGAGCCGACGGGCAACCTCGATCCTCACACGGCGGACCGCGTTTTCGAGGAGTTGACCTATTTCATCCGCGCCACTGGCGTTGCCGCTTTGATCGCGACGCACAATTTCGATCTTGCCGCGCGCATGGACCGCATTCTGCAACTCAATGACGGGCTTCTGATCGAGGTCAGCAATAAGCAGGGTCCGGCTAAGCCTCAGGCCGCCTACGCAGCGCCATCATCCTTCAGCTAGGGTTGGATAGCAGAAATCAGCGTACGCAGTCTGCGGCGTAGTTCCGAATTGTCTGCTTTGCGCTATCAGGCAGATGAATTTCAAAGCCCAAGAATAAATCACGATTTGCCCAGTGAAGGCCGAAGCCGGTATAAGAACTTGAAGAGGCTATACGAATTATATCTTTCACGCCTATAGGTGTGATGGCTTGAACCTCATTCCCATTAGGAATTAATAGGGGCTTTTCGGGCAGGTCAACTATGTTCCCATCGACCATATATCCGCCCGTCAGCACGCCAGCAATGGCCGTTTCAGCCATGTTTGGAGGAACTCCGATGATTGCTTTAAGGAGAAACCGTTTGGCTTTGCGATCACAAAAACAGAATCATTTTGTGAGAGCCACGTTCATTACTTACTTGCCCCATTAGGTAGATACCGAGATCAGCGTTCGTTTTGAGCGTCCATTCTTCCTTGAGGCCAGTGACTACCCTAAGCTTAGCTAGCTCATTGGGTGGGAGCACTAGCATTTCGGTTGGCCCAGCGGTCGTCATAAGCTCAAACAGGCTGGCATCGATTCCCATTTTAACAATGTAGGAAAGTAAGCGGCCGGAGATTATTTGTGCTACATCCTCGCCAACGTCATCTTTTGAAGAGTAAAAGCGATGAATACCGAAAGTCGATCCCACATGCATGTAGCGAAAGGTGCCGCCGAGGAAGGCGAGCGAGCAAGCACTAAGGCAAACTCCTTTCTCGAGTTTGGGAGTGCCCAAAGATTTAGGCTTGCCCCTTGCCCCCACGTCTGTATTGAATCCTGCATTCCGGATCGCTTGGCCTAGTTTCAGCCCCTCCTCAACTGATCCCCCAGGTGAATTGAAAGTAAACCGTCGTACCCTCTATTAACCTATTGCTCTGCACGAAGTTCCTAAATGTATCGGTTGTGCCTGGTACTATGACACCGGCGGCATAAACAAACTGGAATAGATCAAACATGGGGCGCATGTCGCGTCGGTAATAGGAAAAACTCATGGGAGCGGTACCGATAGGGGGCGCTTCTTGAATTGTTTCTGATGCCCAGCCTCCTCTAGAGCTTGAGATCAAAGCAACGACAAAAAACACTGCGTAAAATATGAAGAGGCGCGAGCAGGGCTATGCAGTTGACTCCCGTAGCCCTAGATGTAGTAGTCCTGGGCATGAAGCAGTATCCTGCGGACATGGCCGATTTCATGGATATGTTTCCGACCGAGGACGCCTGCTTGGAATATCTGAGCCTCGTTCGGTGGCCGGGCGGATATCAATGCTTACGGTGCGGGAAGGGGGATAGCTGGAAGAAGGCCCGTGGCCTTTTCACCTGCCGCGCCTGCGGGTACGAGGCTTCTGTGCTGGCAGGGACCTTGTTCCAGGACACGCACAAACCGCTGCGCTTATGGTTTCAGGCGATGTGGTACGTGGTGAACCAGAAAAACGGCGTCAGCGCGCTGGGGCTGCAAAAGGCGCTGGGCCTGGGCAGCTATCACACCGCATGGGAATGGTTGCATAAGCTGCGCCGCGCTATGGTTCGTCCCGGCCGCGACAGGCTCTCCGGCATCGTCGAAGTGGATGAGACCTTCCTTGGCGGCAAGCGCCGGGGTCGCGGACGTGGAGCCGAAGGCAAGTCCTTGATTTTCATTGCGGCGGAAGAAGCAAAAGACAACGAGAATGCAATTGGCCGCATTCGCCTTTCCGTGCTGGAAAACGCTCGTGGAGAGACGCTCGTGAAGGCCGTTCAAGCGGCGGTTGAACCCGGAAGCCTTGTCCGCTCGGATGGGTTGAGCAGTTACGGCTTTCTGCCTGACTATGATTACATCCATGTTCCCAGCTTCAACAAGGAGGCCACTCCGGGTGACGCGACGCCATTGGCGCACCGTGTGGCTTCCCTCCTGAAGCGCTGGTGGCTCGGAACGCATCAGGGCGCGATCAGCCCAGCCCACCTCGCTTTTTATCTCGATGAGTTCACCTTCCGGTTCAACCGGCGAACCTCCCGCTCGCGCGGCAAGCTGCTTTATCGCCTTATCGAAGGCGCCCTGCAAACCGATCCGGTCCCAGCCAAGACGCTGACACAACATCTAGACGTACGGGAGTAAACTGCATAGCCCTGCGCCGACGCGCCTTTTAGGAGAGGCATGAATCACCCTTAAATGTGGATTTGCAAATATCGCTGTCCGCAGCAGCCGAGTAAGGTGTCTGTGGTGTGGACATACTGCCGACCATTCGAGCAACTAAATAATGCCGAAACATAACCACGCGGTCTGTTTGGGATAAAGTGAACACGATGTCCGTTCCTACATTCATCCACCTTCACGTCCATTCAGCCTATTCGCTGCTGGAAGGCGCGCTGCCTGTGAAGGCGCTGGCGAAGCTGGCCGCCGCCGACGGGCAGCCCGCGCTCGCCATCACCGACAGGAACAACCTTTTCGGCGCGCTCGAATTTTCCGAAGCGCTCGCCGCCGAAGGTATGCAGCCCATCCTTGGATGCACGCTGACTGTCGCCTTTCCGCAAGCCTCCGATGAGACGCCCCGGCCCGGCGCGCGCGCGGCTCATCATGGCTCGCTGGTTTTCCTTGCCAAGGACGCGGCCGGATACAGCAATCTCATGCGCCTTTCCAGCCAGGCTTTCCTCGATGCGGGCGATGGGGCGCCTCACGTCACACTGGCGCAGCTTGAGGAATGCGCAGGCGGCCTGATCGCGCTCTCAGGAGGACCGGACGGACCGGCGGACAAAGCGTTCGCTGCCGGTAATGCGCCATTGGCCGAGTCGCGGCTCTGCGCGCTGGCCACCATTTTCGGCGAGCGGTTTTACGTCGAAATCCAGCGCCACGGCCTGCCGCGCGAGCGCTTGGTGGAGCCGCAGCTTTTGCGCTGGGCGTATGACAATGGCGTTCCGCTCGTCGCCACCAACGAAGCCTATTTCAAAAAGCGCGATATCTTCGATGCGCATGACGCGCTACTTTGCATCGCAGAAGGCCGATACGTGGCGGAAGACGACCGCCGCCGCCTTTCGCCCGAGCATTATCTCAAGACGCAAAGCGAGATGGCGGCTTTGTTTGCCGATCTGCCCGAGGCCATCGAGAACACGGTCGAGATCGCCAAGCGCTGCTCCTTCCGCCCGCGGCCCCGCAAGCCGATCCTGCCGAGCTTCGTTCCAGGGGCGGAAGACACCGCTGCGGCCGAAGCCGCCGAGTTGAAGGCCCAGGCCGAAGCGGGGCTCGCCCGCCGTCTCGCCGCGATCCCGGAACATCTCCGCGCTGCGAGCGAGGAGGACTACAAAAAGCGCCTCGCCTTCGAACTCGACGTCATCACCGGCATGAAGTTTCCGGGCTACTTCCTGATCGTGTCCGACTTCATCAAGTGGACGAAGGCGCAAGGCATCCCCGTGGGACCGGGCCGTGGATCGGGCGCTGGCTCGGTCGTTGCGTGGTCGCTGACCATCACAGACCTCGATCCGATCCGCTTCGGCCTTCTCTTCGAGCGCTTCCTGAACCCTGAGCGCGTGTCGATGCCGGACTTCGACATCGATTTCTGCCAGGACCGGCGCGACGAAGTGATCGCCTATGTCCGCCAGAAATATGGGGAAGACCGGGTCGCGCAGATCATCACCTTCGGAAAACTGCAAGCGCGTGCCGTGCTGCGCGACGTGGGCCGTGTTCTGCAAATGCCGTATGGGCAAGTGGACCGGCTTTGCAAGATGGTGCCGAACAATCCGGCGAACCCGGTGACGCTCGCCCAGGCCATCGAAAGCGAACCCGGGCTGCAGGAGGCTCGCGACCGCGAGCCAATCGTGAAGCAGCTTCTCAACACGGCGCAACAGCTGGAGGGGCTTTACCGTCACGCCTCGACCCACGCCGCGGGTGTGGTCATCGGCGACCGCCCGCTGGTGGAATTGGTCCCGCTCTACCGCGATCCGCGTTCAGAGATGCTGGTTACCCAGTTCAACATGAAGTGGGTCGAACAGGCCGGGCTCGTGAAGTTCGACTTCCTCGGCCTCAAGACGCTGACGGTGCTGCAAAAGGCATGCGCGCTGCTTAAAAAGGCGGGCAAGCCCATCGACCTCGGGCATCTGCCGCTCGACGACACCCCAACTTACGAGCTGATTGCGAAGGGCGATACCGGCGGCGTGTTCCAGCTCGAAAGTACGGGCATGCGCGAGGCCCTTCGCAAGCTGAAGCCGGACCGCTTCGGTGACATCATCGCGATGGTCGCGCTCTACCGACCCGGCCCGATGGACAACATCGAGACATACGTGAACCGCAAGCACGGGATCGAGGAGCCCGACTACCTGCATCCGCTTGCAAAGTCGATTTTGGAAGAGACCTATGGCGTCATCATCTACCAGGAGCAGGTGATGCAGCTCGCGCAGGTTTTGTCGGGCTACAGCCTCGGCGAAGCCGACCTTTTGCGCCGCGCGATGGGCAAGAAGATCAAGGCCGAGATGGACGCCCAGGGCGCGCGCTTCGTGAGAGGCGCGCTGGAAAAAGGCATCGAGGAGGCCCGCGCGCGCTACATCTTCGAACTTGTCGCGAAGTTCGCGGGCTATGGCTTCAACAAGAGCCACGCCGCTGCCTATGCCCTCATCGCCTATCAGACGGCGTATCTCAAAGCGAACCACTGCCAGGAGTTCATCGCCGCGTCGATGACGCTCGATATGGGCAACACCGACAAGCTGTATAGCTTCACGCGCGAAGCCAAGCGAAGGGATATCGCGATCCTGCCGCCTTCGGTAAACAAATCGGCGGTCGAGTTCGAGCCGGAGGGCGGCGGCATCCGCTATGCGCTAGCGGCGCTCAAAAATATGGGACAGGCAGCCGCCGCCCATATCGTCGAGGAGCGCGGGGAGAAGCCCTTCCACGACCTTGGCGACTTGATGTCGCGGGTCAATCCGAAGACCGTGAACAAGCGCGCAATCGAGACGCTGAACGCGGCGGGCGCCCTTGAGGATCTGGAGAAGAACAGAGCCAAGGTTGCGAAAAACCTGGAGCGCCTTCTCGAGTTCGGCGCGCGCATCGCCCATGACCGCGCGGCGGGTCAGGTGGATATGTTCGGAGCCGCCTCATCGGAGCAGGTTGCCCATCCGCTCGATTTGTCGGATGCCCCGGCCTGGGGGCTCCTGGAGATGCTGGATAATGAGCTTGCAGCGGCGGGCTTCTATCTTTCCGGACATCCGCTCGACGACTACGTCGATCAGCTTTCGCGCCTCAACGTCATGCGCTGGACCGATTTTGCAGCACGCGCCGAAGCCCACGGCCGGGCTGAAGCGCGTCTCGCGGCAACCGTCACTTACAAGCAGGACCGCAAGGCGAAATCTGGGAACCGCTTTGCCTTTGCCGGATTCTCCGACCCGACCGGACAATTCGAGGCTGTGATTTTCGCCGACACGCTGGCATCGGTGGGCGACAAGCTGGAGCCCGGTAAGAATGTGCTGCTTCAGGTCGAGGGCGAGGCCGATGGAGAAGCGATCAAGGTCCGCGTCCAGACCGTGCAAACGCTGGACGAGGTTTTTGGCAAGAGTACGCGGCAGATGTCGATCACCGCGACCGAGAAGCTTCAGGTCGGGGATCTCCTGAAGCATCTGAGCCGTGACGGCTCGATCGAGCTCAAGCTCGTGGTCGAACTGCGCGAGGCGAGCAAGGCCGTCGAGATCGTGCTTGGAAACAACTTCTCGATTTCGGCCCGGCAACTCTCCGCGCTGAAAACATTGCCCGGCGTTGTTCACATCGGCTAAGCAGTTCGTGCCATTCGACGCTGGCGCAGTTCTGCCCGCTTCGCTTGCGCTTGACTGGTGATTGCAGTGCTGGAGTGTAAACGGCGTTTTGCATAGAGCGGTTAAGAACAAGTTTCCTTGAAATAACTAGACAACAAGACCTTGGAGAAGACCAGAATATTCAGAGATCATCTTCCAGATGTTTGGCAGATGACACCCCTTGCTCTTTGTTCGACGGGGCGAAGGCCGACAGTTTCTTTGCTTATTAGCCGCCAAGGAACAAAACTTGAACACATGGTGGCGACTACAAATTTTATTGACATGCAACGAAGCAGTGCTATGATTACTGAAACTTGCAGAGGAACTTTCCAAGCAAGTGACGTTACCAGACTAGTTCTTCTTGGCGAACACTTTAACATCGTCATTCTTTTGGCGGTCATAGCAAGGTTCCGGATTGTGTGCCGGAAAGCAACGGCGTGGCTTAGGGGCCGCAGGCTGTGATGATGGCGTCACTTGCAAAAGAACAAAACAAGAACGCAGGTTGCAGCTAGCGGAAGGGGCCACAAGAGCCTCGGCTGTTTGTTGGTGAGGTCAGACCGTTCGCTTCGATGCCTCTGGGATCGTGATGGCTTGGCCTGATCAGGGCCCGCCCGGCAGAGGCCGCCATGACAATCTCAATCTGATCCGGCTCTGTAGGACGCCGCGAAAGCGAACGCGTAAGCAAAAACATTGGGCTTCGGCATGCCAACTCTTCTCGTGGTCGGCGCGGCAGTCTTGGACTGCGTTTACTCCATGGATGAGCTTCCGGTCACGGCCGAGAAACACAGGGCGAAAGGCCTCGCTCTGCGCGGAGGCGGAACGGCGGCAACCGCTGCTGTAACCGCGAGGCGGTTAGGAATTGACGCGGCTTTGGCTGCGCGCATTGGCGATGACTTGTTCGGCGCTGCTATTGTCGATGAGCTGGAAAAGGAGGGCGTCGATTGCACGCTCGTTCGAAGGTGCCCCGGCCGTCAGTCCTCCGTCTCCGCCGTCATGGTCGACGGCCGCGGCGAGAGAATGATCGTCAACTTCAAGGATCCCAATATCGACAGCGGCACAGACTGGCTTCCGCAGAAGCTGCCTGCCGAAATTGGCGGCGTTTTGGGCGACCATCACTGGCCGGCTGGGACGGAACACCTCTTTGGTCTCGCCCGCGAGGCCGGAAAGCCTGCAATCCTCGACGCGGATCGCCAAACATCGATGCAAATTCTGGCCAGCGCGACCCATGCCGGGTTCTCGGCACGGGGCTTGCGCGAACAGTCCGGCCTGGAGAACTTGCCAGAAGCGTTGGCCTGGTGCCGAACACAAGTGCCGGGCTGGCTGGCGGTCACCGATGGGGAAAACGGCGCCTGGTTTACTGAAAATGGCGGTTTGGCGCATGAGCCCGCGTTAAGATTGCCTGCCGTCGACACGAACGGAGCAGGCGATGTCTGGCACGGCGCGCTGGCCGTTGCCCTGCTGGAAGGGAAATTGCCAAGGGCGGCGGTTCGTCTTGCGAATGCCGCCGCCTCGATAAAGTGCTCCCGGTTCGGAGGGCGCTCCGCCATTCCCACCCGGAGCGAAGTGGCCTCTTTGCTTTAAGCTGGATGCCGGTCTTCGCTCACCGTCATCCCGGCCAAGCGCAGCGCAAGCCGGGATCGCAAAACAGTCAAGCGTTTCAGTCTATTACGCTTCGCCTGGGATGACAGAGGCGGCGATCCGTTGGCGCGTCCGGCAAATCAACCTAGTCGAGCGGGCGATAAACCCCGGTCGCTGCGTCCAATTCTAGTGTTGTGATTGGCTTGGACGACCTGCGGATCCGGCGATCCGTCCTCTGCAACGCTGCTTCTACGCGATCGGATTCGCGGCGCACCCAGCGGAAAGCGTAATAAAGAGAGATGGCGGCCCCGGCGGTGATGGCGATGACGTGCGGCATGACTGACACCCTAAGCTTAACATGACACTCAACGCATTACTTTCGGATCTAAAACCCGAAACGCGCCCAAATAGCACGCTCTTCGAGAGCGGAGATGAGATCGTCAGCGAAACCTCTCGCAAAGCCGATGCCAAACTCCGTGCCGGAAATCGAACTCCCCAACCCTGTTCTCCGGCGGAAGAAGCCTCGGTCTGTGGAGATGAGCTTGAGCCTCACCTTGTCCCCATAGATCGAACGCATCTTCGTTCTCATATCCATAATGCCATCAATCAGCCCAAGCTCAAGAGCCTGACGGCCGGACCAGAACTCGCCCGTGAACAAACTGTCGCCTGCTGAGGCAATCCGGTCACCACGGCTCTCCTTCACAAGTGCGATAAAATCTTCATGGACGATTTCCTGAATGCGCTTAAGTCTCTTAACTTCCTCAGGTTTTTCTGGCCTGAAGGGGTCGAGCTGAAATTTGTTCTCGCCTGCCGTGTAGACGCGCCGTTCCACACCCAACTTGTGGATAAGATGCACGAAGCCGAAACCGGAGGAAATAACGCCGATCGATCCGACCAGCGACGACCCATCGGCATAGATTTCATCGGCGGCACAAGCGAGCATATAGCCGCCTGAAGCCGCAACGTCTTCGGCGAAAGCATAAACCTTCTTGTTCTTCTGCCGCGCTAACAGGCGAATGCGCTCATAAATGAGGCGGGATTGCACAGGCGAGCCGCCCGGCGAATTGATCTGAAGAACGACGGCAGGGGCATTCTTGGTATTGAAGGCGCGCTCGATGGCAGTTGCACAACCCGCAATCGTCAGCCCTGCCCTGAGCGGCGTTACTGCGCCGATCGCGCCATACAGGCGCAAAACTGGGATGGTTTCGCCCCGGGAAAAGAGCCGGCTGGGGCTGATCCGGTCCCAAAATGAGGTTGGGCCGATATCTGGTAGACGCTCGCTATCCACTCGCATGAAAAACCCGAAAGACAGAGACAAAGAGCTGGAAAGGTCAGCCCGCAACTTTCATGGGACATGTGTGTACGGCATCGCCGTTAACAAGGCATTCCCCTACTGTTCATTTGCCGTGAGACGTGGTGAACAGGGCACACCCATTTCTCAGGATCGCTTTGGCGGCGGCGGCCGGCGTCCCGTCATCCTCGTGCAGAATGAAGCCGGGGGTGATGGAGACCGGCGCGCGGCTCCCCTTCGTGCCGCGCACAATAAGGCGGATTGCGGGCGCATCCGCCTTCGGGTAGACTGCGGTAATCCTCAAATCTCCGAAACGCCTCTCGAACGAGGCTAAGAGCTGCGGCAGGGCTTCCGCCGTATGGATCACCGTGCAGGTGCCGGATGGCTTGGCGGTGGCGGCGAGGAAGCGAAGCCAGGTCTCAAGGTCGCCTTCGGGCATGGCGCGTGCGCGTGCGTTGCCTCGATCTCTGGCGGGCCTCGAACGGCCATGCGAGAAGAACGGCGGGTTGGCAATGACGTGATCGTAGGCGTCGCGCCGCGACCCCGGCCGCCTCAAGCTCAGCCCAGGATGCGGTGACGTCGGCGGCAATGCTCGCAAAGCGCCCGGACATGCCATTTTCCACCGCGTTCTCACATGCGAGAGCCGCCAGTGCGGGATCGATCTCCACCCCGGTTACTTTCGTCTCCGGAACGCGGGCCAGAAGGCAAAGGGACGCGGCGCCTGCTCCGCATCCTGCTTCAAGCACGTGATCGCCGGCTTTGGCCGGGCATGCGGCGGCGAGAAAAACCGCGTCCAATCCGGACCTGAACCCCTTCTCGGGCTGGCGCAGGCGCACCCGGCCATCCAAAAAAGCATCATACGTCAAATTGAAATGACTGGCCATGTCGTGGCCGGGATATTAGAGTGGCGCAGTGCCGTGTTGCAGCTTTGCATCGATCAGATGATCGCCGAGGTCGGCGGCGGTGAGGATGGAGATGCTTTCATCCCAGTCTTCAGCTGCGACAAGAACGCGACGGGGAAAAGCGCCGATTGATCCTTCAACCGAGCTGACATGCAAGTCGGCGATGAACACAGAGACACCAGCATCGTTCAACAGGGAGTTGACATAACTGAGGAGCACAATATCGGTAGTGCGGAGCAACTCTCTCATTGAAAAAGCCTTTTTCAGGTACGGCGGTATCAGGGACATTAAGCCACGTGGCTAATTTATCAAAGCGGTGTTTGACTGGGTCGCTATGGACGCGCTCCCAGCTCGTCACTATGCCCAATCATCAAATTCGGAGGAGATCATGAGCTTGGCCGCTCAAGTTCAGGAGCGCGGCGATCCGGCTGCGGCGCTCGAGCCTTTGATGCGGCTTGTGCGCGATGAAATGGCCGAAGTGAACCAGATCATCCTTTCGCAGGCTCGCTCCGACGTCGCTCTCATTCCCGAGCTTGCCCAGCATCTGATCAACTCCGGCGGAAAGCGCCTGCGCCCCATGCTGACGATCGGGGCGGCCAAGATGTGCGGCTATCGTGGCGATGGACACATCAAGCTGGCGGCTGCCGTGGAATTCATGCACACCGCGACGCTCCTTCACGACGATGTTGTCGATGAAAGCGATATGCGCCGCGGCAAGAAGAGCGCCCGCATGTTGTGGGGCAACCAGGCCAGTGTGCTCGTGGGGGACTTTCTGCTCGGGCAAGCCTTCCGCATGATGGTCGATGTCGGCTCCCTCGGCGCGTTGAAGATTTTATCGGAAGCTTCTGCGATCATCGCGGAAGGCGAGGTTATGCAACTCGCGGCGTCGAAAAACATGGCGACGACGGAGGAAGATTATCTCGCCGTGATCCAGGCGAAGACGGCGGCCCTCTTTTCGGCTGCCACGGAAATCGGCGCAGAGATCACGGGCCGCAGCGCAAGCGAGCAGGCGGCGCTTCGCCTTTTTGGGACAAATATCGGCCTCGCCTTTCAGCTCATCGATGACGCCCTCGATTATTCCGGCGAAGCGGCAAAGCTCGGCAAGCGTGTCGGCGACGACTTCCGCGAAGGGAAGATCACGCTGCCGGTGGTGCTGTCCTATCGCAGAGGCAGCGCCACGGAGCGCGCCTTCTGGCAGCGCACGCTCCAGGACGGAGCCATCGAGGACAACGATCTCGATGAGGCGCTTGCGCTCATGGTCCGCCATAACGCCATCGAGGAGACCATCCAGCGCGCCTGCCTCTACGGCAAGGAGGCCCGCGAGGCGCTGCTCATCTTCCCGAAGAGCGAGGCGCGTAACGCTCTCCTGGATTCCATCGATTTCAGCATCAGCCGCATGCATTAGCCACTGAAGAGCGCGCAGCATCTCGGGATTAGGCCGATTGCGGGCTAAGTGGCACTAAAAACTTTGTTAGATCGGTGCGCCCGCTTTCTGATAGCTTTGCGGACTACCAGAGATGGAGCCTCAGACGGTGAGGGTGGGTCAGAAGCAGTCAAGGCTCCAATGTCTCATCTGCCAACGCCATTGCGATGACGACCTTATCCTCTGCTGAGCTAGCTGTCACAAGGGCTTGGCAACTTCCTTTGAAAAAAGAGTCAAAAGACGGCCACGGCGATGATCGAATTCATGGTCGTGGGCGGACTGAACGAGGCTTTTTCTTCGCGGGTAACGGCAATTCGGCTGCGGAAACCTTGATAAGTTCGGCCAGCCAATCGGCGTCTTCCCATTTGTCGCCTGGTATTAGAAAGCAAGGCTTCGCCCCTTTGTAGGGGGGCGCTTCGGTAGGAGCGCCAATATGGGCTCGCCCGGCCTTCGTTGGTTTGACGAACAGCTGATCATCGCAAATCAGGGCAACCATTTTGCCGTCGCAGAAGAGCGCGTACTCGCCGAACATTTTCCGGCTGGAAACGGCTCCAGCGTCTGCGGCCTGCTCTTCAATGAAATCGACAGTGCTTTTCTGAGACGCCATTGTTTGCTTCAGTCCACGACGGGTGTGCAGATTTCGACTAGGAAACCATTGTTATCGCGAACATATCCAACTATTTGGCCCCACGGCTTTTTTTCTGGCTTTTTAATGGACACCGCGCCCGCAGCAAGTGCCTTTGCGTAAGCAGCGTCGACATCTTCTGTGACCATTCCAAGTTCAACCGGCGGAGCAGATTTGCCAGGGGCAGCCTCCTCGAACGCGACGCCGGTGAGAGTTTTGACAAAGCTGTTGGCGGCGAAAGCCAATTTTGTATCGCCTGTTTTAAGTTCGCCGTACTCGTTCGTCGGCGTCACCATTCCTCGTTCCAAACCGAAGGCTTTTTCGTAGAAGGCAATCGTGTCGGGAACTGACGCCACGTAGAGGATCGTGTATCCAAGCTTCATTGGTATGCCTTCCCTGATAGGCTCGTGACAAGCAACCTAACAAGACGTATTAAGTTGGTCAACTCACTATTAAGCTTCCTATTGGAGGAAATCCAAACGAATGGGCCGCCCACCGACGAATAAGCACAATAGGCTCGTAACCGCAGCGATCGAGCAATTTCATCACAAGGGATACGCTAATACGTCGCTTGCCGACGTAGCGAAGTCCGCGAGCATATCGGCAGGCAACGTCTTTTATTACTTCAAGACGAAAAGCGATTTGGCCCGTGCTGTCGTGGACGAGTGGTGTGTTTTGCTAACCGAATATCTTAAGGCGCTGGAAACGGAGAGCGATCCTTGGCGAAGGCTGGAAGGCTTCCTCGATCAAGCCCGCACCATGGCCGAAATCTACGTCTCATTGGGCTGTCCTTTGGCGGGCTTAACTCGTGACTTACGGCAAGAAGGCGGTAGGCTAAAATCCGATGCGGCTCGAATATATGCAGTGCAATTCCAGTGGTTAGAGGTACAATTCAGGTTGGCTGGGCTTCCTCCAGAACGTTCCATGGAGCAATCCCGTTTTTTGATGGCGGGATATCATGGTTCTATCCTGCTATCCTACGCTCAGGATGACCCGTCTCTGATCGAGGGGGAAGTCAATCTCCTCAGAAGTTGGCTTTTTCAAATCCGAGCTAATTTTGCGCTTACGTCCTGATCGCGCAGACGCCGATGACAGTTCAGGGTCAAGGGCGGGATTGTGCCGGTCTTTTCATGGACGACCGCATTTGGATCCGGAAGCCGTCTTGGCGCGAAGGTGATCGCGACAAGACTGAACCGGCGGCTCGCGACCCAGACTGCCGTTCGGCCACATTCTCCATCGGCTATTGGCGCGGGACCAACCAGGATTGGATAAGACTGGGAAATACGTTTGTGCTTTGGGGAGGCGGGACCACGTTAATGATTGGTTGCCCGTCGATAAGCGTTAACCCGAGATGGTTAATTCCGGCGCGCAAGGATTTATTTCCGGCCGGATTTTGGTTAAGAAATACACAACAATGAAAGCGACCCGCGTCCGCCCAGCGCAAATAAGCGACCAACCCATTGAAAATGAACAGCTTTCTGGCTTCTGCCGGTAGGGTTAAGGGATTATATTTTTGGCGGGAATGGGACGCGCTAAAGTCCGTTAAATATAATTCATCCCGCGCCCATTAACCATAAACGCGCCCATCGCGATCGAGGCGTCGGAAGCGCTCTCCTGTATTTTTATTTTGAAATCAGTAACTTACCGCAGTTAACTTCTCAGTAAGGCGCTTTTTCCTAAGATCGCCGCTCAAGCTGCGCACGCCAGTCAGGGTTTCGAGCCAGATGCCGCCTCTTGCAAAATGGACCATCTCAAACCTGGACGTCTCCCAGCCTTGCAAGCGCCTGCAAGCCTTCCCTGTACGTCGGATACCGCAGCACGACGCCAAGCTCACGCTTGATCTTGGTATTGTGGACGCGCTTGTTATCCTCATAGAAACTGCGCGCCATCGGAGAGAGTTGGCTTTCTCGAACGGAATTTCCGGGGGCGGCGGAGCGCCCGATGAGTTGGGCCGCGTAAAGCAGGACATCCTGCGGAGGCGCCGGCTCGTCATCGGCGACGTTGTAGATGCGCGAGCCGCCGCCGCGCCGTTCGCGCCGGATCGCGGCAATCACGGTTTGTGCGATATCCTCGACATGAATGCGGTTGAAGACCTGGCCGGGTTTCACGATGCGGCGCGCATCGCCCGCGCGGATGCGGTCGATGGGGCTTCGCCCTGGGCCATAAATCCCCGCGAGCCGGAAAACATCGAGCGGAACCCCGCGCTCATGGGCGAGCGCTTCCCATGCCTTTTCCGCGTCCACGCGCGCGGATTTTCGCCCGCGAGGCGCGGCCGTTGGCGTGTCCTCATCGATCCATGCGCCGCGGTGGTCTCCGTAAACGCCGACGGTGGAAAGGTATCCGATCCATCTGAGCGCCGGGGCCTCCAGGAGCGCTTGCCCATAGGCAGCTAGCGCGGGGTCGCCCTCCTCGCCGGGCGGCGTGGAGACGAGAAGATGAGTTGCTGTCTGAAGCGCTTTTTCAACCGCAGCGCGGTCGTCGAAAAGAATGGGCGACACACCCTGCTTTTCGAGTTCGGCCGCCTTCGCCGCCGAGCGCACCGTTCCAGAAACGCGCCATGCTCCCTCGAGGAGGATTGACGCCGTCTCAACCGCCGAATATCCCAGTCCGAACGCAAAGAAATTGCTCATGGCGCACCATCCCACTCCGAACGCACCTGAACGTCACTCTCTTTAGCAGAAAATTTCTCTCTCAGCACGGCTTCTTGGTCCGCGCTCGCAAGCCTGCGGGTGGCCCAGACAGCCATGCCGCGCACCAGCGGTGAAGCGTCGCCCAAGAGCGCAACGACGCCTTGCAGAAGGCTCTCATCCCCGGAATTGCCGGCAGCTACGAGCACGTTCCGCACGAAGCGGTCGCGCCCGATGCGCTTGATGGGCGAACCCTTGAACCGCGCGCGGAACTCGGCGTCATCGAGTCGCAATAACTCGGCAAGGGGAGGGTTATGCGCGGCCTCTTTCGGCTTGAACTTCATCTCGCGGGCCGTTTCCGCAAATTTATTCCAAGGGCAGATTGCCAGACAGTCGTCGCAGCCGTAAATGCGGTTCCCCATCGCGGCGCGGAACTCATGCGGAATTTGTCCTTTGTATTCGATGGTTAGGTAGGAAATGCAGCGCCGCGCGTCGAGACGGTATGGAGCCGGAAATGCCTGTGTGGGGCAGGCGTCGAGACAGCGGCGGCAGGAGCCGCAATGTGCGGCCTCCGGCTCATCCGGTTTCAGCTCCGCGGTCGTGAAGATCGCGCCGAGGAACAGCCATGACCCGAACTCGCGCGAGACAAGGTTCGTGTGCTTCCCCTGCCAGCCGATCCCGGCGGCCTGGGCGAGAGGCTTTTCCATGACGGGCGCGGTATCTACGAAAACCTTCACGTCCTCGCCGGAGCGGCGCGCGAGATCTCCGGCGATGGCTTTCAGCTTTCCCTTGATGACGTCGTGGTAATCCGCGCCTTGGGCGTAAACCGAGATTGCGGCTCGGGAACTGCTTTTCAGCGCCACGGCGGGGTCCGTCTCCGGCCCATAATTCATGCCCGCCATGACAATGGATCGCACTTCAGGCCAAAGCGCACGTGGGTCGGCGCGGCGGTCGGAGTTGGCCGCAAGCCATCCCATTTCGCCTTGAAACCCGGCTTCGAGAAACGCATGGAGATCGAGCGAAGCATTACGGACAGCGGATGGCGATGCTATTCCAGCCGCATCGAAGCCGTGCCTGAGAACGCGCTCCTTGATCCAGCCTGCAAGATCGGGCTGCGGAGGTGTAACCGTTTCTCCCTCAGAAATCGAGGTTCGCATAATGACCCGGCGGGTTGATGCCCGGTATGCGGTCAGCGAGCAGAGGCCGAAAGGACGGTCTCGATTTCAGGCGCTGATACCAAGCCTTCGCCTCGGGAAAATCTGCCCAAGGCATCTCGTCCAGGTAATCCATCACCGAGATCTGCGCCGCCGCGGCCAAATCCGCAAAGTTCAACTGATCGCCGCCCAGCCATTTTCGCTGATCGCTCAGATAGCTCACATAGGAAAGATGATAGCGCAAATTGCTTCTGCCAGCCCTTATCGTGGCAAGGTCGGGCGCGAGGCGGCCGCGCGACATTGGTTTGTAGAACTTCTCATCGAGAATGTTCTGGGTGACCTCGACGTCGAACTTGCGGAGGAACCACTCCGCCACCCGCCGCTCCTCGGCCCGTTCGGAGGGCGTCCCGGGCCACATGACGACGCGCGCGGATTGCGCGCCGTCTCGCTTGGCGGTCTCAGACAGGTATTCGACGATCGGGCAGGCCCCGCACAGGGGCTTTCCCTCAATCGTGAGGACGGGCAGCGTTCCCGCCGGATTGATATTGAGAAACTCAAGCGTAAGCGACCACGGCTTGACCTCGGAGAAAGCCGGCTCGATTCCACTCTCGAGAAGAGCAAGCCTCACGGCGCGCGAGGTGGGGCAGAGCGGGTAATGGAGGAGTGTCACCATAATCCGAAACTGGCCGCGGACCGGCTGGCGCTAAAAAACGCCGACACGGTCCGCTGAGAACTCTCCTTTCGGCCGATAGCGCTGCAGGTAGGGCGGAACGATGACCTCGGCGCTGCGAGGTTCAACAATGCCGAGGCCCTCCAAGGTCCGCTGATCCCGAATGGCCTCCGGGCTGACGATGTTGTCCTTTTGAAGCATCCTGACTTGGTCGATGGTGAGCGGCGCGCCCGGCAGGACCTGAAGGAAGAAAGCCGGGACCTTCGCTGCCCAGAACGGGATCGGCAGCAGGATGCGATTGCGCTGCGTCCACTCGCAGACCTTTTGCAGGATCTCGCGAAAGCTGTAAACGGTGGGGCCTCCGAGTTCGTAGATCGCGCCTTCCGCAGCCTGCCCGGATACGGCAGCCGACACCGCTCGCGCAACATCTCCGACATAAACAGGCTGAAACCGCGTCTGCCCGCCGATAAGAGGCAGGACGGGCGAGAATGAAGCGAGCGCTGCGAATCGGTTGAAGAAGTTGTCTTCGGGGCCGAAAACGAGCGATGGCCGCAAAATCACGGTTTCCGGGAACGCGGCCAGCGCCTTGGCCTCGCCCTCGCCCTTTGTCCGGGCATAGGCCGAGTGTGAAAGCCGGTCGGCGCCGATTGCCGATATATGAACGAACCCGCGCGCGCCGCTCGCCTTCGCTGCCCTTGCGATTATTTCCGGCGCTTCCGCGTGGACGGCCTTGAAAGTCTGCCGGCCTGACGGCTGCAGGACACCGACGAGATTGACGACCCAATCGGCTCCCCGCACGGCCTCAGCGACAGACTTTTCATCGCGCACATTGGCCTGCAGGAGAGCGATCTGCCCCACTGAACCGAGCGGCTGCAAGTGAAGAGCAAGCTCGGGACGGCGAACCGCGGCTTTTATCCGGCACCCGGATCGCGCGAGCGCCTGGACCACATAGCGTCCCAGAAACCCTGAAGCGCCAAAAACGGTGACTATCGTAGAATTTCCAAATGTTGCAGCCATGCCAGACCCGGTTGGAAGCGCGCGTGAGATCAAAATTGATCTTAATGCATAACCCGGCTTTAGCGGATTGGAAAGGTGCGCCTTGCCGCCTCACCATAGTTGGGGGCTTTTTCGCGAAGGGCTCCCCCGGGGAGCAGCGCTTCGATTGACAAAGCATGCTGCCAAGTATCCCTAAAACGCAGATTTAATCGAGCGGGCAACTCGTTCCAAGTGAAGAAGCGGATCGCCAAGGAGAACGTATCGGCCACTTGGTGCGGTCGAGAGGACTCGAACCTCCACGTCCTTGCGAACACCAGGACCTGAACCTGGCGCGTCTACCAATTCCGCCACGACCGCGTCGCCTGCTTTTCACATGGGTTCGCCCGAAAAGCAAGGCTTGGCACCATCATCTCAGGACATTGTCGGACAGAATCCGCCTAAACGGTTGAAAGACCGTATTTCCCCGTTTTCTAGAGTTCCCGAGAGGGACACGGGCGGACATCGAAGGACACGTTTTTGTAGGCTATGATGTAGGATCAGGACGCCCGAGGGCAGCAAGGTTCTTGCCTCGCTAATTGACTATCTTGGGAAAATCGATCCGGAAAGCACACCGGAAGCTGACGTGTTTCGTGATTTCGCCGTCGCCTTACCAGCCTCGATCCATGATCGTTCCTTTTGGCTTTTCAACGTAGCCCGTTGCAGATGATACGCAGAAGCTTTTCGATTTGAGCATCCTGTTCATCCGCTGGTACGCCGATTTGCCAATCCTCAAGGCCCAGTGAAACGATGCCATGGACGGCGCTGAATAATGTCCGCGCCATCAGGTAGCGCTCTGCCTCGTTCGCCTCGGCCATCAAGACGCGCAAGGGTTCGCTGACCTGACGGATAAGATGGACGTCCTTGCCCTGAGCCCAATCGGGGAGCGCCTTCCCCGGCGGCGGGGAGTACTCGAAGAGATTGCGCCACAGCCGCATGTTTTCGGACGCAAACCGGCGATAGGCGAGCCCGATGGCGATAAGCCGCTCGGCAGCGTCGGCGCGGGTGGAAGGCAAGGAGCTGCGGCGCCGCTTCGAGAAGGGCGGCATCGAGCCTGTTCATCGTCTGCACATTGACCCGCAGAATCAGCTCATCGAGGTCGGCCACGAGATTGTAGATCGCGCCAACCGCGATGCCGATGTCGTCGGCAAGCTCGCGCGCTTTTACGCCTGCAAGGCCAGTCGCCTTGATCCTCAATTCCGCCGCGCTGATCAAGGCATCGAGCTGACGCTCCCGCCGAATCGCCATTTTTGAAACCATGCCCGCATCCTAATGGAAGAATTTGAACAACGTTCAATTATTTTCTTGAACAACGTTCAAAGTGCTGCGCTATAGATCATTTCGTGAACAACGTTCAAGATTGAGGTGTCCATGTTCAAGACCCTTTTTCTCCTGATAAGGGGGAGCGCTGCAAGCGCCGCGGAGGAGATCACAGATCGCAACGCGCTCCTCATTCTGGATCAGCAGATGCGCGAAGCAAGGGTGGCCATCGACCAGTCGAAACGCGCGCTTGCTCTCGCCATCGCGCAAGACGAGATGGAGGCCAAGCGTCTTGAGGGCACGATCGCTCGTATTGCCGACCTTGAGGTTCGCGTCAAAGCGGCTTTGAAAG
This sequence comes from uncultured Alphaproteobacteria bacterium, assembly GCA_963833565.1. GTDB lineage: Bacteria > Pseudomonadota > Alphaproteobacteria > Rhizobiales > Rhodomicrobiaceae > Rhodomicrobium. Next base: position 31,710 of record CAWHYO010000041.1, read on the forward strand.
CCGGAAACGAAGGCATCGCGCGGGAAGGCGCGGAGGCCATTGCCGCGCTCGAAGCAGACCGGGATGCCGCTGAGAAGGCGCGCACGCTGTTTGCGTCCGAAATCGCGAGACTGCGGACGACCGTCGCCCTCGCCGAGCAGCGCCTCGTGGCCCTTGATCGCGGCAGGCGCGTTGCGCGCGCAGCAGAATCCGTTCGCACCATGCGAAAGACCCCGATCGAGGAAGGCCGGCTGCATGAGAGCACTTTGTCCGAGGCTGAGGCCACGCTCCATCGCTTGCGCGAACGTCAGGCGGAGTCCTTCGCAGCCGACGAAGCCCTGGCCAAGCTCGACCTCGCCACCAGCCCGAGCGATGTGGCGGAGCGGATGGCGGCCCAAGGCTTCGGTCCCCGCCTCAAGACCACGGCTGATGATGTCTTAGCCCGCCTCAGAGCAAGCGAAACTTAGACCCCTCGATCCCCCTCAACAACGGTAACGCGACATGCTGGAGTCCATCGCCATGAACCAAAGCTCACAACCTCATAGCAACGCCTGGCTCACCTTCACGTACATTTCCTTCTTTGCGTCCGCCGCCATGGTGGCCGCTGGCATTCTCTATTTGCCGCTCGATCTGTGGGCGAAGGGCTATCTCGCCATGGGCGTGCTCATGCTGACCCAGTCCTGCATAACGCTCACAAAAACGCTCAGGGACAATCACGAGGCGGCCAGGTTCCTGAACCGGATCGAAGATGCGAGGACCGAGCGGCTTCTGATGGAAGTCGGCAAACCGGGCGCTTGAACGGGCGCCAATCTCCTGTCGGTTCTCACGCGGCCAAGCCACCGCCAGTGCACGCAGACGTCATCCAGGAAAGGCAGAGCCTTATCCGGGGGTCGTAACAAGTTGAAGCGCCTGCATTTTTGCGATCCCGTGTCGCGCTTCGCTTGGCCGCAATGACAATCCGTTCGCCAGTTTGCTTAGTTTTAGGCGACGCTTAACCCGAAGCGACGAGAAAAGATCATGCTTGCCTTGATGACGAGCCGCCGTTTTGCGCCCTTGTTCTGGACGCAGTTTCTATCGGCGTTCAACGACAATTTCCTGAAGAACGCGATCGTGTTCTTCATTTTGTTCAAGCTCGCGGGCGATAACAGCGAAGCGCTCGTGACGCTGGCGGGCGCGATCTTCATCGCCCCTTCCTTCCTCTTTTCAGGGCTGGGCGGCGAACTGGCCGACCGCTTCGACAAGGCAAAGGTTGCGCGCACGCTGAAAGCGGCCGAGATCGCTGTCGCGGGCGTCGCTGCAACTGGCTTCTGGCTCGGGTCGTTGCCCGTGCTGTTCGGCGCGCTCTTCCTTTTCGGGACCGTGTCGGCGCTGTTTGGGCCGATCAAATACGGCATTCTGCCCGATCATCTCTCCTTCGACGAAATCCCGACCGGCAACGCGCTCGTTGAAAGCGCCACCTTCATCGCAATTTTGCTCGGCGCAATCGCAGGCGGTGTCGCCGCCAAATGGAGGCCACACTGCTCTCTTCGGCGGCTTGATGATGGTGCTTGCCGTGGCCTGCTGGCTCGTGTCCAAAGCAATCCCGGCGACTGCGGAGGCGGCGCCCGCTCTTGAAATCGACCGCAACCCCTTCCGCTCCTCGCTCGAACTCATGAAAGATTTGTGGGCCGATGCGCGGCTGTGGCGGGCCGGAGTAATGGTGGCGCTGTTCTGGCTCATCGGCGCGCTCATTGTGTCGCTTGCGCCCGCGCTCATCAAACTCATGGGCGGAAACGAACTCGTCGTCAGCGTCTATCTCGCCGAATTCTCGATTGCGATCGCAGTCGGCTCGGGACTTGGCTCTTATCTCTCCACCGGCCGCGTCGTGCTCTTGCCGGCGCCTATCGCCTGTTTCGTCATCGGCGTCGTCGCGCTTGATGTCGGCTTCATGGTCAGCGGCTTCGCCGCGCCCGCTCACACGCTGGATGCGGCCGCTTTCTTCGCGCAGCCTGCAGCCTGGCGGCTTGCCATCGATTTCGCCGTCATGGCCATCATGGGCGGCATTTTCGTGGTGCCGGCTTTCTCGGCGGTCCAGGTCTGGGCGCCAAACGCCAAGCGCGCCCGCATCGTGGGGGCAGTGAACATTCTCTCGTCCGTTTTCATCTTTGCTGGCGCGCTTGCGATAAGCGGCATGCAGAAGGCGGGGTTGAGCCATGAGCGGCGTCTTCCTGATGATCGGCGCTCTTTCGCTCTTAAGCGCGGCCTGGATTTACCGAACCATGCCGACAGAGCCCCATCAGCGCGATTTCCTCTGGCTCCTCTTTCGCGCCCTCTTTCGCATCGAGGCGACCGGCCTTGAGAACATCGCCAAGGCTGGCCCCAACGCCATCATCGCCCTGAACCATGCGAGCTATCTCGACGCGGCGCTCGCGCTATCGATCATGGACAAAGACCCGCTTTTCGCCATCGATCACAGCATTGCGCAACGCTGGTGGGTGAAGCCCTTCCTCCGCTTCGTGCGCGCCATGCCGCTCGACCCGACGCGGCCGCTCGCCGTGCGGACGCTGGTCAAGGCCGTCCGCGATCAGGGCGAAACGCTTGTCATCTTCCCCGAAGGCCGTCTCACCGTTACCGGTAGCTTGATGAAGGTCTATGACGGCGCCGGCCTGATCGCCGACAAATCCAAGGTCAACGTCGTGCCCGTCCGGCTCGAGGGGATCGAGGCCGCGCCCTTCACCCGGCTCAAGCCCGACCAGGTGCGCCGCCGCTGGTTCCCCAAGGTGCGCATCATCGTTCGCGAGCCGGTCATGCCGAAAATAGACGACGCCTTGACGGGCAGGGCACGGCGCGAAGCCGCTGGCCAGGCGCTCTACGAAATCATGTCCGATCTCATGTTCTACACCACGCCCATCGACCGGACCGTTTTTGAAGCGACTGTTGAGGCGGCGCGCGTTCATGGCAAGGATCGCATCGCGCTCGAAGACCCTGTTACGGGGCAACTGACCTATAAACGCGCGCTCATTGCTGCCCGCGTTCTCGGCGGAAAGTTCATGAAGCTTGCCGGAGAGGGCGAGGCCGTCGGCGTCATGTTGCCGACGAGCAATGGCGCTGCCTTGACCATACTGGGCTTGATGTCGGCGAACCGTGTTCCCGCTATGATCAATTTCACGGCGGGCGCAGCCAACATCTCTTCCGCCTGCAAGGTCGCGAAAGTCGCGACCATCGTGACGTCGCGCGCTTTCGTCGAAAAAGCGAATCTCGAAAAACTGATCGAGCAACTGCAGTCGCAGGTCGCCTTCGTCTATCTCGAAGACCTCCGCGCCAGCGTGACCTTTCTCGACAAGATTTCGGCGGCGCTGCGCTATGAAAAACCCCTCGCAAGCGCCAAGCCCCTCAGGCCGCGCCGTGATCTTGTTCACGTCCGGATCGGAAGGCGTGCCCAAGGGCGTGGTTTTGAGCCACTCGAATATGCTTGGCGAATGTGGCGCAAGTCGCCGCGCGCATCGACTTCGGCCGCGAGGACAAGGTCTTCAACGTGCTGCCCATCTTCCATTCTTTCGGGCTGACTGCCGGCCTCGTGCTGCCTCTCGTCTCAGGCGTCCCCGTCTATCTTTATCCTTCGCCGCTGCATTACCGGTTTGTCCCGGAACTCGTTTACGGCTCCAATGCCACTGTTCTGTTTGGCACCGATACGTTCCTGACCGGCTATGCGCGGATGGCTAACGCATACGATTTCCGCTCGATCCGCTATATCGTGGCGGGCGCTGAACCGGTCCGGCCGGCGACGCGCGCACTTTACATGGAGAAATTCGGCCTTCGCATTCTGGAAGGCTATGGCGTCACCGAAACCGCGCCTGTGCTGGCGCTCAATACGCCCATGTACAGCCGTTCAGGCACAGTGGGCCGGATGTTGCCGGGGATCGAAACGCGCCTGGAGCCCGTTGAAGGGGTCCCGGACGGCGGGCGCCTCTTCGTGCGCGGGCCGAACGTCATGCTGGGCTATCTCAAGGCGGACAAGCCCGGGGTGCTGGAGCCTGTGAGCGACGGATGGCATGACACCGGCGATATCGTGAGCATCGACCACTCGGGATTTGTCACCATCAAGGGGCGCGCGAAGCGGTTCGCCAAGATCGGCGGTGAGATGGTTTCATTTGCCGCTGTGGAAGAGCTTGCGTCGCAGTGCTGGCCCGCAGCGCTGTCGGCCGCCGCCGCGCTTTCTGATGCCCGCAAGGGACAAAGACTTGTCCTTCTTACACAAGAACAAGGCGCAAGCCGGACCGTATTCCAACAATTTGCGAAAGCGAAGGGCGCCGCCGACTTGATGATCCCTTCGGAGGTGTTGGTGGTGGAGGCCCTGCCGCTGCTGGGCTCCGGCAAACTCGATTTTGCGGGTGTCACGAAACTTGCCGAGTTCGCAATCCGCTATGTCCCATTTCTGATACCAGTCCCAGAGCATTCGACTCGTATCGCCGATTGGAGCGTTTCAGGCGCGTCGCCCTGAAAGGGTTTACACGCCGTCAAGATTGGGTTCGTTTTGTAAAAACGGCATAAGTAATTGTGTAAGGAGAAGCCTGTCATGGACACAGCTGTCATGATTTCATGACGTTTCGTATGCCTGCATTGGGCGCGATGGCCTGCGCTCTTGCGGGCGGGCCAATCGCGCGCAGCGCTGCACAAAGCGCCCCTGCCTAACGAAGCCAGGGCGCGATGGCCTCGGCCTTCAACATGTCTTCGTAGGAGGGCCGCGGTCTGATCACAGCGTAATCCGTGCCCGAGACGAGAACCTCGGGCACGAGGCGACGGGTGTTGTAGGTGGATGCCTGCACTGCCCCATAGGCCCCCGCCGTCATGACAGCGAGAAGATCGCCGACGGCCGCCTCGGGCATGGCGCGGTCTTTCGCTAGGAAATCGCCAGTCTCGCAGACGGGGCCGACAACGTCGGCGCGAGCCATATTCCCGTTGCGAAGCGCCTCGCGAACGGGCCAGATATCGTGATAGGCGTCATAAAGCGTCGGCCGGACGAGATCGTTCATCCCGGCATCGACGATGATGAAGTGTTTCTCGCCGCCCCGCTTGGTGTAGATCACTTCCGTCACCAGGATCCCGGCGTTGCCGGCAATCACGCGGCCCGGCTCGAACAGGAGCCTGGCGCCGAGACGGTTCGAAAGAGCGATCACGATCTCCGCATATTCCTTCGGCAGCGGCGGCTCCTGGAGATCCCAGCGGTAGGGAATGCCAAGCCCTCCGCCGAGGTTCACGAAGGATATGGTGTGGCCGTCAGTCCTCAAGTCCTCCACCAGGCTTGCCAGCAGGGCGAAGGCGTTCTTGAACGGCTCCATATGCGTGATCTGGCTGCCGATATGCATATGGACGCCATGCACGTCGATGCCCGGCAGCGTGCGCGCGAGCCCATAAAGGGCGCGCGCATCTTTCCAGCTCACGCCAAATTTGTGCTCGGACTTGCCGGTTGAGATTTTGGCGTGCGTCTTCGCATCGACGTCGGGATTGATGCGAAACGCGATGCGCGCCGAAACGCCGCGTGCGCTCGCCACTTCGCTCAGGGCGCGAAGCTCGGCCTCGGACTCGACATTGAAGCCGAAAATCCCGGTGTCGAGCGCGAAAGCCATTTCGGCCCGCGTCTTGCCCACGCCGGAAAACACGATCTTCCCGGGCGGTATTCCGGCCGCCAGCGCTCGGTGAATTTCCCCTTCCGAGACTACGTCCGCGCCAGAGCCAAGCCTCGCCAGAGTGCGAATGACCGAAATGTTGGAATTGGCCTTTATGGAATAGCAGATCAGGGCATCGTGCCCCGCGAAGGCCTCGGAGAACACCTTGAAGTGCCGCTCGATGGTCGCCGTCGAATAGCAGTAGAAAGGCGTGCCAACTTTGCGCGCGATCGCATCAAGAGCGACATCTTCGGCATGGAGGATGCCGTTCCGGTAAGAAAAAAAGTGCATCGAGCATAGGCCCGGTCAGTTTTAGCGCAAAAGGGGATCGAGAATGAAAGGGCGGTTGGGATCCGGATTCTTCCCGGAGGCATCCTTCGGAACATCTGGGGGCGGCAGCGGCCGTTGCAAGTCGCTCTTTTTCCCGCATGCAGCAAGCGCGAGCGCCACGCCCGCGGCCAAAACCAAATTGCGCACTGTACGAGCCATCTTGTCCCCGTAACGGCGCAGCTGCTGCCGCGCCAGCCCAGATCGTCTTTACCCTGAAGCTTTTTCCAACTCCAGAGACTTCAGCCAGATTTCTGCCGCCGCGCGCACATTTTGTGGCGCAGTGCCTCCGAAGCTTCGCCTGCTCTCGACAGACTTGTCGATGTTCAGCACATCGAAAACGGAAGCATCGATGCGCGGCTCGATCTTCCGCATTGTCTCCAGCGGAACGTGGGCAAGATCAAGGCCGGCATTTTCGGCTGCTTTCACGATGCGGCCCGTAACGTGATGGGCTTCGCGGAAAGGCAGCCCCGCGCAACGGACGAGCCAATCCGCAAGATCGGTGGCTGTCGAAAAGCCGAGCGCGGCGGCTTCGCGCATTTTCTCCGGGTTCGGCTCCAGGTCTTCGACCATGCCCGTCATGGCGGCGAGCCCCAGCGACAGCGCGTCGATGGCGAGGAAGGCCGCCTCCTTGTCTTCCTGCATGTCTTTCGAATAGGCGAGCGGAAGCCCCTTCATGACCATCAGGAGCGAGACGAACGCTCCGGAAACGCGGCCGGCCTTCGCCCGGATCAACTCGGCGGCGTCCGGGTTGCGCTTCTGCGGCATGATGGAGGAGCCGGTCGTGAAGCGATCGCTCAAGGTGATGAAGCCGAAGCCCGCGCTGAACCAGATGACGATTTCCTCGGCGAGCCGCGACAGATGGGAGGCGCAAATCGATGCCGCCGCCAGCGTCTCAAGCACGAAATCCCGGGAGGAGACCGCATCGAGCGAGTTCGCCATGGGGCGGTCGAAGCCAAGCTCCGCCGCCGTCTTGGCCCGGTCGATGGGAAAGGACGTCCCGGCCAGCGCCGCGGCGCCCAGCGGCGACTCGTTCACGCGCTTGCGGGCGTCGGCAAAGCGGCCGCGGTCGCGCGCCAGCATCTCGACATAGGCGAGGCAGTGATGGCCGAACGTCACGGGCTGAGCGGTCTGCAGATGGGTAAAGCCCGGCATGATGGTGTCCGCATGCGAGGCGGCCTTGCGGGCCAGCGCTCTCTGCAGGCTGAGAAGCTGGCTGTCCAGGTGATCGATCGCGCCCCGAATATACAGGCGGAAATCGGTGGCGACCTGATCGTTGCGCGAGCGCGCCGTGTGGAGCTTGCCTGCGACTGAGCCGATCAGCTCCTTCAGGCGTGCTTCCACCGCCATGTGGATGTCTTCATACTCGCGCCGGAACTCGAAGCGGCCAAGCGCGATCTCCTCGCGGACGGTTTCGAGACCTGCCACGATCTCCTCCGCCTCCTTCGCGGGGATGATCCCGCAAGCGCCCAGCATTTTCGCGTGAGCCTGGCTGGCGCGAATGTCTTCGGCATAGAAGCGCTTGTCGAACGAAATGGAGGCGTTGATCTCCTCCATGATCTCGGCGGGTTTCGCTTCGAAGCGCCCGCCCCACATTTTGTTGGCCATCGTGTCATCGCCTGATGAGGCTTAAAGCGAAGCATTAGCGCGCCGCTCCTCAGCGCACAAGACCACCCTCATAAGCATGATGTATGATACAGTAGGGCTTCAGGCAGCTTGCTGCTGGGGGGCACGCCCCCCAAGTTTACGCTTTGCAGTCCGCGGACGCCCTGGTCGAGCGCTTTGGCGCGCGAGTGGGAACGTCCCAAACTGCAGCGCATTCAGTAAGAAAGGGAAATCGTGCGCCAGCTCGTCTGGCCCATCCGCCAAGGAGAAGCTAATGGACACCTTCGTCGAAAACGCCGGCGTCGCCGCTGAGCAGGAAAAGCAGATGCAGTCCGTCTCAACGGAGAGCGAAAAACAGACCCAGGTCCCAATTGAGAATGCCCAAACGGATCCCTTTAATGAGGAGGGCACGACGTCTTGGGAAAGCGAAGACGAGCCAGAGAAACAAATCAAGATCGTTCGGACGGAAGAGAAACCCGACCCGCTTGGCAGAAGGATCGCAAAGTCACCGTTGAACGAAATGAAAGCCGGTTATGATTATGCCTTCGGGAAAGGTCGAGCCACACGCTGAACATGGCTGGCGGCGGTGAACCGAACAAGGAAGAGGCGAAGCCGCCTCTTTTTCTTCGCGAAGCAGGAAAATATGCAGTTCTTGCGGTTTTGGCCGCTTCGGCAGGAATGGCCGGGGCTGTGTTATTCGCGGGTCTAACCACCCAGAACGCGGGGACGCCGGCCTCTTCCATTGAAGACCGTATCACCGGCCGGTTCGTTCGCCATGCCGAGCCACAGACGATCCCCGACCTAGCGTTCAAGGATGCCGAAGGACATGCGGTTCGTCTCTCCGATTGGCGCGGCCGGGCGGTGCTCGTGAACCTTTGGGCAACATGGTGTGCGCCCTGCAAGACCGAGATGCCGTCGCTGGACAGGCTTCAGGCGAAGCTAGGCGGCAACAACCTTGTTGTCGTGGCTCTAAGCACTGACCGCGGCGGGCCAAAAGCGCCCGCCGAATTTTTCGCCACGCAAGGGATCTCGCATCTCAAGCTCTACAATGACGATTCCGCCGAGGCTGCCATTCGCATGAAAGCGGCGGGGCTGCCCTTGACATTAGTCATAAATGAGAACGGTCAGGAAATTGCGCGAATGGTTGGCCCGGCGGATTGGGACAGCCGCGAAATTATGGCGCAGCTCGAAGCTCTTCGGAAATCGTAACGTTCGGCCGGGCGGGCAGCCCGGCCATCGTCTTCAAAGGAATTGCTACGCGCCTTTGATTTCGATCTTCTTTTGAGCGCTGACCATCTCCGGCCGCTTCGGAAGCGTAATCGTAAGAACGCCCTTGTCGAACCGGGCTTCCGCCTTGTCCTCGTCAATCGTCTCGGGGAGGCGGATCGAACGCTGGAACGAGCCATAGCTGCGTTCCATGACGTGATAGTTCTCCCGCTCGTCGGTGTGCTCACTCTTCTTCTCGCCCCTAAGGCTCAGCACGCCGTTATGGATGGTGAGGTTGATGTCCTTCTCGTCCATGCCGGGCAGATCCGCCTTCACGACGATTTCTTTCTCGTTTTCCTTCACATCCAGCGTCGGAGTCATCATCTGCGGCGCGGACGGGAGGCCTTGGCGGAGGCCCGTCACCGACGGGAAACCGCCGCCGAGAAAGTTATCGAAAAGCCTGTCGATTTCTGTCCGGAAAGAGTGGAACGGGTCTTGAAAGCGGGTTGGCAAGCGTCCGCCTTGACCTTTGCTCGTTACATCGTCAGCCATCGTTCTCTCCCTTGATGTGCTAACATTCAGCTCTGAGCGCTCCCATGTTCAGGGAGCCTGCCAATATATCTAAATCCGCAAGCCGGATATTCAACGCCAGGAACAAGAAACATCATGGATTTAGCCACGAGTGAATCCCGGTTTGACGCAAGCGATGCCAAGCCGGGCGAGGACCGTTTTCTCGGTTTGCCGGATGGCCGGAGACTGGGCTACACGGAGTTCGGCGATCCCTCGGGAATCCCAATTTTCGCATTCCATGGGACGCCCGGCTCCCGGTTCATGTTCCGCCTCGTTCACGAACCGGCGCAGCGTCTGGGCTTGCGGCTTATCGCGCCGGACCGGCCGGGATTCGGGCTGTCCGACTACCAGGAGAACCGGACGCTCGCCGATTGGACGCACGATGTTCGCGCACTCGCCGGCAAACTCGGGCTCGACCGCTTCGGCGTGGCGGGCATCTCCGGGGGCGGCCCTTACGTGGCCGCATGCGCTGCTCTGTTGCCGGAAAGTGTCACAGCCGCGGCGCTGATCAGCCCTGTCGGCCCGCTGCATTCACCGGAAGGTCCGGAAAATCTCCCTGCCGCACAGATTGTCACCTTTCGGCTTCTTCCTCATTTGACGCCTGCCATGCGCGGCGCCTTCTCCATTGGCCGCCTCATGTTTATGAATGCGTCCGATACGATGTATCAAATGATCATGCGGCGCGCGGGACCGGCTGACGAGCACATCCTCTTGCGGCCGGAAGTGCGGAAAAACCTGCTCGCCGGCGTGATCGAGGGGTTCCGGCCCGGCGTTCAGGGCGTCGTGGAGGAGATGAAGATCTTCGCCAAGCCTTGGAACATTCCCTTCGGAGCGATCAAAGCGCCGGTTTTGCTCTGGCAGGGCACCGCCGATAACAACGTTCCGGTCGCCGCATCGCTACGCCTTGCCGAGATCATTCCGGGTTGCGAACTGTTTCGCATCGAAGGCGCTGGCCATTATTGGATCTTTGACCACGTGGAGGAAGTCCTATCGGCAATCAAGCAGAAGATTGCAGGCTTGCAGCCGCATTAGCTCTCGTAAAAAGCCTCATCCATGTTTCCCATCAAGGACTCGATCAGGATACCGTTTGCGCCGGTCGTCACCTATGGCCTGATCCTGATCAACGCCTTGGTGTTTCTCTACCAGGACCTCGCTCAGCCCGCAGGAGGCGAGCGCTTTTTCCTACGAGCATGCGCTCATTCCGCGCCGCTATTTCGACCCGAGCTGGGCCGTCGCATACGGGCTGAACCCCACCGACTACCTTCCCTTCATCGAAGGGACATTCATGCATGGCGGCTGGTGGCATCTGATCCTCAATATGTGGACGCTGTTAATATTCGGGTCGTCCCTTGAAGGGCGCATCGGGCGCCTGCAATTTTTAAGTTTCTATCTTGTTTGCGGGCTCAGCGCGAGTTTCGCGCACGCGTTCTTCAATCAGGACTCGGCGGTGCCCGCGCTTGGGGCGTCCGGAGCCATCGGGGGCGTGATCGGCGCGTACGCCACCACCTTTCCACGCGCGAAGCTCACCATTCTGATCCTCATTGTCATTATCCCACTTTTCTTCAAGGTGCCCGCCCTCTTCTACGCGCTCATCTGGTTTGTGTTTCAATTCGCACAGGGCTTCATCGACCTCGCCGTGCCGTCCATGGGCGGCGGGATCGCCTGGTGGGCTCATATCGGCGGCTTCGTGGCGGGCATCGTTCTCATACCGTTTTGGCGTTTCGCTCCGGATCGCACCTACGACGAATCGCAGCCGCGGCTCGAGCCTACCGTGTCGCCGGTAACGCCAGGGGGAACATCCGGCTGGACGCGCGGGCCTTGGGGCTGATCGGCGGTCCCACACTCAGGAACGCGCCTGAAGCCGCTCCGCAATCTGCCAGCACAGGATCGCCCATGCCGCGCCCGCGCACCATCCCGCAAGCACATCCGTCGGCCAGTGCACGCCGATATAAACGCGGCTGATCCCGACCAGGACCGTGATCGCGATGGCCACGGAGAGAAGATAAATCTTGACTTCGACCTGATGCTGCACCCTGGCGAGCAACGTGCCCAGCGTCAGGAATGTAACGGCCGAGAGGAAGGCGTGGCCGCTTGGAAAACTGTATGTCTGGGTTTGTGCCACGGCGGCGACGAAGTCGGGCCTTGGCCGCTGGACGAGGTCTTTGAGCGCGAAACTGACGGCGGTTCCTCCACAGATCGAGACAAGAAGGAAAAGCGCCGCTTTCCACTGCCGTTTCAGCGCGAGAAAGCCCAGCGCCGCCACTGTAATCAGCGTAAGCACCGCCGGGCTGCCGAGGCTCGTCACGTCGCGGGCCGCGACTTGCAGCCAGAGCGGGCCGAGCGGTTTTGCCGGGTCATCGGCGTGACGGAGCGCAAGAAGGACGGCGCGATCGAAGCCATGCAGATCGCCCTCAACAAGCTCCTCCGTGATCGCCGCAAACATCACGATGAGGCCCGCCGCGAGAAAGAGCAAGATGAGCGGCGCGATTTCCCTTCGCTTCATCGGCGGGAGATAACGGAAGAAAGCTGGTGCGGACATCGCCCCTCCTCGAACCTGCTGGCTGTGTTTCAACGCGAGAGTTCGGCTTTCGTTCGTTAAAAGAAAGTCAAAGCCATCCCGGTGGCGGCTGCCATCGCGACCACGACAAAGACCGGCAGCCTGGCGACCGTCAGGGCCGCGAAAGCAAGAAGCGCAAGCGCGGCGTCCAGCGGGCGAAGGATGGTCGAGGTCCAAATCGGCTCATAAAGCGCGGCGCCGAGTATCCCGACCACAGCCGCGTTGACGCCGTTCAGCGCGCCCCGGATAGAAGCCTTCGTGCGAAGCCGGTCCCAGAAGGGCAGAACCCCGTAGACGAGCAGCATGCCAGGCAAAAAGATCGCAATCAGGGCGACGAGAGCGCCCGCGACGCCGCCCGGCCCAACGCTGGACTTCGCGCCGAGGAATGCGGAGAAGGTGAAAAGCGGGCCGGGAAGGGCTTGCGCCGCGCCATAACCCGCAAGGAAATCGTCGCGGCCGACCCATCCCGGTTTCACCACCGTTTCCTGCAGCAGGGGAAGCACGACATGGCCGCCGCCGAACACGAGGGCTCCCGCGCGGTAGAAAGCATTGGCGAGCGCCGCGAGGCCAATTTGCGAGAGCGCCGCAATCGCCGGAAGGATGGCCAGAAGCAGAAAGAAGATGCAGATCGCGAGCAAGGCGGAGGTTTGGCTGATCCGGATTCCGAAAGAAGCGGGCGCACTATTGACGTTGGCGCGAAGGAAACCGAGGCCGAAAAGAGCTCCCGCCGCGATGGCCCCCAATTGAAGACCGGCGCTCGGCATCGCAATCAGGAGCGCGGCAACCACGAAGCGCAAGTCCGGCGCGCTGCCTGTCGGGGCAAAGGTTGCGGCCCATATTCCAAACGGCCTGGGCGACGACCGCGACGGCAAGCAGTTTCAATCCGTGGATGAGGCCCAGCGCGGCGCCGCTCTTCGCATAGCTCAGGCCATAGGCGGCGAGGATCATCAGGAGCGCCGAGGGCAGGGTAAAGCCTGTCCAGGCCGCTAGCCCCCCAGGAAGCCCGCCGCGCATCAGGCCCAGCGCGAACCCCGTCTGCGAACTGGCCGGACCCGGCACGAACTGGGACAGCGCCACGATGTCGGAATAGGCCTCATCGGTGAGCCACTTGCGGCGGTTCACGAACTCGCTTCTGAAATAGCCGAGATGGGCGATGGGGCCGCCGAAACTCACCAGGCCCAACCGAAGAAACGCCAGGAAGATCGTGAGCGTGTTTGCCATCTTTCGAGGTCGCGAGAGTGCAGCGCTGCGTCAGCCTGATTTTCGCAAAGGCTCCTTTTGCGAAGCAGGGGCGGGCGGCTTGCCATCCATTCTCACCAGCGAAGGCTTCGTGTCGGCCTTCCGCTTGTCCTGAAGCCGCTTGGCGCGCTCTGCCGCCAGTTCCCAATCTTCTGCAAGAACCTGCGCGAGCTCTTCGGAACGCTTCATCGCCAGCGCCGCCACCTTCTGCATGTCCGTGTAATGAGCGTAATTTTCGTAAAGCAGCTCTTCGTCGTGCTCCTTGAAGGTATCGACAGTGAAGCGGATCTCACCTTCCGGCAGGCCAAGGCCGCGCAGCACATCGCGGGTCATCTCCAGCGATGAGAGAAACGTTTCCCGCTCGATGTTCTGAACGCCAAGATCCATGAGCTGATGGACGTGACGCCTGTTGCGGGCGCGCGCGTAAATCGGCACGTGCGGGAAATGGGTTTTGACGAGTTCGGCCGTCTTCAGCGACTTTTCGATATCGTCGATGGCCAGCACGAAGGCTCGCGCCTTGCCCGTCTCCGCAGCTTCGAGAATGGCAAGCTGGGTGGCGTCGCCGAAATAGCTCTTATTGCCGAACTGATTGACGAGTTGAACCTGATCGGGATCGGGGTCCAGCGCCGTGAACGGAATGCCCTTGGCTGTCAGGATGCGGCCTACCACCTGGCCCACGCGCCCGAATCCCGAGATTACGACATGGCCTTCGTTAGCGGGGAGCTTGTCGAATGCGCGCTCCACCTTTCGGATGCGCTTGCGAAGAAGATCGTCCATGGCCACAAGGAGCGGCGTCGTCATCATCGACAGCGTCACGACGATGCTTAGCGCGGACGCTGAGCCAGGAGTGAGGACGCCCCCCTGTTCGGCGCTGGTGAAGACGACAAAGGCGAATTCTCCTCCTTGAGACATCACGAGGGCAAAGCGGCGCGCCGACGGCCCGCTGAGCCGTTGCCAGCGCCCAAGCAGGTAGAGGACAAGGATCTTCACGGCCAGAAGCGCCGCCACAGCAGCCGCAATAGGCCCCGGCTGATCGATGAGGGCATGGAAGTTCAGAGACATGCCGATCGAGGTAAAGAACAGCGCTAGCAGCAGCATCTCAAACGGCTCGATGTCGGCCTGGAGCTTATGGCGAAACGAAGAGTTGGCCAGCAGAACCCCGGCAAGGAATGCTCCCAGAGATGCGGAGAGACCGATCTCCGTCATCAAAAGCGAAACGCCGGCCACGGTCAGCAGCGACGCGGCGATCATGGCTTCCCGTACCTGCGTCGATGCAAGCACGTGATAGAGCCGGTCGAGAAGGTAGTGCCCGACGACGATGATGAGCCCGATAACTGCCAAGGCCTTGACCACGCCTGCGAAGCTTATGGCCGACTCGGCAGGCGCGTTGGCCGCAAGCAGCGGGACGACGGCGATCAGCGGGATGGCCGCGAGATCCTGGAAAAGCAGGACCGAAAAGGCGAGGCGGCCGTGGCGCGACGTGAGTTCGTGCCTTTCCTCCAGCGTCTGCAGCACAAGGGCAGTGGATGACAGGGCGAGCGCAAGCCCCACCAGCAGTGCTTGCGAGAAGGAGAGATCCGAACTCGGGTTGATGCCCCAAATCAGCGTGACGAGAAGAATTGCGGTCCCAAGCAACTGGACAAAGCCCGCTCCAAACACCGCGTCGCGCATCTTCCACAGGCGCTTGAGGCGCAGCTCAAGGCCGATGAGGAAGAGGAACATCGCGATGCCAAGCTCCGCGATGTGGCGCAGCGTTTCTGCATATACAGGCGAATAGCCGAACAGTTTGCCAATGCCATACGGCCCGATGACTGCCCCTGCCAGGAGATAGCCGAGGATGGAACCGAGCTTCAGCGTCTTGGCGACCGGCGCGGCAAAGGCCGCAACGGCGAGGAACACCACGAGTTGAATCAGAAGGTTTCCATCCACGGCGCCATCCTCCGGGCAAAATCTCGAGGAGAGACGTCATAGATGTCTCTGAAACACTAATGCAGTGAAATAAGGCAGGGGCCAACAGCAAAACCGGCGTGGGTCTGGCCTCACGCCGGTTTTGAAGCTTTTGATTATCGCCAGAGCGCTAGGAGGCGAGCTTCGAAATCGCTACCAAAGCAAGCGAGATGAAAAGCGCCTTCGTCAACGCATCGGTCCCAAGCGACCGAATCTGGTCGATCACGAAGGGAATCTCGTAGATATGGAAGACGGAAAGTCCGACCGCTACTGCGATCAGAATGCCGACGAACCAAAGCAACCAGCTCAGCATGTTATACCCCCGAAGATTAGACTTAGATCCTAAGAAACACGGGCGGACGTTAGAGAAGGCAACCAGTATTGACAAGCGTCGGATCGCCGCGTCGTCAAGCTATCCACTATCATCGCGAGACGACGCAATGAACATTTGAGCCATTCAAGGCTCGTTGGCGCAGCTTGCAACAGCTGCGCCAGCCGTCAGGCTACGACGCTTTTACGATTTCCTCGGTCATCTTCTTGGCGTCGCCAAGCAGCATCATGGTGTTGTCGCGATAGAACAACGGATTGTCGATGCCTGCGTAGCCCGAAGCGAGCGAGCGCTTGATGAACATCACCGTGCCAGCTTTCCAGACCTGGAGAACCGGCATGCCGTAGATTGGCGAGGTCTTGTCATCTTCCGCCGCCGGGTTGGTCACGTCGTTGGCGCCGATCACGAAAGCCACGTCCGCCTGGGAGAACTCCGAGTTGATGTCCTCAAGCTCGAACACCTCGTCGTAAGGGACGTTCGCCTCGGCGAGCAGCACGTTCATGTGGCCGGGCATACGGCCCGCGACCGGATGGATCGCGTATTTGACCTCGACGCCTTCCTTCTTCAGCGTGTCCGCCATTTCGCGCAGCGCGTGCTGGGCCTGCGACACCGCCATGCCGTAACCGGGCACGATGATGACCTTCTGCGCGTTCTTCATGATGAAGGCCGCATCGTCGGCCGAGCCGAGCTTGACTGGCCGCTGTTCGGCATGACCGCCAACGGCCGCGGTCTCGCCGCCAAATCCGCCCGCGATCACCGAGATGAACGAGCGGTTCATGCCCTTACACATGATGTAGGACAGGATCGCACCTGAAGAGCCGACGAGCGCGCCGGTAATGATGAGCGCCGTATTCGAGAGCGTAAAGCCGATGCCTGCGGCGGCCCACCCCGAATAGGAGTTCAGCATCGACACCACGACCGGCATATCCGCGCCGCCGATAGGGACAATGAGCAGGATGCCGAAGATAAAGGCGCAGACCGCAATAGCCCAGAAAAGCAGGTTGACCTGAGCTGGGTCCTGCCCTTGGCTTCCCGCCTGAACGAAAAGCACGATCAGGGCAATGAGACCCGCCGCAAGACCAAGGTTGATCATGTGGCGAGCGGGCAAGAGAATCGGCTTGCCCGACATGTTGCCGTTGAGCTTCGCGAACGCGATGAGCGAGCCCGAGAAGGTGATCGCGCCGATGGCGACGCCGATCGCCATCTCGATCAGGCTTTGCATATAGATTGCGCCGGGCGTGCCGATACCGAACGCTTCGGGCGCGTTCAAGGCGGCGGCCGCGACGCAAACCGCGGCAAGACCCACAAGGCTGTGGAACGCGGCGACGAGCTGCGGCATCGCCGTCATGGCAATCTTGCGCGCGATATAAGCGCCGATGCCGCCACCCAGGGCGATGCCCCCGGCGATCATGGCCCAGCTGAGGTTGCCCTCGGGCTTCGCGACGCCGAGCGTCGTCGCGATTGCGATGGCCATGCCGATCATGCCGTAGGTGTTGCCCTGCCGCGAGCTTTCCGGCGAGGAGAGACCGCGCAGCGCCAGGATGAACAGGACGCCCGACACGAGGTAAAGCAGAGCGGTGAGATTAGGATCCAGGCTAAAGCTCATGACCGCTCCACCTTCTTCTCTTTTTTCTTGTACATGGCGAGCATCCGGCTCGTGACGAGGAAGCCGCCGAAGATGTTGACGGAAGCCATCACCAGCGCCGCAAAGCCCAAAAGCTTGGCGTTGGAGTTTCCGGTCCCGGCCATCACATCCGCCGCTTCCACCGCGACGGCAAGCAGAGCGCCAACGACGATTACCGACGAAATCGCGTTCGTCACCGACATCAAGGGCGTGTGCAGAGCGGGTGTAACGCTCCAGACGACGTAGTAGCCGACGAAAATCGCGAGCACGAAAATCGAGAACTCGAACACGAAGGGGCTCACCCCGTGAGAGCCTTCGGAAGCGGCGAAAGCGGAAACAGGGGCGATAAGGATCATCGCCGCAATTGACAGCGCCGTGAGAATTCCTCGCATCATGCTGCGCCTCCTTTCAGACGCGGATGCACGATCTGGCCGTCCTTGGCGATCAAGGTGCCGGTGATTACTTCGTCGTCCCATTTTATGGCGAGATTTCCCTGTTTTTTGTCGATCTGGGGCTCAAGAAACGCATAGAGGTTTCTGGCGTAGAGGGCGGACGCATTGCCGGGCACCTGCCCCGCAACATTCGTCAGGCCCATGATCGTCACACCGTTATGCTGGACGATTTCGCCGGGCACTGTGCCTTCCACGTTTCCGCCGCGCTCCGCTGCCAGGTCGACGATCACGGAGCCGGGCTTCATGCTCTCCACCATCGCCTTGCTGATCAGTTTTGGCGCGGGCCGGCCCGGAATGAGCGCCGTGGTGATCACGATATCCTGGTTGGCAATATGGCTTGCGACGAGTTCCGCCTGCTTCTTCTTATATTCGGCAGACATCTCTTTCGCGTAGCCGCCTGCGGTTTCGGCCTGCTTGAACTCTTCGTCCTCGACCGCGATAAACTTGCCGCCAAGGCTTGCGACCTGCTCCTTCGCCGCGGGGCGAACGTCCGTTGCGGTGATGACAGCGCCCATGCGGCGGGCGGTTGCGATGGCCTGCAACCCCGCGACGCCGGCGCCCATGACGAAAATTCGTGCAGCGGGAACCGTTCCGGCCGCGGTCATCATCATTGGAAGCGCACGGCCAAAGCGCGCCGCCGCATCAACCACGGCCTTGTAGCCGGCGAGGTTTGATTGCGAGGACAGCACGTCCATCGACTGCGCGCGCGTGATGCGCGGCATGAACTCCATGGTAAAGGCCGAAACGCCTTTCGCCGCCAGCGCCTCCAGCTCATCCCGCGATCCGAAAGGATCGAGCATGCCCGCGAAGATCGCGCCCGGGCTTCATCGCCTGCAGCTCTTCTTGAGAGGGCCGTCCAACCTTAAGGATGACATCAGCCTGGGAGATGGCGTCGGCCGCGTTCTGGACGATTTCCGCCCCCGCGTCCTTGTAGAGCTGATCCGGTAAGAATGACCGCTCCCCCGCGCCAGCCTGAAACAGAATGCGGGCACCGAGATTCTTGAATTTTTTCGTGGTTTCTGGGGAAAGGGCCACCCGCGTCTCGCCCTCTCCCTCCCTCGTTACGGAGATTGTGATCATTGAGCCTATTGGATAGTGAGAAGCTTAGGTGAGGAAAATCGCCATCCCAACCAGGACGATCGCGACGGATGCTATGCCAAATTTCAAAAAGGCGGTGAAGTTCTTGTAGGTCTTGTCATGGGCTGGCATGTCCATGGCTTCATTCACATTGGCTTGGTCCTTGTCCATTGCCAGTCCCTTTTCTGCGGGGCTTAGCCCCTTCTTGTTACGTGAACATTTACACAAGTTTCTGCCAGCGCCAAGTGTTGAGTCCGATTTCTTAGTGCTACAAGAGCGCGCAACTATGGTCCCGGCAGGCTTATGCATTTGGGAAACACTTGAGGGAGAAGTGCGGCGTATGGTAGCGTTCGGGTGGGCGACAAATACAATCCGGGCCTTGGCTATTGGACTTTGTATCGGCGCGGCTTTGCCGGGCGCGGTTCTGGCTGACACCAGCCCGGAGGATGCGAAGCTGGCCCAGTGCGCGAAGGACATCTGCGCCATCCTCATCTCGAAGAAGGCAAACGGCCCAGATCTCAACTGCGATCTCGTGAAAACCTGGGACAAGGACCAAATCCGAAAAGGCGCAGAGACGAAAAATCTGATGTGGGGCTTCGGTTCGGCAAAGTGCACGGCGAAGGTCAAAGCGAAACGGTCGGAACTGGTCGCCGCCGTAACCGCGCCGGAGATCACCTTCAAATTCGAGAGGCAATCGGTTGCCTGCGAGATCGGAACCGAAAGATACGAGCTGCGCGCCACGGTAGCGCCGGAGTTGAAGTTCAAAAATGGGTCAACAACAGCCGTCGCGTTGCACATGGACAACATCAAGGGCGCGCCGTTGATCAAGGGAGTGGTCTGGACCGCGGCGACGCTTGAAGAAAAATTCGGCATTCTTCAAAGCGATATGGTTCGGGAAGTGAACCGCTTTATTAAAAAGGAATGTCCGAAGATCCTCGGCACTGCAAAGTAAGTCTGCGGTTCAACCAGAAAAGCGCATTCACAGGTTCTTTTGGCTGGATTTGCTTCATTGCCGCCGCAAATACGCCCTATCCCTGCCCTAGAGGGCAATCTAGTTTCGTAATGGCGTGCCGGCTGGCCGACGGTCGCCGGGTTATCGACATCGGCAGCTAGGCGTACGCGATGGATAGCGAGCACGACTATTACTCTATACTGGACGTGCCCAGGGAAGCCTCGGACGCCGAAATCCGCCGCGCCTTTCGCTCCCTTGCCAAGGAGCATCATCCAGATAGCCGGGGAAGCGCTGGAAGCGGCGGCTCTTCCGAGCGCGACTTCAGAGTGATCTCCGAAGCGTATGAAACGTTAAAAGATATAAATCGGCGTGCCGCATATGACCGGGAACTGGATGAGGCACGGCAGCTTGAGGCTGCGGCTTCGCGCGCGGGAAGTCGATCATATGCTTTCGCGGCGGGCCTCGGCGCTGGAATCCTCCTCGCTGTTTTCGCGGTAGGCGCTGTTGTGTATATTGATCGCGCTGGTCACAGGGACGGATGGAAGGCTCAGGATTCGTTGCAACGGCTCACAGTCTCCGAAGAGCCTGCCGACTCCGAAGAGCCTTCCGATACGGGCCGCACTATCTCGCCTCAGCAAAACGTCGAGGGGCAGGAAGCCGCAGAAGGTGCCTTGCCGACGGAGGCCAGAAGATCTCCTCAATCTTCTCCGTCGCCACAGCCTGCCTGGACAGCGCCATCGCCAAGCGATGTCTATTCCAGCCTGCCAGCGGAGCGCCATGCAGCTGTCACTTCCGGGGAGTCCGCTGGGAAACCGTATGATAAGGGCTTGCGGAGCGGAGCTGTCGCGCCAGGAGAACCGATAGAGGTACTCATAGGGCTGCTCGATCACAAGAAGACGCTCCGGCTTCAGCCCGGCAAAGGCCTTACGCAAAGCTTTTCCGACTGCCCCTCCTGTCCGGAAATGGTTTTGATTCCCGCTGGTGAGACGCTAATGGGATCGCGCGTGGAAGGCGACGGGTTGGGTTCAGAAGAGGCTCCCGCCCACCGAATTCACCTCGACCGGCCGCTGGCGATTTCGAAGACTGTCATTTCGGCCGGCAGTTGGCGCAGATGTGTCGATGCAGGTGTTTGTCGCCTGACCCTGTCTTCGCTGCTGGCTGTGGGGCCCCGCGAGGCGGCCACCCGCATATCCTGGTCCGATGCGAAGACCTATGTAGGATGGCTATCGCAAAAGACGGGGTGGCGTTATCGCCTCCTGACCGAAGCCGAGTGGGAATACGCCGCCCGCGCCGGCAAAGGAAGAGGGCTAATGGAGCCGGAAGCGGGCGGGCGCTACACGGTCGATACCATGAAAGATACAAGCGGTCTGTTCCCCCGGGTGCGCTTTGGTCACTTCACCTCCGCCGGTCCCAATGCGTGGGGCCTTCAGGGCGGAGGCGTCCTCGAGTGGGTGGAGGATTGCTGGCACGGAAGCTATGATCAAGCCCCCGACGATGCTTCGCCATGGCTTTCGGCCGCTGGCGGGGATTGCGATTATCGCGTTGTGCGCGGCAGTGAAACGGCGGGCGGTGGATTTGGCTGGCGGCCCAGCGCGAGGGCCAAGGAATTTGCGGAATCGAAAGCGCCGACGCTTGGATTCCGGGTTGCCAGGGAGATCTCTACTCCTACGAAGACGGCGCTCGACGGAAACGAGCGCGCTCAGACGTCAGCCATAATGAGCTGACTTCCAAGCCCGATTTGTGCTTTTCTAGGTATATCCTATCGTTGAGAAGTGAATATCGATGCCATGCTTAAGTCAACACATGGCACTTAAAGTTGAACGTGCCGGGCATTAAATTTCAGTAACCAAGCAAGACAAAAACAGCCAAAGACTTTACTTTTGATGGCGGGTTTGGCCTATGAGCGCCATAAAAAAAGAATGCTCGAAAATTGGCTAGGCTCGAGGTAAAGCTGGGTCGGCTCTGAGACAGTCGTCTGAGAGCCAAGTAATGACACATGAGTCCGCGCCTGCCGTCACCTATGCCCCGCCAGCCTTGCCGGCGGTTCGCAAAATAACCTTTGCCGACCTGAACTGATGCCCTGGCCGAAGGCTGGGAGGATTTCAGACGGAAACCAAGTCATGTCCTCCTCCTCGGCATCATTTACCCGATTATCGGGCTTTTCATCGCGCGGCTGGCCTTCGGCTACGATGTGCTGCCGCTGCTCTTTCCGCTTGCGGCGGGCTTTGCCCTGCTAGGCCCGTTTGCGGGTCTGGCGTTTTACGAGATCAGCCGAAGGCGGGAGCAAGGCCTCGATCCATCCTGGTGGAGGGTTTTCAGCCTCCTTCAGAGCAAATCGCGCGGTTCCATACTCGCGCTGGGCGCGCTTTTGATGGTCATCTTTTTCGCCTGGATTGGCACGGCTGAGACGATCTACGAGGCCCTCTTCGGTGACACTCGGGCGACTTCCTTGAGCGGATTTGTTCATCAAGTCTTCGAAACCGGCGAAGGCAAACGCCTTACGCTTATCGGCGTCGGGACAGGCTTCCTCTTCGCGCTTGTGACCTTTTCGATCAGCGTTGTCTCTTTCCCGCTTCTCGTCGATCGGGATATCAGCGCCCCTGCAGCGATCGTGACTTCGGTGAAAGCCGTCCTCGCAAATCCTCTCACGATGATGGCGTGGGCGGCGATCATAGCCGTGGCGTTGATTGTTGGCTCTTTGCCGCTCTTCCTCGGACTTGCGGTTGTTCTGCCGGTGCTCGGGCATGCGAGCTGGCACATCTATCGTAAAGCCGTGGTTTAGCAGCAGCCTAAATATCATGAAGTCCTCCTTCCTGGAATTCTGGGCCATCGCGCGCCCTTATTGGTCGTCGCCTGAGCGCGTTCTCTCCGGTTTTCTGCTCGCCGTTGTGATCGCGCTCAATCTCGGCATCGTTTACATCATGGTTCTCATCAATGACTGGAATGCGTTGTTCTACAACGCGTTGCAGAACTATGATCTCCCGGATTTCTGGTGGCAGCTCGGCCGCTTCTGCGTGCTGGCCACAATCTATATCATAGCTGCGGTCTATCGGGTCTATCTCCGCCAGATGCTTCAGATCCGTTGGAGGAATTGGCTGACGGGGCGCTACGTGGCCCGCTGGCTCAGGAACGACGCCTATTACCATCTGCAGCTCGGCGATAACCGCGCCGCCGACAACCCCGACCAACGCATCGCGGAGGACATCAATACCTTCGTGAGCCAAACGCTGATCCTCGGCCTTGGCATTCTGGAGGCCGTCGTTACCCTTGCATCTTTCTCTTTGATTTTGTGGGATTTATCCGGCTCGATCAGCGTTGGCGGGCTCGTAATTCCTGGCTACATGCTCTGGGCTGCGATCCTCTATGCGATCGTTGGAAGCTGGCTCACCCATCTCATCGGTCGGCCGCTTGTTCCGCTTAATTATCAGCAGCAGCAGTTCGAAGCGAATTTGCGGTTCGGGTTGGTTCGCGTCCGCGAAAATGCCGAGCAGATCGCGCTGTATCGCGGCGAAGAAGCGGAGAAAGGTGGCATCGGATCGGCCTTTGCCAACGTGATTGAGAACTGGTGGGGAATCATGCGGCGGCAGAAGCTGCTGACATGGTTTTCATCCGGCTATGACCAGATTGCGACTGTCTTTCCCTTCGTGGTTGCCGCACCGCGCTATTTCTCCAAAACCATCCAGCTCGGCGGCTTGATGCAAATTGCGCAGGCCTTTGGCCAGGTGCAAACGGCGCTGTCGTGGTTCGTCACGAACTACACAAGTTTCGCCGAATGGCGAGCAACGCTCAGCCGTCTCAGCGGCTTCGAAAAGGCGCTGGCGGAGGACGATAAGAACAAAAGTGCGCTTTTGGATAAGAGCCAAGCTGCAAGGGCCATCTCGGTTTCAGGCCTGAATATCTATCTTCCTGATGGTCGGCCTCTGCTGAAAGACCTGTCCCTGACCCTTCCTCCCTCGGCGCGCGTCCTGATCTCCGGGCCGTCCGGCAGCGGGAAGAGCACCTTCCTTCGAACATTGTGCGGAATCTGGCCTTATTGCGAAGGCCGCATCGTTATGCCTGCCGGTCAAAAGCTCCTGTTCTGCCCGCAAAAGCCGTACCTGCCGCTCGGCACTTTGCGGCAGGCGGTGCAATATCCGGAAACGGGCGGCGCGTGTAGCGACGCGGACATCAGGCACGCGCTTCGCTTGTGCGGCCTCGAAGAAATTCGCTGGCGTCTTGATGAGACCGAGAACTGGGCGATGAAGCTCTCGCCAGGTGAGCAGCAGCGTCTTGCCTTTGCCCGCGCGCTCCTCATTCGGCCGCAGTGGCTGTTTTTCGACGAGGCGACATCTGCGCTCGATGAAGAGTCCGAGCAGCGGCTTTATGGTCTTGTCGCCGACATGCCGGAATGCGCCCTCATAAGCATCGCTCATCGCAAGACATTGAGCGCCTTTCATGATCGGAAGATCGCATTTACGAAGACTGGTGCGGTTCAAAAGCAGGATGAAGCTATCGCTTTTGTGAGCGGTATCACCACCATGGTTCAGACTGCGGCGGGGGAGTAAGATCCGTTAACGTGGCATTCAATATCATTTGATTGACGATGAGTGCTGTGCATACCAGACTACTGAGACCGCATGCAAAAAGCGGAAAAGCCGAAAAGGCAAAGCGGGACATGGGAGAAACGCATGAAAATCAGTCAACTCCTTCGTAAACAAGGCGGGCGAATAGTTTCCGTCCGCATGAATGAAACTGTCGAGCGCGCAGCACAAATGCTCCGCGACGAGAACATTGGAGCGCTCGTTATCAAGGATAGCTGCAACACTGAGGGCGATGTTGTGGTCGGGATGTTTTCCGAACGCGATTTTCTACGCGCCATCCTGGCACGCGGCCCGGCGATTCTTAAGCTGCCGGTCTCGCGTTTGATGTCGCCCAACGTGATTGCGGTACGGTCGAGCGACGATACGACAAGAGCAGTCGAGCTTTTCAACAAGCACCGCATCCGCCACCTTCCCGTGATTGACGACCACACGCTCGTCGGCGTCATCAGCATCAGGGATATCGTTGCCGCCTACGAGCCGGTCGCGCTCAGAGCGGAGATGGCAGCCTAACTGCTGGGCCATCTCTCCTTCTTCAAGGAACTTGGCCGCTGCAGGGCGGCCAAGATAGGTTCGTTATGTAGCAACGACCTCGGATGCGAGCGGCGCAAATCCTTCAAAACAGGGCAAGCTGCCGGTTGGGTAAGAGGCCTGCGACTTAGGGTGCCCCGTCTACGATAGAGTAAGCTTGATGCGTCTGAAGTCAGGGCGCACGGCGTACCCAGCCCATCGGAGTAAGGTGCTCCTGGGGCGTGAACCTCGTCTTGTAAGCCATCTTGCGTGAACCGGCGATCCAGTAGCCAAGGTAAACGAAGGGCAGGCCACGGGACTTGGCGAAAGCGACCTGCTCCATGATGATGTAATTCCCGATGCTTCGCTTCGCCAGATCAGGCTCGTAAAAGCTATAGACGAGCGAGATCCCGTCGCTGAGACGGTCGCAGAGCACAGCGGCTACGAGCGGATTGTCTTTTGCGCCTACCTTGCCGGGGCGGTTGATCCGATACTCCGTCAAAAACGTCTCGACCGCGCTGTCCTGAATCATCATCGAGTAGTCGAGCAGCGACATGTCCGCCATGCCGCCTTCGGCGTGGCGCGCCTCGATATAGGCGCGGAAGAGAGCGAACTGCTCGATAGTCGGCCGCCCGGACACGCGGCGAGCCTCGATATCGGCGTTTGCCTTCCAGATTTTTGCAAGCGTGCGCCGAGGCTGGAATTCGTTCACGACGATGCGAACCGGCACACAGGCGGCGCAATGGTCGCAATAGGGCATGTAGGCGATATTCTGGCTGCGGCGAAAACCGCCCTTCAAGAGATTATCGACGAGCGCGACGGGCCTGTCGGCAGACAGATGGGTGAAGATTTTCCGCTCGAACCTGCCAGGCAGGTAAGGGCACGGCTGCGGCGCAGTCACGTAGAATTCAGGAAATCGTCGCTTCTGGTCCACAGCCGCCCAGGGATTGTTTGGAAATCCCCGTCATTGTGCCGAAAAACTCAACTTTAGGCCAGAGCGGAAATTGCACAATTGTTAAAAGTCGGTGCCAAAGCGATGCAACTCAGCGCCGTAGGTTTTCAACCAGATGCGCGCCCGCTGCATGCCAGGCACGGCATCCCGCATCAAACGCCAGAACCGCGGACCGTGGTTCATCTCGCGAAGATGCGCGACCTCATGAGCCGCCACATAGTCCAAAACAAATGGCGGCGCAAAGATGAGCCGCCACGAGAAAGAAAGAGTGCCACTTGTTGAGCAGGAACCCCATCGCGTCGCTTGGTCACGGATCGCGATGCGCCTGTAGCTACAATCGAGGGCTTTGGCATGTTTTTCTACGCTGACCGCGATGTCTTTGCGAACCTCGGCCCGCAGCCAATCGTGGAACCGGCGCGGCGCATATTCCTGCTCGCCGCTCACACACAGGCTCGGAATGCGCGCATCGAAACGGAACGTGCCCAGGTTTCGCCATTCGGCAAGAGACGTCGTTAAGGCTGGTGCATCCTGGTCCTGCTCGTTCCAGACAACTCGGCTGTAGCGCTGGGGACCAGCAAACTTGATACGGTGAAGCACGCCTCTCACAGGCACGATAGCGCCGTCAACAAAGGGAACGGGTTCAGGCAACCGCTCCATTTGCTTTCTGAGCCAGTCTTCGTGGCGCGCGAGAAAGGCACTCGCGTCCTCCACCCGCCCGCGGTTCGGGAGGGTAAGAATAGCAGCGCGCTCAGTATGGCTGACTTTAAGAGAAAATCGCTTGGCGCGTGGTGACCGTCTCAGTTCAACGGTGCAGCCAATGCTTGGCACTCGAAGAACTGGAGTTTGTTCAAGAGAAATAACAGTTGCAGTTCGCATGAGACTTTCGTCGATGCTTCAACGCGGTTTAGTTTCTAACGGTGACTCGATTAAAAGATTAGCACGCCACCCCTGAACAATCTGCGATTTTCGGGCAACAGATTGCGGAATAAACGATCAACATAGCGTAAGTTTTCTACCAACGCCACAGCTAATCCCCTCCTCGAGGATTTGTTACCGTACCACCGTTCTCACTGCTGAGGCCGAGCTTTCTAGCAAAAGCGTGAAAAAAGCGGTAAGTTTCTCAATGATATAAACAGCCCCTTAACCTTTTTCGCAACCTCAGGTTTTGCTACTCTTTGACCCATACCAGGGGGCGACGATCACGAAGGAGAAGCGGGTAAGGCCAGATCAAGGCGAGAAAATGGCTCACGGCCGCGCCATGCCAAAAGTTGTAGAAAGAGTTGATTGAGGGCCATTTTTTAGATGAGTTTTCCACAGGAGCGGCTCTCGTGGTAAAAGCCCTATCCCCTTTCAGATAGCGAACAGCAAGGAGCCTTTCCCTGATGACGGTTGCCATTGCCCGGTAATTGAGCGCGAGCAAACATCGCGAGGTCGTCAGCTTCGCTTCGCCGCGCCATTTTTCCAACCCCAATTCATGCGAGCGAAGCCATGCTTTCCTGGTTTGAAAAACTTATTGACCCTTTCAAAGACGTGCCGGTTCAGCAGCCGCCGGGCAAACTCGGGGCCTTCTACTGGCATTTTTTGCGCCCTGTCTGGTGGGTGTATGCGCTCATCATGCTGTTCGGGCTCGCCGGCGCGTTGATCGAAGTCTCGCTTTTCGCTTTTGTCGGAAAGATCGTCGATCTGGCCAAGTCTGCAGAGGATCCGGCGTCGTTTTTCGATGAGCACGGACGGACGCTGATCTGGATGTCGTTTGTCGCGCTCGTAGCGAGGCCTGTCGCCTTTGGACTGCACGCGCTCTTGATCAATCAAACGGCGAACGCCAACGTCATGACCATGGTGCGCTGGCAGCAGCACCGGTACATGCTGCGCCAGAGTCTTGCCTTCTTTCAGAACGATTTCGCGGGCCGCCTCGCAAACAAGATCATGCAAACCGGCGGCGCGCTCCGGCAGACTGTCGTGGAGGTCGTCGACGCGCTTTGGTTCGTCGCGATCTATTGGACGAGCGCGGCTGTGATCTTCTTCGATCTGGATTGGCGGCTGGTTATCCCGCTTGTTCTGTGGATGCTCACCTTCCTCGGCACGATGTGGTTCTTCGTGCCGAGGCTCATCCGCTACGCGACCATAGTCTCGGACGCGCGCTCCATGCTGACCGGCCGCATCGTCGACAGCTACACCAACATCCTGACCGTGAAGCTGTTCGCTCACACGGAGGGCGAGGACGCCTATGCGAAAGAGGCCGTCTCCGACCACCTGAACAAGCTAAAAAAGCAAATGCGCTGGATCACGGGAATGGAGATGACCCAATGGGTGCTGACGGGCCTGCTCATCACCGGCACCACAGGGCTTGCGCTATGGCTCTGGACGAAGGGGTCCATCACGCTCGGCGCGATCGCGGTGATCACCGGCCTTGTGATCCGCATCAACAACATGGCTGGCTGGATCATGTGGGTGATCACGGCGATCTTCGAAAATCTCGGCACCGTGCAGGAGGGCATGGAGGCGATTTCGAAGCCTTGGACCGTCGTGGACGCCCCCGGCGCGAAGCCTTTACGTGTCTCGAAAGGCGAAATCCGCTACGAGGATGTTCGCTTCCACTATGGGCGTGACAGCGGGCTGATCGAGAACCTATCGCTGACGATCAGGCCTGGCGAGAAGGTAGGCCTCGTCGGGCCATCCGGCGCGGGCAAATCCACGCTGATCAACATCCTCCTGCGCTTCCATGATCTGGAGGCGGGGCGCATTCTGATTGACGGGCATGACATCGCCGCCATCGGGCAGGACAGCCTGCGCGCAGCAGATCGGGCTTGTGACGCAGGATACTTCGCTCCTTCACCGGTCCGTGCTTGATAACATCCGTTACGGGAAACCGGAGGCTGGACAAGAGGAGGTGATCGCCGCTGCGCGGAGGGCTCATGCCCATGAGTTCATTCTCGACCTTGAGGATTACAAAGGGAGGCGCGCCTACGATGCGCAGGTCGGCGAGCGTGGCGTGAAGCTTTCGGGCGGCCAGCGCCAGCGCATCGCCATTGCGCGGGTGCTCCTGAAGGATGCGCCGATTTTGATCCTGGACGAGGCCACGTCCGCGCTCGATTCCGAGGTCGAGGCCGCAATCCAGGAGCAGCTCTACAACCTGATGAAAAACAAGACCGTGATCGCGATCGCTCACCGGCTTTCCACGATCGCGGCGATGGACCGCCTCATCATCATGGAGAAGGGCGCTATCGTCGAGGATGGCAGACACGAGGAGCTGCTTCGCCGTGGCGGGCTTTACGCAAGCCTTTGGGCGCGGCAGTCGGGCGGTTTCCTGTTCGAGGATCACAAGTCGTCGGATCCGCTCATTCCGCCGGATCGCTTAGCCGAAATGGAGGGCTTGGCCGAGTAGTTCAGAGTTGAACGGATCCGCGTTCCAGGCACAACGAGTGCCTGGAAATGCTGGGTCAGCTCAGGATAGCCTACCGGAGGAAGGGGCAGAGGACCTGGAAGCCCTCATAAGTTGTGTAGGTTCCGGTCGAGGGATCGAAAGAGATGTAGTTGGCTGCGCAGGCCGCCATACGCTCATCCCAGGATGGACCGTAGTTCGAATCGTACGGGCCAACCGTTGTGGCGCCAAGAACGCCCGTCACAAGACCGAGAGTGCCGCCAATCACCACGCCCGGCAAATCCAGGGGGCTTGCCTCATAGCCGGGGTAGTACTGCACCCGTGTTATCGAAGATGCACCGGATTGCAACGAAGCGCCGATGGAGGCTGGCATGGCGCTAACAGCGGTCAAACCTGACAACACGGTCAAAGTGGCGGCCGCAGCACAAAAAATTCCACGAGACATTACTTACTCCCTCAAACAGGCGCCTGTTTAGCTGCGCTTGCTCAACGAACATGATTACAATTAATCGTAAAATAAGCTTTAATTGCTTGCCCTCCCGCGGCCGGCTTTCGGGCCGTCCGCGACTACCGCGTCAGTTCCGCGCTGGCTTCCCAAGCAAGGAGAGAAGCGCCGCGCGCAGATCCGATCCCGTGAAGGGTTTCTGAAGAACGGGGCTTCCAGCCCACCGGGCATCGACGCCTCTTGCGCCATAACCGCTCGCAAAAATGAACGGGATGCCGCGGCCATCGAGCGTCTCCACCAACCCGGAGATGCTTTCGCCCGCCACGTTGACGTCCAGAACCGCGACATCGACCGGGCAAGTCTGAAGGCCCTTCATCGCCTTTGCCACCCGGCTTGCCGAGAATGCGACGTTGCAGCCAAGTTCAAGGAGGTATTCCTCGATCAGCATCGCCACGAGGGTCTCATCCTCGACGATGAGAACCCGCAAGCCGTCAAGAGGATCAGCAGCGTTCATTGCTCGTGCCCCAGCCTGTTGTCTCTTTGCGCTAGTGCATAAACGCCGTCCGGCAGGTAGCGTTCCAGGTTGATTCTTCCATAATCTCAAAAGCCCGGATCGAAAGCAGCGCCCTCGTGTTGAAAAAACTCAGCGCAACCGTGTGAGATAAGCCGATGAAGCTTTTTGAATGCCAGAATTGCGGCCAGCTTATTTATTTCGAGAACACGCAATGCGAGCGCTGCGGCTCCGCTCTCGGCTTTCTGCCCGATGCGGCCATGTTAACCGCACTGCAGACGACCAAGGCAGGCGGGTTCACGCCTTTGGCGGATCGATCGCGCACCGTCTCTTATTGCGCCAATTACGAACACGGCGCCTGCAACTGGCTCGTCGATGCGGGCAAAGGTCCGCTCTGCCCCGCCTGTAATCTCAACCGGAAGATCCCCGACCTGACCCAGCCTGAGAACTTGCGCCGATGGCAGCGGATCGAGGTGGCGAAACATCGCCTGGTCTATAGTCTCCTTCGCCTGGGGCTTCCCATCGCGAGCAAGACCGAGCAGCCGGAAACCGGGATAGCCTTCGATTTCCTTGCGCCGCCGCCCGGAGAAGATGGGCAGGGCACGATCCTTACAGGGCACGATCATGGCGAGATCACGCTCAATGTCGCGGAGGCGGACGACGCCGTCAGCGCAGAGATACGGCAGAAGATGCACGAGCCCTACCGCACGCTGCTCGGGCATTTCCGGCACGAAATTGCGCATTACTACTGGGAACGCCTCGTCAATGACAGGCCGGCCTACGACCTTTTCCGCAAGGCATTCGGCGATGAAACCAAGGACTACAATCAAGCGCTGCAAGCTCATTATGCGAATGGGGCGCCGGCCGATTGGCAGGCTCATCACATCAGCGCATATGCCAGTTCACACCCCCACGAAGACTGGGCGGAGACTTTCGCCCACTACCTCCACATGGTCGATACGCTGGAGACCGCCTATGCGTTCGGCTTGAGGATCAAGCCGCGCGCCGGCCAGGACGATAACCTGAAGGCGAGCATAACCTTCGACCCTTATAATCAGCCGAAGTTCGATCCAATCATCGAAGCCTGGATTCCCATGACATTTGCGGTCAACAGCATCAACCGGAGCATGGGGCTCGACGACCTCTATCCCTTCGTCATTTCTCCCAAGGTCACGGAGAAGCTTGCGGTTGTCCACGACATCGCCAGGAGCCATGCCAAGGAGGATCGGCCGCTCATCCAGCGCATGGTAAGCCTCATCGCCGGAGCTTAGAAAAGCGGTTGCTTATAGTTAATCGACATGAGCTGTTACGGTTAAGAAAGACGCTTTTCGCGGAGGGCAGTTAAGATTAATACACGCGGCCGCGATATAATTAACGGACTTTAGCGCGTCCTATTTCTGCCAAAAATATAATCGGTTAACCCTGAGAATTATTAAGCCTCCCCAATGACTTATTCGCCTTTGCCGTATTGCGGGCTGATCTCGCTTTACGGAAAATTAGGCAATTTTGCCCTGTTTCTGGAGGGAAATTAATCATAAGCTTCGGCGATTAACCAGCATTTCGTTAAAGCAAACATTTGCTGCTTGACAACACATGGACGGAGTAGGGCCGAAAGCTGACGATATAGCCTTTGTAGAAATGTCCGGCATGTGAGCAAACAGCAGTAGTGTACGTAGGCGATGGGTAGTACTCTGCAATTTCTTCCTGCGGACAGAAATAGGGATATCCACCGGTGATCTGTCGCCCGGATGCATCACGCATTATTTTTTGCTCTGCATGACCGTCACGCAAGCTGTTCAATTTTGACACTTACCGAACATTATGGCGTGCACACTCAGCTCCTAGACAGGTCGAGAAGCCTATACGTAGCTGCTTACTTTGCGCTAATGTAAGTCATGTCTATTTATACAAGCAATTCTGACGCTAAGGAGCCTTTAACCGTTTGGAAGGGCGAGGCCGTATGCCGGTGACCAACCCTCCAACGTGTATTCTGAGCGAGCGCGACAAAGAGGTTCTGTTGCATATTGCGGAGGGGCTCAGCGACCGGGAGATCGCGGCCAAGCTCAATCTCAGCCCGAAAACGATCAACTTTCGCGTGGAGGAGATGAAACGCAAGCTTGACGCCAGGACGCGTGTTCAGGTTGTTGCGACCGCATTGCGACAGGGCTGGATAGCTTAATTTGCGAAGACGCCCCCGGCCTGCGACCGGCGATACTGCCTCAACGAGACGGCCGACAAGCTAAGCGCTTGGTTGCTTTGGATCGCTACCTTCCAGAGGGTGTTTCCGCTGATCTCCTCGCACGGCAAAACGTACTTCTGCCAATCGGACTGGTGCCGCTCGCTGTAAAATCCGGTCGGCGTCGGGCAGGCGAGTATCACGTCGCCCGCGCGGAGTTCCTTCGAAAGCGCCGTAGGGGCGCCAGCTTCAAGCGCAATCTCGAGTTGTGCTCGCATGCGATCCTGGTTGTTGATCCACGCGATGGTGACCTGGCCCGCCTCGTCGACCAGCATCAGGCCTGGCGGAGATGCCAGGAGATAGTGTTCGACCGCACGAACGCGCTCGGCGAGCTTTTGGCACCAGCTTGCAACCACTGGATCGTCGAGGAACGCCGTGTCCTCAAACCTTGCTATGGGTTCGAGCGGCACGGTGATGTCCTTGAAATAGCCGTTCTGCAGATCCCGGATAATCCGCCTCAACTTGTCGGGCAGGTCTGGGTCTTGCTTGACCAGGAACAGGTTGATCAGGCCCTCGTTGAAGGCGGCGACTGCGGTCGAGTCCCCGGCCTTGCCGGTGAGCAGCACCTTCTTGACTGGCAGGTGCTTGATCTGCTTGAGGAGTTCGATACCTGTCATACCAGGCATGGCAAAGTCGACCACGACCACGGAAACGCGTGAAAAGCGGGCGGGATCGTGGGCCATTGCGGCAATGCGCGATGCCGGCAGCCGAATGACAGGATCACTAGCCTCGCCTTCGTCGACCGGTGCACAATTAGCTTCTTCGATCGTCAAGTCTGTCCGGCCCGCATCCTTCAGAAGGCGTTGGATGGCTCGCTCCGGCCGTTGCTCGGTTGCGCACAGCGTGACATCGGCATAATTGTAGTCAAAACTGTCGAGGAAGAGCTGGTCGTCATCGATGACGAGGCATGTCGTCGGGTGGTAGAGGGGCAGCAAGGCGCTCATAAGTCCAGTCCTGATCCTCGGACGCCAGCGCGCTCACAGGGCACTTCCGGCAGTTTCGCTGATCTTTATAATTAGCGCACGTGATTTCGTGCAAGTGAAAGTTCGTAATCGTGCGACTTGGCATAGTGACCGGCGATCGGCGCCTCACGGGGCGCGTCTTACTCGCCCAGCTGCGGCTTCTTGTGCGCCGGCTTCGCACCGCGTATATCGAGTACCACGCCGTCGCATCCTTCAAGCTGCCCGCCACTGGGCTGATCGCGGTTATTGCTTTTCCATTGTATTATTTTATCTGGGCATACGTTTTTCCGCAACCTTACGAGAACTTGCCGCTAAGGCTTGCAGGAACGGTCCTCTGCATACCGGTCGCCCTTCGTCGTTATTGGCCCCGGCGGCTCATACCATATTACCTGGCCTACTGTTATTGGGTCCTGATGCTCGTCGGGGCGTTTTTCATGCTGATGTTGCTTATGAATCATGTCAACAACGTCTGGTTGATGTCGGAGACCGTGATCATCATGTTCACGTTTCTGCTCTATGATCTCGCCAATGGCGTTCTAAGCTGGATCATGGGAGGGCTGATCGGGCTGATCGGCTATTGGCTGTTGTCCGGGTGGGGCGATGTTCCTACGGAATTTCTGCTTGCCGTGCCTATTTACGGCTTCATACTCTGTGCGGTGGTTTTCCTCTCGCACAGTGAGCGGGTGATCGCGCGCGAGAAGCTCATGACGGCGCGGGCTCTTGCGAGCAGCATCGCACATGAGATGCGTACGCCCCTTCTGGGCATCCGGCTTGACGCCAGCAAAGCCGGCGACCAACTCGGGCAGCTGAGCCCGGTCAACCAATGGGCGCGGAATCATGGCTGCGAAGACGGCCTGAGCGATCGCGATATGGCTGCACTTGGCGTCGCTCTGCAACGCATAGCGAAACACGCTGTCGCCGCGAACCTTGTCATTGATATGCTCCTCACCAACCTCAAGGATGAGAGCTATTCCCAAGAGCGGATAAAGCTTTATGCCATCGCCGACACCATAGATGAGGCGATGAGCGGCTTTCAATTCCGCCCCGGCGAGCGCGAGTTGATCAGGGTTCGCGTCTACGACAACTTCATCTATCAGGGTGTCGAGGTGCTTATGGTTCACGTCATTTTCAACCTCGTCAAAAACGCGCTCCGTGCGATTGCCGCGGCAGGAGAAGGGCAAATCGTCATCGAGGCGAGAACGACGCCGGCCGGTCACCTGCTCTCGATCAACGACACTGGCCGCGGCATCGAACCTGCGATACTGCCCTTTATCTTCGTACCGTTCACGACCGCTCACGCGGAAACCGGCGGCACCGGCATCGGTCTGTCCTTCTGCCGCCGTGTCGTCGAAGGTTTCGGCGGCAGCATCTTCTGCTCGTCGGAGCCGGGCAAAGGCACCACCTTTGAAATCAAGCTACCTATCATCGAGGAGAAGAGGCTGGACGCGGCCGGCTCCGCGTCCACGTTGTCAAGCCCCGCTCATGCCGCAAGCGCCATCGACTGAACGGCCCCGCGTGCCTGACGGCCCCGGCGCCGTGTCGACGGCCACGATGCCAGACCGACTTCGTCCCTGATCTCGGCGCATACAGCCAGCACGCGATCAAGCTCGTCTCTGGTCAGGCCGCAATTCACGGTGAAGCGGATGATGCAGCGCTTCGTGGGCGTAGCCGGGGGCAGGAAGATGGCGCCGAAGACGTCGCGGCTTTCCAGGGCGTCGCGCAGCTTGATTGTCTGGAGTATCTCCCCTGCCTCCAGCGCGATGATCTGCGACTTGCACAGCTCGACATTGTAGCCCAGGTCGTCGAGGCCCTGGGTTAGATAATGATGATTGCGATGCAAGAGGCTCTGCCGCCAAGGCTCGCTGGCGAAAATATCAAGGGCAGCGTTATACCCCGCCACCTCATGCGCCAGCACTTGTGTGCTGAAAATCACAGGCAGCGATTTATAGCGCACGAACTCGGCGTTGCGCTGCGAGCATGCTACCAGGCCGCCGCGGCTCGAAACTGCCTTTGATAAGCCCAGGGTCCGAAAGTGAACGCGATCGCTGAGACCGCGTGCTGCGACAAGGCCGGCGCCGCCCGGCCCATGCGTGCCGAACGAATGCGTCTCGTCGACGACCAGCACGCAGCCGCGCCGCTCGGCGACCTCGACGAAGTCCTCAAGTGCGGCAAAGTTGCCGTCAATGCTGTAGAGGGCATCTATCACGATCACGCCGGGACCAACCCTGTTGATCAAACGATCGAGATGATCTGCATCGTTGTGGCGGAATGGCGTGGGTTTGGCGCCAGCGCTCTTCACGCCTTCCCACAGTGATAAATGCGCCTTCATGTCCAGGAACACAGGCGTGTCGGGCCGGCAAATCGCCTGGATCAGGCCGACATTGGCGCAATAACCCGAGTTGGCGAGCACCGCGGCTTCCGCACCCATCAGTCGCGCCGCGCGCTGTTCGAAAGCGTTGAGACCGTCCGCCTCGTGATGAACGAAGGTTCGCGACACTAAATCACCGTGACCGCTGGCTTGTAAGGCGCCTATCTCCGCTTCGATCACGCGCGGGTGGCCGGCGAGGCACAAATAGTCGTTACTGCGCAATTTGATCGCGGACGGTCCGGGGCTCCTGCCCTTCATGGGGTGCCGGCCTTGATAGCTCACCTCGATCCGGTCCCGATAGTAGCACTCGACCCGGTCGAACAGGAATTTGGGATCAGACGGAAGCCGCGTTTGGTGGCTGCGACTGAACTGCTCGTTCATATGCGTGTTCCTCGTATGTGTTGCAGACTTGGAACAGGTAGCAGTTCGCTGTGCCGAGATTCGGCCTGTAAAAGAGATTCTGGAGTTCCCTAGGACATATCAACGCAGAATTTGCTTGACGGATTAGGTAAAAACCCGATGGGCACTGTCGACAGCCTGTCGTAGTAATGATTCGGCGTCTCTACTGCGGGGGGCAGGAAATGCGCAGCGCAGTGAGGCCGGGGTTGAAAGGCTTCGAGACATCAGCTCGCTTTTCTTGATCTAGCTCTTACTAGTAATAATGGACAGATTGAATGAGTACCCGACAAAGGGGGAGAGCTTCGACAATCGAGTTGGAGACGTGTGAGAACAACCGCGATCTCGCAGACCCGCTTGAAGAGCTTCAAAGCGCATTAATCCTTGCATACGAACACGCCCTTGAGAGAGGTATAAGCCCAGGCGCTGCCCTCGCTGTAATCCTCGAATTGGCTTCATCAGAAATCCAGCGGTGGTCTGCACCCGCCTAGAGAAGTGGACGCAACGGCGGAAGGTTCGCGGCCGTTCCCGAGGTCTGAGCAAAATATAGTTCGAAAATGTTGGACGGCGCTTTCGGACCCATAGGTCGCATGTGTGTTTCCTCTCGGGGCCACGAAACCCCGGAGGCGTTCTTCGTGAGCCCAAGAATGCCTGATTAAGCGCCGCGGGCGCGGATGGCCGGTGGAGAAGCCATGTCCGCCGCGGATGGGCACCTGACGCTTGCGCTTAGATTTCTATAAACGTGCCAACTTCGACTACCTGCTCGGAAGGGATGCAGAAGAAGTTGGAGGCGGTCGTCGCGTTCTTGGTGAGGAAAATGAAGATGCGCTCCCGCCAGGCCGCCATATCGGGCGTGGTCGAAGGCACCGGGATCGCGCGGCCCACAAAATAGGAAACCGTGTCGCAATCCATTTCACAGCCAAGATCGACGTTCCGTTCGATCGCGCGCCGGAGCGAGCGCGGCACGTTGGGCGACTCGGCAAAGCCATACCGCAAGGTGAGGCGCACAAAGCCATGTGCCAGAGGTTCCGCCACGACGCGGCGATGTTTCGCCACGCGAGGGATGCGCTCCGTTACCACTGTGAGCAAACCACATGCTCATGCAGGCACTTGTTGTGCTTCACGTTCAGCTTGAGGGAGGATGGAATGCGGTCGCCGCGGCTCGTAAGGTAGATCGCGACGCCCGGAACGCGGGGCATGTTCGCGCAATGCATTTCCTCCCAGAACTCTTCATAGCGGCGGGTTGTCCTTGGCAATGCGGTTGAACAGGATGATCCGCCCTTTGCGCCAGGTCGTCATCGCGGCAAAAATCGCAGCGCCGACGAGGAGAGGGATATAACCGCCTTCAAAAATCTTGATCAGGTTCGCGCTGAAGAAAGCCGCGTCAACGATGAAGAAGAAGGTGATCACCGTTCCTGTCAGAAGCAGGCTCCAGCCCCAGATATATCGCGTAACAGCACCGACGAGGATCGTCGTGGCCAGCATTGTTGTGGAGACGGCTACGCCATAGGCTCCTGCGAGGGAGTCGGATGTCTTGAAGGCGAGAACGAGCCCGATAACGGCCACCGCAAGAATCCAGTTGATTTGCGGGACATAGATTTGGCTGGCCTCGGTTTGCGAAGTGAACCGGATTTCCATGCGAGGCAGGAAACCAAGCAGGATGGCTTGCTGCGTCATGGTAAACGCTCCGCTGATCACAGCCTGGCTCGCGATGATCGTCGCTGCGGTCGCAAGCACAACCGCAGGATACAAGGCCCAATCGGGAAACATGAGATAGAACGGGTTCGTGACCGCATCCGGGTTCTGCAGCACGAGTGCGCCTTGCCCGAAGTAATTCAGGAGCAGGCCCGGAAGCACGATCGAGAACCAGTCGATTCGGATGACGTCGCCCAGAAAATGGCCTTCGTCCGCATAAAGGGCTTCGGCGCCGGTCAGAACCAGGAACACCGATCCAAGAACGTGAAAGCCGGTCCAGCCGTGCTCTGTGATGAGGTCGAGGCCGTATGTCGGATTGAGCGCCCCTAAAATTTCGGGACTTTTGAAAATATGAGGCAGGCCAGCCACCCCGATCACGGCGAACCAGATGATCATAATGGGGCCGAAAAGCTTGCCGATGCGCGCTGTGCCCCGGCTTTGCAAAATGAAAAGGCTGGCGAGGATGCCGGCAGCAATGGGGACGATATAGGGTTTGAAAACCGGCGTCGCGATCTCAAGCCCCTCGACGGCGCTCAAGACCGAGATTGCGGGCGTGATGATGCAGTCGCCGTAGAAAAGCGCTGCGCCTATCAGCCCGACCAGGATCGCCGCCTCCCGCCACCTGTCCACCTTCAACGGCGTGACCGCAAGCGCCGTCAGCGCCATGATGCCGCCTTCGCCGTCGTTGGTGGCGCGCATGACGACCAGCACATATTTGATCGACACGACGATGATGAGCGCCCAGAAAACCAGCGACATGCAGCCAAAGACGATAGGACGCAGCGCTTCGACATTTCCGGCCGAATGAAGCGCCTCCTTGTAGGCGTACAGAGGGCTTGTGCCGATGTCGCCGAAAACGATGCCAAGCGCGCCGATGAGCGCCGCTTGCCGCAGCGTCGGTTGCTCGGTCCCGGTTATCGACGCGGTTGTCGTCATGAAGCCGCCGGATATGGTCCCATGTAACTGCGCCCCGTGGAAGTTTGCCTTTGCGAACACAGCGCGGCCCGCAATCGATCCGTGCTTGCGCTCGCCGGAAGCTTGCCCCGCTTCAGCTTGTCCCTGCGCATTCTACAGTTTTCCACAGGTTCGCGATACTGGGTGCGCCCACGCGTCACTCAACAGCGTGGAACCGAGCGAGCAGTTTTCCGGGATTGAGGATGCCTCGCGGATCGAAGACGGCCTTGATCCCGCGCATCATCGCGAGTTCCACCGGCGCTTTCACCGTTTCGAGGGTCGCCGCTTTCATTCGGCCAATCCCATGCTCCGCGCTGATCGAGCCGCCATATCGCAGCACAATGCCATGGACAAGGGCGGCGACCTCGTCCCATCTCGCCAGGAATGCGTCCTTATCCGCGCCCTTGGGCTGAGATATGTTGAAATGGATGTTGCCATCGCCGTAATGGCCGAAAGGGACGGGGCGCGAGCCGGGAATAAGAGCGGTAACGGCGGCGCTCGCCTCCTCGATGAAGCGCGGGATTTGCGAAACGGGAACCGAGACGTCGTGCTTGATGCTGCCGCCTTCGTATTTCTGCACCTCGGCTGCGGTCTCGCGCAGGTGCCAGAAGGCGTCTGCCTGAGCCTGGGAAGCCGCGACGGCGGCATCCGCAACAAGGCCTCTCCCGGCGGCATCCTCCAGGATCGACAAGGCCGCGCGTTCCGCCAGCCCCTCCGCCAGCGGCGAGGAAATTTCGAAAAGGGCATACCAAGGATAGCGCCCGGCCAGCGGATCGCGGTTCTGCGGAAGATGCGTCAGCAGGAAATCGAGAAGGATGCGCGGGATGAGTTCGAAGGCGGTCAGAAGGGGACCGGCCTTTTCGAAAGCGCTCGCAAAGAGAGATGCTGCGGCGTCAAGGCTGGGCAAGCCCGCGAAGACCGTCGCCACCTCGGCCGGACGAGGGAAAAGCCTGAGCGTTGCCGCCGTGATAACGCCGAGCGTCCCTTCCGAGCCGATCAGCAGGCTTTTGAGGTCGTAGCCTGTGTTGTCCTTTCGAAGAGACTTCAGCCCGTGCCAGACCTGCCCACCCGGAAAGACCGCCTCGAGGCCGAGCACGAGTTCGCGCGTGTTGCCATAGCGCAGGACGTGAACGCCGCCTGCGTTCGTCGCGATGTTGCCGCCGATCTCGCAGGTGCCCTCCGAGGCAAGGCTGAGCGGGAAAAGCCGGTCCGCCGCCGCCGCAGCCTCTTGAATCGCTTGCAGGGTAACGCCCGCCTCTGCGGTCAAGCTGTTCCCGGCGGGATCGACGGCGCGGATCGCCTTCATGCGGTTGAGGCTGAGGACAATTTCGCTGCCTGTTTCGAAGGGGATCTGCGCGCCGACAAGCCCCGTATTGCCCCCCTGGGGGACGATGGCGATGCGCTCCTCATGAGCGAGCTTCAGGATCGCGCTCACCTGATCCACGGTTGCGGGCCGTAGCACCATCGGTGTGCGGCCGTGATAAAGGCCGCGCCATTCCTGGAGGTAGGAGCCGGTATCCTCCGGCGCGATCAGCACACCCTTTTCGCCCACGATGGCCGCAAAGCGCGACAGCACTTCCGGCGTCGGCGCTTTCAGGTCAGGGCGCATGAGCGGGTGCCTTCGAGCGTCTGAAAACACCGCAGATAGGCAGTCTGTGCCGCCGCGGTCTCCATCGGCTCCAGCTTCAGAACACCCTCGGGAAGCACGACCGGTAAAGAGGAGGGATCGCCGAAACAAACTTTCGCATCTCCTACGGAAAAGCCGGCGAGCTGGGTCGCCTCGTAGTAGGCGGCGATCTTGTCTGCCTTCTTGATCGTCTGCGCCACGCCAGGAGGAAGAACGGGTGGAAGCCCGAAGCGGATATGGACGGCGCGCTGGATGCGGTCCTCGAAGGTTTTGTAGCTGGCGCCCATGACTGCCTTGAAGGGGCTGATAAGGTCGCCAACGACATATTCCGGCGCATCGTGCAGCAGCGCGGCCAGCCGGAATTTCGCATCGAGGTTCGGCTTCATGGCCGAGACAATGGCTTCTACCAGGATGCAGTGCTGCGCCACCGATAAAGCGTGCGCGCCCTTGGTCTGGCCATTCCAGCGAGCAACGCGCGCCAAGCCGTGGGCGATGTCGGAAATCTCGATGTCGAAGGGAGACGGGTCGATCAGGTCGAGGCGGCGGCCCGAAAGCATACGCTGCCAGACCCGGGCGGGCAGGGGTGTTCCAATCGGCGCATTCATGTTCGGCTCCCTCGATTCGTCCCCTGTCCTTTATGCCAGAAGTCGAGGACGCGACAAAGCCGCACATGCGTGGTGGCGATGACACGAGATGAGGTGGTCGTTGACGAGGCCGCAAGCCTGCATCAGGGAATAGGTCGTGGTGGGACCACAGAAGCGGAAGCCGCGCGCCTTGAGTTCCTTGGCGATGGTCCGGCTCAATGGCGTTTCAGGCGGCACCTCCGCCATGCTCGCGAAGCGGTTCTGGATAGCCTCGCCGTTCACGAAATCCCAGAAAAAATGTGCCAGCGTCTGGTTCTCCAGAGCGAGGTAGGCGCGCGCGTTGGTGATGGCCGCTTCGATCTTGCCCCGGTGGCGGACGATGCCCGCGTCGGCAAGCATCTCAGCGATTTTCCGTTCGTCGTATCGCGCAATTCTCTCAGGCTCGAACCCGTCGAAGGCTTTGCGAAAACCCTCCCGCTTGCGAAGGATGGTGAGCCAGGATAGGCCGGACTGGAACCCCTCAAGGATCAGCTTCTCGAAGAACTCGATGTCCCGCGTCTTCGGAACTCCCCACTCCTCGTCGTGATAGCGAATGTAAAGCGTATCGCCGCGCGCCCAGGGACAGCGGCAAAGGCCATCGCTCTCGCTTGCGGTCAATGCGCCGCCCCGGTGGACTTGTCCAGCGAATAGGTCGCCCAGCCCGGCGCTGAAAGCTCAACCGGAACGCCGCCCGCAGTGAGTATTTTGCTCTTGGCAAGCGCTTCCTTGACCCGGTCGACCCGTGCAAGCGCGACGCCCCGCTCTCCGGCGACAGAGCCAACCCGTCCCACCGATAAGCCGTCCGCCAGGATGTCCGCGCCGCCCTGCGGCAATTGCTGCTTCGCCGATACGGCCAACATGCGCGTGCGCGTAGTCCCGCGATGCTGCATCCGCGACACGACCTCCTGTCCGACGTAACAGCCCTTCTTGAAGTTCACGCCGTTGAGGAGATCGAAGCAGGCCTCATGCGGGAAGGCGTCGCCATAGGCGTAATCCTTGCCGCCTTCGGGGATGGCGAGCGCGATGCGCATGGCGTCGTAATCGCCGGGGCTTGCTGAAAATTGCGGTTGATGCGATCCAAGAACCAGTAGCCGAAACCCTAGGCCGGAGAGGCGAGGATCGGGATATGCGATCGGCGCGTTAGCCTTGGCCCACTCCGGCGCGCCTTCGCCCCAGACTGCAGCAACGCCCCAGCGATCCGAGACGCCCGCAATCGTTACCATGGCGCGCAGGCGGTAAAGCTTGAGGCGTTTGGTGAGGTCTGCGGCGAACTTACTCGGGCAATCGACGAGAAAACTATCGCCAGCAGAGACGACGAAGAAATCGAAAAGGATCTTGCCCTGCGGCGACAAGAGCCCGGCGAAACGTCCCTCCCCTTCAGTCAAGCTCTCTACATCATTCGTGAGGAGGCCCTGAAGAAAGCTCGCGCTGTCTTCGCCTCCGATTTCCAATACGCTTCTTTCGGTGAGAAGTGCGGCGTTGGCGCTCATCGCATCTCCGATCAGGACAAGACCTTATGCGTCTTGAACCACTCTATCATTTTATTCCACGCATCTTCCGCGGCTTCCTTCCGGTAGCTTGGACGGTAATCTGCATGGAAAGCGTGGGGCGCGCCGGCATAGATTTTGAATTCCGCTGTCTTGCCGGCCGCTTTCAGCGCGGCTTTCATCTCCTCGACCTGGGAAACCGGAATACCCTGGTCCGCGTCGCCATAAAGTCCAAGAACGGGGGCTTTCATCTCCGGCGCAAGCTGGATCGGGCTTTTCGGCCAGACGGGATTTTGCGGATCCACAAGCGAGCCGTAGAAGGCAACGCCTGCTTTCAATGCGTTGCTGTGAGCCGCATAAATCCAAACTGCCCGGCCGCCACGGCAGAAACCGGTCATCCCGAGCTTCGAAATATCGCCGCCCTCAGACTTCGCCCAGGCCACGGTGGCGTCGAGGTCGGACACAAGCTCCGCATCCGGCTTTGCGTTCACGATGGGCATAAGCTCTTTGAAGTCGGTGATCTTCGTCAGGTCGGCGCCCTTGCGGAAATAGTAGTCCGGCGCAACCGCGAATGCACCGAGCTTGGCAAGACGGCGGACGACGTCCTTGATGTACTCGTGAAGGCCGAAGATCTCCATCGCCACGAGAATGACGGGCGGATTGCTGACGCCTTCGGGCTTCGCGAAGTAGACTGGCATCTCGCCGCCTGAGACCGGGATTTTGGCGTCGCCTGCGGTCAGGCCAGCCGCATCCGTCTTGATCGCATCCGCTCGCACCGGGCCTGCTGCAAGGGTATAGCCAGCCGCTGTTGCCGCTGCCGCCGTCATGAACTCTCGCCGTGAGAGGGGAGCTGCTTTGGTCATGCCTTCTATGTCGGATGTCACGTGTCAGCCTCGGGAATTCGGGTCCGCCCGGAAGCTAATCACGCGGACCTATCGATGCCACAGGGTCCCAAAAAAATTCTGGAAAGGGTCCTTCTCGTTGGCTTTGGCTTGGCGTGTTCGCTTGAGGTGCGTGTGCCATCCTTCTGCATTCTTCGGGC
The DNA here is from genome assembly GCA_963833565.1 of uncultured Alphaproteobacteria bacterium. Classification (GTDB taxonomy): domain Bacteria; phylum Pseudomonadota; class Alphaproteobacteria; order Rhizobiales; family Rhodomicrobiaceae; genus Rhodomicrobium. Next base: position 74,985 of record CAWHYO010000041.1, read on the forward strand.
TCTTTTGATCAAGATTTGCCGGGGTCCTGTGTTTCACTTTTTCTGCAGGGCCATGTTCCGGGTTTGCAAGAGCCGCCTGCTGCGTTTTGACCGGCGTTTTCTCATCCGAGCTCGGGGCAGCCGCCTGCTCTGTCTTTACCGGCGCCTTTTCATCCGGGCTTGTGAGAACCGCCTGCACCGCCTTCACGAGTGGATTGTCTACCAAGCTTGGGGCAGCTGCCTGCTCTGACTTTGCCGAAGCCTTCTCATCCGGTTTTGCGAGAGCCGTCTGCTCCGTCTTCGCATCCGGCTTGTCTTCGATCTTCGCGACAGCACCGCTGGCCGGCACGACGTGCACCACGCGGTATCCCCTCTTCTTCAACTCACGCAGGAGAACCGGCAGCGCATCCGCCGTCCTCTTGTGAATATCGTGAAGAAGTATAATCCCTTTCTTCTTGGCCTCTAGGCGGCTCAGGGTCAGAGCTGTTACCTTCTCGCCGGTGACAAAGGTCCAGTCGCTTCCGTGAAGGTCGGCGCTCCAGATGCTTAATCCCAATTGCAAAGCGCGTTCGTCAGCTGCTTCGAGATACGGAAACCGGAAAAATGGCGCTACGGCGCCCTTGTCGCCAAGAACCTGGGCGACGGAGGCGATCCCGTCGGTGATCTCCTTGTGAGCCTTTTCCGCCGATATGTGTTCGAGATGCGCATGATGCTCGGTATGCGTGCCGATGGTGTGCCCCTCGCGGTACGCTCGCTGCAAGGCAGCGGGATGCGCCCTGGCCATTTCCCCCACGATAAAGAACGTCGCTTTGACACATTCAGCCGCGAGTGCATCCAGCACTTTATCCGTGTGGGGCGGAATAGGTCCGTCATCGAAGGTGAGAACCACCTCGTGGTCCTCCAGAGGCAAAGTTTGCTTATACTGGATGGTTCCGAGCCGGTTGAATTCGGCGGGATCAATCGTAATTACCCGGCTGGTGCCGAGCGCGTCAGGGTTTCCCGCACATTCGCCAGCCATGGCCGCGCTAGAGAAGGAAAAAAAGGTCAATATGCCTACGGCCATAAACCGGTAAATCATCAACAATCCCCACCTTGTTTCGACGAAAACCGCCCGAATCGATCATTACTAGCCTCTATATCAAGGCCCAGTGCCCCGATCCAAAATCTTCAGCCCGGGCGCCTCGAAATTACCCGGAGGGAGAGTTAAAAATGGCACAAAAGCGTCAGCTCGGCGTACTTCGGCTCATTGATACCACATTTTGAGGATCTTCCCTTATTTTGGCTACTTAATTTGGTGGGACACCATGCCTCCGCTACGGACACTACACCACGGATTATTACTCGCCGGTTGCTGCGCCACGCTCCTCGCAGCCGGCTGCACCGCAACCGCGCCGGGACTGAGCGACACCCTTGAGGGATCGTTCATCCGCGCCGCCCAGACCTGGGACCTCAATCACGATGGCAAGGTCACATGCGATGAGTGGAAGGCCTATGCGGCGTCGCTGTTCAAGGAAGTGGATACCAACCACGACGGAAAGCTGACGCGCGAAGAGTTTGCAAAGCTTGGGAAAATCGACCGGCTCTTCGAAGTCGCCAACTTCGACTATTACGACGTGAACAAGCAGGGCTTCGTCACGCAGGCCGATCTCGTCGACCGGCCGAACCCGGCGTTCACCATGCTCGATAAGGACAAGACCTGCGTGCTGAACTCCTATCAGCTTCGCGCCGCAACCTCCGGGGACGAGCCCAAGAAAAGGGAGAACCCCGGAATACCAGGGTCACGATAGGTTGAGAAGTCAACCGCCGAGGCTCACGGCCATTTGACGATGGGCGGCATCGAGGACAGGATCGAATCGACGTTTCCGCCCGTCTTCAACCCGAATACAGTGCCGCGGTCGTAAAGCAGGTTGAATTCGACATAGCGGCCGCGCCTGATGAGCTGCTCCTCGCGATCGGCTTCGGTCCAAGGCGTGTTCATGTTGCGGCGCACGAGCTTCGCATAAATATCGAGGAAGGCGCGACCAACGTCTTGGGTAAAGGCGAAGTCCGCGTTCCAGTCTCCTGAATTATGATAGTCGTAGAAGATGCCGCCCATTCCGCGCGGCTCCTTGCGGTGCGGCAGATAGAAATATTCGTCGCACCAAGTCTTGTACCGGGCATAGTCGGCAACCGGGTGCTTCTCGCAGGCGCTCTTGAGCTTCGCGTGAAAGTCGAGCGTATCGGAGTCGTTATCCTTTCGCCTGCGCTCCAGCATCGGCGTCAAGTCGGAACCGCCTCCGAACCACCATTTCGTTGTCGCGATGAACCGCGTATTTATATGAACTGTGGGTACGTTCGGATTGAGGGGGTGGGCGATCAGCGAGATTCCGGAGGCCCAGAAGCCCGCATCCTGATCCGCTCCAGGGATTTGCGACCTGAACTCGGGCGCAAATTCTCCATGGACCGTGGAGACGTGAACGCCGACCTTCTCGAAGACGCGCCCGTGCATGACCGCCATGGCGCCGCCGCCGCCGTCCGCTCCGGTGTGGTCGGTGCGCTTCCACGGCTGCCGGAGAAACCGGCCGGCTGGCAGGGATGCCGCTTGCCCGGTCTTCACCTCGTCTTCGATCCGCTCGAACTCCGCGCAGATGTCGTTTCGCAATGACGAGAACCACGCCTGCGCCTTCGACTTCTCAAGATCGTAGGTCTCGGGGTGTTGGGCTGGTGCGCGCGCAGCGCTGGATATCGACATGGTCACTCCGCCCGCCGGGCTCGTTAGAATTGGGAAAAACCCCCTGTTTGTCGAAGGGCTTCTCCTAGCACCATTGCAAGCGACACGGCAACATTCAAGGAGCGCAGATCGGGACGCATTGGGATTCGGATTCTGAGGTTAACCGAAGTATGAACCTCCTCTGGAACGCCTGCGCTTTCGCGTCCAGCAAGAATAATGTCGTCTTCCTTGAACACGATATTGTGATAGGCGGCTTCTGCACGGGTTGTCAGCAATATCAACCGTCCAGCAGTACTTTCCGTATTTTGCTTGAAGTCGGCAAACGTGCCGTAGCGCTTAAGCTCGACCTTGTCCAGGTAATCGAGAGCTGCCCGCCTCAGCGCCCGCGACGAAATATCGAAGCCAGCCGGCTCGATGATATCGACTGCGACGTTAAGACATGCCGCAAGCCGCAGGATGGTTCCTGTATTTTGAGCTATATCAGGTTGATAAAGTGCAATGCGCATCTCGGACCGGCTCGTTAAAAGGGATGAGCGTTAAATTGCGCCATAGACACCCAACTGGATCGAGTGCATAAAAACGCGATTTGTTCGCACCTGCAAAAAACGTCCTACAAGGTAAAATCTCGCATGGCCACAACATACGACAGTGATCAAGGCGATGTGTCGCGCCGTGATTTCATCTACATCGCCACGACGGCGTTTGCGGCGATCGGAGCGGCGGCTGCGCTATGGCCGGCCATCGATCAGATGAACCCGGACGCGTCGGCTCTGTCGCTTTCATCAACCGAGGTGGATCTGGCGCCTGTCGGCGTCGGCCAAGCCATCACTGTCCTTTGGCGCGGTAAGCCGATCTTCATTCGGCACCGGACGCCAGAAGAGATCAAAATGGCGCAGGAAGTCGCGGTGGCAGACCTGAAAGACCCTGATGCCGAGGTCATGGGCGCTCCTTCGGGTTTGCCCGCAACCGACGCGAACAGGACGAAGCCCGGCAAAGAGCAGTGGCTTATCGCCGTCGGCATCTGCACCCATCTCGGCTGCATTCCAAAGGGCCAGTCGCCCACCGACGACCGGGGCCTCTACGGTGGCTGGTTCTGCCCATGCCACGGTTCCATGTACGACACGGCTGGACGCATCCGGCAGGGGCCTGCGCCGCGTAACCTGGACATTCCGCCGTACGACTTCACGACGGACACCAAGATCAAGATCGGCTAAGCCTCCGGCATTCTGAGAAGGTTGCTCTATGTCTCATGCTTCGACCTACGAACCGAAAACGGCGTTCACCCGCTGGCTCAATTCCCGACTGCCAATCATCCGCTGGACCGCGGATTTCATGGCGTTCCCAACCCCGCGAAACCTGAACTACATCTGGACGTTCGGCGCGATTCTGACGTTCTTCCTCGTCGTTCAGATCATAACCGGCGTCATAGTCGCGATGCATTACGCGCCCAACACGGCGATCGCATTCGACTCGATCGAGAGGATGATGCGCGACGTGAACTACGGCTGGCTGATGCGCTACACGCACATGGTCGGAGCGTCGCTGTTCTTCCTGGCAGTATATATCCATATCTTCCGCGGGCTCTATTACGGCTCGTACAAAGCTCCGCGAGAAGTGCTTTGGATTATCGGCGTCGCCATCCTCATCGTGATGATTGCGACGGCGTTCATGGGCTATTCGCTGGTCTGGGGTCAGATGAGCTTCTGGGCCGTGACGGTGATAACGAACCTCTTCTCCTCGTTCGACGCGGTTATTCCAGGTCTTGGCACCTCGATCGTGCAATGGATCTGGGGCGGCTTCTCGGTCGACAACGCGACGCTCAACCGCCTCTACAGCCTCCACTATCTGTTGCCCTTCGTCCTTGTGGGACTGGTTGGCCTCCACGTCTGGGCGCTCCACGTGCCGGGCAGCAATAACCCGGTCGGCGTCGAAGTCCGCAATCAAGAGAAAGAGACACTTCCTTTCCATCCGTACTTCACGACAAAGGACATGCTGGGCCTGGTCATTTTCGCTCTGCTTTTCGCCTACGTGGTATTCTACGTACCGAACTACCTTGGCGATGCGGTGAACTATGTGCCGGCCAATCCGCTTCTGACGCCTCCGCATATCGTGCCGGAATGGTATTTCTTGCCCTTCTACGCGATCCTGCGCGCCTTCCCGACGAAGCTTGGCGGCGTGCTCCTCATGTTCGGGGCGCTTGTCGTGCTCTTCTTCGTACCTTGGCTCGATACGTCCCGCGTCCGGTCCACAACGTACCGGCCCATCTACCGCTGGTTCTTCGCGGCATTGGTGATCGATGTGCTCGCTTTGGGTTACATCGGCGCAATACCTCCGGAAGGCAGCGCGATTCTCGGGGCCAAGGTCTTCACGCTTTACTACTTCGCGCACTTCCTTCTGGTGATGCCGATTGTCGGCATGATCGAGACCCCAAGGCCGATTCCTTCCACCATATCTGAAACCTTCACGCATAAGGCTGAGGGTTCAGGCCACGACGTTCGCGCAGTGCCGGCCGAGTAGGAGAGGACAATGACCACGATAAAGACCACTCTCGCGCGGCAGTCTTTGAGGGCTCTCGCGGCGGGAACCATGCTCTCCCTGGCTGTGATCGCAACAGCGACATCGGCCGAGCAAACAGCAGTATCTTCAAAACCGGCTGCAGAACCCGCAGCCGCACCTGCCCCGGCCGAACACTACCAGATCCCACGCCAGGAATGGACCTTCGGCGGCCTCTTCGGTTATTTCGACGAGCAGCAGTTGAGGCGCGGCTACAAGATCTATAAGAACGTATGTTCGAATTGCCATAACATGCGCTTCTTGGCTTATCGCAATCTTGGAGAACCGGGCGGCCCGAACCTCTCCAAGGAGGAAGTCGCGGCACTTGCGGCCGAGATTCAGGTGCAGGACGGGTATAACGATCAAGGCGATCCCAAATTGCGCCCCGGCAAGCCGTCGGACTACTTCCAGTGGCGCTTCAAGAATGATAAAGAGGCTGCCGCTACGTTCAACGGCGCCGTGCCGCCAGACCTGTCTGTTATGGCTAAGGCGCGCACGGTCGAACGCGAGATCGCCTGGTACTCATTCCCCTTCCTCATGCTGAAGGATCTGTTCACGCAGTACCAGGAGCAGGGGCCGGACTATATTTATGGGGTTCTGACGGGTTACGTCGACCCGCCTGCCGACTTCAAGTTGAACCCGGGGTCGAATTACAATCGGGCCTTCCCCGGACACCAGATCGCCATGCCGCAGCCTCTGACCGATGGCGTCGTGGACTATGAGGATGGCACGCCGAATACCCTCGATCAGGAAGCCAAAGACGTGGTGTCATACCTCGCCTGGGCGGCTGAACCGAACTTGGTCCAGCGCAAGAAGCTCGGCCTCCTTGTGCTTGCGTATCTCGCGGTTCTTGCAGGTCTGCTGTTCGTCGCTAAGAAGACCTTGTGGCGTAACGTTGAGCACTGACGCCACCTGCATTTTTACAAAATTCGTGAATTGGCCGGGCATTGACCCGGCCATTCTGTTTGAGGTGAATGCAGTGTTGCGGCGATGGCGCTAAGCCGAGGTTGCAAGCGGTTTCTTCGCCGATGCGCCGCAGTCTTGCCCGAGACAAGGCCGAGTACGGGATCATGGCGCAGGTCATCGTGGTCGTTCAGATCCTCGTAGCCAAGCGCGATGCCATGCATGCGCGGGGCGACCAGCGTTTCGACCGCGTGCTCGACGCGGTCCTGCCTGCGGCCATCCCTGAAACAAGCCGAAACCTGCCGGGACAGGGCGATACCGCGATCGGTCTCGCGCAGCAACAGCAGATTTGGAACGGCTTGCCGAGCCTAACGCCTTCGCGGCCCTTCTCGCGCCTCTGCGCCGTACCGAATGGGTTGTTTACGCCAAGTGCCCGTTTGCAGGGCCAAGCCAGGTGCTCGCCTATTTGAGCCGTTACACGCATCGGGTCGCCATCCCAACCGCCGCCTTCTCGTTCTCGACAATGGACGCGTTAGTTTTGCTTGGAAGGACTACGCCCGCGGCGGGGCCCTAATGCGCATGACGCTCGATGCGCACGAGTTCATCCGACGCTTCTTGCTGCACGTTCCGCCCGGCGGTTTTCAGCGCATCCGGCATTACGGTTTTCTGGCTAATGCCCATCGGAAGGCCAAGGTGGCATCGATCCGGCGATTACTCCATGCCACTCCGCAGGCCGCCGCCGTAACAGCCGTCAAGGCCGAACCGCCACGCATAGAGGCCGCGCCAAACAAGGCAGCGCCATTAGGATCAGCACCGTCGCTCCGAGCGACTTATCGAGGTTGTAGGCTTGGGCTTTTTGCGCACCGGTAAAATCGCCCATCACCCAGCCAAGAGGGAAAAGAACAAGGATCAAAAGGGCGATCAGCCAATGCAGCGTTTTCGTACCTGATGTGTAATCATCGCGGTTCACGGAACTCTCCATTCTTCAATCTTGCGAAAAGTCCGCCGTTTGGACCGAAGCAATCACGGGCTTGGCGGCGGAGGCGTTCGATCCCTTAAACACGGGTCTTCGCCATTTCCTGCGCTCACGCTTGCAGGCCCGGCTTCTCTACCGCTCCCTGGCTTACACAATGCTGAAATTTCTCAGCCTTCGCGCAGGCTTCCCCTTTGAGACGGGTTCAAATTGGGTAACAGCTTGCGATGTGGCCGCGCTGTCGGAGGCGGGAAAGGCAGTCCGCGATTACCCTATCGCCGTCCAGGCACAAAAATGGCCGAGCGCCCCTGTCATGCGAACATCATTGAGAGGCACCGCGGGAAACGCTTGGAAAGATCGAGCGACGAGGATTTGATGCTGAGCGTGGCTCAAGTCTGCTTTCTGAACACTTGCGGTTGCCCATACCGAAAACCTTCACGCTCACAAGGCAGATGCTCGGCAACGATGCGGATGCCACAACGCCGAAACTACTCGGCATGTCGGGAGCGTGGGCTGCTAGCTCCGCCTCGATCAAGTGTGTGCAGGATGCTCAATGGACGCGGTATAGTTTCAGCGGAGCACTCCTGTCATTTCTCGGCTCCCGCCGTGGCATCGCCAAACTTGTAGAAGGTGGCGTTGAGATAGGCGACCACGTCATCAACGTCTGGCTGCGGCCAATTCAAGGACCCGACGTTGAGCTCGCAGCGCTTCACTTGGTTCTTGAGCGCATCCAGCGAGCCTATCCGGCGGTCGGGACGGGTATGCACGCGGGTGTCGTGGCACCTTGTGCAGTTCTGCTCGTACAAAATCTTGCCGTGCTCGATGTTGGCGGCAAACGCTGGCGCCGGTGTGGTCATAAACATCGCAAGCAACAATAGCGAATAGACTATGACGCCCGCTCTCGCAGCGGATTGATCCTCCTTATAGTGCGCATTGGCGAGGCCCGGTACGCGCCGCGTGCCATAAGCCCCTTCGCGAGTATTCCACTCAACCCGATATTTGGAGTCCATCTTTGGTGTTCCGATCCATATGAGCTGAAGACTGTATAGCACGCGGGGCATCAGAAGAGACGCGGGGCCAAGGGCGCGATGATTTTGACTGCGGTATCATACGCGCATACGAGGACGATAGCCGCTAGATAGTGTAACGGACGGCTCTTCGGCGTAAGTCCGGAGAGGTGGTCATCCCGCAGAATGATGGTGTCGATTTAGATCGGGGTTGGATGGCAATCCACCCCAAGCATCATCGGGGATGACCATGGACTATTATGCGGGGATTGACGTGTCGCTGGAAGCCTCAAGCGTTTGCGTCATCGATGGGAGCGGCAAGATTGTCCGGGAGGCGAAGGTTGCGAGCGAGCCCGAAGCCTTGATGTTGTTTTTCCGGAGCTTGGGTTTTGCGGTGACGCGGGTGGGCCTTGAGGCCGGTCCTTTGTCGCAATGGCTTTACGCTGGCTTGAAGCAAGCTGGCTTTGCAGTGGAGCTTCTGGAGACGCGGCATGTGCGCGATGCGGAGCGAACGTTTATCGTGAGCGACAAGCGCTCACTCAGACCATGGCGGTGAAGACCGACCGCAAGGATGCGCGCGGCATCGCCCAGCTTTTACGTCTTGGCTGGTTCAAGCCCGTGCATTGCAAATCGGCGGCGGCACAGGAAGTGCGAGCGATGTTGACAGCCAGGAAGCTCGTTCAATCGAAGCTTTACGATATTGAGATGAGCCTGCGCGGCATTCTTCGTGGATTTGGTCTGAAGATAGGTCCGGCGACACCGAAGCGCTTCGCCGGACGCGTTGCGGAGCTGACGCAGCACCATTCCACTCTCGATGCGATTGCGAAGGCCTTGATCGCCGTTCATGAGGTGCTGCTGCGGGAGCTTTGCGCCTTCGAGAAGCAAGTCCGTATGCTGGCCAGGTCCGATAAGCGTGTCCGGCTGTTGATGACGACGCCTGGCGTTGGCGCGATTGTCGCATTGACTTATGTCTCGGCAATCGACGATCCGGGGCGGTTTTCGTCGTCCAAACGGGTTGGCGCCCATTTCGGTCTCGCGCCAAAGAAGTATCAATCGGGCGAGACCGATATCACGGGGCGCATCTCAAAGACCGGCGATGCCGGCGTCCGCGCCGTTCTGTTCGAGGCGGCTCATATCATTTTGACGCGGCCGCTCAAGGCCGGGGCGCTGAAAAGCTGGGCCCTGAAGCTTTCGAAGCGCGCCGGGATGAAGAAGGCAAAGGTCGCCCTTGCCCGCAAACTCGCGGTGATCTTGCACCGGATGTGGCGGGATGAGACCGTATTCGATGCCGCCAAGACGAGCGCAGCCTGAGACCTTAAAGGAGTTTCGAGCGGGCTTTTGACACCAGCCCTCTCGAAAGTGAAGTCCCAATGCCGGGACGGTGGATGAGGTAAAGCCGGGACGCACTCCGCAGCAGCGATTGCGCGCACCTAGATTGGCCTGCCTCGTCTCCTCAGATCCTATCAGGTGGCAGCCCTGCGCTGACCACGGACAGAAGAGTGAGCCGGCAAAGGGATGACGCAAGCGGGTTGACAACGGTCCGTTACAGAAGAGTCCGTCCGGAAAAGTGTGAAGCGGTTTTCCGACAAGACGCACGATAAAACAAAAACTTAGAGCCCGCTTTTTGATTCCATCAAAAGCGGATAGGCTCTAAGACCCCGCCGCGAGGCGGGGTTGTTTTTGGCCGGGTGCTTGGAAAAGCGAGCAGCGGCATCGGCGTTCATGCCTTCACTCGCAGGCAGCACGATTAATCGTGATCGCAATGAATGACCACAACCGTTCGCTGTCGTCTCCATGGTTCCCTGGAAATAGGCTGCAACAAGCCGTTCAGGCATATCGACCGGCGCGCCGGTGACCACCTTGATGCCTTTCTGCGCGAAGAGATCCACCGCGCGCGCTCCCATGCCGCCGGCGATGACCAGGTTAACGCCGCGCTCGGAAAGCCACTCCGGCAGCAGGCCAGGCACATGCGGCGGCGCTTCGACGTCACGGCGCTCGGTAACGGCGTTGGCCGCATCGGTCTGCAGCAGCGCGAAGCTGGCGCAATGGCCGAAATGCGGGTTCAGTTTCCCGTCTTCGAGCGGAATAGCGATGATCATGTCGAGGTTTCCTTTCCAATGTGACGTTGAAGGTTATTCCAGATGTCTTCGATGTCGCTGGCGCACAGTGCGCCAGTCTCGATAACGGCCTTTGCCTGTTTTTGGGCTTCGGTTACGCCGCTGTCGTAGCGGATGCGTCCCAGGACGATTGCTCCTGCCGCAGCGGCTTTAGTCTCGATCTGGCCTGCCATCTCGGGGCAGACGTCCCATTTGTTGACGCAGACGAAAGCCGGCACTTTGAAATGCTGGGTCAGTTCCAGCGTGCGCATCAGATCGTGTTCGCCGGACATCGAAGGTTCCGTTACCATCACAACCGCCGAAGCGCCCGTGACCGAGGCGATGACGGAGCAACCGATTCCCGGGGGGCCATCGATGAGTATCATGTCCCGTTGGGTATTCTTCGGCCAGACGCCGCGCTTCCTGCCGGACAGTCGAAACCAGTTTTCCTGAGTTTTCAGCCGCAACGCCCAGCTTCGCATGAACCATTGGCCCCGCACGGGTGTCCGAAATCATCCAAGCGCCGCACAGACGTTCTTTCATCTCAATCGCACCCTGCGGACAGAAATGAGCGCATACGCCACACCCTTCGCAGGCCGTTGGATCGACGTAGTATTTCCCGCCCTTTTTGCTAATCGCGTCGAAGCGGCAGAGCTTGGAGCAAACGCCGCGAGGAGTGCACAGTTGTGGATTGATCACGGCCTCATGGCCGCTCCAAAAATCATGACGCTCCCTGACGGTGGGCGTCAGGATCAGGTGCAGGTCCGCGGCGTCGACATCGCAGTCTCCCAACACGGCGCTTTTTGCTAGGAGCGCAAAGCTCGCCGTGACGCTCGTTTTGCCGGTGCCGCCTTTGCCGCTGATGATGACAATTTCTTTCATGCCGCCGCCTCGCAAATCGTGCGCAAGAGGCCGGCAAAAATGGGCTTATAATCCGGCAAGGCGTCTATAAGCGGGGTTCCTTTTGCGTAGGCTTCCGCAATCCGGCGATCATCGGGGATTTCCGCCAGCAGTGAGATCTTTTCCTTCTCAAGATAAGGACGAACAAGATCATCGTTTCCGGCTGCGCGGTTGATGACGACCCCGAACGGAAGCGACAATTCCCGCACCGTATCCACGGCAAGCGTCAGATCGTTCAGGCCGAAAGGCGTCGGCTCTGTCACCAGCACGACAAAATCGGCCCCCCGCAAGGTTGCGATGACGGGACACGACGTTCCGGGCGGCGCATCCATGATGACGAGGTCACCCTTCGCTTCTTCCTTGACGGCGTGGATGAGGGGCGGCGTGAGCGAAACGCCGACGTCAAGACGGCCTTGCACAAGCGTGATTGCACCGCACTGCAGAGTTTCAACGACGCCGATGCGCTGCGGAATTTCGCGGATGGCTTTTCGCGGGCAGACGCGCATGCACCCGCCGCAACCGTGGCACAGTTCGCCCATGATGACGGGCACTGGGCCAAACGATGCAATCGCGTTGTACCTGCAGAAGTCGCTGCATTCATCACAGCCGTTACAGCGCGCCGCATCGATTTCGGGGATGGGAATCGTCACCACCCGCTCCCTTTGGATGCGGCCCTTCAGGAAAAGATGGACGTTCGGCGCTTCCACATCGCAATCCAGAAGCTGCGCGGCGCCATTTGCCGCCAGCGCAAGATTGACCGCGAGCGTCGTTTTTCCCGTTCCGCCCTTACCTGATGCAACGGCGATCTTCATGCGGCTACGGCTTCCGTTAGTTTCTCCGCATTGAAGGCTTCAAGCGCTCCCGCGACGGACATGGATTTGGCTGAATAGATTTTCACTCCGGCCTTTTTCAGGGCGCTGAAGGCTTTCGGCCCGCATTCGCCCGAGATCAAAACAGCCGCGCCTGCCTTGACGACGGTTTCCGCCGCCTTGATCCCCGCCCCCTGCGCGGCGGCGGCATTCGCGTTGTCGATCAAGACGAAATCATTCGTTCCTGTGTCGAGGATCAAAAAGTGCGCCGCGCGGCCAAAACGCGGATCCATGGGAGCCGCCAAGTCTGTCCCGGATGTTGTGAAGGCAATTTTCACTGTGTTTTCTTCCCTCGGTTTTGTCTCGTCGGGAGCATGCGACGGCACCTGCCACGGCCATACGATTAGCAGGCGCGCCTTCCGACCAAGATGTTCTAGCTGGATGCTATTTTTGCGGGCGGCAAGCTTACAGCTCAGCCGTCGCACGGCAAATGGCGCAAGCAAGCATAAAGCCTGCCGCGAGGTCGATCTCAGGCGCCTTGCAAGGCGTCCAGTCGCGCCTGCAACGCGGAGATACAGAGCTCTAGCGCCGTCGCTTCCTCGGTTTGAGAGAGCTGAGCCCGCCCGGCCCAGTTTCGGCGGAACCCGCCCGCCACCTTTGCCGCCCCCGCCACCGCCTTTGCCGCGTCCGCCTCCGCAGCTGCCTTGACCTCGACCACCTTGACCGCGCCCACCCCCGCCAGAGGAAGAAGTGTCTCCCGGCTGACACGGACCTTTGCCTGCGCCAACCGGGCCAGTCCCAGAGGGGCCTGTCTTATCCATTGCTGGCATCGTCTGTACCTTTCATAGTTTCAGAGGTTATCCTCGCTCCTGCTTCTTCAGAAACCGAGCTGGAGATCTCCTGCCGACGATTATGAACATATGCCCATAACCATGAGCCCTCCCGTGTTGGGAGTCAAGCATGGTTTATGCGCGCACGTGCAAAATAAATCGCGGCGGCTGTGGCCAAGTTACTTTGGGATCCTCGCCAGCGGAAAAGCCGATCTGGGAGGAACGGATGCTTGAAAGCCCGCGAGCGCGGTTATCGGTCGTGATTTCGGTTATAGCGGGCTTCTTCGTATTTCCGCTTGGCTTAGCGTCTCAAGCCGGCGACCTGCAGGGCGAGCAGGCCGAAATCCGCGCGCAAGCCGAGAAGCCGCAACTCCCGCCGAGAGCCACGAATTCGACGACGGATCACAGCAAGCTTGAAGCGCTGAAGGGGCCCTTCCGACGGCGTCAACTTCGCGTGCTCGCAGTGCCACCTCTCAAAGCAGCACATCTTCGCGGGCAGCCGCTATGACGTTAACGCCAAGGACACCGGAGGCACCGGCAAACCGGGGCTGCGCCGCGACGTCGCGACGTGCGAATCCTGCCACGGGGACAGGCCCCATCCCAAAACCGAGTTGATCGGCATCAAGCTCAATGGCCACGTCAACAAGGTGGCTTGCCAGACCTGTCATATCCCGGCCTGTCGGTGTCCGCCTATCTGCGCAATCTGGGGCTTGGATTCCAGCCGCAATCGACCTTGGATCACGAGGCCGTTCTCGCCCTTCTCAAGGTGAATGCTGATCAGGGAAGAGTGGGCGGCTTGTTAAAGCTTCGGCTGTCGGGGCGAAGCGCGGCGCCAACTGAGGACTTGGAGATCCGGAAGCTGCTCATCGATCTTGAAGACTGCCAGCGGAAGCTCAAGGCTGTCATTGGGCGTTTGCCGGGCTAAGTTGACGTCTTAAGAAAAGCAAACGGCATTATCCTTTCCTTGGCTGTAACCTAAGGAAAGGATCCTTCGGGGGAAATATGCCGCGACGGTGACGCACGTTCGCTGCCGCGGTCAAGCCCGTTTCGATGTGCGGCAGGTTGACTCGCCTCGAGCACCGCCCCGTTCCGTGGGCGTTCCGCTGAGGCTCCCTTGCGGAAGACGAACCTTGCAATTTTGGGCTTAAGTTCTTGATTTCATTGGAGCGGGCGACGAGGTTCGAACTCGCAACCCTCAGCTTGGGAAGCTAGCATTTTTTGCATAAGTATCGAATTTCAATGGAGAATGGTTTTACATTCATTTCGTAAATTATCGTGAGATTTCACAACGTGGCACATCCGTTTGTAAAACTTACCAGCAGGGATTAAGCCACGAAGAGATGTCTCCTGGAGCTACAAGATCTGACAATGCACGCTCGGATAACGCTCTATCTTGACGAAATCTTAACGCCTGATGCCGCGATGAAGGGATAGGAACTTCCGCCGAAATTCACGCATTCTCGCGAGACCGAATGAATCTGCTTCAACAACTCCTGGAAATTGCCACTGACCATCGATTCTCCGAGCGCATGTTTGACTTCCCCGTCCTCGACATAAAAGGAATTCTTCGCGACGCCTGAGAAGTCGAGATTGCTGTTCGGCCGGCCGCCTGAAAAACGGGAGAAGACGATGCCACGGCGCGTTTTGGCGACGATTTCGTCGATCGGAGTATCACCGGGCGGAACGAGGAAGTTCCAGGCGCCCGCGGTCTGCGGGACATCGAGCTTTCGGGCCATGAAGAACCCGATGAGAAATTCGTTCAGCACGCCATCTTTCACGACGTCGAGATCCTTCGTTGGGATGCCGAACCCATCGAAATCGGCACCGCCAGGGAATTCGGGTGATCGCGGACGATTGAGAAGGCTGAATTTCTCGCTGGCGATCTGCTCGCCTTTCCGTCCCTTGTAGGGCGTCGTGCCCGCAAACAAGGCTGACCCCGACAAGGCGTTCGCGATGCTTCCCATCAGCGACCGGAGGCAATCCGGGGTGATGATGACATCGCCAACAAACTTTTCAGGAACCGGCTTGCGTTCGAAGGATCTGCAGCGTCTCGTCGATCAGCCGCTGAACCGTTCCAACGCCAAGGAGGCGTTCGAACGGTTCGAAGGATGCCGCTCCCGAATAATTGAATGATGTCGTCCGGCGCCCGTCCTTTCCGCAAAAACCGGCTCCAAATCCGTATTTGCCGCGCCTCTCGCTTTGCCGGACCCCGAGCGAATTGGCGAAGGATTTTTCGAAATCGCTGAACGAGTAGATCGAATTGCGAGTCCGGATTGCAGGGTAGCGCTGGCTCAGTTCCTGGATGAAGCCTTCGGCAGAGGCAATCATGGCGTCGCGTTGCGGCTCTTTGTGCCCATACTCTCCTTTGGGGAGCAAGGGCGCGTCCGCAATGCCGTTTGCCGGATCCTTGATGCCCGCATCCGCGGCAGTTTGCGCAGCCGCGAGCGCCGCTTCGATATCGTCGGCATTGCAGCCGTTCACGCTTGCAGAACCGCGCTTGCCGTCGCGAAATATCGTGATGGAGGCGCTGCTGTTCGTAATACTCCGCAGGAGATCGATGCCGCGTTCGCTGAAATCGATCTCGAAATAGTTCTCGCGAGTCGCTGTGACTTGTGCCGCATCCGCGCCCCCGCGCATTGCCCGCGAAACAAGGTCCTCCGCAAATTCCGCTGGCGCGGCATCCAGGCTTCCGCTCATCCCTGGCCTCCCACATTCAGGCGGCATTTGATGGCTGGTCCGCCCATGCCAACGGAAATAGGCTGCTTTTTCCCGCACCAGCCGCCAACGCTCCATTCAAGCTTGTCGCCGACGTGCGTCACGGTTTTCAGCATGTCGAAGGCGACGCCGGAGATCGTCGTGTCGCGGATGGCGCGGCCGAGTTTGCCGTTGCGGATCTCATAGCCGTGATTGATGCCGAACATGAACTCGCTCGTCCAATCGGCTTGGCCGTTGGTCGCGCGCTTGAGATAGTAGCCCCGCTCTACGGCTCCGATCATGTCTTCCAGCTTGTCTTCGCCCGGCAGAATGGCCGTATTCCGCATTCGCACCAGAGGCTCGTCGGAGAACGAGTAGGCACGTGCATTGCCGGTAGGCTCCTGGCCGAGGCGCCGTGCCGTTTCCTTGTTGTGCAGAAAATTCTTCAGCACGCCTTTCTCGATGATCGTGACATCCTGGCAGGGCGTCCCCTCGTCATCGACATGAATGGCGAACGGAGAGCTGCCATCCGGTCCCCGGCCGGCATAATCGCCGAGCGTGATCTTTTCAGAGGCGACCATCTCTCCCAGGCAATCGCCGGCAACCGATCCTGCCAGCACGGAATCGGCTTCGCAGGTATGGCCGATCGCCTCATGCGCGAGGATGCCCGCGACAGCGAAATCCAGCACCACGTCGTGGAAGCCTGCTTCGCATTGCGTGCCTTGGGCCTTTTCACGCAGATACTGGTAAAGCTGCTCGACCCTCAACAAAATCGGATCGAGATCGAGAAACTGATCCTCGATTTCGCCGAACCCGCCGAACACGTCGTAGAGTTCCACGATGCCATCGTTGGCCTGCATGCTGAGAGTGATGCCGAGCGCCGCGCGAGGGATATAGGAATAAGTCTCCGCGCCTTCCGAATTCGCGACCGCCTTCTCGCTCACAAAACTTGAGAGTCCCAGATCGCGGTTAATCAGGCCCGGAAATCTGGCTTCGATAGCGGCATCGAGTTGCCGCAATAGGCCGATGCGTTCGGCCACCGGCAGCGGCGCACGGCCGCTACGATAATCGTAGATACCTTTGCCGGGAGAGGGCATGGGCAGGACGCCGGGTTCGGCAGTCTGCCGCAGGAGCCCGGCATTGTCAGCAGCCTGGGCCAGGACAGCCGAAATCGTGTCGTCATCGTCGCCGGGCAGCGCCGCAAAGCCGAAGCCTGTGTTGCGATAGATCCTTGCGGAAAGGCCCCTGCTTTGCGAGCGGTTGTTGGCCATAAGGGTGCCCTTGCGCATGGACATCTGGACACTGTAATTGCCGTGCCAGCGCAATTCCGTGTAGTAGCTGGCCCTTTGGGCTCCGGCAGCGAGTTTGTCGAGCATAACAAGTTTCCGGCGATATGAACTTAAAGGAATATAGCACGAGCGGCAAAAATTGCCCGGCCGCCCGCTGAATTCCTCGCTCTCAATTCCTCGAAAAAAATTGAGGGCAAAATCACGTCTATTGCGCTCGGACGTGATTTACCCTGATTGGCCGCAAACCCGGCTGCAATCGATGGCTCCACCCGTGATGCCGTGATTTCGGATCGAGGGAGAAAAAGCAATGCGGATTTGGCCCGTCGTGACCTGCTGTGCAATCCTCAGTTTTCCAGCGTTGCGGAGTCGTCCAAGTCTGTCCTTAGCGCCGCGGAAACGCAGAAAGCAGGCTATCTCAAAACGTTGGAGCAGCTTGTGAACCTCGATTCGGGCTCCGATGACGGCCCGGACTGGCAAAGGTGCAGGACGTTCTCGTACAGCGGCTGCAGGACCTTGGTGCCACAATCCAAATTCGCGAGGTTCCGCCTTCTCCGGGCAAAGTCGTGATTGCCCGCTTCGAAGGAAAAGGTGAGCGCTCAAACTTGCTCATGGACCATTACGACACGGTGTTTTCGCCAGGAGAGGCGCAAAAACGACCCTTCAGGATCGAAGGAAGTCGAGCTTTCGGCCCAGGTGTCGCGGATGCGAAGGGCGGCCTCGCCATGATCTTGCATGCCTTGCAAATTCTGAAGGAGGCGGGCTTCAGCAACTATAAAACTATAACGGTGCTTCTTAACTCGGATGAGGAGCGCGGCTCGAACGGCTCGCGGGCCCAGATCATGCGATTGGCGCCCGATCACGATTACGTCCTGTCGTACGAGCCTCCAGAGGAGGATCAGGTTACAGTTGCGACCAAGGGCGTTGCATCCGTGCATTTGCGCGTGAAAGGAATTGCGGCGCATGCCGGCTCGGCGCCCGAGAAGGGTCGCAACGCCGCGATCGAACTGGCTCATCAGCTCCTGCAGTTGCAAAATCTGGGAGACGCCAAGAAGGGGACGACCGTCAACTGGACCGTTATGAGGGCCGGCGAGAAGATCAATGTCATTCCCGATGCAGCCGAGGCAACCGCCGACATTCGAGGTTGTGCTTCCGCATTTTACCGTCAGCAATGGCGCGTCATGAGGATACACCGCTCCTCTCCCCGCCTCAGTGCCACTGCGACAGCTCGACCGTCACGCCCTCCGGTCCGTCGAGGAAAACCAGCTTGCGCGAATGAAAGTCCATAATTTCGTTGCGCGTCTGAAAACCCGCCGCCCGGATATTCGCAACCTCGGCCTCGATATCGTCCACGCTGAAGCAAATGTGGTTCATGCCGATCTTGTTCAATTCGCGGATATGCTCGTCAGGCAGCGCCTCTGGATGCAGGTAGCGCAGGAGTTGTATCTCCGCACGGGGCGACGCATTCTCCAGCACGAGCGTAATGTGCTCCGCTTCGATACCGGGAACGCCCATGTAGCGGGCGAATTCCTCGCCCTTGATGATGCATGACATGGCCTCCCGGAAGCCGAGGACCGCAAAAAATGCGCGGGCTGGTGCGGGATCGCGAACGACGATTGTAAGGTGGTCGAAACTTCGGACCATTGCTGGGCACTCCCCTGAGGGACGTGTAGCCCCCGTATTGAAGCCAGGGATTTCGCGAAGCGAATGCGCCTTTCTACATCTGCGCTTCCGCGTCGCCGGACACGATCTGCGCCACGATGCGCTCGGCAACTGCTTCCGGCGTGTCGACCGCCATGCCGGGCCGGCCGGCGCGCGAGTTGTATTTCTGTCCTTGCGCGTTCTGCCCGAAATCCGTTGCCGTCATCTTGGGATGAAACACGCTCACGATAATACTGTCTTTTGCGAGTTCCTGTCGCGCAGTGAGCGAGAGCGCATTCAGCGCGTATTTCGTGGAGGCGTAGGCGGCGAGCATCGGAAAATGGTTTTTCGAGACCATGGAGCTCACATTCAGGATCGTGCCGCCGCCGTGCTTGCGCATGACCGGGATCACCGCCTGCATGGCGGAAAGCACCCCAAAGACGTTCAGCTCCATAATATTGCGGTATTCGTCAAGATCGACGGTCTCGACGGGCGAGAGGAGGCCCCGACCGGCATTGTTCACCAGGATGTCGACCCGGCCGAACTTGTCTTGCACTTGATGGATCAGATTGCGGATGTCGTCCTGCTTCTGCATGTCCGCCGGGATTGCGACCGAGCCGGGAATCTCCTTCTCAAGCTGTTTGAGCTTATCTGCGGAACGGGCGGCAAGGATGACGGCTGCGCCCTTCTCAGCAAGCAACCGGGCGACGGCAAGACCGATGCCGGCCGAGGCCCCTGTCACGATTGCGATCTTGTCTTTGATGTCCATGAGAGTCTCCTGGGCAGGGTGAGCCAGAGATATGAAGGCCCCCCGGCTTCGGATTCAACGGGTCGACGCTGCATGAAGTGGAAACAAATCGATCAACACCCAAGAAGCTATGTGCTCATCTTCAACACGGGAGATGAACTCGCAAAGGGGCTCAAGGAGTTTGCAGCAGAGCACAATCTCGCCGATGCGAGCTTCAAGGCGATTGGCGCGCTCGCCTCGGTAGAGCTTGCCTGGTTCGACCCGGAAACAAAGAAATATCGGACTTCGGTCGATCTGAAAGAACAGGTCGAGCTGCTTTCCCTGATCGGAGATGTCGCCCAGCACGAGGGCAACCGTCGGACCGCATTCCGGGCGCGAAAGGGATCGGCGAAGGAGCCGCGAGCATTCTTGGGCGGTACGGATCGCTCGAAAATGCGATTGAGGCAGGACGCTTTCCGGCCCAGGCCGAGAAGTTGCGCTCTATCGCTCGATTGCGACCATGGATCGATCGGCACTTCTGCCGGCGTTACCTGATCAGAGACCAACTTGGACCGCGGCGCTGCTTTGCCCCATAATGGCAGATCAAAGCTCGCTGAAAGACTTGATGGTTTGGCGCAAGCCTAATTTCCAAGGCGCTCTGGTCCTGTCAGCTGCATCAGGGCGCGCTCCATTCTCGAGCTTGTAGCGATAGTGCCCAGTGATCTGGAAAGAGAAGATGACGTCTTCGACCTGGCGCCTGCGCCGCAATTGTGAATTGCGACGACAGGGGGCGCCCGTGACAGGGCTATTGGATCTCCAGGACGCAGATTCGAGGTGGCGCTGGGGTGCCGGCTGCTACGCTGGAATTTCGCCCGCCGACCGCATGGCGCGTGCGCAGCGTGATGATGGTCGCGATAGCTTAGGCGGCGCATCGTTTGGAACTGCGGAGGCGGTCGTTGCCTCAACCGTACTGGTCGAGAAAGCGGCG
>CAWHYO010000042.1:0-216271 GCA_963833565.1 uncultured Alphaproteobacteria bacterium
GATCATGGGCGCAACCGGCCACTTCGTTTCCGCTCAGGCTGTGTTCTTCGTGACCACCGGATTCACGCTTCCGGCCCTGGCGGCGCTTTTCCGTATCAGAGACAGCGAAGTGAACGCTGCAAGCGCTCATGGCGGCGTCCTAGAAAAGCAGGCGTCCGGCATTGCTCGCGGCCTCGCAATGCTCCTGAAGAAACGCGCGATGTGGATCTTCATCGGCGGCATCGTCATGTTTCAACTGGCGAATGCGTCGATGCTTCCGCTTGTCGCGACCGAATTGACGAAAACCGCAAGCAGTTGGGCAGTCGCACTGATCGGAGCATGCATCGTGCTGCCGCAGATCCTCGTCGCCTTGTTCGCGCCATGGGTCGGCCGCCTCGCGCAACGCATCGGCCGCCGGCCGCTGCTCGTCGCGGCGCTGGCGGTGCTGCCAATCCGCGGCGCGGTTCTCGCCTTTTTCTCAGGTGCCTTGCCGATTGTGGCCATACAGGCGCTGGATGGCGTTTCCGCGGCTGTCCTTGGCGTTCTGATCCCGCTAGTCATTGCGGACATCTCGTACGGCACCGGACATTTCAACCTCGCGCAGGGTGTGATCGGAATGTCGATCGGGCTCGCGGCTGCGATCAGCACATCCGCCTCAGGCTACATTGCCGACACTTTCGGGAACCATGCCGCGTTTCTAACACTTGGGGCGACCAGGGGGATTGGTGCGCTTCTTCTTCTCTTCTTCATGCCGGAGACGAGGCCGAAGGATGAGTAGCCCGGTCTCAGAAGCCGAAACTCGCCTAACGTTCAGAAGCGCAGCTTCCTAATTCTGCTATGCCTCGAAAAAAAGAGGTTCGGGCATGACAATAACGCGCGAAAGTCGTGATCTGCCTGCCGCCAGGGAGGGAATACTCGCAAGGGCCGCGCTAGGCTTCACAGGCTGGGCGGAGCGATGGTTTCCCGATGCCTATATATTCGCCGCGCTGGCCGTGATCCTGGTTTCCGTCGCCGCTCTTGTGAACGGGGCAACGCCTCTGGCCGTGGCGAAATCCTTCGGCGACGGGTTCTGGACGCTCATCACCTTCACGATGCAGATGGCCTTTGTCGTCATCAGCGGATATGTGGTCGCGATGTCGCCACCCGCTGCGCGGCTCATTCGCCGCCTGGCGTCGCTTCCCGGAAGCGGGCCTGGCGCGGTCGCATTCGTCGCCGCCGTCAGCATGCTGACCTCTCTCTTGAACTGGGGCATGAGCCTTATTTTCAGCGGGCTTCTCGTCCGGGAACTGGCGCGGCGTTCAGATCTCAGCATGGATTATCGCGCCGCCGGCGCTGCCGCCTATCTGGGGCTTGGCGCAACCTGGGCGCTGGGGCTCAGTTCCTCGGCTGCTCAGCTGCAGGCCAATGCTGCGAGCCTGCCCAAATCGCTGATGCAGATCACGGGGCTAATCCCTTTCTCCGAAACGATCTTCCTCTGGCAGTCGATGGCGCTGTGCGCGATCCTGATCGCCGTCTCGACAACAGTCGCCTGGCTGTCCGCCCCGACAAAAGCGCACGCGGTGACCGCGAAGGAGCTTGGCGTCGATATTCAAACTGCCGTCGCCTGCTCTGCCGCCTCGCCAGCGCCCCAGCGAATGGCTGGAATACAGCCCGCTCATCACTCTTCTGCTTGTCGCACTGAGCGCGGGCTGGATCTGGCAGGAGTTCGCGAGCAAAAGCCCGATCCTCGCGAACTCGAACCTCAACACCTATAATTCTCGTTCCTCACTCTTGGGCTGCTCCTGCACTGGCGCCCACGGAGCTTCCTCAATTCGGTGGCCAACGCTGTCCCTGCAACGACCGGTGTCTTGATCCAATTCCCGCTCTATGGCGCGATTGCCACGATCCTCACCTCGGCGGCCGGATATGGAGGAGCCACCATCTCGCACAGGCT
The DNA here is from genome assembly GCA_963833565.1 of uncultured Alphaproteobacteria bacterium. Lineage (GTDB taxonomy): Bacteria > Pseudomonadota > Alphaproteobacteria > Rhizobiales > Rhodomicrobiaceae > Rhodomicrobium. The sequence continues at coordinate 1,913 of CAWHYO010000042.1, forward strand.
CGCGGAAGCCTTCGTCAGCCTGACCAACACCAGCACCTTCCCCGCAATCATGGGGATGTATTCGGCTGTCCTCGGATTTCTGCTTCCATCGGGCGGCGGCAAATGGGTCATCGAGGCGCCCTATGTGATGCAGGCGGCGAACAACCTCCACGTCCATCTCGGCTGGACGGTCCAGATCTACAATGCCGCCGAGGCGCTGCCCAACCTCATCAATCCGTTCTGGATGCTGCCGCTGGTCGGCATCCTCGGCGTCAAGGCACGGGACATCGTCGGCTTCACCTTCCTGCAACTCCTGGTGAACGGTCCGCTGGTGCTGTTCCTGCTCTGGTACTTTGCGGGACGCTTCACTATGTCCCGCCTGTGTTTCCGCAGTAAACCGTAGACGCACACTCAGCAGTTTCTTATTGGACAGAGCGCCCCCGGTAGTCACCTTAATGCAAAGACTGCAACGAGACCATCAACCTGGATCAGTGGAAGCTTCAGGCGACCCGCTTCAAGTTATGCTCAAGATCGCGGTAGGAGTTTGGCGCCCTTCTTTCGGCGTACCGAAACCCTTGAGTAACTCCTGAAGGCCTAATGCCTCTTGACGCTCGTTTATGACACGCAACATGCGGTCCGGCATTAGAGCGCGGAGCGGCTTAGCCGCCTCAGCGGGCAACTCAACGGAAGCCCGATAATGCCACAATCGATAGGTGAGAACTCCCGCCTGCAGAACCGATACCCCAAGGATCTCAGCCAGATCCCGCCATTGCAGTCGGCACAACAAGATCGATCTCGAGTTTGATAAAGTCACCGTTGATCTTGCGCGAAATTTTCTGATTTTGCTTAGCGTTGATGGAAGAGACTGACCCTGACGAAACCGTGTAATCAAACAACACCTCTGGTATCATACCCGGCTTGAAAAAGCGCACCCACACAGACCAAAGGGCATAATCCTCGCAATGGCGAACTGCAGCTGTTTGCGGGTATCTGCCCAGCAAGTTAAAGACGTCCTTGCGAGCAACTATGCTGCCGTGAGGAAAGGGGCAGCCCCACCGTACAGAAGAACCGGAAAATCGCCGCCCACCCATCAGGGCGGATATGATCGACCAGCAGGGAGATCCATTCTCAAACACCTGCCGCATACCTGTACCAATGATGGTAAGATCAGGATCTTGCGCAAACCGCCGCAACTGTTTTTCGATTTTCCCTGGCAACCACAAGTCATCATCGTCGAGCCGGGCGATAAGATCGTACTTTGCTTCTGAAATCCCCAGGTTGAGGGCTTGCGCCGATCCCGTTGCTGCGAAATTGACGTAGGAACCTGATGCTCGCTCCAAGACCAGATAACGCATCGTCCAGCTGGTCCGCGATAGGCTCTGGGCTGCCGTCGTCGATTACGAGAATTTCGTAAAATCCGTCGAACTTTTGCTCAACAACCGACAGGATTGCCCTTTGCAGGCGATCAATCCGCGTTGGGGAATTTGGAGGGATATATGACGGCATCAAGACGCTGAAGTTCCGCATGGTACCAAAGCTAGTTGACATCAAGCCCCCCCGAGCTGCCAAGTCGGCTTCATCCATTCTGCCTCGAAGAGTGTGCGCGACGAAAGGAGGTATTGCTTTTCGACAGGGGTAAGAGGTTCGCAGCAGATCCAAATTAAACCGAAACAGTAAGTCGTAGAAAAACCGTAGGCCCAAAGTTCTAGCGGCACTTATGCCATTGTCGAGACAGCGTCTTGTGGCAAGTTTCAAAGAGATCTGGAAATCGTTTTTCTACAGTATTTCCGTCTCTAAAGATACGAAACTCAGATCAGAGTCTCAAATATAGGAGCAAACCGAACGCCTTTGCATAACAGGGAAATTAAGAAGTTCCCAATCCTCAAGATATTCCATGTCCTCGTTGAAACTCACCCCACATTTGATAAGAGCGTCTGTTCGCAAGGCAAAGCTGCTGTTCGTAATGAAGTTACAAGTAACGAGACTAGCCTCTGGCAATAATCGCGGCCCAACCACGTGCTCAAGCCATGGTTCTCGGCGATTTGATTCGGAATAAACAAGATCAGCTCCAGTGAGCTCCAGTGCATGTGCTAGGCGGTGGGCGAAGTTTTGATAATAGATATCATCGTCATCAAGAAATGAGACGAAATCAAAATCTCTTTCGTTAGCTTTGACGTAATCCAAGCCTACGTTACATGGATAACCCCTCAAGAGATTTGGCTCACACGCGTGCAGCACTATACTTTTTAATTCATGTTTTATACAAAAATCTCTCCAGCCTCTGAAAGACCAAATCGTCCCCATGAACCACTACAATAGGCGTAGTAGGCAGCTGCTGCTGTTCAATACTGGCTAAGGTTTCAGCAAGAAGCTCAGGGCGGGCACCCTGTGTCCGAACGATAGATGCGCCAGCATGTATGCGTTTGGTGCGATCAACCGGCAGGTGCGGGTATACCAACAGTTTGGCTGGATCCGCCAACAGGGGGAAGCAAGTTCTTGGTGTGCTCGCAGATGGCACGCCGCCAAGCTGCTTCTTGACGAGAGGCCTGTGATGTCGATTGCGTCTTTGTGTGCCAGCGATAGCAGTAAAGGTACTCAGGAATGAGAAAATCGGCTCATCCTTAACGACCCGCAAGGCAAACTCAAAATCTTGAGAAAGGTTAAAGCTTGAACAAAGCAGCCCTTTCTCGTTAAGCAGGTCACGCCGAATGGCTTTAAGATGTCCCGCTATCATTCCACAGCTATAGATGTGGGTGGAAGGTAAATCGTGCCTGCGGTAGCGAAGCACCTCATTCTTGTCATCGATGTCGATCATTCCGGAAGAGATGTAGCGGCAACGTTCGAACTTAGTGATGTAGTGCCGGAGCACTTCAAAGACTTCAGGAATAATAAGATCATCGCTATCGACAAAGAGCAGCCACTCGTTTTTTACAGTGGTTATAGCTTCATTCAGACCGCCAGTAACGCCACGGCGAATGTCGCCACCGATGACATAGGTCAGCGCAGATATCACCTGGGGAATAAGGCTCTTGAGGGCCGAGTTTCGCGTGTCAGGATCATCATTGTAGAAACTACCCATTCTACGGAGCCATCAGCCCAATTTGCGCACGCCGCCGCGATTGCTCGTGCTAATTGTTCGAAGTATTCGGTACTCCCATAGAAGGATGTCACGAAAGAAAATGGGGATTCACTGATGAGGCAACAGTGTCAGCTGCCTTTTTTGTATCCAGGTTTTGTCGGATTAGATCGGCATTGCAGAAACTGAACGTGGACCATTCAATTCCATGCGTTGGATAAAGTGCCGCTAAACGCCGCGTTTCCTCATCGTATTTCCGACAGGCGGCGGCTGAGAGTTCCGTCTGCCTGGGTTCTTGATGGTAGTGGTCAGATGCCCGCAGGGGCGTACCTCCATACCAGCCAGCGTTGAATAAGCCCTTCGCTTCTTTTGATTGGATGGCCTCCCTGACGTCACTCGCAATGGTATGATTGGGAGGGGTCGCCCCAACATTTCTACACAGAGACGATGGGGACGACGTTCGGTTGGCTTCGGCAAGAGCTATTCGGCCCAGCTGGTCAATCCGCCGACTGTGCGGGTGCAATCAATTTTACGATGGGCCAAACAGCGGGACCTCTTTAACGAAGAATAAAGCGAAGCTATTCGGGCCAAAACGGTCGCGTGTTGATCGCACTCATTTTCCATTTCGGCGATTTGTTTTATGAATGTGCCGCGCTCGATTGAGCAGTGACTTGTGAGTTGCGAATAGTCTATGAAGTTCGACATTCAGCGCATCTCGCTCCCTGATCAGCACATCTCGTTCATCGATAAGCTGACTTTCCGAATATCTAAAGAGTTTTATTTGCGTAGCAAAATCATCCGCGTACTCACCTTCATCACGGGATTGAAGAAAACGCAATAGATGCTCTTCATAAGCACTCATGGTGAAAGACCTACGTTTCCAGGCCTTGATCTATTTTTATAGATGACAAATCGTTATATATAGAGAAGATATTCTCACCGATCTGGACATAATCCCGGTCCCGCTCACTCATCGCTTTCAGAAAATTCCTTGACGTCCCCTTCTTGGGCAGAAGCCAGTCGTGTAACTCCACGATGAGAACCGGGACTTGATCAATCCGATGAAGATTCTCTCTGAAAACATCTTTTTCAAAACCTTCGATATCGATTTTGACGATGAAGGGCGTAAAACCATCGCTGTGGCGAGCAAAAATCTCTCCGATTGTAACGCTGTCGACCCCCCTTTTCTGTTAAATCGCTAGTGATGCCTTCAGTTTGAAATCCCCAGCAGCCCATACCCCGGTTGATCACCTTCACCTTCTGGGGGATGGAAGAAAGGGCACACTCAATGGGGATCACCGAGAGCTCTCTGACGTTCTCACGAAGGATCCGAAGTTGGTAGCCTCAGGTTCGATAGCAACGATGAGCGCGTCGCGGCATTGAGAGCAAAATAGATCGAAGCAACTCCTATGTTGGCACCACCATCGACAATGAGCGGCCTTTTACCAATTCCGCGAACTCTTGCAAGAAACGTCATGAGATCATCAAAACGTTTCAGTCCGCGCAGGTCATACGCCCTATCGAGAAAAATTTGCCCGAGCACACTGGAGTCGGAGGAATTCTGGCGGAGAAATAGCGATCGAACTGCGTCACCTCTTAAGTACTGCAGTCTCTCTAGGCAAGTCGTTGTATCGCTGTTTGAGCGCAATAGCGTTTCTGGTCCCAGAGAATTTCCGTTGACCTTCCGTCTTCGCTTATTTGCTGTTCAAACATACATTATACCTGCTACTCGTAGCTGATGCGCTTTGCCGTCGCAGTGTCATTTAATTTTAGCTGCTAAGAATGCTAAGGAGGGTTTCCTAGAGAAGCTCATCCGGATAGTCGTCAGGTTGTGTCTTTTTTTATACGTCGCTTGAGTTGCGTTGAGCAACCGCGCTGAAGCACGGCGCACCACCTTTTCCCCCAGGTTTGGCGCCTGAAGCAGGTGCCTCCGATTGAAACCCGCTACCGCATCAGCTCGGTGATCGCGGCGTCGATGCCGTCGAGCGTCAGCGGGTACATGCGGTTGCCCACGATCTGCCTGATGAGCTTGCACGACGGTGTGCTTTCCCAATAGCGCTCTATCAGCTCGGTGATCGCGGCGTCGATGCCGTCGAGCGTCAGCGGGTACATGCGGTTGCCCATGATCTGCTGGATGAGCTTCGTAGACGGCGTGCTGTCCCAATAGCGCTCTGTCGTGGGGTTCAGCCAGACCGCGTGCTTGTACACATCGAGCATGCGCTGGAGCCAGACGAGCCCCGCTTCCTCGTTCCAATGCTCAACCGAGCCGCCGGGCATCATGATCTCATAGGGGCTCATGGCGGCGTCGCCGACGAAGATCACCTTGTAGTCCGAAGGATAGGTGTTCATCACGTCATAGGTCGGGACGCGTTCGTCCCAGCGGCGCATGGTTCTTGCGCCACACGCTCTCGTACAGGCAATTGTGGAAGTAATAATAGTCCAGGTGCTTGAACTCGGAGCGCGCGGCCGAGAACAGCTCCTCGCATTCGCGGATGTGGTAGTCCATGGAGCCGCCGACATCGAAGAAAGCCAGCACCTTGACTGTGTTGCGGCGCTCCGGGCGGAAGGCGATGTCGAGATAGCCTTTGTGCGCCGTGCCCTTGATGGTGTTGTCGAGGTCCAATTCGTCGGCCGCGCCTTGGCGGGCGAAGCGGCGGAGCTTTCGCAGCGCAAGCTTGATGTTACGCGTTCCAAGCTCGACCTCGCCGTCGAGGTCTTTGTAGTCGCGGCGGTCCCAGACCTTCACGGCGCGGAAATTGCGGTTCCCATCCTGCCCGATGCGCACGCCTTCCGGGTTGTAGCCGTAAGCGCCGAAGGGCGACGTGCCGCCCGTGCCGATCCACTTGGAGCCGCCCTCATGGCGGCCTTTCTGCTCCTCGAGGCGCTTCTTCAGCTCCTCCATGATCTTGTCCCAGCCGCCGAGCGCCTGGATTTGCGCCTTCTCTTCATCGGTCAGGAGGCGTTCGGCAAGCGCGCGCAGCCACTCCTCCGGGATGTCCGCGCTGATCCCTTCCTCGAGACTCTCAAGGCCGCGAAAGACATGCCCGAAAACGCGGTCGAACTTGTCGAGATGGCGCTCGTCCTTTGACCAGCGAGCGCGAGAGAGATAGTAGAAGTTGTCGATCTTCTTGTCCGCGATCCCGGAATCCACCGCTTCAAGGAAGGTGAGATACTCCTTGACGCTGACGGGGATCCCGGACTGCTTCAGCTCGTAGAAGAAACGCAGAAACATTCAGACGAAGCCTCAATTTCGAGCGGACTTGAAAAGACGGAAAGACCGGCGCTTGGAATCGGCCTCTTCATGCATGGTAGAGAAGTCCTCGGTCTCGACCTGTTCATCATCGTCTACATTGAAAGCCTGTCCAGAAGAGAGCCGGAACTCCTGACGGAAGCTGAACGCGCACTTCTCGGGCGCGGCGCCTCCGCAACAGCGGCGCCATAATCGGCCACAGAAGTCTCGCCGGTAACGACATCGCGCAGCCGGGCTGCAGGGCGGGCGCGCTGATGCGGTTGGATAAGACGTCTCGGGTTCCGCCGCTGCCTTGCGCTGTTTGCGGGCGCGGGAATTGGCGCGGGCCTTTCCTTGTCCGTGATTTCCGCCGGCGTATGAAGACGAGGGCAGGAGCAAGACCCTGAATGGCTCATCGGAAGCGGCGGCCTCAGCCGGGGCGCGGGCCGTCTCCTCCGCCGAGGCAAGCACGGCGAGTTGCTTGTTCTGTAGCGGCGTGATCTTCGCCTGCACGTATTGCAGGCCCCTGATGAGATAGGCGATCGCCATCACAACCCTTTGCCGAGCCCAGTCGGCGGCATCGCCTGACAACTCACGAAACTGCTCGGCGCGCTTTTCGAGTTCAAGGCGGGCGAGGAACTGCTTGCCTTTCTCGGTCAGGATGGGCGCGCGGGCGAGAAGCTCGGCATAGCGGGCGCGCAACTCCTGCGCCTCGAGCACAAACTCGTAGTGCCGCTTCAAACCATCGCCGCCCTTCCGGGCAAGCCCGCCGGCGCGCTCGAACGCGTTCGCGAATTGGCCGGGAAGGTCGCCGCGCGCTTTGCGCAACTCCTCCGCGGCGGCCATCAGCCCCTTTGCGCCAACGGAGCGGGCGAAGCTTTGGGCGGTTGCGGCCGCGTCCTTCAGGATGTTGCGCCCTTCGCGAGCCACGAACGCGGCCGAGCGCATGAGGTTCGCGGGCACGGCGATGATCTCGGCCGGCGTTGGGGCCCTGCCTTTTTCAAGCTCGGCGGCGATCGTTTCCTCGACATGCACGCTGAAGGCTGCGGCCTCCTCTCGCGCGATCGATAGCCTCATCACGACCGGATCGCCGTCACGCTGGACTGCGCTTCCATCCCTGAAAAGCAGTGCGAGCGCCTCCGCCCTGAAGGTTTCATAAGACTCGGGTTCCGTAAGCTCCGCCCCGAGCGCCCGGATGTCTTCGATCAGAAAAATCTCCGAGGCAGCCCAAAAGTCGCGGCGGATTTGCAGAATTTCGGCAAGCGGCGCGAAATCCTGATAGCCCGAACGCTTTTTCTATTTTCTTCTTCGCCGCTTTGACGCGGTCGAAATAGGAGCTTTTTGCCTCGATGGCATTGAGAAGCGCGCGCACATCATCCTGCAGCGCTTCCGTGGCATCGCCAGAATGCCATGCGTACGCCCCGGAGGCATTCACGGACTGGGAAGCGCGCGCTCTCAGCGCACTGAAAACCGCCGCCCCTTCGTCAACGAGACCCAAGCGCGCAGCGCTCAGCTGCTTCTGCCTCGAACCGTCACGCCGGCGGAAAAGCCTGTAAACGAACCATAGCGAGAAGCTGACGCCCAGCCATAGCGCCACAACCGCTGCAAGAGATGAAAACGCTTTCATCGGCGTCCTTTGCCCGCACCCGCCCCACCGGGTGACGCCTGCCTGGTGGTAGCTGAAAAAGCATTGAATCCGTGGCTCAGTCCTTCGACAAGCTCAGGATGAGGCCTACTGTCGTCAACGGCCTAACCCTCATGGTGAGTTCGTCGAACCATGGGCAACATCAATTTTTCAGCGACCTGACTAGTGGACCGAGTGACCCCGCCTTGGTGCAGGTTGCGGCAAGACCTCGTCCGGCGCCCCGAAGTGAGAGAAGTAGCGTGAGTCGATGGCCTCGACTGGCATAATGATGAGGACATCGGTCGTGCCGAACTGCTTGTCCACAACAGCCCCATCGCCCACATACGCGCCGAGCCGCAGATACCCCTTGATCAGGGGCGGCATGTGCTTCAGCGCTTCCTTCACGTTCACCTCCTCCTTGGGCATCATGTTCATCTCAACCTTCTGCTCGGGGTGAGCCGAGGCGCGCCATTCCTCGGGAGCCAGCGAGTAATGATGCAAAAAGCTGAGCGCCAGCGCGTGCGCCTTGGGGTCGGTTCCGGGGAAGCTTGCGCAGCCGATCATCACGTTCGCGCCATGCTCGCGGACATAGGTCCAGAGGCCTTGCCACAGAAGTTCCACCGAGCGGCGATTGCGATAAGGCTTGAGCACACAGGAGCGCCCGAGCTCCATAAAGAGGTGGGTGGCACGCTTCCTCGCGATGAGCGGCGCGATGTCGTACTCGCCCTGCGTATAGAAGCCCTGGTTCTTTTCAGCCACTTCCTGAAGAAGGACGCGATAGGTGCCCACCACCTTCGGCCGCTTGGGCCAAGGCCTTTTTGCAGCCCGGTCGATTGCCTTGTCGACGACAAGCAGATGATCGCAAATGACGTCGTAGTCGTCCTCGTCGCGCTTCTTGTGGAGCGTTCTCTTGTCCGCGACGGCCGCCATCTCCTTATAGAAAACCTCGAAACGCAGGCGCTGCGCTCTCTTGATGTCGGCAATCGAGCGGGCGAGCCGCACTTCGAGGTTCCCGATCTTGCCGTAAATCTTTGCCGGTTTCCTGAGCGGAAAAAGCGGGAATCGCCGCCGCTTCTGGGCCGCAAGCCGCAAAAAGGACAGCGGCCGCGATCTGAAGGAAGGGGGCTTGCCTGGCCGGCCGTTCGAGGGTAAGCGCATGGAACCTCTTTTTATTGAAATGGCGCCCCGTGTGCGGCCATGGGAGCCCGCTGGCTCCAGATCATTTCGCCATTAGCTGAGAAAAGATATTAAGGCATTGGCATATTGCCGCAAGATCCACGGTGAAGCATCTGCTTAAAAGTTCTGACGCCAGGAATGCTACGTAATACATACGCTTGCGCCGGCCGCCCCCCGCTGTACCCCTCCCCCGTCGTTGAGCTCCAATCAATCAGGACCGGGTAATGAGAAAAACGATCGAACACAATCTTAAGTCCGGCATTTTCGCGAGCCGCTGGCTTCTGGCTCCCTTTTACGCGGGGCTATCGATTTCGCTCTTACTCCTGCTGATGACCTTTTTCCGGGAGTTTATTGAGTTCATTCCCGAAGCACTTCATGCGAGCCCCAACTATGTCATTGTGACCGTCCTGTCGCTCGTCGATGTCGTGATGGTGGCAAATCTCGTGCTTCTCATCGTTTTTGCGGGCTACGAGATTTTCGTCTCCAAGATCGACACGAGCGATAGCGAAGACCGGCCGGACTGGATGGGGCTGGTTTCGTTCTCGGATCTCAAGATCAAGCTGATGGGCACGATCGTCGCCATCTCCGGAATCGAGCTTCTTAAAACATTCGTGAATATCAAGGCGCACGAGCAAAGCGAGATTTACCTGCGTATCGCTCTGCACCTGACATTCGTCGTATCCGGCGTTTTGTTCGCGCTGATGGATCGCATTTCCGGCGGACACGAACAGGTTCCTGGAGACGTTTCACCGAACCACGCAAAACATCGGCCCGATGAGGTCGCGGTTTCCGCTAACCACACACCGGCTGAATAAGCAGTCCTCGTGAACCCTTGTTCTGACCGCGAAAATATGGTTTATGCTTCTCTGGAACCTGGACGATCATACCAATGGCACGCGCTCATTTCATTTCTGCCGCTTCTCAGGGCCGCATTAACGCGGACCGAGCGGCGTTGCGCGGCCTTCTTATCCTCCTTATTCGCCCCTGAGCGCTGGCTGCCCGGCCAACGGGCGAGCGCTTGGGGGTTAAAGCCCGGGCGCTCGATGGAGGACTTGCCGGGTTTGTGATATTTACAACAGATCAGGCAAGGATCCTTAAACAATGACCGAAACTCCTTCTTCGAAGGCCGCCAGCTCGTCCGCCGCAAACCGCTCCGAGAAGGACCGCGTGTGGATATTGGACACGACGCTGCGCGACGGCGAGCAGTGTCCCGGCGCCACCATGAACTTTGAAGAGAAAATGGAGGTTGCCGAAATCCTCGACGAAATGGGCGTAGACATCATCGAGGCGGGGTTTCCCGCCGCCTCCACGGGCGATTTCGAGGCTGTCGCGGAGATCGGCAAGCGCGCGAAGAACGCGGTGATCGCAGGGCTCGCGCGCGCCAATCCGAAAGACATCGACCGGGCGGGCGAAGCCGTCCGTCATGCGAGGCGCGGCCGCATCCACACCTTCATCGGCACGTCGCCGCTGCACCGGCAATATCAGCTCCAGCTGAGCGCCGATCAGGTTTACGAGGCGGTCGTGTCCTCAGTCACTCGCGCACGCAATCTCGTGGACGACGTCGAATGGTCGGCGATGGACGCGACGCGTACCGAGCCCGACTATCTGTGCCGCGTCGTCGAGGCCGCAATCAAGGCCGGCGCGACAACCATCAATATCCCCGACACGGTCGGTTACACCGTCCCGGACGAGTTCGTCAATGTCATCACCATGCTGCGCGAGCGCGTTCCCGGCGCAGACGAGATGATATTCTCCACCCACTGCCATAACGATCTGGGGCTAGCCGTCGCCAACAGCCTTGCGGGCGTAAAGGCGGGCGCGCGACAGATCGAGTGCACGATCAATGGCCTCGGCGAGCGCGCGGGCAACGCGGCGCTGGAAGAGGTCGTGATGGCGATCAGGACGCGCAACGACGTCATGCCTTTCTGGACGAACATCGATACCACGATGATCCTGCGCGCCTCGCGCCGCGTCTCGGCCGTGACCGCGTTCCCGGTGCAATACAACAAGGCCATCGTCGGGAAGAACGCCTTCGCGCATGAGTTCCGGCATTCACCAGGACGGCGTGCTCAAGAACGCCCAGACCTATGAAATCATGACGCCCGAAAGCGTTGGCGTGCGCGCAAGCACGCTCGTCATGGGCAAGCATTCCGGGCGGCATGCCTTCCGCGAGAAGCTGAAGGATTTGGGCTACGATCTGGGCGACAACGCCTTCGAGGACGCCTTCCACCGCTTCAAGGATCTGGCCGACCGCAAGAAGCAAGTCTTCGACGAAGACATCGAGACGCTGGTCGATCAGGAGATCGCGCATGCGCATGACAGGATCAGGGTGCTGTCTCTCACCGTGATCGCCGGCACAGGCGGCAATCAGAAGGCCACCATTACGCTTGAAGTCGATGGAAAGCACCAGACCGCGGAAGCGCGAGGCGACGGGCCGGTCGACGCCATCTTCAATGCGATCAAGGCGATTGTCCCACACGAGGCGCGGCTGCCTCTGTATCAGGTCCATGCCGTCACCGAAGGCACCGACGCTCAGGCCGAGGTGAGTGTGCGCCTCGAAGAGAACGGGAAGACGGTCACAGGCCGCGGCGCCGACACCGACACCATGGTCGCTTCCGCGCGCGCCTATGTCTCGGCGCTGAACAAGCTCGCGATCAAGCGCGACCGGATTCATGCTCAGGCGGCAGACGCCGGTTCCGCCGAGACCGTGTAACTAATCAGCAAGAATTGAAGTAATCAGAAAAATGTGAAAGCGAAAACGGGGCACTTAGCCCCGTTTTATTTGTTATCGCCTCGATCGGATAGAGCACCCCGAAAGAGGATTTATTAACGTATGCTTATAAGAAGGCTTGTGGCTGCCGGTATTGCAAGTCTTGGCTGGACAGCATTGGGGCTTCAGCTTTATCTTGACTTAGAAGGTGCTATCGCAAACGATTTTTCCCTAATTTACGATGTAGTTAAGTATTTAAGCTTTTTCACGGTGCTTACCAACCTCCTCGTCGTCGCCTGCCTTACGCTGGTTGCCTGCGAACCCGATGAGGAGAGCTTCTGGAACTGGTGCGGCGTGCAGACGGCGCTCGCGGTTTACATTCTCGTGGTTGCAATCGTTTACGCCGCCGTTCTCCAGGGGCTTTGGAATCCGCAAGGGCTCGAATATCTGACCGACCGCGTTTTCCACGCCGTGCTGCCGATGTTGTACATCACGTACTGGGTGTTTTTCACCCCCAAGGGCTCGCTTCGCTTCGCGGATCAAATTGTGTGGCAAACCTATCCGTTGATCTATCTGATTTATACCCTCACGCGCGGCGCCTTCAGCGGAGCCTATCCCTATTTCTTCCTGGATGTCACCCGCGATGGATACGAAGGCGTTTTCCTGAATAGTTTGATGCTTCTCGCCCTGTTCTTGACGCTGGGCTCCGCTCTTCATCCTGGTCGATTGGCTGCTCGCCAATCTACAGACGCGCTGGCAAGGTGAACTGCCTGGGTAAGTATCTACCACCCGCCACAACTAAATCGTAACCATGGCCGGTTATTTAAATTCCTGGCAACTTTCCTGCGCCAGGATCGAGACCGAGGCTTTTTCAGTCCGCATAACTGAAGTAACTTGGTCCGATCGGTAACAGTCGGAGTACCCGGGAAAGGCTGCTCATGTCGCGTCAGGCTCCTGGTGGTGGGATATTGTTCGTGGAAGCAATCTCGTTTCGTTCCTTTCATCCGTCGCGGCGGCGATGGCGCCGTTTTTTGATCCTCGCCTGCGTCGCGGGCGCTTCCATCCCCCTCATCGACAACGCGATTGCGCGATCCCGCCATCGTTCTTATGAGGATCCCCGCCAACGGGGGGATTATGAGGATTCCCGTCATCAGGCCGATCGCCAGCATTCCCGCCATCGGGGCGCTTCAGAAAAGAAGCAGAAGCCCGAGGAAGCGGCGGCGCCGACCGGTCCGATGTTTCTCGTCGTATCGCTGGGGCGGCAGCATGTCTCCGTCTATTCGAACGATGGTCTTTACGCCCGTTCCGCCATTTCCACGGGAATGCCCGGCCATCCCACCCCCATGGGCATTTTCAACATCCTCGGCAAAGAGCGGCTCCATCACTCGAATATCTACAGCGGCGCGCCGATGCCTTTCATGCAGCGCATCACCTGGTCGGGCGTCGCCATGCACGAGGGCGTGTTGCCGGGCTATCCCGCGTCGCATGGCTGCATCCGGCTGCCTCATGACTTCGCCAAGCGGATGTTCGGCGTTACCCAAGGCAATGAGCGTGTGATCATCACGCGCCAGGATGTCGCGCCGGCGCCGTTCTCTCATGCGAAGCTGCCGGTGCCGGCGCTCCTGCCCGAACCAGGGCCGGAGAACATGAGCATATCGGCGCGCATCCTCCAGAACGCCTTGGCGACGTCCGATGGAGCGACGGAGAAAGTTGCGATCAAGGCCGATGGCAGCGCGGCCCAGCCGGGCGGCCCAGGGCAGAAGCTTCTGAACCCGCTTGAATACGCCAAGGCCATGAAGGCATTGGCGGCCAAGAAGGCCGAGGAAGCGGCGGCAGCGGCGAGCCCCGCCCGCAATGCTATTCAGGCCAAGGCCAAAGAAATGCAGGTGGCGAATGTCGACCTGAAGAAGGCACAGGTCGCGCTCCTTAATGCCAAGGACCGGCTCGCAGCCGCGGAACGACAGCTCACGAAAGCGTCAGGCGATGAGGCGGTGAATGCCGCCAATACGGCGAAGGCCGACGCAGAAGCGAAGGTCAAAGAGGCGGAAGCGCCGGTCGAGTCCGCTCAGCGTGCAAAAGCTGAGAAAGACGAGGAATGGGCTACCGCGCTCAAAGCCTACAAGGATCTCGACACGGTTCAGCGGTCGGCAGCCGAGGGCGTGAAGATCTGGAGCCGCAGGCTCTTCCCTGTCTCGGTTTTCATCAGCCGCAAGACCCAGCGCCTGTATGTGCGACAGAATTACATGAAGGTCTTCGATGTGCCGGTGACGATCCGCGATCCCGAGAAGCCGCTGGGCACCCATCTCTATATGGCGATGCCGCCGGTCAAGGGCGCCCCCTCAGACGCGCCTGCGGCTTCGCTGGCTGGTGGTGACGCTGCCTGAAGCCAGCGCCGACACGGACCGCCCGCGCAAGCGCCGGAGCCCTTATTACGACGATGACGACGACAGCCCTCGCGTTCCGGCGCCCACGACGTCGGCTTCCGTGGCGCTCGACCGGATCGAGCTTCCACCAGAGGTCGCGGGCAAGATATCCGAAATGCTCTGGACGGGCGGCTCCCTCATCGTATCCGACAGCGGGATCAGCCGCGAAACCGACGATTACAGCGATTTCGTCATCCTGACCCGCTGCAAGCTGTTCGGAGAACTTTTGGAACAGGCCGCGGCGACAAAACCGCGGCCTTTTTGTTACTCTGGAGGTGAAATTCCCGGAGGAAGCGATGACCGACACCCCCCGAACGCAAACAGCAGGGCCCACACTCCCGAACCAGGAAGGGCGAACGGCGATCGTAACGGGCGCAACCGGTGGGATCGGACTTTGGACCGCCATCGGTCTCGCAAAAGCGCGCGCTCATGTCGTCATGGTTGGCCGCGATCCGCATCGCTGCGAGGATGCCCGCGCGATGGTCGCGAAAATGAGCGGCCGCAGGCCCGATGTGGTCGTCGCCGATTTCGCGAGCCTGAAGGCGGTGCGCGATGCCGCCGTAAAAATCCTCGACCGCTGGCCGCAGGTCCATATCCTCGTGAACAATGCCGGGCTGTTCTCGCCGCAGCGCGAACTCACGGTAGACGGCTATGAAATGACCATCGCCGTCAATCATCTGGCGCCGTTCCTGCTCACGAACACGATCCTGCCCGCGTTGGAACGCGCAGGCGAATACGGCCGGAATGCCCGCATCGTGAATGTCGCGTCGGAAGCTGCGCGGCGCGCATCGATCGACCTTGGCGATCTCATGCTCTCGCGGCGCTATGGCATGATGGCTGCCTATTCGCAGTCGAAGCTCGCCAACATTCTCTTCACGAAGGAACTGGCCCGCCGCCTGCCGCCACGGTACATAACGGCGAACTGCCTCCACCCCGGCCTCGTTGGGACCGGGATCGGAAGCAAGGGAGGCGTTTTCGGCTTCGGCTGGTCCGTGACGAAGCCTTTCATGCTGTCGCCCGAGCGAGGCGCGGAAAACTCGCTGTTTGTGGCGACCTCGCCGGCGATCGAAGGCGTCAGCGGCGCCTATTTCGTCAAGAAAAGGCCGGCCGCGGCCAACCCCATCGCCGACGATCCGGTGATCGCGGCGCGCCTTTGGGCGGAAAGCCAGAAGCTCGTGGATGCAGCCTTGAGCAAGGCGCGCGTCGCGGCCTAAGTTACTGACTTCGGCAATGGCGGCAGCCAAGCAAAAATAAAATTGCCGGCGGAACTCCGCCCGGGAAAGGCGCATTCCACTCAAGCGGTGCTTTGCCGCCAAAAGAAAAGGAAACGCCATAGCCTCCTGCCCGCCTTCATCCACGGCAAGAGGTCTTCCCGGGAGGTCACCAATGGCCATCGAAGCCACTGAGCAGGATCCGCTCTCAGCGCAAGACCATCAAAAGCAACTTTACCGCGCCGTCATAGCCAGCACGATCGGAACGACGATCGAATGGTACGACTTCTTCCTCTACAGCATCGTGACGGGCCTGGTATTTGCTAAACTCTACTTTCCGAATTCCGATCCGCTGACCGGCACTTTGCAAGCGTTCGGCATCTATGCCGTGGGCTTCGCAGCACGGCCTGTCGGCGCGGCGATCTTCGGGCATTACGGCGACCGCATGGGCCGCAAGGCTGCCCTGATCGCGACCCTGCTCCTGATGGGCCTTGCGACCTTTGCCGTTGCCTTCGTTCCGACCTATGACCAGATCGGCATCTGGGGCGCGGTCATCCTCACGGTGCTGCGCTTCATCCAGGGCGTGGGCGTCGGCGGGGAATGGGGCGGCTCGGTGCTGCTTTCGATGGAATGGGCGAGGACGACAAAAAATCGCGGGCTCATCGCCTCCTGGCCCCAATTTGGCGTTCCGGCCGGGCTGTTTCTCGCCAACCTCGCGGTGCTGGCGTTCAGCGCCATCTCCGGCGATCAGTTCCTGGTCTGGGGCTGGCGCGCGCCGTTCATCGTCAGCATTGTGCTGGTCGGGATCGGCCTTTGGATACGGCTTGGTATCCTGGAGACGCCCATTTTCGCGAAGCTCGTCGCACAGAGGAAAGTTTCGCGGGCTCCGTCTATCGAGGTCCTGGGGCGGTACCCGAAGCAGGTGCTCCTTTCAGCGCTCGTGCGGATGGCGGAGCAGACTCCATTTTATCTCTTCACCGCTTTTGTCTTCACCTACGGGACAACCGTGCTCGGCAGTTCGCGCGATCTGATCCTCATCGCCGTGCTTACCGCGTCGGTACTTTCCTTTTTCACCATCCCGTTCAGCGGCTACCTCTCCGACCGCATTGGCCGGCGGCGGATGTACATGATTGGTGCTGCCACCATTGGCATATACGCCTTCATCTACTTCGCGCTGCTCAACACCAACGTCCCGGCCTGGATCTTTCTCGCCATCGTCCTGTCGCTCGTTCCGCACGCCATGATGTACGGACCGCAGGCGGCGCTGATCGCGGAAAGCTTCCCGCCCCGGCTCAGGTATAGCGGGGCATCGCTCGGCTACCAGCTCGCATCCATCATCGCGGGCGGGCCAGCGCCGCTGATCGCCACGGCGCTTTTCGCACGCTATAACTCCGGCTACGCCATTGCGCTTTACATTCTGGCTTGCGCCTTCATCAGCCTCGCCGCCGCGGCTTTGCTGAAGGACTACACGAACAAGGACATCTCGGAGGAATACGACACGCAGCTGGAAGCGAGCGCATTCCAGGCCGCCGCCGAATGAGACTGAGAAAGAGGCGCGTGCACCCCGCTTGCGCGCCTCCGGCGCAGCACCCGGCTTACGGGCCAACTGGCTTTTTGTATGATTGCGAAAGGCGCCATCTTCCTCGAACCCAGGATCAGCTTGCGTTTGCGTCGCATTGCTTGGCGGGGATTTAGGAAAAAGCGCCTTACGGAGAGGTTAACTAGATTAACCCTTTGATATCAAACTAAAAAAATGAGGGAGCCGCTTGCGCTGCCGCGACTGGGAGAACCATCGGCATGGTTAACAGGCGAAAGCCGAACAGGGCTATGCAGTTGAACTCCCGGACGTCTAGATGTTGTGTCAGCGTCTTGGCTGGGACCGGATCGGTTTGCAGGGCGCCTTCGATAAGGCGATAAAGCAGCTTGCCGCGCGAGCGGGAGGTGCGCCGGTTGAACCGGAAGGTGAACTCATCGAGATAAAAAGCGAGGTGGGCTGGGCTGATCGCGCCCTGATGCGTTCCGAGCCACCAGCGCTTCAGGAGGGAAGCCACACGGTGCGCCAATGGCGTCGCGTCACCCGGAGTGGCCTCCTTGTTGAAGCTGGGAACATGGATGTAATCATAGTCAGGCAGAAAGCCGTAACTGCTCAACCCATCCGAGCGGACAAGGCTTCCGGGTTCAACCGCCGCTTGAACGGCCTTCACGAGCGTCTCTCCACGAGCGTTTTCCAGCACGGAAAGGCGAATGCGGCCAATTGCATTCTCGTTGTCTTTTGCTTCTTCCGCCGCAATGAAAATCAAGGACTTGCCTTCGGCTCCACGTCCGCGACCCCGGCGCTTGCCGCCAAGGAAGGTCTCATCCACTTCGACGATGCCGGAGAGCCTGTCGCGGCCGGGACGAACCATAGCGCGGCGCAGCTTATGCAACCATTCCCATGCGGTGTGATAGCTGCCCAGGCCCAGCGCCTTTTGCAGCCCCAGCGCGCTGACGCCGTTTTTCTGGTTCACCACGTACCACATCGCCTGAAACCATAAGCGCAGCGGTTTGTGCGTGTCCTGGAACAAGGTGCCTGCCAGCACAGAAGCCTCGTACCCGCAGGCGCGGCAGGTGAAAAGGCCACGGGCCTTCTTCCAGCAATCCCCCTTCCCGCACCGCAAGCATTGATATCCGCCCGGCCACCGAACGAGGCTCAGATACTCCAAGCAGGCGTCCTCGGTCGGAAACATATCCATGAAATCGGCCATGTCCGCAGGATACTGCTTCATGCCCAGGACTACTACATCTAGGGCTACGGGAGTCAACTGCATAGCCCTGAAAGCCGAAACATATTTAACGGACTTTATCGCGTCCCATTTTCGGAAAAAATACACTCAGTTAACCAGGCTCGACCGAAGGAAAAAAGTTTAGCCTTTTCAAATGGATAGACGGCCTATCTCCTTCCGCCGGAGTGGCCAGCTCTGAGTTTTGGGTATTTTTGGGCGCAGTTTCAGGCCGGAAATAAATCCGGGGCGCTCGCTGTTAACCAACTTAGGTTAACAGACGCGCGGCCTTGGCATTTCGATGGACGATTGAAGGGCGGTGAGCCGAAACGCACTCAGGGAGAGCGGTCGCCAGGGCGTGCCATGCTGCTCAACCCCAGCAGCCGACCCACCGAAGCATTTGGTGCTGCGTGCGGTGCTTTATGTCCTGTCAAAGGTATGGTCACGACCAGCGAGGGCGCGGCTTAACGCATCCGCGAGTTGTTCACGAGTGAAAGGCTTGCCGAGAACGGGGATGTCACGGATCGGATCTGGGAGTTCGCCGCAGCGGTCCGCCTCGGTGTACCCGGAACACAGGATCACTTTCACCTCGGGCTTATTGGAAGCCAGCCAGTGCGCCACGTCGTAGCCTGACATGCCGCCGGGCATGACAATATCGCTCAGAACGAGTCGCACCCGCTCCTCCGACAACAGCAGCTGAAGAGCTTCCGGACCCGTTCGCGCTTCTGTCACGACATAGCCGAGAGACTCGATGCGTCTGAGCGTTACTTCGCGAACGTCATCGTTGTCCTCCACCACGAGCACGCGTTCGCCATTACCGAGCGGCACTTCGCCCGGCGTGTTCTCACGCGCGGTCAACGTCTTGACAAAGCGCGGCAAGTAAAGGCTTACGGCACACCCATGGTCCGGAGCGCTCTTGATGATCGCAAATCCACCCGACTGCTTGGCGAAGTTCGCCACGCTTGTGAGACCGAGCCCGGTTCCGATACCGTGCCCCTTAGTAGTAAAAAACGGCTCCATCGCCCTTCGAAGAACTTCTATGGGCATGCCGGCGCCGTCGTCTGCAATCGTCAGGCAAACATACTCACCTGGATGCGCGTCCGAATGAAACTCTGCCGCTGCCTTCGCATCGAGTTTGACG
Organism: uncultured Alphaproteobacteria bacterium; assembly: GCA_963833565.1. Classification (GTDB taxonomy): domain Bacteria; phylum Pseudomonadota; class Alphaproteobacteria; order Rhizobiales; family Rhodomicrobiaceae; genus Rhodomicrobium. The sequence continues at coordinate 21,241 of CAWHYO010000042.1, forward strand.
TTCGAGGTCGCAATCGTGATCTCGCCCCCATTCGGCATCGCGTCACGCGCATTCGCGGCAATGTTTAGTATGGCGCTATCGATCTCGCATGGATCCGCGAGCGTCATCCATGGGCTGCGAGCAAGATCGGTGGTGACGGCAATGTGCTCGCCCAGCGTGCATGCCAACAGCTTTGCGGTTTCTTCGACACGGCTGTTGAGTGAGAGGCGCTCCGGCTTGAGCGTGCGCTTACGCGCGAGCGAAAGGAGTCTGCGGTTCAAACCGCGGCCTTTCTCGGCAGCGTTAAGTGATCTTTGCAAAAGGTCGCGCGTGATCTCATCGGTTATGCGATCCTCGGCGAGTTCGAGGTTTCCGGCGATGACAGCCAGAAGATTATTGAAATCATGGGCAACGCCGCCTGCGAGCTGCCCCACGGCTTCAAGCCGCCGTGCGCTGGCGAGCGCCTCTTCATTGCGCTTGCGCTCGGTGATATCTTGAACCAATCCCGCAACGACCTGCTTTCCTGAAGCGAACCGCCGCTCTCCGCGCCCTTCCAGCCATCGGATCGAACCGTCCGGAAGCAACACCCGCCACTCCAATTCAAAAGGCGCCCCCTTTGCACCGGCATGCCGGAGGCCTTCGTCAAGGCGTGACCGGTCATCTGGATGCACGCGGGCGAGAGCAGTTTCATGAGTGACCGGGGTGCCGGGGGCGATCCCGAGAAAAGACAGCGCCCGATCCGATGCCGCGAGTTTTCCGGTTTCTGGTTCGACCTCCCAGGCTCCCGCGTTCGCCGCATCGAGCGCAAATTTCAATCGCTCCTTGCTTTCGCGCAGCGCCGCCTCCGTGCGCTTCAACTCTGTGACATCAGCGAAGGCGGCGACGGCCCCGCGAACTTCCCCCGCCTCATTGAACAAAGGCAGGGCGTTGCCCAGCAGGTATTTGCTGTCGCCATCAACGAACCGAAGCTCGATCTCTTCCCTGGAAAACAGGCGGCTGGCGGCGGCCTTCCTGATAGGAAGCTGTTCTTGCTGCAGATGTCGCCCGTTCTGGAAGATCTCGAAGTTGGCCGGGGCCTTTCCGACAGGAGCGGATTTGGAAATGTTGGTTCCCGGCGGGACGCGGTAGAGCTCATAGGCCGCCGGATTGCCGGTCATATCTTCGCAGCTGGCGTCCTTCGCGATAAGCACCGGGGCCGGGATCGCGGCGAGGATCGCTTCCAGCTCTTGGCGCTCTTGCCGTTCCAGCTTTTCGCTCTCGCGGAGAGCGGCCTCCGTGCGCTTCAACTCTGTAACGTCTGCGAATGCTCCGACAGCCCCGCGGACCTGTCCCTTATCGTCGAAGAGCGGCAGCGCATTGGCGAGAACGAACTTCCTGTCGCCTTCCACAAAGCGAACTTCGAGTTCCTCGCCGATAATCGCAGTCTTGCTGGCTGCCGCGCGCTGAATCGGCATTTCGTCGGGAGGCAGCCGACGGCCGTTTGCAAAAACTTCAAAATTTTTCGGCGCCCGCTCAAGGGGAGCGGACTTGGAAAGATCCTGATGCGGGCCAAGACGCAAAAGGTCATAGGCTGAACGATTTCCAGCCATTTCAATGCAGGCCGCGTCTTTTGCAATAACGACCGCAGCCGGTATCGCGGCCAGAATGGTCTCCAACTCTTCGCGCTTTTGCCGTTCCAGCTTCTCCGCTTTGCGCAGAGCCTGCTCCATGCGCTTTCGTTCTGTGATGTCGATGACGACGCCGATGTAGCGTTCAGGTTCTCCGTTTGCGCCCGCAATCGGCCTGCCGCGCGAGAACAGCCAGCGCGTAGGTTCGCCTTCGGGCAAATTCACGCGCCATTGAATTTCATACTCCCGACCGGCCGCCGCCGCATCTCTGGCCGTTTTGACGATGCGTTCGCGATCTTGCGCGTGGATCGATGACACCCAGGCTTCGAAAGAAGGCTGACATTGCCCGGGCTTCAGTCCGTAGAGAGCCCAAGCGCTCTCGGACCACTCGTCTCGATTTTCCGCCAGCCTCCACTCCCAGGTCCCGGCTTTGGCGGCCTCCTGAGCCAGACGCATTCGCAATTCGCTTTCGCGCAGAGCCTCCTCCATGCGCTTTCGTTCAGTGATGTCGATGACGACGCCGATGTAGCGTTCAGGTTCCCCGTTTGCGCCGGTAATCGGCTGGCCCCGCGAAAACAGCCAGCGCTCGGGTTCGCCTTCCCGCAGGTTCACGCGCCATTGAACTTCATACTCGCCGCCGGTCGCAATCGCATCTCTGAGCGCCTTTTTGACGCTTTCGCGATCTTGCACGTGGATCGATGACGCCCAGGCGTCGAAAGAAGGCGTGCATTGCCCGGGTTTCAGCCCGTACAAGCGCCACGTGTTTTCGGACCACTGACTCCTGTTGTCCGCGAGCCTCAGCTCCCAGGTCCCGGCTTTGGCGGCCTCCTGAGCCAAACGCGTTCGCAATTCGCTTTCGCGCAAGGCACGCACGGCCTCGACCCTTTCGGTCACGTCCTCGGTCATAATCGTGATGCCGCCAACGCTCCCGTCAGCCAGTCAGCCAGGGCCGCACTTCCCAACGCAGCAATTGAGTTCGCCCGTCGGCACGCACGAAGGGATCTTCCTCGGCGCGCACGACCTCGCCCGCTAGGCCCCGCTGATGAACCTCTTTCCAACGCTGAGGGATTTCCCGGAAAACCTCGTAATGGGAACGGCCTATAACGCTTTGCTCGTCGCGCCCAAGGAGTGTGAGCCAACAGCGGCTGCAGCCCATGTAGCGCATGTTGCGGTCGAACATGGCAATGGCGGCAGGGGCCTGTTCCACGAACTGGCGCAAGCGTTCCTCGCTTTGACGCAACATCTCCGCCGCTCTCTTTTGCGAGGTGTAGTCGCGGTAGATTTTTGAAGCGCTGGCTATATTTCCGTCCGGCCCCCGGATGGGCGAGACTGTTAAGAGAACATCGATGGGATTGCCGTTTTTATGCAGACGGACCGTCTCATACGGTTCAACCTGCTCTCCTGCTTTGATCCTTCTGATGGCCTGGTCTTCTTCATCCTGCCGGTCGACAGGGATCAGGCGGCGAATGGACTCGCCGGCCATTTCGTGCGCGTCGTAGCCGAAAAGTTTTGTCGCGGCAGGATTCCAGCTCGTGACCGTTCCTTCAAGCGTCTGGCTTATGATCGCGTCAAAGGATGAATCGACGATTGCAGCCAAAAGTCCCGCGGATCCCGAGGTTTCCTGCTCCATGAGATTTATTGCACACCCGCGATAAGCGGGTCGTGCTCCCTAGCAAATTCGCATTCGAAGCTGACTCCACGAACGTATGCGGAGCTTTTGGTAAACAAGGAAGCAAAAGAAGTGTGGCTGACCTTATTGTCGCGCGGGCTTGAGATTGGCCCGGATTACGGAGGGCCGGGAAGGATGCCGAGGGATGTTGACCAGGGAAGTCTTGTACGGGACCGTGATGGGGTGAGCGCGCCGACCTGAAAACCGCTCAATGGCGCGGGCGCGTGCAAGCCGTTCATTAGGTTTCCGCAATCCGGAACTTGATTACCCGGATGTTTCCGCCAGCAGAAGAGCCTTGAAAACATTGGCTATTTTTCGCTCCCCTGTCATGGCCGGGCTTGACCCGGCCATCCAGGCATAACTTGAAATACCTTGTGTTTTTCCGGATGGCCGCCTCCAAGGGCGGCCATGACGACGGAATTGGCGGAAACATCCGGGTAATCAAGATCCGGAAAGGGGCAAGTTCTTTGCTCGACCATCTTTCACGGGGTCGGCAAGCTCACGTGTGTGTTGCGCTTTTTCCCTTGGGCTCTGGGAATCCGGGCGCTGGCGGAGCCGGGGGCCTCTGCCGAGGCCCCGGCGGCCGGTTCAGAGTTGTGATTGCAGAAAAGCGCGGATGCTGGATCGCGCCACGTTCGGGGCGACGAAGGTGTCTCCCATCCCACGGAAAAGAACGAGCGTCATCTCGCCGTCCTTGACCTTCTTGTCCTGCTCCATGAAGGACATCACCTCTTCGAGCGCCGGCGCGCGGCCCGTCAGCTTTCGGATGTCCTCAAAGCTCACCGGAAGGCCGTATTCGCCCAAATGAGCCTTCAGCCGCGAGGCCACCTGCGATCCGCACAAGCCCTGACCGAACGAGAACTGGCCCGCGAGCACCATGCCGAGCGCGATGGCTTCGCCATGCAGCAGCTCGCCGCTATATCCGGCCCAGGCTTCGACCGCGTGTCCGAAAGTGTGCCCGAGGTTGAGGAGAGCCCGGTCTCCGGCCTCGCGCTCATCGCGCGACACGATCTCGGCCTTCATCTGGCAGCTTGTCTCGATGGCGTAGGCGAGATCGTCGCGTTCCTGATCGAAAACGGCGGCGGCATTCTGTTCGAGCCAGCGGAAGAAGACGGCGTCGCCCAACGCGCCATATTTCACAACTTCCGCGTAGCCCGACCGAAATTCGCGCGACGGCAACGTCTTGAGCGTGTCGAGGTCGGTCAGCACGAGCGAGGGCTGGTGAAACGCGCCGACCAGGTTCTTGCCGTGCGGCGTGTCGACGCCCGTTTTCCCGCCGACCGAGGAGTCCACCTGCGAAAGCAGCGTCGTCGGCACCTGAACGAGCCTCAGGCCGCGCTTGACGCTGGCGGCGGCAAAGCCTGCCAGATCGCCGATCACTCCGCCGCCGACCGCGATCACGGCGTGGTTGCGCTCGATGCCGAGATCGAGAAGCGCGGTGCACACGCGTTCCAGCTCCGGGAAGCTCTTGGAAGCCTCGCCCGAGGGCACGTAGACCGGCGCGCCTAGAAGCAGTCCCTTCGCAGAAAGACCGCGTTCAAGCGTCTCGGCATAGGTTCGCACGGCCTCGTCCGCCACGATGGCGAAACGCGCATCCGGCAAGACCTTCGTGAGATGATCCGGAGCCGAGGCAAGAATGCCGCTCCCTATGAGAATGGGGTAGCTCCTGTCCCCGAGTTTGACATCGACACGAGCAGCGACGTTCGCCGTCATGATCCCTCCTGTTCTTGTTGTTTCAGCGCCTCAGCCTGTTCCTGCCTAGCAAGATACGAGGAGAGAAGCGCGAGGATTTCATCCACGACCGCCTCATGAGGCGCGTCGCGGCTTTCAAATTTGAGATTGGCCTCCGCATAATAGGGACGCCGCTCGGAAAGAAGACGCTTGAGAACCGCTCTCGGATCATCCGTCTTCAGCAGGGGGCGATTGTCGCGGCGCAGGACACGTTGCAGCAGGAGTTCCAGCGGAGCGTCGAGCCAGATCGAGATGCCGCCCCCTGCGATGGCCTCGCGCGTATGGGGCGAGACCACAGCGCCTCCCCCGGTCGAAAGCACCTGCGGGCCGCCTTGCAAGAGCCGGCGGATCACGCGTTCTTCCCCCTCGCGGAAATAGGGCTCCCCATGCACGGCGAAGATGTCCTCGATCGTCATGCCAGCGGCCTTCTCGATTTCGGTATCCGCATCGACAAAGCGCATTTCGAGCGCGGCGGCGAGGCGCCGGCCTATCGACGACTTGCCCGATCCCATCATGCCGACAAGAATGACGCTGCGTTTGTTAAGCGCGCGCTGCACGGCGCGGGCCAGAGGTTTACTACCGCCGCTATCGTTCTCCGCCGTCATTGCTTGCCGCTTCGAGCTGGTAAGGATCGCAATTCTCCAACTTATGCCTACATCCTATCCTTGACAACGGGCGCGAAGAGCGGCAGCCAATTTTCAAAGGAACCGGCCTGGAGGCTTTCATGCCGACACTTTTACGATTTTTGACGATCGTCGGTATTCTCGTCGGGTTGTTCTACGGCTCAATGTTCGTGCTCGCAAACTTCTTCGAGCCGCAGCCCCACGAGATGACAAAGTCGATCCGGGACGCGAAGATAAAATAGGATGGCGCGGCCTCAGGCTTCCTGCGCTCAAGCCGCCGACGAGGCCCCCATCGAGGGCTTCCTGCATATGATGCGGGCGGAGCGGGGTGCTTCCCGCAATACGATTTCAGCCTACGCCGCCGATTTGCGGGAGATATCCGGGTTTCTTGCCGTGGGTGGCAGCACCTTCCTTTCGTGCGTCGCGCGAAAACCTTGAGGCCTTCTTCGCCGATCGCGCCGTGAACGGTCTTGCGGCAAACTCGGCGGCCCGCAAGCTGTCCTGCCTCAAGCGCTTTACGCAGTTTCTCGTCGCCGAAGGCTTGCGCGCCGACGACCCCGCGCGGCTCATCGATGGCGCGAAGGCAAGGCGGAGCCTGCCTGCGACCTTGTCGATAGCGGAGGTGGATCTCTTCTCAGTACGGCCCATGAAGCGGCCACATCGGCAGCCCCAGGCGCGCGGCGGCGCGCTTTGCGTCTCGCTTGCCTTCTCGAACTCCTCTACGCGACGGGCTTGCGCGTCTCGGAACTTGTGAGCCTGCCGCGAGCCGCGCTTCGCGGCGACCGGATGATGCTGACCGTCAAAGGCAAAGGCGGGCGGGAGCGCATCCTGCCCCTGAACCAGAAGGCCCGCGATATCCTCGACACATGGCTTGAGGAGACCCGGCCCGCAGGAAACGCCGCCGAGTCGAAATGGCTGTTTCCGTCCTGGGGCGAGGAAGGCCACCTGACGCGGCAGAAATTCGCGCGCGACCTCAAAGCTCTTGGAGCGCGGATCGGCATCGATGAGGAGCGGCTATCGCCTCATGTGTTGCGCCATGCTTTCGCAACCCACCTCCTCGACCGCGGCGTCGATCTGCGCGTGCTGCAGACGCTCCTCGGGCACTCTGACATCTCCACGACGCAAATATACACGCACGTCATGGAAGACCGCCTCCGCCAGACCGTGTTCGATTTTCATCCGTTGAGCGAGCGCGCGGAGCCGCAGGAAGCCGAGTGAACGGCTAGCCTCGCGGACCTCGTCCGAACTTTGGGAAGCTTATTGCAGAGCGCTGGTTCTGTGCCGGCCGCCATTCTTATGGCCGTAGGTCTCGGCAGCCCTGTTCACGACATTGAAGAACTGCGCCTTGCCGAAGTAACCGGAAAACCGCCCCACTTCGACGCCGTTATCAACCCACACAAAAGTCGGCGTAAACGTAACCGGTTCCTTCAGGTGGAAAGAGACCTTGCCGCCCATTTCAGCAACCCAGAGCGGAAAGACCTTGCCTGCCGGACTCTGAGCGTAGATCGGCAAAACTTCCCTCTTGAAAAGCTTGCACGTACCGCAGTTTGGCGCCTCGAACGCAACGAGATCCATGGCCTGCGCCGCCGCGGACACAAAACCAAGCATTGCGATAACAGCAATGAGACATCGCCAGGGGTAGTGAAATGCACGCATGCAGTCCTCATGATCGAAATAAGCAAGTCCGCGTAAGTTCATCTTGCCCGGTGTTAGCGCCGTAGAACCATTGTGCCCGCGAGCGCTTAATTTTTCTACCAACTTAAGAACTTCACCATACAAATCACACGAAATTAAGACGCGCCTCTCCGCCTCCGCCGCGGCGAGAAGACGCCCCGCCTCGGAGGCGGGATGTAAGGGCGGATGCTCGCCCCCGCTGCCCCGGCTGGCAGGGAACGGAAGCCGCTCTATTGAGATCGGAGCGAGGCCGTATTATACTATCTTAGCGATTAACTCTTTCTGTCGATCTTTATGTCGATTGCCAACTCTCTCGTCGAATGCGCTCGTGGGCCGCTTTGCGCCCAATCTCTCGAGCTATTAAACTGCCTCAGTAAAATTGAGGTGCAGGCATATTTAAAGGAGGTATTGGACGATAGTGCGTTGATGCACTGGTCGGCACAGCGTTCATACCGGCACACATTGGGATTTGATAAAATAGTCTTAGCCGAGACAAGTGGGGGGGCCCGGTTGCGCCTGCACCTTTGGCATAACGAAGAACAATCCCAAGATATTCATGATCATGAATGGGACTACAGCTCCCGTGTTTTATATGGAAGTCTTTTTGCAAGAGAATACAAAATTGGCGGCCCAAACCATGGCCAGCTACTATATAAATATTCTGTCCAATCGGGTCTCGATGGGTTAAGCAGACTTACGCTTATCGGAGAGGTGTTTATCGCGGGCTCCGAACCTTCTGAAGCTACAGCCGGCTCAACGCATTACCTCGAGGCTGACCGGTACCACTCCGCGTATTGCAAGGAAGAAACCCTGACACTTTTTCTCCAGGGGCCGAGAAAAGGGAAGATGAGCACGGTTCTTAAGCCGCTGCGGCAGGAAAGGTGCATCCCCGAAACGCCCATGAAGCATTTCGACGCAAATGAGCTAAGAAAAACGATTGAGCATATATGCATGCGGTTGGCATGAGCGGCGCCGGTCACTGCCATCGGCCGGCCGTCGTCGCATCACGATGGTCAAGCCGTGACCGAGAATGCGTTTATTTGTCACAATGCCAAGCATTCATTGACATGGGGCATTGCAAGTCCGATAAATACATAAAATTTGTTTTAAACATTTAAGGAGCCTTCTCATGAATTGGCTTAGTACAGTCCGAGAACGAAGGTTATTTTACCTTGTTATCGCACTCGTCACCAGTCCTATTGTTTTTTTGGAGATTTTTCCTTTCTGAGCAATTCAGCCTAAGCAGTATTTTAGATAATCTGATATCTGCTTCGGTTATATCTTTAGTTACATTGTCTTTTTTTGCCTTTGTTCCGAGAGATTTCCCGGATTTGACGATTTATCGTTCAAATCGACCCGTCGAAATCAAACGAATTTCATATGCAGGCACTCGCAGGAACCTCGTGGTGGTGGCACCACGGGCAATATGGCCGGTGGACCAGACAAGTTGCGGCGCCCTCACTGGAAAAGGGGCTGACAGCCGGCTCCGCTGGGTCATATTAGACCCTCGAAACGAAGAGGCCTGCAGGAAGTACGTCGATATTCGCAACCATCACCGGCTGGTTTTCAAAAGTGAATGGGATCTATTTAGAATTCACGTTGAACAATACAGCACGATATTTGCCGCATATCAGTACCATAACAACAAATCTCCCATTTGCGTTGAATTATACTTATCAAACTTTTTTCGCAACTTATCGCGTAGACTTGTCCGAAAAAGCGGTGTTTATTACAACCATCGATCCAAGAGATCCGCCCTTTATGCTGACGCAGGAAAGTGCATGGTATTCAACCTTCAAGAATGACTTCGAGTTAGCAGCGAAACAGTCAATGCGCGTCAACCTGGAACCCGCGGGTATGAAATTTTCAACGAAAGTCACTACGGACTACGTGCGTCGAAGCTCTTGCGGGCACTTGGATTTCCTTTGCCATCAGAGAACGACTGATGCAATGATGAGCATGATAATAAAGGAGTGGAAAAGCAGAGTACAATAAGTATCTTTGAAATAACTAACCGCATCTGCGCTATCAATTTAGAAGGAGCTAGGTTTTACCAGATAGCAAGTATTCCTCAAAATTATGCTCGAGAAAAGAACTCAACTCACATTTTCCCAAAGGCTGAAGGTTTGTTTCAGCCCATGTTGAGTATTTAAGCCTGGCACTCTTCGGTGTAGAAATAATACCCCTTTCAAACAAGGGCCGCTGCTCGGTAACAACTTTCATTGCAAGCTCCTTCAAAGAAATATTGTTTTCACTCATGTATTTACTGGCAAAAAGATGGGCGTTATAGGAAGAGCTTTAAATAAGGTATCAGCATCACTCAGCGCCTTTGCCTCAAGGGATATGTCCTAACGCGGCTCGCAGTGTAGGACTGAGCGATTATCGCTTCTATGTTTGCCGCAAACTTATCCGAATACCCATATCCCGTGAGCAGCTTCTGTCGGAGGGATTTACCTAGATTTCGGTGAGGAGTTAGGGCCAACAACAAAATTCAGATCATGAAGAAGGGCAGCAATATCGACAGCAAGTGTATCGGCACCCAGCTCCTTAGCAAATAGAAGAGCATGCTCTCGAACAAATCGAATATGACTCCAATTATGGAAGGGAAGTTCTTGCCGATGCTTGGCATACATGGCTCGAACTTCTTGCACCAACTCGTCGGTACTGCACTAATTCTCATACTCACACCGTTTGCTACGTGACAGCGCAAGCTTCACCCTAAGCCATAGTAGCGGTAATTTGCCTCGGCACAACCCTAACCAGGTATAGCTCCGCCTCGGGTCAACAGGCGGCGGGCCAGAAAGGTCCCTTCAGCCCCAGCGGCTGAACGGGGAACTCGAAGCTGACGATCCCTCCCCGGAAGGGCGGCGGCGCCGGAAAATCAATCCAAAGATGCCGGACACGATGCCGATCAGGATCCGCACCGCGATGCTGAAGCCCACGAGCACGATCTGGGCCTCCTGAAAAAAGACATTCACCCAGACCATATAATTGTCCGAAAAGGGGAGTTGGGCGACCTGTTGGCGAACAGACAGCGCCCAGTTCTGGAGTTCCCGCATGGTCGATGGGTAGTTGATTAGCGTGTAAGTGAAGGCAAACAGGGCAAGAAGCATCGTGACGATGAATCCCGCGATAGAGAGTAAGAATTTAAAAAATCCCCACATGGTCCGCCCCTTGATCCTGCAAGCGCCTGCGTCGCGGGCCAGCCCGTTCGGCGCGATCGCGAATTTCAACGAATTTTATTCATCGCGGAATGGTACGGATTTGTGAAGCCTGTCATCAATGCAATGGCTTCGGTCGGCTGGCTGCACAGTTTCCGCCTGTTGAAGGGGTTGGGCCGTCCTGCCGCGCGTGCTATTGTGCACTGCAAACCTCTTTTACCTGCATTGAAGGTTAACCGGCCAAGCCATGCCCGACCAGCCCTGGATCTTCCGCACCTATGCGGGCCATTCGAACCCCAAAGCGTCAAACGAGCTTTATCTGAAGAACCTGGCGAAGGGGCAGACGGGCCTTTCCATCGCCTTCGACCTTCCGACGCAGACAGGCTACGACTCTGATCACCCGCTCGCGCGCGGCGAAGTGGGAAAGGTCGGAGTGCCGGTCAGCCATCTCGGCGACATGCGGACGCTCCTGAACGGCATCCCGCTCGGCAAGATGAACACGTCGATGACGATCAACGCGACGGCGGCGTGGCTCCTTTCGCTTTACATCGCCTATGCGGACGAACAGGGCGTCGACCGCAAGGCGCTGACGGGCACGGTCCAGAACGACATCATCAAGGAATATCTGTCTCGCGGCACCTATGTGTTTCCCCCACAGCCGTCGATGCGGCTCATCAAGGACATTGTCGTCTTCTCGTTCCGCGAGGTCCCGAAATGGAACCCGACCAATGTCTGCTCCTACCATCTGCAGGAGGCAGGCGCGACGCCGGTGCAGGAGCTTGCCTATGCGCTTGCAATCGCCATTGCGGTGCTCGACACGGTGAAGGCGAGCGGCGAAGTCTCCGAGGCCGAATTCAGCGAGGCGGTGGCGCGCATTTCGTTCTTCGTGAACGCGGGCGTGCGCTTCATCACCGAGATCAGCAAGATGCGCGCCTTCGTCGATCTCTGGGACGAGATTTGCGAGACGCGTTACGGCGTGACGGACCCGAAGCTCCGGCGCTTCCGCTACGGCGTGCAGGTGAATTCGCTTGGTCTGACCGAGCAGCAGCCTGAGAACAACGTCTATCGCATTCTCCTCGAAATGCTCGCTGTGGTCCTGTCGAAAAAAGCGCGGGCGCGCGCCGTGCAGCTTCCCGCCTGGAACGAGGCGCTGGGCCTGCCGCGTCCATGGGATCAGCAATGGTCGCTGCGCATGCAGCAGATCGTGGCGTACGAGACCGATCTTCTTGAGTATGCAGACATTTTCGACGGCTCGCGCGTTATCGAGGCCAAGGTCGAGGAGTTGAAGCGCGAGGCGCGCGAGGAACTGGCGCGCATCGAGGCCATGGGCGGTGCAATCGCGGCCGTCGAAGCGAGCTACATGAAGCAGCGCCTCGTCGAAAGCAATGCCGCGCGGCTCCAAAAGATCGAGGGTGGCGAGCAGATCGTCGTGGGCGTGAACAAATTCGTTGAGACCGAGCTTTCACCCCTGTCAGGCGGCGACGGCGGCGCCATTCAGACTGTGCCGGAAGGGGTCGAGCGCGAACAGATCGAGTCGCTAAAGGCTTGGCGGGCCGCGCGCGACGCAAACGCCGTGCAGGCAGCCCTGGCCTCGCTTCGCAGCGCAGCACAGGAAGGCCGCAACATCATGGAGCCGTCCATCGCCTGCGCCAAGGTCGGCGTGACCACTGGCGAATGGGGCGACACCCTGCGGCAGGTCTTCGGCGAATATCGCGCGCCGACGGGCGTGTCTCGCGCTGCGGCCCAGGGCGGCGGCGCGGGCATCGCGGACGTGCGCGCCGATGTGGAGCGCGTCTCCGCGAAGCTTGGGCGGCGGCTCAAGTTTCTCGTCGGCAAGCCCGGCCTGGACGGCCATTCCAATGGCGCCGAGCAGATCGCCGTGCGCGCCCGCGATTCCGGCATGGAGGTCGTCTACGAAGGCATCCGGCTCACGCCCGCGCAAATCGTGAATGCGGCGCTCGAGGAAAGCGTGCACGTCGTCGGCCTTTCGATCCTGTCGGGGAGCCACGTGCCGCTCGTGCGCGACATCATGGACCGGATGCGGGCGGCGGGCCTCGGCTCGATCCCGGTCGTTGTCGGCGGCATCATCCCGGCCGAAGACGAAGCGACGTTGAAGGCTTGCGGCGTGGCCGCGATCTACACGCCGAAGAACTTCCAGATCAACGACATCATGGCAGGGATCGTCAGGCTCGTTGATCCGGACCTCAGGGCACTCGCCTCTTAAAGGTGTGTTTCCGTTGATCGGGCGGGCTTCGCCGGACATCCGGTTCAAGGGATGGCAGCCTGCTTTCAGGAGGGTCTCCGGAATGCGCATCTTTACGCTTACAGGTCCTGACTTGGAGGCGGCGCTGCCTCAGCTCGGGGCGCTGCGGATCGAGGTGTTTCGCGACTACCCCTATCTTTACGATGGTTCCCTGGACTATGAGCGGAGCTACCTCCAAGCCCTGATCCACAGCAGGGACAGCATCATCGTGGCGGCGGAGGACGACGGCAAAATTGCCGGGTGCGCCACCGGGTCTGCCCTCGAAGGACACTACGAAGAATTCGCGGCGCCGTTTCGCGAGCATGGCTTCAACCCCGATGAGATTTTCTATTGCAGCGAGTCGGTGCTCCTTCCGAGCTACCGGGGACGCGGCCTCGGTCACACGTTTTTCGACCGGCGCGAAGCTCATGCAAAAGCGCGCGGATACAAATGCAGCGCCTTCTGTGGCGTCAAAAGGCCGGATGATCATCCGCTGAAGCCCGCAACATATTCGCCTCTCGATACGTTCTGGAAGAAACGCGGGTACCGCAAAGCCGAGGGGATCACCGCTATGTTCAGCTGGAAGGACATCGATCAACCGCACGAGACCCAGCATCCGATGCAATTCTGGATGCGGGAACTCTGATGACGGCGCGCATCATTCGCGTCGCGGCTGCGCAATACCCGATCGAGGAAATTACCTCCTTCGCCGCCTTCGAGGACAAGTTGTTGCGGTGGGTTCAGCAGGCCGTCTCCCAGGGGGCGCAACTGCTCGTGTTCCCGGAATATGCGGCGATGGAGCTTACGCGCATCGCGGGCCGCCATATTTCGCGTGATCTGCACGGCTCGATCGAAGCGCTGCAATATCATATCGGCCATTACGAAACCGCGTATGTCGAGCTTGCCAAGCGCTTTGGCGTTTTCATCCTCGCCGGAAGCGCGCCCACGCGGCTCACCGACGGGCGGTTCGTGAATCGCAGTCAAATTTTTGGTCCAAGCGGCGGCAGCGGCTTCCAGCAAAAGCACATCATGACCCGTTTCGAGGCCGAGGAATGGGGAATCAGCCCCAGCGCCGGGCTTTGCGTCTTCGATATCGGCGCCGCGAAGATCGGCATTTCCATCTGCTACGATGTGGAGTTTCCGTTGATTGCCCGCGCGCTCGCCGAAGGCGGGGCCGAAATCCTGCTGGCGCCGTCCTGCACCGACACGCTCGCGGGATACTATCGCGTCCGGCACGCCTGCGCGGCGCGAGCGCTTGAGAACCAAATCTATGTCGTCCAGTGCCCGACCGTGGGCGAAGCCCCCTGGTCGGCCGCGATGGACACCAATATCGGCGCTGCCGGCTTCTTCGCTCCGCCGGAGCGTCGGTTTCCCGCTGACGGCGTTCTCGCCCAAGGCACGCTTAACGAAGCGCAGTGGGTTTATGCGGACCTCGACCTCGATCTGCTCGCCGAGGTGCGAAGGGACGGCGAGGTCTTGAACGCCCGCGACTGGCGCCTGCAGCCTGGAGCGCCGGCGCTTCCCCAGGCGAGATTGGTGACCCTTGACTAGGCTTGGTCGCAGCTGATTCTCCGCGACGGCTGGCTCCCTCTGGCTCCGCTCCGTCAATGCGCGACCGGCGCGGCGCCGCCAAGTTTCACCTTGCGCAGGATCAGAGCGAGCGGAACAGCGGCAAGCGAAATCACCATCAGCACCCAGAAGACGTCGACATAGGCAAGAAGCGCCGCTTGCGCCTGCACCTGCTGGCCGATCCAGGCGAAAGCCTGGCTTCGCGCCTGCGCCAGCGCGCTGCCCTGCGCGACAAAGTATTGCGTCACCTGATGCAGCGTATCCTGATAGGAAATGCTCGACGGGGCCAGGTTCCCCACAAGCATGCTCTGGTGGAACTGCTCGCGATGGGCCAGCACATTGTTTGCAATCGAGACCCCGATCGAGCCGCCGGTGTTACGGGCCGCATTCATGAGCGCGGAGGCCTCGTCGGTCTTGCCGGGGGGAAGGCCGTCATAGGACGCGGCCATGATCGGCAGGAAGATCAAGGGCAATCCGAGCCCCAAGAGCATGCGCGACTTGGCAAAGAACCAGAAGTTGAGATCGGGAGTGAGATCGGTCAGCCCATGCATCGAGATGGCGATGAGGATCGCACCTGCGGCTATCAGATACTTGGGCTGAACCCGCGTTGATAGCGTACCCACGACAAACATCATGACCATGGTGACGAGCCCGCCCGGGGAGAGCACGAGCCCGGCCCATGTCGCCGTGTAGCCGAACTGCTCCTGCACGAGCTGAGGCATGAACTGCGTCGTCGCGTAAAGGATGGAGCCGGTCGACAGCATCACGACGAAGGCGGATCCGAACTGCCGCGAGGCGATCATGCGGACGTCGGCGGTTGGATTTTTTTGCGCGGCTTCCCACGGGATCAGCGCCATGAAGGCAAGGGCGCAAATGACCGAGAAAGTGACGATGAATCCCGATGAGAACCAGTCATCGACCAGGCCGCGATCCAGCACGACTTCGAGAGAGCCCAGGAAGGTCGCAACAAGCAGGAAGCCAACGAGATCGAAACGCACGCTCCTGTCTGCCGGCTGCCCTTCATTCACGAGAGCGTAGACAAGCGCCATGGCAGCAATGCCGATTGGGCCGTTGATCAGGAAGTTCCACTGCCAGGAATAGTTGTCGGCGATCCAGCCGCCAAGCGTCGGTCCGACAACCGGGGCCACGACCACCGCAATGCCGAACAGCGCAAAGGCCTGGCCGCGCTTCTGGGGCGGGAAGGAATCCGCGAGGATCGACTGCGCCACCGGCACCATGCCCCCGCCGCCGATCCCCTGGAGAATACGGAAAAACAAGAGAGAATGGAGGTTCCACGCCATGCCGCAAAGCACCGAGCTGAGCGTGAATAATCCCAGAGAGAAAAGGAAATAGGACTTGCGGCCAAATCTCTTGGGCAGAAAGCTCGTGGCCATGATGATAACCGCGTTGGCGACAAGATAGGTCGTCACCACCCAGGACGCTTCGTCCTGGCTGACGCCCAAACCGCCCGCAATGTAGGGCAAGGCCACATTGGCGATGGTGGTGTCGAGCACCTCCATGAACACGGCAAGCGCCACGATCACGGCGATCAGCCAGGGATTTGTGGTTCCGGCAGCGGAAGCAGCCGGTGCTGGAAGAGTTTCAGTGTTTACGCTCATGACAGCCTCTTACTAGAGGAGGGAAGCGAGCTCTTCATAGAGCGAAGGCTTCGGGTTGATCCGCACAGTCGGCTCAACCGACATGCCGGGTCCAAGCGCGACATCGGCGGGCGGATTGTCGATTACGATCTTGACCGGTACGCGCTGGACGATCTTGACGTAGTTGCCGGTCGCGTTCTGCGCAGGCAGCAGGGAGAAAGCCGTGCCAGAGCCTGGCTGGACGCTCGCCACATGGCCCTTGATCTCGCGCTCCGGATAGGCGTCGATGGTCAAAGTGACGGGCTGGCCGGCGCGCATATGATCGAGCTGGGTTTCCTTGAAGTTCGCCGTAACCCAAATGTCGTCGGGAACGAACATGGTGAGGTTTGTGCCGGTTTGGGCAAGTTCGCCCGGTTCCGCGGTGAGGTTCACCACACGGCCCGGCTCCGCGGCGGTCACTGTCGTGTAGGACAGGTTGAGCTGCGCCTGATCTCGCTGTGCAATGGCTTGCTCCAGGCTTGCCTTCGCACTTTCATGCTGGGCCTTAAGAGATTCGATCTGGCGTTGCGCGACGGCGAGAGCCGCCTGCGCGGTTTTCACCGCCGCTTCCTGCTGCGAAAGCTGCGAGCTGTATTGCTGGGCGTTTTGCACGGTGCCGAAGCCCGTTCCGGCCAGATGCTGGTAGCGCTGGGCTTGCTGCTGCGCGAAGGTCAGCGCCGCCTGCGCCTGATCGACCTGAGCCTGGCTTGCATTGATCTGCGCCTGTTGCACGGCGACCTGAGCGTCGATGTTCTTGATGGCGGCTTGCGCAGCATCGACCTGTGCGTTCGCCTGATTGAGCGCAATGCGATAGTCGCGGTCGTCAATGCGGGCGATAACACCGCCTTGGGAGACGTGCTGGTTGTCGGTGACGGGGACGTTCGTGACGTAGCCCGAGACTTTGGGCGCGATGGGGATCTGCCGCGATGCAATAAAAGCGTCGTCGGTCGATTCGAAATGCCCCGCGTAATCCCAGTAGAGGTAACCGCTGCCGAGCGCTGCCGTCAGCAGGATCGCAGCAGCTGCCGACGTGAAGGGACGGCGACGCAGAAAGCCCCTTCGGCGCGCTCCGCCGCCTGCTGGCCCTCATGCCCTTTCTCCCTTATCAGCCGGTTCTGCTTCGGCCGGCGCTTCGGGACGCGGCAGCTCGGGGGCCGGCCGCTCCAGCGTGGAGGGCTCTCGCCCCCTTAACTTCTCCCGCCAAAGCTGTTTGTAAGCAGGATCGTCGCTGCCTGGCCAGTCTTGCCGTCCCGTTTCAGGTTGAGGGCTTTCCTCAACAAGCATCTCCCCCGCCTTGCTCTCGTCTTTCAACATGTTGGCAACTCCTGCCTTGGAACGAGCCCTTGCCCGCGCACGAAACGGAACTGTATCGTTCCGTTACTTAAGACGCCGGACAGCTGGCGTCAATAACAAAACGAAACTGTAACGTTCTCTTTACAAGGAGGCGGCTAAAGACTATTTAGAATGGGCAAGCCACCGGTCGCTTGGCCGGACCATGGCTTGAAGGAACGCTTCTTGCTGGAGGGGGAAGTTGGAAATGGAACCGGCCGCCGCTACAAAGAAAAGCTCCGCCGCAAACCGGAACACGCGCTCGGGCCGGCCGCCGAAAGAACTCGCCGGAGAGGTCGAGGAACGCATCCTCGATGCAGCCCGGCAAGTCTTTCTCCAGCGGGGATACGAGGGCGCGAGCATCGAAGAGATCGCTGAGACTGCCCGGGCTGGCAAGCCGACGATCTACGCCCGCTACCCAAATAAGCGGGAGCTCTTTGGCGCTGCCTTCACACGGCATGTTGCAGCTAAGCGTGAGCGGGTTAGAAGCCAAGCTCACAGCGGTACAACGGTCGAGGAACGCCTTCAAAGCATTGGGGCGGCTCTCCTACGGGAGGCGCTGACCGCGGAATCGGTCGGGCTTACCCGGCTCGCGATAGCGGAGGCTCGCCAGTTCCCCGATTTTGCGAGCAGCATGATTTGAATGGCGCGCGAACGGGGACTCGAAATCGTCACGCAACTCATGATCGAGGCGGCAGAGGCAGGGGAGCTTCAAAATCTGACGCCTGCGGAGCGGGAGCGCTGCGTGAGAGCGGCAGCTCCTTATTTTCTCGATTTGATCGTTTTGCCTCTGATTATGCGCGCTCTCTCGGGAGAGAACCTGGATGGGCTGCGCGAAGGCATCGGCGCTTACGTGGCGGACAGGGTTCCTTTCTTCCTTGCGGGATGCTGCAACGGCGGCATTTCCGAGACCTCCGCCGGGATTTGCGCACAATGCGGCCCCGGCACTGGGAAGGTTGATTGAAAAAGGGCTGTCGATAGTCAGTCACGCTGGGGCATGTCTACCACCCTGAATGTTTTTTCCGTCCAGATCTCCCACGGCCATCGCTGTTACCGCGTCAGGCCGCTCATTCCTGGGTCGGCAGTTCAGTAATTCCGGGATCAGGGTAGAGCTGTCGTGCATGAAACCTCGCCCGAATTTGCCAGCGAACCCGATCTGCCCATTGCACACAGCGGGCTGAGCGCTTCGAAGCGGCGCACTAGCCCTGGACCTTGGGCCGTGCTAGGCATACATCGCAATCCATACCTTGGCCTTCACGCTCCCCCTCACCGATGCGCACCTACCTCGACTTTGAAAAACCCATTGCAGAACTCGAAAGCAAGATCGAGGAACTGAGCGCGCTTGGCGAAAGCGACAGCGCGGTATCCATCCAGGAAGAACTCGCCCGGCTGAGAGAGAAAGCGCAGGCGGCGCTGGTAGAAACCTATGGGAGCCTCGATCCCTGGCAGAAGACGCAGGTCGCGAGGCATCCGCAAAGGCCGCACACCTGCGATTATATCCGGGAGCTGATCGTCGACTTCACCCCGCTTGGAGGCGACCGCTATTTCGGCGAGGATCTCGCGATCATCGGGGGCCTTGGCCAATTCCACGGCCGCACCGTCATGATCCTCGGCCACGAAAAGGGCGCCGACACACAGGGGCGGCTCAAGCACAATTTCGGAATGGCGAAACCCGAAGGCTATCGCAAGGCCGTGCGGCTGATGCAGATGGCGGATCGCTTCGGCATGCCGGTGGTGAGCCTCGTCGATACCGCGGGGGCCTATCCCGGCATCGAAGCAGAGGAGCGCGGACAGGCCGAAGCCATCGCGCGCTCGACCGACTGCTGCCTGTCGCTCACCGTGCCCATGATCGCGATCATCATCGGCGAGGGCGGCTCAGGCGGCGCGGTCGCGGTGGCTTCCGCCAATCGCGTTCTCATGATGGAGCACTCAATCTACAGCGTCATCTCGCCGGAAGGGGCGGCGTCGATCCTGTGGAGGGATAGCGCGAAAGCCCGGGATGCCGCGACCAACATGAAGATCACCGCGCAGGATCTGCTTCAGCTCGGCGTCATCGATGGCATCATACCGGAGCCGGTCGGCGGCGCCCACCGCGATCCCGATGCCGCTATCACGAAGGTGAGCGACGCGATCGAGCTCGCTCTCGCCGATTTCGAAACCCTCGATGGCGCCGACATCCGTAAACAGCGCCACGAAAAGTTCCTCAGCATCGGAAGATTGCTCGACTCCAGGGCGTTAGATCGGCCTTACCTGCCCTCTTGTCGCAATTTGGCCCTAAAAAATTTGGAAATTCCAAAAAAATACGCCACGCGAATCAGGAGCTTACAACCTTCGGATGCGACCTCTAAAATTCAACCCAGGATTGCAACGTTTTGTTAACGCAAAATATCCATCCTCTCCTGATAATGTGAAAGTTCGGGAGTTGAGGGTAATGAGAGTTGTGTTGCGTTTTGTTCTATTTGCGCCGCTTCTGGTTTGCCTTAGTGGATGCCTGAATTTCCTTGGTGTGGGCGGCTCCGAAGATGCTGTCGCTCCCGGCGACCGCCAGTTGCCAGCCTCCACGCAGGCGCTTCTCGCCATCAAGGGGATGAAGCAGGAATCGCCGATATTCATTCGCATTTTCAAAGAAGAATCGGAATTTGAGGTATGGAAATATAAGGATGGCCGCTTCCAGCATTTCCGCACCTATCCGATCTGCGCCTGGTCGGGCGAGCTTGGTCCGAAGGTGCAGCAGGGCGACCGGCAGGCCCCGGAGGGCTTCTACACCGTAAGCCGTGCTCAGATGAATCCGCACAGCCTTTACCATCTGGCGTTCAACATCGGCTTCCCGAACACATACGATCAGGTCAACGGCCATTCGGGCTCGGCGCTCATGGTGCACGGCAATTGCAAATCCGCCGGCTGCTACGCGATGACCGATGCCTATATCGAAGAGATCTTTATTCTGGCTCGTGAAGCCTTCAATGCGGGTCAAACGCGGTTCCACGTCCAGGCGCTTCCGTTCCGCATGACCACCTGGAACATGATGCGGCACCGCTTCAACCAGTGGTATCCGTTCTGGGTCAAGCTCAAGGAAGGGTACGATGCTTTCGAGGAGTCGGGAAAGCCGCCGGTCGTAAAGGTGTGCGGCAAGCAGTATCTCGTCAATGTGTCTTTCCCAGGTGGCGATCCCGCGCCCAATGCCCCTTGCCCCTCCGTGTATGCGAAGATCAATCCTTCTCAGATGCCAGGGATCGATGGCGTCCCGCAGACTCTTCTCGCCAGCTTGAACAAGAATGAAGCGCCTTCGCATCAGCAGACGCAGGCTCCGGCGCCTGTAGTGGTGGCAGCGGCGGCGCCGCAGCAAGCGCCCTCCAGGCCCGAGACGGCGGCGGCTGTAGCGATGGCTGACACTTCTGCTTCGCCGGTGATTACACGTCCGGCGGCGCCAACCCAGGTCGCGAGCCTCCAGCAGACGAAGGCACCGGCCGCGCCGGTCTATGCAAGCGTGCCGAAAGCAGCGGCTCCAGCGCAATTACCTGCGCCAGTTCGCGTTGCGAGCAGCGCGGTTCAGCCTGTGACCTATCGTTTCGGCGAAGTTACGTCAGTTCCTGCTTCGGCTGGAGAGGCCATCCAAGGCGGTTGATCCCGACGCGATTCAAAAGCCGAACCGGTCAGGAAAGGGCGGCAAGCTGAGCGGCTCGTCGGGCGAGACAGCGACACTCAGCACTGAGCCTTCGTGCGGCTCTACATGAGCCGCACGCCCTTTGGGGAGCGGGGCTTACCGAAGCCGGGCTGAGGGCTCGTGATATCAAAGGGAAGTTCAAGCTGGGCCGGCGCGGCCTGTTGGTACTCTGGATTGAGAAAGCCGTGCCCGAGCTTCCGAGGCTCGCCGTCCGGCCTCTGTTGAGTGCGACCAGGAATGCCCGCGGGGAGGAGCTTTCGACTGTATCCCCTTTCGGATTGCTTTTGTTCGAGTGTCCATAAGCACCTCATTGACGATCGAGCCGAGTTGCCGCCATTGATAGTCTTCACTCATGGTCGTACTCCATTATTCACTAACCGACGCTAAATCCCCCAAAAGGTCGGGATCGAGACCAAGCGTCAAATGATTCGGTGGCTCCATTGCGACAGTGCAAGCGAATTTTTTATTATATTTTGGAAAATGGCAAGACGGCCGCGAGCGTTATTATCTGACTTGGTATCTGGGGAGTGAGACCCTTTGCGCTACTTCGAGCAACTCTCCCGAATGGCCGTCTGGAGCTACAGGATCGCCCTGCTGTCGGTTCTCGTCTTCACAGGGGCGTTCATCTGGCACCGCTTTTTCGGACTGCCAACCCCATTCGCGCTTAAGGTTCTGGGAGGCGCGGTCGCCGTTGCAGCCTTCAGTCTGGTTTTGGCTGTCGCGGCTTTTGTTTCGATCTGGAAGGAAGGGCATCTTGGCGCAGGGCGCGCATTCGCCGCAGTCTTTTTAAGCGCTCTTGTGCTCGCGGTTCCCTTGTGGTCGCTTCCCGGTCTTCTAAGGTTGCCGCGGCTTTATGAAGTTACCACAGATACGGTCGCCCCCCCCTCCTTCGACCGGGTCGCGAAAATCCGCCAGGGCCAGGCAAACCCCGTCCATTACGAGCAGTCGTTCAGTTCGCTCCAGGCCGAAGGCTATCCGGACATCAAGCCGCTTCAAATTCAGCGATCCTTGATCGATGTTTATTCAGCCGTGCGGGACGTCGTCAAAGCGTTGCACTGGAAGATCATCGATGAGCAGGCGCCCGAGGCAACAAGAAGCGGCCACATCGAAGCGGTCGATCGCACGCTCTTTTTCGGATTCACCGACGATATTTCAATCCGGGTTACCGGGTCGGTCAAAACGGCGAAAGTCGACATCCGGTCTTCATCGCGCTTCGGGCAGCACGATCTCGGCCGCAATGCCGAGCGCATCCGGCGTTTCATGGCGGAGGTCAAACATCGCCTGGCTGAGCTGGAACGCCTCGATCGTATGGAGCGCGTGATAGCGTCGAAACAGGCTGCTACCGATAAGGAAAAGTCGAAGACGGCCCCGAAGGTCACTCGGAAGTAACGCCGTTCGTATCACGCGCCTCTCGGAAGGCGAAGCGGCAATGGCCTCGGTCTTCTCCCCTGCCGCCTGCGGAGACGATCAAGCCAAAGGTAGATCACCGGCGTCGTATAGATCGTCAGAAGCTGAGAGACCGCAAGGCCGCCGACGATGGTATAGCCGAGCGGCGTCCGGAGCTCCGACCCCGGACCGGAAGCGAGAACGAGAGGCAAAGCGCCAAACATCGCCGCCAGCGTGGTCATCAGAATGGGACGGAAACGCTCAAGGCAAGCCTGCCGGATGGCATCCTCGCTCGACATGCCCCTCGTCCGCTCGGCATCGAGCGCGAAATCGACGAGCATGATCCCGTTCTTCTTCACAATGCCGATGAGCAGGATAATGCCGATGAAAGCGATGACGGAGAGCCCCTGCCCCGTCGCATGCAGCGTCAGCAGCGCACCGAACCCGGCGGACGGCAGCGTCGACAAAATGGTGAGCGGATGGACGAGATCTTCATAAAGGATGCCGAGCACCAGATAGACGGAAATCAGCGCGGCCGCGATGAGCAAGATTTCGGACGTCTGCTCTTGTTGTAAAGCCAGCGTCTCCCCGGCAAGCTCAAGATGCAGAGTGTCCGGAAGCTGCAGATCGTTCGCAATCTGCAGAACCTGGGGCAGGACCTGCCCGAGCGTCACATTCTGAGCCGTGTTGAAGCTGATCGTCACGGCCGGAAACTGCCCGGTGTGACTGACAACAAGCGGCATGGAATTCACGCTGATCGTCGCAATCGCCGTGAGCGGCACCTGTTGCCCCTGGCTGCCCTTCACATACACGCGCTCGAGCCCTTCGAGGCCGCGCTGCATGTCAAGGTTCCCTTCCAGGACAACGTTGTACTGATTGCGATAGGAATAGATGGTCGAGACCGCGCGCTGGGAGAAGGCATCGTTCAGCGCCGCGTCGATATCCTTGACCGAAACACCGTACTTGCCCGACTTGACGCGGTCGATGTTCACCATGGCCTGCGGGCCGCCGGACTCGCGGTCGTTATTGACATCGACAACGCCCGGCACCTGCTTCACGCGGTCTTGGATTTTCGGAAGCCATTCGCCGATTTCCTTCAGATCCGGTCCCCAAAGCGTGACCTGATATTGCGCGCGGGACTGCCGGCCGCCGAACTGAAGTTCCTGGCCCGGAAACATGGTGACATCGATGCCTTTGATCCCAGCCAGCTTCTTCCGCAACCGGCCGATCACCGCCATCGCGTTCTCTTTGCGCTCCTCGAGCGGCTTCAGCGCCATGTAGAAGCGCGCCTGGTTGCTCTGTCCAAAGCCGGAAGTCCCGCCAATCGAGACGGCGACGCCCTCAACGGCGGGGTCGGAGTCCAAAATCGCGGTGACCTGCTTCTGGATGTCTTCGAGCGCGTCGAAGGAAACCTCGGGCGCCGCGCGCGCGTACCCGATCACGAGGCCGGTGTCCCCCGCCGGTATAAGGCCCTTCGGCATCACGATGTACATGTCGATGGTCAGCCCCAGCGCCGTCAGCGTAACCAGCAGCATGAGCCACCGGTGGCGCAGCGCATAGGTCAGCGAGCGCTCGTAACCTCTTATAAGCCGTTCGAAAAATGGCTCAATCAGCCGGTCCAGCCAGGTTTCGCGAGGACGCGGGAGGCGGCGGATGAAACGGCCGCAAATCATCGGCGTAAGCGTGAGTGAGACGACCGCCGAAATGAGGATGGCATAGGTCAGCGTCCACGCGAATTCGCCCAGAAGACGCCCGATCATGCCGCCCATGAAGAGAAGCGGAATGAAGGCGGCCACGAGCGACAGGCTGATGGATATGATCGTGAAGCCGATCTGGCGCGAGCCTTGCAACGCGGCTTCGAGCGGCTTCAGCCCGGCTTCCATGTTGCGGTAGCAGTTCTCGATGACGACGATGGCATCGTCCACGACGAAGCCGACGGAGATCGTCAAGGCGAGGAGCGAAATGTTATCGAGGCTATACCCCGAGAGCCACATCAGCCCGACGGTGCCCGCAAGCGAGAGCGGCACCGCGACGCCTGCGGCAATGGTCGGAACCGCGCGGCGCAGGAAGACCAGCACCACCATCATGACAAGAGCGATGCTTGCGAGCAGTGTCTTCTGAATGTCCCCGATGCTGGCTTTGATGCTCTTGGTCCGGTCGTTGAGAACGGTAAGCTTGACGTCCGCAGGCAGCAGCCGGTGAAGCTCGGGCATGAGCTTGTAAATCTGGTCGACCGTGTTGACGACGTTCGCATCCGGTGTCTTGAACAGGATGAAGATGACAGCGTTGTCCTTGTTGTAATAACCGGCTGCGAGCCTGTTGCTCGTGCCGGTGGACACCTGCGCGATGTCGCCAATGCGGACGACATCGCCGTTCTTCACCTTCACCACAAGCGCTTCGTAATCGGAAGGCTGGCTGATCTGCCCGTTCGTAGTGACGATCGTCGACTTCTCCGCGCCGTCCAACGTCCCGATCGGCACGAGCGAATTGGCCTGGGTGATGGCCGTGCGCACATCCTCGAAGCCAATGCTGCGGGATTGAAGCGCAGCAGGGTCGGCAACGACGCGCACCGCGGGCGTCTGCGCGCCGCCGATCAGCACCTCCGCGATGCCGCTGATCTGGGCGATCCGTGTCGAGACAATGAGATCGCCGAGATCGTATAGATCGGTGGGCCGCCTGATCGGAGAGGTCATGGCGAGAATCATGATCGGCGCGGCGGCGGCGTTCGATTTCCGGATCGTTGGCCGCCGCGTCAAGGTCGTGGGCAGATCGGCCTGGGCGGCATTGATCGCCGCCTGCACATCGCGCGCCGCGTCGTCTCCGTTTCGCGAAAGGTCGAACTGAACCTGGATGCTTGTCGAACCGAGCTGGCTCGTCGAGGTCAGTTCGTTCACGCCCGCGATTTCGCCGATATGGCGCTCAAGAGGCGCGGCAATCGTGGCGGCCACGGTTTCGGGATCGGCGCCCGGCAAGGCGGCGCTGATGCGGACGGCGGGCATATCGACGTTGGGAAGGCTCGCGACCGGCAGTTTGAAATAGGCGACGACGCCAGCGAGAAAGATCCCGACTGCGAGGAGGATCGTCCCAATCGGCCTGCGGATGAAAAGCGCTGACGGGTTCATGCGAGCCTAGCCCCGGGTTTCCGGCGCAGCGGGCGCGGGGGATGGCGGCGGCAAGGCGGCGGGCGGGCGCGGCGGCGTTCTGCCGGGCTCCTCCACACCGAACAGTCGCTCGATCCGGCGCTTCAAGCCATCCATGGCGAGGTAGATCACGGGCGTCGTATAAAGCGTGAGAAACTGGCTGAGCAGCAAGCCGCCGATGATGGTGATGCCGAGAGGCGTCCTGAGCTCGGAGCCTGGGCCGTGACCGAGAACCAGGGGAAGCGCGCCAAGCAGCGCAGCAACCGTCGTCATCATGATGGGGCGAAAGCGAAGGAGGCAGGCCTCACGGATCGCCTGCAGGGGCGTCATGCCCCGGTGACGCTCGGCATCGAGCGCGAAGTCGATCATGATGATCGCATTCTTCTTCACGATACCCATCAGCAGGACGATGCCGATCAGCGCGATGAACGAGAATTCCATGCCGAAGAATTCGAGCGCGAGCAGCGCGCCGATGCCAGCGGAAGGAAGCGTCGTCAGAATCGTGAACGGGTGAATGAAGCTCTCATAAAGTATGCCAAGAATGATGTAGATCGTCACCACCGCCGCGAGAACGAGAAGCGGCGTGCTTTTGAGCGAGGCGTTGAACTCCGCGGCGGCGCCGGTGTAGCTGCCGACTATCGAGCTCGGAATTCCAAGGCGTGCGCTCGCCTCGGCGACAGCCTGGACGGCGGCATCGAGCGATACGTCTGGCGCGACATCAAAGCTGATCGTCGCTGATGGATATTGCTGAACGTGGTTGACTGAAAGCGGGGCTGTGGTTCTTTCGATGGTCGAAAATGCCGCAAGAGGGACTTGCGAGCCGCGGCCCTGTCCGACGGGAGGCACAGCGGTGATGGCTGATCCCGTCGGGCCGCCGCTTCCGCTCGAAGCAAGGCCGGAGAACGAGTTGCCGGTGGTCGAGTTGCTTATGGCGTTGCCGGGGACGTAGATCGAGCCGAGCGCCGCAAGGTCTGTCTGGAACTTCGGATCGACTTCCAGGATCACCCGGTACTGGTTCGACTGCCCGTAGATCGTCGAGACCTGCCGCTGCCCGAACGCGTCGTAGAGCGTGTCGTTCAGCGATTGCATGGTGACGCCGAGCCTGCCCGCAATCACGCGGTCGGTCTTGATCAAGACGGCGTTGCCGTCTTCCTGAAGGTCCGAGGAAACATTGATCAAGCGCTTGTCGTGCCTGAGCTCGGCTTCCAGCTTGTTGGCCCAGGCCGAGAAGCCTTCACGATCGAGCCCGACGAGAATGTATTGATACTGTGTGCTGCTCCGCGCCGTTCCGATCTGGATGTCCTGCACGATCTGCAAGGTCGTGTTTATCCCCGGAATGCCCTTTGTCGCGGCCCTAAGGCGTTTCATAATCTCGGATGCGCTCGCCGAGCGATCGTTCTTCGGCTTCAGGGTCAGCGCGAAATGGCCCAGATTTGGCGTCGGGTTCGTGGTTCCGACGCCGACAACCGAAACGACGCCGAGAACGTCCGGGTCTTTGCGGATGATTTTCTCGACGGTGGCCTGAAGCGCCTGCATGCGCTCGAACGACACGTCGGAGGCTGTTTCCGTCTGCGCCGTAAGAAAGCCCGTGTCCTGGTCCGGCAGAAAGCCTTTCGGAATGGCAAGATACATCGTGATCGTCAGGACAAGCGTCAGCGCTGCCACGATCAGGGTCGCCGTTCGAAAGCGCAGCACAATATCTAGGGTGACCCGGTAAAACGCATAAAGCGCGGCAAGGGGGGCTTCTGCCAGCCTGGAATACCAGGGCGCTCCATTGCCATGGCGCGGCAGGCGCAAGAGCCGACCGGACATCATCGGCGTCAGCGTGAGCGAGATCACCATCGATGTGAGTACAGCGATGGTCAGCGTCAGCGCGAATTCCCGGAAAAGCCGCCCGACGATGCCCGTCATGAAGAGAAGCGGGATGAAAACCGCGATGAGCGAAACGGTCAGCGATATGATGGTGAACCCGATCTCGCCCGCGCCCTTGTAGGCAGCGGCCATCGGAGTCTCGCCTCTCTCGATGTAGCGCATGATGTTCTCGATCATGACGATGGCGTCGTCGACCACGAAGCCCGTCGCGATGGTGAGCGCCATGAGCGAGAGGTTATCCAGGCTGAAGCCCGCGAAATACATGATGCCGAAGGAGGCGATCAACGACAGCGGCAGGGTTACACCCGCCACGACGGTCGCGCTCAGCGTGCGCAAAAAGAGGAGCACGACCATAACGACAAGCACGACGCTCAGCACGAGCGTAAGCTGCACGTCCCGGACGGACGCGCGAATGGTGCCCGTGCGGTCGGCGACGACCTGCACCTTCACGCCCGCAGGGAGCGCGGCCTCAAGTTTCGGCAGGATTTTCTTGATGCGATCAACGGTGCCGACGATGTTCGCGCCCGGCTGGCGCTGGATGTCGATAATGACGGCGGGGACGCCATTGTAGTGCGCCGCAACCTTATTGTTCTCAAGGCCCGCGATGACGGTGGCGACGTTGCGCAGCAAGACCGGCGCGCCGTTGCTGTAGGCAACCACGATGTCTTCATAGGCCTTGGCGGTTTCGAGCTGATCGTTGGCGCCGATGAGAAACGCCTTGTCCGACCCGCTGAGCACACCCTTCGAGCCAGTCACATTGGCATTGGCGATTGCCGCGCGGAGCGTCTCAAGCGCGAGCCCATAGGAAGAAAGCTGCAGCGGGTTGGCCTGAATGCGGATGGCAGGCCGGATATTGCCTTGAACCGTCACCCGCCCGACGCCTGAAATCTGGCTAAGCCTGGGGCTCAAGAGCGTGTCGGCAAGATCGCTCAGCTTTTCCATGGAAAGGCCGGTCGATGTCAGGGCGATGGTCAGAATCGGCGGATCGGACGGATTGACCTTCGAGTAGACGGGCGGATACGGCAGGTTCTGCGGGAGCGTGCCGCCCGCCGCGCTGATCGCCGACTGCACGTCCTGCCCCGCGGCATTGATGTCGCGGTCGAGATTGAATTGCAGCGTGATCTGGCTGAGGCCTTGAGAGCTTGTCGAACTCATGCCCTCGAGTGACGGGATCTGCCCGAGCTGGCGCTCAAGCGGCGCCGTAACAAGCCGCGCCATGGTGTCGGCGTTCGCGCCGGGAAGCTGCGTCGTCACCTGAATGACGGGAAAGTCGACCTGCGGAAGCGAAGAAATCGGCAGAAAGGAATAAGCAAGCAGGCTGCTCAAAAGCACGGCGAACGCAAGCAGCGAGGTGGCAATAGGGCGCGCGATAAACGGCGCGGAAATACTCATGGCTTGCGGGAGCTCTCAACGCTCGCGGCTTCTGCCTGGCCTGCGGGCTGCGTTGGCTTCTTTGAAGGGCGGAGTTGCTCCTCTCCGCCAGCGTCCCCTTCAGCCGCGGCTTCTTTCCTGTGCCGCCTGCGTTCGGGCTTCCCCTCTTCCGCAGGCTTTGCCCCGTTTTCCTGGGCTGGAGCCGCGCTCGCAGACGGAGACGCGACCGCGGCGCCACCCGTGTCGAGCTTTACCTTCGCGCCATCCTGCAGGCTCGCAAACCCGCTCGTGACGACCAGATCGCCTGGCGCGACGCCCTCACCGATCACGGCCTGCTTCTCACCTTCCTGAATTACTTTCACATAGGTGAGCTTCGCCGTGTTTTGAGGGGTGACGAGATAAACATAGCTTCCGTTCGCGCCTTGCTGAATCGCCACGGAAGACACCACGATCGCGTTCTCCAGCGTCTTCAACTTGAGCTTTATGTTGACGAACTGGCCTGGCCACAGCCGGTTCTTGTCATTCGGAAAGATGCCCTTGATCTTCACGGTGCCCGTGGTCTGGTCGATCTGATTGTCCAGGACGGAGACCGTCCCCTCTCCGAGGACGCCTGCGCCGGTCACCGCCTGCAAAGGCACGGGGCCTCTCTCTTGAGCCTCAAGAATGCTGGCCACCGTGTTTTCCGGCAGCGTGAAGACAACGGCGATCGGATGCAGCTGGGTTATGACCACAATGCCGGTGGCATCCTGAGCGCTCACCAGATTGCCCTTATCGACGAGCCTGATGCCGGTCCTGCCGCTCATCGGAGCCCTGATCGTCGCCCATTGCAGATTCGTCTTGGCGTTGTCGATCAAGGCCTGATCGAGCTTGACCTGGGCCTCGTTCTGCTTGACAGCCCATTTCGCCGTGTCGGCCTGCTGCTGCGTCGCAGCGTTTGACTTCACGAGGTCCGAATATCGTTTCTCGTCCTGACGCGAGTTGGCGAGAAGCGCTTCATCCTTCGCCTTCTGCGCGACGGCCTGATCGTAAAGAGCTTGATAGAGGGCGGGGTCTACAACCGCGAGGATATCGCCTTCCTTGACTTCCTGGCCTTCCTTGTAGGGAACATCGGTCAGGCGGCCGCTAACCTGAGTCCGGACAATCGTCGTATTGAACGCCTGAACGGTGCCTACACCGCTCAAGTAGACCGGAACATTGTCGGTTCGCGCTTTCTCCGCGACGACCGGAACAACCTGGCCGCCCCGGCGGAAGCTGCCCTGTGGCCCTCTCCCCGGCGCCCCGGTCATGCCTTGCGGCGGCCCTTCGGCCCCGGCCTGCGGCGGGAAAATCCGGTCCTTGTAAACGAAAGCGATCAGGCCGCCCGTCACAAACAAAAAAACTACGTAGGGCAGAAGCCTTCTCATTGCACCCTTGCTTTCCACTCTATAACCGACGCAACTTCCGCGATCGCAGCGTCGCTTGGCTTATACCAGCCTCCGCCCAGAGCCTGATATAGGGAAACGGCGGCCTGAAGGCGAGCTTGCCTGATCTGCGCATACGCTATTTCGGCCGTGAACAAGGTTTGTTCAACTTGGAGGAGCGTCGTCACATCGATGATGCCGCCCCTCAATTGAGTTTGCGAGAGGTCGAATGCACGCCTCGCAGACAGGACCGCTTCGTGCTGCAGGCGCTCCTGCTCCGCATCTTTGGCGTAAGCAATCAAGGCATCTTCGACGTTCTGGAACGCGGACACAATCGCCTTGCGATAATCCTGAAGAAACTCGCCATACGTGGCGCGCTGCAGGTCGAGCTGAGCCTGCAATTGATAGAGGTTCGTAAGAGGCTGGGTTACACCGACTGCGGCGTTGTAGAAAAGGCTTTGCGGCTGGAACAGGGACGCCAGCGCTACGCTTTGGAAGCCGCCGTTGCCTGTAAGCTGGATGCTTGGGAACATTGCCGCCCGCGCCGAGGAAACATCAAACTTCTGCGCCGAAAGCTGAGCTTCGGCGCTTGCTATGTCAGGCCGCCGGCACAAAAGCTCCGACGGCAAGCCGGCCGGGATAGTAGGGACTGCGATCGAGAAAAGTTTGTCGCCTTTGTAACTGAAAAACTCAGGCGCCGTGCCAACCAGCACCGCCAGCGCGTGCTTGAACTGCTCAAGCTGCCGTTCGAGCGGCGGAATGGTGACCGCGACATTGTCGACGAGCGTTTCCTGCTGGGCCACATCGAGGCCGCTTGCGGTTCCCGCCGCAAAGCGGTCGCGGATCGCCTTGGAGTATGCGCTTGGCCGCTTCCAGGTTACGCTTCGATATGTCAATCAGCTCCTGGGTGCCGATTGCTTCGAAATATGTATTGGCAATACTCGCATCTGTGGAAATTGCGACGGTCGCGGCGGCAAAAGCTCTGATTGTACTGGTTCGCTATGGCAGCATAAACGAGCGCCCGGTTTTGCCCCCAGAAATCGATCGTATAACTTGCGTTCAATTGGGCAATGACCGATGTCGTTCTCACGGCTTGGCCGCCGACGTGGGTCAGGCTCTGGCTCGCGGTGCCGTTGGCCTGAATAAGCGGAATGAGCGCCTGTGTCGCGATCCGGACTTGCGCTTCGGCCTCCTGGATGCGAGCAATCGCCGCACCGATGTCGAAGTTGAATCCCCTGCCCAGCGCGATCAGCTCGGTCAGCTTCTTCGACTTGAAAACCGCGAAATCGTAAGGCGAGGCGGCCGGGTTCGCAGCCGCCGCGCTTTTCCCGATATAGGCATCCGGAATATCGAGTTCAGGCGTGGGCACATGCGGATTAAGCAGCGGCGTGCATCCGGCGAGCAGGCAAAGCGATGCCAACCCCGCCATCGCAAAGCTGCGCCGTTTTGCCACCCTCTTGCCGTGTCGCGCGATTGCGCTTCCCATGCCCGCCCAATGTGAATGAGTTTTGACACCAGCTCTTCCCAAATCCGAACAAAGAGAATCGCTGGCACAAGTGACGCTTTGAGCGAAACTGTTAAGAAATTGTTTACCGAGCGCCAGAGCAAAAAGTGTAACTGTCTACAGCCCCCGGCCTTCCCTGGGGAGCCGTGCTTTTTCAGCATCAGTGCGTGGGTAAGGGACGCTAGCCCGCTAAGAACCGGATGGGCTTACCTGAGTAGGTAATCACCTCAAGGAGAGTCTGATCGGTCAGCCGGCCCGTGATCGGGATGCCGCGATGCCGCTCGAAATCCCTGATTGCATTCGTGGTCCAGACATCCATCCGGCCCGAAAATGTGCCGCGGAAAAACCCGAGCCCCAGAAGCATCTTCTGGACTTCGATCACAAGCTTTCCATTCACCTCCGCCCGGTCGGCAAGGGAGCCGCGGGGGCCCTGATTGAGGTCGAAAAGGACACGCTTCAGCAGATCTTCGCTGGGCTCACCCGTCAAGGGAAGGCTGTTGTCGAACTCATAGGCGAGAACGGCAAGCTTGAGCCCGTTCGTGCGTGATTGAAGCTGGCTTGAATATCCCCTCCGGCCGAGTTCCCGCCGCAGCGCAACGTGCAGGCGAGGCCCCTTCGCGTCCTGCTCCCATGATGGCGGCGCATTGGCGTCGGGCATGCCTTTGTCTGTGGGGAACTGAGTCAGCGAGACTGCGGTGCTGGGCAAGCCCAAGCGCCTGCGGTCTTGCAGAAACAGCGCATTGCTCGCTGTCGCAACGAAGATCGCGGTGATTGCAAATAGGGTCAAACGCGCATGTAACCGGGTCATCCCGGGATAATCGCACAAAGCCCCATTTAGCGAAAGATGGTTTATGCACGGAAAGGCATCGGTAACAATGACGAGAACGAATTTCTTTATTTACAGAATCAAATTCGAGTCATCCCGAATTCAGGTTGAGAGAATACCTCTAAAAATTTCCGATCCAGCTTCTCTTTTATTTCGTTCCTCAGAACTACGATACTTTTCCAGGTGTGGCCATGAGTGTTGCGTTATGTTTTTTTTGCTCCGCCTGGGTTTCTGGATCTCGCTGATCTGCTTGTTGCTTCCCAGCTCTCGCGAAGACAATCGGAGATTGATGAGCTCCGCCGAACAGACCGTCAAAGACATGCGGGGATTTTGCCAAAGAAATCCGCAGGTGTGCGACGACGTGCGCTTGTCCATGACCTCCCTGCTGTCCCGGTTCAAGAGCGGTGCGGAGCTGATCCAGACCTGGCTGGCTCAATACGACAGGGAAGGTGGAGAGCAGCCCGCGTCCGTTCCTGAACGGATCCTGCCACAGGGTTCGCACAGGCTCGGCAAAGGCGACCAGCCCGCACCACAGCCCGTCACGAAATGGCAGGACAGCCTCAACCTCACCGACAAGCAGATGCCCTGGCACGGGCCAGGGTTCTGATGATCCGGGCGAAGGTCTATTCAAGCCGCGCCGCGACGAGATGCTCCGCGAGAAACCAGGTCTGCTTCTCGTTCAGCCGGATGACATCGCTGACGAGAAGGTCGTTCGTGCCATCGTCGCCCGCGTCCGCCGCGGCCTTCGCTCCCTGCCGGGACTCGGCCAGAATATGGCGGTGCGCTTCCACGAGCCGCGTAATCTGCATGGCGGGCGTCTCGCGGCCTTTCGGCGGGCGCCGGAGCATGGTCATTTCGGCTACATCGTGCGCCATCGCGACCGAAACGCCTCCGAGCGACATGATCCGTTCGGCGATGGTATCCACCAACTCCGCCTGCTCTTCATAGTGTGCGTCAAAGAGAAGGTGCAGCTGGTAGAAGGTCGGGCCGCTCACCTGCCAGTGATGCTTCTTGTACATATCCCTGAGCGTGATCGTGTCGGCAAGCAGCTGGTTCAGGGCTTCGATGCTCTGCATCCGCGCTTGCTCGTCGAGCGCGATGGGGAGGTCCGTCAAGGTTCCCCAGGGCTGCGTCTCCTGCCCTTTGTCGAGGTCGAGATGGGGTTGCGCTTCCACGGCGCGGACAATCGTCTTCGGCGGCGACTTTGCTGACGCTTTCATGCTCATTCACCCTGCTTTGAAAGGCTGGAATGAGCATTAAGTCGCGGGCTCGGTAAACTGTTCCGCCGAGCCTCAGCCATCGCAATCCCCTGCAAAGGCCGCGGGCCAGGTTCGGCCTGCCCGATGGACTGAGCGTCAAGCGGCGGAGGAACCCGTCAAGGGCTTGAACAACCTTCGGCACGATTATCCACGTTCGAAACATGACAAATCACCGCCTGGGATGTCGGAGAACCCACATCCCAGGCGGTAAGACAGACGAAAGGCAGCCTTAAGCCGCCTTCAGCGTGGACCCACCAACAGCGCGGTTGCAGGCGCACAATTCTTGGGTTTGCAGCGCGTCGAGAACGCGAAGCGTGTCAGCCGGATTGCGGCCGACATTAAGGTTCGTCGCATAAACGTGCTGGATCGTATTTTCGGGATCGACGACGAAGGTGTAGCGGTACGCAACCCCGGCAGGAGAGCGCACGCCGAGACCGTCGATGAGCGAGCCTTTCGTGTCGGCGAATTGCCAAATGCTGAGTTTATCCAAACTCTTATGGTCGCGCCGCCACGCAAGCTTGCAGAACTCGTTGTCGCTCGAACCGCCGAGAACCACCGCGTCGCGGTCGGCGAATTCACTCGCCAGCCTCGCAAACTCGGCAATCTCGGTCGGGCAAACGAAGGTGAAGTCCTTCGGGTAGAAAAAGATGATCTTCCACTTGCCGGGGAAGCTCTTCTCGGTCAGCGGCTCGAAAGCGCTTTGCCCCTTTTCTTCGTGAACATTGAACCCGGGCTTTACGCCCATAACCTCGAACGCCGGCAGCTTGTCACCAATTCCCAACATACACAGTCCCCATTTTTGTAGACACGTCCTGATAACAGCAAGGCCCATGCCATGCAGCAGTGGCCTTTGCCGTCGGAATAGCTGCCATGACTGAAGCGAAAACGTGGCCGTTCTTTAGCAAAAATCAAAAGCCCGAGAGACTGCGCCGAAATCTCCCGGCATGCGAGACGAGAACCGGCCGCCCTCTTGCCAAAACAAGGACACGGGGCGGGCCATCGCGGCGCCCCCACGATTCTAAGGTTGCAACTCGATCTCGCCAGGCCGCCAGATCCTGTCGAAGAATGGCTTCTCCGGCCCATAGAGCCGGAGCAGAATGTTCCAGCTCTTCCCCGGCACAGTCTGAGCCCAGTTTTTCTCCAGCCCGGCGGGTGCGTCGGGGCCGAAATAAACGTCAACGGATCCGTCGTCGTTCTTCTTCAATCCCTCTGTCTGGCTGCTGACGCTGGGGAACTGCTGATCCGTCTGTAGCATCGAGCGCGTCTGGTTGTCGTAGACGATCACCGACCAGAAGTTCTTGACCGGAATGTTCGGCGGCAGGTGCAGCTTGTAATTCTTGCCGCCATCAAGGACGTCCCCCTTGGAGTCGACGAAGGCGGCCATATATTGCGAGCCCTCGCCCACAACCCTTGTATCCATGGCCGGGGTTACCCCAGTCGCATAGAAGAAGAAGCCGGAATAAGCGTTCAGGAGCCGCGCACCCGCATCCTGGAACTTATAGCCGCCCACGAATCCCAAACGCCAATTGCTCTTCGTGTCGGGATACCAATAGCCGTCCGCCCCCCGCCACCGATACATGATGGCGCGCGCCGTCGCATCGCCGACAGCCGCCGCTTCGGTCAAAATCTTTTTCATGCGCGGATCGGGGTCGAAGGGCTTGCCCTTCGCGATGCCGATCGAGTTCCAGAAGCCGAGCGTAGTCGCATCGACGGTGTCTGTCGGCTCCTGCTGCACGACGTTATAAAGCATCTCCCAGAAGCGAAAATCAGCCGGCGCGACCATGTTGAACGGCTTGCCGGACATATCCACGAAGGTGAGCGGCGGCCTTGCGGGCTTACCGAGCCCGTGAAGATCTTCATGGTCTTCTTGATCGCCTCGACGCCCGGCTTCGGGTCGCCATCCACGAGGAAGCTTCGCCAGGCCACCCAGACGCTGAAAGAACCTGGCCGCAAAGCGAAATATCCCTTGGGTATCTCGCCCTTATAGCCCGGCGGCAACAAGACATAATTCCCGCCTCTGCCCTTGTCGGGGCCAGTCAATCCGATATCGCCGGCCCAGTTGTACCACATGTCATCGACGAGCCCGAGAACCTTGGCTGGCGCTTCGATGACGATGGGACCGTTACGCAGATCGACCCAGAACCATGTGTAGGGCGTGTTATTGTTGGCGGTGAGTTCAGTTGTGCGGGAGTCGACCATCGTCTCCCAGATCGGAACCGTTAAGTTTGCGGGGCCGATGCTCAGGGTGGCGTCACGGTTCTGTGCTTGGCTGACCACAGGCAACGCCAACAAGTAGGCCTGCACGGCCCGCTGGAAGTCCAGGTTGTCGTAAAGCTTGTCGACGCTCTCCTTATCCGGGAAGCCGCCGAAGAAATTCAGCGCGCCGAAGCGCGTCTCCAGCGTATCGGGGATGGCGATGCCTGGAGGGATTGGCGTGGAGAATTTGTACTCGGCTCCAGATGGCGCGCTCCTCTGAGCGGAAGCTGAAGCCTCCTCGGACGGCTTCGGGCCGGGGTCCTCCTCGGATGCTTCAGTCTCGCCTGGAACAATGAAGGCAAGCGCATCGTGGCAGGGGGGTGAAAGCTGATCCATCTTGCCCCTGATGCACGCCATGATCCGGCCTTCGCCGGGGGAAACCCCGCCGCAGAGCCGAGCCATGTCGCGCGCGCAGGAACGGGCGATATCCCACGCCTGCCCGAGTGGCGCATCCCATCCATCGTAATATTGTCCGTACCCGCCGTAATATTGTCCGTCCTGAGCGAACGCTGGCGCGACCGCCACGCTCAGCGTCAGGCCGAGCACTAAACCGAACCTCCTCATTTGAGATACTCCTTCACCATGTACGTATTCACAAATCAGCGCAGGCAGCTTCCGCCGCCCGCACTTCAATCTCGATGTGTTCCAAGCTCGCCTACTTCGCGTCCTGAGCAGCGATGAACGCTTCTACAAGCTTCTTCTTATCCGCGTCTGTCAGAACAGGCGGCGCGACCGAGATCGTCAGCTTGTCGATCTTGCCGGTGAAGGCGAACGGCACCTGATAATCTTGGTCGTCAATCGGCGTGCCGGTTTTCGACCCGATATCGAACGTCTCGTCTACCGGGAGCAGCAGGGGAATCGTCCTTTCCAGCGTCTGCGTGGAGACCGCCTTTCCGTCGACCTTGAACGTCCCGGTGCCGGGGCGGCCCAAACCGCTGAGGTTATTGAAGGCCAGCGTCGCAAAGCCGAGGCCGTCATACTTGAAGTCGAACTCCAGCGTGTGTTTGCCGGGCGAGAGCGCTTCAGGGCCTTCCCATCTCACGCGCTTCAGATCGAGCAGGTTCCAGGTGAAGACAGGCTTGCCCTTGACCAGGTAAAGCCCATAGCCGCCAAAACGGCCGCCCTCGCTCACAATCGCGCCCTCCGCGTCTGCCGGCACGTCGATATCAGCCGTGATCGTGTAGGATGTGTTGAGCACATTCGGCGCTGCATTGTCAGGAATGCCGGTAACGGGCTTCCCTGAATATGTGAAGACCTTGCGGCCTGCCGACAGGCTGGGGCGCGGCGCAGCCAAACGGGTGGCGACAGAAGCGTCAAGCGGCAGGACATTGTATTTGGCGAACTCGCCAAACATCAAATCCGTCATCTCCCGCACTCTTTCCGGGTTTTGAGCGGCGACGTCGCTGTACTGCGTCCAGTCGTGCCTCACATCGAACAGTTGGAATTTGTAGGCCGTGGCTGGGTCTTCGATGGCCTTGCCAAGCAACTCCCATGGCGCGCGCCTAGGTACGCCGCTCAGCATCCAGCCGTCATTATAGAGACCTTGCACGCCCATCATCTCGAAGTACTGGGTCTTGTGCGGCGAAGGCGCGTCTGCGTTGGCCTTGTCGAAAGTGTAAGCCATGCTAATGCCTTGGATCGGCTTCTGTGCGATGCCGTCGACCGTGTTGGGCGCCGGGATGCCAGTGATCTCAAGCAGCGTCGGCACAATGTCGATTACATGGTGGAACTGGTTGCGAATGCCGCCCTTGTCGGAGATGTGGCCCGGCCAGGAAATCGTCATGCCCTGGCGCGTGCCGCCGAAAAAGGACGGGATCTGCTTCGTCCATCTGAAGGGCGTGTCGAAAGCCCAGGCCCATGGCACCGCCATGTGATTGTAGGTGTACTGGGAGCCCCAGGCGTCATACCACTTCATCTGCTCCTGAACCGGCAGGGTGACGCCGTTGAATGCCATCACTTCGCTCGGCGTGCCCACGGGCGAACCCTCCGCGCTCGCGCCGTTGTCACCGCTGATATAAATGACGATCGTGTTGTCGAGCTTGCCCATCTTATCAACGGCATCGATCACGCGCCCAATTTCGTTGTCGGTGTAGGCGAGGTAAGCGGCGTAGACGTCAACCTGACGCAGAAAAAGCTTCCGCTCTTCCTCGGTGGTTTGATCCCAGTCCTTCAGGAGATCCTTGGGCCACGGCGTCAGCTTCGCGTCTTGCGGGATCACGCCGAGCTTCTTCTGGTTCTCGAAGATCTGCTCGCGAAGCGCATTCCATCCCTTGTCGAAAAGATGCATGTCGCTGATCTTCTTGATCCATTCCGGGGTTGGATGATGCGGCGCGTGCGTGCCGCCCGGGACGTAATAGACGAAAAACGGCATCGACGGGTCGATATCGTTAAGCTGGTTCATCCAATGAATGGCGTCGTCCGCCATGGCGGTGGTCAGGTTCCAGCCCGGGTTCCCGATATAGGGGTAGATCGCCGTGGTATTGCGGAACAGGTTCGGCTGCCACTGGCTGGTATCGCCGCCGACAAATCCATAGAAATACTCGAAGCCCATCCCAATCGGCCACTGGTCGAACGGTCCGGCTTGGCTTGCCGTGTAGGTCGGTGTGTTGTGGTCCTTGCCGAACCATGATGTGCGATAGCCGTTCTCCTGGAGGATACGGCCGATTGTTGCGTTATCCTTCGTGATGATGCTGTTGTAGCCGGGAAATCCGGTGGACTGCTCGGAGATCACGCCGAAGCCCACAGAGTGATGGTTGCGGCCCGTAATCAGCGCGGCCCGTGTCGGCGAGCAGAGCGACGTCGAGTGGAAATTGGTGTAGCGCAGCCCCGCATTGGCAATGCGGTCCAGCGCCGGCGTCGGAATGACACCGCCAAAGGTCGACGGCGCGGCAAAGCCCACATCGTCCGTCATGATGAGCAGAATATTCGGCGCGCCTTTCGGCGGCACGACGCGCGCAGGCCAATATGGCTTCGATTGCGCGGCGTTCAGCTCGATCTGCCCTCTGAAGGGCTGCGGGGGCGGCGGCAGCACATGTCCGTCGATGGTCGTTGTCGCGTTCGGCGCGCCGGGCGTTCCTGTGATCTGCTGGGCGCTGACGGCCCACGGCAGCAGGGTCGCCCACGAGGCCAAGAAGGCGCTCGCGGCGAACACACTCATCCACTTTCTTGTTCGCATCGCTAAAACCCACAAATTAGTTGCTACGGCGGAGATGGCTGCATTAAAACATGCGGCGTTCTGAAGCGGTTATCATCTCAGGTCAAAAGGCGCTCTTAGGCTTCTTTTAATCTTTTTGAACGGAGAGCCGCATGGCTGCGTCGCCAATTGCCCTGGTCCGGTCCACCGTGCTGGCTCCGATTGTGCGGTTCCTCGATCAGGAGGGCGTTCCTTACGAGGAACTTTTCGAAGCCGCGAAATTATCCCCGCGGCTGATTGAGCGCCCAAACGATCTTTTTCCCCTGGCGCAAGGCTTCACTTTCTCGAAGGAAATAGCGCGCGTGCTTGGTCTCGATGACGTCGGCCTCCGAGCAGCAAGCCACGTCGAAATCACCGATTTCGGCCAGCTTGGCGACATTGTCTGCCGGGCCGCCACTCTTTCGGAAGCGCTCCATAGTCTGATCCGGGGTATCACCGCGTTCAATACTGCAGAGCGTTTATCGCTCGAGTGGCGAGGCGAACGCCTGCTTTTTTGTCATAGATTTGCAATCCGCCCCGTCCCAGGCCAGCGCCATGCGGATTGTTATGCTGTCGTGGTCATGATCAAGGCTGTTCAACTCGCTCTGGGTTTGGAGTGGAAACCGGACCTGATCCTTCTACCCGAGATCGAACGGGCCAGAAAACGGCAGTACGAAGCCTTTTTCAATACGGACATCTGGTTCGAGAACGAGACGTGGGCGATCAGCGTTCCTCCCGCCCGCTTGACAGACCCCATCCGAAAAACCGAGCTTCAAGGCAATTCCCCTCAAGTTGAGCGTGCTGTCCTGCCTTCTCCAGCGCGCGACCTCGTCGGATCCTTGCGGGAGATGGTAAGGCCTAGCCTTCAGCGCGCTTATCCGGATATTGGCCATGCCGCCGCCCTGGCGGGCGTCAGCGTGAGCACGCTGCAGCGCCGCCTGCGCGAATCCGGCATCACCTACTCGGAACTTGTCGAAACCGAACGTCTGCGGCTCTCGATCGAATTGCTGACGCAGGGAGACATCAAGATTTGCGATGTCGCTTGCGAGCTCGGCTACACAGAGCCGGCGAATTTCATACGCGCGTTCCGGAAATGGACAGGCCTCACGCCATCCCAGTTCCGGACTCATCAATCAACGGCTGCCGAAGTTTGATCTTGCCTGGATTTAACAGGGGGTTGACCGGAACTGTTGGTAACTACGAGATCATGAAAGCAGCTACTTATGACATTTCTGCTTATCTCGGCTACCGAGCCTTGTCAGCTGACTATGTCCAGGGCGAAGGCCTGAGCTGACACGAATTCAACATGATCGAGCATGGACCAGTCATAGGATTGACTGTTAAATATTAAGATCTCAGTAATATGTTCTGGCACTCCTTTACCAAAGGAGCGCCACTTAAATCCTGAAATAGATGACGAATATTTGGTGATATTACCTTAAAAACAAACTCAACATTCTAACCTGCCCTAAATATATCGACGTTACGATTACTAATGCAGCGCTCCAGCTGCTTAGCAATCGGAGGTCTGTATGAAAAAACTTGCTCTCGCTGCCGCCATGCTAGCGGCGACTGCTTTTTCGGGTAGCGCGTTCGCTTTGTCCGCAGACTCTGCCAAGGGACTGCAGGTTTCCAGTAATGCCGTTAGCGTTTGCTATAGGCCCGTTCGTCATTATCGTCACCACTGCTGCGCCACTCGCGTCTATGTCGTGAGAAGGCGGCTGTGGCTGCGGGTGTGGCGTCGGCTGGCTCTGGCCCTGGGCGTGGTAGCAGAGCAGCGCTCAACTTCCTGGTATGTTACCGTGGAACCGCGGCCGGCGTCACTGCCGCGGTTCCAAATTCGAAGTAAAAGTCGCTCAAGTGATATTGCCAGTCAGACTTCAAAATTGTTCCTTTCAGATCTGCACCTCAAGGCCGCCGCTCCGGCATCCTCATCGATTGGCTTCCGGCCGCACACGCTCGATGAACTGGGCGAGAGAGGCGTCGTCCGGGCGAAGGATGCGAAGACGCTCTGCATAGGAAAGAGCGCCCTTGAGATCGCGTGACTTGAGCGCATCCTGCAAGAGCGCGGTCAGAATCTCGACGTTGGAAGGATTTGCGAGTAACGCCGCCTTAAGGACGCGCCGCCCCTCATCCGCCTGCCCCGAAGACTGGAGGGCCACCCCATAGACATAGGCGTAGCGCGGCTGCGTTGGCTCCAGTTCGGTCGCGCGCTTCAGGCTCCCGAGCGCCTCTGCGTATCGTCTCTGCCGGATGAGTGCGAGGCCAAGGGCGTGATGCGCCGCCGCGGCCTCCGGAATTTGAGAAATCGCCTGGCGCAGCACAGTTTCGGCTTCGGCTTCCCGCCCCGATGCCCTGTAAAGATCGGCGAGATCGACTTGCGGCGGCGCCTGCCGGGGCGCAAGCTT
The DNA here is from genome assembly GCA_963833565.1 of uncultured Alphaproteobacteria bacterium. GTDB lineage: Bacteria > Pseudomonadota > Alphaproteobacteria > Rhizobiales > Rhodomicrobiaceae > Rhodomicrobium. Next base: position 62,720 of record CAWHYO010000042.1, read on the forward strand.
GATGGCGGCCAGATACTCCTGCTCCGCAAGGTCCGCCTTGCCCTGCTTGACATAAAAATGAGCCAGATTGGCGCGCTCTTCACTGCGGTCGTCGTTGAACCGCTTCGCCGCGACGTACTCTTGCGAAGCCTTATCCCAGGCATTCCGCTCGGCGCTGGTCATGTTCGGCAGGGGCACGTCTGCAAGCAGAGTGGCCGCTTCCATCCTCACCGCCCGGACGGGATCAGCGAGAGCCGCCTTCCCTTTCGTCCAGCGCTCATCGACCGGTAATTGCTCCATAGCCCTTAACGCCCCCAGCCGCACCAGGGGGTCCGGGTCGCGCAAGCCGCGCTCGATTTCGGCTTCGGCAGCAGCAGAGGGCCGGTCGCGCAGTTCCTCAAGAGCCGTTGCGCGAGCGATTGCCGGGGCTGCCGGGTCCTCGGCGACTTTCAGAAGCAGATCGCGTGCCTCGGGCAGGTCGAGACGCGCCGCGTGAAAGGCTTCCGCATAGGTCTGGAACCCCTTGCGTACCGGTCCGTGCCATTTCTCGATTGCCACGGCGGCCCAGGCGGCATCGCGATCCTTGTGGCAGGACGCGCAGGCGTTCGGCGTGCCAATCCTGGCAGTCAGGTCCGGCCGCGGAACCCTGAACGAGTGATCGTGCCGGGGATCGACAACCATGTAGGTTCGAGCCGGCATATGGCATGCGATGCAGTCAGGCGAACCAGCGCCCTGCGGGTGGCCCGTATGCGAGGTCGCCGCGAACTTCTGCGGGTCATGGCACTGGGAGCAGACTTCGCTCTTCAGTGCCCTCAGCTTGCCGCTGTGCGGATCGTGGCAGTCGGTGCAAACGACGCCTTTGGCGAACATCTTGCTCTGCTGAAAGGATGACGTATTGAACACCTCGTCTTTCATCTGCCCGTCATCCTCGAACAGATCGCTGGTCAGAAACGCGGGCAGATGCGTGTCAGTCAAGGGCTGACCCGGCCGCCAGTTTCCGGAGAACTGGCCGCGCCTCGAATGGCACCGGTCGCAGGTCTCGTTCACCCCTCCGGCAACAGCAGAGGATGACGCGGAGGGGCTGCCCGTTTTCCCGTCCGGAAGCCAGGAAATCGCACCCCGTCGAGCGGCCGCGGATGGAAAACCGCTATGAGCGGCATCGGATGGGCGTCCGTTCTGCGCCCATTGAACATGGCCAGCGCCCGCCCCGTGGCAGGCTTCGCATCCGATGCTGATCTCCGAGAATGTGGTCTTGAAGCTGTCTTTCGCGGCGTCGTAATTCTTGCGCACGTTGGTCGAGTGACACTCCGCGCACATATAGTTCCAGTTCTGCTGCGGCCCGGTCCAGTGCAGCGCATCGGAGGGTGGAATATCTTCATTGGGATAGAGGTGAAACCAGCGCTGGCCGCCTTCGGCCTTGGGCCGGGTATCCCAGGCATAGGGCAGCGCCTGCAAGCGCCCATCGGGGAACTCGACCAGATATTGCTGAAGAGGATCCACACCGAATGTGTACTTGACAGCGAACTCGGCTTCCTTCCCGTCCTTGCCTTCCGTAGCTACAAAGAACCGGCCGTCTTTGCGGTAGAAGCGCGCCCTGGAGCTGAAATGCGAGGCTTGCGCATCGTTGAAGTCGCCAAGCACGGCCGTTTCGGTGGCGTCCTGCATGGCATGCGCGTGCTGCGACGCCTTCCAGGCTTTCCCCTGCCCTTCATGGCATCCGATGCAAACAGCCGAACCCGCGAAGTCTGAAGGCCGCGCCGCGTTATCGTCCGCAGCCAAAACCACGCCGATAAAGCCGCACGAAGCCATCGCCGCGCATAAGACGGCAAGCGCCAGGGATCGACCTGGAGCCCGCAGCCAGCGATCTGCGCCTTTCCTCATCCGCTTGCCTCATGCCGCGATATCCCGCCGAAAGCTAAGGCCCGCGGCACGAGAAAGCAATGGATGATGGAAGGTCACTCTCCAGCAGCGCCTACCAGCTAAAGAGCCCGTACAGGAACCCAGGAACCATCGGCCGGTAATAAGCATAGCGCGGGTAATACGCATAGTGTGGGCGGTAATAGGTGAAGCGCGGGTGATAACCCCAGTGGTGGGCTACCCTGATTCTCCTGTGATAATGATGAACCGCAGCCAGGCGCCTTCTCGTCGCGTGAACGCTGGCGTGCCTGATGGACCTTGCATGCACCGTTCTCGGGGTGCGCGACTTGCTAACCGTTGTCTCGGATTGGCCCGGGAACCACCCCGGAGGAAGGTATGATTTCTCATCCTGCGCTTTCGCGGCAACGAATGCCCCGCAAGCGATGAAGGCCGCCAAAAGCCCCACTTTCAGCCGTGTACGCATTATAACCTCAACTTTCGCTACTCTACTCCCGGCAAGCGGAAACGCTTAGGTCATCCACCTTTCTGAACGCTTACCGTCTCATGATAGAATGCTTAATGAGTTAATTTTGCTTAAACTCGGCTGGATAATCGGTTTGCGCTTTGTTTTTGAATTGTAAATTTTTTAAGCGTCGATGTTTTGACGATTGCGCACAAAAGCCCCGGCAGCCGCAAAGGCTGATACCGTGTCCGGCGTAAATGATCGCGCAGACAAAAAACTGTCAGGCGCGGTTGCGTGGCCGGGCACCACAGGCCGGGGCGTGCCGTGAGGTGCGAGCCATAGGGCAGCGCCCGATGCCAAGGCGGCGCCCAAGAAAATTGCCGAGCCTTTCGAGTCGAACCCAAACATCCGCCGCACTCCGTCCTGTTGTATTCGTGCTGTGTCGCACCGCGCTTCGGGAGTCAATTACGCGTAGCAGCGGCGGGCGAACTTGTGACGTCAATGCGCATAAGAAATGACGGACTTAGCTGGCCCAACCGCCGCGTCAAAAGCCGGCTACGGCGACGCTGACGTGCTCGACGCTGGGCGGCGACGCGAAGAACGGGCCGGCCAGCCGCCGCCATTCCTGGAAATTCTCCGAGCCGCGGAAATGCACCAGATGGTCGTCCAGCGTCTCCCACTTGACGAAGAGCCGGTATTTCGTGCGCTTCTCGATGGTGCGCGTGAGCTCCATGCCGCGGCAGCCCTTGGAGCTGCGGAACACCGGGATCGCTTCCGCCACCGCAGCCTCGAAGGCGGCTTCCTCGCCCGGCTTCACCTCGATTTCCACGATTTCGGTTATCATCGCATTCCCTCCTGCAGAGTGCGTCCGGAAAAGTGCGAAGCGGTTTTCCGATAAGACGCACGATAAAACAAAAAGCTAGAGCCGACAGGCTCTAGGCTTCGCAAGCCGCATCTCACGAGGCGGGGCGCGCGTCAATCCACGATTTCGAGCCAATGGATGCGGCCGCCTTGATCGCCCGCCGCAAGCCGTTTTTCGGCGAGGACGGCAAAGGAAAGCACCGCGAAGTCAACTTCGAGCCTTGCCGTTTCCTGGCCGGTGCTCCCTTCCCAGAGCCTGATGCTATTGTCGTCGGAGCCTGAGGCGAGGCGGCCGTCGGGCAACACCGCGACCGCCATGACCGAAGTCGCCATGGCCTTCGAGCCTTGCCGTCTCCTTTGCCGTGTTCACATCCCAGAGCCGGATGGTGTTGTCCCAAGAACCCGAGGCGAGGCGGCCGTCGGGCAGCACCGCGAGCGCCATCACCCAATTACCACGGCCTTCGAGCCGTGCCGTCTCCTTAGCCGTGATCGTGTCCCAGAGCCGAATGGTCCTGTCGCCCAAGGCCGAGGCGAGGCGGCCGTCGGGCAGCACCGCGAGCGCCATCACCGAGGTACCATGGCCTTCGAGCCTTGCCGTCTCCTTAGCCGTGTTAGCGTCCCAGAGCCGGATGGTGTGGTCCCAAGAGCCCGAGGCGAGGCGGCCGTCGGGCAGCACCGCGAGCGCGCTCACCGAAGCGGCATGGCCTTCGAGCCTTGCCGTCTCCTTGGCCGTGTTAGCGTCCCAGAGCCGAATGGTGTTGTCGCGCGAGCCCGAGGCGATGCGGCCGTCGGGCAGCACCGCGAGCGCCATTACCCAGTCGCCATGGCCTTTGAACCTTGCCGTCTCCATAGCCGTGTTCGCGTGCCAGAGCCGGATGGTGTTGTCCCAAGAACCCGAAGCGAGTCGGCCGTCGGGCAGCATTGCGAGCGCGCTCACCGAAGGGCCATGGCCCTCGAGCCGCGTATACCTATTCGCGTAATGCCGGATGGGAATATGCGGCTCGCGCCGGCGCGGCCAAGTCAATTCTACGCCCGGCGGTGTCAAGCTCGCACGGCAGGTAAGAATTGCGGGCGGGACCACAAGCTTTGATGCTTCTGCGCAAAAGTCGGCGGCGACGGTCTTCGACAGCAATCGGCCGTGAAGTTGTGGCACGAGCTGGCGCTTATCACGCGCGCAGATCCCAGAGGTTAGCCGCAGCGTTCGACCAATCAGGTCCTGCAACTCGCCTTGCGCAAATTGGTCATAGTCTGCGACGAGGTCCAGGGGGCCACCGGTCGCTTCTAGCTTTGCCTTGAGCCAAGCCGGGTCTTGCAGGATCGCATCGAGCGCTGCACGGTCGCCCGCCGCGTCTAGATGTGCGGGCCGCTGCATAAAATAGTAGCGGCGTGAGGCTTCGTCCGCGCCCCTGTCTGAATTGATTCCGCCCAAGGCTTTCAGCAGGCGCGTGTGCAGTGCTGCCAGCGCATTTTTCCCCGCCTTCTCTTGCAGAAAGTGCCGGACGGTGTCGTGGAAGCGGAGGGTGCGCCGGTCGAGATCGAGCGAGAGTAACAGCGACAGGTTCTGCAGGCGCTGCAATAGGTCCTCTGTGTCGAACTCATCGATGCTGCCCGTCTCACTCCAAAGCCGTGAGACCACGCCAAGAGGCACGTCCACATCTTCCGGGAACACGGCCAGCTCTGCGAAACGCGCGCGCTCGGTTTCATCGAGCAGGTCCAGGCTCACGCCAATGGTTTTCGCGATGGCGTTGGTCCGGGCCACCTCGTTTCTGGAGTCGAAAGCGATCAGCCCCTTGATGTCGAGCCGCTTGTTGACGCCAGCAATCGCCTGGGCCAGTGGTTCATGGCTTTTGTTGACATGATCGCGCAGGAAGCCGTTGACGAGCTTTATGAGCTGCGCCCATTCCCCAAGACGTTGCGCCAGCGTCGCAAGCAAAGTTTTCTCGGCTGGCGCCTGGTTCTCCGGCAAGCCCCAGGAGAGAAGCTCCAGCGCCTCGTCCGCCGCCATCGCGTCTACGCGTTCGCGCTCTGCTTTCAGAGGCAGAATGTCGTCGCGGCGCGTGGTGATGAGCCGCGTGGTGTTGCGCCCGCCTTGCAGGAAGGGGCGCAGATCCTGCTCGCGCCAGGCATCGTCGATGACAAGAAGGATGCGCCGGTCGCCCAGCGCCTCGCCGAGCTTGGCGGCGGCGGAGTTCAGATTTTCAAGGCCGGGCCGCTTGCCGCTCAGGATCTCGATCAGGTCTGAGATGATGGAGAGCAGGTTTTCGGGCTTCTCGCCAAGCTCTGCCCAGAGGATGCCGTCGAAATAGGCGTCCTCGATGTCCGGGTCGTGGGCTAGCGCTTTCGCGAGCGTGGTCTTGCCGTAGCCGCCTGCGCCGCGCAGCGCCGCCGTGATGGCGACCGCGTCGCCCTTGGCGTCGAGCAGCTTGCGCTTCAGCGCCTCGAACTCCACAGGGACGCTGAACGAAATCCACCGGAGGCTCGGGCGCCATCATCGGCACGCGGTTCTGATAGCTCGGTCCCGTTCAGAGCGCGCGCATCAGCGATTTGCGCTGCTCGGGAATATCCCAGATCGTAAACCTGCCCGAGCCAGCGTGGCAGCGCATTGAGACTGTCGAGACCCTGGCCCGCTGCACGGGCGAGACGGTCTTTCCTTCCTGCCGTGCGAACCGGATTTCACGCCGTACAATCGGGCTTGCGAGCGCGCCGGGCGTCACGACCAGAATGAAATGCTGAAGCGCCTTCGATTTCAGCGCGTTTTCGATCTGCGACCACCAATCGCGTCCAGCCTTCAAGCGCGACAAGGTCTTGCCAGACTGAAAAGTCCTTAGCCTTCGAGTTCGCTCGCGGAGCGCATCCGCGAAAGGCTTCCCATCCGTCGTCGAATAGGAAATGAAGATGCGCTCGCTCCCGGTCATGGTCTTTCCGCGATGGACTCGGGGCAAATTAATAGAAAAAAGGTTTACGAGCGAGAGCTTCGCCGCGTGAGAAAGAGATTATTTCACCTTCTCGCGCGGATAAACGCCCCACAAATTCTTCTGCGGCACCCAGCCCTTCTGCTTGCCCGCGTAAACCTCGCAGTCCTCGCCGTCGCATTGCATGACGTCGACGATCGCGCCGTGCTCGATCCGCGCGACCGGCGTGGAGCCGCCCCGCGACGAGGTCAGCTCGAACAGCGAGCGGTCCTTGGCCCATGGCGCAACGACCGCGGTGCGGCGCGCGCTGGTCAGCCCGGCGCTGATCCAGCCCGTGCTGCCGCTCGCGTCGCGAACCTGCCGCCAGTTCTCGAATTCGGCGATCACCTCGACCGGCAGTCCCGCGCGCCGGAACACCCAGGCGATCTGGTAATCGCCGCCCGGGCCGACGCGCGCGTTCACCTCGTCGGACTTGAGACTCACGAAGCGCGGCAGCGGCAGGCCCGTCGCCGTGCCGGCGCTGCGCCCAGCGCCGTCCTCAGCGCGCGCCGCCGCCGCGAACGCGAGTGCACATATGATTGAGATGGCGCAATTGATCCGAGTCTTTGTCATTGTGTGCCGTATCTGGTAGATAACGGAAGAGAAGTTGCGTTCCAAAAATCGATTAAGGCCGAGCCGGCCATTCCGGGCACCCATGAACTCACAAAACGTAAAAGTTGTCGTTACCCGCAAGCTGCCCGAACTCGTCGAAGCGCGCATGCGCGAACTTTTCGATGTTACGCTCAACGCATCCGATGCCCCCATGACAAGGGATCAGCTCGCGGCGGCCATGCGGACGGCTTCCGTGCTCGTTCCTACCGTAACCGACCGGATCGACAAGTCGCTTCTCGCGCTCGCCGGGCCGCAACTGAAGCTGATCGCCAATTATGGAACCGGCGTCGACAATATCGACCTAGAAACCGCGCGCAACCGTGGCATCATTGTGACGAACACGCCGGGCATCCTCACGGAGGACACAGCCGACATGACGATGGCGCTGATCCTCGCCGTGCCGCGCCGGCTGGTAGAGGGCGCACACTACCTGCAGGAAGGCCGCGAGTGGCATGGCTGGTCGCCAACGTGGATGCTTGGCCATCGCATCTGGGGCAAGAAGCTCGGCATCATCGGCATGGGCCGCATCGGCCGGGCGGTGGCGCGCCGGGCCAAGGCGTTCGGGCTTTCGATCAATTATCATAACCGCCGCCGCGTGCCCGCCGCCGTCGAGGAGGAGTTGGGTGCAACTTATTGGGACAGCCTCGACCAGATGCTCGCGCATATGGACATCATTTCAGTGAACTGCCCGCATACACCGGCGACCTTCCACCTTCTGTCGTCGCGGCGGCTCAAGCTTCTCAAGCCGACGGCCTATGTCGTGAACACGGCGCGCGGCGAGGTCATCGACGAGAATGCGCTCGCCCGCATGGTCGAGGCGGGAGAGATCGGCGGCGCGGGCCTCGATGTGTTCGAGAACGAGCCGGCCATCAATCCGAAGCTTCTGAAGAACAACAAGGTCGTGGTTCTGCCGCACCTTGGTTCGGCGACGCTTGAAGGACGCCTGGACATGGGCGAGAAGGTGATCATCAACATCCGCACCTTCCTCGACGGCCACAATCCACCTGACCGCGTGCACGCCGCCATGTTTTGATCCGGCAAGCGAAAGCGCCGGTGACGCCATGCTTTAGTTGTGTCCGAATTTGACAATTGTCAAATGTCGGGTCTACTAATGCCCGCATTATGCGTCCGCCCGTGCATGGGCATGGGTGAAGCGAATACCTCCGGCCAAAACTGCTTATGATCTCCAAAGACCGTGTCGTCGCGGCATTCGATGGAATCGCGCCTCACATCGCGATTTTGGATGCGGCTGGCAAGATTGTTCATGTCAACGAGGCGTGGCGGAAATTCGCCGTCGAGAACGATTGTCACGATCCTAAGGCCTACGTCGGCCAGAATTACCTCGATATTGTCCGGCGATCCGCATGGACTGGCGATGAGCTTGCCGCCGAAACCTTGGAGGGCATCGCCGCGGTTTTGTCTGGCGCGCAGCAGCGCTTCAGCCAGAAATATCCCTGTCATGCGCCGGGCGTCGAGCGCTGGTTCGTCATGACCGCCACGCGGGTCAGCCAAGGGAGCGACATCGTTATTGCCCATGATGCGGTGACGCCGCTTGTTTGCGCCGAGCGCGCCCGCGCCGCTGCCGAGGAGAGGCTGAAAGACAGTCTCGACGCCGGGCAGATGGGTACTTTCGAGGTCGATCTGGACATGGAGGAAATTGTCTTCGACAGGCAGGAGGCAAAGCTCCTCGGTCTCCCGGACGAAATGCAGCGCCTGAGCCTTGCCGACTTCAACCGGATGCTGATCGCGCCAGACACCACGCCCTTTGAAGCGAGGATTGCGAAATCAAACGGCCACTTCGCCGATGAGTTGCATCTCAGGCTGCCGGACTCGAGCGAGCATTGGCTTTCTTTCGCCGCCGCCCCTCAGAGGCTCGGAAAGGCTGACTGCGGCCGCTACATCGGCCTTAGCTACGATGTGACGGAACGCAAGGCCAATGAGGACAAGGTCCGCCTCCTCCTTGGTCGCGAAGTGCGGCATCGGGCGAAGAACATGCTTGCGGTTGTTCTCGCCATTGCGCGCCAGACAGTGGGCCAAAAGGACCCGGCGACATTTGCGGACGAGTTTGGCGATCGCATTGCCGCGCTCAGTTCCACGTTTGATCTTCTTGGGAGAAGCGACTGGGAGGGAGTGGACCTTCACGAACTCCTCGATACGCAATTGGAACCATTTGCCGGAGCCAGAGACCGGATCGCGCTTGCCGGGCCTTCTGTCATGCTCAGGCCTGAAGCAGCTCAAACGCTGGGAATGGCCCTGCATGAACTCGCAAGAAACTCGCTCAAGTACGGGGCTCTTTCGATCCCCGAGGGAAGAGTGTCCATCGAATGGCGCTCGGCTTCCGATGTCCCGGATCATGAGTTCAATCTCATGTGGTCCGAGGCGGGCGGGCCTGAGGTGAAGCCCATTACTCACCGGGGGTTCGGCTATTCCGTGCTCATGGAGCAGACCGCCTGGGCGCTGAACGCCAAGGTCGAAGCTCAGTATCAGAGCACCGGGCTGATCTGGAAACTATGGGCTCCCCTGCAGGAAATCACCGCCGATCTTTCCAGACATTGAAGCAGGCAAGAAAAAGGCCTGGACGATCCAGGCCTTTTTAATCTTTGCCTTGCGAAGAGCGGTTTACCGCAGCGCAAGCTGGCCGAGGCCCGCGCCGACGGCGAGGCCGGTTTCGGTTTTCACGCTGACCGGCTGAAGCGAAACCGTGACGCCGTTTCCGCCGACGAGCACATTCGCGCCGCCGCCAACGCCGATCGTAGCGTCAGCCGATGCGCCAACATAGTTGCCGACGAGAGCGCGATGCCGGAGCGCGGTTGGGGCGTAAACGCTCCAAACGAGTAGCGATTTGTTCGTTACGCCAATGTCCGCGCCGATGCGGCTGAATTGGGCGGCATAGCGCTCGTGGCGGCCGTTAATGCCCGTGAACACGCAGCGCGCTTGCTGCACGGACGCGATGATGGCGCCAACCTTCGGCGCGCCAAGGCAGCGCAAAGTACCAACGCGGACAGCAGCGTCAGCAGATGAAGCACAACCGAGCGCGAGCAGAGCGCCGGATACAGCAGTTAGCAGAATTCTCATAGTCAGTCTCCCTTCGACCCCCACATTTCGAGTCAAACTGCAGCATTGCGGTAAAAGATTGGAAAACCGTAAATAGCAGATGACAAGAGGCGCCGTCGCAACAGCTGAGCTTGTGCTATTCGAGTCGCGACTCTCGTGTCCACCTAAAACGTGTCGCAGGTTGTAAAGGGAAAAGATAATAACGGGCGGGCTGCGCGAATAGTCCCTGATTTTTCGACAAACGGCCGCGGTTTTTGCGGCCGCCCTCCCGCAGTAGTCATCAATGAAAAATTCCGAATTGGGTCGAGACATTCAGCCAAGAAACAGGCTCGGCGGCTTGGCCCCAGCTGCAGAAATCTCCATAGACGCCGGAGGACACTCCTCCGCTTGAAAACCCCAGGCCTCACTGCCGACCCCAATGCGGAAGTTGGCTGCACCCGCGTCATTCCCTTCTTCCTGAGCCTCCCGCAACGCGTTGCTGGGATTGTGGCCAGCTGGCCGACGGGGTAAGGGAACTTTGGGCACCAGCGAACCTCTTTTGAAAGAACCTCTTTTGAAATAACCTCCCTGTTTTCTGTGGCATTGCCCCGCGGTAGTTAACACGCCGCAGTGGACTTCAAGCGATTGGGAAGATTGGACAAAGCAGGGCGTTTAAAGTCCAAGGGATTTCACCGGCTAGGGCGCTCATTGGTTTTGCGATGCGGCCCCAGATCACGGCATCAAGGCTGTACGGCCCAGCGCCGGCGCAGATGATCATGATCAGCATGAACGCATACGGCGTCTCAGGCAGGTAAAGCCAATCGTCGATGCGGTCGGCTTCATCAATGACCTTGTAAGACCTGATGCGTTGCCGGCCTGATGTAGCGAGCGCAACCAATATGATCACGAAGAGACCAAGCGCGGCTAGCGGGGCAAGGAGCCCGATGAACACGGCGCAGCCCGCGGTGAACTCGATCGTCGGCACCCACCACTGATTAAACCGGAGGGCAGGCACGTGGAGCACCGTTAGTTCGTCGACGAACGTACGATGGCGCTGCGCGTCGAAAAGCTTGTGGTAGCCGGAGAACAGGAAAAACGTCCCAGCCGCGACGCGGGTAAGAGTCAGGGCGATGCTGGCCCACCCGACACCATTGAAGAGTAGGTCAATCATCTTGGCTCCCAGGTGATAAAACCGCGCGGGGCTGTTGCGCATTACTGATGCTGGACAATATTCGAGTCGTTGTATTGTGAAGCCTTAGCTGTAAGGCACAGTTCCTTGCTTAAGCACACTGCCCGGCGTATTCTGGAGAACGGAGAAATACCATATCGGAATTGGATTCGTCTATGAACCAAGTCCAAGTCGAGCAGAAAAGCTATCAGATGCCGTCGCAGGAAGGGTTTACCCTCGCACACTTTCTCACAGTCGCCGACATCGAACGACGACGTGAGGCCCGGAGGGGAACTCTTTGTCGGTCGGCGAGGCACCCAAGGTCGTGGCAGCGCTGCGCACCTACTTGGCTGGCACAAACCAAATCTGGAACCAGTTCTGCAGTCAGGGAGGAGACTATGAAGTCCGAAAGGGATGGTATCAACCCGGCGGCCAAGCCAAGCGGCACAGGTTGCGCCGAATGCTTGGCTCTGGCCGGATGGTGGTTGCATCTTCGCAGATGCGCCGAATGCGGTCACATCGGCTGCTGTGATAGTTCGCCAAATCAGCATGCATCGAAACATAACGCCGCTACGGGTCATCCGATAATCACGAGCTTCGAGCCAGGCGAGCGGTGGTTTTACGACTATCGTTCTGAAGAATTCTTCACCGGCCCGAAGCTTCACGCTCCTCACTCGCATCCGTTGGATCAACCGGTGCCAGGACCGGCCGGAACGGTGCCTTCAAACTGGCAGACGCTGCTTCACAAATGGGGCGGCTTTTGGTTTCCGACCTCGGCGTTCACAAGGCCCACGTCTGAGAATCCGACCGGTTAGAGATAGTGCTGTCGCAGCTTGGGCCTCGTCGACCGGCGGTTTTGCTGTTCGAGAGGCCCTTCGCTCCAGTAAGCGGTGCATCTTCGAACCCAGGCTGGCAGAGCTAGGCCCCGAAAAGTCGGTGTCCGCTATACCTTCAATTGCGTTCAATGGTTCCGCAAATGCGAACATCTGCCTTCGGCCTTCAGTGAAATTCCGGGGGAGTACCTGAGACCCTAGAAAACCAAGTGTCGGAAGCTGGGTTTGCTCAGCCCGCCCGCGACAGATAAGCCTCCTGGATGAGGCTCGCGATGCGCTCCATCTCGCGCAAAGGCTCGTAGGCCCAGGTCTCGATCTGCCCGTTGAAAAAGCGGATGCGTCCGCTTTCCTCCAGGCCATGCTGGAAGCGGAAGAACTTGTCCCGCTTGCTCACCCGCCGCCCGAGCGGGGGAAGCTGCACGACGTGGACGGGCTTGCCGGTGCTGCAGGCTTCCGTGACCATGTTGACGGAGTCGCAGGTGACAATGAAGGCATCCGCGTGCGCGAGCATGCCGAAATACGGGTTGTCGCCGCCGCCGTCGGAGATGAACGCGGCGCATCCGGCCAGCACTTCACGGAAAATGGCAAGGTTCTCTTCGCCCGTTCGGCGCGATCCGGTGATCAGGAGGCCGTATCCATGCCCGGCGAGGGCCTTGAGCTGAGATGCGAGCGCGCGGGCTTCAGCTTCTCCGAACTTGTAGCGGGAATTCGCGCCTCCGAGCAGAACCGCAATCCTGGGCTGCGGGACCGCAGCGAAGGCTTCTGCCCAGCGCGGGGCCTCGGCGGCGAGCTTTTGCGGCGTTACGCGGTGCAGCGCGCCGTTCATGACGAGCACGTTCTCGCCGGATAGGCCATCGTGGGCCGGAACCACGATGCGGTCGAATCGATGGCGCAGCGAAACCGGGTCTTGAAGCTGCACCGTAAACGTGCGCCCGCCGCTTTGCCCCTTCACGTAAAGCGAAGGCAGGATGCTGGGGCGGCCCGTGGCGATCAGGATATCCGGCCAGGGGGGAGCGACGGGATCGCCTTTCTTGCTGAAAGCGAATCGCTTGAAAGCGGTGATGTGCGGGCTCGCGATGCGCCAGAGAGGCTTCAAAAACACCCGCTTCACGACAGGCGTCAGCCCCATGGCCTCTGCAAGGCCGACAGCCTGATTTTCCATGCCGGGGCGGCCGTCGGTCAGGCACCAGCAGGTCGGCAGAGGGATGCGGCCAGGTCAGACCGGTTTCGGTTTTGTGGGGCGTCAATTCAGTCATTTTATCTTCCCTGTTGCCGCAAGGGCCTCCGCCCTAACACGCCGCTCTGCCGAACGAAAGCTCCCTCCGCGAGATCGAAAGCCGCGCTTTTGCCACGAAGCGGTCTTCTGTCTGCGACGTCGGCCGGCATCAAGGGGGAGTCATGGCCTGCGTCGAGGACGATTTGGCATTGCGCGCTGGCAGCACCGGCTCAGTCCCATTCGAAGGCGAAGCCGCTCTCCGCATCGGTCTTGCCGCAATCGCGATTGTCATTCTTTTCCGATTCGTGCTCGCCGCAACAGCGAATCTCGCCGAGGACGAAGCCTATTACTGGCTGTGGTCCACGCATCTCGCGCCTGGATATTACGACCATCCGCCGATGATCGCATATTGGATCAGGGCGGGAACGGCGATCTTCGGGCAAACGGAACTCGGCGTTCGCTTCATCGGGTTGCTGAGCGCGATCGCAGGATCGTACCTTCTTTTCAGAACGAGCCTCAGCCTTTTCCGCGATCGCGCTGCTGCCTGGCCTTGCGTCATCTGGATGAATGCAACGCTTCTCTGCAGTGCGGCGGCGATTATAGCGACTCCCGACACACCGCTGGCGCTCTTTACAACAGCGGTCCTGTTCTCGCTCGCCAAGCTCATCGAAACGAAGCGCGGCGTATGGTGGTATGCAATCGGCGCATGTCTGGGCCTCGCCTTCATGAGCAAATATACGGCGGCGCTGCTCCTGCCCGGACTGTTCTTGTGGATGATCGCTTCGGCGGAGGGACGGCGCTGGTTTCTCCGGCCTGAACCCTACATCGGCGCCGTGATCGCCATCCTCGTCATTATGCCCGTCGTTTATTGGAATTATGCTCACGACTGGGCCTCTTTCGCCAAACAGGCCGAGCACAGCATCAAGGACAAGCCTGCGAATGCATTCGGAAGCGTTGCGGAGTTTTTCGGAGGGCAGGCCGGCCTTGCAACGCCCGTTATCTTCCTCTTCTGCTTGTTCGGGAGCGGTTATGCCCTTGTCCGGGGATGGAAGCGCGGCGATCCCCGCTGGCTTCTGCTCGGGACAATGACGGCGCCCATCCTCGCCTTCTTCTTCATCCACGCGGCAAATCAGAAGATTCAGCCGAATTGGCCCGGCTTCGTTTATCCGGCCGCCATTCTGGCCGCCGTTCATGCCTTTCGCGCTTTGTCTGCCGAGAAAGGCGTTGCGCGCTGGTTGAGCGAAGGGTTCCGCCTTGCGCCTTGGATCGGCATCGCGTTCACCTTGGTGGCCTTCTTCCAACTGGGGCTTGGACTGATTCCCATCAACGCGAAAAAGGACCCCACCTCTCGCTTGAAGGGATGGTCAGAGCTTGGCGGCGATATTGAGCGCCTCGAGCACGACCACGGAGCGGGCATGGTTTTGACCGACCGATACGCCATCACGGGCGAACTTGCCTTCTATGGCGCTGGACCGGGCGGGGTGGCCCAGATCAATGAGCGTATCCGCTATGTTAATCTTCCACCTCCGGATGAATTGAAGCTCAGAAACGCGCCCGCCCTGCTCATCCTGCGAGAGGGCGGCGACGCGACTCTCGCAGCTTCGTTCTTTGGAGATTCCCACAGGATCGCCACCCTTACGAGGGAAGGTGGATTTCATCCGCACGACTCTTATGATGTATATATGGTTAATGGCTACAGGGGCGGCCTTTTTGGCTGTGGAGCGGCGTCAAACCGAGGCAGGGAATGCAACTAGAAGTTATTGATCGCAGGCGCATCGAACCGGCCCTTGCCGGGAACACGGGTCCGGAACTTACGGTAATCGCCCCCACCTTCAACGAGCGGGACAACGTCGGGCCTCTGGTGGACAAGCTTGCCGCAACGCTGCAGGGCGTCCGGTGGGAGGTCATTTTCGTCGACGATGACTCGCCCGATGGCACCGCCGATCGCGTGCGCGAAGTCGCCCGGCTCGATCCCCGCGTCCGATGCCTGCAGCGGCTTGGCCGCCGAGGTTTAACGTCGGCCTGTGCGGAAGCGGTGCTTGCATCGTCCGCGCCTTATATCGCAATCATCGACGCCGATCTGCAACACGACGAGACTCTCCTGCCGCACATGCTCGATGCCTTGCGGAAAGGTGACACCGATGTCGTCATCGGCAGCCGCTATACTGAGCGCAACCTTTCCGAAGGGTTCTCGCCTGTCCGCCAAGCCATGAGCTATATCGCGACAAGACTTGCACAGCTTATTCTGCGTGCCAATCTGAGCGATCCGGTCAGCGGATTCTTCATGGCGAAGCGGGAGATTTTCGAAGGCTCGATCCGCAATCTCTCCGGGATCGGCAATAAAATCCTTGTCGATGTTTTTGCTTCCTCGAAGCAGCCGCCACGGTTCAAGGAACTTCCCTATCAGTT
Source organism: uncultured Alphaproteobacteria bacterium (assembly GCA_963833565.1). Taxonomy (GTDB): domain Bacteria; phylum Pseudomonadota; class Alphaproteobacteria; order Rhizobiales; family Rhodomicrobiaceae; genus Rhodomicrobium. The sequence goes on from CAWHYO010000042.1 coordinate 78,102, forward strand.
CAGAACGCGCCTCCATGGCGAAAGCAAGCTCGATACGCTGACGATATGGGAATACGTCGTGCTTCTGGCCGACAAAATGTTTGGGCGGTTCATTCCCATTCGTTTTCTGCTGTTCAGCCTTGTGGGCGGGAGCGGCGTGGCCGTTCACCTTGCTACATTGAAGCTTGTCCTGACGGTGACGTCGTTCAGTTTCCCCTTCGCGCAAGCGTTCGCAACATTGGTTGCCGCCATCTCGAATTTCTTCCTGAACAACTGGCTGACCTATCGAGACCGCCGCCTGCACGGCTGGAGCGTGCTCACAGGCCTCCTCTCATTTCTTCTCGTTTGCAGCGTCGGCGCGGTGGTGAACGTCGCTTTTGCAGAACAGGTTTTCCAGGTGACAAAGATCTGGTGGCTTGCTGGCATCGCAGGTGCTGCTGTGAGCTCTATTCTGAATTACTCCGCGACGGCGCTCTTTACCTGGCGCAAGAAGTAGCATTGCAAGTTTCGGAAGCGGCGAGCATTTCACGTCGCTTTTCACTTCGCATCGCGCGCGTTTTTTCATCTGCCTTTCCGGGTAGCCGGACCGCTCCGTTGTACGCGCTGCGCCATCGATGATTACCGGCCTGAAATCAAATCTTGTGTAAGCTCCAGAGCCCCAATATGAATTGGGAAAATCTTAAATGCAACTCGATCTCTGCCTCAGTCGCTTCGTTATTTCCCGGATGGAGCCTGCATCGTTTTTCCGATCTCGGTAGCGCCATCCGTCTTCGTCAAATTTTGCGCATCTCGGGCCATTCTGAGACACGTCTGCAAGGTCACATAGCTTTGAAGCGCGGGAGGAGTAACGAGATGCATGCATTGCTGGTGCATATCAGCGGAGTATGACGCCCACTCCTTCCGCAGTTGTTCACGCGCTCTGCGTTCTTCCGAAACGCAGCCGGGCAAATCTGTCGTTTTGTTGAGGTCGTTCTGGGCCACATCCCGGCAACCGGCCTCAATATCGAGCGCGGGTAAACCTTTGCCCTCACCGGATACTGCTTCATTGCGCACGCGAACGGTGGCGGCCACGCCTAAAATGGAATACGCCATAAATATCGTCAGGAACAACACTCTCATCATGCCGGATCAGCCTTCTCTGTCACGACCCCCCTGTCCATCACATTCAGATAAACCCTTTCGTTGCGAGGGTGTTCGAACCTGAGCCGCAAAACGCTTGCAGGCCCGACCTAAGCGGACATTCCTTGGCCAGCCAACGAATGCCTGCTTAAAATCTTTTGTTTTCGCAGAGTTTTCTTTCCAAAACCGGGAAGGCCACTTTTGGGAACTCTGCTTAGGCGACGATCAGCATCCGCAGACCTTTCGCGTCGCAGGACGGATGTGGAGGAAACCAGAACCCCTCACCGCGGCAGACGCGGGCTGCCGTCCAGGCGCAGGCACAGGCGTCCAGGAAATCGTCGGGACCGGCAGCTGCGCGGTCGAATGAGACCGCGCCTAGAAACGCTTCGGAAAAGCCGTGCGCCGTGAGAAGCGCGCGGCGCTTTTCAAGCCCGCGCGGATGCATGCGGCCGCGCAGCTTCTTAGGCTCCTGCAATGGCTCGCGCCCGTTCATCGCCCAGAATGCCACTTCCGGATGGCATTCGAAGACGCGGTCTTGCAGTTTCGGTGTCATAACGCGGTCCACCTCGCGGATTTTCGGGAACAGATGAAACATCTGCTTCGAAATTTGGCGGGGCGGATCGGATGCGGCGAGCGCAGCCATGCAAGCAAGGCGGTAATCCGTTTCGGAGAGAGCGGGCCGGGCTGGCGGCGCGAAGACGCAGGAAGCGCGTCTCCCGAGAACTTTGCGCGCAGCCCGGTCGCATTCGCGGCCCGCACCCGTGATGCGCTCTGGAAAGCCGATCGGGATGTCGACCGCGATGATGGAGGGCGCATCGGTGTGGGCCAGAATCTCCTGGAAGTCCCGAGCGAGGAAGGCCCGCTCTTGAAACGGCGGCTCGACTTGCCTCGTCACGCAGACCCAGCCTGCGCGGCATCCATCGACGCCTGCGACAATGGCCGTCACGGCGTCGCGAGGCCGATGGCTGGCATCCTTGAAAGCGGAGCGAGCGCCGGGTCGGCTGCCGCCCAATGGTCCTGCGTTTCTATAAGCGCAAGCTCGCTTCGGCCTTCGCTGCGGTCGAGAACAAGATCGATTGCCGCCGCGGCCGCGCGCAGGGCGGCGCTCGCGGTGTATCCTTTGAGCTTATGCGCGAGCAGAATGGCGGCGAAGAAATCCCCGGTGCCGTGCGCCTGCACCGTCCGCCGCGGTGATACGGTCGACGCTACTTCACTACGCGTGACGAGAATGTTGGCGATCATCCCGGCTCCGGCTGGTGCAGAAGTCGCCACAACCACGGGCCGCGCCAAAGCGCGCGCGGCCGAAGCCACGCTCGCAGCATCGGTAATCGCGCGGCCCGATAGCCAGCCAAGCTCGAATGCGTTCGGCGTCAGGATGTCCGAGAGCGGAACGAGCTGATCGCGAACCGCGCTCGCGGCGGCTTCGGCAACGTAAATGCCCGCCGGTTCGTCGCCGATGATGGGATCGCAAAGATAGAGCGCTTTCGGATTGAGACCTTTGATCCTGGCAATCCACGACCGGCAGAATTCGGCATGTGCGGCCGTCGGCACATACCCCGTCAGAACCGCATCGACATCGGCGAGCCAGCCATTCTGGAGCACCGCTTCGAGCATGGCATCGAGTTTGCCGGGATCGGTGCGCTCGCCCGCGATGGCGCCGTAGCCGGGGCGGTTTGAGAGAATGATCGTGGGGACGGCAAGAACATCGTGCCCCATGCGTTGCAAAACAAAGGCGGCCGCCGAATTGCCAACATGGCCGTAAACGACCTGGGACGAGATCGATAACACCTTCGCCATGGGCACCGCAATTCTCTCTTCCGCGGATTGCGCGAGCCACGCTTGCGGCGTTAATGGCAAGGCGGCGCGAACCCATTTCGGTATAATGTGGCATCCCGTTTTGCGCCAGAGATAGGATAAGGAGATCGATTATGAGGCCTCGCCGCAGCGTGCTTTATATGCCGGGCTCGAACGCGCGCGCGCTCGAGAAAGCGAAAACGCTCCCGGCTGACGCCCTGATCCTGGATCTCGAGGACGCCGTCGCGCCCGACGCGAAGGAGATGGCGCGCAAACAGGTTTGCGCCGCTGTGAGGGCGGGCGGCTTCGGCCCGAGGGAGGTCTCCATCAGGGTCAATGGCTTCGCGACGCCTTATGGCGCGGCAGACTTCCAGGCGGCGCTCGAAGCAGAGCCCGATGCGATCCTATTGCCGAAAATCGAGACGCCGGCCGATCTGGAGCACGTGCGCAAGCAGGCGCCGTCGAACTGCAAAATACCGCTTTGGGCCATGATCGAGACGCCGCTCGCTATCCTGAACCTGAAGGAAATTGGCAGGGCCGCCGCGTCCGCGGAACTGCCGCTGACCTGTTTCGTGCTCGGCACGAACGATCTCATCAAGATGACGCGCATTCAGGCGCAGGCCGATCGTCTGCCGCTTTTGGCCTGGCTGTCGCTCACGGTGGCGGCAGGGCGCGCGTTCGGCATCACGGTAGTCGATGGCGTCTACAATTCGCTCTCCGATGCGGCGGGCTTCCACGCCGAGTGCGTGCAGGGCCGCGCGCTCGGCATGGATGGGAAGACGCTGATCCATCCGAACCAGATCGCGGTCTGCAACGAGGTCTTCTCGCCCTCCGCCGAGGAGATCGCGGCTGCGCGCAAGATCGTCGAGGCGTTCGAACTTCCCGAAAATCAGGGCAAGGGCGCGATCAGCCTGGACGGGCGCATGGTCGAGCGGCTGCACGCAGACATCGCGCGCGAGACCCTAGCCATGGCCGATGCGATCGCCGCGAAACAATAGACTAGATCGCCCCGCCTTCAATCGTAAACGATTGAAGGCGGAAAAGTTGATTGTTTCTAACGTGCCGGGCAAACAAGCCTTGGCAAGCCAACGGACGAATATAGACCGGAGAGCTCGTTCAGGGCCGGAACCCGCTCTTCAACTTCTCAATTGAGGCGTCTCTTCGTTGGGGGGAAGTGAGCGCCTTTGCCGCGAGCGCATGTGAGCCTGCCTCCGTAAGCACTTTCGCCATATCCGGCAGGTTTGCTTAAAATCCGGTGAAATTTGGTTTCGTTTTGTAAAACAGCCTATAAGTAAGTATTCAAGTATCTCTATTAAAGTGCTGATTTTACGGCGCCCCCATAAGCGCTTTTTCCAAAAATTGCATCTTCTTGTTTTTGTTTGAAATAAAGCTACATAAATTAGATGATTAATTTTAACGGAACGCCTTAGCCTCACGTCAACGCGATTTTTGCCGGGCAGAATGCGTGCTGCAGGCCGAAAGCAGAAGATCCGGGTCTCAAAGAACGCCCAAGCGGCTTAACCACATTTCCCGCCGAGGTCTGCGAGGGCGTGAACAACGCAATGGAGGACCGGTCTTCCCGGCGCAACCGAGATCTGGGGATCCGAACAGCCCGACTTTGAGGCTTTCCCGCTAATTAGATCGGATGCGCGCTGATATCCATGGTGGCCAGGAGCTGCTGAAACGCTCCACTGATAGGCCGGATACATTAGTGCAAGACCCAACGCCACCGTTCCGAGGTTTCTCTCTTGCTACACACCGCCGGTCCATACATTTCGGATCTCAGAGCGGTTGATCCGTGGGAGGGGCAGCTTGCTTAGGGCGCGACCCGGCATCTAAATCAATTTATTTTTTTCGGAGACGTGGGCGCTGCGGAAAGAGCCCCCGGGGGTTAAGAGCGGGATTGTCTTGGCCTGCCATAATAATCAGCGATTTCGTTCGCAATCTTGGTGGCCTTGACGGAATTGCTGGAGGCAGGAATGGTCAAAGCCGCGCCGTCAAATTTGGTAGTCATTGACAAATTCCGTAAATGAGCCGGTAAACTTCGCGATGATGAGAGTGATGTCGTCGTCTACCTTGATCGCTGGCTTAGAAAGTTGGTCAATGAGGTGGTCGCACAGTTGCAAGGAGGTGCCCGGCTTAGTCTTGTCGAGAAACTCTCTCAGAGACTCTGTCGTGTATAGGCTCCGGGGCGGCTTAGGCGTCTCGACCAAGCCATCGGTGTAAAGAACAAGTTCTCCGCCGGGACGAAACGCAACTGTTTGGCTTTCATAGGCCACGTCGGGGAGGATGCCGAGCGGCAAGCTTGCCCGGGAAATGACTTCATACGGGGCCTCGGACGACTTGCGATAGATTTGAGGAGGCGCGCCCGCTGAAGCATATTCCATCGTCTAAGTCTTGAAATCGAAGGTTGCGCAGCTCATCGTAGCGAAGTGACCTGTGGGCAGCACCTTGTGCAGCTTCTTATTCAACCGTCGCAGCAACGATGCCGGCCTGTCCGTTCGTTGGCACTCGATATGCACAAAGGAATGGAAGCGGGCGGTGTTCAGGGCAGCCGCTACACCATGACCTGTGAAATCGGCGGTGTACAGCAAAACACGCTGCGGCCCAGAGGCTTCAATCCCCCAAATATCTCCCCCAATCCCGTCGAGGGCTCTGTAGTAGCTAGAAAGGTCCAAAGGGCAGCGACCTTGAATTTGCGCTACCTGTTCCAGACTCGGAAGCATGTCGCTCTGGAGGGCGATCGCAGCCGCAAGCTGGCGCTCCATTTCGGACGTCACAGCCATAAGCTTTCGCCCGATCAAAAAGCCTGCAGCGCCAATCGCCGCGAGAACTGCGGCAAGCATAGCGCCTTCAATGAAAAGCTGACGGTAAGTGTCCGCGTCCACGTCATCGATATAGACGCCGACGCCAACCAGTCCTCCAATCTCTGGCACATTTTGTATGAGGGAAAGCTTGGGCGTAAGCGGACCGCCGACCCCTTTTTCGTACATGTATTCGACAAAGCCCGTTCCCGAAGGTCCCTTGGCGGTCTTTACAATTTCTTTAATGAATTTGAAACCATTGACGTCGGCAAGTTCAATACGGTTCTCGCCGATTTTCGATTGATCGTTCAGGCTTGTCACAACGCCATTATAGTCATAGGCAAAAAAGTAATTTGCCTCTTCATCACCGAAGCGAGATGTGCGAAGGACTGAGAAAAAGGCTTTCTTGCCAGCTTCGCTCTCTGGACCACCGGCAGCCGTCATTTGGGCGCGGGCGATCGACAGGTTCGAATCCAGGAGCTTTCGAAGCTGGGTTTGCCGATCCTCAAGCATCTGCGAACGCAGCGACCAAAGCCCGATCCCCGACAATGCAAGAAGGCTCAATGTTCCCAGAGCCAGGAGGAGACGGATACCCATCGTGATCTTAAGCCGCTCAGGCATGAACGCAACCACCAGCTCTGGTTGAGTTTCAGGGCGCGCGTTTGTCACACGATCCAGTGAGAACGCTCCAGGCCCCCCTCAGGCCATCGACGCCAGAAGGGCCGCCGAAAATTACTTTATTCCCATTGAGACCAAGTGCGCCCCGAATTTCTTGTCACTGCCCATGATGTGCATGTCCAGCCACCTTCTCAGGAATTTCAGAAGCTCTTGAGACAGAATTTCCCTGGCGCCGTCCTCATACTTCTGACTCTGTACTTGAACCAGTCTGATCAGCTCGTCATGTTCTTTCATGTGATCCGGTGCAGCGCTATAGCCCGTCTGGGCAAGGAGGGACTCCTCATACCGGAAATGATAAACTGTATAGTCGGCAAGTTCCTTAAGCACCTTGCCCAACACGACCTGACCTCTCCCAGCCTCCGTGGCGTCGAAGAGTTCATTGAGGAGTCCTAGCAGCACTTTGTGCTGCTCATCGATGCTGGGCACGCCGATTGACAGGTTTTCGTTCCATTCCAAAAGCATCGCCGCCTCCGTTACATATCAATTCTTGGCCCGCGCCTGGGCAGTAAGCGCGTTCGGCATCCGACCATCTCCAAAAACCGATTCTCAACCGGAGCGAGTATATGCGCGGCATGTCTTGGTATGGTTGAGAGAAAGCCTAAGATTGCAGCCGTCGGCCGGGAACTCGCCGGCGCCTGCGAATGGGGCTCATGGCGTTTCTGTCAAGGGCTTGAAGCGGGAGCCGCCGCGCCACGCTCGTGCTTATGACCTGAGGGGCAACGGCGGGATGTTGGGAGCTTTGAAAACGACGGCATTTGGAGCTTAGCTGCCTTGGCGCGAGTGGGATCGCGAGAAGACCGCCACGATCGCCCCCAACCCAATGCGGAGTAGACCCAAGCGTTGGCGAAGCGATGCATGTTTGCTGCCCGCGAGACCTTGATCGGAACGGAGCAGCGGACCGTGTGTTGAGCCTGCGCCCGCCAGTGTGGCCGCGCTCTCGATCATCCGGTTCCCCAAATGACGCTCCTTTCCGGCTTCAAGTCTCTGCTCGCCAACGCAACGCAAGACGAAGCAAACGAGACTACCGAGGCGGCGCCCGACGCTGCGCCAACATTCGCCGCTCTCGATGCGCAAGGCCCGGCGCAAGAGCCAGACCCGCTGGTCAAGATCAACGGGAGGCTCCTTCAGGTCGCCATCGCCATCCTGGTGCTTCTCTCGCTTTACGGCATCTACGTTTCCGCGCCCGTCCTGATCCCGCTGACGCTCGCGGTGCTCATCACGATGCTGCTTGCGCCTGTGATGGGCATATTTGACGGCTTGAAATTCCCGCGTCCGCTCAGCGCCGCGATTGTCATGGCGGCCATCCTGGCGGCTGGCGCAGCGGGGGCTTACGCTCTGTCAGGCCCAGTGACGGATTGGCTGCAAAGGCTGCCGCAAAGCGGCGCGAAGTTCGACAGGATGCTCAGCTCGATCAAACGGCCTTTCGCCCAGATCCAGCAGGCCACAGAGGAGATCGCGTCCACGACGGCGGCAAGCAGGCCACGTACCCCGCAAAGGGTCCAGCTAACCACGCCGGGTCTGACGGAGCGCCTTGTGGGCGGCGGCACGCAGGTGGCGGCGACGATCTCGGTGATTTTCGTCCTTACCTATTTCCTGTTGTCGGCTGGCGATACCTTTCTGCGGAAGCTGGTCTCGGCCATCCCGACGCTCAGGGACAAGAAAAGAACCCTGGAAATCATCAGGGCCATCGAAAGCGACATTTCCTTCTATCTCGTGATGATGCTGCTCGTTAACGTAGGGCTTGGGCTTGGCGTTTCCGCCATCACGTCGCTTCTCGGAATACCCGACTCTCTTTTATGGGGAACGCTCACAGCCGTCTTAAGCTTTGCTCCTTACATCGGTGAACTCGCTATCGCGATCACCTTGTTCGTAGCATCCATGGTCACCTTCGACACGCTCGGGCAGTCGCTGGTCGCGCCCATCTCCTATCTCGTCATGATGAGCAGTGTCCATCTGGCGGTGCCGTTCATCGTCAGACGGAAGCTTCTCCTCAATCCTGTCGCCATTTTTCTCGGGATCATGTTCCTCGGCTGGATCTGGGGCATCATCGGCGCGCTGCTCGCCGTTCCACTCCTGGCAAGCTTCAAGACCATTTGCGAGCGCGTCGGCACTCTCAATCCGATTGCGGCGTTTCTGATGCCCTGATCACGGCCGGCGGGAGCGACGCGGGGCTTTCAAGAGAAGCCTGCATCGGGTACTCGGCCTGGCTGGAATCGCTGGTCGAGTTCGTGGGCTCTTCGCGGTCCATTTCGGTAAGTCTGTCCAGGATCTCGGACATCGAGACGACGGCTTGATCGAGTTGCTCGATAAGCTTCCGCGCGGCTGGATCCGAAACGCTTCTTGCCAGCATTCCCTGAATGAAACAGATGGTCTGAAGCGGCTGCCGGAGATCGTGGTTTGCTGTCGCAATAAAGCGCGATCTGAGATCTGGACGTTTTGCTTCGGCGTTTGCCGCGCGCAATTCATCGGCGGGGCGGCCCTTTTCTTCGGCGAAGAAGAACGGCGGTTCCGTAGCCGTCGCCGCGCTCGGATGTTCGGGGTTGCACTGGCTCATGCAACTAGAAAATGCGCGGGCCATTGGTGTTCCGCTGCTTGGACATGAAGTTTGTCCAGGCAGCGGGCGGGCGTAACGGCGGGCTGGACCAATTATGGCGTGGCAAATGTCTATTTATTTCAGCGGGGTGTAGACGCTGCCTATATAATAGTTGACGCCAACGGTAGCCGAGTTAGCGGTCAGGCTGTGTTCAAATCTGCCGTTCGCCAAGCTGCCTGGCGCCCAGAAGTTGGCGGGGTAAAGATTTGCGGTCGTGATATTTCCGAAATCGAAGTAACGGTATTCTCCTTTGAGGCCCCAAGAGGGACTGAATTTGTATTCGATACCACCGCCGAAAGTCCAGCCGCCGACACCGCTGGCCGATGCTGAATAGGAGTAGGCGGAAGGAGCAAAGACGCCAGCAAAGACGCCGTCGTCATGCAAAGAGATGTTGCCATCGTAAAAGGCCCAACCGCCTTTAACGTAGAACAAAGCAGGACCGGCAGCATAGCCTAGGCGGCCGGTGACATCGGTATAGAACCCGCTATCAATGGTGCTGTAAACAAGGCCGAAAGAGCCCATCACACGCTGACTATGCGACAGACCTATGCCGCCGAAATCAGCCTCCGCGCCAAACACGAAGCTGCCGCTTTGGTAGTTGTAGCCGACTTGACCGCCGCCAATGATAGCGGGGGAAACATTATTGAATGTATCGCCGGGCATCCCCCACACGCCATCGAGATCCTTGGTTTCGAGACCGGCCCAAGCGCCGCCGAGATGCGCGCCGATGTAAAAGCCTGTCCAGACCGGAGCCGCAACATAAACAGGGGCGTCCTTCAGACCGCCGTAGATATCGGCCGCATTCACCTGAGTCGCAACGGCGAGCGCACCCGCTGTGACGGCACTCATCCGAACGAATTTCGCGAGTGTCACGATCCTCTTCCTTCTTCCAGAAGTTGCAAATACGAGATGACGCACGCAGACGGTGAGGTTGATTGCATGAAGGGAGGAACAACTCAAGGTTACACCTTGCAAAAAACAGTTTCTTTCGCGAGGGCTTGGGAATGACGAAAAAAGTCTTTTAATTTCAATGGTTAATTCATAAGCGCAAGTCGTGTTGTTGAAATTGGGCAACAATGTGCCTGCTATGACAGCGCCCATGCCGGCCGTTGCTCACTTGTGGGCGAATCACAGATGCTCGGATTTCTGGCGGCCCCAATCGCTCCATCGAGCCAGCGCCAATCCATGAGATCGCGTGGACGCTGTTCTTTAGACAAGCCCTGCAGCCCTCGGCAGGGGGCATTCCCAGGGCACATGCCGAAGACCGCTTCGGGGCCTGCAGCGCTCTTACAAGTGCGCCTTGTCGAGAGCCGCGATCAGCCGCTTCCGATGCTTCATGACCGCAAACAGGATCGAGGCGATCAGGATCGGCCATCCGAGGAACGGCACAAACCTGGCGCTCACGGCGGTCAGGATCTCTTTCAGCGCATCTTCGCCGAGCGCCGTCTGGATGGCCGGGAATGCCGCCGCCGCCGCCCCCAGTTGCGTCAGCAGCGCCCTCATGAACTCGGCGGCGAGCGCCCAGTTGCCGGAGCGGATCATGCCAGCGATGCGGCTCATGATGTCGAGCAGCGCTAGCTCGGACGCGACCTGCATGAGGCCCGTGACATTGAGATCTTTCACGCCGAACGCGTCCTTGACGATATCGCCCACTACGTCGAGCAACTCGTCGGACCCCTCAGAAGAGCCTCCGGGAATGACCGGGGTGGCAGTTGTGGGGACCACGGGCACGCCGCGCTCCATCATCTGCTCGGCGATCATTGTCTGGGCCGGCTCCGCGTAAAGGGAGGCTTCTTCGGCCGGGATGCCGCCAAGAACTCCGGTGAGCTCGCCGAATATGCGTTCGTTGGAGCTTTCGATGACTTTCGAGTTTTCGGACGACAAATTGGAGTAGAGCGCCACCGCGAGGAGGTTCTCTGCCTGGCCTTTTGCGGTCGCGATGGCCAGCATGACGTCGCGGCTGCGATCGACATCCTGGGCATTTGCCACGGCGCCGAGCGCGGGAAGAAGACCTGCTCCGAGGCCCGCTTTCAGGATTGACCGTCTTGCCAACATGGAACTCTCCCCCGCTTTTGATTTCAGGCAACGTGCCGACGTAGCCCTCCGCGGACGCAAGAAACGCTTTTCTTGGCGGCCTATCAAGCGCCGCGTTGGGTTTGCACTTCGTTATTTGGGGATCACCCACGGAATGAGATATTGCTGGGTGGCGACCAGCGCGCCGAGCAACAGCGTCAGCACAATGCTGTGAGGGAAAGTGCGGGCAAAAACCTCTCCCTCCTTGCCAGCCATGCCCGTCACAGACACGCCAGTGGCGATATTCTGAGGCGAGATCATCTTGCCCATGACGCCTCCCGAGGAGTTGGTCGCAGCGAAAAGCACGGGGTCAAGGTTGAGCTGACGCGCAGCGACAACCTGGAGGTTGCCAAAGAGTGCGTTGCCCGACGTATCGCTTCCCGACAGCATGACCGCGACCCAGCCAAGGAAGGGCGACAACAGAACAAAAAGCGCTCCCGTGGAGGCGACGCCCTTACCGAGCGTGTAGGCAAGGCCGGAATAGTTCATGAGATAGGCGAGACCGATGATCAGCATGACCGTGACGATCGCCATCCAAAGTTGCCTGAAGGTCTCCGCTATGCAGCCGAAGAACACGCGCAACGGGAGCCGGACCAGGACCGCGGTGATGATCGCGGCAAGCAGGATTGCCGTGCCCGTTCCGAGCGGCTGAAAGACCCAGACCGCGTCATAGGGCTTGCCGTTGTAGAGCGTGATCGAGATCGCCCGATGCAGGCCGGGCCACTCGATCTTTTGCTGTCCGATGGATGCTATTTGAGAGGAGGTCCAGGCAATCACCGTCACAGAGACGACGATCCAAGGCAGCCAGCCCTGCCAGTCGGGCACCACGGTCTTGGAGCGGCGGCCTTCCATCGTGTTCGCCACCCAGAACTCGGGCTCGTCTCTCGGCTGCCAGACCTGAAGAAAGAGGACTGTAGCAAGGAGGGAGCCGAGCGAGGACAAGCACGTCGGTGAGGGTATAGTCGATGTAGTTGGAAGCAATGAACTGAGAGGCTGCAAAGCTCCCGCCCGAGATGAGCAGAAGCGGCCAGAGTGAGCGGATCGAGCGCCAGCCGCCATAGAGCGCGATCACGTAGAAGGGCAAGATAAAAGCGATGACCGGCAACTGGCGGCCGATCATGGCGCCGAGTGTCGGAGCGGGAAGCCCGGTTACGGCGCCAAGCACAGTCACCGGAACGCCAAGGGCGCCAAAGGCAACCGGGGCGGTGTTGAAAATAAGGACGAAGACCAGCGCTTCGAGAGCCGGGAAGCCGACCAAAATCAGAAGCGAACTTGTGATGGCGACAGGGGTGCCGAAACCGGACACGCCTTCGAGCAGCGCGCCGAAGCAGAATCCCACCACCAGAAGGACGACGCGGCGGTCATTCGGCAGGTAGCTCGCGACCCAGTTTCGGAAGGCGTCGAAGCGTCCGGAGCGGACGGCGACGTTGTAGAGAAGCAGCGCGTTCACCACGATCCACATGACCGGCCAGAGCGCGAAGACCGCGCCATTGGCGACCGCATTGAAGGCGAGGCCGGGCGGCATCTGCCAGTAGGTGATGGCGATGATAAGCCCCACGGCCAGCCCCGCCCCAGCGGCCAGCCAGGCTGGCAATCGCAGCAGTCCAAGAAAGACAAGAACCGTCGCGACGGGCAGAATTGCGACGAGGAAGGACAACCCCAGGCTGTCCGCCACCGGCGTCAAGAGTTGGTTGAACACGATGCGGCCTCCCTAATGTCGTTATTTTTATTGAACTCTATTCGAATTCGCAGGGCCGATAAACTCGCCGGAGGTTCAAAAGTGATGGTTCGCCGTTCAGTTAAAAGTGAACCCAGCTCCCATGAAAACCGGCAGGCACGCGGTGACTGAGATGAACGCGCGCCCTCGGCCCTTTTTCCAGATCCAGCGCATCGAGGATCAGCAGGTCGCTACGGTTCTCTTCGCGGATGTATTGCACCGTAAGCAGAAAGCCATCGCCTTCGGGCGACGCCGCCGAACGGGGCGCGAAAACAGCCTCGCTGAGCGAATCGCCATTGGGTACGGAAAAGGTGGCGGTTCGTCCTGATGCGAGATCCAGGTGCGTGACGGCGCTGAAAAGGGCCTGGGGAGCGCCTTGGCTTGGGGTGTAAGTGTTGTAGAAGGCGTGGCGGTATCCGAGTCCCGGTGAAGCGCTCATCGCAGCGGGGAAATTCGCCCGTCGCATCCGCGAGCTGGATCTCCTTTACGCCGCTGGTCTTGCCGCTGAGATCGATCGCCCAGCGGACGGGACGGCCGAGAGCCGAGGCGGGTGGAGCGGGATTGCCTTCAACATCGGGAAAGAGGGGCGCTCTTTCGTATTTGATGACGTCGCAGTGGAGCGTGGCGCCATCTTCCCAGGCGTTGAAAGTGTGGAAGACATAGCAGGGCTCGATCTGGAACCATTTCAAGCGAACTGATCGGGGCGCGCCGTCCAACCACGCCGAGCAAAGCAGGCTTGCTGGGATCCCAGGCATAGGCCGTGCCGCCGCGCCTTGCGCGGTTCATATCTCCCGCAAGAGGGAGGATCGGAAACACGACGTGGTCGCGCGTCATGAGAAAGTCGTGGACGAACGAGCAGTAGGGCGCTTCGAAAAAGTCCTGCCGCACAAGCTCCCCGGTCGCGGCGATAATGATGAGGCTCATCCTCGTGCCGAAGACGCCGCTGCCGGAATAGGAGAAGCCGACAAGCTCGCCATTATCGGGATCGATCTTGGGATGTGCGGTGAAGCGGCCTTCGAGGGTCGTCGGAAGGACGCCGCCGAAGGTGTGATATCCGATGGAATCGAGCGAGCGGGTCAGCTCGAAGGGGAGGTGCGACTCCTCCAGCGCCATGAGCTTGCCCGCATGATAGATCACGTGCGTATTCGCCACGCCGAAGTCTTTGCCGATCACGCTCGGATCGCTCGTCGCCGGGTCCCCAAAGCCTCCGAAAAGAGCTTCGCCCGCCTTCCTCTCAAGCTCGAACCGCGGGGTGCGAACCCAGCGGTTGCGGTAGCGCGCGCGCCCGTTCTCAAGCGTGAAGGCATGCACCATGCCATCGCCGCCGAACCAATGATAATGGCCGCGCGGCGGAAACTGAGGGTTTGGGCCGTTGCGGTAAAGCGTCCCGTTCAGCTCTTTCGGAATTTCACCCGTAACGGGAAGTTCCGAGGAGTTTCCCTCCACAAACACAGGTGCGAAAGCGCCCTGCAGCATGGGCTCGTTTTTCGGAAAGGAGCGGGGCACGGCGATATCCTTCGGACTTCGGCTGCGGCGTTTCCGCCGGCCTGACAATGCGTTGGCTTCATAAACCGCCCACTGATTATTTTGATCCTTTCCGAGTGCTAAGAAGGCTGGTCAATTTTTCGCTGGTCTGGCGGCGCCAGGCAGCGTTCCTTCTGGCGCGCCCCCGATTGGACAGCTAAGAATTACACCTGAACGACATCGGACCCCATCATGGCTCGCCGCCGCAACTCCTCCCTCGGCTTTCTCGGCGTCTTCGGACGATCCGAAGACCTTCGCTCGCTCGACAAGGCCCTTCGCGAGGCGGACCTGCATCCCAACCTCGTTCCCGATGCGGTCAAGTTGACAGTTCTCAATCTCCTCAAGGACGCGCGGGGCGAGGACCCCACGCCGGAGGACTATCGCGAGACGGCGGCGCTTCTCGGCTACTGTGCGATCGGGCGCGAAGCATTCGCCGCAGCCAATGGCGAGCAAGCCGCGGCCGCGGCCGAACGCCGGATCGACGATGCGCTTGAAGCAGGCGAGGGCTTCGACGCCAGCCTCGTCCTGCTCACGCTCCAGGCGGCGATCATTCATCCGGACGTGAAAGAGGCCTACCAGCTCGAAAGCGAGTAGATGCAGTGTTGCGCGAGAACTTGCCAGCTCTATGACCTCAAGACGACCGGGAGCTGGTCGCTCTCCGCCCCTCAACACGTCCAATCTTCCGGCCATCGCGGAGACCATCGATCGAGGGAGAAGATCGGCGCGTTTCTGCCTCAGTTCGACAACGAGCGAAACAAGGGGGAACGAACCTCATGATCAGGCGGGTTGAATTTCCCGCATCGAGAAAACCGGGCTTCCTTCGACTGTAAGGGTGGGAACGTCACCTATGGTAAATCCAGCCCTTTGAGCCGATCGCGAAAAAAGCCTTTCCAGCGCATGCTGCGTTGTCCCGTCCAGCTGGCCTTGTTCGTCCGGGAAATCCTCACGGCGCAATGCGAGCTGCCGGAGCGGTTCCATCGCAGCGCGCTTCATCCAGAACATCGAGCCGGCAAAGAAATCGAGTTCACTGTCGCTCATCGGCGCGCCCATGCGCCGGGCGATTTCAAGAGCCTTATCCCGAGCTCTATCGTTACCCCAGGCCATCCTGAGAGGGCAACGATCGCTGGGAACCCTGAGCGAGCGCGGTCCGACCATTCCAAGACCGGGGTTATGCTCAAATCTGCCGGTGATCATGTCCGCGCGCCCGAACGCCAGGAGGTCATACAGTACGCGGCGCCGCCACCTGCTTCCAAGCAGGGTCTCTCCTGCTCCGGAACCGTGCAAGGTCTTCTTACTGTGGATTTTGCAGATGCTGTCACAGCTGTCGAAAGTGCCGGCGTTCAACAACGACACGAAGGGCCAGATATCCCGCCCGCGGTTCTCGACCTGAATTATTTGCGCTTGCGGGAAGGTCTTCACTATCCGGCTTCGAAGGGCGTCATTCATTCCGCAATGGGTGATCCATAAGCGAAACGGTCTTCTGATTGTGTTCAGGAAGAGAGCGAACTCAGGCCAGAGCTCCGTGTAATAAAGATGCAGTGCCACGCCGAATTTGCACGCTGAAATCACGGAAGGACGCCAAGGCTTTTCCGGCGCGGCGAGGAGCTCAAAAGGATTATCGAAAAGCCATGGGTTGACGAGAGACTCATCGTCGAGCCTGAAGCGCAGGAACGCCCGCTGGGCGATAGCCTCCTTGCGGAGTTGAGGTAAATTCTTCCGGTCCTCGATGCCGTTCAAAATACAAATATAGCCGGCGTCATCGAGCATCGGGATTCGGTGCTTCAGCCGAGCCCTGTTCACGATCTTCGTGTAGGCCGCACGTGCCGGTCCAAGCTTGGCGTAGTGGAGACCTGGCTGGTTGTCCTCCCCCACGCCGATTTTCGTGGGCGTGCGGAGGCAGAGAAGCATCGACCCACGGTCTTTGAACTGAACCTCGGTTTCTTTCAAGGCGCCGCTTTCGCTCTCAAAGAAGAGCGAACCGGCTCTTTCGCCGTGGCTTGGTTTCACATTCAACCAATAGTATCCTGGCTCCAGGGTTGCCGCGTGACGGTAGTTGCATTTTCTCAGCATAGGCGTTCCTTGCCGGCGGTCTCTGAAGCGTCGCGCGCGTAAAATCTGAGACGCGCCACCATTTCGGTTGCGGCAGGAAATTATAAACAACTTAAAGTTGTCAAGAGAACTCTTTGTTTTCATCAACCTTTGGTTGAGATTTTTGGGGAAACCGGCTCACCGGAGGGCTAAGTTTCTTCTTCCGACGGCCTTGGTTGACGGGCGCGCGCACGCTGCTCCGCGTTCTCACCGAATCAAAAAGCCAGACGGATTAAGGCGCCACCGAATTGACGCAGGCGGTCCATGGGCGTATCTACCGCGCAATCATCCCATCCGGGCGGCGCGTAAACTCCGCCTCCCCCTTTCCTCGGTGAGCACTTAAGATGCCCCAGTACCGCTCCAGAACTTCCACCCATGGCCGCAACATGGCGGGCGCCCGCGGACTTTGGCGCGCTACCGGCATGAAGGATGAGGATTTCGGCAAGCCGATCATCGCCATCGCCAATTCCTTCACGCAGTTCGTGCCGGGGCATGTGCACCTGAAGGACCTCGGCCAGCTCGTCGCGCGCGAGATCGAGAAGGCGGGCGGCGTCGCCAAGGAGTTCAACACTATCGCCATCGACGACGGCATCGCCATGGGCCACGGCGGCATGCTCTATTCGCTGCCGAGCCGCGAGCTGATCGCCGACTCCGTCGAATACATGGCCAACGCGCACTGCGCCGACGCGCTCGTGTGCATCTCCAACTGCGATAAGATCACGCCCGGCATGCTGATGGCGGCGCTGCGGCTCAACATTCCGGCGATCTTCGTCTCCGGCGGGCCGATGGAGGCAGGCAAGGTCACATTGAAGGGCAAGACCATCGCCGTGGACCTCATCGACGCCATGATCAAGGGCGCGGACAAGAACGTCAGCGACGAGGAAGCGCTCGCCTATGAGCGCGAGAGCTGCCCGACCTGCGGATCGTGCTCGGGCATGTTCACGGCGAACTCGATGAACTGCCTGACCGAAGCGCTGGGCTTGTCGCTGCCGGGAAACGGCACGCTGGTTGCGACGCACGCCGACCGCAAGGAGCTGTTCCTCGAAGTTGGACGGCGCATTGTCGATCTTACGAAGCGCTATTACGAGAAGGGCGATGAAAGCGCCCTGCCCCGCTCCATCGCGAATTTCAAGGCGTTCGAAAACGCCATGACGCTGGACATCGCCATGGGCGGGTCCACGAACACGGTGCTCCATCTTCTGGCGGCGGCGCAGGAAGGCGGCGTCCCCTTCACCATGGCCGACATCGACCGGCTGTCGCGGCGCACGCCCTGCCTCTGCAAGGTCGCGCCCAGCAAGAATGACGTCCATCTGGAGGACGTGCACCGCGCCGGCGGCATCATGGCCATTCTCGGCGAGCTCGACCGCGCCGGCCTCATTCACCAGGACTGCGTGACCGTTCACGCGCCAACCAGTCGCCGATGCGCTCTATCGCTGGGATGTCGCGCGCAGCGAGTATCCGGAAGGTCAAGGAATTCTACCGCGCGGCGCCGGGCGGCGTGCGGACGACGGAAGCGTTCAGCCAGTCGAAGCGCTCGGATGCGCTCGACCTCGACCGCGCCAAGGGCGTGATCCGCTCGGCGGAAAGCGCCTTCTCGCAAGATGGCGGCCTCGCGGTGCTTTACGGCAATATCGCCGACCGATGGCTGCATCGTGAAGACGGCCGGCGTCGACGAAAGCTGCCTCAAATTCTCCGGCTCCGGCCGTGGTGTGCGAAAGCCAGGAGGACGCGGTGAGCAAGATCCTCGGCGGCGGGGTGAAGGCGGGCGATGTCGTCGTCATCCGCTATGAAGGCCCCATCGGCGGCCCCGGCATGCAGGAAATGCTGTATCCGACGAGCTACCTGAAGAGCATCGGCCTCGGCAAGCAGTGCGCGCTGATCACCGATGGGCGGTTCTCGGGCGGCACAGCCGGTCTCTCCATCTGCCATGTTTCGCCGGAGGCGGCGGAAGGCGGGGCCATCGCGCTGATCGAGCCGGGCGACATCATCGAAATCGATATCCCCGCGCGCACCATAGACGTGCGGCTGGGCGAGGCGGAGCTTGCGCTCGCGGCGCAAGGCGATGGCGGCGCGAGGCGATGCCGCCTGGAAGCCGGTCGAGCGGCAGCGCGAGGTCAGCCAGGCTCTCAAGGTCTATGCCGCGATGGCGACCAGCGCGGCGCGAGGCGCTGTCCGCGACGTGAGCCGCGTGCGCGGCTGAGCCTGCGAAATTCCGGCGGCGCCTGAAGGGGACCCTTGCGCAAAAATCAGGGGTCTCTTTGGTTCGCGGCGCGGATCGTTCGGGCGCCGATCGTTGACCGACTTCTCGCGGGACCCGTCGTTTTGGTGTCCAGCGCCTTCCGCGCGATCGCTCATCACACAAAAGTAAACAGGCTTCCCGTCTCTCAAGCTTGTGCCGCAAGTCGCCTGGATTATAGTAAAAATCCAAGCAACTTGGGGTACTGTAAAATGCAACTTAAGATTGCAATAGTTTTTTCGGCCGCTGCATTTCTCTTTTCGATCGCCGGGGCTGAAGCCGTCACCCTTTCTGGAAGCAACGAGATGCCGGCTATCCAGTCGGAAGCCGTAAAGGTCCAATGTGTGAGCGGAAGACGGTGCGCGACTTGGGGGAGCTGGAATCACGGCCGCCGAGCATGCCGCAGATGGGTTGTCTGCCGTTAAGCAAACTTCGCTGATCCGGCCCACGGATCTTTAGCCCGGTCGCTTTGCACTTCGTCATCCCGGCCAAGCGCAGCGCGAGCCGGGATCGCAAAAATGTAGGCTTTTCAATTTCTTACGCTCCCGGACAAGGCTTCGCCTTTCCGGGATGACGGCTCGTGTCGACCCGTTGGCGCGTCCGGCAAACTCTGCAGTCCGCGCACTGCGGCATTAACGGACCATATGTGTTGGAGAGAGCGATGGCAACCAGACGACAGTTCGTCCAGGCGATTCCAGCGGTAGGAGCAGCTTTTGCGGTGGCTGGACGTGTGATCCTGGACGACGGTCCAGCGAGTGCGCAAACGCAGCCTCAATCGCCTGTTCCCTTGAAGGGGCATTTTCATCCCAAGGGCAAAGCGCCCTCGAAATTCACGCTGGAGGTCCTGAAGCAGGCGCGCGAAGGCTTGCCGTTCGCGGACACGAGGGATTTCGAGGAGCAAAAGAAGGGGCTCATCGCCCCCATGAAAGACCTCAAAATCATGGCGGATGCCGGCCATGTCGCCTGGGACATGGAGCGGTTTCAATTCCTGGACAAGCAGGACGACTTCGACAGCATCCATCCCTCGCTGCTCCGCCAGTCCAAACTGAACAACAACTACGGACTCTACGAGGTGATCCCGGGCATCTATCAGGTGCGCGGCTTCGATCTCTCAGACATCACTTTTGTCCGCGGCAAGACCGGCTGGATCGTGTTCGACCCGCTGGTGTCCAGGGAACCTGTGGTCGCGGCATGGAAGCTGCTTCAGCAGCATGTAGGCCAGGGCCTGCCCGTCTCGGCCGTGATTTATTCCCACACCCATGCCGACCATTGGGGCGGGGTGCGCGGAATCGTCGACGAAGCGGATGTGAGGTCCGGGAAAGTTCCCGTCATCGCTCCTATCGACTTCATGGACTTTACGATTTCCGAGAATGTCTATGCCGGCAATGCTATGAACCGGCGCCTTGTTTTTCCAATATGGCTTGCTGCTGCCTGCAAGCCCGCACGGTTATGTCGGTCAAGGTCTGGGGCAGGCCGTGTCGGCCGGCGCCGTTGGTCTGATCGCCCCCACCCGTTACGTCGAAAAGCCCATCGAGGAGTTCGAGGTCGACGGCGTCAGGATGATCTTCCAGAACACGCCGAACACCGAAGCGCCCCGGGAAATGAACACCTACATTCCCGACATGAAGGCGCTGTGGATGGCCGAGAACGTCATCGCCTCGCTGCACAACATCTACACCTTGCGCGGCGCGCCGGTGCGCGATCCCCTGAACTGGTCGAAGTACATTGCAGACGCGCTCTATCGTTTCGGTCTGGAGGCGGAGGTGATGTTCGCCTCCCACCATTGGCCGCGCTGGGGCAACGACAGGATTCAGGAAGTCCTGCGCGGCCAGCGCGATCTCTACGCCCATATGAACAACCAGGTGCTTCATCTCGCCAACCAGGGCGTGACCATCAACCAGATCCACAACGTCTACGAGGTTCCGAAAAGCCTGCAAAACAAATGGTTCTGCCGCGGTTATCATGGATCGCCCCAACACAACAGCCGCGGCGTTATCCAGCGCTATCTCGGCTTCTGGGATTGCAATCCGGCCACCCTCATCCCGCTGTCGCCGGGCGATTCTGCGCCGCTTTATGTGGAAATGATGGGCGGCGCGGCGAAAATCATGGCTCGCGGCCAGCAGACTGCATAGACGAGGGAAAGTATCTCCTCGCTCAGGAAATCGTGAACAAGCTGGTGCAGGCGGAACCGCAGAACCAGGCGGCCAAGGACCTGCTGGCGGACATTTTCGAGCAGATCGGGTACCAGCAGGAGAATCCAGGCTTGCGGAACAGCTACCTCGCCGCTGCCTATGAACTCAGGACAGGAATTCCTCAAGGGGAAACCGCCAACACCTCAAGTCCCGACGTGATCCGCGCCATGTCCACCGAACTCTTCCTCAACTTCCTTGGCATTCGGATGGACAGCCGCAAGGCCGAAGGAATGCGGTTTACGATGAACCTTGTCACGCCGGATAACGGCGAGAAGTTCATCGTCGAGCTGGAGAACGCGACGCTCACCAACATCAAGGGTTTCCAGGCCGATAAGCCCGACCTGACGCTGACCATCAACCGCTCCGACCTGGAGCAGACCATGATGGGGGCGAAAACGCTCGAAGCCCAGATTGCGGACGGGACCGCGAAGATCGAAGGCGACGCAAGTATTTTGAAGCAGCTCGCGTCGACGATGGTCGATTTCGACCCGCGCTTCGAGATCATGCCCGGCACCAAAGGCAGAACGGTGGTGGC
The DNA here is from genome assembly GCA_963833565.1 of uncultured Alphaproteobacteria bacterium. GTDB lineage: Bacteria > Pseudomonadota > Alphaproteobacteria > Rhizobiales > Rhodomicrobiaceae > Rhodomicrobium. The sequence continues at coordinate 99,434 of CAWHYO010000042.1, forward strand.
CCACGAAGACGCCTACGAGGCGGATCCAGGCCGGCCGATCGCGGAATAGCGGCCCCGAAATCAGCTAAATCCAGCGCCAAAAGAGCGTCGCGGGCGCGGGCGGCGAGCAGATGAACGCCCTGCTCTCGCTTGTTTGATGACGTTCTTCAATTCAAGCGTGTTAATTTAAAATTGACGCTCAAAGTGCAGCTCGTTTAACGGCCAGGTGGACCGATGTATGAGTTTGTATCCACGATAGTATGTCCGGCGTGCGGACATCACGAAAGTGAGACCATGCACGAAGACGCAATCCAATACTTTTATCAATGCAAAGGATGCGGCCGGATCGTGAAGCCGATAAAGGGGGATTGCTGCGTCTTCTGTTCGTACGGCGACGTGCCATGTCCGACCACGCAGATGCACACCGGCCGCCGGGAAAATCTTGTCAGCACCCAATCCTGGTTCCTGCTCTGACCTCGTCGCGGCGCAAGCATCAGCCCTTCCCGGCGACCTCCTGGCATAGGGGCTCCTTCTCGCCGCTTCCCTTGCCGGATGCTGGTTTGCTGTCTGCCGCGAACAGGCTTCATCACAAATGATTCGAAAGACGATGGCCCAGCTTCTTGCGCCCGGCTCTCCTGACGGGGGCTCATTGACGGGCAAGTATCTCGCGGCGGGGACAGCGTACATAAACCGCGACCCCTCACTTTTCTGCCCGCAGGTGAAGGTTATGCCTTGGAAGCTGACCTGATGGGAGGGTTCGGTGCGGCTCTCCGCCGCGGCAGGCGTTATCGCGAATAGAATAGCGAGAGCGAGTTTGCGCATAGGACAGTCCCCGTTTTGTAATCGTCGCGAACACGCGTATGCGCTTCTTGAAGTGCGCTCGAGTTCTTGTATCCGCGACCGGGCTACCAAATAGCGCGAAGGGGCTTCATTGCGATGGCAGCAGATTTTCGAAGTGTTACCATTTGTTTCGCCCCACGCGCTTGTGTCTGAGATGCACGCGAATTCGCATTCTCCCGGGACGAGCGCATCGAAGAGAGAGAGAGGTTTTGGATTTAACAGCCGAACCGCCCTGGCGTTGGGCGAAAAAATAGGTAATGGTGTGGGCGATTTTTACCTAAGGTGTAGCCGCCTGTAGATCGTTGACAAAAATAGAAGCCACTCCACAATTGGCTTAACGATCTGCGCGCAACAGCAGAATGGCGAGGGAGATGAAAGCGTCCAAAATTGAGGGCCTCCGCGAACGGCGTCGCAAGATTATCGTCGGCGGCGGGGAGGACAAGATAAAGGCGCGCCATGAGAAAGGTCTCATGACGGCGCGCGACCGGCTCGGTGCTCTGTTTCAGCCCGACACATTCCAAGAGATCGGAATGCATATCCGCCATACCGGCCGGCATTTCGGGACCGAGAACAAGGAGATCCCCGCTGACGCGATCATTACGGGGACGGGCTACGTCAATGGCCAGCTTGTCGCCGCAGTCGCGCAGGATTTCACGGTATCGGGCGGCACCGTCGGCAAAATGCATGCGACGAAGATCGTCGAGCTGATGAAGTTCGCTCTGAAGTTCGGCATCCCTTTTGTCGCTTTCAAGGATTCCGGAGGCGCCCGCATCCATGAAGGCGTCAACTCCCTGGCCGGTTACGGCGACGTCTTCTATCACAACGTGCTTCTCTCCGGCGTCGTGCCGCAGATCGCCGTCGTGTGCGGGCCGTGCGCCGGAGGAGCGGCCTATTCACCGGCGTTGATGGATTTCGTGATCATGACCCGCAACGCCCACATGTTCATTACCGGCCCGGAAGTGATCAAGGCGGTGACGGGGCGGGTGACTTCGATGGAGGAGGTCGGCGGCGCGGCCATGCATGCCTCCGTCAGCGGGAACGCCCATTTCGTGGCCGAGGACGACGCGCACGCCCTCCATATCGTGAAGCGGCTGCTTTCCTACCTGCCGGCCAATAACACGGACGATCCCCCGCATCATCTCGGGCCCGACATCGTGCTCGACCGCGACGAAAGCATGAACGAGCTTGTTCCGGTCGATCCCTGGGAACCGATGGATATACGCCAGGTCATCGCCCGAACCGTCGACGGCGGAGAACTGTTGGAGGTTCATGCCGACTTCGCCAAGAATTTGATTGTCGGCCTCGCCCGGATCCAGGGGATTGTGATCGGGCTGATCGCGAACCAGCCCATGGAAATGGCCGGCGCGCTCGACATCGACGCTTCCGACAAGGGCGCTCGCTTCATCCGTTTCTGCAATATTTTCAATATCCCCTTGGTGACTTTGGTCGACGTGCCAGGTTTCTTTCCAGGGCATCGAACAGGAACGCGGCGGCATCATCCGGCATGGGGCAAAGCTCTTGTTTGCCTATGCGTCCTGCACCTCGCCGAAGATCACCATGATCCTGCGGAAGGCCTATGGCGGCTCCTACATGGCGATGTGCTCGAAGGAAATGGGCGCGGACTTCGTCTATGCGTGGCCGAGCGCCGAAATTGCCGTCATGGGCGCTGAAGGAGCGGTGAATATCCTTTACCGCAAGGAGCTGGCCAAGGCAGAAGACCGCAAGGCGAAGGCTGCCGAACTTGCGGCCGAGTACCGCGCGCAGTTTGCATCCCCTTACCTCTCGGCTGAGCATGGTTATCTTACCGATGTGATAGAGCCGTCGGAAATGCGCGGCGTGCTGGCGCTTGCTTTGCGCAAGACGCTTGCGAAACGGGAGCAGCGGCCGGCCAAGAAGCACGGCAATATCCCACTCTGAGGCATCAGGAAAGCGGCCCTTGAGGCCGGCAACCCGAAGAACTGGCCGGACGAAAGGCCAGTCAATAAGCGAGGAATGAATTGCTCGACCAAGTGATGGCCTTACTGCACATGCCGGGTGCTCAGACGGGGTTGGCCCAACTCTCATCCGGCAACCTCGACCGCGCCAGGATCGCTCCGGCGTCCGTCACAGGACGCGTTTCCCAGCTCGTGGATGTCCATAACGCGATGGGACCGAATTTTGCCGCGGCGGGATCTTGCTCGCCGCTTTGGGCATCAACTGATCAAGGGGCGGCACGCCGATGACTCAATATCTTCCCGATATGCTGAACAATACCCTTGTTCTCAGCATCCTCGCCCTTGTTATGTCCGTCATCGCGCTCGTTTTAGCGGCTTTCCCGCTCCTCAACCGGCTGCGACGTGCGCTGTCGATGAAGAGGGCACATCGTCAAGCGGCGAAGGAGGCGGGCGAAGCTGCTATTGCGGAAGAACATATTGCGGCGATCTCGGCAGCTGTCGCGGCGACTATTGGCGCTCACCGTATCGTTCGCATCGAGCCAGTTCACCATGCTCAGGGGTGGCAGGCCGAGGGCCGGGCCGCACACCATGGCTCTCATGCCCGCTCCCATCCTGGCTCATCCCATAACCAAGGAAATAACCATGGAACGGAAGTTCAAAATCACAGTCGAGGGGCGGCAATATAATGTCACTGTTGAGGAGTTGACCGAGCCCAACAGCATCCCTTATTCCGAGCCGCCCGTCTTCCTCCCGCCATCTGCCCATCTCGCTCCGCCGTCCCTGTGGGCTTTAATAATCACTCAGCTGCAGCGCCGGTCATCCGCGGCGTGGTTGAGGCTGGCGACGTGGTTTCCACCCTGAGCGGGGTCGTCGAGTTGGTGCTGGTAACGGTCGGACAGGAAGTCGCCGCCGGTGACCGCGTTCTGGTTATCGAGGCGATGAAGATGAAAACGCCCATAACCGCCAGACAGGCCGGCACAGTGGCTTCCATTCTGGTCAAGGTTGGAGATGGAGTGGTGCCCGGACAAGCTTTGGTCAAAGTGGAATGACGCCAGGACTTCGAGGTCTTGAGTTGTTTCAGGGGCACGAGTGAGCCTCGGCATGTCTCCGGGAATGATGACCGCCCCGCCTGTCGCTCGCGCCTTCAACAAAGCCGCACGAAGCTATGACGCTGCCGCCCGGCTGCAGGCGCAGGTGGCGGAGACGCTGGTGGCAGCCGCCCCCGTCTCAGCACCGCGCAGCATCCTCGATATCGGCTGCGGGACGGGCTTTGTGCTGACCCAGGCGGCGGCGCGCTGGCCGGAGGCTGAACTCACGGGGCTTGATATCGCGCCGGCAATGCTGAGCGAAGCGAAGCGGAAAATTCCGCGCCTTGCCGTCCTTCGCGCGGATGCGGGCACATGCGATCTTTCCCAGCGCTTCGATGTTATCTTTTCCAGCATGATGCTTCACTGGTTCGCGCAACCGTCGGAGATGCTGCGGCGCTGGCAACGATGGCTTACGCCGCAAGGCGTTCTCTGCGTGGCGGTGCCGGTCGCAGGCAGCCTCGGCGCATGGGGCGAACTGTGCGACGAGGCGGGGGTCGGTCATGGCCTCTGGTCTTTTCCGGCCGCCGATTTCGCCGATGGTCTCACCTGCGGACGCACCTTCGGGCGGCATGCGATGAGCTATGGGTCCGTGCTTGAATTCTTGCGCGCGTTGAAGAAATCGGGCGGCGCGACTGCCAGGGACGATCACCGCCCCATCACGTCCGCCGCGCTCCGCAAGCTGGTGCGCGATGCCCCGCGCCCGTTCGACATCGGCTATACTGTGCTGTATGCGCACGTCAGAAGGTCCGCGCTCGATACGCTCGCCGCGACGCGAAGCCGGATCAAGGATTGAGAGGTAACCCGTGTTGACCATCGATGTCGAGGCGTCGACCCTCATCATGATCGACTTCCAGGCCAAGCTGATGCGGGCCATCGAGGACGCCGCGGACGCGATCGCCAACGCGCGCCGCCTGGTTGACGCTGCGGCAATCCTCGGCGTGCCCGCGCTGTTCACCGAGCAGAATGCGAAGGGCCTCGGCCCGACAGTGCCCGAACTGGCTCCCGATCCCTCGCTCATCGTGCCCAAGATGACGTTCGACGCCTGCGGGGAAGTGAGTTTCCTGCCACGCCTCGGCGCAGGCCATGCCGTTGTGGTGACCGGCTGCGAGGCGCATGTGTGCGTGCTTCAGACCGTGCTCAGCCTTCTCGAAAACGGCCGGCAAGTGTTCGTGGTGCGCGATGCCATCGGATCGCGGCGCGCCGAAAGCAAGGAGACGGCGATCCGCAGGATGGAGTGCCACGGGGCGGACATCGTGACGGCCGAGATGGTTGTGTTCGAGTGGCTCAAGACCGCGGAGCATCCCCGGTTTCGGGAGGTGGCCGCGCTGATCAAGTAGGTTGTCAGCCAGCCAAAACAGGCCGGGGCTCGCGAAGCGCAACGGGATGCCCCCACTGGTCAAGTCAAGGCTGTGTGCTTGATGGGTAACTCTCAGAGTGAATATTGCGCGGCCCGCTGCGGTTGCCTTTGCCTTGCTCCCAAACCGGATTAATTGATCGGGTACGTCATAAATTGCATCGCGTGGGAGTAATCGGCCTCCGCTCAGGGGATCACTTCATGCGCGAACGAATAACGGGCGCAATCCTCCTCGCCATCCTCTTGTGCGCGCCAAACAGCTTCGCGCTTGGCGGCGAAACGGATGACGCTCAAGGCTGGCAGGATCTGGCGACGAGGCCGACGCTCCTTGATTATTCAGGCGGCCCCAAAGAAGAGCTCCGGTCGCTGGGCATCAGCACCAATGTCTGGGTCACTCAATTCTACCAGGGACAAACCGAAGGCGATGCCACCAAGGCGTGGTTCTATGGCGGCAAGGTCGACGCCTTTCTGAAGATCGATCCAGAGAAACTCGGCCTATGGCCCGGTTTCCATGTCAACGTGCAGTACGAGCACTATCTCGGCGAAAACCTGAACAGGAAGGATTTCGCGCTCATCCCGGTCAACACGGCGCTGGCCTATTTGTCGGGAGACGGCTACCAGCAGGCCCTCTCGCTCAGCGTCACGCAGGATATCGGCGAGCACGTTTCGGTCAGCGCCGGCAAATTCAACATGATGACGCTCGCATCCCAAACTCCGCTTCTCGGCGGTGGCGGCATCGACACGTTCATGAACAGGGCGTTCGCGCTGCCATCGACCGGCGTGGGCTACACTGCCGCCAGAGGAGCGCCCGGCGACAGGGTCGTCATCTCTGCGCCGTACACGCTTGGTGCAGGGGTGACTTTCAAGACTGCGCCGTTCATCCTCACGCTCGCGATCCTCGATCCGCGCAGCGCAATCGATCCGGCCGTCATCGAAGATCCCTTCGCGAAGGGCCGGGCCTGGGGCGCGGCCTTGACCGTTCCCACCGAGTTGTTCGGCCTCAAGGGCTACCAAAACTTTCGCGCCGCCTACAGCGACGCTTACGGCATCGATCTCGACAGCATCGGCAACCTTCCCGGTCCGGTGAGCCTTAAGCAAGGGTATTGGTTCACCTCCTACGCGGTCCAGCAGAACCTCGTGCAAAGCGATTCCAATCCGGCCATAGGCTGGGGCGTGTTTACGCTCGTCACGCTAAGCGACGGCAACCCCAATCCTGTCAAATGGAGCGCACTGGCGGGGCTTGCGGGGAACAATCTCCTGGATGGCCGTGAAGACGACCGCTGGGGCTTCGGATACTTTCAATACGGTTTCAGCGAACCTTTGCTTGATGGATTGGCCACGCTTGGCTTCGACAGGCGCGATGAGTCCGGCCTGGAGGTGTTCTATAATTACGCGATCACGAAGTGGATGCGCTTGTCTGCCGACTTGCAAGTGATTGAGCCGTGGAATCCGGCCAAAGCGCAGGCGGCTTACGCCGCATTGCGGCTTGCAGACGAAGTTCTAGTTCGAACGCGACAAGCGGCTGTTGTTGATGAGGATGGTGCTGCAAGAGAGGATTGAACTCTCGACCTCCCCCTTACCAAGAAGGGGGCCACCATTTTAATTGCCCAATGACAGCGGACGATTTTCGCAACAGCGCCAATCTCTGATCCAGGAGATCACGTGGTAAAAATTTAAGACCGTGGACCGTTCTGGCAAAGCCCATCGCATCATCGATCTGTCCTTGGAGCAGCTCAAGCACTTGGCATGGGAATTGGTCTCGCTCCTGTATGCATAACACCTCCGAAAAGGTAGAAGATTAGAAACTCGTGAAGGCGAGCAGTCACTTTATAGACTGTCTACGCGTTACAGCTTCCGAGGCGCCTTGCAAGTACAAAAACAACTGAATAGCTGCCGCCACCAAGCTGCAAAATTCGAGCACTACGGCCCATCTTTGTGTGAATGTTTCAGTGGTGCAGCCGATGATTCGGATTGATGGTGGAATTGCCCATGAGGTTTTCATTGGGGACGGCATTTGTTGCTGTGGGAACCTCGGGAACTCTAGAAGCAGCAGGAGCTGCATAAGCAGCAGGAGCAGGGGCAGCTACTGGCTTAGAATCAGATGAGCGCTCCTTTAAATTAAGTTTTTTCTCCCTTTCGATGATGCTTTTCTCTCTTTTATCAAGCTCTTCTTCCAATCTTTTAAGCCGTGCTTCCAGTGTTATTAAATCCCGCTCATCACGAGAGCTTTTCCCAGTTAATATGTCCTCTCCAGGATCGCGTGTAGGCACGATGTGCGTTTGCGGCGGGGATTCAGACTTCGACGGTTGCGGAGACGATGTTACAGTCCTCGCCCCATCAGGCGAGATGGTTACACGCGGAGCCAACGGAACGAAGGGAGCGAACGTGGAGGTAGGTCGTTGACCCTCGGTCCTAGGCTTTGGTGGTTGTGATGTTAGGTGCAGAGAGAAACTTATGGTCAAAAGCAGCAACCGCCAAAATGCCAAAAATATGCCTGTGCATGATAGGCCCCAGATAAAATTCGTCAAAAAATCAAGATACCTAACCTCGAAGGCAATGTCGATATCATGAGTGAAACCGAAATCGTGAAATGAGAGTCGAGGAAATGAAGCGCCTAAGGTTGATGATCTCAAAGCATCTCAGGTGTCAACCAAGGGAAAACCTCATAGGTTTGCTCTCGGAAATAACGCAAATCCTGCTGGTGGGCCCTAAGAGGCTCTCGAAATCCTTAAGCCCAAGTTGCGCGATGATGCGACGTCAACCGTTCGATGCGCTCGGCATCATCCTCGGCGGAGAGGTGATTGTTGCAGTCGCAGACCAGGAGGATTGCGCTCTCCCAGGGCGCAGGCTGCTCGGAGATGGTCAGTCATGGCGCACCCTTTCGGGCTCATGGCACGCGAAATCGGCGCGTCCTGTCGAAAACAGAAGTTACGCGTTTCTTTCTGGTCTTCTAAAAAAAACACCCAGAACAATTCGCGAACCGCCGCACACGATACGCACACAAACCCGTGGGCTGTTCATGTGCCGTTCATGGCCTCGCATCGCCATGCGTTCGCGTGGCGGATGAGAAAAAGCCTTAATTTCCGGGTAGAGGTAGCTGGTGCTGCAAGAGAGTATTGAACTCTCGGCCTCCCCCTTACCAAGGGGGTGCTCTACCACTGAGCTACTGCAGCGCTTGGCCACTCGCTCCCGTTGGATATTACCGCCTGGTGGCTCGTTCATCGGGTCTGTCATACTTGGCCTTTCTGTTGATAAGGCCGCCTCTTTGGCCGATTCCCACTTGTCAACCAGCGCTCGCGTCGCAGGGAATCCACAGCGAGGAGTTGCTGGAGAAAACCCGCGCAACACTGTTGACTAAACTACGGGGAATCCGTATCCTATGGAAGACGACGAATTCGAGTGGGATGACGAGAACGCCGCAAAGCATTTCGAGAAACACGGCGTTTCGTTTGAAACGGCAAAAGAGGCTTTCAGAGATGCCTTCGCGGTCGACTATGAGGATCGGGAAGAGCCCCATCCCGAGGTAAGATACATACTCATCGGGATGGCCTACGAACGATTGCTATTTGTTGTTTATACTCCGGTCGAAGGTCGTTCGCGTATCATTTCGGCTAGAGAAGCAGAAACCCATGAGCGACGTAGATACCATGAAGAAAATCGAAGCTGCCTCTGAAGCTCAGAAGCGTTGGGCTCGCCTCGATGCCATGACGGCAGAAGAGAAGCATGCAGCTGCGCTTGCAAATCCTGATTGCACAACCTATCACTGAAGAGCAATTGACATCAGGGCTAAAACGGGTGCCACAAGCAAAGATTATCAGGCGAGCCTTGAAGCTCAGCCAGGAGGAATTCGCTGCGCGCTATCACATTCCAGTCGGCACACTGCGCGATTGGGAACAAGGCCGTACCGAGCCTGATGCTCCTGGGCGCGCTTATCTGACTGTGATTGCCGCGCAACCGGACATCGTGCGCGAAGAGCTGGCGAAGCGTAAATAATGCTTTGCGCAAGATAGAGCGGTGCGATTGATTTTCTGGGGTTGGGATGGTGCTGCAAGAGAGGATTGAACTCTCGGCCTCCCCCTTACCAAGGGGGTGCTCTACCACTGAGCTACTGCAGCGAACCGTGCGCGAACCTGCCACAGCCGCCGCCGGGGCGCAAGTCCCTATGAATGCACATGGCGCGCGAGCACGCTTAATCAACCGTTTTGCGAGAGGCGCTTGTCCCTTTCCCGATAACAGCCTTGTACGAACCGCCACATGTCATGGCGCCTTTGCTCCCGGCCGTTCGCGGCGGTCAAAAGTATTTATATATCTATCTGCACCATGGCAAGGCGCTGGTTGCGGCGGGGATTATGCGTTTACACTTTTATGGTTAACGGCGGCGCGCCGGATTTATTTCCGGCCTGTTTTTTGCGCCCCCAAAATACCAATAAATCAGAGCGGCCGCTGCCCGGCCGGCCAACAGCCCCTCTATCCCATTGAACGAGAACAGGTTTTCGCCGCCAACCGGCAGGGTTAACGGATTATATTTTTGGACGAAAGTGGGCGCGGAAAAGTCCGTTAATTATGTTCAGGCCACCGCCGTTAACCATGCTCGCTCTGTTCGCAGCCGCGGCGGCGCAAACGCTCTGTGGAATATTTCTATTGTTTATCAATGGGTTGGCGGCGTTAACCTGCCGATAAGGCGCTTTTTCCTAAAATCTGTCGCTCATGAAAAGCTCGGAAACGCTCACGCTTATGATGTGGTCCAAATGCTGTGGCGGCTAATTTTAGCACGCTTTCCAGGGAGCCGGACGGCTGCGCCCGATCATTTCCCGCCGCTATGTCGAATTTTCGCGGCGGCGCCCGGCGCCCGCATCGCGCCGCCAGCGAACCCTCTCACGTCCATTTGTTTTCCCCGGATGGGCCTGCGGGCCAATATGCCCATGCGGGGGCGCACCAGACCATTGCTTTTATGCTCATCGAAACGCGAGCACCGTTGGCATCCGAACGAGTGGCGCATCGCCGCTTCAAAACACTGCGGCGAAGCGTCAGCCTGGCGTTTGCAAGAGAGATAATCCGGTTCCGCGAGAACGAGATCGCCCTGATTGCGATCGCGGCGCTCGCGGGTTTTGCCATCGGAGCGATCGTCGCAATCATCGACGCTGCGGTTGTCTGGCTGCACCATGTCATTTTCGGTGTGCCACTCGATGCTCATCTCAGCGCCGGAACTGAAATCCCGCCCCTTGTAAGATTTCTCGCGCCGGTGGCGGGCGGCCTTCTGGTCGGTTTGCTCGCCGTGACAATCCGGCGTTTTCGCCCCCGGGAGATTGTCGACGCAATCGAGGCCAATGCGCTCTATGGCGGCCGCATGTCCCTGCGCGACAGCCTCAACCTCGCGATTTTGACCATCGTCGCCGTCGGCTTTGGAGGGAGCGCAGGCCTGGAGGCCGCCTATACTCAGGTCGGATCGGGGTTTGCTTCGAAAATCGGCCAGAACATCCGTCTCAGGCGGCAGGATCTGCGCCTTCTGGTCGGCTGCGGCTCGGCGGCGGCCATCGCGGCTGCCTTCAACAGCCCGTTGACCGGCGCGTTCTACGCTTTCGAGCTGGTTATAGGCAGCTACACGCTGCAGTCCCTTGCCCCGGTCGCGTCCGCTGCCCTGTGCGGCAATCTCGCGATCAACGCGATCTCGAATGGCAGGCCGCTGTTCATCCTGCCCGCGATGACCGTCGCAAGTCACGATTATCTGCTCTTTCTCGGTCTCGGCTTCGGCGCGGCTGCAATCGCCATCGCCACCATGCGGGCCGTGACGGTTATCGAGAACGCCTGGCGCCAGTACAAGGTGCCGCGCATCTTGAGGCCGGTTCTGGGCGGCACCGGCGTTGGTTTGCTTGCGCTTTTCTACCCTGAGGTGCTGGGGAGCGGCCACGGCGCGATTTCGTACCAGCTTGAGGGAGGCTTCGAGTTCCAGGCGCTGGCGGCCCTGCTGGTTGCCAAGATCGCGGCTTCGGCGCTCACCGTGGGGTCGGGAATGCGCGGCGGCCTTTTCAGCTCGTCTCTTTTCCTGGGGGCGATCTTCGGCGGAGCGGTTGCGGCTGGGCTGCAGGCCATCTTCCCCGCGCTATCGGTCAATCCTCTCGCATACGCGTTGGTCGGAATGGGCGCGGTCGCGGGCGGCGTGGTCGGCGCTCCGTTGACGATGACGCTCCTCGTCCTCGAAACCACCGGAAATTTTTCGCTCACCATGGGCGTCATGGCCAGCGTCATCGCCTGCTCGGTCGTGGTGCGCCAAAGCTTCGGTTACTCCTTCGCGACCTGGAGGTTCCATGTCCGCGGCCTGCGCATCCAGGGCGCTCATGACGTTGGCTGGATCGCGGACCTGACCGTTGGAAAGCTGATGCGAAAAGACGTCCAGCTCGTGCCGGCGTCCGAGACCATCGCCGAGCTTCGCGACCATTTCCCGCTCGGAGGCCCGAAATATGCCTTCGTTCTGAATGACCGCGGCGGATATATCGGCATGATCGAAACCGTCGAGGCCCATTCGTCGGCATACGACGAGGTGGCGGGTAGCACGACAGCCGAGGCACTTATTCACGACGAGCCGCATGTTCTGACGGTTCAGGAAAACATCCATTCCGCAATCCAGATGTTCACGAAAACCGCATCCGAAGTCTTGCCCGTTCTTGACAGCATCAAGTCGGGCCACGTCGTCGGGATGGTCAGCGAGGCTTACGCGCTGCGCCGGTACAGCCAGGAGCTTGAGAAGCGCAGACCCGAGGAGGCCAATGGCGGCGTCTTCAGCCCCGAGGCTGTTTAGCATCGGGCGGCCGCCGCTTCGCCGGTGACTTGGATGTGACCGTCAAAGTTTCCTGCGCTCGCGCTCGACCACTTCAAAAGCTCGCAACGCGCCCCAATACTTACGGCGCTGAGATCGCGAAGGGGTTTGGCCGATGACGGAGCGTGTCGAGAAGAGCGATAGGGAGTGGCAGGCGCAGTTGACGCCAGAGCAGTACAAAGTCACGCGCCAGCACGGTACAGAGCGCGCAGGCACAAGCCCCCTCAACAACGAGAAGCGCGAGGGGACTTTCACCTGCGTATGCTGCGGCGCTCCGCTTTTCGCATCCGGCGCCAAATTCGAGTCGGGCACGGGCTGGCCGAGCTTCTATAAGCCGATGAGCGATGACGCCGTGAGCGAGCACAATGACCGGTCATTCCTGATGAGCCGGACGGAGGTGCGTTGTGCGCGGTGCGATGCTCATCTGGGCCACGTCTTTCCGGATGGGCCGCAGCCCACGGGCCAGCGCTACTGCATGAATGGCGTTGCGCTCAAGTTCAAGCCGAGCGGCGATGAGGGCGGGGCAGCGTCCTCGAAGGAGAAGGCCGGCCGCTGAGCGCGGCCTGACCCTTACGATTTCTTGGCGCCGGGCCTCGACTTCAGCGCATCCGCGCATGCCGGTTCAACCTCACTCGCGTGGCTTTCCAGGCATTTGGCGATCCCGCCGCGTTCTTTGGCGGCATCTGCGCAGAATTTACCCATATCCGCCTTGCAATTTGCCTGAATATTTTTTCTGGCTTGTTTTCCGGCCTCGATCGCGGCGGTGCACTCGGGCGAAAGCTCCGAGGTGTGCTCCTTCATGCATGGCCACAGCTTCCCGTCGCCCGGTTTGAGCCCGGGGCAGAACTTCTCGCGATCGCTTTTGCAGGCTTTCCCCGGGCCGGGCATGTCCTGCGCCTGAAGTGCGGGGGAGGCAATGACAAGCGTTCCGATAACTGCGGCATAAACCACAAACTTCATTCGAGACTCCCTTGGCTGAGATACAGCTTTGCCGTTTAGGCCCGAATTCCTGGTTTTTTGAGACTCGATCGCAGTTTTGAGACGGACAATTGTATCAAAAGATACCGCATTTGAGCGGGGGCTCATGTCCTTACGAAATCAATGAGAGCCGCACGACGAGGCCGGGGCAGTTGAACCTCTTAACTGCTCCGCACGCGGAGCGCCCCGAACGGAGGTGCGGTTCCATTTTTCGCTGGCCATCCCCTTTTCAATCAATCGTCGGAGCGATGCGTTCCAAATTAACCCTGCGCTCCGGCTCTTGACCGAAGCCTTGTCTCTGTTGATGCGCATCAAGCCAAAGCTTGAGGCTCATGGTATACATAAGCCTCTAGGTGAGGATACTCATTCGAATTAGAAAGAAGAACTATGAATGACGCCAACAAGGTCAGCCGCCGCTTCGTATTGCGCGGGGCTGTGATTGCGGCAGGGGCCGCGCCGGTCCTGCTTTCGGGAACAGCAAAAGCTAACGCAAAAGTCCCCAAGAAATCGGTATCTTACCGGGATACTCCCAATGGCGGAAACTCGTGCTCCGTCTGCGGCAATTTCGTCGCCCCTTCGTCATGCTCGCTTGTCGAGGGGCCCATCAACCCGGATGGCTGGTGCGGTCTCTTCAAAGCCAAAGGATAAAGTCTGAGCTCCCCTCTGAAACTCCAGAAGCTTCACCCACAGTCAAATCCCGCTGAAGTAACAGAAAGTTGATCGATCCGTGAACGCTCAGCGGAGCCGCTACAGCAGCCAGACCTGCTGCGGGTGAATGAGTTTTCACCAAGGATCAATTGTATAAAATTGTATCAGCAGCGCATTCTGAAATTATCCACAAGTACTCGCTCAATTTATCAACGTTAAACGGACCGTTGGGGCTTCGCCTGCGGAGGCCCCCTCTTTATTCGACTGCGATCTTTGGCATGAGTTTCTTTCGCTTCGTGTCAAGTTCGCATCATAAACTGCCGTGAAAGGGGTATTAAAAGAAACTTAATTCTATCTTAAGCGCAAGTGTTGTGCTAAGGTTTGCTTGTCTAGGTAAACTCTTCACTCCAAGGAGAAAGTGTGAATGGATAAAGATAAAAAAGTATCGCGCCGCGTTGTATTGCGGGGAGCTGTTGTTGCGGCAGGCGCCGTCCCGGTTTTGCTTTCCGGCATAACAGCGGCGCAAGCCAAGGTTAAGCAGGCGGACGTTCACTATCAGCAGACGGCCAAAGACGGGCAGCACTGTTCCATTTGCGCCAACTTCGAGGCTCCCAAGGGTTGCAAGCTTGTTGAAGGCGAAATCAATCCGGACGGCTATTGCCAGCTCTTCAAGGCCATCAAGAAAGACTAGCTAGGCTGTTTCTGAGCCGAGGAAGCGCCTCACAGCAGACCCTCAGATGGGGTGCCTGTGTGGCGTTTTTTATTTTGCAAGACCGCAACGTGTTTTTCCCCAACCTATGCAACCTTAGCTGTATTTTATGAACAGGATGACCACAAGATGTTGGGTGCCTCCGTGCAGATGGCACAAAGATTGGTGCTGTTGCCCCATTGTGACAGCTTTGTGGAGGCGAATCGTCTAAATCTGAACTTGCCGCCAGCGGGGGCGTCCTTCCAGGAGGGCGCGGCGGCAGTTTATCCCGCCAGCCGTCCAGGCGGCACCTTTCAGGAAAAAATCTGGCACCGTTGGCAGTTTTGCACGTCCTTTCTGGATGCGTTTTTGGCTGCCTTGTGTAGGCGGCTCACACGAGTTTTGCGGGCGCGCCGGTGTTGCCGTGCCTTGTTTCTTGGGTCTTGATTTTTATGAGCGCTTTAGGGTGAAACCAAAAGCGAGCCTGAGGAAAGTGGCGTGAGAGTTTTGTTTGTTGCGTCTGAGTTTGGGGCAACTAGGGCGGTCTTGCTGCCTGAAACAGAGAGAACTCCATGCGGATCGAACGGCGCTTCACAAAGACAGGTCAGTCTCCCTATGCAGACATCGCTTTCAGGCAGGCGACCAGCGAGCTGAAAAACCCCGACGGCCAGGTCGTTTTTCAGCTTGAGGGCTTTCTCGTGCCCGAGCAGTGGAGCCAGGTTGCCGCCGATATTCTTGCTCAGAAGTATTTCCGGAAGGCGGGCGTGCCGGCCCGGCTGAAGCGCATCGAAGAGAACCGGGTGCCGTCGTGGCTCTGGCGGTCGGTTCCCGACGGGCAGGCGCTGGCCGAGTTGCCCGAAGCCGCGCGTTATGCCCCCGAGAAAGATGCGCGCCAGGTGTTCGACCGCATGGCAGGCGCGTGGACTTACTGGGGTTGGAAAGGCGGCTATTTCACGAGCGAAGAAGACGCCCGCGCTTTCCATGACGAGCTCTGCTACATGCTCGCAATGCAGATGGCCGCACCGAACAGTCCGCAGTGGTTCAACACTGGACTGCATTGGGCGTATGGCATCGATGGGCCGGGACAGGGCCATTACTACGTCGATTTCGAGACCGGTGAACTGGTTCGCTCGACAAGCGCCTATGAGCATCCGCAGCCGCATGCCTGCTTCATCCAGTCCGTTCAGGATGACCTCGTGAACGAGAACGGCATCATGGATCTGTGGGTCCGCGAGGCGCGCCTCTTTAAATATGGCTCCGGCACCGGCTCCAACTTCTCAAGGGTTCGCGGCGAAGGCGAGAAGCTTTCCGGCGGCGGCAAGTCCTCCGGCCTCATGAGCTTCCTCAAGATCGGCGACCGTGCTGCGGGCGCGATCAAGTCCGGCGGCACCACGCGGCGGGCGGCCAAGATGGTGATCGTCGACGCCGACCACCCCGACATCGAGGCTTTCATTAACTGGAAGGTGCTCGAAGAGCAGAAGGTCGCCGCTCTCGTCGCGGGCTCAAAGGCCTGCGCGAAGCACCTGACGGCTATCATGAAAGCATGCGTGAATTGCGAGGGCGAAGGCAGCGATTGCTTCGACCCCGCGAAAAACGTAGCGCTGAAACGCGAGATCAAGGCTGCCCGGAGGGCCTTTGTGCCCGACAGCTATATCCAGCGTGTGATCCAGTTCGCGCGGCAGGGCTTCAAATCCATTGAGTTTCCAGGCTTTGACACGGACTGGGAAGGCGAAGCCTATCGCACCGTTGGGGGCCAGAACTCCAACAATACCGTCCGCGTTGAGGATGGTTTCCTGCGCGCCGTTGAAAACGACGGCGAGTGGGCGCTCAAGGCGCGCACCGTCGAAAAGGTCACAAAGCGGGTCAAGGCGCGAGAACTGATGGATCAGATCGCGGAGGCTGCTTGGGCCAGCGCCGATCCCGGAATCCAGTTTCACACGACGATCAACGACTGGCACACCTGTCCGGCCAGCGGTCCGATCCGGGCCTCAAACCCTTGCTCGGAATACATGTTCCTAGACGACACGGCCTGCAATCTGGCTTCGCTGAACCTCCTCAGCTTCCGCTCGAAGAGTGACGCCGGGGCTGGGATCATCGACGTCAAGGC
Source organism: uncultured Alphaproteobacteria bacterium (assembly GCA_963833565.1). Lineage (GTDB taxonomy): Bacteria > Pseudomonadota > Alphaproteobacteria > Rhizobiales > Rhodomicrobiaceae > Rhodomicrobium. The sequence goes on from CAWHYO010000042.1 coordinate 115,864, forward strand.
CTTTGCGCATGGATGCCGGCTCTGGACGCTGGTGCTGGAAATCTCGGTAACGATGGCGCAGTTTCCATCGAAGGAGATTGCCCAGCTCTCCTATGAGTACCGCACGCTCGGCCTTGGCTTCGCGAATCTCGGCGGGCTCCTGATGGTGTCGGGGCTTGGCTACAACTCCGAAGAGGGACGCGCGCTCACGGCGGCGGTGTCCGCGCTTATGACGGGCGTCGCTTATGCCACCTCGGCGGATATGGCGAAGGAACTGGGCGCCTTCTCAGGCTATGGTCCGAACGAGACTGCCATGCTTCGCGTGATGCGCAATCATCGCCGTGCAGCCTATGGCCGCACAAACGGCTATGAGCAGCTGTCAACCAATCCCGTACCGCTGCTGGACGGCATTTGCCCGCAAGTCGATCTCGTCGCTGCTGCCCGGCAGGTCTGGGATGAGGTGATCTCGCTCGGTCAGGCCCACGGCTTCCGAAATGCGCAAGTCTCGGTGATCGCGCCTACGGGCACCATCGGCCTTGTCATGGATTGCGATACGACCGGCATCGAGCCCGACTTCGCGCTGGTGAAATTCAAGAAGCTCGCAGGCGGCGGCTATTTCAAGATCATCAACCGGGCGGTCCCGGAAGCGCTCCGCACGCTCGGCTATGGCGAAAGCGCCATCTCGGCGATCATCACCCACGCCGTGGGCCGGGGCACGCTTGCAAGCGCTCCGCACATCAATCACAAGTCGCTGACCGCGAAGGGCTTCACGGCGGAGAAAATTGCGGCCGTCGAAGCGGGCCTCGCCAGCGCCTTCGACATCAAGTTCGTTTTCAACAAATGGAACCTGGGCGAGGACTTCTGCACCGGCGTTCTGAAGCTCTCCGCAGAGCAGATGAACGCGCCCGGCTTCGACCTCCTCACCGCGCTCGGCTTCTCGAAGGCCGAACTCGAAGTGGCCAACGAGTATGTCTGCGGGACCATGACGCTTGAAGGTGCGCCGGGCCTCAAACCCGAACATCTTCCGGTGTTCGATTGCGCCAGCCCCTGCGGAAGGAAGGGCAAGCGGGCGCTGTCCTGGCAGAGCCACATCCATATGTTGGCGGCGGCGCAGCCCTTCATTTCGGGCGCGATCTCGAAAACGATCAACATGCCGAACACGGCGACCATCGCCGAGTGCCGCGAAGCCTATATGCTGTCCTGGAAGCTCGGCCTGAAAGCGAACGCGCTGTATCGCGACGGCTCGAAGCTCTCTCAGCCTCTGTCCGCGCAACTCATTGCCGATGGAGACGAGGATCAGGACGATGTAGCGGAAGCTCTGGCGGCGGCTCCGCAAGGCAGGCGCGCTCAGATCGTGGCCGAGCGCATCGTGGAGCGCATCATCGAGCGCGTGCGCCTCAAGACGGAGCGCGACAAGCTTCCGAACCGCCGCAAGGGCTATACGCAGAAGGCGGTGGTCGGCGGCCACAAGGTCTATCTGCGCACGGGCGAATTCGAGGACGGGCGGCTCGGCGAAATCTTCATCGACATGCACAAGGAAGGAGCGGCCTTCCGCAGCTTGATGAACAATTTCGCGATCGCCATCAGCCTAGGCCTGCAATACGGCGTGCCGCTCGAAGAATACGTCGAAGCGTTCACCTTTACTCGCTTCGAGCCGGCCGGCTTTGTGCAGGGGAACGAGGCGATCAAGAGAGCGACCTCGATCCTCGACTATATCTTCCGTGAGCTGGCCGTCTCCTATCTTGGCCGCAACGACCTCGCCCACGTCGATCCGTCCGAAATCGGCGCGACCGTGATGGGCGGCGGCGTAGCGGACGACAGACCGGGTCAGAAAGCTTCGGCACCCGTCATCTACGCCGATCGCTACGTCAGCAAGGGCCTCACACGCGGGCTTCACCACAAAGTTGTCATAGTTCAGGATCAGCCTAAAGCTGAGCGAATCAGTAGCGCCGGTTCTTATGAAACGCATGGCGCACTGGCTTATGCCCTGAGTCCGGATGCCGAAGACAGTCCGTTGGGGTCTTCCAAAGTAAACGCGCGCGATGGGTCGAGTGCCGCGTTGTCTGCTTCCCATCTGACAGTTTCCCATGGAGCCAGGCAAGGAAAGGCCGAGCTGCTCGCGGAAGCGCGTGCAAAGGGGTACGAGGGCGAAGCCTGCGGCACATGCGGGAATTTTACTCTCGTTCGCAACGGAACTTGTCTGAAGTGCGATACCTGCGGCGGCACAACGGGTTGTTCATGATCTGACCGCTGCCCGGTTCGGGGTTCTGCGCTTCCTCCAGCGCGGAACCCCAGCATCGCCTTCGACGCAGGAAGGGGATGAGAGCACGACATGGCGCTTTGGACACTCAATCCGCCGCAACAGCACGATATCTATACCGTTGTTTATTTCCTGAAGGATGCGCTGAGTTCGGCTCTCGACGATGCATTCTTCTTCGAGAGGACCGCGCTTCCGAAGGCCGATGTGAAGGGTGCCGGTCACGCTGAAATCGCGGCGAAGCTCGGCCGTTTCCGCGACGGCTGCAAGACCTTCCAGGAGCGTGAAGCGCTCATGCTGACGAAGCTGTCCCGCGCCCGGATCTGGGCCGCGGAGCTGAGAAGAATAGCGCCGGAGTTTCAACACGACATCGACCAGTTTCTGGATGCGACCGAGGCTTGCAAGGAGATGCAGGCCGAGTTTGTGCGCGATGCGCAGCGCATGTTCCACGGCGGCGGTTTGCTGTCGCGATTCCTTGCCCGGCGAAAGCCGGATGCGGAGCAGCGCCAAAGCCACTGCGCGCATGACGGCAGCTATCGTGTGGGCGGCCGCACTGAGCTTTTCGAGCTGCGGGCCGCTTGCGAAGTCTTCCTGGCGCAGATCAACGACGGCTTCTTCCCGGCAAGCCAGCCGGAGAATGCGGCGCTGACCCAGCCGCTGGCCGCCTATCTGGAAGCGCCGCAGGACCCGGTGGCGCCGGTGGCTCAGGACGCCGTGCATTAGCCGTCGCGGCCGGCGCGCCATGCCGTGAAGTATTGATTGCGCGAGTTGCGTGTATCGCTTTCTCTCATGGCCATGGCCCGAAGGCGTGTTTTCATGAAGTGGTCCCGGATTGCGTTCGCGGCTGCCTTTCTTTGCGCTTTTGCTGCGGCCGCGGTAACCGAGCAGACCCCAGCCTATTCCAAGATCGAGCGTCGGCTCGAAGTCGCTCCGCCTGCAGCTCTCGCTGTCCAGCTTGATCCCAAGGACGCACTCAGAGCCCTGAACATACCGTCGGCGAGCGTGGCGCTCATCGACGGCGGCAAAGTGCTTTGGGCGCATGCCTGGGGCGACGCATCTCCACAAACGCTTTATCAGGCTGCCTCGCTTTCGAAGCTGGTGACGGCTGTGGCGGCGCTATCCTCAGGGAATTGTCCTTTTGTGAATTGGGCGCTTTTCACCGGTTGCACGGCGCTAGTGCTCGGCTTCCGCTCCACTGAAGCTCTCGCGGCGCTTTATGGTCTTGCGGTTTCTGGCGTCATGTTTGCCACCTCCGCTGCCATGATCCCGGTTGGCGTGCGGTATTGGGGATGGAGTCCGTTAGCGAGCGGCGGCCTGTTCGGCTTCCTCACGCTCATCAACGCAGTGTTCTGCATCGCGAGTTCCCTGAAGCTTCTGGACGGCGGATACATCCCCCTGGGCGTTGGCCTTGTGATTTTTACTGTGATGCTCACCTGGCGCTGGGGCCGAAGGGCAACCGCAGCAGCTTACAGGACCAAACATACCATGAGCATGCGCAAGTTGGTCGAACTCCACAGAAGCGAGCCGGCCTATATGGAGCGCATAGGGCTCTTAGTGACGCCGAAGCACCTTACGTCGCTCAACGATAAGTCCCCGGCCTTGTTGCAGCTTATGGTATGACCGCTACGGGATATTGCCGCGGCACCTGATTTTCGTGCAGGTGGTTCACCGCAAGGTGCCTTACATTCACGAGGGCCGGTACCAGATCACCGTTTTTCACAAGGACCAGCACTCCAGCATCATCGCAGTGAGCGTGCAATTCGGCTTCATGGAGGAGCCCAATGTCGAAGCTGTGCTAGAAGACATGGTCAGGCATCACGAAATCAACCTGCCCACGGCCATGCACCGCTGGACAGTCCACGTCACATTCGAAAAGCTGCTCCCGTCCCGCAGGATGAGCATGTTCAACCATGTCCGCCTGAGGCTGTTTTCGATCCTGCGCCAAATCTCTCAACCGGCCCACTATTTCTATGGGCTCGGGGACAATGTGCAGTTGTCAGCGGAGATCGTACCGGTCCGTCTGAAGTAGGCAATCGGTCCCTGGAACAAAGGACGCTCCTCACTCCAGATAATTGAGATAGGCTGCGACGGCTTCCACTTGTTCCTTGGTCAAGGCGTGCGCAACCGGCCGCATGATGGCTGACGTATCCTGTTTTGCCGGGTTCTGCCCGCGCTCTGTGTTCCAGTTCACCAGCTTATTTATGATGTAGTCCTGAAGCTGGCCTGCCAGGCGGGGAAATGGCCCGTTCCCTTTGGCCTCCGGCCCGTGACAGAAAGCGCAAGGGGGAACAGAGGCATCGGGAACCCCCTGTTCGTAAATCTTCTTTCCGGCGGCGGCGAGTTCCTTCGAAGCCCCGCCGAGGGGTTTAGGGCTGAGATCTCTGAAGTGCTCGGCAAGGGCCATTTGCATCGCCGGGCTGAGATACTGCGCTATGTTTCCCATAATGGGATGCAGCCGCCGGTGCTCAACGAAGGCTCGCAACTGATTGACGAAGTATTCGACCTGTTGCCCCGCCAGTCGCGGTATGGGCGGCTCTCCGTGGGTGCCTTCTCCCGACGGCTGATGGCAGATATGGCAATCTTCTATCTTGGCCTGGATGTCCGGCGCCGAAGGGGGGATCGCGAGTTCCAGCGTTGCAAGCTCGATGCCGTTGGCTTCCGCGTTGCTGGCGAACAATTCCGCATTGTTGCCACTATAAAAGGCGGTGCTTCCTACGCGATGCTCGACAAAAGCGGAAAAGCCTTGGTCCTCCGTCACTGTAGAGCTATTGCCAAGGGCGTAATGGAGGTCAGCGAAGGTCAATCCGCAGATCAAGCCAAATAATGCTATTTGCGGCCATACTGAAAATTTCATAGGGCGCATAACATTTCTCCCTAAAATGTCTCCGCCTTGAAACTTGAGGCCCAGTATCGAATACGGATCCGCTTTTTAATTGAGGGTAAGCCTTCCTCAGGCCTACCAAAAAACGCCGGCCCCTTCAACCCCTTCGATCATGCGGCCATAGTCGCTGAACGCGCCATCGATTTGGTGAATGCTGGCGCAGAATGAGACACCAGAGGGAGACGGGGCAAAAAAGTGGCGGCGCTAGCGCCGCCATTCTCCAAGGGACGAGGAAGCTGCCGAACGGACTGTTCGACAAGCAGAGGTAAGGCCTAGCGGAGGGAGCCTTTGCTGCCCGCATGGGCGGTAATCGGTTGCTGATATCCGCCTTCGCAGATGATCCGGTAGGTAACGTCCCAGCTCTTCGCCAGCGGGTCATCCGCCGCGGGTTGGAACTCCTGGATATATTTTGCGCCTGGGTTCGAATGAATGAAACGCACAACCTTGCCCCCTTGGCTCATCTCTCCGCAGGTAAACGACACCTGGTCGAACCGCACCTCATGGGTGGAGACTATGTTGTCGGCTGCCATCGCTGGAATTGTGGTAAGGGCTAAAATCGCGAGAGAATGTTTCAACATTGGATACCTCCTGGCCGTGTCCTTCGTCTTCGGTCTTGCGTTAAATCAAAGTGAATGTTGACTTAAGTCAATATTAATACCGGGCACGCGTAAGCCAAATCACGTTCACGTGAAAGCGCGTCCTTAACCGTGGAAATCGGTTAGATCGAAAAATGGCTGTTTCTTATCGCATTTTCCGGGTGCGGCTTAAGTCAATCTGAAGGCCGTCTTAAGCAAAAATTAATTGGAGACGCCTTTCGTGAAAATGATCTTTTTGTCATAATGACATTCGAAGCCGACAGTGTAGAAAAGAATCTGGGGCGATCTTCTCTTTAATCCGCAAAGCCGTAACCGAGCTTTCAGTAACCCAAAAAAGGTTAGAAATTAATGAGCAGACGGCCGCTTGGCTCGTTCCTGATGATCCTGGTCGCGGCCAGCGGTCTCATAGCTCTACCCTCGCCGCGCCATGGGCATGCCATAGCGGCAGTGCCCGACAAAAAATACGAACTTCTTAGAGATGCGTTAGAAAAGGTGCGCGCCAAGTATGTGGTGAAGCCCGACGACGCCCAACTCCTCCAGAATGCAATCAAGGGAGTGCTGACAGGGGTTGAGACGCGCGGCGGCTTTATCGCTCTGCCCACGGTGCAGCAAGGTTCGGCCGCGGATTTGGGATCCGGCAAAAATTTCGAACTTTTCGAGGCTGTGCTCCGGCAGGTGCGCGCCAAGTATGCCTTGAAGTCCGATGAACTCGAAACTCCTTGAAGACGCTCTTAAGGGCGTGCTTAACGGGCTCGATCCGCATTGCAGCTACCTGACGCCGAAAGAGGTCGAGGAAGAGAAGCAGGAAATGCGAGGCGGTTTTAGCGCTCTTGGCGGAACTTGGCGTCAACGTCAAGATGGACAACGGCGGTGCGAAGGTCATCGAGGCGCTCGACGCTATGCCCGCGGAACGAGCCGGCGTACTTGCGGGCGACATCGTAATCGCCATCGATGGGAAGTCCCTTAAAGGCCTGAGCATGAGCGCCGCGGGGGACAAGATGCGCGGGCCTGTTGGTTCTCACGTCACACTGACGATCGCGAGAAATGGCGTCATGGGGCCGGTCGCCGTCGAGGTCGTTCGCGACATTATCCGGGTTGATCCCGTGCAGTACAGCATCGAAGGCGATGTGGGCTGGATCAAGGTCAAATCGTTCGAAAACCGGTATACCGCCGATCATCTCAGGTGGGCGGTGCAGGACATCAAAAGGATTCTCGGTTCGAAGGTTTCCGGCTACGTCCTTGATCTCAGGAACAACCCGGGCGGCCTGCTCGACCAGGCTATCGCCGTCGCGGATGCTTTTCTAGACGGCGGCGCTATCGTCATCACGAAAGGCCGGAGCAGCTCAGATATCTATCGCGCCGATGCGAAAGCCGGAGACATCACGGATGGAAAGCCGCTTGTTGTACTGATCAATGGCGGATCGGCCTCCGCGTCGGAAATCGTGGCAGGCGCGCTGCAGGACAACAATAGGGCGACACTTCTCGGCACCCGCTCATATGGAAAGGGTTCGGTTCAGACGCTCATCCCGCTTATGAACAAAGGGGCGATCCGCCTGACGACCGCAAGGTACTACACCCCCTCCGGCCGTTCCATCCAGGCGGTTGGCATCGATCCCGATTACGATCTCAAGCTCGAGATTCCGCAGAACCTGAAATTAGAGCTTGCAGCGCTGCCCCTCGAATCCGAGGCGCAACTGAGCGGCCATCTGAAAAATGACGGCGCGGAGGAAGGAACCGGCAGCAGCATGTATGTACCCAAGGAAAAAGCGATGGACGACCAGCTCAATGCGGCCATCGCGCTTATCCATGCGCAGCTTCCGGATGCGGATCAGAAAGGAGTTGCGGGCAGGAGGACCTAGTTTTCTACGGACACACCCGCGCCACCGCCATCAACCGGCCTCGCGGCCGAGGCGCAGTTCCGCGTCTGCGTCATGGTAAATATCCCCCGGCAAAGCCGCATAGGCGCTAAAATAAGCGGACCATCCTCTGGTAGTTTCGGCGTTTTCGCGGGGGCTCGTGGAGATTTCGCTTGAGTTCAGTCTTTGCTTGCCGAAGACGGGCGAGAGAAGGCTGGGGCATGATTGCCTGGAGGAAAATCGCCGCAACCATCTTGGTGAGGCGCCATGCGCCGGGTCTGGTCAAGCGGCTACTGCCAAGCGGGGAGAGTCCTCGAGTTCGTCGATGAGCGGCTCGAGCAGAAGAATCATCAAGAGATGAGCGATCACATAAGGTTTGGCGGATCGTTCGTCGACGCCAGGTGGAGCTTTAAGGCCCAGTATGCTTTTTAACCGTTTGAAGGCGAGTTCTATTCGCCAGCGTAAGCGATATAAAGCAAGAATATCTTCTGTCGAAAAGGTTTCTGCAGGAAGAGAGGTTACGAGGATCACCCATTCGGCGGCGATGAGAGTGCTTTCCGTGATATTATGCCGCCCCTTTTGCGCTTCCCGTCTGGCTTTATTTCGAGCCGCTTCCGCTGCTTCGGGAGATTTTTTGATGGCGACGAGACGCATGGCGAGAGCAGGGCCAGATTTGCGTCCGATCCAGATGGGCTGATCGATCACTCCGTATGCAGCCGCCTTTCTGAACGTCTCAATAATATCAACCGCTGCGCCGTCGGCGTCGAGCCAACGGGCGTTTTTCCAGCCGGCTCGAACGACGATGTCAGCGCCAGCCTCAAGGAGCGGCGCTATTTGGTCCGGTTGCATATAAGCGCGATCAGCAAGGCGGATTTCGTTCTTGATCACAGGTATCCGGTCAAGCCGTTCGCCGCCATGTTCATCGGTCAATTCAAAGTGACCAAAGCGCTCGGAAGGCAAATCGAAAGCGCTATGGATCCGCCACAGCCCGTTTTTTGTCTTGGCCGCAGCGCCAGCCTTGAGGACCGTCGTGGCGTCGATGACGCGGATCATTCGGCCTTGGCAAGACTGAGGCGTCGCTGACGACAACATCTGCTCCAAAAGCCAAGTAAGCCACCTTTCACTCTGACGTAAGCGGTAAAGTAAAGCAGTATTGGCCACGTCGACGAGCCCAATAGAGGCTGCCCACGCCGCCGTAGAGCGCAAGCCGCCGTCCCCGACGCAATAGGCAAAAATCATTCGCAGCATGTCGATGGCGTTTTCGAACGCTCTCGCACGCAAAAACGCCTTCGTCGCCTTGGCGCTCGCAATCAACGTTTCGTTGCCCCCGAGACGTTCGACAACACTGTCCCAGTCGCGATCCAGGAGTGATTCGTAAGTCATCCAATTCTGAAATCACACTCAAACCCTCAAGGCAAGCATCTTATTTTAGCGCCTATGCGGCAAAGCCGGGGGCTTTAGTTTATGAGCCGCTCAAAGCGGCTGGTGGGGGCGCTAACGCGGCCCCAATTTGATGAGCCGCCGAATGGCGGATTGTCAGTTCCAAAGGCGCAATTGATCCAGACGCTTGTCTTCCGCCTCCTGGTTCTTGATGTATTGCCTGATCACCTCTTCATCGCGGCCCACGGTGGACACAAAATACCCGCGCGCCCAAAAGTGCTGCCCTACAAAATTCCGCTTCTTCTCGCCGTAGACACGTGCCAAATGAATCGCGCTTTTTCCCTTGATGTAGCCGATCACCTGCGAAACCGAATACTTCGGCGGGATCGAGATCAACATATGCACGTGGTCCCGCATCAAATGACCCTCCTCGATCCGGCTCTCTTTCTGCGCTGCAAGCTTTTGAAACAACTCTCCAATATACTTGCGCAGTTCCGCGTAGAGCGTCTTTCTCCGGCACTTCGGAATGAAAACAACGTGGTATTTGCACTCCCACTTCGTGTGACTTAAGCTTTCATGATCGTCCATCGATCTTCCCTTTCGTGTGCTTGGCGACTCACGAAAGGGAGCGTCGTTGGTCGAGCTTCCGGAAATGTCAAACTGCTACTGTCACCCCGGCAGAGCCGGGGGGCTTCCCGTTTGGGCTAAGGCATGAACAGTCAACAGATATTCTCATCGCCCACGGCTCGGGCCGCAAGTCCGGCGCACACGCTTGGAGTCGATGCCCCCGGAGAGACCCAGCACCAACCCGCGCTTACGAAGTTCCGAGCCGAGCTGGAAACGCAGCTTTTCGACGATGCGCGCCGTTTCAACTTCAGGATCGATTTCGAGCGTTTTGCGGAAAATAGGCTTCGTTTCCAAGAGAGCTTCGGTTGTCACGCTTCACCCTTTACGGTCCCGCCTGCAAGACGCCGGCTAATTTTTCCAGTATCGGTTTTTGGAAGACCGGGATGGAACTCAACGGCCTGGGGGACCATGAAATCCTCAAGACGCTGAGCGCAATGGCGGATCACCTCGCGCTCGGTGAGAGTGGGATCGCTGGGCACGACCATGGCCACGATGGCCTGGCCCAGGACCCTGTCGGGAACGCCCACGACAACGGCTTCGGCGATCTTCGGATGCGCGTGGAGAACGGCTTCCACTTCCTTGGGCGCAACCTTCTCGCCGCGTGTCTTGATGATGTCGTCCTTGCGGCCGACGAAGTAGAGGAAGCCCTCTTCGTCGACGCGGAACAAATCTCCGGTGTAGAGGATCTTCTCCCAAGGGTTCGGCCCGGGGCGCAGCCGCTCGCGGGTCGCGGCCTCATTCTCCCAGTAGCCCTGCATCACATGCGCGCCTCGGATGACGAGTTCACCGGGAACGCCAGGAGGAAGCGGCGTGCCATTATCGTCGACGACCATCGCTTCCGTACCCGGGATGGCAATCCCCACCGAGCCAGGCCTGCGGTCCAGTTCCTCAGGAGGCAGGTAGCTGCAGCGCTTGCACTCGGTCAGCCCGTACATCGAATAGAGGCGCGCGCCTGGGAACAACTCGCGCAGGCGCACGATGTGGTTGACCGGTAGCGCGGCGGCGGTGTTCGTGAGGTAGCGCACGCTCGGCAGGAAGCCCGGCTCGATATCGCGCATCTGCAGGATCATAGCAGCCATGGTCGGCACGAGCGGAAAGCCGGTCACATTCTCGGCGCGGATGCGGTCGAAAATCGCCTGCGGGAAGGCGAAGGATTTCTCAAGTACCAGCGTTGCGCCCATCTTCACGGACATCAGGAGCTGATACAGTCCGTAGTCGAAGGCGATCGGCAGGACGTTCAGGATGATGTCGTCCGGCGTGTTCTCCACATAGGTCGTGATCGATGTTGCCGCGGCCTGGATATTGTTATGCGTCATCATCACGCCCTTCGGCCGGCCGGTGGAGCCGGAGGTGTAGATGAGCATTGCGAGATCGACATCGATGCCGCCGTGGCGAACCGGCATAGGCGCAAGAGCGAGGCAGTCCTCGAAGGCAACGACGTCTGCTGGAAGGGCCCCGGACTCAACTGACGTACCGATCACTATTAGGGGCGAGCCATGTTCGTGGCGCGCTTCCTCTACGACGTTAATCAGCTTGCCTGTCGCAAGGATGGCTGTCGCGCGGCAGTTGCCGATCACGTAAGCGAGCTTATTCGCTTTCGTCGAGGGATTGACGGGGCTGAAGGTTGCGCCGGCCTTGAGAGTCGCAAAGATGGAAATTGCTGCTTCCCAGCAGTTATCCATGAAGATGAGCACCCGATCTCCGCGTTTGACGCCAAGTTCCACCAGGGCCGCTGCAAGCCTCGTCGAGTCATCGTTTAATTCAGTATAAGTCAATCGCTTCTGCGGTGTGATCAGCGCCGTCTTCGAGCCAAACTTATGTGCACTGTCGACCAGCCACTGTTCTATACGCATACTGCTATTCGCCTTTTCTATTATTTTTGCGCTGAGCTGACGCGCTTATTCTTATGCTGCAAGCGACCCGGCGCTGTGCGTTTTCGCGAACCGGCTGATCCATAGTTGAGATGAAAGAATGCCGACGAAGGCCGCGTTATCGAGGAAGCCGCCTCCGGGATTGGCCCGGCATTTATCGAGGAGCTTGCGCACCATGGACGGGTTGAACAATCCGCTCGCGGCCACGGAGCTTTCACCAAGCGCCTCCCGGACGTATTCCAGCTCATGCGGGCCGACGAAGGCCGCGCTGTCCGGCGCGCGATAGGGCTGCTTTATGCGCCGAGCAACCTGCTCCGGAAGCAGATCCTTGGTCGCTTCGCGTAAGATATGCTTCTCGACGAGGCCCTTGAGCTTCATCTCCGGGGGAAGCTTGGCTGCGAACTCCACGAGGCGATGATCGAGGAACGGGAAACGCCCCTCGACGCCATGCGCCATCGCCATCCTGTCGCCCTGACTGCAAAGGATGTAGCCAGGCAGCAGGAAGCGGCTTTCAAGGTACTGCGCCTGATGCAGGGTGTGCCAACGTGGGAACTCCGGCGGAAGGATGGACGCGAGTTCGGCTGTTGCATCGTAGGCGCCGAGCTTCGCCTTGAGATCGCCCGAGAAGAACAGCTTCGTTGCTGCCGTCCCGCGGAAACGGGGGCGATGGGAGTAAAGCGGATCGTCGGGCCGATCGTTACCCGCGCCGAAGAAGGCGGCCAGATATTGCGCCGACTGCTGCTGCACCCCCGCCAGATAAGGATAGAGCTTGCGGAAGAGATGGCCGCGGAACTTCGATTGCGGATTGCGTGCGCAAAACCTGCGGACCCTGGCCTCCTTGAATATGTCGTAGCCTGCGAAGACCTCGTCGGCGCCTTCTCCGGTCAGAACGACCTTCATCTCGTGGTCGCGGACGAGTCGTGAAAGGAGGAAAAGCGGCGCCGGCGCGGTGCGTATGATCGGCCGCTCGGTCGCTTCGACGACTTTCGGGAAGATGGTGGCAATATCATCGCTGTCGCATTTAATCGTGCGGTGCTGGGTTCCGAGCGCCGCCGCCATTTGCGACTGGAATGCGCTTTCGTCGTGTTCCTTGCTCGCAAAAGCGATCGAAAAGGTGTGCAGCGTTCCAGGCGCCATGCCGGAGGCAAGCGCGGATACGATTGAAGAATCCAGCCCTCCCGACAGATAGGAGCCTACCGGAACGTCGGCGCGCATGCGGATGAGTGTTGCGTCCGTGAGAAGCGAGCGCAGTTCCTCTGCCGCCGTGGCCGCGTCCCGATAAACCGGCTCTGCGTCGCGATCCGGGAAGGTGAGTGACCAATAGGGCCGCCGCCTCAAGCCATCCTCATCCGCGATCATCATCTCGCCGGGCTCGAGCTCGAATATATCGCGGAAGGGCGTGCGCGGCGCAATCGGAGCCCACAGCGTGAAGATCTGATCGAGAGCGACCGGGTCCAGTTCGGCATAGACGCCGGGCGCCTCCAAGAGCGCTTTCACCTCGGATGCAAAATACAGCGTTCCGTTTGCGACTGTATAATACAGCGGCCGAACGCCCATGCGATCGCGCGCGAAAAACATGCGGTTCTTGTTCGCGTCCCAGATCGCGAAGGCGAAATCACCGTTCAGGTGAGCGACGCAGTCCGGGCCAAATTCGTCATACAGATGGAGGATGACCTCAGTGTCGCTGCCGGTGCGGAATATCCGCCCCTGCGCTTTCAAGGCATCTCGCAGCTCGACATAGTTGAAGACTTCGCCGTCGAAGACGATCGTCAGGTCGCGTCCGGGGAGTGACATCGGCTGCTGGCCGTCACCTAATCCAACGATCGACAGACGGGCATGACCCAGCCCAACTCCTGGCTCGACAAACTGGCCCTTTTGGTCAGGACCGCGATGCGCGATAGCCTGGATCATTGATCTGAGAATGGGGTGAGTGCTTTCGGGCTGCAAATCTTTACCAAAACAACCGACAATCCCACACATTCTTAAGCCCCTAACGAATTTACGATAATTTTAATTATTGTTAAGCACAGATTAGCGCTTATGCCTATTTGTACTATCTCATGCTTTAGCTTATGCCTTTGGGTTGTAAAAATGTCAATCTGGCCCAAATGTAAGCTGTATCAGTGGTTAATAGTTTATAGTCGCTGTTAAGATTCCTTAAACCACTTTTTGTGACATGCTGCATTGATTAATGCGAAATCCCTGTAAAATGACTATAGCAAGGCTTCGACTCGACTGCTTCAGCTGGGAGCAACTGCCCCAAGAGTGTCGCCCGCTTTAACGCGGGAGTAAGGCGGCCCGTTGGGATTCACCTCACGCGATTGACGGTCACCGAAAGGTCGGGCCGCTTGTTGAGCGTCTGGTAGACCACGCAGTAGCGCTCCGTCAGCTTTAAGAGTTGCGCGATCGCTTCGTCACTCGCATCTGTATCAAGATCGAAGGCGAGCCGGATTGACTTGAACCCAACCGCAGCTTCCTTATCGACGCCCAGCGTGCCGCGAAAGTCGAGTTCGCCCTCGGCCCTGACGATGCCCTTTCGCAGCCGAATATCGAGCGCTGTGGCAACCGCTTTCAGCGTCACGCCCGCGCAAGCAACAAGCGCCTCCAGCAGCATGTCGCCCGAACAGAGTTCGAGGCCGCTGCCCCCGGTGGCTGGATGAAGTCCTGCGACGGCCAACGCGCGTCCGGTCTCGACCTTGCAGCCAATGGCCGCATCGTCGATCGCGCCGTGAGCCTTCAAGGTGATCACCGCCGACTGCGGCGTCTCGCGATAGCGTTCCTTGATCGGAGCCTGCAAGGCCCGCAAGGCATCTTTGTCCACCTCGTTCTCCCTTTACACCGTCTCAACGTCAGGCCAACGGCGCGCGCCGTTTGAGCCGCCTATCATTTAAGAACGCGCCGCTTCAATCGAAGGCACCGAGACGCCGCTCCTGGCTCTGAATAGGCAAGAACGGACAGCGCGGCTCGGCTCAAGACATGTTGAAGCGGAGTTTCCACGTGCCGAGCCAATATACTGAGCATCGTTTTCACCGCAGATGACCCGACACTCAAAGGATACCACCCTTGAAGAAACTCCCCCTTCTTCTGGCTCTTTTGCTTGGACTCTCGACCACTGCCGCCGTTGCGGCGCTGAAGCCGGGCGATCCTGCGCCCGATTTCACGGTGCAAGCCGCACAGGGCGGCAAGGACTTCACATTCTCGCTCGCCGAAGCGCTCAAGAAAGGGCCCGTAGTTCTTTACTTCTATCCCAAATCCTTCACGAGCACCTGCACGGTCGAGGCGCATGAATTCGCCGAAAATATCGAGAACTTCAAAGCTGCCGGGGCAGCCGTGATCGGCCTTTCCAGCGATCCGATCGACGTGCAACTCGAATTCTCGGCGAAGGAGTGCCGGGACAAATTTCCCGTGGGCGCCGACCCCAAACTTTCGGTTATCGACGCTTATGATGCGGCCTACATCATACCCGGTTATGCTGACCGCATTTCGTATGTGATTTCGCCTGAAGGGAAGATTCTCTACGCCTACGCTGAACTCAAGCGCAGAGCAGCATATCGAGAATGCCCTCGCTGTCGTAAGAAAATGGCATGACGAGCACAGGCGCTGACGCGTGGCGTGGAGCATAAGTGAGCGCTGGACGCTGATCTAGAGCAAGGTCAAGAAGCTTCCGCGGTGGATGAAAGCGACCGCTTGTGAGGGCTAAGGCTGGCCTACCTTCAAAATCAACGGATAGTTTCCGAAAACTTCGCCTTTAAAAAGTTCGCGCCGCCACTCCGGATAAAGATTTTGCGAAACTGAAGCTTAGGAAAAGCTCTATTCCAAAGGTGCAGATCAAGTTCATGCTGAAGAGGTCTCAATAAACCAAGGTAATCTGTTTAACGTATATATATTCTATCTACATTTATCACCTCCATAACAGGAAAAATAGGTGTAGTCTGCCTCCCATGGTCTCCGTGAAAGGGTGCTCTATGAGAGAGATCTTTGCTTTCGTGATGACGGCAATTGCAGTCTGCCCCATCGCCTTCATTACTTTTGCAGCGACCCAGACAGAAGACGAGGCCGTCCCGATCTTTGGAATCAAAATGCAGCCAGGATACCGGGACTGGAGGTTGATCTCCGTAGCCCACGAAGAAGGCGAGCTTAACGATCTGCGCGGCATTTTGGGCAATGACATCGCAATCAAAGCCTACCGGGAAGGTGTGCTTCCTTTCCCGGACGGCACGATCATCGCCCGGATCGCCTGGAGTTACGTCCCATCGGAGGAAAACAACAAAGCCTTTGGCCGTGCCCAATCTTTTGTGGCCGGAGCCCCTAAGGAAGGCGTTCAGTTCATGGTGAAGAACTCAAAGAAGTACGTCTCAACCGGCGGCTGGGGATTCGCTCAATTTTTCGATGGCAAACCCGCCGACAAGGCGACGCTCAGTACCTGCTTTTCCTGCCACGAGCCCGCCAAAGCCTACGATTTTATCTTTACTCATTACGCGCCTTGAGGGCTGGGCAATCGCGCTGCTATCCGTTGGCCCGAGCCTCAACCTCGTGCCTTCTTGAGATAGGCGTTAGCCGCCGGTGCGGGTAGGCGCGGGTTTGCTGCGCCCACCAGGGCGGGCAACGGCAGGGTGCCAAGCCGGAAATCAGCCTGGCTGGGCTCAAAACACGCGCTGCTCACTGCAACACGGCGTCGGATTCGCTTGCCGCAGTGGAACTGCCATTGAGGTCGGCGATCTTGTGGGCGATGCCGTCGACGACGTCCCAGGGGGTATACTCGATGGAGGTTTTTGGATCTGTCGGGCCGCCTGTTAAGAACATGATGAACCGGATGAGCTGCCGGTCCCGCCAGGTGTAGCGCTGGTAATCGAGCCGGCCGGGGATGGCCCTCGCGTATGCCGGGGCGAGTTCGTACTGTCTTGATGGCTTTGCGAATATAAGCGCTGCCTTCCGGCGTCTCCTTGCCAGGCTTCCGCGAGGTGAGGTTCACCACGAGGAAGACCAGCTTCGGCTTGATCTTGAGCTTTTGATAGGCTGCCAGGAAATCCCGCGCCTCCGGCAGGATCTTTCCATAGCGTATCGCAGCAACGAGGGTCACAACGTCCGTGCTTTCGAGAGTCGCTTGCGGGGGCTGCATCACCCCCAAGTCTTTGGGAAGCGTCTCGATCTCCTGTTCCGCAAGGCGTTCTGCGATTCGTTCCGCGATCCTGCGCGACTGGCCGTCGCGTGTAGCGTAAAAGAGTTCCATGTCTGGGGCCTCCGGAGGCGTCGCTGCCGCCTCGGACAATGAGCTTCAGGTGTTTGTCGCCAATACTTTGGTTACGCTAGCCATTGACGACTGAGGGGCCGAAGTCAAGACGCAGGCGAAAACGTCAGGAAAGAATGTCTTAGCAATGAATTCCTTCGAACTCACGGAGCACGATCTTGGCGGCGTGGCGTTGCGCCCGCTCACGCTGGAAAATGCACAGGGCCTGGGCGAGGGAATTGCATCAATTCCACCCTGGTCTGTCCTCGGTTATCCGGCGGAGCGCCTAGTCGGCTGGTTGCAGCGGCAGGAGCCGACAATGAGGAAATTCGAGATTCTAGCAAATGCCAAGCTTGCGGGAGTTATCGTTATCCAGGAGCCGTTTCTGTATGGGCCATATTTAAAGCTGATTGCTGTTTTGCCCGCGTTTCAGGGACAAAGGCTTGGCCTGCGTCTTCTTCAATGGATGGAGGCGCAGGCCCGCCTGATGGAAGCCCGCCAGCTCTGGCTTTGCGTATCCACCTTCAACATGCGTGCCCGCGCATTTTACGGGCGCTTTGGATTTGAAGCCGTCGCAGTCCTCGATAAGCTCGGGAGCGATGCCTCGGACGAACTCTTGATGAGGAAGCGCCTTTTTTACGGCGGTCCCTCGCGCTGAGACTCACTGTACTTCGAGAACGATGCGGCCCCGCACCTTCCCTTCGAGGATTTGCCGGGCAAGCGCGTCCGCATCCTTCCAGGAATGCGTTTGCGTTATGGCCGAGAGCTTGCCGCGGTCAAGGTCTTGAGCGAGCCGCGACCAGGCCGCCAAGCGCTTCGCCTTCGGGGCCATAACGGAATCGATGCCAATCAGCGTCACGGCGCGGAGGATGAAGGGCGCAACCGTTGTCGGCAAGTCCATGCCCTGGGCCAAACCGCAAGCGGCGACCGCGCCGCCATACTTTGTCTGTGCGAGAACATTCGCCAGCGTGTGGCTGCCAACGCTATCGACCGCTCCTGCCCAGCGCTCGCGGCCGAGCGGCTTTCCTGGGCCGGAAAGCTCTTGCCGGGCGATCAATTCTGAAGCCCCGAGAGCGCGGAGATAGGGCTCCTCCTCGGGGCGGCCTGTTGAGGCGATCACGGTAAAACCGAGCTTCGACAGGAGCGCGATTGCCACGCTTCCGACGCCCCCAGCCGCGCCCGTAACGATGACCGGTCCCTTCGCGGGTACGATGCCATGCGCTTCCAGCGCCAGGACGGCGAGCATCGCGGTGTATCCCGCCGTTCCGATGGCCATGGCGTCTGCGCGCGTCAGCCCCTGCGGACAAGGTACGAGCCAATCGCCTTTGACGCGCGCATACTGGGAGTAGCCGCCGAGATGGGTTTCGCCCAACCCCCAGCCGTTGAGCACAACCTCGTCCCCGGGCTTGAATTCGGAGTGAGACGAAGCTTCGACGACGCCCGCAAAGTCGACGCCAGGCACCATTGGCCACCGTCTCACGACAGGGGCTTTGCCCGTGATGGCAAGCCCATCCTTATAGTTTACCGTGGAATGGGTGACGCGGACGGTGACATCGCCATCCATCAGATCGGTTTCAGAAAGGCGCGTCCAGGCGGCATTCTGGCCGGCATCCGTTTTAGTCAAGAGAAGCGCTTCGAACTGCTCTGGCATCGCTAAACCTTTCTTCGGGCGGCTGAATAACAAAACAGGCATATCCCCCAACACGGGCAAATGGGAAACAGACCCCTCATGCTCTAGCCCAGGTTAGATTAATCTCGTGCATTGCTATTCCAGATTGGAAATCTATTCTTACTGGTCTCAGTTTCGCTGCGTTGCACAAAAGAAAAGGTTTGCACAATTGAATGAAACGCATGATCCTTTGTTTAATGTCTAGAGGAAACGCAGCCAAGCCAAAGGATGCGCAACGATGTCAATTACGAGTGAGCTCAGCAAAATCGCGACCTTCCTGGTCTTCGGGTTTATGGCGGCGATTATTCTTGGAATACTCTAAGAGGGTTCCTACCGCTCCTGACACAAACCAGGCTCATCGACATCGCCCGCGAGGATCTCAGCAATATGGCGAACCTCAATCGCCTTGCCCTCGCGGGCAGCTTTTCCCGCAAAGTTCATCAGACATCCCAAATCGGCGCCCGTCAGCACCTCTGCCTTGGTTTCAAGGGCGCGGTCAAGCTTCTGGGAGACAATCGCGTTTGAAATCTCAGGGTATTTGATCGAAAACGCGCCGCCGAAGCCGCAGCACACGTCGCGGTCCGACATTTCAACGAGTTCGATCCCATCCAGGCTTTTCAGAAGCTTTCGCGGCTGCGAGGCAACCCCCATCTCCCGGATCGAAGAGCAGGAATCGTGGTACGTCACGCGGCGCGGGAAAGCCCGTCCGGTAAAGTCCACGCCGAGGTCATCGGCGAGAAAAGCCGTCAGCTCCCTGACGCGGCTCGCAAACCCTGTCGCCCTCGCGTGCCACGACGGCTCTGTCTCCGCGTCGAAAAGTTGAGGATAGTGTTTGCTCAGCATACCCGCGCATGAGCTGGACGGCACGATGACATAGGGAAAGGTCTCGAATGCCGCGATGACCTGCTTGGCGATTTCTTTTGCCGTTTCGCGGTCCCCGAAATTGTAGGCGGGCTGCCCGCAACAGGTCTGCGAAGCCGGTACGGCAACGCTGCACCCAGCTTCTTCAAGCAGCTTCACGGCGGCGAAAGCAGCTGACGGCCGGAACACATCGATAAGGCAGGTTACAAAGAGCGCGACCTGAACGTAATTCCCATCCCGCGCCGCGCCTTCCATGGCTTCCACCCTTGTGGCCTGATAGGCTCAGCCTCGGAAGTTTATCGCCGCGTTGTCAAGCCTCCGCGGGTTCTTCGGCCTTCATGTGAACCGTTTTTTTTGAAGCCGATCTCAGCGCGCCGTCCAAGTCCAGGCCTTCGTCCCAGTAGGGAGCGGGGCCGTAGATGCCTGCAAGGAAGTCGACGAACACACGAAGCCTCGCGGGGACATATTGCTTGTCAGGATAGACAGCGTAGACGGCGACGCCGGGGGCCTCGCGATATTGCGGAAGGATTTGCACAAGCTTCTTCGAGAGAAGCTCGTCGCGGATTTGCCATGTCGAACGAAGCGCTATTCCGCAGCCCGCGAGCAGCGCCTGATGAACGATTTCGCTGCTGTTGGTCTTGATCTCGCCGGAAAGCTTAAGCGAGGTTAAGCCCTCGGGGCCTTGAAGCCGCCAAGCCGTATTATTCTCGATGATGATCTTGTGCTTTGAGAGGTCCGCGAGCGTTTTGGGCGTCCCGTGCTCCTTCAGATACTCCGGAGTTGCGCAAAAAAGACGGCGGCAGGGCGCAAGTTTCTTCGCGACCATGCTTGAATCGTCTAATTCCGAAAGGCGGATTGCGACATCGATTCCCTCGCGGACGATGTCGAGGATATTATCCGTGGCTATGATCTCGATGCTGAGGTCGGGATATTGTTTCAGAAACCTGCCAAGATAGGGAGCGATATGCATGCGGCTGAAACCAGTCGGCGCCGTGATCTTGAGTGCCCCACCCGCGCGCTCATGACCCGACGAAACGAACGCCTCCGCCTCCTGCACGGTTGCCAGGATTTGAATGACACGCTCATAAAAGCCGCGCCCGGTTTCTGTAAGCTGAAGCTGCCGCGTCGTGCGATGAAACAGCCTTGTCCCGAGCCGGGTTTCCAGATGGCTGATGCGTTTGCTGACCACGGCCGGAGAAAGATCGAGCTCGCGTCCCGCGGCGGACATGCTGCCCGCAGTGACGACCCTTGCAAAAATCTCAAGATCTGCAATCGAAGTCACATCCCCCTCCTAACACGTAATTTGTATACAATTCAACGCGCAAGATGCGCAACCCTGCTATAAGGACCTACCTAACCCCTATGTCAAGCGCTTCTATAGCTACATAACAAAAGATTATGTTCCCGCATCTATATAATGTGCCCGACACACCCACAATATCTTGTGGGTAGTAGTTTCTCGAAGAGAGGAAAAGCCTATGTCCTCGATCCAAATGCCCAAAACCGACTCCGCCGTTCTCAGCAGGCGCGAACAAATCCTCGCCGGGCTTTCTCGCGCGCTTCAGTCGAATGCCGTCATAAGCGATGAAGCCGGTCTTCGCGCTTTCGAGACGGATGCCCTTACTGCCTATCGTGCGATTCCCCTTGCTGTTGTATTGCCACGAACAACGGCGGAAGTAAGCCGAGTTCTTAGATTTTGTATTGAAAATAACGTGAAGGTAGTCGCGCGGGGTGCAGGCACTTCTCTCTCGGGCGGGGCGATACCAGCAGGTGATGCAGTCGTCATGGGCTTGTCGCGGATGAATTGCGTTCTCGATGTGAATTTTCTCGACCGCACGGCGACCGTGGAAGCGGGTATCACCAATCTTAGCATCTCGAATGCTGTAGCCCATGCTCAGTTCTTCTACGCGCCCGACCCATCAAGCCAGCTTGCATGCACGATCGGCGGCAATATCGCCATGAACTCAGGCGGGGCGCATTGTCTGAAATACGGCGTCACGACGAATAACGTTCTGAAAGCCAAGATAGTTCTGATGAATGGCGAAATCGTGGAGCTTGGTGGCGACTATCTTGACCCGCAAGGCTACGACCTGCTTGGACTCGCCGTCGGCTCGGAAGGACAGTTCGGGATCGTGACGGAGGTTACGGTGCGCATCCTGCGCCAGTCGGAAGGCGCGCGCCCGATGCTGATCGGCTTCCCGTCCACCTCGGCGGCGGGAGCTTGCGTCGCCGCGATCATCGGCGATGGGCTCATTCCTGTCGCCATCGAATTCATGGACAAGCCCGCCATCCATGTCTGCGAGAAATTCGCGAAGGCTGGATATCCGATGGACGTCGAGGCGATGCTGATCGTCGAGGTGGAAGGTTCGGAGAGCGAGATCGAGGATCAGATCGGCCGAATCACCGAGATCGCGAGCCGGTTCGATCCGAAGACGCTCCGCGTGAGCCAGAGCGCAGAGGAGGCCGCCGCGATCTGGAAAGGCCGCAAGTCCGCCTTCGGAGCATTCGGCCGCGTCTCGGACTATTACTGCATGGATGGCGTCATCCCCCTTGGAAAGCTGGCCGAGGTGCTCAAGCAGGTCGAGCAAGTCGGCAAGAAATACAAACTCGAGGTTGCGAACATCTTCCATGCAGGGGATGGCAATTTGCACCCGCTCATCCTTTACAACGCCAACGACGAGCGCGAAAAAGCCACTGCCGAGCAATGCGGCGCGGACATTCTCAAACTGTGCGTGGACGCGGGCGGCTGCCTCACGGGCGAGCATGGCGTCGGAATCGAGAAGCGGGATCTCATGCGGTATCAATATTCGGACGAAGACCTTCTCCAGCAGATGCGCGTGAAAGCGGCGTTCGATCCGCAGTGGCTCCTGAATTTCGGCAAGGTGTTCCCGCTCGACCTCCAAACCCGTTTCATGGCGGAGACCGCGAAAAATCATGGCTGACATCTACATGCCTGGCGACGAGATAGAACTTGGCAGTTTCGTCGAGGCCGCGAAGGCCGGCAATTACCCGCTGGAGGTCTGCGGCTTCCGCTCGAAGCGCGAGGCAGGCCGGCCCGTGAACCCGGCGGCGGTCGTCTCTACCGCAAAGCTGTCAGGCATCACCTTCTACGAACCGGGCGAACTTGTGATTTCCGCCAAGGCAGGAACGCCGCTTCACGAGGTCGAAGCCGCGCTCGCGAGAAAAAACCAGGAGCTTGCGTTCGAACCCGCGGACCTCAGCCGCATTTATGGAACAGACCCAATGGCCGCGAGCCTCGGCTCGATTGCCGCGATGAACATATCGGGACCAAGGCGCATCCTGCGCGGAGCCGCGCGCGATTACCTGCTCGGCATCCGGGCCGTGAATGGCGAAGGAAAGCTTATAAAGTCGGGCGGCCGCGTGATGAAGAACGTAACAGGCGTCGATCTGGTGAAAGGCTTGTGCGGCTCCTGGGGCACGCTTGCCGTGTTGACCGAACTCACGTTCAAAGTGCTGCCCAAGGCGCCCGAAACGCGCACGATCATGTTTCTCGGTCTCTCGGATGAGGCCGCCGTCGGCGTCATGAGCGAAGCCATGGGAAGCCCTTACGAAGTGTCCGGCACGATCCACCTGCACGCTCCGCTCGCCGGAAGGCTGAGCGATGAGGAAATCACCCCGGCGAACACGCCGTTGACCGCGCTCCGGCTTGAAGGCAGCCCCCAAAGCCTCGCAGACCGCGTCGAGAAACTTCGGCGGGGGCTTTCGCCATTCGGCGAGACGTATGAACTCGATCACCAAAGGTCGCAAACTCTCTGGTCGGACATTCGTTCTTTGGCATTTCTATCGGCCAACTTCGACCGGCCCCTGTGGCGGATCACGGTTGCGCCGTCAAAAGCCGCGCAAATCGTGCGCACGCTCTCTGCCTTGCTCGAGGTGAGCGCTGCCTATGAGTGGTCGGGCGGTCTCTTATGGCTGGAATTGCCGCCCTCTTCGGAGGCGAGCGTTACGGAACTGCGCCGGGTGCTTGCGGAGTTCGAGGCCGACTCGATGCTCATGCGCGCGCCGCGTTCCGTGCGGTCCAGCATCGAGGTCTTCCATCCGCTGCCGCTGACGAAGATGAAGCTCGTGCGCGCCATCAAGAAAGCCTTCGATCCGGCCGGCGTCCTCAACCCCGGACGCATGTACGCGGGAGTCTGAGAACCATGGAAACGCACTTCACTCTTGAGCAGCTTCGCGACGCTCGCCTGAAAGAAGCCGACGATATTCTGAGGCGCTGCGTCCATTGCGGCTTCTGCATCGCCACCTGCCCGACCTACCTTCTGCTCGGCGACGAACGCGATAGTCCGAGGGGCCGGATCTATCTCATCAAGTCCATGCTTGAGGGAAAGGCGTCGCCGAAGCAGGTCCGGCCTCATCTCGATCGCTGCCTGTCGTGCTACTCCTGCATGACCACATGCCCGAGCGGCGTCGACTACATGCATCTGTCGGATTATGCGCGCCAGCTGATCGAAAAATCGAGCATGCGCGCGCCAAACGATAAGTCGCGGCGGAAGCTTTTGCGCAACATCCTGCCTTATCCGAAACGGCTCAGGCTCGCGCTTCTCGCCTTGTTCGCAGTCCGGCCCCTTCGGAAGGTTCTCAGCCGCTCACGATCGAGGCTGCTTCGGACGCTCCTGGAACTCGCTCCAAAACGCGCGCTCAAGCAAGGGATTTACACATCGCCTCAGACGGTAAAAACAGAGAGACCGAGGCGAGGCCGCGTCGCCCTCCTGAGCGGATGCGCCCAGAGGGTGATTCGCCCTGAGCTGAACGACGCCACAATCCGCTTTCTCAACCATCTCGGCTATGACGTCACCCTTCCCGAAGGTGAGGGCTGTTGCGGGGCGCTCACCCTGCATATGGGAAAAGAGGCGAGCGCCAAGACCTTCGCGAAGCGGAATATCGACATATGGTATGCCGAACGCGAGAAGGGCGGCCCGCTGGATGCGATCATCATCAATACGTCCGGCTGCGGCACCGTCGTGAAGGATTACGCCCATCTCTTCGCCGGAGACCCCGCCTATGCCGAGAAAGCGAAGTATGTCTCATCGCTCGCGAAGGACATCAGCGAATTCGCGGCCCAGCAAAGGCTCGACGCGCCGGTTGGCTGGAGCGACATTCGCGTCGCCTATCATTCGGCGTGCTCGATGCAGCATGGCCAGAGGATCATTGATGAGCCTCGCCAGCTCCTGCGCAATGCGGGCTTCACCGTTCTTGAAATCCCCGAGGGCCATATCTGCTGCGGCTCGGCCGGAACCTACAACATTCTCCAGCCCGACCTTGCGAAGGAGCTTCAGGAACGAAAGCTGCAAGCCATAAACAGCATCAAGCCCGACTGCGTCGCGACGGGGAATATCGGCTGCATCAATCAGCTGTCTGCTGGGTCTGTGCCGGTTCTGCACACCGTGGAGCTTTTGGACTGGGCCTATGGCGGGCCATGCCCCGAGGGGCTCAAGCATCTCGAGGGGCGTGTACGCCCGCTTCCGCGCGAAGGCGAGACGGTTGAGGAAGGCTACGAGCTCGCTTAGGCCAGCCAGCTCCGCAAGCGCAAGCTGGTCCGGGGGCGGAGCGTAGATGCGAACGACGGTCACATCGTCACAGCGATACGTTCGCGGCGATGGCGAAGTTGCGGAACGCCTCTGACCCGCCGCGCGTCAGGTCCTTGCCGATCAGCTCGTTGCCATTGAGCGCGCGGATGCCGCCGTTCTTCGAGCCCGCTATCATGTTCATGGCGATGAAGGCGTAGCCGATTTCCGAGGCCGAGACGCCGATGCCGACCTCCGAGCCGTCGATGTAATTGTTGGTCACGCTCATCGTGCCGAGCCGCCACGCGCCGCCAAGCCGCAAGCCGAACTGGCCGCCGCCGCTGATGAGGTTGTTTGTGACGAGCCCATCTCCTTCTACCCAGATGGCGCTCTTGGCACAGGCCGAAGCGCGGTTGCCGGTCACGAGCAAGCCCGAGCCCGAGCAGACGAGGCCGTCGCCGCCGCTCGATATCACCTGGCAATCGGCGATCGTGAGTTTGCGGCACTCCCGCGCGACGAGCCCCGCGCCGATGAAGGCGACGCCGCGCAGGCTGACATCGGCTGCGTCGCGGCATTCGAAAACGGGCGTGCCCGTCGGCGCAAGAAGGATAGACAGACCCGGCACACCGATCACGGCCGCACTGGACGGAAGCTGCAGCTTCGCGACGCGATACATTCCAGCGGGGATGACGATGGGCTGTCCCGCGGGCGCAAGCTCATCGATGGCGCGCTGCAGCGCCGCGGACTGATCACGCTCGACGTTCGGCTCGACTCCGAAATCGGCGACGCTTTTCCCTGACGCCGCTTGCGGCAGCGGCGCAGCCTCAGCCGTCGCCGCGCTCAGCAACGCGGCCGCCGCTCCGCCCATTCCGATAAAGTGCCTGCGATCCATGGCCGATGCTTCCCCCGCGCTGGCTGATCCCGTCTTGCTTCGCGCGTAGCACAGCTTCGGCGCAGGCGCGAACGAGAATCCGCGCGCCCTCCACGGCCTCCTCCATCGTAAGGCGGGCCTCAGCGGCATCCTCAGCGCCAAGGGCAGGCATATGGATGAAGCTGACCAGCCGGCCATGCGCCTCTGCATCGCACAGGCTCCAATAGAAGAGCGCGTTGCATAGATAGCGGCCGGCATCCTCGGAGAGCGCAGCCGGAAACCCGTCCTTTGCCAAGGCTTCCACAAGATCGAGCGCCGGCAGCGTGGACATCAGAACAGGCTTGCCCGCGCGGACAAGCGGCTTCTCAGACCGAACCACGCCGGCATGATCCTCCTTCGGGCCGCTGATGTTGAAGGCGCGCGTTTCGATTTCGAAGCCGGCCGCCTGCTTCGAGACGCCCAAATGCAAGATGGCGTGCGGCTGGAAACGGGCGGCCGCCTGCCGGGCTGCAGCCCGCGCACTTGCCCAAATTACCGGGATGATCGCTGTTGCAATTTCCATTCCCGGCTCGAGCAGAGAGGCCTGCCAGCCTGAGCACTACCGATGCCGAAGCGTTATGCGATACGCCGGGGAATGGGCCGAACCCCGTTACAAGCACGCGAACGGACTGACCGGAAAAGCTCATGCGCGACCCAGGATAAGAGCCGCGGCTTCATCGGCGGCGACCGAGGGAGGCTTGACGCCGCTCCGCACTTCGCACTCCAGCTCGGCGATTTTCGCCGCCGCGATCTCGCTCGATAAGAACGTCGTGCGGATGTGATCCTCGATCATCGCATGCATCCAACGCACATCCTGGTCGCGGCGCTTGCCTGGAACTCGCCCGTGGCTTCGAGCGCAGCCCGATGCGCCTTGATCTTGGCCCAGAGATCGTCCAGCCCGCGCCCATCGCGCGATGAAATGGTGATCACCGGCGGCTTCCAGGAGGCGCTCGGCGGCGTCAGGATTTTGAGCGCGGACGAATAATCCGAGGCGGCGGCGCGCGCGGCGAGTTCATTGCCGCTGTCGGCCTTCGTGATCGCGATCATATCGGCCAGCTCCATCACGCCTTTCTTGATGCCTTGCAACTCGTCGCCGCCGCCCGCCAGCATGAGGAGAAGGAAGAAATCGACCATGCCCGCGACCGCGACCTCGGATTGCCCGACGCCCACCGTCTCGACGAGCACGACGTCGAAGCCGGACGCCTCGCACAGAAGAATGGTTTCGCGGGTGGTGCGGGCGACGCCGCCGAGCGTGCCGGACGAGGGCGAGGGCCGTATGAAGGCGTTGGGATCGGCGGCTAGCAGGGCCATGCGTGTCTTGTCGCCGAGGATCGCGCCGCCCGAACGGCTGGACGATGGGTCGACCGCAAGCACGGCGACGCGATGGCCGAGGCTCGTGAGCAGGCTTCCGAACGCGTCGATGAGCGTGGATTTGCCCACGCCCGGCACGCCTGTGATGCCGATGCGATGCGACCGCCCCGCCGAGTCGTTCAAGAGCGTCAGAAGCCGCCGCGCCTCTACGCGATGCGCGGGCTTGCGGCTTTCGATGAGCGTGATGGCGCGCCCAATCGAGACGCGGCTGCCCTCGCGGACGTTCGCCGCCAGCGCGTCGATGTTGTTCCTGTCGTCCCGGCCCGCGGGCTTCGCGTATTGCATTCAAAAGCATTAAGAGAGGCGCGGCTTCGAGACAAGCGCGCCCGCGCGGGCCTGAGACTAAATGGCGGCGGCGAGAACCATGTTGCCCATGGTTCGACAAGCTCACCATGAGGCGCGCCGCGTTGATGTTACGAGCCTGTCGAGGGTGAGGTATGCGAACTGGACCCTGAGATATTAACAAAGAGTTTGGGTTCGTTTTGTAAAAATGCCATAAGTAAGTATATAAGTTATTTTTGCGCGCTGCCATGGGCGAAGCGTCACGATCTTCTAAATGGCGGCGGCGGGGCGTCCGTTGCGGTGGCGGTCGGGGTCGAGGATGGAGGCCGGGATCTCGCCGTCGAGGCAGGCGCGGATCGCATCCAGCTCGGGCAGGCGGCGCTTGTAGCCGGTGTCTTCGATGAGCTTTTTCGCGGCGGCGTGATGCTCTTTGGCTTTACCGCGCATGGCTTGCGCCTCGGCGGCATTCGGCGCAGCCGCGATCTGGGCGAGGAGCAACCGCGCGCTTTCCAGATGATAATCCGTGAGGTGCATCCGCATCTCACCGCGCTCCGCGATCTCGTAAGCCTCGCCCAGGTCTGTCGCGGCGGCACCACACTCACCCGCGCTGCGACTGAATGCAGCGCGAGCAATCGGACTCCACGGCAACTTTTGCTCCGTCCCCGCCCGACGCAGTCCCTCAACCGCGAGGTCGAAATAGTTCCTTGTCGACTGACTGGCGTCGTCCTGCATGAACATGTTTCGACGCCGCAGCTGCGGGCGACCACAGGACGATGACCGTGCGGCTGGCCCCCGCTTTCAGCACAAGCTGCTTCTGCCAGTCGCCGGACATCAGATGCCGGTCCCACCAGACGTCGAAGCCTTCCTTTTCCAGCCATGCACCAATCTTCGCGGCGTCCGTCACGGCGTGCCCGTTATCGCCATGGGCGTAGGAGATGAAAACGTCGCGCGCGTTCGAAATATCGTCGTCCAGCATGACCAATCCGAAGGCGATGAAATGCAAAGGCGAAACGTATACTGACATTCGCCGCGCATCTTTGGCCATCCGAATGCGCTGCCGCCGCAAATCGCAACTAAGTTGTTCACTTTTTAAAACCCGCGGTTGCGAACGGCAACCGCCGTGCGTAAATATTTGCACCTCGCGTTTGAGAGCGTCGCCCATCCGGCTGAAGCCGGGGAAGGAGGTTCCGATGCAGCAAGAACCGGTAGAAGCCATCGCTCACCCGACCGATTTCTCCGAAGGCAGCGCCGAAGCGTTCGCGCATGCCTTGCGTCTGGCGCTGGAGTTCCGCTGCCGGCTCGACCTGTTGCACGTCGGATCGCGGGACGGCGAGTGGTCGGCGTTCCCGCACGTGCGAGAGACCTTGGCGCGTTGGGCGCTCTTGCCTCGGGATGCCCATCATTCCGAGGTGGGAGAGAAACTTGGCATCGAGATAAGAAAAATCGAGATCGAGCACCGTGACCCCCTTCTCGGGGTTTCGGAGTTTTTGCGATCGCATCGCCCGAACCTCGTCGTGATGGCCACCCATGGAGCGCAAGGGCTGAGCCGCTTTCTTTCAAAGTCCATCTCGGAGGGGATCGCGATGAAAACGCGTATTCCTGCGCTCTTCCTCGGGCCGGATATTCGCCCCTTCGTGGATTCGAAAACGGGTCGGCTGCACTTGAAAAGCGCCGTGTTTCCGGTCGCCCGCGATCCATCCCCCCAACGCGCGCTCCTGCTCTTTCACAAGCTGTTTGGCAAGTTCAGCCTCGTCACGCGCTTCATCCATGTCGGGGATGAACGCTTCGAGCTCACCGGCCCCAAAGGCGCGCGCGAACATGTTTCGAACCTGGAAGGCCCGACCGTGGACACCATCCTTTCGGCGGCGAACACTTTTCTGGCGGACCTCCTCGTCATGCCTACCGCCGGACGTCACGGATTTCTCGACGCGCTGAGAGGGAGCACGACGGAACAGGTTCTGCACCGGGCGCCCTGCCCTCTCCTCGCCCTGCCTGCCTCGTAAAGCGCCCTTTCATCTGCTGCGCGGCCCTGGCAACAGAAACAGGTTCACCCATCGCATGATTGACAAAGTTGCTCGCAGGTTGGAAGCTTTATCCCTGCCATGAAGCCGCCACGCTTCAACATCAGCTTGCAAACGCGGAAGGCAGCGCCTATTTAGGCGACATCCCAACATTCGAGGTTTTCATGGCTCGCGTCACCGTCGAAGATTGCGTCGATAAAGTTACGAACCGTTTCGAACTGGTTCTTCTCGCCGCGCACAGGGCGCGGGCGGTTTCTTCGGGCGCGCCGATCACTATCGACCGGGACAACGACAAAAATCCTGTCGTGGCCCTTCGCGAAATAGCGGATGAAATGATCTCGCCAGGAGATCTTAAGGAAGATTTGATACATTCCCTGCAAGCACACGTGGAGGTTGACGAACCGGAGCCGGAAGCGGCTCCCGCGCTCCCGAGCTCACGCCCGGTCAATGTCCTCGGTCCGGACGATCAGTATTCCGACGCCATGATCGACCGCATCACGGAAGAAGAGCTGCTGCAGGGGCTGGCACGCAGCATTCCCGCCGAAGCGGCGAGCGGACGTTCAAAAGGATAACAAACTGGGGGCGAATTTGCTTCTTGCGTTGTGCTAGCTGGAGATTGACTTTAAACATCTAGAGTTGAAATTAAAAGGCTCGCAAGCCCGTGCAGCTTGAAACTCAGACGAGACCGCAGCCCATTATGCGGCAATACGATCTCGTAGAAAAGGTTCTGAGCTACAATCCGAAGGCGAATGAGGCTTTGCTAAATCGCGCCTATGTTTATGCGATGAAGGCGCATGGCCTGCAGAAGCGGGCCTCAGGCGATCCCTATTTTTCGCATCCTCTTGAAGTTGCGTCGATTCTGACCGGGCTGAAGCTCGACGACGAAACGATCGCAACGGCACTTCTTCACGATACAATCGAGGATACGCAAACTACCAAGGACGAGATCGAGCGGTTGTTTGGTCCGAACATCGCTTCCCTCGTCGATGGTTTGACGAAGATTGAAAAACTTAACCTCGTTTCCAAGAAGACGCAGCAGGCCGAGAACTTCCGGAAGCTCCTGATCGCGATTTCGAGCGATGTCCGCGTGCTGCTCGTCAAGCTCGCCGACCGGCTTCACAACATGCGCACGCTTGAGCATATGCGGCCCGAAAAGCGGCGGCTCATCGCGCAGGAGACGATGGATATTTACGCGCCGCTGGCCGGTCGCATGGGCATCCAGGAAATCCGCGACGAGCTTGAGGAGCTGTCATTCCGGTGGCTTCACCCTGCCGCGTACGAAACTCTGATGTCCCGGCTGAATGTCCTGCGCGATCAGAATCGTGGGCTGACAGCGGAAATCGCGACTGAACTCAAAGCCAAGCTCGAGGCAAAGTCCATCAAAGCGGAGGTCTTCAGCCGCGAAAAGAAGCCCTACTCGATCTGGCTGAAAATGCAGAACAAACAGATCGGGCTGGAGCAGCTGTCGGACGTTTACGGTTTTCGCATCATTGTCTCGACCGTGGAGGATTGTTACGCCGCGCTCGGCGTGGTGCATACGAGTTGGCGCGTGGTGCCCGGCCGTTTCAAGGACTACATCTCGACTCCCAAGCATAACGAGTACCAGTCCATCCACAGCACGATCGTCGGCCCGCGCCATCAGCGCGTGGAACTGCAGGTGCGCACGGCCTTAATGCACCAGATCGCGGAATATGGCGTCGCGGCGCACTCGGGCTACAAGCTGGCCGCCCTCGCGAAGCTGAAGGGGGATGCGCGCGGCACGAAGGGCCCGGCGCCTAGCGAAAGCTTGGCCTATCAGTGGCTTCGCAAGCTCGTCGACAACCTCCTGGAAGGCGATAATCCCGAGGAGTTTTTGGAGCATACCAAGCTCGAACTTTTCCTCGACCAGGTGTTTTGTTTCACACCGAAGGGCCGCCTAATCGCAATGCCCCGGGGCGCGAACGCCATCGATTTTGCCTACGCCGTTCACACCGATGTCGGCAATCATTGCGTCGGCACGAAAATCAATGGCCGTCATTTGCCTTTGATGACCGAGCTGAAGAATGGCGACGAGGTCGAGATCATCCTCTCCGATGCGCAGACTCCGCCCGCAGCCTGGGAAAGCGCCGTCATGACCGGAAAGGCTCGCTCGGCCATCCGGCGAGCCACAAAGGAAGCCGTTCGCAAACAGTATCACTCGCTTGGCCGCGATATCATGAAGGCGGCTCTGGAGCGCGCCGGGAAATCCGGCGACGCCGATCTGACACCGGTCCTGCCGCGGCTTGGCCAGAAGAGTGTGGAGGATCTGCTGACGGCGGTCGGCCGTGGTGAGACAACCGCGGACGAGGTTCTTAAGGCCGTGGACCCAAATCTCGTGCAGGAAGGCGCCCCGAAGCGCCGCACCATCACCCGCGACGACGAAGGCTGGTTCAATCTGCGCCGTGTCACGAGCTTCAAATTCCGGTGGCCCGGGATCTTGGCCGGCTCCGAGGACGAACAAGCCGAAAAGGGCATTCCAATCCGAGGCGTGAACGGCTACTCCAGCGTTCATTTCGGTGAAGGCGGCGCGGTTCCCGGAGACCGTATCGTCGGCATTCTCGACCCCGGCAAAGGCATAACGATTTTCCCGATCCACTCGCCGCATTTACGCGACTATGAAGATCAACTCGACCGCTGGATCGACGTAACGTGGGACATCAAAGAAGGGGCGACCGAGCTTTTCCCCGCCCGCATCCAGGTTATAGCCGTCAATGAGCCGGGAAGCCTTGGGAGGATCGCGAGCGTGATCGGGGCGGCTGGCGCGAATATCGACAAGCTTCAGATGATGAACCGTGAGCGCGATTATACGCAGATGCTGATCGACGTTGAGGTTCTCGACGTTAAGCATTTGACGGACACGCTCAATGGAGTAAAAAATCTGAACGTGGTGAGCTCAGCGAACCGCGTACTGACCTGAAACACCCGGCCCATAGCGTGAAGGCGCCGATGCTGACAGACGACGCCGTCCTTAAGGAATTCCAGGAAGCAGGCGCGCTGCTTGAAGGTCATTTCATCCTTTCTTCCGGATTTCATTCGAGCGCGTACCTTCAATGCGCGCGCGTGCTGATGGATCCCCGCCGCGCCGAGCGGCTCTGCGCATCCCTTGCAGAAAAAATCAGGGCTGAGGGCATCGCGGCAGACCTTATCGTGTCGCCTGCAATGGGCGGCGTCATCGTCGGATATGAGATGGGGCGGCAACTCGGCCTGCCTGCGATTTTCTTCGAGCGCGTTTCGGGCGCCTTCGAACTCAGGCGCGGCTTCACGATCGAAGCCGGACAGCGGTGCCTGCTCGTGGAGGATGTTGTAACCACAGGCTTGTCATCGCGGGAATGCATGGACGCGGCTCGGGCGCTCGGTGGCAACATTGTCGCAGCCGCCGCGCTCGTTGACCGCTCCGGCGGCCGGGCAGAATTTGAATTTCCGTTTATTTCCCTCATTCGGCTTGACATTCCTCATTTCACGCCCGATCAACTGCCTGCTTCATTAGCACACGTGCCGCCCATCAAGCCGGGCAGCCGAGGCTTGAAGGTTTAAGGGCAAATACTTGTTTCGGGAACCTGGAGTGGGGGCTGCGCCTTAACGTTCTGGTTACCTCTGTATGGCTGGGAGACATGCTTTTTAAACGCCGAACACCGCTTTCCCTGGTCGAGCGTCTGCGTAACGCGGTTTGGCCGGCTCGCAGTTTCGAAAGGTCCTTCCGCTATATGATCTTGCGGCTGTTGCGGATAAAGGCGACCCCGCATGGCATAGCGCTCGGCTGCGCTGCGGGCGTCTTTGCGATCTTCACGCCGTTCCTCGGCTGCCAGATGGTGCTGGCCGCGCTCATCGCGCTCCTTTTCCGGGGAAGCGTCATGGCGTCAGCGGTCGGGACCTGCGCGGGAAATCCCCTGACCTATCCCATCATCTGGGGGTCGACCTTTGCGGTCGGGAACCTCTTCCTGGGCGACTCCGCAAACGCCGAGATTGGCAAGCTTTCGACTGGGGCCCAAGCCCTTGGCGTGAGCATCAGCGAGGCTTCACCGAATGGCGTCGCTACGGCGGTCGAAGGTCTCTGGCCAATTCTGAAACCGATGGCGCTTGGCGCCCTCCCGCTCGGAGGGCTAACCGCAATCCTGATTTATTTCATCGTGCGCCGCCTGCTCCAGGCCCAGCATGACAGGCGTGCGCATCGAGTCAGCCATGCGACTGCGGCGGCATCCGCCCAATGAGGACCATGCCTGCCGTTCGCCTCGGCTTGAATATCGATCACGTCGCCACGCTTCGTAACGCAAGGGGAGGCTTCCTCCCCGATCCCATCCGCGCGGCCCGCATCGCAGTGGAGGCGGGCGCCGATGGCATTACGGCGCACCTTCGCGAAGACCGCCGTCACATCCGCGACGAGGACATCCGCCGGATCATGGCCGAGATCGAGGCTCCCCTCAATCTCGAGATGGCTGCGACGGAAGAGATGGCCGCCATCGCCGTCAAGACCGGTCCTCATGCGTGCTGCATCGTGCCCGAACGCCGCGAGGAGATTACGACCGAAGGCGGGCTCGACGTGGCGGGAAGCCATGTAGCGCTTGGCCCGATCGTGAGGCGCTTATCGGACAGCGGCATTCGCGTTTCGCTGTTCATCGACCCCGATCCGCGCCAGATTGACGGAGCCGCTGCGGGTCCTCGCGCCCGTCGTGGAATTGCATACCGGACAATATTGCGAGGCATGGATTGCCGGCAATCGCGCCGCTGCCAGTGACGAATTGCGCCGGCTGTCACGAGCCGCCGAGCTTGCGGCGCAAGCCGGCATCGAGGTTCATGCGGGCCACGGCCTCGATTTCGAGACGGCGACGCATCTTGCCGCTCTTCCGCAGGTTCGCGAACTGAACATCGGCCATGTTATTGTTGGTGAGGCTGTGTTCGTCGGTTTGCGGGCAGCGATTTCGCTTATGCGTGACGCGATAGCCAAGGGCGTCGCCGCTCGCGATCAGCAGGCACAACAGCAACAGCAATAGCGGTATTCCTCGGGGCGCGATGATCATCGGCATTGGCAGCGATTTGATCGACATCCGCCGTGTCGAAAAGACGATCGAGCGGTATGGCGATCGCTTCCTCGACCGCATCTTTACGGAAACGGAGCGCATTAAGTCGGATCGCCGGATGAATCGCGCCGCGTCCTACGCCAAGCGTTTCGCCGCGAAAGAGGCCTGCGCAAAGGCTCTCGGCACAGGCCTCAACCACGGAGTGTTCTGGCGGGACATGGGCGTCGTCAATCTGCCGGGCGGACAGCCCACGATGAAACTCACGGGCGGCGCGGCCGAGCGCCTGCAAAGCCTCCTGCCCGAGAACCATGTGGCGCAGATCCATCTCACAATCACCGACGATTACCCGCTCGCCCAAGCCTTCGTGCTGATCTCGGCTGTTCCGGCGCAATTGTCCACTTAACTTCAACATCCCGGACGGGCAGGGAAGCCCGATCCGGGATCCTTACGAGCCTCGGTGTCCTTTGCGCTTCCGGCTCGCGCTTCGCTTGCCCATGAATGACGATTTGGCGTGGTTCGGTGCCGGCGGCGCGGCAAGCACGATTCTAGTCACGAAGGCAAGAGCGATACCATAATTTTGCTATTCTCTTGGTGCATACGCGCGCAATGACGATGACAGTTTCACGCCGTGCCGTGCTTTCGGGCGCGTTTGCTGCTTTGGCTTCGGGCGCTTGCGGCAACGATATATTTGCTCAGTCGGCGCACATGCCGTTCGCGCAGTGGGTGGAAGCCTTTCGTTCCCGCGCCCGCGCGAAAGGGATTTCGGACGCGACCTACAACCGGATTATGGGCTCGATCAAGCCCGACACTTCCGTTTATGCGCTCGACCAGGATCAGCCGGAGTTTCACGAGGAAATCTGGCAATATCTGAACCGCCGCGTCTCGGACTGGCGCATCACCGTTGGCAAGGAACGCGCGAAGGAAGCGATGCCGCTCCTGAAGCGTGTCGAACACACCTATGGCGTCGATCCCTACGTCATGCTCGGCCTTTGGGGCATGGAGACGGCGTATGGCGATCTTATTACCAACCCGAAGCACATGCGCCCGGTCATTCCGGCGCTGGCGGCGCTGGCCTGGGGCGAACCCCGGCGCCGTTCCTATTGGGAGCAGGAGCTGCTCAACGCCATGGTCATCGTGGAGCGCGGATGGGCCGATCCGAAGGACATGATCGGCTCCTGGGCCGGAGCGATGGGCCATACGCAGTGGATGCCCGAAGTCTGGCTGAATATGGGCGTCGATTTCGACGGCGACGGCCGGATTTCGCCCTTTGGCAAGCCCGACGATGCGATTGCCGGAACTGCGCAGTATCTCGCAAAACGCGGAAAGTACCGCCCTGGCGAGGGCTGGGGTTATGAGGTTCTCCTGCCGGCGGGAACACCAGCAGGAGGCGGAATGCGCTCCATCGCGAGCTGGCATTCCCGCGGCGTACGCCGGGCCAATGGAAAGCCGTTTCCGAAGCCTTCCGAAATGGCTCGCCTTTGGCAGCCGTTGCCGGGTGGCCCGGTGTTTTTGCTGACGCATAATTTCGATGCGGTGAAATCCTATAATCCGGCGAATACCTATGCCCTTGCGGTCTGTCATCTTGGCGACCGGATACGCGGCGAGGGACCGTTCGTGCAGCCATTCCCCGGCAGCGAACGGCCGCCCACACTCGCCGAGGTCCAGGAAATCCAGCGCCGCCTGACCGGGCTCGGTTTCAACACCGACGGAACCGACGGCCGTGTCGGCAAGGACACCATGAAGGCGGTCCACGATTTTCAGATCAGGTCTGGCATGACCCCGGCCGATGGTTACGCGGGCCTCAAGGTGCTCGCGCGGCTCCGGAGCGCATCGTAGGGATTCAACGGCGCGGCCTCAAAGAACAAAGCATGACCGGGCCACAGCCCGGCCATGCTGATGGTCGGCAGAGCTAGATGTGCCCGAACCGTTTGGCGAGGAAGCCCATGACAAGCCCGCCGGCCGCAGCTGCGCTCGCGACCCGGAGCGCGCCATAATGACGGGCGGCATGCTCAATCTGACGGCCGATTTCTTCGGCCGGGATGGGCAACAGTTCCTGCGTGATGACCCTACTTGGGCTTGGAGTCTCCTCCTCCTTTGTAAGACCATAAGCGATAAGCGCGGTCGATAAGGCCACTAAGATCAAAATCCCCACCATGATCGCTGCCGCCATGATCGGATCTTGGATCCAGGCCTCGAGAGCCCAAAAAGCTGCCAATGTTGCGAACGCTATCGCTGTGGCGAAGATTATCCCAGCGATCCCGAGCACGAGATATTTCCTCGTCAAATTTTTCACGGATTCGCCCGCGCCCCGGTTTCCCTCGCCGGCGGCTATCAGCCGCAGAATAAGTCCAAGCATGGGCGTTACCCTTTCAACGGCTGAGGAGAGCGCCCACCAGGAAGCCCACGCCCGCCGCAATAAGCGTCGCCTGCACAGGCTTGTCGCGGATTTGCTGCTCTACATCGCCCACGTTCTGTTGGACCTTTTCCTTCACGTCGCTGAACGAGCGTTGGGCCATCGAACCATACTTATCGGTCAAATCCTTTACCTGACGGCGGAGTTCATCGACTTCGTTTTGCCCCTTGTCCGCGGCATAATCGGTTGTGGCGTTAATGTCGTGTATGGTGTCCTTAGCCATGGCGGTGTTCCCTTCTCAAGAACTCATATGAACCACACGGGCTCAGATCGCCCGCTTCTGAGACTGGACAACGCCGGGAAACTGCGAGCGTTCCCATGAGCTCTTCCACTTCATTCTGGGACAAGACGATGTGAACAGGGAAAATCCCCTCACGGTTATCCTTTATGGGAACTTGCTTGACAGCGCCCTTGCGACGCTCAAGGCTAACGGTCATCTCCATAGGCCAAGACGAGAATGGAAAGGAAACGCCGATGGCTGACGCTCAAAAATATATCGAGGACATCAAGAAATATGCGAGCACGGTGAATGAAGAAGCGGTTGCCGGCATTGTCAGACATTGCGGCATTGCGCTTCGCAATCGCAACTCTTCCCTCGTCGCGGGCACCGATCCCGAGGAACTCAAGCGCGTGCGCGAAAGCTGGCTCAAGAAAAAGCTGGCGCTCACCGAAAGCGATGCCGACCTCGACAAGGCCATTCAAGCCGTCATGGAGAAGATGAAAGGCGACCGTGCGAAAGGCCGGGTGACGGTGTATTATCTCCTGGCGGAGCACTTCAATAAGCTCGACGGGCTTGTCAAACCTGCGGCTGCGCCTAAAACCAAAGCGTCTCCAAAGAAGACAGCCTGATTGCGCGGCAAACTCGCGCGACTTGACTGAGCGGATGCCGGCGCGATGATCCTCCGCCAATTGTTTGATCTCGCACCTTGCAATACCAACTGCGATGCCACCAGTTGTGACGGTGGCATTAGCTGATTTCCCTTTGCCTAATTGCCAAGTTGTAACCGCTGCCGTTTTCGGTCAAATTGCATGGACTGGAACTTGTGGGCCTGTTCGGAAAGCCCCCTCTGCGTGCATCTTCGGATAGCGGTGGAGTAATGTAGCAGCGGGGCGATGCCTTACGAAATCGAACGGAAATTCCTGGTCCGGGATGAAAAATGGCGCGTGGCTGTCGGTCCGCCCATGTCAATCCGCCAAGGCTACCTGACACGTAACGGCTCGCTCTCGCTTCGCGTCCGGATCATCGATAGAGCCAGGGCGACGCTTACGCTCAAGTCACCGGTCGCCGAGATCCGTCGTCTCGAGTTTGAATACGAGATCCCACTCCCAGATGGCGCGGTCCTGCTCGGCTTGCGGGAGGGCGGACTGATTGAGAAGCTTCGCTACAAGCTTCAGTGGCAGGATCTCGTCTGGGAAATCGATGTCTTTCAAGGGGAGAACCAGGGACTCGTCGTCGCCGAAATCGAACTCCCCCACGAAGACAAGATCTTCGAAAGGCCTGACTGGCTTGGAAGGGAAGTGACATCCGATCGGCGGTACTCGAACGCGAGCCTGACGAAAATGCCATTCCAAGAATGGCCGGATTCTCTGGAACAAGGCCGCCATCTCAGAGCGGTAGTCTAAACTCGACACCACATTCCGGGCACAAGAGCGGCCGTTTGTTCCAACGGTAACGGGGCTAGGAAAAGGCTTCGGGTGCCCCCAACCCGCTGTAGATGAAGCGGCCGAGCTGAGCACATAAGAAGGGGGGCGCGAGCCCCCCTTCCTGTTACAAAGGATGCGCTTCCTTAGTAAGCTGTGCGCCGGAATATTCCGAAGAATGGCGTCATGATCACGATTTTCAGATCGAGCCAGATCGACCAGTTCTCGATATATTCCAGATCGTAGCGAACGCGTTTCGTCATCATGTCGGGATCGGTAGTTTCACCCCTGAAACCGTGAACCTGCGCCCAGCCCGTGATGCCTGGTTTAACGCGATGGCGGTTGGCATATTTTTCAATGAGCTTGCCATAATAAGTGTTGTGAGCAAGAGCATGAGGCCGCGGTCCGACGACGGACATTTCTCCGCGAATGACATTCCAGAATTGAGGCAGCTCGTCGAGGCTGGTCCGGCGCAGGAAAGCGCCAACGCGTGTGATCCGGCTGTCATGCTTCGTCGCCTGCCTGACAGCGTCGCCGTCCTCGAGAACCCGCATCGTGCGGAACTTCAGCACTTGGATCACGCGGTGATTGTATCCATGACGGCGCTGGCGGAAAAAAACCGGGCCAGGGCTATCCAGTTTGATTGCGAGAGCGATGATCACCATGGCAGGCAGAGCCAGCATCAGGCATACGGTGCCGATCACGTAATCCTCGATCATCTTCAGAAAGGCGCCCCATTCCGTGATGGGCTTGGAGATGGTTGTTATGACAGACTCACCTCCGATCTTCTGTACGTGTCTTGCGGATATGTTCGCCCCGCCGAAATCCGGGACGACCTGCACATCCACGGGCAGCATTTGCACCTGCATCATGATCTTGTCGAGCTCGAGCCCCATGCTGGATGGCAAGGCGATGATCACGCAGTCGACGTGCTTGTCCTGCGCTTCCTTTATGAATGGACCGACCTTCTCCGCCAGCCTGGCGCTGTCGAATGAAGAGAAGGCATCCGGAGCACTGAGATTGAGAGTGCTGATGAGACTGAAGTGATGAGCCTCTTGCTCAAGGGCCGCCTTTGCTGCCATGAACTGTTTCCCGGAGCCCACCAAAGCGACTGATCTCCTCAGCATGCCAGAGCGCATCAGAACCTTTGCGTAACTGCTGAGCAGTGCCCGGCCGGCCGCGAGAGATGAAAACAGAATTCCCATCCACAAGAGAACCCAAATACGCGAGAAATCGGTCTGTATCTTGAGAAAGAAGACTACGCTGAACGCTGACGCGAGGGTTAGAGCGCAGACATAGATCAGCGTGGACATCTGCGATGTAAAACGGAAATCCATTTGCTGATCATATTGCCCGCGTTGCCGAGCTATCATGTAGAACAGCGAGGCAACTACCATTACAATTAAGAAGTAGCCTTTACTATCTACAACACTTTCAAGATAGTTAACAAGATATATATAGTACGCGGCCCAGGCGCTGAATACTATTGCCGCCATATCATACTGCAAACTTATGTCTGCGAGAACTTTTCTCGAAAGCCATTTTGGCTTGGGTATCCGTGCCCCTATCGAGTTTGTCTCTTCTTCCCTTTTATACACAGAGACTGAGATCTTTGAAGTGTCTAACATAGCCCCACCGCCCGTAACCACTCAAAATACCTGGATCTATCGATTGCACTATGGCACAGCTGAACATGAACGCAACCTTAAGTCGTGCGCACAGTTAATCAGTAAATTTAAGGGCTTATGAGCTGATCTGGTTACGAGGACGGCAAGGAAAGGTCTACTGAAGAAGCCCTTCAACGCTCTGGCCAACACAGATCTCAACCCGGCGCTCACAGGGTGCTGCTTGCCCCCAAACTCACCAGTGCGCTGAGGCCAGGATGCTGAGGAGTAGCTGCATGGCCGCAGGCGCGGCCATGCTCAGCCAATCACAGTACAGCGGAGATCGTCTGCTCGTCCAACTCGTCCGCATACATGGACATCATCGGCTCATCCTGCAGAATGACCTCGTCATAGTAGCCGTAGCCATTGAAGTGGCTCGCCATGACCCGGCCATACGCCCCGATATTGCCAACCTCGATGTAGTCCCCTTCCCCGATGCGATCGGGAAGAAGGAACGGCCCAGGCAGATAGTCGGCGCTGTCGCAAGTCGGACCGTAAAAATCGAAGGTCTTCACGGCCCGGCAGTTCACAGGTTCACCCTCTCCGCTGAAAGCCCTCGTCGGGAAAACCCACTTGCAGTGAGCCGCATCGTAAAGGGTGCCGAAAGCGCCATCGTTGATGTAGAGCGTATCCTTGCGGCGCGCATCCACCTTCACAATCACGGATTCAGCCTCAGCCGCCAGCGCCCGCCCTGGCTCGCACCAGAGCTGGCAGGTGTATCCGACCGCCATCTTGTCAAAAGCGGCACTGATTTCATCGACATACGTCTCAAGGGATGGCGGCTCCCTGCCCGGATAGCGAGCCGGAAATCCTCCGCCCACGTCAATGATATCGACGAGCGTCGCGGCGCGTACGATCTGCTGCGAAACATTCCGCAACGCCTGGCCATACCCCGTGGGGCACATCGTCTGCGAGCCCACGTGGAAGCTGATCCCTAGCAGTTCCGACTGCTGACGCGCACTGCGGATCAAATCCGGAGCCTCGCTCCAGGGCGCACCGAACTTACCCTCGAGCGAAATTTCGCTGTAGGTCGAAGGGCATGCCACGCGGACCATGAGCGTCAGATCTTTCGCATTGCCTGTTGCAGCCGCGATCTTCTCCAGTTCGGCCTCGGAATCGAGGGCGAAGGTGCGAACGCCAAAGTCATAATAGGCTTCGGCTATAAATCGCCTGGATTTGACTGGATGCATGACATGCATCACAGCCCCCTGAAACTTCGCCATCGTGCGTAGTTCCCTGGCGGAAGCCACGTCGAAGTGACGAATACCGGCGTCGAACAAGGTGTTAAGGACAGCGTACGAGTCGTTCGCCTTCACCGCATACAGCGTTTCACCCGGAAAATGGTCGACAAACCATTTAGCCGCGCGATGAGCCGCATGAGGACGGAAGCCGAGAACGGGTCGGTCTACTAGAACGTCGCGGAGCACCTCCGCAGGCGTCGGGTAAATGTCCATCGCATGGGACCTCCCATTTAAGAGTTAATCCAATGCTGCTGACGAACGCTTCACCGCGCGAAGCGGAGTTTGCCAGGCAGGCTATTTCTGCACGATTCAGCACACGTGGGCTTTCGCCTCAACACGCAGCCTTTATGAGCAGAAGTCACCTCCCCGGCGCCCTTTATTGGCGCAATCGTTTCGCAAACAGGTGCTTTAAGTGGCCATATCGGCCCCGAGGTCAAGCCCTTTTTGGGGCATATTGTAAAAAAGACGAATGAGACTGTGCCTTGGCGGCGGCTTGCAGCTCGAAACCCGCGAATATTCAATAGGTTAGTGGATTAGCTCACCTGCTACAAAATGTGAATCGATGTCTTACGTTCAGCACATAGCTTCCAAAGTATAAATCCGCGACAACATGCCGCTATACTCGAGTCATTTAAGTTTAAGTACTCTTCTAAATGTCGTAAATTGTGGAACAATTCTCTCCTCTATTCGTTTTGGCACGAACCCAAACCAAAGGAGTACGTGGAATGCAAAGGAATCGGGAAACCAATGGTTCGGATGGAATGCAGCTACCGGGTGCGAACGCGATACTGGAAGCGCAGCGCGCCGCCACGGAAAACGCAACGCGAATGGCCAACGCCGCTTTTCACTACGCCTTGTCTATCAACCGGACGTGGCTTGATCTCTGGGATAGCCGGCTGGACGAATATCTGGATTTGCCGAAACACTTCGTGGACGCCCAGACGAACTTTGTTGAGCATGCCTTCGATCACTACCAGGAAAGCATGCAGAAACTGAGCGGCCTCGCGGCGAAAGCTACCCACGACGCCGAATCGACAGTGCGCGAAATACAATCGGCGGGAGAGCTGGTGGGCGGCCAGTTGCAATCCGAGGCGAAGGAAATGGCCTGGGGCAGCCGTCCCAAGGAAAACAGCGGCGAAGAGCGCCGCGAACCGGCGCAACACGGCGCTCATTGATTTCGGCCCCTGAGTGAAAATATCCCGGCGCTCGCCTTGCCGGGTCATTTTTGCAAAAAGCGCGCCCCGAGCGCCATCTCGACCGATGGTGCTCGGGGCGCTCACGTGGTAGAAAATTGCATAACCCTGCCACAAGCGAGCCGCCATGACCGCCACCGGAAACGCCCCTTCCCAAGCCACGCGCACGGAAACCGACACATTCGGCCCCGTCGACGTTCCAGCCAATCACTATTGGGGCGCTCAGACCCAGCGGAGCCTCGGCAACTTCAAAATAGGCGGAGAAAGGATGCCGCTCCCGCTCGTCCATGCGCTCGGCATCGTGAAGAAATGCGCGGCGAAGACGAATGCCGCGCTTGGCCAGCTCGACAAGTCTCTCGCGGATACCATCGTCGCGGCGGCGC
Source organism: uncultured Alphaproteobacteria bacterium (assembly GCA_963833565.1). Classification (GTDB taxonomy): domain Bacteria; phylum Pseudomonadota; class Alphaproteobacteria; order Rhizobiales; family Rhodomicrobiaceae; genus Rhodomicrobium. The sequence continues at coordinate 158,745 of CAWHYO010000042.1, forward strand.
AAGAGGTGATCGACGGCAAGCTCGACGAGGAGTTTCCCCTGGTGGTCTGGCAGACCGGCTCCGGCACGCAAAGCAACATGAACGCGAACGAGGTGATCTCGAATCGCGCCATCGAAATGCTCGGCGGAGTGATGGGCTCGAAGAAGCCCGTGCATCCCAACGACCATGTGAACCGCTCGCAATCCTCAAACGACACATTCCCGACGGCCATGCACATCGCAGCCGGCATCCAGATCGAACGTTCCCTGCTGCCCGCGGTGGAGCACCTGGCGAGCGCCCTTGAGCAGAAGACTGCCGAGTTCAGCCATATCATCAAGATCGGCCGCACCCACATGCAGGACGCAACTCCGGTCACGCTCGGCCAGGAATTCTCAGGCTACGCGACTGCCGTGCGTTACGGCATGGAGCGTGTGAAGGGCGCGATGCCCCGCATCTATCTGCTGGCGCAGGGCGGAACCGCGGTCGGAACCGGACTCAATTGTCCTGCCGGGTTTGCGGAGCAGTTCGCCGAAGAGGTGGCGCGCGAAACGGGGCTGCCCTTCGAGACAGCGCCGAACAAGTTCGAGGCCCTCTCCATGAACGACGCGGAGGTGGAACTCTCCGGCGCGTTGAACGCCCTTGCCGTCAGCTTGTTCAAGATCGCCAACGACATCCGGCTCATGGGATCGGGGCCGCGTTCGGGCATTTCGGAAATCTCTCTTCCCGAAAACGAGCCGGGCTCCTCGATCATGCCGGGGAAGGTCAACCCGACCCAGTGCGAGGCCATGACCATGGTGTGCACGCAGGTGATGGGTAATCACACCACGATCACCATCGCTGCCAGCCAGGGCCATTTCGAGCTCAACGTCTTCAAGCCGGTCATCATCTGCAATCTTCTGCAGTCGATCCGGCTGATCGCCGACGCGGCCAGGAGCTTCACCGATAATTGCGTCACGGGCATCGTCGTCAACGAAAAGCGCGTCGCCGAGTTGCTTGAGCGCTCGCTGATGCTGGTTACGGCGCTTGCGCCGAAGATCGGCTACGACAAGGCGGCGCAGATCGCGAAAACGGCCCACAAGAAGGGAACGACGCTGCGGGAAGAGGCGCTCGGATTAGGCTTCGTAACGGAGGAAGAGTTCAACGCCCTCATGAAGCCCGAGCTGATGATCAAGCCCAGCGAATAAGCCGTGGCGCGAAACGCCCCGGGCCTTGAAGCGGTTCGAACTCTCCCTCGATCCAAGCCATGCGCTGCCGAAAAAGCGCTCGCTCACCATTGCGGGACATCGTACCTCGATCACGCTTGAGGACGCATTCTGGGCCGAGCTGAAAACCGCCGCCGCGGAGATGGGCCTCACCGTGACCGCCGTCGTTGCGGCCATCGACGCTTGCCGGGAGCCGGCAAGCCTCTCGGCGGCGATCAGGGTGTTCGTGCTCACGCGGCGAGCCGGACATGGACTTCCAGAGAAATGAATAAAGTCGCGCTAATCGCGGCGCCGACCTCAACGCAATCTTCAAAGGTGTTGATTCACATTAGGGTGATCGGCAAGCCGAGGCGCTCCGCTCGTGCGCCGTAATTAAAATTGATGCGGACGCAGTATTTACATCATACTTCAAACAAAACTTGTCTCAAATTTCTCTTAGGATGAACAAAAATTTATAGTAGGATGCCTTCTCTGATCGAGTGGGGCGATTGAAATGTTCCTGTCAAGTCAAACTTGTGGCGGAACTATGCAACCTCTGCCTTGTTTCTCTTATGTTCAAGGCGGGAATTTTGCCCTAACCTCGAGGTAATATAAATGACTTCCCAACCCTATTTACGCGCTGCGGACGACGGTACTTTCGAACTTGTTGTGCCGGCCGGAAAGGGCCGTGTTCATATTCTTCCTTACTGCTTCCACACTGAGGAAGACGCAATGAGGTGGCTCTCCAGCCGCAAAGGCCGCGAGCAAATCAGCAAGATAAGCTCTCGTAATCAACTCCAATTCCCGCTGGAACACGCTGGCGCCTAGGGTAGGCGCCAAGGCGGCCTTTCCTCTACGCCGCTCCGCGCCCCTCTCGTCATCGTTATGGTCCTCTTGCCCGAAGCGCCGTGGTGTGACTTATAAGAGCGCTTCCGGCAACCCACGGAGTGAGGGCCATACATCTATGAAAATCACGCAGGCGTTCAGTTTTGAGGCGGCGCATCGCCTCCCCAGAGTGAAGGAGACGCACTCCTGTTATCGCCTGCACGGACATTCGTATCGGGTCGAGCTGCAGCTTGAGGGTGCGGTCGATCCGGAAAGCGGATTTCTTGTAGACTTTTTTGAGATCGAGGCGGCGTTCGGCCCCTTGCTCAAGCAACTCGATCATTACTACCTTAATGAGATTGCAGGGCTTGAGAACCCGACCGCGGAGAACATCGCCATCTGGATTTGGGAGCGCGTCAAAGGAGCGCTGCCAAGCCTTCACGCTGTAAGGGTGTTCGAGACGCCCGACTGCTGGGCGGAATATGATGGAGGACGCTGATCTGCGCGAACTCGTTATCCCGCCCTGCGCGGCCGCCTCTTGAATTAAGCCACCCTTCTATCTTTCTCAATCCTCAAGTGCTTTCATCATGCTGTCATGCGCATGAGCATGATGTGCGGATTTGCGCAAAAACGGGTTTAAGATCTTGGCTTGGACATACCTTTTACTTGCGGGTCTCCTGGAAATCGGCTTCACAACCGCGCTGCGTCTGTCGGAAGGCTTTTCAAGGCTCGGCCCCAGCCTGGCGTTCTTTACATGCGCGGCGCTGAGTTTTCTTTCGCTGCAGAAGGCAACCGGGGAAATACCGCTTGGAACGGCTTACGCGGTATGGGTCGGCATAGGCGCGGCCGGCACGCTGCTTATTGGCGTGATGCTTTTCAACGAGCCGGTGAGCGTCCCTCGCTTCGTTTTCCTCGCGACGCTCGTGGGCTCGATCATCGGGCTTAGACTGTTCTCGCCCTGATGTGACGCGGGAAAATCAACCCATCGCAGCTTTGAGCTTCTCTGCATGGGCTGCCAGCAGAGCGCTGTCCCCGATCACGCCCGCCGAACGCAGAGCCAAGCCCTCGTAGCGCGGGATCACATGAAAATGGAGATGAAACACCAGCTGTCCGCCCGCGGGTTCGGAGAACTGCGTCACTGTGATGCCGTCGGCGGCAAACGCCTGCTTGGCCGCAACCGCCACTTTCTGCGTCATGTGAATGAGCGGGACGAGAACGCTTTGCGGGGCGTCCAGAATATTGCGAACCGGGTGTTTCGGGATTACGAGCGTGTGGCCATCCGAGCGCGGCATGATGTCCATAAAAACAAAACTGTCCGAATCCTCGCACACGAAGTGGCAGGGCGCCTCCCCGCGCAGAATCTTCGCAAAGATGTTGTTCGGATCGTAATCCGGCGCATTCATGGCGATCTCCTTCCCGCTTGAGACAGCCCTTTTGCACTCTTTGCCGCACCCCGGTCAAGTGTGGGCAGGAACGAAAAAAAGAGACGGCATGCGGGTTAGCCTGCCGCCTCTTTAAGCAGCACATTATGTGGGGCAATATGCTGCGTTCAAAAAGAACGGCTCTACGCTGTCACTTATTCCATCAAATATTTTCGGCATTCGCATAAAACAAAGCAAAGCATTCAAATCTTGTTAAGTAGATCTGAAAGCGCCAAGCCCCATGACCTCGGACATAACTTAAGATTGTGCCAGGGCATGCCGGAGGCGGGACAATTCTTCTTCGTCGCGCGCAAGTCCGAAGCGCAAAGCGCTGCGACCCTTAAGCGGACGCGTCAAGATGCCATGGGACGCGAGGCGGATGAAAAGCTCGCCAGCGGCCGTGGACCCGGCCAGCCGGAAGAGCGCTGTGCCGCCCAGAATGCGAAGCCCGGCCGCTTCGAGCACCACGTTCAAATCGTTTGCGGCTTGGTTCAGCCTCGCGCGCTGAGAGTCGGCCCATGTGCTGCTGGCAAGCGCGGCGCCGCCGAAAGCGAGCGCCTGCGCCGAAACCGGCCGCGGCCCGAGCGCCGCCCTCAGCCGCTCAGCGATCGGATGCGATGTGATGGCAAATCCCAGCCCGATCCCGGCCGCCCCGTAGAACTCGCCGAGGGACCTTAAGACGAGCGTGTAGTCGAGGCGCGCCACCTGAGGGAGAAGCGAATGACTTGGATCGGCGTCGGCGAGAGTTTCATCGACGATGAGCAATCCGTCGCGCCGTTTCAGAGGCGGCAATGCCGCGGCAAGATCGGCATGGGCGATCAGACGCCCGTCGACATGACTGGGATTCACGACGATGAGGATGGCCGCTTTGCCCGAGCCGTCCAGCAACTCGATTTGCGATACCGAATGCCCTGCCGCCTCCCATGCCGCGGCATGGCCCGTATGCGCGGGCTCGATGATCGCCACCCGCTTCGGCTCGCGGAAGAGCCAGGGCAGAATGCCAACGCCCGCCCCTACTCCCGGCAGAGGAACGGCGTCGGCGACAGAAGGCGCTCGATAAGCCTTGCGCGCCGTGGCCGTCAGGCGTTGCAATGCCGACGCATCGGGATAGCGGCGCATCTCGCTCTCGGGCAGAGCGGGAACGGGATGGCTCCAGGGGCTGATGGCAGTCGAAAGGTCGAGCCACGGCTCCGGCGCCTCCGGATAAACCTGCCGCGCTACGTCGATGTGGCCGCCGCGCTCGTAGAACCGCGAGTCGATATCGTACGGCGATGAAACCGTCTTTCCGAACACCTCTTCAGCCTCTCATGGTTTGATTCCTGAGAGCATGATATTGCGAAGGCCAGTTGTCACTCGCCTTTCAAGACCATGGGCAGGCCTGCGGCCATGAAGACCACATGACTGGCGATTTTTGCGACCTCCTGATTGAGGCGACCGGCGTGGTCGCGGAACTCGCGGGCCAGCGGGTTGTCGGGCACGATGCCAAGGCCGACCTCGTTCGAGACGAAGACGATGGGCGCTTTCGAGGCTTTCGCAGCGGCGAGCAGCGTTGCGGTCTCCGCTGGCACATCCCGTCCCGCCAGCATGATATTCGTGAGCCAAAGGGTGAGGCAATCGACGAGGATCGGATGCGTGTGCGCTGCCAGAGCTTCGGCGAGATCGAGCGGGGTTTCGAGCGTGATCCATCCCTTCGCCCGCCTCGCCTGATGATGCGCGATGCGGTCGCGCATCTCGTCGTCCAGCGCCTGCGCCGTCGCACAGTAAATCCAAGGCGCAGGCATGGCGCGGACGAGCTTCTCCGCGTAAGCGCTCTTTCCGGATCGCGCCCCGCCCAACACCAGAGAAACCGGAGACGGCGCTCCGCTCATAACGCGCCCTCGCGCTTGAGAAGAGCGGCCTTGCGTTCGACGCCCCATCGATAGCCCGAGAGTGCGCCGCCGGTCCGCACCACCCGGTGGCACGGGATCGCGACGGCAATCTTGTTCGCAGCGCAGGCGCTTGCGACGGCTCGAACCGCGCTCGGGCATCCGGCCTTGGCGGCAACCTCGGCGTAGGTCATGGTTTCACCGGGCGGAATGCTGCGCAGCACCTCCCACACCCTTTGCTGGAACGCGGTTCCCCGCACATGAAGCGGCAGATCGAAAGCGCGCTTCGGTTCCTCGACGAGGCCGATGACATGCGCCACGACACGCTCGAAATCTGCATCGCCGCCCTTCAGCTCCGCCTTCGGAAAGCGCCCGCGCAACGCTTCGACGAGAGGCTCAGGCGCATCGCCGAATTGAATGGCGCAAATCCCTTTCGCAGTGGCCGCCACGAGGATGCTGCCGAGCGAGCATTCGCCTATGGCGTAGCGGATGACCTCGCCAGCGCCTCCCTTTACGAACGCGCTGGGCTTCAGACCAAGTTCAGGGGCGCAGCTCTCGTAGAAGCGGCTGGACGAGCTGTAGCCTGCGCCGTAGATCGCGTCGGTGACCGTTCGCGCCCGGCTCAGTTCATCAAGCGCGCGCGCCCTGCGGCGAGCGTTGAGGTAGACCCCTGGCGTTACGCCCGTTGTTTGCTTGAAAATCCGATGGAAGTGATGGCGGCTCATCCCAACCGCTTTCGCCAACTCATCGAAGTCCGGCCTCTCCTCGGCCGCCTCGATCAAGGCACAAGCCTTCGAGATCGCTTCCGCCTGCCGCTCTGCAAGAGGCGCGCGATCCGGCTGGCAGCGCTTGCACGGGCGAAACCCAGCGCGCTCTGCCTCCTCCCCCGACGCGAAAAACCGGATGTTCTCCTGGCGCGGCAGTCGAGAAGGGCAGCCGGGGCGGCAATAAACCCCTGTGGTCGCCACGCCATACACGAAGGCTCCCTCTTCCGAGCTATCGCGGTTCCTGAGCCTCTCCCAGCGGGGATCGAGCGCGGTCGCTGTCATCCTGGATTCCTCATGCATCGGTGGTCTTGCATGAGAGTGAACCCGCCGCAAAGCGTTCGCACTCCGGCCTTTGCTTTCAGAGTGACTTCTTCCGGCGTGAGACGGGCTGCGGGAGGAATTTTTGTCCCTCGGTCGTCAAGAAGGTCCACAGTGCCTGGCCAGCGGGCATCACCGCCTTTTCTCTCACACGGACGACGTGCCATTCCCGCACCATCGGGAGACCCGCGACGTCGAGCATCTCCAAACGGCCATCCTCGATCTCGACAGCGACCGTATGCGCCGAGATGAACGCAACGCCTAAGCCCGCGATCACGGCCTGCTTGATCGTTTCATTGGAGCCGATCTCCATCCCGACGACCGGATCGAAGTCAGCCTGCTCGAACAGACGTTCCATCAAAAGGCGGGTGCCGGACCCAGGCTCGCGAACGAAAAAAGTTTCCTTCAAAAGGTCGGCAATGGTCAGCTTCGCTCCCGCAAGCGGGTGCCCGCCTGGCGCAACGATGATGTGAGGATGATCGCCCAGCACTACGCTTTCGAGCTCGAAGTTGTCCGGCGGGCGCCCCATCACGGCGAGGTCGAGTTCCAGGTCACGCAGCGCGCGGATGGTTTCCTGCCTGTTTCCGACCGAAAGGCGGACATCCACGCCCGGATGTCTTTGGCGGAAGGCAGATAAGGCTTTGGGTGCAAAGTATTTCGCGGTGCTGACGACGCCCGCCGCAACCCGGCCGCCCTCGATGCCCTTCAGCTGCGCTATTTCGCCGCCGCACTCGGCAAGCAGCGCCTCGATGCGATGCGCCGTCCTCAGGATGATCTCGCCCGCTTCCGTTGGGGTCGTCTTGTCACCGATACGCTCGACAAGAGGCAGCCCGACTGACTGCTCAAGCTGCTGAATCTGCACGGTGATCGCAGGGGGTGTGACATTCAGCCGTCGTGCCGCACCTGCCATCGAACCCATTTTCGTGACGGCGGAGAGAACACGGAAATGTTTTAGGGTTACGTTTCTCACGGGATCAGCATAGCCCATTAGAAAAAATTAATCAAACGGAAAAGAAATTAAAATTTACTTTCTGCTGCGAGCTACCCATAATACTAAAAGTTGTCGGTCATACCCGATTGAATGAGATAAGAATAAGGTCGTGTCAATGACCGACAAGGGAGGTAAACGTCATGGGCGTTTATGTCACGTTGCGTGACCATCTGGCGGAGTGGGCGGGGGACGACACGCAGCGTCGCGCCATCGCGGAAACAATTACAAATCTTGCCAAGGCCTGCGTGGAAGTCGCGCACATCGTTGCGCTCGGGCCGCTGGCAGGCGACATGGCGTCAAAGCGCGCCGACCATTCCGACGGGGACACCCAGAAAGAGCTGGATTTCCTCAGTAACAAGATCGTGACCGACGCGCTGAGGGCTTCCCCCGTCGCCTGGATGGGCTCGGAGGAAAACGAAATGGCCGTGCCGCTCAATGCGGGTGCGCCGATTGTCGTCAACGTCGATCCCCTCGATGGTTCCTCCAACATCGATACGAACGTATCGATCGGCACGATTTTTTCGATCCTGCCCGCAAAAGCCGCCTCGCCGCTTCTTCAGCCGGGCAATAACCAGCTCGCTGCCGGTTATGTGATCTATGGGCCGCAAACCGGATTGGTCCTGACCGTTGGCGAAGGAACGCACAAGTTCTGGCTCGACCCCAGGAACGGCGAATTCCTGCTCCTGAAGTCGAACGTCCAGGTGCCTTCGGTAACGCGCGAATACGGAGTGAACTCGTCCAACTTCCGGCATTGGGACGACGCCATCAAAGCCTATGTTCTCGACTGCACCCTTGGACAAGAGGGCCCGCGTCAAGAGGATTTCAACACGCGCTGGATCGGGTCGCTCGTTGCAGACGCCTTCCGCATCCTCGTGCGCGGCGGCATCTACATCTATCCGGCCGACGGCCGCAAAGGCTACACGAGCGGCCGCCTGCGCCTCCTCTATGAAGCGAACCCCATCGCCATGATCATGGAACAGGCCGGCGGGGCGTGCACGACGGGGCTCCAGCGGATGATGGATATCGAACCTCTGTCGCTCCATCAGCGCGTTCCGCTCATCTTCGGCTCAAAAACCGAAGTCGAGGAAGTGGCGCACTACTACCGGAATCCTCACACCCTTGGCGATCATTCACCTCTCTTCTCGCAGCGCGGTCTCTTCCGCTCAGTGGTAGGCTAACCATGTCACAAAAATTCCCTATCATCTCCGTCACGGGCTCGTCCGGCGCCGGGACCTCGACGGTCAAGCACACTTTCGATCAGATTTTCCGCCGCGAGGGCGTCACCGCTGCCACAATCGAGGGCGACGCCTTTCACGCCTACGACCGCGTGGCGATGAAAAAGGTCATGGCGGAGGAGCAGGCCAAGGGAAATTCCCACTTCAGCCACTTCGGACCGGAGGCGAACCTTCTTGACAAGCTCGAGGAGACGTTCCGCTCCTACGGAGCGACCGGCAAGGGCAAGACCCGTCATTACATCCACGACGCGAGCGAAGAGGAAAAGTACGGCGCGCGCGCGGGAACTTTCACCGAGTGGGAGGACTTGCCGGAAGGGAGTGACGTCCTCTTTTACGAAGGGCTGCACGGCGCTGTCGTCACGGACAAGGTCAATATCGCCCGCTACGCGGACCTGAAGATCGGTGTCGTGCCCGTAATCAATCTTGAGTGGACGCAGAAGCTGCACCGTGACAGAGCCGCGCGCGGATACACGGCGGAGGACGTCACAAAAACCATCCTTCGCCGCATGCCCGACTACGTCAACTACATCTGTCCCCAGTTCAGCGAGACCGATATCAACTTCCAGCGCGTGCCGACAGTCGACACGTCGAACCCGTTCACAGCGCGCTGGATACCGACGCCGGACGAATCCATGGTTGTCATCCGGTTCAAGAACCCGCGCGGGATCGACTTCGCCTACCTCAAGACGATGATCGGCGACAGCTTCATGAGCCGTGCGAACATCATCGTCATCCCAGGCGGCAAGCTGGACCTCGCTATGCAGCTGATCCTGACGCCCATGATCCACCGGCTCGTTGAGCTCAAGCGCCGCGCTTCGTGAAAAAAGAGAACTCTATGACACAACACGCTCACGATACTGGCGCAACGCCGACCGTCCGGGAAATGGCCAACGCAATCCGCGCCCTCTCGATGGATGCCGTGGAGAAAGCCAACTCCGGGCATCCGGGCATGCCGATGGGCATGGCCGATGTCGCCACGGTGCTCTTCACGAAGTTCCTGAAGTTCGATGCAAGCGCGCCTCAGTGGCCCGACCGCGACCGCTTCGTCCTTTCGGCCGGTCACGGCTCCATGCTGCTCTATTCACTTCTGTATCTCACGGGCTACCCTGAGATGACGATCGAGCAGATCGAGAATTTCCGGCAGCTCGGCAGCATCACCGCCGGGCATCCCGAGTACGATCACGCCCCGGGGATCGAGACGACGACCGGCCCGCTCGGCCAGGGCATTACGACGGCCGTCGGCATGGCTATCGCCGAGCGTCTGATGAACGCCCGTTTCGGCGATGCGGTTGCCGATCACTACACCTACACGATCGTGGGCGACGGCTGTCTCATGGAAGGGATCAGCCACGAAGCCATCGATCTCGCAGGCCATCTGAAGCTGAACAAGCTGATCGTGCTGTTCGATGACAACTCGATCTCCATCGACGGATCGACGAGCCTCTCGACCTCGATAGACCAGGTAAAACGCTTCGAGGCCCACGGCTGGAACGCCTATCGCGTTAATGGCCATGACCCGGCGCAGGTTGAAGCGGCGATAGCGAAGGCGAAGCAAAGCGACAAACCAACGCTCATCGCCTGCAAAACCATCATCGGTTTCGGCGCGCCGAACAAGCAGGGCTCCGAGAAAACGCACGGAGCGCCCCTCGGCAAGGACGAAATCGCGGCAGCGCGCGTGCAACTCAACTGGCCCTATCCGCCCTTCGTCGTTCCAGATCAGATCCTGGCGGCGTGGCGTACGGCCGGAGAGCGCGGCAAGAGCGCTCACGAAGCCTGGAACGGCCGGCTGCAGAGCCTGCCCGAGAGCAAGCGCAACCACTTCGAGCAGATGCTCAGCGGCAACATTCCGGCCGTGGTCTATGAAAAGCTGAACGCTTTCAAAGCCGAAATGGTGGCGCAAAAGCCGAAGCTCGCGACCCGCAAGTCTTCCGAAATGGTGCTGCAGGTCATCAACGACGCAACCGATATGACAATCGGCGGCTCGGCGGACCTCACGCACTCGAACTACACCGTCACCAAGGGGATGAAGTCCGTAACGCCGGGCGATTTCTCGGGCCGGTACATCCACTACGGCATCCGCGAGCACGGCATGGCCGCAGCCATGAACGGCATCGCGCTGCACGGCGGCTTCGTGCCCTACGGCGGAACGTTCCTCGTGTTCCTCGACTACATGCGCGGCGGCGTCCGGCTCTCGGCTCTCATGGGTCTGCGCGTGATCTACGTGCTGACGCACAACTCCATCGGCGTCGGAGAAGACGGGCCAACGCACCAGCCCATCGAGCATCTCGCGATCCTGCGCGCAACGCCCAACTTCCAGGTGTTCCGCCCAGCGGATGCAGTCGAGACGGCGGAAGCCTACGAGATCGCGCTCGCTTCGCGGCATACGCCCTCGGCGCTGATCTGCTCGCGGCAGAACCTGCCCGCAGTGCGCCTTGAAGAATCGAAGGAAAATCTCACCGCCAAGGGTGCGTATGTTCTCCGCGACACCGATGGGAAGCGGGATGTGACGTTCCTCTCGACAGGCTCCGAGATCGAGTTTGCGGTCGCCGCGGCCGAGAAGCTCAAGGCGGAGGGTGTGAAGGCGGCTGTCGTTTCGATGCCGTGCTGGGAGCTTTTCGAGAAGCAACCGGCCGAATACCAGGCGCAGGTGCTGGGCACGGCTCCTCGCGTGGCAATCGAAGCTGCATGCCGCTTCGGCTGGGACCGTTGGATCGGCGCCAACGGAGCCTTCATCGGCATGAACGGGTTTGGGGCATCCGGGCCTGCCGGACAGGTCTACAAGCACTTTGGCATCACAACGGAAGCCGCCGTTGCCGCCGCCAAGAAACTCATTGGATGAAACGCGGCCAATACCGGCCACCACGGAAAACCAGAGACAAGTGTGAAGGAAGGTGAACCCCATGGTACTAAGAGTGAAACCGTAACAGGCAAGGACCGCTACAAGTCCGGCGTGATGTCATACAAGAAAATGGGGTACTGGGAGCCCGATTATCAGCCGAAAGACACCGATATCATCGCGCTCTTCCGGGTGACGCCGCAAGATGGCGTGGACCCCATCGAAGCCAGCGCCGCGGTGGCGGGCGAAAGCTCCACCGCAACCTGGACGGTGGTTTGGACCGACCGCCTCACGGCTTGCGAAAAGTATCGTGCGAAGTGCTATCGCGTCGATCCGGTTCCGAACTCCCCCGGCCAATACTTCGCCTACATCGCCTATGACCTCGATCTGTTCGAGGGCGGCTCGATCGCCAACTTGACAGCTTCAATTATCGGCAACGTTTTCGGCTTCAAGCCTTTGAAGGCGCTGCGCCTCGAAGACATGCGGCTGCCGGTCGCTTACGTGAAAACCTTCGCCGGACCGCCGACCGGTATCGTTGTCGAGCGCGAGCGTCTCGACAAGTTCGGCCGTCCGCTTCTCGGCGCAACCGTGAAGCCGAAGCTCGGCCTTTCGGGCCGCAACTACGGACGCGTCGTTTACGAAGCGCTGAAGGGCGGCCTCGACTTCACGAAGGACGACGAGAACATCAACTCGCAGGCCTTCATGCATTGGCGCGAGCGCTTCCTCTACTGCATGGAAGCCGTGAACAAGGCGCAGGCCGAGACGGGCGAGGTGAAGGGCACGTACCTGAACATCACCGCCGGAACCATGGAAGAGATGTACAAGCGCGCCGACTTCGCGAAGGAACTCGGCAGCGTCGTCGTCATGATCGACCTCGTAATCGGCTACACCGCCATCCAGTCCATCTCGAAATGGGCGCGCGACAACGACGTGATCCTTCACCTTCACCGCGCGGGCCACAGCACCTATACGCGGCAGAAGAGCCACGGCGTGTCGTTCCGCGTGATCTGCAAGTGGATGCGGCTTGCAGGCGTGGACCATATCCATGCGGGCACCGTCGTGGGCAAGCTCGAGGGCGATCCGCTTACCACGGCTGGCTTCTACGATATCCTCCGCGAGGACTACGTTCCCACGAACCTTGAGCATGGCGTGTTCTTCGATCAGCACTGGGGATCGCTAGCAAAGGTCATGCCGGTGGCCAGCGGCGGCATCCACGCCGGGCAGATGCATCAGCTGATCCATCTGCTTGGTGAGGATACGGTCCTCCAGTTCGGCGGCGGCACCATCGGCCACCCGTACGGCATCCAGGCGGGCGCGACCGCAAACCGTGTGGCTCTCGAAGCCATGATCTTCGCTCGTAACGAAGGCCGCGATTACCTCGCCGAAGGCCCGCAGATCCTGCAGGAAGCCGCTCGGACCTGTCTGCCGCTCAAGCAGGCGCTCGATACCTGGGGCGACGTGACGTTCGACTACACGTCGACCGACGCTCCGGACTTCGTCCCCGTTCCGACGGCGGCTGAGTAACGATTGTCATGGCCGGGCTTTGGCCCGGCCATCCCGATGAAACAACGCCCGGCCGAATTAGAGCGGCAACGACGACGAGGAACCAAATGCGTATCACTCAAGGAACGTTTTCATTCCTGCCGGATCTGACCGACGAGCAGATCGCCAGGCAGATCCAATACTGCATCGGAAACGGTTGGGCCGTGAACATCGAGTTCACCGACGACCCGCATCCCCGCAACACCTATTGGGAAATGTGGGGCTTCCCGATGTTCGACATCAAGGACGCAGCCGCCGCCATGACTGAGCTTGCGGCCTGCCGCAAGGTCATACGGCGACCGCTACATCCGCATCTCCGCCTCCGACTCGACCCACGGTTGGGAATCCATCAGGCTTTCCTTCATCGTGAACCGGCCCAAGGAAGAGCCCGGCTTCGATCTGGCGCGGCAGGAAGTGGACGGCCGGAACATCCGTTATACGACGCGGCCCTACGCAACGAACAAACCCGCGGGCCAGCGCTACTCCTAGCGCGGGCGGCCTGCACACCTCATATCCCCTCTTCGGGTCCTTTCCTCCTAAGGCCGAAGGGGGATATGAGGTGATTTCCGATCCCGGTCATGGGAAACAAACAACGGTTTTGGTCCAAGGGAGAGTGAAGTGAGCTTGGCAACTGAGCTGACAGAGACACCGGGCAAGACCGAGGAAACGGTCGATCTCCGCCGCGAATATGCGGAATCGGGAGTAAGCGAAATTCTCGACCAGCTCGACCGGGAGCTGATCGGATTGAAGCCCGTAAAAACCCGGATCAAGGAAATCGCAGCGCTCCTGCTTGTGGAGCGGGCAAGGAAGCGGCTTGGCCTGGCGCATGAAACGCCAACGCTTCACATGAGCTTTACCGGCAATCCAGGCACCGGCAAGACGACGGTTGCGCTCAGGATGGCTGACATTCTGCACCGGCTCGGTTATGTCCGGCGCGGCCATCTCGTCTCCGTGACGCGCGACGATCTCGTCGGTCAGTATATCGGCCACACGGCGCCGAAGACGAAGGAAGTTCTGAAGAAGGCGATGGGCGGCGTTCTGTTCATCGACGAGGCCTATTACCTGCACCGTGCGGAAAACGAGCGCGACTATGGCCAGGAAGCCATCGAAATCCTGTTGCAGATCATGGAGAACCAGCGCGACGATCTCGTCGTGATCCTGGCCGGCTACGAAGACAGGATGGACAAGTTCTTCTCGACCAATCCCGGCTTCCGCAGCCGCATCGCGCACCACATCGAGTTCCCCGATTATTCGGATGCGGAGCTTCTGCAAATCGCGGAATTGATGCTGGCGCAGCAGAATTATCACCTCACGCCGGACGCGCGGGAAGTGCTGATCGACTACGTCGCGAAACGCCGCGAACAGCCGCATTTCGCCAACGCGCGCTCGATCCGCAACGCGCTCGACCGCTCGCGGCTGCGTCAGGCAAACCGTATTTTTGCATCCGCAACTGGCCCGCTCACCGCAAACGAGTTGTCCGAAATTTCGGCCGCGGATATCCTGGCAAGCCGCGTCTTCAACTTCACCCCAGCAAACCCATAGGTCAGCTATGAGCCGGTCCGTTCTGATCGCCCCCTCGATCCTGTCTGCCGATTTCTCCCGCTTCGGTGAGGAGGTCCGAGCGATCGACGAAGCCGGATGCGACTGGGTCCATGTCGATGTCATGGACGGGCATTTTGTGCCGAACATCACGTTCGGCCCGCGCCTTGTCGAGTGCATCCGGCCCTGGACCAAGAAGACGCTCGACGTGCATCTCATGATTTCGCCCGTCGATCTTTATCTTGAAGCATTCGCCAAGGCGGGCTCCGATGTCATCACGGTCCATGCCGAGGCAGGCCCGCATCTCGACAGGTCGCTTCAGCTCATCCGTTCGTTTGGCAAGAAGGCGGGCGTTTCGCTCAATCCAAGCACCCCCGAAAGCGTCATCGAATATGTCCTCGACAGGCTCGATCTGATCCTGGTTATGAGCGTGAACCCTGGCTTCGGCGGACAGGCCTTCATCCCATCGCAGGTGGAGAAGGTCCGGCGGATCAGCAGAATGATCGAGGGGCGCGGCATCGACCTTGAGGTGGATGGCGGCGTGACGCCCGACACTGCTCCCGCACTTGCGGAGGCAGGCGCGAATGTGCTCGTGGCAGGGTCTGCCGTCTTCAAGGGCGGCCATTACGCAAATAATATCTCCGCGATCCGCGACTCCTGTCTGCTGACGGCCTGAACAAAGCCGCAAATGCGGACCGCGGCGATCGACGCGAAAACAGTGGCAGCCCGCTTGACAGCTTTGAACGGGTCTTCCGGGGGTGATGCTGCCCGCCGCGCCTCGTCGCGCGAGCGTCGGTGCGGGCGCATGTCCGATGTCAGCGTCGGGAGTGATTGACAGCAGTGGGGACTTGGCAGGTGTCCAGCGGACGGTTTATTGTCGATCTCGGCTTTGAAGCTGTGTTCGTTGTGATTGAGGCACACGACACCTCAACCAATACTACTACCTTGGCTGATATCCCTTGAGCTTTGCCCAGTTGTCCTTGCTGTTCTGTAATTTTCCAATAAATATCTTCCTCAGTTCTGAGTGTTTCAGCCTGATGCCATTGACGATGCCGCTTATCGCTTCTTCATCGTCTTTATAGCATAGGATAGTAGTAATACTTTCCCGGATCATTGTATGCACGTCACCATCGCCCGCTTCGAAATAAACTTTTCCGATTATGTTCAGCGCTTTCTCTAAAACATCGGGTGGATAGGGTAAAAACGATTTCGGGATTGACGGCCCAAAAAGCTGGAAGAGTTTGTCGTTGATCTCGAGGTACGCCTGCCAGTCTCTAAAGATTATTTCTGCTTCTTCCCGGGTCATCGTTTGCGGCATGTGGCTCTGCGCGTTCGCCTCCTTAGCTTTGCCTTCTGCCTGGTCCTTTCGCCACCAATAGTCATCCTCTTTCGATAAAGCATTTTGCCAGTCGAATCTGAATCTTTGTCCTTGGTCTGTCCGGCGCTCGGCCCATGAACAGAGAGCATGGAGCATGTACAAGCGAGGCGTTCTCTTTCCTTCAAGGAGTATGAACCCCAGCGCGTAGTCATGTTCATTTCCGTTCGCAAACACATAGTCAATCTCTGACTTGAGTGGAGAAGTGGACCACTGTGCCGCATCATTAGTTTCATTGAATGAGGCCGCCAACGCTCGTATCTTCAAAAGCGATTCGGTCACCTTGCCGGAAAGATGCTGATTATTAAATTCTAGCTGTTCCCATGACTTCAAGGGCTGCATGATACCACTCAAAACCCAACGGTCTTAAGCATTGTACCGGGGAAATACTGCACTCGCCACAGACTCTCATGGTCAAAAAAGCGTCAGGCTCTCAAGGGCCTGATGTTCATAGCCGTGGGGTTGCACGGGCGGAGGTGAGGGGGTCCAAACGAGCGCAGCGAGATGAGGATGACTGTACGCATGGTAACCAGCCGAAGCTTGGGTCGAATCAGCCGCGCTATGGCTTCCGGAAAGCTTTCTCAATTAGCCATTGCAGCCTGTCCGTCTGCGCAGCATAAGCTTGCATCTGCTCTTGAGCGAACTGCGTCTGAAGTGTCAGAATGTCTTGAAAAGTCTTTGCCTTGGCGATTTTTTCGGCCAATGCAAAAGCCGAGTCTGCATTCTTTTTCGCGATTTCCCCAACGCGATCGTGGACGTCCGCTAAGCCAGGGACCGAGGGCGTCACGCCCGTCCCGGCGACCGCCGCGCCACGTTCTGATTTCTGGAGAGCTTCTCCGATCAAGCTGAACAGTTGTTGCGTCTGTGCGACGAAGGCCTGCATCCGGTTTTGAACAAACTTCGTCTCAAGCGTCACGATATCTTGGAAAGTCCGTGCGTCGCTGATCTGGCTGACGAATGTAGACGCTGACTTCGGCATTTTCCATCGCGATTTCTATGGCGCGGTCTTGTAGATACTTGAAGCCTCTCGCCCCGGGACTTGCGGGCATCGCGTCCATCCAGGCGTCGATGGATTTACTGACAAAATCTGTGAGGAGCCCGTAAACGGCATGCGCCTGCTTTATGTTCGTTTCGGCCAGATCCCGGATGGGCTGCGGGATTTCGAACAGGTTGTCGTCCAACATCTCCTCCCACCGCTCAGAGTATTAAGGCCCATTATGTCGCCTTTTTTAGAAAGCCTAAGCATCGGCTTCCTTATTTGGCCGTAGTAACAGTCCTTAGTCTGCTTCGTTCCGCGCGCATGGGGCTCTCGCTCGACGGGAACGGGAATGGGATAGTAAACCTCGGTCCAGACCACTTCAGCGCCAGTACAGGCCGCGTCAGCGCCCGCGCCGCAAGCCGCCGCATCACCGGCGTACTACGAAAGCTGCGTTGCGAATGATGGGCCGGTAGCCCTCATAGCAACGGCGGCTCGGGTCCGATGACCGGAATCGGCCTAACCGAGCTCTCTGGGCTTAATTCATCCGTCAGTTTCGCCAAGAAAGTTTGCTCAGGATCCGGCTCTCCGGCTGGCTCCACAGATACCAGAGCTAACCAACTCCTCTCCGGAAAGACCCTTCCTCCACGGCTCATTCGCGCCTTCGTGACCCCCGTTAACCAGAGATGGTTAATTTTTGCGCGCCGGATTTATTTCCAGCCTGCATTTGCGTTAAAAATTGCCTAAGAGTGAGAGCAGCCCGTGTCCGGCCAAACGCAGATAGGCCGCTTAAGCCATTGAAAAAACATAGATTTCTTGCCTTAATCGGCAGGGTTAACCGAATATATTTTTGGCGGAAATGGGACTCGATAAAGTCCGTTAAATATAGTGCGTTAACGAGCCGCACGCCTTTCGTCAGCGCGGCGGCGCGTTCCCTTTCTGTATTTTTCCTTTCAATTTCAATGACTTATTGCCATTAACCTTTCGGTAAGGTGCTTTTTCCTACGATTCAGGCTCAAACGAACGCAAGCGCAAGTTGCTCGGAGAGGTCTGAAATGCTCTTTTTCGCACTGTGCATACAAACGTTATTTTGCCTTCAGGCCGGGCTCTGCCGCAAGCGGGCAGTTGCCGCGACGGCCAGAACAGGGCACCGCAATCCTGGGCCTGGCAGTCGAGTGTGACCGAGTTGATCGAAGCGTTCGTCGCGTGGCCGTCTTTTGGGCGGCCACAATGACGAACAGGCTAAGCACTCTTCTTGAAGCTCTCGATCACCTTATGGGTCGCCTTGTCGAACGCCGCCCGGCTTTCCTCAAGCGCGGTCTTCAAAGCATCCCACGATTCCACCCCTGCCTTCTGCTGCGTCTCAAGCCTGGCTTTCGCCTCATCAGCCGCCGCCTTCAGTTGATTGAGAGCGTCTTCAGCCTCTTTCCTGTGGGCCGCAGCGAAGGTGCTGGCTTTTCCTCTAAGGCTTTCCAGCGCTTCCTGCCAGGCTTTCCGCTGAGCCTCGGCCCGCGCCGAAAACGTCTCCTGCAAATGCTCGGCGTCTTTCCAGGTTACGTTCATGTATTTCTGCACGAGAGACTGAAGGAAGCCCAGTTTGATTCCAGGCCGCGCATCAAATTCGTCCAGTTTGCCGTGCCTTCCGCGGTTTGCCTTTTAAGCATTTCCTGGAAGACTTGCTGCTGAGCGCGCATCTCTTCGATGGTTTTCTCCGCCTGCTTTTTCGTTTCCGCTTGCAGGGTATCGACACGGGATTGAAGCGTGGCCAAGGTCGCTTCTATTTCATTGAGACGTTCCTGCGCCCAATTTGAAAAAAGATGCGTGTCCGTTTCTGATGTCATCTTATTCTCCTACGCAAGTACAGCCGGAACGCTTATGGAGTGGTTGCTTAGATAGCCTGCTCCCTGAAGTGCCCCATCCTTGAGGAGAATCTTTTCTTATAATTATGCATCAGGGCGATGCGTCTGGCAAACTTGCCGGCGTTAAACCGGCAGCCCTTTCGTAACTCCTTTCAGCTCACGGGCCTCTTCTTCGGAGAGCAGCACCCCCTGCCCTTTGGATCGCAGAAGCTGACGGGCGCGGGCATAGCGCGGCTCGTTCCAGAAGTGCAGGCAGCCGTTGCATCCGCGTCCGCAGCAGCCCTCGACGCCGAGGCGAGGGGTCCGGAAGGTGACGCCCTCATGTTCCGAGCGGAGCGCCTCGATAAGCTCCTGGCGTTTCTGCTGGTATTTGCCTTCGCCTGCTTCGCCAAGTTCCACTGCCTGCGCGACGCGGTCGAACTTAAGCCGCGCCCATGCTTCCTGCGTCAGCGCCTGTTCCCTGCGCACCACGGTGTAAACCGGAAACTCATGGCGCAAGCTCACAGCATCCTCTTCGTGGAGCCACGCGAAGGGAATGCGGATCACGGGCTTCTGCCCGGCATTGATGCCCTCCACGGTCGTTTTTCGCCCGTGACGGACGTCCTCGAACTCGTAAATGCGCAAGAGAAGCGGCTCGCGCGCCGTATGGGGCACGAACTCCAGCACATCGCCCATTTCCATGCGGTTCTTGACAGCGAGCAGGAACGCATCCCGGTAATCTCGACAACCATGCCCGCGAATTCCCAGGCGGCGAGCGTGTGCGTGTCTTCGAAGTTATGCGCGTGATGGGTCAGCTTTCCGTCGTGAAAGGCGAGCGAGTAGCCCCGGTTCGGGATTGTCGCAAGCTCGCGCATGTAAGAGTCTGGGCGCAGTGGCCGGATCGCGCCGCCAATCGTCGATGGCCATCCGGTACGCCCGCGCCGTGACAGCGACGTAATAGGCGCTGCGGTTGCGCCCTTCCACTTTCAGCGAGTTGAGGCCGAGCCCGAGATACTCGTTCAATCGCGGCATCAGGCAGAGATCCTTGGCGTTCAAGATGTAGGAGCCGCGATCGTCCTCCTCCAAGGCCATGAGCTGGCCGGGCCGGTTCTCCTCTTCGAGAAAGAAATCGAAAAGCTCTCTCGTCTCGTCATTCAGATCGATGTCTTTCAGCGAGCCGTCTTTCAAGCGAACCTTGAGCTTGTAATTCCACCGGCAGGAGTTCGCGCAATTGCCCTGGTTGGCGCCGCGCCCCGTCATGTAGTTCGAGAGCAGGCAACGGCCCGAATAGGTCATGCACATTGCGCCGTGGATGAATGCTTCGAGCTTGATGTTCGGGCACTTCTCGCGGATTTCCCTCAGTTCCTCGAACGATACTTCGCGCGCGAGAACAACGAGCTTCGCGCCGAGCTCTCCCCAGAAATGCACCGAAAGCCAAGAACACACATTGGCCTGCGTGGAGATGTGAAGCTCTAGCTCAGGCGCGGCCTGCTTGACGTAATTGAAGACGCCGGGGTCGGCGACGATAACGCCGTCAGGGCCGGCCTTGCGGATGGCTTGAACGTATTCTGGGAGCTTCTCGATATCGCGGTTGTGCGAGAACAGGTTGAGGGTCAGGTAGGCGCGCTTGCCATGGGCGTGGGCAAAGGCAACGCCCTCCAGAACTTCGTCCAGCGAGAAGTTCGAACGCGTGCGCAACGACAGATCGGGCGTCCCCATGTACACGGCGTCGGCGCCGTACAGGATGGCCACTTTCAGCTTTTCCAGCGACCCAGCCGGCATGAGCAGTTCGGCGGCGCATTTCATGGGGCAGCCCTCGCGGAGATACTTCTCGCCCCTACACATCGCGAGAGTTTCAAGGCTGGTCAATGTCCGCATTTTCCGGAGAGCCGGAAAGGGGCTCCTCAATCCTCCCGCGCACATCAGGCGGATACAACTGAATAAGCTTGTAAATAATCGTACTGAGCTGCAGCCCCATATAACTATTTTATTTATCTGTTACAAAAGTCGTATACAAGCGATGCTTATCTTAAATCAAAAAAGGGTCGAAGGCATGGCTTCGATCAGTGATCCTAAGGCCGGATTGACGGAGCTTGCGGCACGGCTTCGCACCGTGGCCGAAGCGCTAAAGCGCCGTCCTGCCGGTCATCCTCTTCCCCTTGAAAGAAAAAGAAGCCCTCTGTAGAGAGTTGAAGGCTATCGCGGCCCAACTTCGAGGGAAGAATTGCCCCTCCCCGATAGCCGTTTATCGGCCGTCCAGCTCCGGTAAAGCTTGGTAGGCTAATGCTCTAAAATCGAAGAAGTAGGCTTAGCTGTCGAGAGGCTTTCTCCAGGGATTCGGACAGCGGAGCCGGGTTCTGCGGAGTTATGTCTTCCCGGTGATTCAATAAAAGAAACAAACGTCTGGCCGTTTTCGAGTAAGGTCGGAGGCCAGCTTGGCTGGGAGTGAAGCGCATGCAAGAACCGTCACCGGGAAAGCTCCTGCTCGTTGAAGATAATCCAGACGACGAAGCTCTCATGTTGCGCGCGATCAAAAAGAGCAACATCAAGGAGGAGGTCGTCGTTGTCCGTGACGGCGCCGAGGCCGTTCATTACTTGCTTGAGCAGGGGCCCGACGGTGAGCAACTCGCGGAATGGCTGCCTCGGGTTGTTTTCCTGGACCTTAAGCTGCCGAGGCTGGATGGACTTGAGGTCTTGCAACGCATCCGGTCGAATCCTCCCACTCGCCTGTTGCCGGTGGTGATCCTGACCACGTCGGGACAAGAGGAAGATTTGCGCAGAAGCTATGTGCTCGGAGCCAGCAGCTTCGTCCGAAAGCCGATCAGCTATAGCGAACTCATCAAGGTCGCCAGTCATCTCGTAACCTATTGGCTGACGATCAACCAGGTGCCGTTTGCGTCAGCGTAGTTTTCCGTCCGCCTTACAAGCGGAAATTTGTCGGCTGCCGTCAGGCATGCTGCCCGAATAGAGCTACCATGGACAAGCGGCTTCAGGTGTTACTGATCGAGGATTCGGAAGATGACGCCGAGCTTATTATCCATGCCCTCCGGCGTGGAGGTTTTCAATTCCATCATCAACGGATAACGACCGATCCGGAACTGCAACGGGTACTCAAGGCTCAGAAGTGGGACCTCGCCCTATGCGACTATAACCTTCCCCGGCTCGACGGACATCACGCGCTCGAAACAATCACTTCAGTCCAACCGGACATAGCGGTCATCTTCGTCTCCGGGATCATTGGAGAGGAAACGGCTGCGGAGCTCATGCGATCCGGTGCCAAGGACTACGTTCGCAAGGACAATCTCGTACGCCTCAACTCGGCCATCGAACGCGAGTTGACCGCTGCCGAGACGCGGAGCAGGCAGCGTAAAATCGGAGAGAAGCTCGAATTCGAGCGCAAGCTGCTGCGGCACCTGATGGATGGCATTCCCGATGCGATTTACTTCAAGGACGTAAACCGGCATTACATCCGTCTTAACGCGGCAGAGCTCAAGATCCTGAACAGGGATCGCGAGGAAGGCGTAATCGGCAGGTGTGAGGACGAGTTTCTCCCGCCCGAGCGTGTACCGGCGCGGCGGGCCGAGGAAGAGAAGCTGCTCGCAACGGGTGAACCTTTGGCCGACTGCCTCGAATGTTTCGAAGCGGAAGACGGCTCCGCCCTGTGGTTCTCGGAAAACAGAGCAGCGCTACGGGATGAATCCGGTGCAATCATCGGCCTTGCGGGCATCAGGCGCAATATCACCCAGCTCAAGAACCAGGAACGCATGCTGGCGCGCTCCAATCTTCATCTTGAGGAATTCGCGCACGTCGCCTCGCACGACCTTCGCTCGCCGTTGCGCGCGATCGCCAATACGGTCGAGTGGCTTGGCGAGGATCTCGGAGAAAACATCAACGGCGAGATTCGCGAGCATTTGGATCGCCTTCGCCTTCAGGCGCGTCGCGCGATGACGCTTGTGAGCGATCTGCACAATTATTCGAAGGTCGGACGCAAGAAGGAACTGGAGGAGCCCATCGACGTCGCGACGATGGTGAAGGAAATGTTCGAATCCTTGCCCGCCGCCAAAAGCATGCGCCTGGATTTTTCCGGTGAGCCGGCTTCATTTGTAACGGCGAAAGCCCCGCTCGACCTTGTCTTGCGCAATTTGATCGACAACGCCGTAAAGTATCATGATCGCCCTGACGGCACTATTTCGGTTAGATGGCAGCAGGATAATCCGATGCTCACATTCGAGGTCGAGGATAATGGCCCCGGTATCGCCGAGCAATATCATCAGCTGGTGTTCCAGCCTTTTCAGAAACTGGAAAGCTACGAGCAGGTTTCAGGAAGCGGCCTGGGCCTTGCTAGCGTCAAGAAAACGGTGGAGCATTTCGGCTGCACCATCAGCCTGCACTCGCCGCTTCGTGATGGGCGGGGCACTAGATTCATCTTTCACTGGCCGCTTCGCGTCCCGCGAGAGCTGATCCTGGGCTAGAACAAAGTCGCCAGCTAATGGTAGCTCTGGCGTGGGGGAGCCACGATAATCTGGGGCGGCCGGCTGGCATCAGAATGCCCCTCGTCCACACACCCCCTTCCTTGTTCGATCCGGCAGCAGCAATCCTCAAGCCATTTGACGATATTCAGATATTCCGCCTCGGACTCACACTTGGATATATAGCCATTCGCCCCTTTGGCCAGGGCCTCTTCGATGTCTCCGCTAGAGTCCGACGAGGACAGGATAAAGGCGGGGAGATCTGACAGGCCAAGTTCCCTGCGAACGCGCGCCACAAGCTCTGTCCCCCTCATCACCGGCATTTTAAGGTCGGAGACAAGCAGATAGGCCGGTTCCCCCATTTGCTTTGCTTGGGATGCAAGCAGTTCGAACGCCTCTGCCCCGCTCCTGCGAACATCGATTGTCCTTGTGACGCCGGCTTTTCGTGCAGCTCTTCTGAAGCGAATGATGTCAGCCTCTTCATCCTCGACCACTAGCATTCTGATTGTCATTGGTACGACCTGCTCACGCTCAAAGAAAACACCATGGGCGCACTTTTGACACCGAACTGGTTCGTGAATCTATAACGCTGAAATCGAGCGGTGGGACGTCGCCACAAATGTTCCGCTGCTGCTTTTACGCTTGATATACCATGCCGTGCCAATATGACCTTGCGGTTGTATCGAGCGCCCGGAATGACTCCAGGCTGTAATTGTAAAGTGCCGCGATTCTCCTCATCCGGCCGCGTCAGGCCAACAGCCGAGCTGAAAAGCAAAAAGCGACGGCTTGTTCGCGAGCGGAGCCTGCAGAGTGAAAGTAAGAGTAGGCGTAATGTCCGTGCGATTACCATCTGTGAGAGGAAGAGCTATGCAAGTTGCACAAAGTTCTGAAGAAGTAAGTCTACGTCCAGTAACAAATATGGAACGATCTGAAATAAGTATTCTTGTTGTGGATGACAGTGCTGATGATTATAAAGCCATTTCCCGGCTCCTGTCCCGGCTTGACGGATACGCCGTAACGGCGACGCGCGCATCATCCGGTCTTGCAGCGCGGAGCGGCATATCAACCAGCCGATATGATGTCGTAATCGCCGACTACAGGCTCGGACCAGAAACCGGCGTCGATGTAATCAAATCAATCATCCGGCAGAGGCCGGCTATCGCACCAATTCTCATCTCGGGAAATCTCTCACCCGAGGTGCAGAAGGCAGCCCTGAATGCCGGAGCCATCTACTGCATCGACAAAGATTGGTTGACCACCAAGACGCTGGAATGCGCCATTCGAACTGCCATGAACGCTGTTTTCTCGCGCACCGGGGCAACCGCTACGAAACCTCAGCCCCCTGCCTGGCTTCACTGAACGGCTCGCCTGATGGCTCAG
This sequence comes from uncultured Alphaproteobacteria bacterium, assembly GCA_963833565.1. Taxonomy (GTDB): domain Bacteria; phylum Pseudomonadota; class Alphaproteobacteria; order Rhizobiales; family Rhodomicrobiaceae; genus Rhodomicrobium. Next base: position 183,282 of record CAWHYO010000042.1, read on the forward strand.
CCGGATCGTTCTAGATGCAAACGACCTTGCACTCGCCAAACCCGCTCACAGAACGGGTTTGGCGTTCTTCCCCGTTAAAGGCGACTCGATCATCGCCAGGCTAATGAAGGCTACAGCTTCGAGGATTCCCTCTTATTAGATGCGGCCAAGCAGCCAAATCAGACTCGTTGGTGACTTATATTGCTTCACGCCCTCGGGAAGAGTCCCCGACCATCCCGGCCCCGTAATGGCATAGGTTTGCGCGCCTGTTCCCGTTGTCCGCTTGCCGGGCACCTGAAAAACCTCGGTCCAGCCGTCGAGCATCGGCATCAGGAAGTAGCGCCCTTTCATGTCCGGCAAACTCAAAACCCAAGGCTCTTTGCCGACATCAAAGAAGGCGGTGGTGTAAAGTGTGTCGGCGTTGGGAGCGGTGACGTCACGGAAAGACGCGTCAGGATACTCCCGCAGCTTGATGAGTTGCCCCATCGGAGCCCTGGTGCCCTTTGGCTCGGCAACATTCGTGATGACCCGGCGCGTCATTTCCATGGTCACGAGCGGATAGCCGAAGATGTAGGCGTCTGAGGCGATCCAAAAGTCTTCAAGCCCCTCGCCGAGACCCTCGAGCCAGTGCCCGAATTCGGCTCGGGCGATAGAAGTCAATGCTGTGCTTCCAAGCAAGCTGAGGCCGCCAATCGCCGCGGCTCGGCGAGTAATCTTCATTGCCAACTCCCATGTTGCAAAACACATGCTGACTACGCAATTGACCGCTTCTTTTCGCAAGACAATCTGGTCAAGTCCAGACTTGGGCTGAGCACAACTCTGTGAGTAGCTGAAGTCTGTTAGGCTGACCGCGGCTGGCAGAGGCTTAGCCGAAAAGGCAGCGTCCGCTCTACCTTCAATTGCGTTCTTTGGTTCGGCAAATTTGAACATCAACTCTCGGCCTTTATGCGTCAAGCGTCCACCCTTAGGTCATCGCTGGGGACGGTAGTCGTCGTGCGCCGAAGTGATCTGTAAATCCTTTGCTTGAGCGATGCCGCCGCTAAGGCGTTGCGGGTCTGAGCAGCATCTCCAGGTTCTTTAGCAACGCCTCATGAAAACGCTCCGGAGCCTGGATTTGCGGCGCGTGTCCGAGATTTGGGAACATGACAAGGATCGATCCCCTTATGGCCTTCGCCGTTTCGGGGCCGAGATCGGCGTAATGCCCGACACGCCCCGCCACCTCCGGAGGAGACCAAGCCTTGCCGATCGCGGTGTTGTCTTTCGCACCGATCAGCAGCAGCGAGGGCACGCTGATATTGCCGAACTCATAGACGACGGGCTGAGACATGATCATGTCGGTGGTGTGGGCCTGATCCCATGCGAACAGTTCGCCGTCCTTGCCCTGGTACATGCTTGCGAGCATGTTGACCCACTTGTCGTAGTCAGGCTTCCATTCACCGACATAATAGGTCTTGCGCTCGTATTCGCGAATGCTGTCCGCGGTCGTTTTCAGTTCACCCTGATAAAGCTGATGGATGGTCTTGAGCGGGACGCCCTTTGCTTTCCAGTCCTCGAGTCCGATGGGGTTCACCGCGACCAGCGCCTTTGTCTCCTGCGGATACATGAGTGCAAAGCGGAAGGCGAGCATGCCCCCGGTCGAATGCCCCATGATAATCGGATGCTCGACACCGATCTTTTGCAACAACGCCCGCGTGTTGGCTGCAAGCTGCTGAAAGCTGAACTGATAATGATCTGGTTTCGACGACTTGCAGAAGCCGATCTGGTCAGGGGCGATAACGCGGTAACCGGCCGCGCTCAGCGCTCTAATGGTCTGCTCCCAGGTTGCGGCGCAGAAATTCTTGCCGTGGAGGAGAACAACCGTATCGTCATTCGCTTCGCCTTGGGGCGCGACGTCGACATAAGCCATGCTGAGCGGCAGCTTCTGCGAGGTGAACTCGAAGCGCTTGACCGCGAAGGGATAGTCGAAGTCGGCCAGCATCGGGTCGGCAAACGCAGGCTGGATTGCAAGAATGATGAGCGCGAGCGCGCGTAGGAAAGCCTTGTAGAAGTTCATGCTGGTCCTCGCCTCAAACAGCCTCGAGCGGGAAAGCGTTCGCCCATAAATGCAGTTCCCGCGATCGCACACCTCCTGAAGGCGCGAATATCATTACCATGAACCATCGGCACGAAGTCGTTGAGACCGGTATGCACGAGTTCCACCGAGACTTCAGCGGCCTGACGTTGGTAATAACAAGCTGGACATCTCCGACGCCCCGGACGGACAGCGCGTTGTTGGCGAAATGCAGATCGTCAGGGAGACGGTCGAGAGGATGATGAGAAGCCGCATCTCCTCGAAAAGTAGCGCGACGTGATGCCCGCATGGGGTTGATAAGAGAAAGTTTCACTGCGACCATTTGTAGGCTGCTGCACCCTCGGAACCGGCTCAGCCTCAAGGCCGCATAGAACGACGAGAGGGGCACCTCTGACCAGTTAGATACTTACGAAGCCTGCCCTTGACCCAAGGAAACTCCTGGCGCGGTGGCGAGAAAGCACCGCAACGCCACCTAAAATTACAAGACGTCGATCTATAGCGCAAATTTAAGTGAAGATTACGTTGCGGAGTTTCTGCGAAACCATAGCGAAGAATCGGGGGTGTGCTCGCCTGTGAAAGGAAATAAGTGTGTAGGCAAAAAGAAGAGGCCGCGTCTCTCGAAAAGATGCCTTAGCTTAAGTCACCTGAGCGCACAAACTCGCGCGCCCGTTTCGCGACAGCCACCGCTTCCTTGAGCGGAAACTGGTTTTCTCAGCCCAAGCCGCTCCCCAGGTCTTCGGACGCCTCTCGACCAGCAACAAAGAAATTTTGGGGTTTCAATCGTCGGCGCCCTGCAGATTGGTTGCGGGCAGAAGAATTGGTTTATGGCCGCGCTCATGGATGCGGCGATAGAGTATGATCACGTTGTCACTGGCCGCGCTGGCAATAATCGACGTTGGGGCTTTTCTAAGCTTCGGCAGAATCGTTGTCGCGTAAAACGCTCGGCCGCTCGCAGTAAGCTCCAGTCCCGCAATCGTGCGATAAAACAGCCGAGTGCCTTGTCTGTCTTCGAGAGCGCTGATGTGTTTGCTAACCACAGCGGGCGAAACCCCCAATTTGCGCCCCGCTTTCGACATGCTTCCGGTGGCAACCACGTGTTCGAATAACTCAAGTTCTTTCATTGGTGTCACAGGCCCTCCGGCGGAGCAAGTTTCAAGCACGCTTTCATTCCGGCACCCAATCCCAGCTCGATCTAAGCAGGGAGGATTCAAAAGTCTAGCTGCGGAAACTACCCATTAAAAGACAAGATCTCTGTATTGGAGGCATAGAAAAAACTATGTATTTTTCTACCAACCAGGAGGTAGACAAAAAGGACACATCTGAACCTGAGAATAGAAAAGTCTCCTCTGTTTTTGATCAAGCCGATATAAATTAGTGGAAACCGCGCTAAACAGGCATTAGTAATATTTTATGTGAGCGATAAAATAATATAAATGTGCACGAGAGGTTTAGTATGCCCGCGGTGCCGTCGTCATTGTTTCGTGGTATTCCAAAGCAAAGTTATCCTGATGGTGTGGCTGGTACCTTCAAGAGCTGCTTGATTGAAGGGTACGAGCGAGCTGTCGAGAGTGGATTGCAACCGCGCGATGCTCTCTCTATCGTTTTGATCTGGGCGCAGATGAAAACTGCAGGCTAGACCCATCCGGATTTTGGCCGCCTGCACACCCTTGAGGCGCTGCAAAGGGCGTGCGCCGCAGCAGGCATGAGTGATGGGACGCGTTGAGCAGGAACGGCGGCTCACCCTCCAACAGCAGGCGCTCTTCCAAACCGGTGCGTTTGGTCCGCAAACGGCCTCTCGGTTGATGAGGACGCCGCCTGAGATAGGCGGCGATCGCTACAGGACCTGATAGACAGCGGGGGCCTTCGGTGTAGCGGCGCGTTCGGTGTGGATCAGCTGCCGTTTCTCCAGAGACTGAAGCACGGAGTGGAGAGAGCCAAGTGGGATGCTCGCGGTCTCCGCGAGGGCAACGGCCTTCGACTGGACACGATTGGCGTCGTCCATTTTTGAGCGGAGCGCGTTTAGAACGGCGCTCTGGCGATCAGTGAGGTCGGACGAAAGTTCTGGTTTCGCTGCCTCGACGATGCGCTTCCTGGTGGCCTGATTCCAAGTGATCGCCGGCTCCAACTCGGGTTCTGGCTCTGCTTCTACTGCCATCTGAGAATTCTGTGGCGTCTCATGAGCCGCGTTCTCGCGGGCCGCATAGTCTCACGCACGTGTGGCGTCGAAGAATGTCGCGACCATTTCCAAGATTTGAGGTTTAGGAGGATTCGCGCAAATGACGGCGGAAGTTCCGTCTTGAAGCACTACTGCCTGATATGTTTTACCATTACTTGACATCATATTTTCCTGTTCTAGCAGATGTTTTCGCCGCCTGCGGTAGGTAGATCATCAGTGAGAGGATCGGAATGCTATGATATGCTGCGGCATAGTGAGCTATACAATGCAGCAAAGATAAGGGGTGTTGGATGAGGACGGGGAAGGCAAGGATTTTTGTGAAATCTACCTCGGCACCACCGCCAAGTATGTGACTTCAGAAAGCCTCCGATGAAACCGTACCAGCGCCTGACCCGGGTAGGGACAAGAACCGGTATCGCGAAGGCTTCCGGCAGCCTTGGGAACGGATGAATTCCCCGGCAATGCCGTGAGCCGGGCAATCATAATAGCTTCCCAAGTTGCGAAATTGTCGTTCGGTAACCGTAGGCAGGGATTATTTCTGCGACCTATTCGTTATAGGGTATTGAAAAGCCCCTAGCGATGCGACGCTAGGGACTCTCATCTCGAAATATGCGAGGCAATAGGTCTTGGAATATCGCTGGCAGGACCAGTAGCTTTCAGTGTCCTGTCGACGATAAAGTTATTACCACTACCGATGCTCAGCAACGGTTTTGCGGGTGCAATGCCTCGAATGCCAGGTGCTAGAGGCACCGAAAGCACCAGTGGGCGGATAAAAGCGAGAGCGCAGGGAATTAGGGAGGCGCCAAGCCTGCGTAATGCCTGACATCGCCTTCTCGAAATTCGAGTTCTCGATGCAATATGAGTGAACCCGCACGCGCCCTTGCATGCCGCTGCCCTGGCCGTGCAAGAGTTCGCCCCGGAGATGAGCTTGGAGGAGGCGCGCACGTTCGCACAAAAAGCCTGCGCTTGGACGGCACAGGTGCACAATGCTTGGTTCTGGAAGGAGCGCGATTAAAGCCTCACTCGTTCTCCCAGCTCCGCAACGGTATCGTCATCTCCCACGTTTTCTTCTCGAACCCGTCACCGCTGAAGTTCGGCATCCTGGTGCGCTCCAAAGTCAGCTCCGCTTCATCGGTCTTGAACGGCAACACCTGCGGCTCTTCCAGGATTTTTTCTGTTAGGCTGGTCAAGCGCGCGGCAAGTTTGAGCGCACCGAGCCGCCCAAAATGGATGGATGCTTTTGAATTTGATGATGCGCCCGAGTTCCGAGATGAGTTCGCGACCGGCCTTCCTCAGCATTGCCAGTATCGGCACGATGCCAGTGCCCGTCGCCACGAGCCACGTCGTGCGAGCGGGCAGGCGCCGCAACCGGAATAAACCTAAAGGGCCGTGGATTTGAAGCAAATCACCCGGCGAGGCAACATTGGCCAGCCAGCCACCGAATGCTCCGCCCTTGACCCGCTAGATGTAAAAATCGACCTGGTTCGTCGCTGCATCGACATTCGCGATCGAGTAACTGCGACTAAGACCGGTCTTTAGGATCAGGAAGGCATACTGGCCACCCTTGAATTCGATGGTTCGATTTGGGGGGGTTCGCACCCTAAGCCGAACGACCCCTCTCGCCACCTCGGTCAGGTCCAATACCTTAGCCGGGTAGGTTCGAGCCGCACCGGCAACCTCATAGGGGTCGTAATCCAACTCGTACACGCCTGCACTCAAGGCAGGCAACCGGCAAAGCTGCACCGCAGATCCAACTGGATGCTCCAGTTGCTCGCTCTCTAAAACGCGGACAGCGCATTGCCCGCAATTCCCGCGCCGACAGGAATGAACGATCGGGTTTCCTCGCGCCAACAAGGCGTCGAGCACGTCCGACTCCGAGCTTACTGGCAGCTCTACCGATCCCCCGGGCCATCGCACGACGATATTCTTTCCCAAAACCAAAGGTAGCATGCTGAACATTTCATTGTGCCGAAAAATCGTAGTTAGTTGAGAAGCACTTCGTAACTCTGACTCTGATAACATAAGCAATCCAACTAGATCGACGGTTGATATTGCATGCGGCTGCTCAGAATTTAGATTGTTGTCGGGAAAGTTTGAATGCTCGTGCTTCAGATTACTCGTGCCGAAATGGGGCGTGCTCCGCCCGCCGGCGCCCGCACCCCCTGCCAGATGGGCGGGATCGAGCACGCGCTGGCCGCTGGCCTTCCATAAGCCGGTGCACGGCGACCTCCTTCGTTCCGTGCCGCAAGCGAACTTGGCCAGCCGCAACCGTAACCTCCACCCGCTCGCCACGGCGCAGAATAGCTGTTGCCGTCCACCTCCACCGCGCAATCGTTGCCGACCTTGCGTTCGAGCGCGCGGCAGGAGCCAAACGCAGGGCGGCCTGCCAGCGGCTTCAGCCTGTCCGCCTCTTCTTTTGCAAAGCGCACAGCCGACGCCTCGCCCGTCGTCCCGTGCATTGGCCACATCGCTCTCCCAGGCCGCAAGATGCGCCTCGAACTCCTCAAAGCTTTTGAAGCTGCGCCCCGCCACCGCGTTCTTCTTGACGTAGCCCACCCCGTTTTCGGTCTTGCCTTTCGTCCGAGCCCGGTAAGGCGCACAGGCTTTCGGCCCGAAACCCCAATGCCGGACGAAGGCCAGAAGCTTCGGGTTGAACGTCACGCACCTGGTCTCGGCATCATGAGCCAGCACGAGCGCGCGCGCATTGTCCATCAGCACCTCCTCCGGCACGCCGCCAAAGCCCAGGAAGGCGCTCTCAAGCCCTGCAAACCAGCTCTCCTGGCGCTCGTTCAAAAAAGCGCGCACATGCAGCCGCCGCGAATAGCCAAGAACCGCAACGAACAGGTCCACCTTGACCTTGGCCCCGCCTCTCGACCAGTCGCTCGCCGAAATCGATCTGCAGCTGCCGGCCCGGCGCCGTCTCAAAGCGCACCGTCGCCCGCGCCTCGGCTTCAAGCTCCTGCCGGTAGGGCTCGACCGCGCGCTCCACCGTCCTCAGGCTCGCCGCGATCCCCTTCTCCGATAACAGCTCCTGGCGCACCACATCGGCATTGCCCAGATGCCGACGGAACCGCTCCTTCAGCCAATCGCCGTGCGCGTCCAGAAGCTTCTCCCGTTTGGGCGTCTTGAACGCCCGCCAGCCCCTGGCTTGCAAATACCGCTTCACCGTGGTCGGACTGACGCCAAGCTCCTGCGAAATCCGCTTCGACCCCCATCCAGCTGCCTTGAGCCGCAGCATCGCCGCCACCGCCTCAGGCTCCACCATCTCCTCTCTGCGCGATTCTTCAAACCGCGGATGGGCTTCGGTCAGCCGCCTTTCCGGTGAGTGATCGTCCATGCAAACCCCCTGGTTCCTTAAAGCCACGGGGGCCAGTTCCTCGTGGCGTCAGGGGGATAGTTTTCCATGTCGCCCGACAGACCGCGCTCACTGAGACTCCCCGCTGTGCGCGGCCGTGCAGAAATTGGCTTACGATTGCTGCAAGACCTGCATGAGCGTCATGGGTGGCTACAAGCACACAGTGTGGTCGATGAGTACTCCCGCGGCGCACCGCCAGAGGGTCGTAGTAATCCACGATCTGGACGGATCACGGCGATCTTAAAAAGCTATTCCGGCGTGAGCTTGTCTTTTGGCTATACCGGAAGGAGAAAGAGGATCCGCGAGAGCAGCTTCTAGATGCTGTGGAGACTTGGCAAAGCGTCCAGCAGCATCAGGGGGCGCGCATCCGTCGGATCGCACACGCAGACAAGGCTGTGTTAGCTGCGTTTCAGTCAAGATATTTTTCACAAAATAACACCAAAATAAAAGGTGTGTGGGCTCGCAAGCACTAGTCACCATACCGGCTAATTTGTGAGTGATACCTTGGTACAGTAAATCAGTGGGCGTCAAGTAGTGGAAGCGTAATGGAATCATTAAGGAAAATGATAGGCCCAGGACGGGCGCATGGCCAGCCCGCGGCTCGCGGCGGAAGTTATTCGCGCCCCAATACGGTGCTCAAGCCTCGACCGCAGGAGGCGCAGAGCATTTCCAAGCATCCCGTTATTCGTATCCTTCTTAGCATCGACGAATTGCAGCTTCGGGACGAAGCCGCGCACAGCGGCAATCAACAAGCGGATCAGACCATCGCCGAGCTTGAGGCTTGCCTTGCGGCAATCCACAAAGGCACACGTTAATCTGGGCAGAATAAGCCATGGAGGGCGGGACCCTTCCGAGCCGCTACTGCACCGGCACGCCGGAAGATTACAAAGCCGTTCACGCGCTCCAGGATGAGATCAAACTCGTTCCGCTGAGTTCCTACGGCAAGCCTTACACGCCGCCTCCCGGGAAGGTCGATCCCTCCATCGACATGAAGACGCCCGTCCGCGATCAGGTCAACAAATTGGATGCGGTGGAGTATTTCACGCTGCTCGCCGAACTCATGAAAACCAACCCTCCCGCGGCAGTTGATACCCCTGCGCTCGCTCGCTTTGCGAAAATCGGCCTTGTCCCCGGACACGATTTTGATGCCAGCAAGTTGAAAGCCGACTTCATCAAGCGCATTCCGCAAATCGGCTTCGACAGGATCATGCTTCAGTTCAAGATCAACCCGGCGGTACAAAACATCAACGGCTGGGGCTTCACCACCAAGACAGGGATTTACGGCACCGATTACTTGATGCGCGCCCTTGTCACGGCCATCGGTCTTGGCGCGAACCGTCCCCAGGATGCTGTCTATCCGACATCGCTCAAGGCTGCGAATGGCAGCGCCTATGATGGGGCGAACAAATATGTCATCCGCTTCGAGAAAGACCAGACTCCGCCGGTAGAGGGCTTCTGGTCGATCACCATGTATAATGACCAATATTTCTTTGTCGCAAACCCGATCAATCGCTATTCGATCAGCCCGCGACAGAACTTGAAGGCGAATGCGGATGGCTCAATTGATCTCTACGTCCAGAAAGACTTCCCTGGCGCGGACAAGGAATTGAATTGGCTGCCTGCTCCAGACGGCAAATTCATTCTGATGCTGCGGATGTATTGGCCCAATGAAACCGATCCGTCGATTCTTGACGGAAGCTGGACTATACCGCCAGTGACCAAGGTGGGCTAGAACGACGACTGATAAGGCGGTATTGCACGTGCGCGTCTGTCGCACTTACGTAGCTTGCGGATATCGATGGTGACGACTTTTTCGGTGCTGCCTCTGTATTCCAAGCTGGTCCGATACGTACCAACAAGCGCCGTACTTATGTATATAGGGGGAAAGATTTCGAGGATTGAGAGAAGACGGCTTCGCTTTCATAGCTGCCGAAATTGAGCAAAAACCGACTAGTTACTTAACCTTGCAACAAGCCTAAGCTTTCCTTTAGGACCAAGATGACCGAGTTATTGTCCGTGATCTAAAGTGCAATGAAATAAATTTGAACATCTCTGAAATTGTAGCCGTATTATAAGACTAGCGAAGTGTACAATCGGAAGGGAAGGAGTGATCAGCTGCAGGGAATCGAACACAAATGAGATAAAATCCGAGAGTATGAGATAAGAGATATTTCACTAGCTGACTTTAAAAGGAGCGTTGGTTCCAGTTTATCATCTAGGCGATGCCTCATCGTTAAGGATCGGCGTTGGTTGCAGCCAACATCCTCCCTTTCGTGTAGGCTTAACCTTAGGTCCTAGGACTTCTAATCCATGCACTACTTCACTCGAATGCTTCTTGCAGGAGGATGATCGCAATGGCACAGCTGATATGGAAGGACGCGGTCGCTCAACTGGCAGGCTTGCGCACCAACGCAGAGACAAGCGCGGCCATCGTAAAGCAGTTCGGCGGCCGCCGTCACATCACCCGCGGTCAGCGGATCTATTCCGATGCCAAGGCCGAGGCCGACACCGTGATCGCCGGATTGATCGTTGCTCTTTCGTCGAAGGGCAAGCCGGAAAGACTATCGAGCCTGCAGGAAAGGGCCGAGCACATCGTAATCAGCCTCGCCCAGCTGCGTAATATGGCCGAAACCCAGCTCCCCAAATTTGAGAGCATGAAGGGCTTGAGCGACACATTGAAAGGTGCGATCGAGCAATCGCAAAAACCTCTGCTGGATGCGGTGACGGTACTCTATAGTAATAATCGGGCGGACAATGAACTGACGTGCAAAACGATCCAGGCGCAACTCGAAGCCGCGCGCTGGCTGCATTTCAATCAGGTAGAGGCGGCTTAGAACGTCGGCTCGCCCAGATACGCACTTTTGCGCCTTTCCCGGAGATACGCATGCGATCCGGGAAAACCGTAAGCGGCCTCTGACGACTGCCTTGCGCTGACCGATCGGATCGTGTGGCTTACCGTCCTTACTCACGTGCGCAAGGATGGTAATGCACAAAAACCAGCTTGATGTCATTCAGGTCGTGGAGCGGCGGCGGAAGTGGCCGGCGGAGGCGAAGGCGCGGATCATGGAGGAAGCGCTGGCGCCCGGCGCTACGATTGCAGGCGTTGCCGACCGGCATGGCGTTTCCCGCAGCCAGGTTTATGGTTGGTTCCGGAAAGCGCGGAAGGGCAAGCTGCCGGGGATATCTATAACTTCCGCCGCCTGCGCTGCTTTTGTGCCAGTTAAGGTCGAGGAGCCTGAGGCCGTTGCCCCGTCGCTTCCGGTTCCTCGCGCAGCGCCCGGCGCGCGCCGTCGCACAAGTGTTGTCGAGATCGCCCTCGGCAATGGCCGCAGTCTGAAGGTGGACGAGGACATCGATCCCGCTGTTTTGGCGAGGCTCGCCAGCGCGCTCGACGGGGGAGCGCGGTGATCACGGTTCCGGCCGGGGTGCGCATTTATCTGGCGTGCGGCGTCACCGGCATGAGAAAGGGATTCGACAGCCTGGCGATGCTGGCTCAAGAAGTCCTGAAGCAGAACCCCTTTGCGGGTCATCTTTTCGCTTTTCGGGGACGCCGAGGCGATCTCGTCAAAATCCTGTATTGGGACGGTCAGGGCTTTTGCCTGTTCGCCAAGCGGCTTGAGAAAGGCCGGTTTACCTGGCCTGCGACCCAGGCAGGCGCTGTGACGCTTTCGCCGGCGCAACTGTCCATGCTGCTCGAAGGGCTCGAGTGGCGGGCGCCGCGCAAAACGTTCACACCGGAGCTTGCGGGCTAAAAGCCGAAACAGATAAGCAATCGCCATGACGATTGCGGCTGAGCTTCCGGACGACATCGAAGAGCTGAAACGGCTTCTTCTCGCCGGCCGCGCGGAACTCGCCGCGGCAAAGGCGGGCCTCGTCACGAAAACGCTTGAGATCGAGAAGCTGAAAATCCAGATCGCGCGGCTGAGGCGCATGAGCTTCGGCGCCTCGTCGGAGCGCGTGCGCCGCGAGCTGGAGCAACTCGAGCTCAAACTCGAAGAGCTTGAGACGGCGCAGGCCGAAGCGGATGCCGCCGCCGAGACGGCGCCGGCCATGGCGGAGGAGCCGGCGCGGGAACAGGCTCCAGCGAAGAAGCAGCGTCGGCGCTGCCGCGCCGGGAGATCGTGCACGAACCGGGCTGCGCCTGCAGCGTATGCGGCGGCGCGTTGCGCAAAGTGGGCGAGGACGTCACCGAGATTTTGGATTACATCCCGGGCGTTTCGAGGTGATCCGGATGTGCGGCCGTATCTGCGGAAGTGCGAAGCATGACGCAAATGCCGATGCCTCGCGGATCGCGCGGACAGGCAGGTCCGGGCCTCCTCGCGCATGTGCTAATCGCGAAGTTCTGCGATCACCTGCCGCTTTACCGGCAGGCCGATTAGCCCGTGAGCGTGAGTGTTATGTTAGCGAAGGGTGGTAAGGAGATGCAGAAGTTGAAGAGGATGTAAGTTAATGTTATAAGGGGGTATCAAGCCCCGGTGCTCGCCCCCGGCAACGGCAAGACCAAGACCGGCCGCTTCTGGGTTTACCTGCGCGACGAGCGGCCCCATGCGGGCGCCGCGCCGCCCGCCGTGCTTTACCGCTATACCCCGGACCGCAAAGGCGAGCATTGCCGCGACCATCTTGCCTCCTTTGCCGGTCATCTGCATGCCGGCGGCTATAGCGGCTTTAGCGAGCTCTATCGGGATAAAGACGCCAGGCCCGCCTGCGTCGCCGAAGTGGCGTGCTGGGCTCACGTGCGGCGCAAGTTCTTCGACGTTCACAAGACCAACGCCTCGCCCATCGCCAAGGAGGCGCTCGAAAAAATCGGCGCCTTGTTCGACATCGAGCGCGCCATCGCCGGCAAGCCGGCCGGCCAGCGCAAGGCCTTGCGCATGGCGAAGGCCAAACCCAAACTCGATGCGCTCGCCGGCTGGTTCGACGAGCAGCTGAAGCTCATTTCCGGCAAGAGCGACTTGGCGAAAGCCATCCGCTATGCACGCTCGCGATGGGAGGCGCTGACCTCCTATTGCGCCGATGGACGCCTGGAAATCTCAAACAATGCCGCTGAAAACCAGATCAGGCCCCTGGCCCTTGGCAGAAAGAATTGGTTGTTCGCAGGCAGCGACGCCGGAGGAGAGCGGGCCGCCGTCTTCTACACCTTGATCCGCTCCGCCAAGCTGAACGGCGTCGAGCCCGAGGCTTACCTGCGCGAGGTCCTGACCCGCATCGGCGGGCATCCCATCAACAAGATCGACGCCCTGCTGCCCTGGACCATCTTCCGGCCGGCGACGCTCAGCGTCGCTGCCTGAGCCGCGCCCTGTCAAGCCGGCAAAGCCGCATCCCGAGCATCACGCTTACGTTCTTCGACTGGTGCAACCGTCACAAGATCGGCGAGATCGCGGATGTCGAGCCCCTGCATGTCGCCGCCCGTGTCGAGGCACTCGGCAAGGACTTCGAAAAGCCGACGGTCAAGCTCATCCTTGCCCGGTTGCCGATCGCTGCGTTATCTCGGCCATCTTGAATGACACTCGCGATCTTGCCCTAAGCACCGAAGTCAACGATCAGCTCCGCCTCCTCAAAAGCCTCGGGCATTGGGTCGGCGACGTGCACCAGCCTTTGCATGTTTCGTTTGACGATGACCGCGGTGGGAACTTCGTCGCGATCACGGGGCCATGCAGAGCCAACCTCCATGCCGTCTGGGACAATTGTATCATCGAGAAAAAGATCGGCCTCGATTACGCGGATATTGCCGAGAAGCTCCGCGCTGAGATCACGGAGGAAGACCGGGCGCGGTGGATACCGGCGATTGTCGACACGGCCGCCGTTGTCGGGTGGGCCAATGAGTTTCCGCCATCGCGGAAAGGCCGGATGTGCAATATTGCGTGCGGAAGAATAACTCTTGCTGGTATGCCGCCGATCAAGAGCGGTACAGGGGCGGTGCTCAAAGAGTTGTCACGGCTGATGATGCCTATCTCACCGCACAAGCGGCAACAGTCCGGGAGCGGCTTAAGATGGCGGGGGTGAGGTTGGGGGCGATTTTGAATGTGCGCTCATGGCGCCTTGAATGTGCGGCAAAGGAGAGGTGGGTCGAGGTCGTGCTAGAGTCTTTCTCCTGGGTCTGCGGTAGAACTGCGTTGGGCGCTGAATGGGCACTCATTAAGCGTCTTGGAACGCGGAGATCAAATATAACCAAGAATTCTCGCCGTGGTCTGAGCCTGTGATCCACAGCCGAACAGAATAGAATTCTAAGAGCTCTTTTTGCTACGACGTTTTCACACGACCTCGGTCGAAAGCCGCCGTGGCGGCTTTCTGGCGAAGCCAAGGGCTCCATGGCGGCTTCCAGATCCAAGTACGGTCTTTTCCGAAGTGAAATGGGCCAATGATCACACTATGGGTTTCAGCCGAGCGCCAGCACCGCTAACTCGACGCCCGCGCGCAGATGAGCGGTGTCAGCGAGAGAGACGAAATGACGGCGCTGCGCCGCTGACACCCGAGCAAGGATCACTGCAGACACTGCATGCGGCGGCGGACCACTTCGACTAGGCGGCTTTAGCTAGCTCTGCTTGATCTGCAATTCGATCGCGGATCTTGTCGAGCGGCGCACGCATGTCGTAAATGCAGGCGAAGGCACTTCGCGCATAAGATGCAAATTCATGCGCAAGGCCGTCGTACGTCAGCATGGGAGCAAACGGCACCATCCAATAGGCACGATGACCATATAAGGCCTCGTAATCGTCCGCATTGCTGAAATCCACCCCGTCCTCGGCGAGATAACTCTCAACTGTCAGGCCTTCCGCCTCAATGACCTCATGGTTCTCGAACTCAATATGATAATATGTGTAGGTTGAGAGTTCCGCTTTGGAGTTGGCTATGACTGTAGTGCCATTGACGAGGTTGATGGCGGGAACCAAGTAGCCATCTATGTAGATCGCGTGCCTCGGGGTTACGTAAAGATCGCGCAGCGGCGCGGTGCCATCTATCGCAAATTTGGCGATCTTGACGGGCGCAGTAGACGTAGCTTCCTGCTTTCCAATCCATTTAATAGGCTCAACGTCTCCGAGTACCGTGAATACAGTATCTCCAATATGCAATTCCTCCACAGGAACAAGCCCCGATGTGGTGCGAATGCGCGTTCCGGCAAGAAAGCAAGCTACACCTCCGCCACCGTGATGCCCGTCTCCTATCGCGCCCACATCTTGGCCTGAGGCAGCAGAAACATTCGCTGCCGCTAAGCCGGCTCCTGCTGCGAACGCCGCTCCAAACGCGAGTTTTGCCCCCGCAATGAAGCTGCGCCGCGTTAACGAAATGGTCGCAGGACAACACGACGAAAGAGGGCTGGTGGTATGCTTGGCTTTGGCGCCAAAGTGATGATGGAAATGGGGGCGACTATGCCGTATTCCGGCCACGCCGGACTTGGCCGACATTTTGGAAACATGGTTTTGTGGCGCGCAATCCATAACAGACACCCGTTTGATAAATCAAACTAGGGTAGAACTTGTTGATCAACAACAACCTTTGCTTGTGATGCTTAACGCCCCCCGAAAGCCCGTTCTCTGCAAAGCGACTAGAAAGCAGAAGCACATATCTAACGAAGTTTTTAACACCACAGGGTCCGCTGTCGGCCTACTGTGACAATGCGCGCCGACGTCGGATTCAATGAGACAGCGTGAAGTTCAGAGCAACGCCGTTGATGCAGTAGCGCAGATGCGTCGGCGGAGGGCCGTCCTCAAAAAAATGTCCGAGATGACTGCCGCAATTCGCGCAATGAACTTCCGTGCGCACCATGCCGTAGCTGCGATCCGTCGAGGTTTCAACGGCGCGCGCGATCGGATCGTTGAAGCTGGGCCAGCCCGTGCCGCTTTCAAACTTGACCTTGGACTCGAAGAGAGGCTGACCGCAACCGGCGCAGGTGAATGTGCCGGCGCGCTTCTCGCGGAGGAGCGTGCAACTGCCGGGCGCTTCCGTCCCATGAGCGCGCATAATGTCATATTGTTCGGGCGTCAGGACTTGGTGCCATTCCGCATCGGTGCGCATGAAGGGAAACTTTTTGTCGGCCATGTCGATCGGCTCCGGAAGGATGATTACTTGCAAGGGTACTGGCGCCTCGCCAGAGGTGTGCCTCAGGCGGGGCGCCTTCAAGTGCGGTTCTTAAGATCCTTGACCACGGCGGCGATCAAGCGGCTTTTTCAAAACGTATCCGTTTCATGCTCCTGCCAACTTTGCGGATCTCATGATGGCGCTCAGCTACCTTGCCCTCGCGCTTGCTCTCACGTTCAGCCTCAATGCGGCAAACCGGTTTGTCAGAGCGTCAGGAACGCTCCTTGCCGCCCTCGCTCTTGTCATGCTCGTTGTGTCGATCGTCATGGCCGACTTCGACGGAACATTCAGGGACATGGCCCCGGCAGCATCACCCCTCGCCCCGTTTAAGCCCGTGATCCTCAACATTCAGGCCGCGGTCGCCACAGCGGCTGCGGTTTTTCTGTTTTGGGCCTCCTGGCTCCAGCTTAAACGGCATCAAGTCAAAGCCGCGCCGCCGCGCAATACGGCGTCGACCTTCGGCCTTCTGTCCCGCTCAGCGCATTGGATCACGGCGACGCTGATCCTTTGCCTTATCCCCATGGGGTTGTTCATCTCGGTGCTGAAGGCGGGATCCCCGGACCGGGCCGAGTTTCTCGCCGCCCATCAATCGCTTGGCTTAACGGTCCTCGGCATCGCGGGTCTGCGCTTGTTCTGGCTTCTCCTCAGCCCTCCGCCTGCGCCTGCAGCTGGTTCGACGCCACGGGAACGCCGCCTTGCCCGCGCTGTGCACATAGGCCTTTACAGCTTGATACTTGCGTTTCCTGTCAGCGGCTTTCTGGTGAGTGCTTATGGCAGCGAGGCTGTCCAGTTCTTTGGATGGACCGTGCCGTTCCCCCTGGGCCCGGCCAAAGGCACCGCGTCATTATGGATGGCAGCCCACGACCTTGTTCTGCCGTTCCTCTTTTACGCTTTGATTTTTGCGCATGTGGGAGCGGTCTTGAAGCATCATGTCCTGGATGGCCGCAAGGACGACATTCGCCGCATGCTAGCCTAGCGCCATGACATGCAATGAAAAGAGCCCTGGCGACGTTGTTGGCACGAACAGGCTGTCGCGTCACCAACCTTTTGCCCAACCCGCGGCGACAACACGAAGGCACGAGGCTCAAGGCTCGTTCGGTTCAGGCAATGGCCGTCGGGTCAACTAAGTAGATGCGAGGCATCTCTGTTGGCCCATCGCGTCATCCGCCGCCAGTCCGGTTTGAGAGGGCTGTGATGCAGCCCCAAACGGGAAATTGTGCAGTTTTGTGCGTTAATGGAGCAAATTGGGTTCACGCTACAACGCTTATTTCAACTTTCGCCTGCAGAACTGCAAACAACAACTATTCCTGTTTGCGCCCCGCTACCTGAGGTTCTGACACCAACTGCAAGAGAAGAGGCCGTGATTAGCGTGTCAAGTGCTGCCCGCAATCTTGGTGCCGCAAATACATGGGGGCATAGCTCAAATCACCCGAAGAGAATTGGGGTCGCCTATGGGAACCAGCATGCTGTCTGTAATCTTTCTCCCGGCGATGTATCTTATGAGCCGGCTGCGGTTTGTTCTCAAACTCGCACTGATCGGCGCGCTGTTCATGGCGCCTCTTTTTACGGTGCTCTACTTTCTTCACGACAAGATCACCTCGGATGCCGAGGCCGCTAAAACCGAACGGCTGGGCATCGAGCAAATCCAGCCAGCGCGCCAATTCCTGGAAGCGGTGCAGGCGCATCGCAGAGCGAGCCAGCAGTACCTCAAAGGTGACCCCGCAACCCAAGAGAAACTCGCCGGACTGGCCGCTGCGGCTGACGAGAAGATCGAAGCTCTCCGGAAATTAGCCTCCAAGTTCACCGTATCGTTGGCTGAGGAAGGCGACCTGACCGAGATCGCGCAAGCATGGAATGCTATCAAAACGACCGCTCGTCAATCGACCGCGCAGGAGAGCTTTACAAAGCACACATCGCTTCTTGAGCGGGTCTTGGAATGCATCTCAAAGATTTCAAACAAATCCAATCTCGCTCTCGAGCCGGAAAGCTACAAAACCGAGTTTCAGCCGCTGTTGCAAAGCTTGAAACGGAATGCGGCGGAGGATGACACCAACAATCCAGCCAGCAGTGCAATCGCCTATGCCCTCTTTGACCTTTCACTCCAGCAACTCGGCGGGTTGCTGACTGCACGCGTTCATCGCTTGCTAAACAGCCTAGATATGATCCTTGCGGGCACTGGAGCCGTGCTCATTCTGGTGCTGTATGTGTTCACTGGCATGCTTTTATCGGTGCTGCGCTCGCTCAGATCGATCCAAGCAGGTGCGGATCGCCTCGCTCTTGGCGATCTCCATCAGGACATCGCGGCGAGCAGTACCGACGAAATCAAAGACCTCAGCGCCTCTTTGAACCGCATGACCGCAAACCTGCGCGTCACCACTGGGATGGCCGACGCGATAGCACGCGGCGACTTGAGCGTGGAGCCGAAACCCCTGTCGGGCAAGGACACGCTCGGCATTGCACTTCAGCGCATGGTCGCAAAGCTTCGGATTGTCGTCAGCGATGCCTTAAACGCCGCGGGCAACGTCTCAACAGGCAGCGAGCAGCTTTCGGCCGCCTCGCGCGAACTGTCGGGCGGCGCCAGTGAGCAGGCGGCGTCCGCTGAGGAAGTGTCCTCGTCGATGGAGGAGATGGCCGCCAACATCAAGCAGAACGCCGACAATGCGGCCCAGACCGAGAAGATCGCGCGCCAGTCCTCGGCGGACGCGCAGGCGAGCGGCGACGCGGTGAACTGCGCGGTGCAGGCCATGCAGACGATTGCCGAGAAGATTACCTTTGTGCAGGAGATCGCGCGGCAGACCGATCTTCTTGCACTCAACGCGGCGATCGAGGCGGCGCGTGCGGGCGAGCACGGCAAAGGCTTTGCGGTCGTCGCCTCCGAGGTGCGAAAGCTCGCCGAAAGGAGCCAGACAGCCGCTGCCGAGATCGGCGCGCTTTCGAGTCAGACCGTAATGGCGGCGCGTGAGGCCGGCGGCATGCTTATGAAACTCGTCCCCGATATCCAGAAGACGGCGGAACTCGTGGGCGAAATCAGCGCCGCCTGCCGCGAGCAGGACATTGGCGCCAATCAAGTCAACCAGGCGATCCAGCAGCTCGACAAGGTCATCCAGCAGAACGCGGGCGCCGCGGAGGAATTGTCCGCGACCTCGGAAACTCTGTCGGCTCAGGCCGAGCAACTACAGGCCAGCATCGCTTTCTTCCGTATCCCTGAGAACGTCCCATCGAAAAGCCAGCACAGCCCCCACACCAAGGCAAAGCCGGGATCCAATGGTGTAGCCTTACTACAGAACGGCGTTCTTCATTAAGCCAATCTCCATCTCCGAGGCATGACAATGTGGCGGACTTTGCTACTGTATTCGGTTTTACAGACGCTTTTAGGTATGAGCATAGCAGCGGCAGCGGAGCCGGGCGTCACGTCAGACACCATTACGTTCGGTCAGGTTGCAGCCTTTGAGGGACCGGCAGCCGCTCTTGGCAAGGACATGCGAGTTGGCATTGTCGCAGCGTTCGAGGAGGCCAACCGCGCTGGCGGCGTGAAGGGACGGAAGCTTGCCTTGATTTCGGAAGACGACGGCTATGAACCCGCGAAGTCGATGGCCGCAACAAAAAAGCTCATCGAGGGAGGAAAAGTCTTCGGCCTTATAGGAGCGGTCGGCACGCCGACCTCTGCGGCGACCCAACCGATCACCGCGGAAGCAGGGGTTCCCTTCATTGCGCCTTTCACAGGCGCCCAGCTCTTGCGCGATCCCCTCAAGAAAAACGTTGTGAACCTTCGCGCCTCCTACTTCCAAGAGACCGAGACCATGGTCGAGAGGCTTACGAAGGACAAAGGAATCTCAAAAATCGCGATCCTTTATCAGGACGACGCCTTTGGACGGGCTGGACTTGCTGGTGTTCAACGGGCTCTTGAGAAGCGCGGTATGAAACCAGCGGCCGCGGCATCTTTTGAAAGAAACACGGTCGCGGTCAAAGTTGCGCTGCTGACCATCGAGAAATCCAAGCCCGAGGCGGTGATCCTCGTCGGCCCTTACAAGCCTTGCGCCGAGTTCATCAGGCTCGCGCGCCGCCTCGGCGTGAACCCTGTGTTTGTGACTATCTCCTTCGTCGGTAGCAATGCCCTTGCCAACGAACTCAAAGCGGATGGATCGGGCGTCGTCGTGACCCAAGTCGTGCCTTTTCCCGAAGATACATCCCTGCCCGTTGTGACGCGCTATCGGGCCGCACTTCGGGCAAACGACCCCGGTGCGAAACCTGGATTTGTGACGCTTGAAGGATATCTGGCAGGCCGCCTAGTAATTGCTGCCCTTGAAAAGGAGGGGGGCGAGCCCCGGCGGCACGCCTTTCTTGAGACGATCTTCACCAACTCTTTCGACCTAGGCGGTTTCAAGCTGGGCTTTGGCCCAGGAAACAATCAGGGCTCCTCGGAGGTATTCTTGACGATATTGCAGCGCGACGGCTCGTTTAAGCCAGCCAGCGATCTTGTCCTTATCAATTCTGGTTCCTAATAACCTTCGCCTTCGCAAAGGGAAGCCGCGTGGCTATGATTCCCGCTTGACCCTAAGGAAGAGACGTGGCGGCCAACAACCCAGAGGGCAGCTTCGGCCTTGACCGGAGAACGGGATCCTCACAGCGGGCGAAGCAAATGAGGCCCGCACTTAGCTGTTGGAGCAAGGGCCTTAAACTCAGGGCCGGTCGCAGGCTGCAGCCTGCAAAACGCAAGGCGAAGTTGACAACCGGCCCGGCAGTTCCATCCGCTCTCATGCCCAGCCCCGCTGCCGCCGAACCACCCACGCCCGAAAACAACCACCTTTTCGTGCTGCTGCTCGCCTACCGCAAATCATTCCGCGCTGAGCTGCAGCGCAATACCGGCAACCGGATGCTGGTAAACTGGCACGCGCCGCTGCATGCCGCCGCCGTCGCGGTGCTCCAGCTCGCCCCGGAAATGAGCTTCGAACAGGCCCATACGTTCGCATGGACGGCGCAGGCGCATCATGAATAGTTCTGGCGCGGGGGCGATTGAAGAGCTCAACCCTTCCACATCACGCCGACGTTCCCCTCATATCAATATCAAGCGCCAGCTCCGCCGTCGTTCCGGCCGCTGCATCGGTGATGCTGACAGGCCGCACGTTTCCGGCGCGCAATGCCGTCGCCGCTATCTTGGTCAGCATCTTCACAAGTTGCTGCATGCCTCGACCTTCCAGGTCGGCAATCTCGATCTCGACAATCGCTCTCATCTCTTTGCCCCATCGACTTTTTCGAGATTGCCTCGCAACAAATTACATACATCATTAAGCAACATTCGATAAGGCCCAGTACGGAAATACACCTTCGATGAAAAGCGTGAGCTTGGCCTACCGCACCGCATGGCGCGCTAAACTTCAGCGGCCTGGCGGGGATTACGGGCGGGCGAACAGACATTGCGCCCCTGCACCAGCCGCTTTGGCCGTTCTGAAGCTGGCTCCGGAAATGACGCTGGAAGAGGCGGGCAACGTTTGCGCAAAAGGCTGTGGCGTGGGTTGGGCGGGCGCATAATGCGTGGCTGTGGGGATAGGCGACGGAAAGATTGCGGACGGGGTGT
The DNA here is from genome assembly GCA_963833565.1 of uncultured Alphaproteobacteria bacterium. Lineage (GTDB taxonomy): Bacteria > Pseudomonadota > Alphaproteobacteria > Rhizobiales > Rhodomicrobiaceae > Rhodomicrobium. The sequence continues at coordinate 204,514 of CAWHYO010000042.1, forward strand.
CCAATCCTTCCGCCGGTTTAGCTGTTATCTGCCTCCTGAGACGTGGTTGTGACAGCTTAGCCTTTGCAAAAAGGAGTTGCCGGACCTCACGGCTGCGTCCCCGCGCCAATCGCCTTATCGAGCGCGCTGAGCTGATCCGCGAGCAAACCGAGTATGTCATTCAGCACGCGCGCGCCGTGAGCATAGTTGCCGGATATGAACACGGCGCGCACAGCGGCGATGAGAATGTCAGCTTGGCGGAGCTTCTCGCGGGCGTCGGTCAATTCGGGAAGGGTCAGCATGGGGCAACTTCCTTTCAGGCATGCGCAGGCGTTCGCCCGAAGTGTGCTTCCGGCGTCGCTTATGCAGTTACGCTTGTTAATAACTTATGCACTTACGCATGTGGAATGGTCCAAGTCAACCGAACTTGTGCAAGTTATGAACTTGCGCTAATCGTTCGGCATGACGGATTCGCCCGAGCCCAAAGACAAACGCGTGCCGCTCGTGATGACGGCGTCCGAGCTGAAGGAAATTGATGATTGGTCCTTCGCGCGCCGCATCCGGTCGCGAAGCGAAGCAATCCGACGGCTCATCAAGTTGGGGCTTAAGGCTAAAGAGACAGGGGCGAAGGAATAGGCCGCGCTCCCGAACTGCGCGGCTGCTCCGCAATCCTTCTGTGGTGCCTCATCAGCCTCACGTTCTGGGCAGGGCTGGCGTATTGGGCTTATAGGGGATAGGGTAGGCACATGACCGACAACGTCGAAAGCCATACCGTTGCACTGCTGCGCGAAATCCGCGCTGACATTGCCGGGTTGCGCGAAGAGATGCGGGAAGGCTTTACCCGGCTGGAAACGCACGTCACGGCGTCGGACGATGAGAACGCGAAAGCGCTCGAGCAAATCCTGCAGCACACCGCGAGCATCAACGAAGTCCTCATCGACTTGCAGGCTCGCGTCGTGCGCAACGAGAAGCGCGTGAAGGCCCTGGAAGGGGTTAGGCCGGAAGCGTGAGCTGCGATAGGGAGCGGGAACTGCTCGGGGCGGCGGCGGCGCTTCTGCCGTTCCTTCACGCAAGCACTGACGACACAAGCCGGTATTGGCGGCGGGCCGAAGCAAACCACGGCGTATTCCAAGGCGGAGCGATTGCGGCGCGAGGCCGATGAGGCGGAAGCTGAAGACCCGGCCATCCTGCGGTTCAGGGCGGCAGTAGCGGCGTTCGGCGGCGAGAACGCGGCGCTTTGGCTTGAAGTGGAGGACGCTGTCAGGCAGGCAATCCGCAAAGAACTGGACAGGCAGAGTGATGAACGTCGCGATTGAGCAAGCATCGCGAAGGTAGCGAGCTGCAATTACGCGAGGAAATTCGTTTCCGCGTTTGCAATCCCGCACAAAACCGCTAACTAATTGAAATCATTCAGCTTTTTTCAAAGCAGTTGCTAAGGCCTAAGTCATTGATATTAAACGATTTTCTCTCAATCATGGCCTCTGTGGTTGAGCTGGCCGTGTCATAGTACGGCTGCCGAGATTCAGCTCAATCGTAGCGCTCGTTCTCCTCAAAAACGCCTGCGGCACAAGGGTTCGCAAAACCGTCTTTGGGTAGGGCGAAATCAGCGGAATAACAGGGGGCCACAGGCGCGAAAGGCTTCGAGGCGGCCCGATGGTGGTCCAGGGGAAACGTGGCTGTACGCCTGCTTATTTACAGGCCCGCGTGCGCGGGTCCGTCAAGATAAGCGTCCCATCGGGATGAAGCTCGATGTACCCCGCCGACGCTGCTACCTCGGCGGCCTGCCGCGTCTCCGGTTCCGCCCACTTGAACTTGCGGCTCATGTCTTTGAATTCGTATTCGAGCGGTGCGCCGTCTTCCCCGGAAGCCAGGATGCACAGCCATTGGAGCAGGAGCATAGCCTTCGCACTCAGGCGGGTGTCAGTGTCGATTCCTTGTTCATACCAGCGATAAAGCGCTTCCTCGGCTGTGATGGGGCGTAGGCTGGTGCGGTGCGCCTTGAGCTGCATCTTCAGCTTGGCGACGGCGGTCAATTCGGCTTTTCCCTGATTGGCTGGGAAGCCGAAGATTTCCTGCATGCCACGCTGTTCAATCTCACGCCACAGCGCCCAAGCAAGGCTGTGATCCTCGGCGAGCTTGATGGCGTCCAGCTCGCCGGGCGTGAAGGCAAGGCTCGGCTCCCTGAGCAGCGCATAAAAGGCTTCAGCCTTGGGCGGTGCGTCGTCGGTAGCGACGATGCTGAACATGTCGACTGCTTTGCGCACCGCGGAGAGAAGGGCCTCATTCGGCATTGCTGGCACCGTCCGGCAATGCGATGAGGTCGCCGCGATCAACGGTGCGTCCGGCTTTGCCGATCAGGAAGGCGCAGTAGCGCGCAAGCTCCAAATCTGACATCCGGGGCTCAGGGAATAAGTCCTTGCCTCCAGCCCCTGTTGCTTCAATTGTCTGCCGGTCTCCCCAGCGGCGACCATCGGACTTGGCCGCGATCCACTTATAATTCTCGCTTGCCGCACGCGCGCTTGCCGGATCTATTTTTCCCTGCATCAGCTTCTCGTTGATTTCGAGCAGCTTATCCACGTACCCCGCCGCCCTGATTTCCATAGCGGCTTCATACTCGCGAGTCAGGGTGGGGTCCCCTTTGAGCTTCTGGAAAAACGCCGTCCGGCCGGGGCGGTTCGGGCCACCCAGCGCTAACGCCAAAGTGACGCCATCGGCCAAGTCTTTGATCACCGCGGCGTAGGATTCCGGACTATACCGCTCTTTCCTGCCCGTGCTCATGAGCGGTCCTCTCTTTCAGGCGCCGGGACAAGCTTACCGGCGTTGAACAAATCGCCACGCCGCAGATTTCCGCCAGCAATATCGGCAAGTCGAGGATGATTTCGTTTGTGATCAGACCGATCCATCTCGCTAAGTGGAGCTAAACCAGCGGTATTCCGGTGAATAGTAAGCATTTTGAGCCTCCATTTTTTTCTGAGAATATTTTACCACGTTTCTTGGTGTGTAGTTTTATTCTCAGGCACTTTGCTGATATGGTTTTTATTTTTTTGCGGGGCGGTAGATACGCCGCCATTTGCTTTCCGGTTTCGCAGTGCCGGACGCGCAAAAGTTGTTACAGCTCTTCAAGTTCGGAAATTCAGGAACGGGTAGTGATGATTGCGCGCCGGCCGCTTGGGGGGACATGCCGGGGGGGACGGGGGTGCATCGCGGCTAGCGCGAGAAGCGCGTTGCGGTTCAGGCAACGGCAAAGAGAAGGCTGCACCAGGCTATGCAGCCGAGAAGATTTGGTAAGATGTTCTTCACTGTGCCTGAGAGATAGTGGCCTACATATTGGTGAGCTGCACTTACACGATTCTTCGCGTGTTCATCTGTAATTGATAACTCATGGTCTTGGCATGTGCGTGTTTCTATGCAATAGGTAACTGACTAATATATTGGATTTGAAACACAATGCTTATCGGATACGCGAGAGTTTCTACTCAAGACCAGAACACGGCGTTGCAAGAGGATGCGCTGCGCAAGGCCGAGTGCGAACTGATCTATGTCGAGAAGGCGAGCGGCGCGCGCGAGGATCAGGCCGAAACTGGCTGAGATGCTGAAGCATGCGAGACGCGGAGACACGATTGCCGTCTGGCGGATTGACCGGCTCGCGCGGTCCATCAAGCATCTGATCGAGATAGCAGCCGATCTGAATGCGCGCGGGATCCATCTCAGGAGCCTGTGCGATCCCATCGACACGTCATCGCCCGGCGGCGAGATGGTCTTCCACATCCTGGCCGCGCTGGCGCAGTTTGAACGCCGTCTGATCCAAGCGCGTGTGCGGGCCGGGCTTGAGGCTGCATGGGCTGCAGGTTCAGTGAGCGGACGCAAGCCGCTGGATCACGCCGAGACCGTGGAGAAGCTGGAACTGGCGCGAACGCTTGTCCGTGGCGGCAAGAGCGTGACACAAGCGGCGAAGGCGGCCGGGATAGGCCGGTCCACGCTGTATCGCTATCTCGAAGCCGTCCCGCAAACTCCTGGGGCCCATAAAAAGAGACGCCGCGATAACGGGACGGATTTAGAGACGGGTTTTCAAGGTCAAGAGGCGACTGCGGCGGTCCGTTGAGCGCCGTCCTGCAATCAAATGTTTTCGGGATGGACGCTATCAATTCGCGCTCCTGTGCTCGCGGCTGTCGCGGAGTTCTGCCATGTGCCGCCAGCTGCTTCGCGCCCATGCGCGCGAGACTCTCGCTTTGCCGTCTCTTCTGTGCCTCCGTCCTTGGCGGCGTTCTTCCGCCATGAAGGTAGCAGCGCTTCTTTCCCGGCTCCGGCCGGACGGGGCAAGGTCGGCCGCTCTGCTTGCAGCGGGCGCCGCAGGTGTGCTCGCCGTCGGCGCGCTTGAGGGCTGACATCCAGTCGCGCTCCTGGCCGCTGTAGAGAAGCTCGCGCGCCCGTCGCTGGATTGACTGCCTCAGCTCTTTACGCATCTAACCATTTCCTCATGTTGCGCGTGAAGGCGGTCGCAAGAGCCTGCCTCGCAGGGAATGAAGTAGCCGGGACGCCAGCCGCTCCCGGCCGCGGGAGCAACCAGCGCCCGCTGTGAATTTGTGGAAATTGCATCGAGGCAATGCAGATTGCCGGCTCGCGGGCGTGGTGGCGATCGGCGGCGAGGCTGCGCACTGTTCGGTGCGTCGGCTGGGCTGGAAGCGTTGCGCCTGGCGTTGCGCCTGGCTGCGCGGTGCGGCGAGGTGTGGACCACAAAGGCTGACGGAAATGACGCAACTGACGAAGTTGCCGTTTAATCCCCTAGGCGCGCGCGCGTAGCACTTAAACGGACGTTCCGTCATTTCCGTCATTTCCGTCAGGAAAGCCGGGGCCGGAAGCCGGAATCGCGGGTCAGGAGTACCCATTTTCCACCTTCGCCTTCGCCTTCGTCTTCGCCTCCACCGCCGTCCGCGCCTCCTCCGTCAGGTTCATCCCCTTCACAACGACGCCGGTCTCCTCCTTGCCAGTCTTGAACCCCTTGTTCTCCAGCTTTTTCTTGAAGGCTCTGTTCGAACTCCACGTATTCGCCGTTCTCCTCGCACCAGTCTTTCCAGCTCGTATAGACGAGCTTCAACGCCTCTTTCCCCTTGAAGTCGCGCTCGGCGCAATCCTTGAACCACAATTCAAAGTTGTCCTCCGCCGTCAGGTATTCGTCCGTCGCGCGTTCGATGGATGCCGGGGTGGCGAGGCCGATCCTCTGCCACTCAAGGCAGCCTTTGATGAGCCACGCCAGAATGCCCGGCAGCTCCTTCTCAAGCTTCTCGTCCAGCGTCTTGTCGCGCTGCGCTTTTGGGATGGTGGCGTTGAACGGGATCAGGTGAAAGCGCCGCCGCATCGCTTCGTCTGCCGTGCGTATTCCCGGCTTGTGGTTGCCGATGATCAGGATTTTGTGCTGCGGCCTGAACTCGAAGAAATCGCCCCGCATGAAGCGCGCCGTGATCGTGTCTCCGCCCGTCAGCCACTTGATCTTGGCCTCGTCCCAGCGGCGGCCTTCCTCAGTCTCGCTGGCCGTGACCAACCTCGCCCCTTGCATCCTGGCCAGCTCGGTCGGGTGATGCGCGTGCTTCGAAGCCGTAAACGTCTCAATGGGAGCAGTCTGCGCATAGTCGCCCATGCTCTTGGCGGCTGTGTTGACGAGCGTGCCCTTGCCGTTCCCGCCCGGACCCCAGCCAAAGAACAGCGCATGCCGCGGGTGGAGCCGGTCAGGCAGTAGCCTAAAACGCGCTGCACATAAGCGATCACTTCCTTGTCGCGGCACATCGTGTAGTCGAGGAAGCCAAGCCATACCGGCGTCGGCATATCGGGGTCGGGCGCAACCAGCGTCATCTTGGACAGGTAGTCTTCCGGCCTTTGCGCTCGCATTTCCCCGGTGCGCAGGTCGATCACGCCGTCGGGCGTGTTCAAGAGCCACGGGTCGACGTCCCACTTATCCGCACTCGCGGCTATCCTTGGGTCGGCGCTGGCCAGCTCCAGGGTAGCCTTGACGGTCTTGATGGAATCGATCGCCCTTGCGAGCCTTATGAGCCGGTCCTGGCCGCTGTTGAGGCATTTCTCAGCGACATCGCGGCATAGCTTCCAGGCTGCCTCAAGGTAGCTCTTCGTGTCGTCCGGACGCCAGCGCTTGCCATCGTATCGATACCATTTGCCTTGAGATGCTACGTGCCGAAGGTCGTTCCCGTGCCTGATGACGAACATCTTTTTCAGCGTGCCATCGGATAGCATGCCCTCGATGCCTGCGCCTGCAGCCGTATTGAGCGTAATGGGCGTCGGCTCCGTCCACTTCGCCCGCGCTCTCGCAATCTCCGCGTCCAAATCACCGCGATCGCTAAACTTGCGAGCGAACGCCGCGTCGGCCGACACTATGAGAACCTCGTCATCGGTCAGCCCGGCGTCGAACAAAGCCATCATCACAGCGAAGCAATGCGTCGAGCGGTTCTCTCCTTCCTTATCGATTTTGTCCCGCACATCGAATCTAAGCGCGCTTCAGGATTTTATCCCGATCGGTCGAGCCGCCGCCCTTCCACTCCACGCTGCCGCCGCTGCTAGCCTTCCCCTCCGCCTGCAGATCAGGCATGCCCTCAAGCGCAGCCCGCAGCACCTCGACGCTCACGGGCTTGCCGGTGCCGCCAATCTCGCCGTCGAGCAACCCTACAGGCTGTGGCTCTTCCGGCCGGCCGCGTTCGATCTTCCGCCAGTCGGGGAAATTCAGCGTTTCTGGGACGCGCCAAACATGGTCAATATCCTTGCCGCCGTGATCGCCGCCGCACTTCCGATAAGCCAGCGCGGCGAGCTCCTTGGCCTCAGCGGGCGGCAGCGGCTTCTCAAGCACGAAATGGAAGTGGCGATTGAGCGTCGGGTTGCTGCTCGACATCACCACAAACGACGGCGACACGCCGTTGGGCAGCGTCACCTTTTTGCTCGGATCCGCGTCCTCCTCAAGGACGATGCCGAGTACCGCAACAATGTCCTTCTCCTCGCCCCTCTGTCCGCGGGCAAATCCTTCCGCATCACTGCCGGGCCGAAATATACGTTGCAGAGGGAGCCGCGCCCCTTCGCCTCGGTTGCCATCCCCGCAACGTCGCCGATGCGAAACTTTTGAGGCGACACTGCCCCGGCCGCGCCCTTCGTCTTCGCTGGCGTGATACAGGTCAGCACGAACACGGCGTCTTTCACACCTGCTGCGGTTTCGTGGTAGAGGCCGAGAAGCTTCTCAGCATCGGGCGGGGCTATCTCAGCGCCATCAGCCGGCTTTTCCACGTCTTCATCTTCCATGTCGGTGAATGGCCTAGGCACAAAGCCTGCGGCCGTTTTCGCCCCCGCGAACGCTTTAGCGCCGTGCATCATCTCCGCCCCCTCTGCGCCCAAATCCCTGACGCAATCTGTTCTTCTGGAATTGCCGCACTCATCGCCGGTTCAGTTTCCGCCGCGCACCTCAGCAAAGCCGCCGCGTTCGCCGAACTTGTCATGTTTACGCTGTGCCCGGCCCGCGCCACCTCGCAGACCAGTTCGCGGGCAGCCTTCGCAATTCTGTGCCATCCGGCCGCCACACCTTGCTGTCTCGGTCAAGCGCGAGCCAGCGCTGCAGGCGTTTCGAATATCTCAGGTGTGGGGAGTGCAGGGCCGCAAAGAGTTGAGCCATTGGTCGAAGTGGGAAGTCAAGCATACTCACCTCCATGCGGAAGTGCTGTCTGTATAGAGATCTGCTATTGCAGCTGAATGCGGGACGTGACATACAAAACTCCTAAACTCTACACTCTGTGTTGTGTATATCGGCCACAACATTTGTGCGTTTGTGCTGTGGCCATGCTATTAAGCTCGCAAACCGTGCATCAGCGTTTACGTGCTTCTCTTTTGGGGGAGGTATCACTCGTGAGAGCCACGGCAGTCGCTGCCAGGAGCGCGCGTTACGTCGGGCAACGCTGCCGCTCATGGCATCGCAGCAGGTGGGGCTCACGCTTGTTCTTTCAGATCCAGGGGCGGGAGGGACTGAAGGAAGGCAGTCAGTTCCTCATCCAAGATCAAGGTACGCCGGCCGAACTTCCTGGCTTTGAGCGCCCCGGAACGGATTGCCGCGTAGATAGCGTCGCGTCCGGCACCAATCTGCTCAGCGGCGCTGTTTGGAGAATAGGCGCGTTTTCCAGAGTGGGATTCATATTCTACTCCGTTGTCTTCCGATGACAACAGGATGAAAATCCGAAGCCGGGGAGATAAGAGGGACCTTTTCTCCCTTCTGTATTCTAGGTTTACTACGAGTTAATGTCAGGGTTCTTCGAAGTGGGGGCAAACCAGATTTAAGGTTCGGGAAGTGGCCCTGTCAACACCCGATCTCTCAGCGGGGTGTATCGCGTTCGCTCACAGCCAACGCATCGGTAACTACCCCTTTCCGAGCCCTTATTGTTCTGAGGCTTTACGATCACTTTTTATGGCCGAAGCCGTATGACGTGTTCGGCCGGTTTTCGGCGAGTCTCGCCGGACATTGGGCGAGCAGACCGGTTGATAATGTTATCTCTGTCAGTGAGTTCTGAGCCTAGTGCTCTGACGCAAACAGAGGATTTACAAATTTGGCGAAGCAGTCGATGCTTGGGGCATGGCTCAAACCGTCTGCATCATTCCATCCTCTGAAGACCGTACGCGCTTGACGGCGGTCATTCGGGATCGTAACCGCCCGCAAAAGCATGTGCAGCGGGCGAAGATCGTTCTTCATTCCGGCCGAGCGGCCTGTGTTCTCGATATCGCTCGCTTGAGCGGCGTCACCCGGCCGGCTGTGTGGCGCTGGCAGCGGCGCTACACCGAGCAAGGGGTAGAGGGCTCTGCGCGATAAAACGCGCAAGCCGGGCAAGGCTCCTCTGCCGGCCAAAGTTTAGCGAGGGTGCTGGCGCTGCCGTGCTCCGAGCCGCCGGCAAACGCCACGCATTGGACCGGACGGGCGGTCGCCAAGGTCGCCGGCGTCAGCTTGCGCGCGGTCGAACGCATCTGGGAGGCTCACCGTCTTCAACCCCATCGCCTGCGCACGTTCAAGAAATCCAACGCCCCTGCCTTCGCCAAAAAAGTCGAGGACATGGTCGGCCTTTACATGGACCCGCCCTGTCATGCGGTCGTGCTGTCCATCGACGAGAAAAGCCAAATTCAGGCGCTGGATCGCACGCAACAGGGTCTGCCGTTAAGCCCGGCAAATGCGCAACTATGACCCACGATTACAAACGCAACGGAACACCACGCTGTTCGCCGCCCTCGAGGTCCCGGCCGGCAAGATCATCCACGTCATCTTGGACAACTATGGAACCCACAAACATCCCAAGGTAGAAGCCTGGCTAGCGGACCATCCGAGATGGGTTTTTTAAAGCCGGTTCTCAACCCCCTGTCCACGAAAGGCACAAAAAAGACTCGAAACCCCGCTGACTGCGAAAGACCACGGACGAAGGCCGCGTGTCGAACCCCCTGCGAAAGACCACGGACGAAGGCGGCATATCGATTGCCGTAAAGCCGGTTCTCAACCACCTGGCCACGAAAAACACGAAAAGACACAAAAAACCCCGCTGACTGCGAAAGACCACGGACGAAGGCCGCGTGTCGACCCCGCTGACTGCGAAAGACCACGGACGAAGGCGGCATATCGATTGTGATAAAGCCGGTTCTCAACCACCTGTCCACAGAAGGGTTTTTTTCGTGTCTTTTCGTGTTTTTCGTGGACAGGCAGTTGGGTTTTCGGGTTTTTTTTGTATGCTTTCGTGTTTTGCGTGGACACTCAGTTGGGTTTTTCGGGTTTTTTTCGTGTCTTTTCGTGTTTTTCGTTGGACAGGCAGTTGGGTTTTCGGGTTTTTTTTGTATGCTTTCGTGTTTTGCGTGGACACTCAGTTGGGTTTTTCGGGGTTTTTTTCGTGTCTTTTCGTGTTTTTCGTGGACAGGCAGTTGGGTTTTCGGGTTTTTTTTGTATGCTTTCGTGTTTTGCGTGGACACTCAGTTGGGTTTTTCGGGGTTGTTTTTGTGTGCTTTCGTGTTTTTCGTGGACAGGCGGTTGGGTTTTCAGGGGTTTTTTCGTGTGTTTTCGTGGTTTGCGTGGACAGTTTTTGGTGGTCGGTTTTTTGTGCCGGTTTTTCGTGGTCCGGAGCGGGCGGGCCTCAATGAAACCCGCCGCGCTCCTCTACATGCAATACTTTTGTGTGAAGCTGTAAGGGCTTACCCTATTTTAGCATACGCCTCCACCGGCGGCATGCCTCCCATCGGCGGGCCGCCTTTGTCTTCCTTGGGAAGCTCGGCGACCATGCATTCGGTGGTCAGCATGAGTGCGGAAACACTGGCCGCATTCAGCAGGGCGGTGCGGGTAACCTTTGTCGGGTCGATTACGCCTGCTTCGATCAGGTCCTCGAACACGCCGGTTTCAGCGTTAAAGCCGAATGAACCCGATTTTTCCTTGAGCTTCTGCACGATGACAGAGCCTTCCTCACCGGCATTGGCAGCGATCTGGCGGGCAGGTTCTTCGAGGGCGCGTTTGATAATCCTTACGCCCAGCGCCTCGTCGCCTTCCAGCTTCACCTTGTCCAGAGAGGGCAGGCAGCGCAGGTAGCAACACCGCCTCCGGGAACAATGCCTTCCTCTACCGCGGCGCGGGTTGCGTTGAGTGCGTCTTCGACTCTGGCTTTCTTTTCCTTCATCTCGGTTTCGGTCGCAGCGCCTACACTGATCACGGCAACGCCGCCGACGAGCTTGGCCAGCCTTTCCTGGAGTTTTTCACGATCATAGTCGCTGGTTGTCTCATCGATCTGGGCACGGATCTGGCGAACGCGGCCTTCGAGGGTCTTGCGGTCGCCGGCGCCATCGACGATTGTGGTGTTGTCTTTGTCGATCCGGATGGTCTTGGCCCGGCCAAGGTCGTTTACGGTGACCGTTTCGAGGTTCATGCCCTTTTCTTCGCTGATCACCTGGCCGCCGGTGAGAATGGCGATGTCTTCGAGCATGGCCTTGCGCCGGTCGCCGAATCCCGGGGCCTTGACGGCACAGACCTGCAGGGTGCCGCGCAGCTTGTTGACAACGAGTGTGGCAAGGGCCTCGCCCTCGATGTCTTCGGCGATGATGAGCAGGGGGCGACCCATTTTCGCGATCTGTTCGAGCACGGGCAGAAGATCTTTCATGGTGCTGATTTTCTTCTCGTTGACCAGAATCATCGGCTCGTTGAGAAGCACTTCCATTTTTTCGGGGTCGGTCACGAAGTAGGGGGAAATATAGCCGCGGTCGAACTGCATGCCTTCGACCACTTCAAGGGTCGTCTCCATCGACTTGGCTTCCTCGACGGTGATAACGCCTTCTTTGCCCACCTTGTTCATGGCTTCGGCAATGATGTTCCCGATGGTGGTGTCATTGTTTGCGGAAATGGTTCCGACCTGAGCGATTTCTTTCTGGTCCTTGGTGGGCTTGCTGATTCTTTCAGTTCGTCGAGAACCTCTGCAACGGCCTTTTCGATTCCGCGCTTGATGGCCATTGGGTTATGGCCGGCAGCTACCAGCTTGGAACCTTCAAAATAGATGGACTGGGCCAGGATGGTCGCCGTGGTGGTGCCGTCGCCCGCCACGTCGCTCGTTTTGCTTGCCACTTCCTTGACCATCTGAGCGCCCATATTCTCGAACTTGTCTTCGAGTTCTATTTCTTTAGCCACGGTCACGTCGTCCTTGTTACTCATGGGGCCGCCGAAGCTCTTCTCGATGACAACGTTGCGGCCCTTGGGTCCAAGGGTCACCTTTACTGCGTCTGCAAGCGTGTTGAC
>CAWHYO010000043.1:0-121768 GCA_963833565.1 uncultured Alphaproteobacteria bacterium
GAGTAGACGGGGATGTTGCCAGCCCCGTCCCTCACAGACCCGGACGAGCGGATTTCCCGCATCCGGTTCCTCACGCGGAAGTTTCGCTTAGGGAGCGGCGAGCCGGTGAACGACCTTGGCTGTGGGCAGAGGATGTCTGGCAAGCATGGCTCGGAAGCGCGGCCACGGCAGATTGCAATGGCGGCCGCGCCGCATGAGCCACTTCTTCCAGATCCGCTCGAGCTGGTGGCGGAACCAGCTGAGCCGTTTGCTGTTGCCCGTGATGCCGTAATAGGCGATATGGCCCCGGATCATCCGCGACAGATGCGCATGTTGCTCGCGGAACGACAGGTGCAGATTGAGCCTGCACCATTCGGTCACGCGGGCAAGCGCGCGGGCAAACCGGTCTTTTGCCGTGATCTGCCGGACGACGTTCCTGCCGTTCTGCGATCTCCCCCAGACATGGGTGAAGCCGAGGAAGTTGAACGTCGTCCCTGCCGCTGCCGGATGACGCCCTTGCGGACGCTTGAACCTGAAGTCCACGAAGCGGGTCTTGGTTGGATGGAGCGTAAGCCCATACCGCGCAAGCCGCTTCTCCATCACACCCGGCAAAAGCTTGCCGGGAAGATGATCCTCGAAGGCCACCACGAAGTCGTCAGCGTATCGGACCAGAAGGCACCGTCCCTGAACGCGCGGCCTCACCTTCTCCTCGAACCACCGGTCCAGCACATAGTGCAGGTAGATGTTTGCGAGTAGAGGCGAGATCACGCCGCCCTGGGGAGTTCCTCCAGCCGTGCGGCGCAGGACGCCTTGTTCGAGCACCCCCGCTTTCAGCCATTTATCGATCATTCTCCGGACGACGCCGTCCGTAACTCGCTGGTCGAGGAAGCCCCTCAGATGCGTGTGGTCGATGGTGTCGAAGTATTTGGAGATATCGGCATCCACCACCCAGCGCAGCCCTTGCTCCATGAAGCCATCACGCAGAGCGCGAAGGGCATCATGGGGCGATCTTCCCGGCCGGAAGCCATACGAGCAAGGCAGAAATTCCGCCTCGTAGATTGGCTCCAGCAGCATGACGATCGCCCGCTGCGCCACCTTATCTTCCAGGGTCGGGATGCCCAGCGGCCGTTTCGTTCCGTCAGCCTTCGGGATGTAGTGCCGACGAACCGGCGGCGCTTGATAACGGCCGGACTTGATGCGCGCGAGAAGGTCAACAAGATTGGCCTCCAGATTGGCTTCGTAGTCCTCGGCCGTTACGCCGTCGATGCCCGGCGCGCCATCCTTGCGCGTCAGACGATAGGCCTCGGTCATCCATTCGAGGTCGATAAGGTGATGCAGCGAGGTCAGCGCCCGCTTCGGGCTCCTCCCCGCCAGTTTGGCTATCCATTGCCGTTTCGTGGACAGGTTTGCAGGACTCAGAGTTCCCTCCCGTGTTTCCCGTCAATGGTTCTTCACACGCGGCGGCTCCCTTCCCTCCTCCGGGTCCCGGCGAGCCCGGTTCCCCGTCATCATCGGTACTATGAAGCCGCTACGACTTCCCGTCCTGCATGTCCTTCGGCTTATGTTTTCGCTTCAGGATTCCGTACGCTGCCTGAGCTTTCGTGCTCGCTTGCGCGCTCCCGGGAGCCGTCAGGCCGGCGCCGGGCCTGGAGCGTTGTTCAGCCGGCGCTCACACTTTTCCGGCGTCCTGCATACGGGCATGAACGGGATCTCTCAGGTTCCCTGGCGGCCCATCCCGCAGCTATGCCCTGCTCTGAGACCCCGGCCGAACCGGCCTTCCTCGCCCTAACGGCTTTCCCGGTGCTGCCCCCGGACCCAACACGGCGAGGGCTTCGGCAGACATGATTACGAGGCTAATGGCAGGGCTTCGCTGCCCGCTGTCTACGCTTCACGAGCGCCGTTGCCGCCGCCCATGCAAGAACTCGCTTCCGGCTGGCGGGCTGCGCCTTTGCCGGGAGGGTGTCGAACCCTCTGGGTCGCGATGAAAGGTTTCAGGTTACATGCCATTCTCCTTTCCAGGACTTAGCCTGACGCAAGCTGGACCCATCTGCGGCGGCGGTTCTACGAGATCGCCGTTGGCGGCAACGCGCCGCTCGCCGAAGAGGCACTCATCCAGATCGCAGCGCTTTACAAAATCGAAGAGGCCATCCGCGGACAGAAGGCCGAAGCACGACGCAGGGTCCGCCAAGCCAAGAGCAGCCCTCTGCTCGAGAAGTTCAAGTCCTGGCTCGGAAAAAACCTGCCCCTCGTTCCCAGCAGCTTCAAAATGGCCAAGGCCATTCGCTATGCCTTTCTGGGACGGCCTCATCCTGTTCGCGAACGACGGACGCATTGAGATGGACACCAACACCGTCGAGCGGTCTATCAGGCCTCTGGCGATGACCGAGTCATTGTGCACCTCATGTTCAAGTGTCTGAAAACATTGAGATTTGATTTTCGGGATTGACCCGACACGGGTGGCCTTTCCGCGCGAGCGCGACGGCGACATGCTCGCTATCGAGGTCAGCGGCCAGGATCTGGTGCGGTGCATCGGGCATAATCTGCCCGCTTGCCAGAATGCCAGCCTTGATCAGCTTACGCACTTGATGGGAGCTGACGCCGAGCCGGGCCGCATCGTCGTTTTCGGCGCTTTCCAGGCCGCAGCGAGATCATCGGACCAACTTCCTGCGATTGCATGTCATCGAGGCGCTTCCGGCACGTCTCGACGCGCTGCAGCGTGTCCTCCCACGCCTTCTCCAGCTGCGCGGCGATCAGGCGGTTAGGCTGCGTAGCGACGCTCGGCAAGGGAGGCGTCATACCGGACTTGGTTCAACTCCAACTCCGCAATGCGCAGCCGGTCTTGATCCTGCTCTCTCAGCATGCGCTCGGCCTCCCGAGCCGCCTCGATCGCCATCGGCGCCACAGCCCGCAGCATCTCGCCGGCCACGATGGCGTCGATCTGTTTGCCGCCGAAGCCGAAACAGCGCTTCCGCCCCAACTGCAGGTTCGGCGTATCGCACCGATAGACCGGCCGCGGATAGCGCCCGTTGTAGACAACGTGGAGCCGGCGGCCACACCGCGCGCAACAGATGAGGCCGCCGAGAAGGGCGCGCCCGCCGCGGCCAGACTTCGTGTCGCCAGCCCAGCCGTAGGCATTGTTGGCGAGCACCGCCTGATTGCGCTCGTACTCGGCCCAGCTGATGTAGCCTTCGTGACGATCCTTGATGAATACCTCCCACGCGCCCATCGGCTTGTGGTGGCCGTAGCTCTTGCGGGCCCGGCCATCGACGATCTCCGTGCGCTTCTCGCTCTTCCCATAGGCGTAGACACCGGCATAGAAGGGGTTCTTCAGAATCGCGATGACGTTACGATATCTGATCGGCCTCCATTCGAACGACGTCAATGTTCTGCCGTCCGATGGGTATGGGAAATGGATGTTCTCGGACGCCATCCACAACAGCGCCTGGCGGGCGCTGCCGAGCTCGCGGAACTTCTGGAACACGAGCCTGATCACCTCCTGCAGCCGGCGATCGGGATCGAGGCCGAGACCGACATGGCGGTCCCAGCTATAGCCGATCGGCGTCGAAATCCTCAGCTCGCCGCGCCTCGCTTTCGATCGCGCCGCGTCGTACATCCGGGATCGAATGACGCCCAATTCGAACTCGCTGATGCTGCCTTTCAGGCCGAGCAACAGGCGATCGTTGGGGCGGCATGGATCATAGACGCCGTCGAGGTCGATGACGCGAGCTTCCACCAATCCGCACAGCTCGAGCAGGTGGTGCCAGTCGCGGCCGTTGCGCGAGAACCGCGAGGCGTCGAGGCACAGCACAGCGCCGACCTCTCCTGCACAGAGCGCTGCGACCAGGCGATTGAAGCCCGGACGGTCGACGGCACCGCTCGCCGTCCGCCCGAGATCGTCGTCGATCACCTCGACGTTCGTAAAACCGCGCCGGCGCGCACATCGACCAGCTCGTATTGACGTCGCTGGCTCTCCAGGTTCGCTTGCACCTGCTGAGGCGTCGACTGGCGAACATAGACGACCGCCTTGCGTTGAAGCACGGTCGCCGGGAGGACGGCATCATGCGTCGTCATCGCGCCCTCCACCGTCACGGCGCCGCTCGCCTCGATCAGCAGCTGAGCCATTGCCTTGAGAACCGCTTGGCGCTGAGCCGCCGTCACGCTTTGAAGGCGGATGTCGTCGAGAACGAGGTCGAGTTGGCGGGGCGGCGCCGTTGGAACAGGCCTCGGCTTCCGAGCGAGTTCCGATGCTCGGGTGAGCGGTAGTAGCGATCCCATGATGATCCTCCTGCGGGACATTGCCGTTCGCAGAGAGGAGTCGCGATTCGCTGGCCGTCAGCAGGCTGCGCAGGTCGCTCAGCGCCGTCAGCGCAACCTGGGGGACCCGACCTTGATCGAGCCGCAATAAACCGGATCGAGCTTCCAGGCCGCAACCATCGTGACGATGCCGGGCTCGAGCTCGAGTTGAGCGATCGCTCCGGATGCGCGCTGCTCAATAAGAACACAACGCGTGCTCCGGCCGCACAGCGGGTGCCAGCGATATTGAACAATGGCAGTCTTCCCGATATGGGCAGAATGACCGCGAGATTGCCCTCGGCAGAAAGAATTGGTTCTTCGCGGGCAGCGACGCCGGAGGAGAGCGGGCCGCCGTCTTCTACACCTTGATCCGCTCCGCCAAGCTGAACGGCGTCGAGCCCGAGGCTTATCTGCGCGAAGTCCTCACCCGCATCGGCGAGCATCCCATCAACGCCATCGACGCCCTGCTGCCCTGGAATATCTTCCGGCCAGCGACGCTCAGCGTCGCTGCCTGAGCCGCAACCTGTCAAGCCGGCAAAGCCGCATCCACTGCATCTCGCTTACGTCGGGAACGTATGCGCAAAGAGGTAACCAGTTCGTTAACGAAGAGAACTTTTCAACAACGGTCGGGGACGGTGGGAGCGCGGGGCGCTATCGCGCGTTCACGGCGCCGAGCGGCAATGGTGGCATGGGGGAGTGCGGGAATTTCACTTCGATGTAGATGGATTCCATGGTTAGAGAAGCGCGCCCTCCATGGCGCCGTAGCGAGTGCGCGGTTTGCGGCGGTCATCGGCTACTCAGCGGTAGGATCGGGTTGCGACATCCAACGCAACCGGGGAACCACCGATGACGGACGACATGATGAGCCTTCGCACGCTGATTGAGAAGACACCCGACGCCGACATCCTCTGCGAGATGATCGGCTTTGCCGCCGAGCGGCTGATGGAGATGGAGGTCTCGGGCCTCACCGGCGCCGCTCTTGGCGAACGCTCGCCCGACCGCCTCGCGCAGCGCAACGGCTATCGCGATCGCATCTGGGAGACGCGCGTTAGTAGCATAGGCTTAACGTCAGCATCATAACTCTTCAGGGCCGATCCGATAGCTTGATGCATGTCAAGATACTTGTAGGTTCCTAGCCTGCCTGCGAACACAACATTGTACTCTCTCTCAGTGAGCTTTTTATACTGAAGATATGTTTTTCTGTCGGCTGCCGTGTCTATTGGGTAATAAGGCTCGTCCCTAGGCGAAGCGAAGCGAGAGTATTCCCTAACAATGATAGTCTTTTCGTTCTGATAGGCGCGTTCCGGATAGAAATGGCGGCATTCCAGAAGCCTGGTGAAGGGTACCGTCTCGTCCGAATAATTCATGACGGCGGTCCCCTGAAAATCTCCCACAGCAACTACTTCCTCCTCGAAGTCAAGCGTGCGCCATCCAAGTTGGCCCGCGCAATAATCGAAATACCGATCGATTGGCCCCGTATAGAGGATTGGCATGCCAGCGGGGAGGAGGTGTCTGATTTCGAAGAAGTCCACACCCAACCGGACATCGATCAGTCTGTTGGCCAGCATCTTTTGGAAAATGGCTGTGTACCCCTCGACGGGCAGCCCCTCATAGGGGTCTTTGAAATATCGGTTGTCGAAGGAGTAGCGCACAGGAAGCCGTGTGATGATCTCTTCTGGGAGCTCTCTGGGATCGGTCTGCCACTGCTTAGCTGTATACCCCCGAATAAACGCCTCATAAAGTGGGCGCCCGATAAGTGAAATTGCCTTCTCTTCCAGGTTTCGAGGCGTAGCATCACCTAGTTCTCGTGATTGTTCTCTAACCAAAGCTCGCGCTTCGTCAGGCGAAAATTGGCGGCCGAAAAACTGGCAGATCGTCGCGAGGTTGATAGGGAGCGGGTAAACTTGATTTTTGTGCGAGGCAAAAACCCGATGCGTGTAATTGGTAAACGAGGTGAAGCGATGAAGGTAATCCCAGACTTCTCGGTTGGGAGTATGAAACAAATGCGCTCCATATTTGTGTACTTCAATCCCGGTTTCCTGATCGCTTTCCGAATAAGCATTGCCACCGATGTGATTGCGTCGTTCGACTAGTAGAACACGCTTTCCTAGATCATTGGCAACGCGTTCCGCAATTGTGGTGCCAAAGAAGCCGGCACCTACGATACAAATATCAAAATTATCAATATTCATACGTCCTCACGAAGAGCTAAAACAAAGAAGTTAGCGACTGAACGTCTGTCGCCCCTATTTATCACGTTCGCTCAGGTGGCGTGTCCAAGTTCATCTGCTGCAAGCTCTTGGTACTTTCGGAGGATGCCGGCGATGTTCATTGCATCGTCTTGTTTCCAGAAGGAAAGATGCGCAGCCACGAATTGCGAAACGATGCAATTGTTTTTCTTGGCGCGCTTGCGCACGCCGTAACAGAGGTCATGCTCGTCGTCGGCGGTGACGTCGGGGATGTGAATGAGGTCCTCGCCAAGCAGCGCGATGAAATTGATGCTGATGCGTTCGTTCCACACGAGAGCGCCGTTCTTCGCGACCTTGAACGCGGAAGGTCGCTCGAGAAACAAATTGTGCACCGCCTCGGCCTTGGTTCCGCTGCTCCATAGCGAGCCGCACATGCCGCCGGGCGGCAGTTCGCATTTGAGCCAATCCGGAATAGCGCCCATCGACTGTTGAAAATGGGCGCAAACGCCATTGTTCACGACGTTAGCGCTGACGAGGAAATAATCGCGGTTCTTCTTGCGGAACTCGATAAAGTCGGCGAGCCCTTCAAGATCGAAATAGACGATGTCGTCGTCGCATTTGAGCAGGATGTCGCGCGCGTAGTCCTCGCGATGCGCGGCATAGTAGCGGTAGGCCGCGTTATAAAACATCGAGTCCTTGGGAAAATGCGGTTCGGGTCCGGCGACGAAAAGGCGCGCGGGATGCGCCTCCAGTCCCGGCAGCCGCCATTCGCCATTTGCGCCATAGCCCGTACGGTGCATCAGTTCGAAGGCTCCGGGCGCGACAGGCTCGGGATCGTGCAGCAGAAGCGCGTCGCCGGCATAGGCCTTGACGCCCTCCGCGCCGACTTCCACGCGGACGCGCAGAGGCGCGAATTCCGGCAGCAGGCCGGGCGTCGCCCGCATCACCGCCGTCGCCGCGCCCTCCGCGCGCGCGGCGACGGCCGCAAGCGCCTGCGCATTGTCGAAACGGCGGATCGCGCTCGCCGCGTTGTTCCATCCGCCGAGGACGATTTCGTAGCTCCCTCCCTCGCCGGACTTGCGGAGAAGGCCGACATGCGCATCGTGCGCAGCGCAGACGGAGAAGTTCGCGCTGACGTGCTCCTCCCCCTCGTTCGCCGGGCGCGGCGCGCGGAAATATTCGAGCGTGTGGCTCGGCGTGACCTGCGTCGCCGGGAAAAGGCTCCTGAGCCAGGCGCGGTCGGCGTCGTTGCGGGCGAAATCCCACACGTGCCATTCGTCGATCAGACCGCGCCGGATCGCCGCGTCGGCATAACGCGCCAAAAGCTGCATGCGATCGCGACGGCCGGCGAATGTCACCAGTATTGTCCGCTGTACGGTCATCCTGAGCCCCGCGTCAGTGGTTTTCCGCGCGCCAGAACCTGCGGTCACAAGGAATCGGCTGGTGCTGGTTCAACATCGCGAGCTTGTCGCGATAGACGCGCTCGTAGGCGTCGTCGTCGAGAAGCTCGATGTTCTCGAGATCGAGTTCGACGCCGATGTCATAGTAATGATCGAGGTTCGTCAGATCGGGCGTCGGCGTGACACCCTGCTCGCGCTCGGCCTGCATCTGCTCGAAACAGGCTTCGAGGCTTCGCACGAGCGACGGGATGTCGCGCAGGACGCTGCCGTCGCGCGTGCGCGCGAGCCGGTCCCGGTAATAGGCGAGGCTTTCGGGATTGCGGCCGAAGGCGACCGCGCGCCGCACGTAATCCTCGGGACCGGCGCAGATCAGGTCTTCGAGCCCAGCCGCGGCGACGACGCTCGCGCAGAACCGCGCCGCAAAGCTCCGCCCCGGCAAAGTCAGGATCGGCAGGCCGGCCGTCAGCGCGTCCGCCCCGGTCGAATGCGCGCCGTAAGGCGTCGTGTCGAGAAACAGGTCGGCGAGCGCGAGGCGCGCGAGATGTTTTGAATTCGGCACTTTCGGCGCGAACAGGATCCGCTCCCGCGCGATCCCGGCCGAAGCCGCGGCATCGCGAAGACGCTTGTTCGTGTCTTCGGTTCCCGTCAGCAGCCAGAGCACGCCGCCCCGCGTCTCCTCCAGAATGCGCATCCAGCGCGTGAAGACATTGCGCGTCAGCTTTTGCATTCCGTTAAAGCACGCGTAGACGAATGCGTCCTCGGGAAGTCCCGACTCCGCGCGGGACGGCAGCGCGTCGATTGCGCGTTTGCGGTCAATCGGCTGGTTACAAGGAATGTGCAGCACGCGCTCTGAAAAATAGCGTTCGGAGCCGGGAGGCGCGATGCACGCGTCGGTGATGAGATATTGATGGTAGGGGCTGCCCATCGTTCCCGGATAGCCGCACCAATTGACGATGATCGGCGCCGGGCGCCAGGCGAAGATTTTCGTGCGTGCGTGCTTGGTATATCCGTTCACATCGACAAGAATGTCGATCTCGTCGCGCACGATGGCTTCAGCCGCCTCTTGGTCGCCCATCGCGCCGATGTCGCGCCATTTGTCGAGGGCCGCGCGGATGCGCCTTTGCACGGGGTCGTCGTCCTTCGGCTCGCCGCAATAATAGCCGTAGGTTTCCAAGCGTGACTTGTCGTGTAATTCGAGAACTTCGCTGAGCGCGAAGCCAACAGCGTGGGCGCGCAAATCGGAGGACACATAGCCGACGCGCAGGTGGCCGCGGCCGCCCGACTTCGGACGCGGCTCGCAGCTAAAGGGCGCGCCCTCGGGCCTGCCGACAGAGGACTTGTTGTAGCGATAGGCCTTGGCGAGCTGGAACATCGGGTCGTCGGCGTAGGCCGCCAGCGCCATCGGCGACATGGCGTCGAGCAATTGTCGGCGCGTGACATGTTCGGACGGCGTCAGGACCGGCCATTTGCATTGGCGCTGACGCAGCGCGATCCAGTGCTGGCCGGCCTCCGTCCGGTCCGGGCGCAGTTCTATCGCCTGGCGCAGGATGGTCTCTGCGTCTTGCATCAGCTCTGCATTCTCGTAAACGCGGCCGAGGTGCTGAAGAGCCATTAGCCTGTGCTGGGCGCGCTCCGGCGTTATCGCAGCCGTCGCGTCGAGGTAGGTCCGCCATTGCTGCACAGCCGCATGCGTCTTGCCGGCGTCCTCGAGCGCGCGGCCGAGATTAACATGGGCCGCGCCGAAGGAGGGGTCGATCAGTAGACAGCCGCGCAGAGCGTTGATCGACCCGGCCATGTCGCCCAGGTCGCGCAGCGCGACCGCATGATTGAAATAGGCGAAATGAACAAGCTTGTCTTCGTCGTTATGGGCGATCCAGAGCTTGTAGATGTCGGCCGCCTGCTGGAGCAACCCCAGCTGCTTCAAGCCCTCGGCTGCGTGGATGAGGTCGCTGAGCGAAAATTCGCGCCGCTTGATTCTCGCGGCCAGATCGAGAAATGGCAAATCAGGCTTTGCCTGCGGCTGAGCCTTCTGCGCTTTTAGCGTCGCTGTCGTGGGCACGTCTGAAGCTCGTCCGGGGTTTGCATCCGGGCGCGCAAGCGCGAGCCTGCCGCCTCGTCCCTTATTGGGACGCCGAGCTTGCCTCGGGCTTGTTGCCCGAAGAGGCGATGAGCGCGGGACGGCGCCGCCCGAAGGCGGCGCCTTGGGGAACTCAGCTGTTCAGATAGGCGGCGACGACGGCGTCCACCTGAGAAGAGTTGAGCGCGTGGATCTGCGGCGTCGTGAGGGCCCGCGCCTGGGCGCTCTTCATGGCCAGAATGTCGGCCGTCTCGAGGCCGGGCACAGCCGTCGTGCTCATCGCCGCAATGTCGTCGGTTGACAGCGCCCCCACTTGGTCCGTGGTCAGCGCCGTTACCTCCGACGAGTTCAGCGCGGCGATCTGGTCCGTGGTCAGCGCGGCGACCTGATCGGTCGTAAGCGCCGCGAACTGCGCCGTCCCAAGCGCCCTGACGGCCACCGTGGTCAGCGACACGATCTGATCCGTCGACAGCGCCGCAACCTCGGCCGTCGTCATCGCGTTGGCCTGTCCGGTGCTCAGGACATGCACCTGATCGGTCGTCAGGGCCGCGACCTGATCCGTGGAGAACGCCGCGATCTGGCCGCTCGTCAAAGCCTGCACTTGGCGGGTCGACAGGGCCGCCACATCGTCCGTCGACAGCGCCGCCAGTTGGCGAGAGCCAAGCGCAGGGATTGCGCTGGTGCTGAAGGCGGCGACCTGGTCCGTGCTCATGGCGGCGAGGTCGTCCGTCGTCAGCGCGGCCGCCTCGGTCGAGGTCAGCGCGGCGATTTCGTTGGTCGTCAGCGCGACGGCCTGATCGGTCGTGAGCGCGGACACCTGATAGGCCTTGAGGACGGCGACCTGCGCCGTCGTGAGGTTGGCGACCGCATCCGTGGTCAGGCTGGGCGTCTGGGCGCTTGTCAGGCCCACGATGGCGTTCAGCGAGAGCGAGTTGATCTTGGACCCGCTGAAGGCGGCGATATCGTCCGTCGAGAAAGCCGAAACCTGCGTGGAGGACAGGGCGGCGATCTGGCTGGTCGAGAGAGCCGCGGTCTGATCGGTCGTCAAGGCGCCGATCTGGGCCGAGAGCAGGGCGGCGATGTCGGTCCCGGTCAAAACCGAGACCTGATCGGTGGACAGCGCGGCGACGTCGTCCGTCGTCAGCGCAGAGGCCTGTGCGCTCATGAGCGCGTGGACCTGATCGGTGGTCAGGGCCGCGGCCTGGTCCGTGGTGAGCGCGGCGATCTGCGCGGTCTTCAGCGCGGCGACCGCCGCGGTCGTCAGCACGGCGGCCTGGTCGGTCGAGAGCACCGCGATCGCGGCCGTGGTCAGGGACGAGGCCTGGGTCGAGTTGAGCGCGTGAACCTGGTCGGTCGTCAGCGCAACGGCCTGATCGGTCGAAAGAGCCGCGACCTGGGCCGACGTCAGCGCCGCGGCCTGTCCGGTCGACAGCACCGCAACCTCATCGGTGGTGAGCGCGGCGATCTGCGCGGTCTTCAGCGCGGCGACGGCCGCGGTCGTCAGCACTGCGGCCTGATCGGTCGAGAGCGCCGCGATCGCAGCCGTGGTCAGGGACGAAGCCTGCGCCGAGTTGAGCGCATGAACCTGAGCGGTCGTCAGCGCCACGGCCTGATCGGTCGAAAGCGTCGCAACCTGGGCCGACGTCAGCGCCGCCGCCTGTCCGGTCGAGAGCGCCGCGACCTCGTCGGTGGTGAGCGCGGCGATCTGCGCGGTCTTCAGCGCCGCGACAGCCGCGGTCGTCAGCACGGCGGCCTGGTCGGTCGAAAGCGCGGCCACGTCGTCCGTCGTCAGCGCCGAGGCCTGTGCGCTCGTCAGCGCGTGGACCTGAGTCGTGGTCAGGGCCGCAGCCTGATCGGTGGTGAGCGCGGCGATCTGCGCGGTCTTCAGCGCGGCGACCGCCGCGGTCGTCAGCACTGCGGCCTGATCGGTCGAGAGCGCCGCGATCGCGTCCGTGGTCAGGGACGAAGCCTCAGCCGAGTTGAGCGCATGAACCTGAGCGGTCGTCAGCGCCACGGCCTGATCGGTCGAAAGCGCCGCAACCTGGGCCGACGTCAGCGCCGCCGCCTGTCCGGTCGAGAGCGCCGCGACCTCATCGGTGGTGAGCGCGGCGATCTGCGCCGTCTTCAGCGCCGCGACAGCCGCGGTCGTCAGCACGGCGGCCTGGTCGGTCGAAAGCGCGGCCACGTCGTCCGTCGTCAGCGCCGAGGCCTGCGCGCTCGTCAGCGCGTGGACCTGAGTTGTGGTCAGGGCCGCAGCCTGATCGGTGGTGAGCGCGGCGATCTGCGCGGTCTTCAGCGCGGCGACAGCCGCGGTCGTCAGCACGGCGGCCTGATCGGTCGAGAGCGCCGCGATCGCAGCCGTGGTCAGGGACGAAGCCTGGGTCGAGTTGAGCGCGTGAACCTGGTCGGTCGTCAGCGCAACGGCCTGATCGGTCGAGAGCGCCGCGACCTGAGCCGACGTCAGCGCCGCCGCCTGTCCGGTCGAGAGCGCCGCGACCTCATCGGTGGTGAGCGCGGCGATCTGCGCCGTCTTCAGCGCCGCGACAGCCGCGGTCGTCAGCTTAGCGGCCTGATCGGTCGAAAGCGCGGCCACGTCGTCCGTCGTCAGCGCCGAGGCCTGCGCGCTCGTCAGCGCTTTGACCTGATCGGTAGTCAGGGCCGCGGCCTGATCGGTGGTGAGCGCGGCGATCTGCGCGGTCTTCAGCGCGGCGACCGCCGCGGTCGTCAGCACTGCGGCCTGATCGGTCGAGAGCGCCGCGATTGCGGCCGTGGTCAGGGACGAAGCCTGGGTCGAGTTGAGCGCGTGAACCTGGTCGGTCGTCAGCGCAACGGCCTGATCGGTCGAGAGGGCAGCGACCTCAGCCGACGTCAGCGCCGCCGCCTGTCCAGTCGAGAGCGCTGCGATCTCATCGGTGGTGAGCGCGGCGACCTGCGTCGTCTTCAGCGCCGCGACAGCCGCGGTCGTCAGCTTAGCGGCCTGATCGGTGGACAGCGCGGCGACGTCGTCCGTCGTCAGCGCAGAGGCCTGTGCGCTCATGAGCGCGTGGACCTGATCGGTGGTCAGGGCCGCGGCCTGGTCCGTGGTGAGCGCGGCGATCTGCGCGGTCTTCAGCGCGGCGACCGCCGCGGTCGTCAGCACGGCGGCCTGGTCGGTCGAGAGCACCGCGATCGCGGCCGTGGTCAGGGACGAGGCCTGGGTCGAGTTGAGCGCGTGAACCTGGTCGGTCGTCAGCGCAACGGCCTGATCGGTCGAAAGAGCCGCGACCTGGGCCGACGTCAGCGCCGCGGCCTGTCCGGTCGACAGCACCGCAACCTCATCGGTGGTGAGCGCGGCGATCTGCGCGGTCTTCAGCGCGGCGACGGCCGCGGTCGTCAGCACTGCGGCCTGATCGGTCGAGAGCGCCGCGATCGCAGCCGTGGTCAGGGACGAAGCCTGCGCCGAGTTGAGCGCATGAACCTGAGCGGTCGTCAGCGCCACGGCCTGATCGGTCGAAAGCGTCGCAACCTGGGCCGACGTCAGCGCCGCCGCCTGTCCGGTCGAGAGCGCCGCGACCTCGTCGGTGGTGAGCGCGGCGATCTGCGCGGTCTTCAGCGCCGCGACAGCCGCGGTCGTCAGCACGGCGGCCTGGTCGGTCGAAAGCGCGGCCACGTCGTCCGTCGTCAGCGCCGAGGCCTGTGCGCTCGTCAGCGCGTGGACCTGAGTCGTGGTCAGGGCCGCAGCCTGATCGGTGGTGAGCGCGGCGATCTGCGCGGTCTTCAGCGCGGCGACCGCCGCGGTCGTCAGCACTGCGGCCTGATCGGTCGAGAGCGCCGCGATCGCGTCCGTGGTCAGGGACGAAGCCTCAGCCGAGTTGAGCGCATGAACCTGAGCGGTCGTCAGCGCCACGGCCTGATCGGTCGAAAGCGCCGCAACCTGGGCCGACGTCAGCGCCGCCGCCTGTCCGGTCGAGAGCGCCGCGACCTCATCGGTGGTGAGCGCGGCGATCTGCGCCGTCTTCAGCGCCGCGACAGCCGCGGTCGTCAGCACGGCGGCCTGGTCGGTCGAAAGCGCGGCCACGTCGTCCGTCGTCAGCGCCGAGGCCTGCGCGCTCGTCAGCGCGTGGACCTGAGTTGTGGTCAGGGCCGCAGCCTGATCGGTGGTGAGCGCGGCGATCTGCGCGGTCTTCAGCGCGGCGACAGCCGCGGTCGTCAGCACGGCGGCCTGATCGGTCGAGAGCGCCGCGATCGCAGCCGTGGTCAGGGACGAAGCCTGGGTCGAGTTGAGCGCGTGAACCTGGTCGGTCGTCAGCGCAACGGCCTGATCGGTCGAGAGCGCCGCGACCTGAGCCGACGTCAGCGCCGCCGCCTGTCCGGTCGAGAGCGCCGCGACCTCATCGGTGGTGAGCGCGGCGATCTGCGCCGTCTTCAGCGCCGCGACAGCCGCGGTCGTCAGCTTAGCGGCCTGATCGGTCGAAAGCGCGGCCACGTCGTCCGTCGTCAGCGCCGAGGCCTGCGCGCTCGTCAGCGCTTTGACCTGATCGGTAGTCAGGGCCGCGGCCTGATCGGTGGTGAGCGCGGCGATCTGCGCGGTCTTCAGCGCGGCGACCGCCGCGGTCGTCAGCACTGCGGCCTGATCGGTCGAGAGCGCCGCGATTGCGGCCGTGGTCAGGGACGAAGCCTGGGTCGAGTTGAGCGCGTGAACCTGGTCGGTCGTCAGCGCAACGGCCTGATCGGTCGAGAGGGCAGCGACCTCAGCCGACGTCAGCGCCGCCGCCTGTCCAGTCGAGAGCGCTGCGATCTCATCGGTGGTGAGCGCGGCGACCTGCGTCGTCTTCAGCGCCGCGACAGCCGCGGTCGTCAGCTTAGCGGCCTGATCGGTGGACAGCGCGGCGACGTCGTCCGTCGTCAGCGCA
This sequence comes from uncultured Alphaproteobacteria bacterium, assembly GCA_963833565.1. Lineage (GTDB taxonomy): Bacteria > Pseudomonadota > Alphaproteobacteria > Rhizobiales > Rhodomicrobiaceae > Rhodomicrobium. The sequence continues at coordinate 14,831 of CAWHYO010000043.1, forward strand.
GAGGCCTGTGCGCTCATGAGCGCGTGGACCTGATCGGTGGTCAGGGCCGCGGCCTGGTCCGTGGTGAGCGCGGCGATCTGCGCGGTCTTCAGCGCGGCGACCGCCGCGGTCGTCAGCACGGCGGCCTGGTCGGTCGAGAGCACCGCGATCGCGGCCGTGGTCAGGGACGAGGCCTGGGTCGAGTTGAGCGCGTGAACCTGGTCGGTCGTCAGCGCAACGGCCTGATCGGTCGAAAGAGCCGCTATTTGGCTGGTCGTCAGCGCAGCGACTTGCGACGTGGACAGCGTCGCAACGTTATCGGTATTCAACGCGGCGATCTCGGCTGTCGTCAACCCCGCCAAGGCGCGCGTGCTCAGGGCGGCGGCCTGGTTCGTCGACAGCGCGGCGATATCGTTCGTGTTCAGCGCCGCGAGCTGTGAAGAAGTGAGTGCGTGGATCTCGTCGGTGGTGAGGGCGGCGATCTGGTCCGTAGAAAGCGCCGCGATCTGGTAAGCCATGAGCGCCGCGGCCTGAGAGGTCGTCAGGCCCGCAACTTCGTCCGTCGTCAGCGCCGACCCCTGCGTCGAGGTGAGTTCCGCGATCGCCGAAACCGTCAGAGAGCTGACCTTCGATCCAAAAGCGGCGATGTCGTCGGTCGAAAATGCGGAAACCTGCTTGGAGGTCAGCGACGCCGTCTGGCCGGTGTTCAGAGCGGCGATGTCATCCGTGGTCAGTCGGGCGATCGAGGCCGTAGAAAGCGCCGCGATCTGGGAATTGGTCAAAGAGTAGATGATGGACGTCATGGCGCGTAAAGCCTTTCATGTTGACCGTTTCGGGCGTCGCTCTGATCGCAGCTTTGATGCGGCCATCCCGGAAGAGGAAGGACCCGGACATTCGTCCGCGACTGGATGCGAAGGGAAAACATGGCTCGCGCGAGCCTCGCGTCAGAAATGCATCATGCTTTCGGGTAGGAAAAACCCGAATTCCAACGCCACGCTATCGTTCGGACACCTGCGGCCGTGCTGGAGGCAGTCCGATGCGATCTGCGCCTAGATTTGATTAGCCGTTGCAGGTTAAGTTATAGTGAATGCACGGTAAAATCAGTGGGCTGAGTCGAGCGCCCGGCGACGTGCAAGCCGAAAACGTCACAACATGAGCCGCACCCGTCTCGCTCCGTAGCCTAGGCCACGATCAGCCTCATGGCCTGCAGACGACGAAGCCCTTGACCGTCACGAGCACAGCGGCTCCGTGGAGGCACAATTTGATGCAGCTTTAGGCGCCGGGCATCTGGCGGGTCGGGATAGGCGGGATTGTTCGGCCGGTCATCTCAAGGCGCCTTGACCGGCGCGCATCAGGACCGTCCCGGCTTCATCGCCGCGGCAAAGCGCTTTGGCGCGCCAGGCTCGGCATGTCCCGGGTCGGCTTGACGTGGATGATGCACCGACAGCCGCCGCAGAATGGTTGGGCGTCCATTGGCGCACAAAATCGACGGTCTGGCATGTAACCGAACCCTGCCTGCGCGGGTGAAGGCGTTGCTGGCAAGCGAGGCTGCTGCCCATGCCATGCCAAGCTGTGCACGCCAGATTGCAACTGCGTTGTTTCGGGGTTGGGGCTCTTCAGGGTCCTGGCCGCGTGAAAGGCCGCTTGTTGGTTTTGATCCGTTTGATCTGGCGGTGTGCGGCAGCGTTTGTGGAGTGGTTCAAAGCACTTTTTGAATTGCAGGCCAACGACAATCCTCAAAACGCTTAAGCGGATGTAGCGCCGCGCGGATAAACGAACTCCGATTCTGTCAGCACAAGCGCAGCCTATCGCCGCCACCCCGAACGAATAAGCCGTATTGCACCTATCGCGGGGCGATCCCCACTTTATCTCCTTCGGCGCAACCGCTATGACATCGTTGCGACCGGGAAACTAAGCATCTCCGTTCGCGTTGACGTCCGGTACGCCACCCAAGGAGCCCGAAGCCGTCATGCCCGACAGCACGATCCGCCTTTCGCCCAATGCCACCTTCTGGGTGCTTTTCTTTGCGCTGTCGCTCGTCGGGCTGCTCGTCTTTTACGAGATCCTTCTGCCGTTCGTCGCGGGCTTCGTGCTTGCCTATCTGTTTCAGCCCTTCGTGGACTACATGGGCCGCTGGGGCATCAATCGCGGCGTGGCGGCGTTCGTCATCATCGCGGTCTTGGCGCTCATCATCGCGCTGATCGCCGCGCTGATCGTGCCGCCTGTCATCGATCAGCTTGCTCAACTCATCCAGGCGCTGCCGCGCTATTACCAGGAGGCTAGGGCCTACCTCTTCAAGAATTATGGAAGTTATCTGGCGCCCCTCCAGAAGGAACTCGGCAACGGCCAAGCCTCCGGCTCCCAGGGCCAGATCACGCAAGACCTGGCGCCGTGGCTCCTCAGGCAGCTTCAGACCCTGGTTCAAGGCAGCCTGGCGCTCTTCAACTCGCTGGCGCTCATGTTCCTGACGCCCGTCGTCACGTTCTTCCTCTTGCGCGACTGGGACGACATGATCGCGGGGGTCGAGGAGTTGCTGCCGAGGCAGGATGCGCCCGCCATCAAGGAAATCGCGGAGGAGATCGACTGGACCATTTCCGGCTATCTCAGGGGCATGCTGATCGTGCTCCTGATCGTATCCGCCTTCTACATGGTGGCGCTCGGCGCGATCGGTCTCAACTACGGGCTGGTTATCGGGCTTGCGGCGGGGCTCATCAGCTTTGTGCCCTATCTCGGTTCCACGAGCGGATTCCTAGTCTCGGGCGGCGTAGCGCTGTCGCAGTTCTGGCCCAATTACACGATGGTTGCGCTCGTCTGCGGCGTCTTCGTGCTTGGCCAACTCGTCGAGGGCAACGTGCTGACGCCGAAGATCGTGGGCGACAAGGTGCGGCTGCATCCGGTCTGGATGCTTTTCGCCTTGATTGCGTCCGGCTATCTCTTCGGCTTTACGGGCCTTCTGATTGCGGTGCCGATGGCCGCGGCCATCGGAGTTCTGGTGCGCTTCGCCGTCCGCAAGTATTATGGCAGCCCCATGTACGAAGGCGAGGAGAAGCATGAGCGCAAGGCCGAAACCATCCGCGGGTAACGCTGCGTGATGCCTTCACAACTGGCGCTCGACCTTCCGCACCGGCAGAGCTGGGACGAAGCGGACTTCTTTATAACGTCGCGGAACGAGCACGCGCTGAGGCTCGTCACTACGTGGCCCGACTGGCATGCGCCCGCGGCGGCGATTTTCGGGCCGCCCCAGTCGGGAAAAACCTACCTCGCGAATATCTGGCGAAACCGCTCGAACGCAGAATTCATCGCGCCGTCGAAACTCGCGGAGCATATCTGGACCGCGCCCTATGCGCCGCTCATCATCGAGGATGTGGACACGTCCGCTTTCTGCGAGACGGCGTTCTTCCACCATCTCAACCTTGCTCGCGAGCACAGCTCGTTCATCCTTCTGACGGCAGAGACGCCGCCCGGACAATGGGAGATATCGCTTCCCGATCTGCGCTCGCGCATCCGGTCCTACCCCGCAGCGGAGATTCAGCCGCCCGACGAAGAGCATCTCGCAGGCTTGCTGCTCAAGCATTTCAGTGACCGGCAGATCGAAGTCGCTCCTGACGTTATCTCCTATCTCATTGCGCGGATCGAGCGCTCCATGGCGGCAGCGCAGACCGTGGCCGAGCGCCTGGATAAGCTCGCTCTTGCCGAGCAGAAGAAGGTCACGCGGGCCTTCGCGGCGAAGGTTTTGAAAGAGCTGAACGCCGGCGGCGAGGGCGGCGAAGGGGCGGGCGGAGCGAGGAGTAGGGCAGGCCAGCTTTCCCTATACCTTCTTTATTGCCTCCGAGGCAGGCTTGACGAATGTATGGGCCGCCATTCGCAGCTTCGCTTAAGATCGCGAAGGCCCATGGTCTGCCTGCGGGTGGCCCTCGAGGATACAAATGTCCGACGTCCGAGATAACGGTCGCCCATCACCCGACGCGTTGCTTGAAGTGGCACGCAGCGGAGAGGCCGGGCGCGGTCACCTGAAGATTTTCCTCGGCGCCGCTCCAGGCGTCGGGAAGACGTACGAGATGCTGCTTTCCGCGCGCTCTCGCCGCGTCGCAGGAGCCGACGTCGTGGCTGGCGTCGTCGAAACCCATGGCCGGGCCGAGACTGAGGCTCTTATTGAGGGCCTGGAGACGATCCCGAGGAAGCCTCTCGAATACAAAAGCCGGGTGCTGGACGAGATGGATCTCGACGCCCTTCTCGCGCGCCGCCCGCAAGTCGCCCTTGTCGACGAACTCGCCCACACCAATGCGCCGGGCAGCCGGCACCCGAAGCGCTATCTCGACGTCGAAGAGCTGCTAGCCGCCGGGATCGATGTCTAAACGACGCTCAACATCCAGCACGTGGAAAGTCTTAACGACGTTGTCGCCCAGATTACCGGCATCCGCGTTCGGGAGACGGTGCCGGATTCCATCCTCGACAGAGCCGACGACATTGAAGTCATCGACCTTGCGCCTAGTGAACTCATCCAGCGCCTGCGCGAGGGGAAAGTCTACGTGCCGAAGCAGGCCGAGCGGGCGATCGAGCATTATTTCTCGCCGGGCAATCTGACCGCCCTGCGCGAGCTTGCGCTTCGCCGGACGGCCCAGCGCGTCGACGAGCAACTCCTCACGCATATGAAGACGCATGCCATTCCCGGATCCTGGCCGGCCGGCGACCGCGTCCTTGTCTGCATCAGCGAGGTTCCGCGATGCGCCGCTCTCGTCCGCTACACGAAGCGGGTCGCGGACAGGCTGCGCGCGCCCTGGACGGCGCTCTCCGTCGAGACGCTGCGCAGCCAGGACCTTTCGGTGGTGGAGCGGGACCGGATCGCCGATACGCTGCGTCTTGCCGAGCGGCTTGGCGGGGTCGCGGCAACGCTTCCAGGGCGCGGCGGCCGCGTTGCAGATGACGTGATCGACTTCCCCCGCGCGAACAATGTCACCCAGATCGTGATCGGCAAATCCAGCCGCACGCGCTGGTTCGAACTCCTCTACGGATCGGTGGTTCACGATCTCGTCCGGCGCTCCGGCACTATCAGCGTGCATGTCATCGCCGGTGACGCGTTGAAAGAGGAGGCCATTCCTCGAAAAACCGTCAGGACCAGCGCACCAGGCGCAAATATTGCCGGCTACTTCGCGGCTGTCTGGGTGACGGCAGCCGGCACTCTTGCGGCGGAACTTCTGAAGCCGTATTTCGGCGCCGAAACGGTGCCGCTCATCTACATGATGGGAGTGCTGAGCGTTGCCTACCTGTCTGGACTCGGCCCGTCGCTCTTCGCGGCGATGGCCAGCATGCTCTGCTACAATTTCTTCTTCATACCCCCGATTTACAGCTTCACCATCGCCGACCCTGCCAACGTCGCCGCTCTGTTCTTCTTCCTGTTTACGGCGCTCATTGTCAGCCATCTGACGGCGCGTGTGCGCCGGCAGGCGGAACTCGCCCGCAACAGGGCCGCGATCACAAGCGCGCTCTGCGGCTTCTCGAGCAGCGTCTTTGGGGGCGGACGTTGTCGCGATGCTGCCCGATGCTCACGGCCGTCTGAAAGTTGCTGCATCCTTCCCGCCCGGCGAGGTCATCGAGAAAGCCGACCTTGGCGCGGCCCAATGGTGTTTCGAGCATGGCCGTTCCGCCGGCCGGGGATCGGATACCCTGCCGGGAACTCCGCGCCTGTTCCTCTCGCCTCGGACAAGCCGGGACGTCACCGGTGTGGTTGGGCTCGCCGCGGGCCGGAGGAGCGATATGATCCTCACTCCCGACGAGCGCAGGCTCCTTCGACGCGCTCATGGATCAGGCCGCTGTCGCGATCGAAAGGGTGCGCGTCGCCAAGGAAATGGACGACGCCCGCGTGGCGGCCGAGGCCGAACGGCTTCGCGGCGCGCTCCTGGCCTCGCTTTCGCACGACCTGAAGACGCCGCTGGTGGTGCAGCTTCAGATCATGGACGCGGGGGCAGGCATTCCCGAGGCAAGGCGCGCGACGAGATGATCGCAACCATCGATGGCGAAGGCGCAGCATATTTCGTGCCGCTGCTCTGCAGCGGAGCGAGGGCCTTCTTGCCGATTTCAAGATCAGCCTCGACGTCGAGCTGGACTTGCCGCTCTTGCAACTCGAAAAGGCCGCGATCAGGCCGCATGGCGTGTTTCGTCGGGAACCTCCTCGACATGACGCGCCTGGAGGCTGGTGCAATCGAGCTCCGGCGGCAGCCGATGACTTGTCGGATGTCATCCAGCGTGCCGGCACGGGCCTCGGACTTGCAATATGCCGTGGCTTTATCGAAGCGATGGGGGCGCCATCACAGCAGCCAATCGCGCCGACAGATCCGGTGCCGTGTTTACGGTTGAACTGCCTGTCGCCGCCGCCTTCGAAACGAGCCGGCCACCGGTGCTGCCTTAACGAGCTTAGGCGGCAGACCCCGCTTCTGTGTAAGGTATGCTTCCCGCGCTGTCTTGAGCGTGAAGCAGCAAACTCACCGAAAACATCGGCTACGAGCCAGCCGACACCGCGTTTCAGAAAAACGCATTCGGAACCCGAAATTGATATCCACCGGAATTTGCCCAGAATGGGCTGGCACAGTTGCAAAAACACCAGCCCTTGGTTCATCCGCGGTAAGATCCTCAGATGAACCAATTCTGCTGTGATTAATTCGCTTACTTGAGGGGCGCGTATCCGCCGTAACCGCCCAAAAAGTAGTTCACGCCTACTTTGACCGTGTTGACGTTCAGGTCGCTATGAATGGTCGGACCCCCAATAATTCCAACTGCCGCAAGCGGGTCGAGAGTGGTGCTGCCGAAATCGTAGTACTGGTACTCGCCCTTCACGCTCCAGGAGGGGCTGAGCTTATATTCGATGCCGCCACCGATGGTCCAGCCATCGATCCCGCTCTTCCTGACGTTGAGCGGCGACGGAGCGTCGATGCCGACTTTACCGTCGAAGTAAGCATAACCGCCTTTGGCATAAAAGAGAGCGGGTCCGGCCGCGTAGCCCAGCCGCCCCGTGGCATCGATCCCAAATCCGCTCTCAACTTTGGTGCCCAGGCCGAAGCTGAGGGCTGGAATCGTGACCAGATCCCTCGTGTGGGAGAGGCCGAAACCGTCGAAATCGGCCTCGACGCCAATCACAAAGCCGCCCGTCTGCCAATTATATCCAATTTGGCCGCCGCCAACGACGCCATTCGCTTCGTTCGTGTTGTTGATGGTGACAACGTTAAAGAGGTTCAAGCTGGAATCCAGCTGGCTCCAGCCGCCGCCGACGTTGGCGCCGATGTAGAAGCCGGTCCAGGTCGGAGCGACGACGTAAGGTGTATCCTTCATGCCGGCAGGAGCGTACAGGTCAGCAGCGTTCACCTGTGCAGCCATGGCAAGCGCACCAGCTGTTGCGGCGCCAATTCGTATGAACTTTGCGAGAGTCATAAGCCTCTCTCCTTTTCTGAATGTCGTATCATTTAGATGACGCACGAACTCTCCAAATAATTGCATCAACAAAAAACAAAACTCAAGATTGTAGCTCAATCGGCCTATCTTTTGATGGCGCGGCACTCAGGATCGGAAACCGAATATCATTGTTATCAATGGCTTGTCTGCCCGGTGTGCGGGAACTGTGGAGTTTGCGCCACAGTGGTGCCTGATACGATCGTCCCCGGCGGGACATTTAACGAATCAAAGTCACGCCGCAGAATTCTGCCAGCCCATGGCCCATCCCACGGCATTAAACGGGATCGGGCTACTGCGGACGAATGCTGATTCGCCTGCTTCCCGGCTGCGTCGCAGCAGGGCAGTCCGATTTGCGAGGCAAAGCCGCAGCTGAATAAAAAAGGAGCCTGGGCGCGGCAAGCGGTGGAGCGTCCCTGCGACCTTTATCGGGATTTCGGCAGCTGGAGAGCAAGCCGCCGCGCGTGCGCTGAGCTGCCGGAGGGCGCGATCCCGCCCATTCGTTGGCGAGGCCATGAGGTCTGCGTAGCGAAAGAGATCTTGCAGCCTGCGGTAAGCCGCGTCATCTTTGAGGTCTAATTCTTGTTCGTGCGGGCGCGCGGCGCCGGCGTCCATCGCCCGCAAGGGACGAGTCGAAGACCCTAGCCGGGTTGCGATCACTGTTGCTAAAATGCTCCGCTGGATGCGGCCCAGGAGTGCCGCCGCGGAGCCGGACGCCTGTCTGGCGGGAGGAAGGTTTTATGAAGCTCGCCGAAGCCGGGCCTGCCCCAACCTACAGGGACAGAATTCTAGCCTTTGGCGCGGAACGGTTCTTCAATCGCGAGCTTTCCTGGCTCGAGTTCAATAAACGCGTGCTTGAAGAATCCGAGAACAAGCGAAACCCTCTTCTGGAGCGCGTGCGGTTTCTGGCGATTTCGGGCTCGAACCTCGACGAGTTCTATCGGGTGCGCGTCGCGGGCCTTCATGAGCAGGCGGTCACGAATATTCTCGAAGTCTCGCCGGATGGCATGACCCCGAAACAGCAGGTCCAGAAAATCAACGCAGCCGTTGTGGCGATTTCCGAACGCCAGCAGGCCCGGTGGACCACGCTGACGAAAGAACTGGCCTCGGAATCGATCCACGTTTTGTCGGCGACGACTCTGAGCGAAGAGGACAGGGGCTGGCTTGAGATCTATTTCATGCGGCGCATTTTCTCGGCGCTGAGCGCCGTCGCCGTGGACGCCGCCCATCCTTTTCCGCATGTCCAGAGCCAGGAACTCGTGCTCGTTCTCGAGTGCGTGCGCGAAGAGGAAGGCGAACCGCGTTCGATGCATGCGCTCGTTGTGGTGCCGAACGGTCTCGACCGGTTCGTCCGCCTGCCTCAGACGATCGGCAAGAACGGCAAGCCCGCGACCCGTTTCATTGCCATCGAAACCGTCATTTCGCTATTCGCGCATACGCTTCTGCCCGGCTTCAGGGTTGAAGACGCTGGCCTTTTCCGGCCCCTGCGCAACAGCGAAATCGAGTTCCAGGAGAAGAGCGAAGACCTTCAGAAAACGTTGCGCCGGGCGCTCGTGCAGAGGCAGCTTGGCGAGGTGATCCGCGTAGAAATGAGTGCGTCGCTCCCCGAGGACGCACGCGAACTCATCATCGAGGGCCTGAAGGCCAGCCGTGAGGACGTGGTCATCGTGGATGGCCTCTTCGCGATCGCCGACATCTCCAAGCTTATTGTCAGCGACCGCCCGGACCTTCTTTACAAACCTTTTGAACCCCGCATGGCCGAGCGCATCGCCGAGTACGATAACGATTGCTTCGCGGCGATTTCGGCGAAAGACATCATTGTCCACCACCCTTACGAATCCTTCGATATCGTTCTGCAATATCTGCGGCAGGCAGCCTCCGATCCCGACGTGGTCGCGATCAAATGGACGCTCTACCGGACCTCTCGAAAGTCTCCCATCGTCGAAGCCCTGAGGGACGCGCGGCAGGCAGGCAAGAGCGTTACCGTCATGATCGAGGTCACGGCGCGCTTCGATGAGCTGAACAACCTCGACTGGGCGAGGCAGCTTGAAGAGGTGGGCGTGCACGTCGTCTACGGCCTGACCCAGCTCGACGTTAAGACGCACGCGAAGCTTGGGCAGGTCGTCCGCAAGGAGAGCGGGGAGCTTCGGACTTATTGCCACATCGGAACCGGCAATTATCACCCGGCAACCGCGAAGATTTACACGGACCTTTCCTACTTCACCGCCGATCCGGCAACAGGGCGCGACGTCTCCAAGATCTTCAACTACGTCACGACTTACAGCCGTCCGACCGATCTGGAGCAGATGACCATCTCGCCCAACGGGATCAAGGCACAGCTCATCGAGGAGATTCACGCCGAGATCGGTCATGCCAGGGCGGGCCGCCCGGCTGCCATCTGGATGAAACTCAATGCGCTCGTCGATACCGACGTCATCGACGCGCTCTACGAGGCCAGCATGTCCGGCGTTCCGGTCGATCTTGTCATTCGCGGGATCTGCTGTCTCAAGCCGGGTATAAAAGGGCTTTCGGAAAATATTCGCGCGAAAAGCATCATTGGCCGGTTCCTAGAGCATTCACGAATTTATTGTTTTGGCGCAGGACATGGGTTGCCATCCGACGAAGCCCACGTGTATATCAGCTCCGCCGACATCATGCCGCGCAACCTGGAGCGGCGCGTGGAGGCCATGACCGCGATAACGAATCCCACTGTCCATGAGCAGATTCTGGACCAGATCATGATCGCCAATCTGAAAGACAATTTGCAGAGCTGGAGGGTTCGCAGCGATGGAACGTCTGACCGTGTTCGCTTGAGGCCCGGCGAGGAACAGTTCAGCGCGCACGACTATTTCATGACCAATCCCAGTCTTTCGGGGCGCGGCGGCGCTCTGAAGCAGAATTTCCCCCGCCGCTTTGCTGCTGCGGCAGCTCGCCACGCGTAAGGTGACACTTGGATCATCCGGCACAAGGGCGGCTTCTGGGCACAAAACCGGTAGCCGTGATCGATATCGGCTCGAACTCGATCCGGCTCGTCGTTTACGAAGCCCTTGACCGCGCTCCAACTCCGCTTTTCCAGGAAAAGGCGATGTGCGGTCTCGGCCGCTATCTCAATTCGACGCGGCGGCTGAACCATGAAACCGTTCCCGAGGCGCTGTCTTCGCTCGCCCGCTTTCGCAAACTTGCCGACATTTGCGGCGTGAGCGCGCGCGACATCCACCCCTTTGCAACCGCAGCGGTCCGGTGGGCGGAAGACGGACCTGAGTTTCTGGCGCGTGCTGAAAAGGCATGCGGGGTGCCGATCAGGGTCATCGGCAACGCCGAAGAGGCGGAACTGGCGGCGACGGGTGTTTTGGCAGGGTTCGAAAACCCCGCCGGCGTTGTTGGCGACCTGGGCGGCGGCAGCGTCGAGCTGGTCAGGCTTCAGGGGAAGTCCTTCGATCATAAGGTGTCGCTGCCACTCGGCAGTCTTTCGCTCGTGGACAAGACCCACGGCGAGAAAAATGAAGCCATCCCGCTAATCGAGGAGGGGCTGGCGCCGCAGTCATGGCTCGGCGAGGCCCGGGGCGAGACGTTCTATGCTGTCGGGGGCACCTGGCGCGCGCTGGCGAAGCTCTACATGAACCAGTCGGGCTATCCTCTGTCGGCCGTTCACGGCTATCGCCTCGATGCCCGCAAAGCCTTGCAAATCTCGGCGCGCTACGCCAACAGTTCCCCTGCATCGTTGAAACGCATGTACGACATATCGCAGGGCCGCGAGGAGACCCTGCCTTTCGGTGCGCTCCTCCTCAATATGATCATCAGGAAGATGCAGCCGGACGATGTCGTCTTCTCGGCGTTTGGCGTGCGCGAGGGCATGATCTACGGCCTTCTCTCCGAGGCCGAGCGCGCCCGCGATCCCCTCTTGTCCGCATGCGAGAACGTGGCCCGCCTCCGTGCGAGGTCCAATGTGCATGCGAGCGAAATGATCGGGTGGACAGACAATCTCTTCGTCGATCCGGGTCCGCGGGAAACGCCGGAAGAGCGACGCTTGCGGCACGCGGCCTGCCTTCTTTCCGATATCTCCTGGCGCGCGCACCCCGATTACCGAGGCGAGCAAAGCGCCGCGCTCGTCGCCCAATCGGGGCTGGTCGGCGTCGATCACCCCGGCCGCGCATTCCTTGCGCTCTCGGTCTATCATCGCTACGAGCGCAAGCTTGTCGGCGAACTTTTGCCGAAGCTTGCCGACATGATCTCGCGTCAGCAGCGAAAGCGCGCCCTTATCGTCGGGCAGACCGTACGTCTTGCGCATACGCTGTCCGCCGGGATGGCGGGTGTCCTGCCCCAAACGGCGCTGGCTTTTGAGGGCGGGAACCTCGTTTTGCATCTGCCGCCGGGGCTTGGCGCTCTAGACGGAGAACAGCTCAGGCGCCGTCTGCGATCCGTCTCCCGGGAGCTTGGCCTGCCATCCGAAGTGCGGATTTCTGAGCCGCAGTCTCCCTCGAAAACAACTTTTTTGGGAAGTCTCTTCCGATAAGCTAATGTGAACCCTTGGGATAAGTGGGACGCGATCTCATTTTAGATGTGGAAGAAGCCTAGCTTGACGCCTATTCGCCACAGGAGTTTTTCGTCATACCGTTGCACCATGCAGTCACACCGCTTCGAGTTCCATGAATAGAGATCTGTACGCCCTGCTGGGCGTCAAACGCACCGCCACCAACGACGAGATCCGCAGAGCGTACCGCAAGCTTGCGAAAGACCTGCATCCCGACCAGAACAAGAACGACAAAAAGTCCGAGGAGCAGTTCAAAAAGGTATCGGCGGCGTTCGCTGTGCTCGGCAGCCCGGAGAAGCGCAAGCGATACGACGCCGGCGAGATCGACGCTATGGGGAACGAGCGTGCGAACCCGTTCTATCGCGACTATGCGGGCGGCGCTCAGGGCTTCGGCCGGGGAGAATATGCCGGAGGCTTCGGGGGTGCCGGAGGAGGCGATTTCTCCGATATTTTCGGCGATCTTTTCGGGCGCAAAGGGCAGGGTGGCGCATTCACCATGCGCGGCATGGACTACCGCTACAACCTCGAAATCAGCTTCCTCGAGGCGGTCAACGGCGTGAAGAAGCGCGTGCAGTTCCCCGACAATGAGACGCTCGATATCTCGGTCCCTGCCGGCATCGAGACCGGGCAGACGCTTCGGCTGCGGCACAAGGGCGGGCCGGGCGCCGGGCGCGGCGAGCCGGGCGATGCGCTCATCGAACTCAAGGTTCAACCCCATCCGCTGTTCTCTCGCGATGGCGACAACATCATAATGGAGCTGCCGATTTCCTTGAACGAGGCGGTGCTCGGCGCACGCGTCGAGGTTCCGACCATCGGCGGCCGTGTCACCGTTGCCGTTCCAAAGGGAGCCTCCAGCGGGCAGGTCTTGCGGCTGCGCGGCAAGGGCGTGAAAAACAACCGCTCGGGAGCCCATGGCGATCAGATGATCACGCTCAAGATCGTGCTGCCAGCCGTCATCGACAGCGATCTCGAACGCCTCATGCAGGACTGGTCAAAGAAACGGCCCTACGATCCCCGCGCGCGGTTCCGGGAAGCGGCTGGCGTTTGAGGCTGACGCAGCCTCCGTGAGGCGGCCAGAGGTTCCGGCTTGCGCGGCTTGCCAGGCCGTCCCGTCGCCCGCACAATTTCCACGATGATCCATCCCGCCAGCAGGGCGACGAAAGCGGGAAGCGTCCCGACAGAGTACCAGCCGAAGTCCGCGAGCGCGAAAAGCACATTGCCGTAATCGCTGCCGAGGATCGTGCAGGGCAAGGGCACGTTGGGTGGAAGGTCGAGCTCGCAGCCCGCCCAGCGTGCAATCAGCCCGGCCGCGAGCAGGCTCAGTGCCGGGACAAGGCACAAGAGCAGGATAAGGACGATGAGAGTGCGAAAAGTCCGCATAGCCTGTCCCTCTTCCGGTTAGAGGCTATTCTTCTTACTTCAGGACGACCGTGATTCGTAGCCCTATTGCCTAAACTTCGATGTCAACTCTTCGCAATCAAGTCTCCGGAGACAAAAGAATGAAAGTGTTGCTCGCCGTCATTCCGTTGCAGCTGACGCTTGCCCTGGGCTTGCTGCTGTTCGCTTTTCCCGCACGGGCCGAAGGCAGGCTGCCGCTTATCCCCCGGCAGGATCTGTTCGGAAACCCGGAGAAGAGCATGGCGGAGGTCAGCCCGGACGGGAAGCGGATCGCCTGGCTCGCCCCCAAGGACGGTATCATGAACGTCTGGGTGGCCCCGGTCGACAAGCCGGAAGCTGCGGTGCCCGTGACCGATGACACGAAGCGCGGCATCCGGTTTTATCATTGGAGCTACGACGGCGTTCACCTCATCTACATGCAGGACGAGGGCGGGGACGAGGACTGGCACGTCTACGCCGTCGATGTCGCCAACCGGACGACAAAGGATTTGACTCCGTTTCCAGGCGTTCGCAGCTCCTTCGCGGGGCGCAGCCGCAAGATTCGCGGTGAGATCCTTGTCACGCTCAACCGGAGGGACAAGAGCTATCCCGATCTCTACCGCGCGGATCTTTCAACGGGCGAACTGAAACTCGTTGCCGAAAATCCGGGTTTCTCCGGCTTCGAGACGGATGACACGTTCACCCCGCGCCTCGCCTCCAAGCCGACAGACGACGGCGGCGAGGAAATCCTCCGCCCAAACGGCGACAAATGGGAGCCGTGGCTGCAGATATCGACGGAGGATGCAGCCAACACCGGGATGCTTGCGCTCGATAGCGATGCCAAGACGCTGTTCATGCTCGACAGCCGTGGTCGCAACACGGCGGCGCTGACGAGCATCGATCTCGCCACCGGCGAGGAAAAGACGCTTGCCGAAGACCCGAGAGCCGATATAGGCGGGATCATCAGCGACCCGGACACACACGCCCCGCTGGCCTATTCGGTGAACTACGAGCGCACGGAGCACAAACCGCTTGGGCCGAAATACGCGGCGGACTTGGAGTTCCTGGCGAAGAATTTCGGCAGCGAATGGAGCGTTGGCTCCCGGACGGAAGACGACAAGCTCTGGACAGTCTCGGTCAGCAGCCCGACCCGGCCGGCCACGTCCTACCTCTATGACCGCGAGGGCAAGACGCTCACCAAACTGTTCGACGCGCGCCCGAAGCTCGCGGACGCGCCGCTCGCAGATATGCATCCCCTCACGATCAAGTCGAGGGACGGGCTCGATCTCGTGTCTTTCCTTACCCTGCCGAAGGGGGCCGATACAGCGCGCGCTGGCAGGCCGGACCAGCCGATCCCCATGGTTCTCTTCGTTCATGGCGGCCCTTGGTCCCGCGACCATCTTGGCTATAACGCCATGCACCAGTGGCTCGCCAATCGCGGCTATGCCGTCCTGAGCGTGAATTTCCGGAGTTCGACCGGCTTCGGGAAGGCATTTGTGAATTCGGGCGACAAGGAGTGGGGCCGGAAGATGGACGACGACCTCCTCGATGCGGTCGCCTGGACCGTCCGCGAGAAAATCGCCGATCCGTCGCGCATCGCCATCATGGGCGGCAGTTATGGCGGTTACGCCACGCCTGGCCGCGCTTACCCGCAACCCGGATACCTATGCGTGCGGCGTCGATCTGGTCGGCCCTCCGAACTCGACCGCCTGATCAAGACCATTCCGCCCTATTGGGCGGCAGGCCGGGCACGCCTCTTCAAAGCCATCGGGAACCCCGATACCGAGGAGGGCCGGGCGCTCCTGAAGGAACGTTCGCCGCTTTATCAGGCGGACAGGATCAAGAAGCCACTTCTCATAGCGCAAGGCGAGAACGATCCTCGCGTGAAAAAAGAGCAGTCGGAGCAGATCGTCGAAACAATGCGGTCCAAGGGGATCCCGGTCACCTATCTGCTTTATCGCCGGGAAGGCCACGGCTTCGCCGAGCCGGAGAACAACATCTCGTTTGCGGCCATCGCCGAGTCCTTCCTGGGCAAGTGCCTGGGCGGACGCGTGGCGCCCATCACCTCGGCGGACCTGAAGGGAACTTCGGTCGAAATTCCGGTCGGCGCTGATCTGATTGAGGGTTATTCTACGGCAAAGAAGAGTGCATCCGCGCAATAGCTCGGGACAGGGAACGCTTCATGATCGACCACCTCAAGTTCTATATCGATGGGACCTGGGTCAGCCCCGCTGAGCCAAAGACGATGCCGGTGGTCAATCCTGCTACGGAAGACCCCATGTATGACGTCGCCCTTGGCTCCGCGGCTGACGTCGACAAGGCGGTCGCCGCCGCCCGCGCCGCCTTTGGGGGCTTTGCCTCCACTTCGCGCGAGGAGCGCATTGCGCTATTGGAGCGCGTGATCGCGAGCTACAAAGCCCGCATGAAAGACATTGGCGCCGCGATATCCGACGAGATGGGCGCGCCGCTGCCTTTCGCGGAGCGCCTGCAGGCAGGGGCGGGGCTCGCGCAATTCATGACTGTTTTCGAAGCGCTGAAGACCTATCCCTTCGAAGAGCGGCTTGCCACGGCGGCGATCCTCCGCGAGCCCGTGGGCGTGGTTGGCATGATCACGCCCTGGAACTGGCCCGTAAACCAGATCGCATGCAAGGTTGCGCCCGCGCTGGCGGCGGGCTGTACGATGGTGCTGAAGCCCTCCGAATATACGCCCTCCTCGGCCTTGATCCTTGCGGAAATCCTGCATGAGGCGGGTGTTCCGAAGGGCGTTTTCAACCTCGTGAACGGGTTCGGGCCGGAGGTCGGCGCTGCAATGAGCGCGCATCCGGGGCTCGACATGATCTCGTTCACCGGCTCGACGCGGGCGGGGATCGACGTGGCTAAGCGGGCGGCTTCAACCGTGAAGCGCGTGAGCCAGGAACTCGGCGGCAAATCGGCCAACATCATCCTGGAGGATGCGGACTTCCAGAAAGCCGTGATGGGCGGCACGGCGCACTGCTTCATGAACTCCGGCCAGTCCTGCAATGCTCCGACGCGCATGCTCGTGCCGCATGCGCGCATGGAGGAAGCGGCATCCATCGCTAAGGCCGTCGCGGACAAGACGCGCCCCGGCGCTCCGCGGGCGGCGGAGACGACAATCGGCCCAGTCGTGAACCGCACCCAGTGGGAGAAGATCCAGGCGCTGATCAAGAAAGGCATCGATGAAGGCGCGACGCTCGCCGCGGGTGGCCTCGGGCGTCCGGCTGACCTCAACAAAGGCTTCTACGTGCGCCCGACCGTGTTCTCGAACGTGACCAACGACATGACGATCGCGCGCGAGGAAATCTTCGGCCCAGTGCTGTCCATCATCGCCTACAAGGACGAAGACGACGCGGTGCGGATCGCGAACGACACGCCCTATGGTCTTGCCGGCTATGTCTCGTCTGGCGATGTTGAGAGGGCAAGACGCGTCGCGCGCCGCATTCGGGCGGGCTGCGTGACTATGAACGGCGCGTCACTCGAGATGGCTGCGCCCTTCGGCGGCTACAAGCAGTCCGGCAATGGCCGCGAGTGGGGCCGCTTTGGCCTGGAGGAGTTTCTTGAAGTAAAAGCCGTTGCGGGTTGGGGAGGGTAGCGCGATGTGTGATGTTCCCCATGGTTCGACGTGGTCTCGGCCAGCGAGCGACTAGCTGGGCTGCAAACACTCGGTCGTCGTTTTACGAGCCGGTGTCGAAGCGAACCTCGCGGCTCGCGCCGTGCACGGGAGAGCTGCTGCGAGCGTTGGCGCACCGGCCAAGCTCTTAGGCCCCCTACCCTCGAGCCCACCCGGGGCGAGGGGTAAAACCGCAAGGATAAAATCATGACGAAGAATTGACGTGCCGCTGGATTCGCGATTGCGCCTTCTCACTTACGCCAGCGAGCACGGCCATCCCCGACTCGGCTTCGTCCACCCGCGACGGCCATGTGGCCGACGTCGCGCACGCCGCTCATCAGGCGAAGATTGCGCTCGGCTTCGACGGCAAGTCCATGCTGGCTCTGATCGAAGCCGGGGCGCAGGGCTTGGCGGAAGTGCGCGAGGTGTCGGCTGCGGATGTGGATACCGGCTTGAAGCTCGCCGATGTCCGGCTCCTGCCGCCGATCCCGAAATTGACCCGCAACATCTTCTGCGTCGGGTGGAACTACCTGGAGCACTTCGCCGAGGGCGCGAAGATGCGCGATGCGGCCCAGAAACTGCCCGAACATCCTGTGTTCTTCACCAAAGCCACAGGCGCGCTCAACGGGCCGTTCGATCCGATCCCGTATGATGCGTCGATCTCGCAACAGATAGACTGGGAGGTCGAGCTTGCGGTGGTCATCGGCAAACGCGGGCGCAACATTTCCGAGGCCGAGGCGGCGGACCATGTCTTCGGCTATACGGTGCTGAACGATGTTTCGGTGCGCGATTTGCAGAAAAGCTGGCATGGCGGCCAGTGGTTCAAAGGCAAGAGCCTCGACGGTTACGCGCCTATGGGGCCTTGGATCGTTCCCGCCGCCGACCTCGAGCCGGATGATCTCCGTCTCATTTTGCGCGTGAACGGCGTGGTGAAGCAGGATGGCAATACGAAGGATATGTATTTCAAGATCCCGCGCATCATCGCCGAGCTTTCGCGCGGGCTGACCCTCGAACCGGGTGACGTGATCGCAACTGGCACGCCCTCCGGCGTCGGCATGGGGCGCACGCCGCCGGAATGGCTGAAGCCGGGGGATGTGATGGAAACCGAGATTGCGGGCATTGGGGCGATGCGTAATACGATCCACGCCGTGTGAGCATCTCAGCGTCCGGCCTGGTAAAGAAGCAAAACATGCTGAGGTTCGCCAACAAGTGCCTCTGTATCGTGGGTTCCTTCCGGCAAACACGTATGCGAGGGGTGCCATCGATAGGCGAGCAAATTTCAGCCCCCTGAAGTCTTATTTTGCGGCACTTGTGGCAGCTTCGGTTGTTCCGCTTCGCTTATAGCGATGGCGTTCCCCTTATCGTCGCAGGCGAGGTCTGGGAGTTCGAGGTCCATAGACGAAGGACACAGACCAGCAAAAGTGCCGTGTAGGCAGCGGCACCCAAGAAGCCGAGGTTAAGTCCCTCTTCTCCCGAAAGGAAATCGCCCAATACGGTTCCGGTTGTACGCACGACAATAAGTGTGGTCCAGTAGGCGACGCTACCAAGTAAATCAAGCTTTTTTTTCAAAAAAAGTACAATAGTTAAGATCAATCCCAAAACCAGAGACGTTTGTTCGACACCGAAACCCATGTTATCTGAAATAAGATCGCCAAGAGTAGTGCCAATTACGCTCGCGATCAGTATCATGATCCAGTATCGGATGCCATTCTTTGATATGGGTGTTGACGCCTCATTAATTAATTTTAATTGATCTGTAGATCCTATATTTCGTCGATAGAGCAGCATGGCCATCATGAGAAACGCAAACAGGGCAACTTCCAACCACGCGTAGTGGAGCTTGAGGCTGTGAGTTGCGAGGTCAGCTAAATTGGTTGCCATAGTCCTGGTCAATACAATTTCCGACCAATAAAAAGCTTCTGTTGATACTTTTGTTTTCCACTCGGACACAAATATGACGACGAGGATAAAAGTCAGCGGCAATAGGCCCTTCACAAATCCAAGTTGCAGGTCTGTAGAGACAAAGTCGCCGAGCGTGGTACCCACGACACTTGCAATTAACATCCCCACCCAGTAGCGAGTATTTAGTACAGACAAGTTTCTGAGTTTCATACATGCTCCAAAAGATGTTACGTGGATCAGATAATCACATCCTTTTGCGATAGACCCGGAAAAACCGAGGGCCAGCAGGCTTCAGCCAGAGCGGATGCGCTCTCTCGATAGCGCCCGACGGCAAAGCGTCCCCTCCGCAAGATCGAAGGTGCGGTTCTCTCTATCGCGATCACAACATGCTTGACAGCTCTTGCCGTGCGCGGCCCCTTGCTCTGGTCATCGCCATTGGCGGACACGACGCCGCCAGGGTCGTCGCGAGCGGATAGAAGGCGACGAAATGCGTTGAAAGCTATTTCGCAACTCCGTTAATGGATCACAAAATTAGACTTTCTGGCGCATAGCATCCGAATGTGACAGTTCAGAATTCGCCAAGCTGGAGTTGGGTCGGTAGAAGAAAGTAATTATACAACCGGGGCCGGAATAATACACATGTTAGCCACCCGATCAGGTCTAGGTCACGAGCTAACTATTCCTGCCTTATCCTCGGTAACGGACAATTTGATCAAAAAGTAAAAAAATCCACTCGCGGCCTTCTGGTCAAGCCACGTATGCCCGCACATGACAAGATCCCGATTAAGCCGCGTTCCGCGTCTTGCCGGAAGACCGGGGCATGGAGATGCAAAACAAAACGAGGCGCGGTTACCGCGCCTCGTTCGATGCAAAACTCCGATGACTGCAAGGCTTACTTGCCCTTCTTCGGCTTGGCTGCCGATTTAGCGGGCGCAGCTGCCTTGGGAGAGGCCTTCCCGGCCGGTTTCGCAGGTGCTGCTGGTTTCTTCGCTGCCATGGTCTTTGCCCCTAGCAATATTGTTGTGGACAACACTATCGACGCCAGATTCGGGAGCTGTAAACAAATGCTGTGCCCGCCTTTCCACAAGTAATCGGGGCGGGTGATGCGGATGTGTAACAGTTAAAGAGCCACCCGAGGCATTCTGAAGCGCAAAAGCGTCTGAACCCAGCGCTGCCGGAAGCGGTCCAGCGACAAGCTTTCGTGCATGGCGTTGACCGGCTCTCCCAAAAGGCGCGTGGCGATCATGGAGCGGGAATAGAACGGCGTGTCCTCGAAAGTCTTCGCGACTTTCGCGGACTGCCCTTTGTCGCAGCGGGTCTCCCTCGGCATTTTCCAGATCGCAGTGCTTGCCAGCGAGCAGTGCTCGGGGACATCGATCGGCGTGACTTTGCCGTCCGCCGCGATTTCGAGGCCCATGGACGATCTGCCAGCTCCGTGCCGCATGACGTCGTAAAGGATGGCGGCCTTGCGCGGCAGGCAGGCGCGGGACCAGTTCCAATAGGAAAACCCGTCCTCGATAGGCTCTTCGCCGCGGTTCATATCCATATAGCCGGTGCCGTCCCAGGCGAGCGACGGGCTATCGAGGCGAACCTCGACATGCGCGCGCGGCGCGATGGGAGACCAGCGATGGCGGCCGCCGGTTCCGAAATCGGCCACGAAGTCGGGGAGAATTTCCGGCTCCAGCGTGACCGTGCCGCGCAGGGGAACCATTGTATAGGGCGCCTTCTCATTGATTTCGATGCGCAGCCGCGAGCCTTCCCAGATGACGGCGCTCGGGCCGATGGCGAGCCCGCCGGGGCTCGGGTTCAGAGCCTTCGAGCAGCGCTCCGTCATGGCCCAGCGGCCCACCCCCGGACCGTACACAGCGACATTCAGGGAGCAGTGCTGAGCCGGGTCGACATGACCCCGAAGACGCCTCTGCCTCGCATAATAAGGAGAGAAGACGCTGCCGATGAAGGCGATGATCGTCAGTCCGAAGCGGTGGTCGGCGCTGAACGCATCGACATACCACCAGGCGTAACCATTGGGCGGAATCGCTTCATCGAAGCCAAGTCGGCGAGGAGCGCTTCCGATGCGAGCTGCCCCGAAAGCGCCGCCATCGGGACGCCCGGCCCCGGATGCGCGCTCCCCCCGCGAAATAAAGACCCGGCAGCCGCGACCGCATCCCCTGCCGCTGAAAGGAAGCCATCCATCCGTGGGACACCCTCCCGTAGATCGCTCCCCCCGTTCCCGGAAACAGTCTTTCGAAGTCCTGCGGACCCCTCCTCACCATGGCTCCATCCGTTGGCCGGAGCGTCAGGCCACATGCCGCCATCAGCCGGAAGGTCTTTGTCTCGCATTCGTCTATCTCCGAGTGACTGAGCGCTCTCGCATCGAGCATAGCTGGCGCATTGACAATGCCGAGAAACCGTTCGGTTCCCTCGGCATGCTTTTGGCCGCGATCGTCTCGATCCTGCGCGCAAAGGTAAACCGCCGGGGAGGTAGGCAGTTTCCTTTGCCTGAATATGGCGTTGAACTCCGTTGCGTAGGAGGCATCTGGAAAGAATACTGTATGCCGGGCGAGAGGAAAGCCCTGCGCCTCGGCCTGAAACGCCCAGGTGAGGGCAGACAGCGAGCGTCCGCCGGCCGCAACGCGCCGTGTCGCCTTCTCAGCGGCAAGGCCAAGAAGTCCCGCCGGAAGCGGCCGAGGGATCGGCATTGAGGACAACGGCATCGGCATTCAGCTGGTCGCCATCTCGAAGCTTGATGCCGGATGCCCTGCCATTGCAGGCAAGCACCTCGGCCGCCTCGGCGCGATACCGGAAAACCACGCCGAGCCGCTTGGCCAGGCTCTCCAGCGCCGCGGCGATGCGGACCATGCCGCCCTCCACCAGCCAGACGCCCTGCTGCTCAACGTGCGCCACGAGCATGAGGGTCGCGGGCGCCGAAAAGGGCGAAGCCCCGCAATAAGTGGCATAACGCGCGAAAAGCTGTCTCAGCCGCGGGTCGCTCATATAACGGCAGACGGCGTTCCAGAAGCTTTGATACGGATTGATGCGCCAGAGATCGCTGAAATTGAGAAGACCGACCCGCCACATGAGAGTGGGAAGGTCTGGCTTTTGGGCGCGAATGAAGGAGCGGTCCAGGATCCGGTAGATGTTCGCGGCCTCGCTGCAAAAGGCGAGATAGCCGCGCGCGTTGTCCGCTCCCGCGAAGGCTCCGATGGCGTCTACGGTCTGCGCGGGGTCTGCAAAAAGATCGAGTTGGCCGCCCGCTTCCCAGGCGTGCCGGGCGAGAACCTCCGCCGGCTTGAGCGTCAGGTAATCCTCTATCGACGCGCCTGCCTTCTCGAAAATACGATCGAACACGCCGCGCATCGTAAAGACGGTCGGACCCGCGTCGATGGACGCGCCGCCAGCCTGCACCTGCCGCATTTTTCCGCCCGGCCCGTCGAATTTCTCGACGACCGTTACCCCGCAGCCTTCCGCAGCAAGCTGCACCGCAGCTGCCAAGCCTCCAATCCCGGCGCCGACCACGACAATGCGATTTTCGTGCAAACAATGCTCTCCCAAAACGGCGTTGACATGCCCTGCGAGGACTGTCCATTTTAGGTGACAATCGAAGTGACAACTATAGATGACACTCGAAGTGACGCCAGCCCAAAATATCGTGAAAGTGGATAAGCCTAACCTGCTGACCGGCTTGATGGATCGGTTCTTCGCCTTTCGCGACCGCTGCCTGACGAGCCCGCGTTTCATCCGGTTTGCCGAAACCTTCCCGCTCACGCGCATCATCGCGCGGCGCGAGGCGAGCGCACTGTTCGATTTGTGCTCGGGGTTCGTCTATTCGCAGGTGCTTCTCGCCTGCGTGCGGCTGAGGCTGTTCGACCTCCTGAAGCCGGGGCCGCTGACCGTCGAGGAGATCGCGCACCGGCTGAACTTGAGCGAAGACGCAACGGGGCGGCTTCTTACGGCGGCGGCGGCCTTACGGCTTGTAGAGCGCCGCAGCGGCGGCCGTTACGGCCTTGGCGGGCTCGGCGCGGCGATGCTGACGAGCCCAGGCCTTGTCACCATGGTGGAGCATCACGCTCTTCTCTATCGCGATCTGGACGACCCGCTCCGCCTTCTCCGCAACGAAAGTCAAGCGCCCGCGCAGGACAGTCCCGGCAAGGCGACAAATCTTGCATCCTACTGGCCATATGCCGAAGGCGACACCGGCGCGAGCCGGGATGCGGTTTCGGATTACACCGGCCTCATGGCCGCCACGCAACCGGCGATCGCGCAGGAAATCCTGGACGCGTACGATTTCAAGCCGCATCGCCGCCTCATGGATGTCGGCGGCGGGAATGGCACTTTCCTTTTGAGTGCCGCGCGCCGCGCGCCTCATCTTGAGCTTGTCCTTTTCGACGTGCCAGCGGTCGCGGACCTCGCAGCGGCGAAGTTCAAGGCTGCCGGTATCGCGGACAGAGCGACGGTTGCCGGCGGGGATTTCCTCAAGGATTTGCCGGCAAGCGCCGACGTCATTTCCCTCATTCGCGTACTTCTCGACCATGACGATCAAACCGCATTGAATATCCTCAGGGCGACGCGCGCCGCATTGCCGCAGGAGGGCGTGCTTCTCGTCGCGGAGCCCATGGCCGAAACGCCGGGCGCGGAGAAGGTTGCCGCCTATTTCAGCTTTTATTTGATGGCCATGGGGCGGGGACGTCCGCGTACGGAGCAGCAATTGCAGGCGCTTTTGCGGGAGGCCGGATTCCGCCGCATCGAGAGGCGCTCGACCTGCCAGCCGCTGCTTGTCCGCCTACTGGCGGCTCGCCCTTGACCTCCAAACACTTAGTGTAAGTTTGGATTGACATATCGGCTGGTCAAGTTAGGATGACACACGAACTTGTGAAGAGATAGATGTCTGCATGGCCAGCCTTCCAGAGTTCCCATTGGAGACCTTAGCGGTAGTGTTGCAGGAGCCCCAGCAACTTGGGCTTCAGCGGCTCGACTTGCCGACTCCCGGCGACGCCGACGTCGTCGTCGATGTGGAATGGAGCGGGATCAGCACCGGCACCGAGCGGCTCCTATGGTCAGGCCGCATGCCGCATTTCCCAGGCATGGGCTATCCTCTCGTTCCAGGCTACGAATCCGTGGGCCGGGTTTCCTGGGCCGGCACTTCTACCAAAATTCGCGTGGGCGAACGTGTTTTCGTGCCGGGCGCAAACTGCTACGGCGCGATCCGCGGCCTCTTCGGCGGCACTGCGTCGCGCGTTGTTTTGCCCGAGAACCGTACGATACCGATCGGCGAGGCGCTCGGCGAAAAAGGCATTCTGTTCGCGCTCGGCGCCACAGCCTATCACGCGGCTTTCTCCGATAAGGGCGTGGCGGCCGATCTTGTTGTTGGACATGGCGTTCTCGGTCGCTTGATCGCGCGGATCGTGATAGCGTCAGGAGCGCCCGCGCCAATCGTGTGGGAAAAGAATACAAGCCGGTTCAGCGGGGCCATTGGTTATCAGGTTGTTGATCCCGATCAAGATCCTCGCCGCGATTATCGCGTAATTTGCGATGTGAGCGGAGACTCATCAATTCTTGATGTGCTCGTGTCGCGGCTTGCCCCTGGCGGTGAGATCATACTCGCCGGATTTTACGCGGATCGACTCTCTTTCAGCTTCCCGCCTGCCTTCATGAAAGAAGCGCGGATGCGGGTCGCCGCGCAGTGGCAAAAGGCGGACATGCTAGCCGTTAAGCAATTGGTCGACAGTGGCCGCTTGTCATTTGATGGTCTCATTACGCATCGCAGTACAGCAGACGGCGCTCCCAGCGCCTACCGCACCGCCTTCGAAGATCCGGCCTGCCTGAAGATGGTTCTAGATTGGAGAAAGTGTGCATGAGTCCTTTGGACGGAAACCAGGTAACTGCTCTCGAGCAGCAAGCTGCGTCGCTTCGCGCGGAAGCAGCTATCGAGCCCGATGCTGTTCCTGCGACCGAAGCCAAGAAAGAAACGCAGATCATCGCGATCTATGGCAAGGGCGGGATCGGCAAGAGCTTCACGCTCGCGAACCTCTCTTACATGATGGCTCAGCAGGGCAAGCGCGTCCTGCTCATCGGCTGCGATCCCAAGAGCGACACGACTTCCCTTTTGTTTGGCGGTCGCGCCACCCCGACGATTATCGAGACCTCGTCCAAGAAGAAGGCAGCGGGCGAGGAAGTCCGGATCGAAGACGTCTGCTTCAAGCGCGACGGCGTTTTTGCGATGGAACTAGGCGGTCCCGAAGTGGGACGCGGCTGCGGTGGACGCGGCATCATCCATGGCTTTGAGCTTCTTGAAAAGCTCGGCTTCCATGAATGGGGCTTCGATTACGTCCTTCTCGACTTCCTTGGTGACGTGGTTTGCGGCGGTTTCGGCCTGCCGATCGCCCGCGACATGTGCCAGAAGGTGATCGTCGTCGGGTCGAATGATCTTCAGTCGCTCTACGTCGCGAACAACGTTTGTTCGGCGGTGGAATATTTCCGCAAGCTTGGCGGCAATGTCGGCGTAGCCGGCATGGTCATCAATAAGGACGATGGAACGGGCGAGGCGCACGCCTTCTGTTCCGAGGTCGGTATTCCTGTGCTGTCCGCGATCCCACAACACGACGACATCCGCAAGAAAAGCGCGAATTACGAAATTATCGGCATACCGGGCGGCCAGTGGGCACCCGTGTTCGAGACGCTTGCTAAGAATGTTGCGGAGGCACCGCCTGTGCGGCCGAAGCCCCTTTCGCAGGATGGCCTGCTCGGTCTTTTCAAGGGTGATGCGGTGGGGCGTGGCGTTGTGCTTGATCCAGCGAGCCAGACCGACATGCGCGGTCATGAGGTGGTCGAGAAGCCGACACTCGAAATCGTCTACGACGTCGCGTAAGGGAGCAGTGAGTTTATGACAGCACTTGATCGCCAATCTTCTCAAGCCGCTTCCGGCGAAGTCGTCTACGACGACGCCGGGCGTGTTGCGGCTGCCGAGAATGCGGCTGACAAGTCGAAAGCCGAAGCGACTGCCTCGGCTAGTGGAACTGGCATTGGTTGTCACGCAGGCGCGGCCGAAATGAAAAAGGCCGCCGCTGCCGCGGGCAAGAGCGAGGTACTCGAACAGTACGCGAAGGATTATCCTCAAGGGCCGCACGATCAGCCGCAGAGCATGTGTCCCGCCTTCGGGTCGCTGCGCGTGGGCCTGCGCATGCGGCGGACTGCGACCGTCCTTTCCGGTTCGGCTTGTTGCGTCTACGGACTGACGTTCACGTCCCATTTCTACGGGGCGAAGCGGACAGTTGGTTATGTTCCGTTCAATTCCGAGACGCTTGTAACTGGCAAGCTCTTCGAGGATATCCGCGAAGCTGTCTTCAAGCTCGCCGATCCGGAGCGTTACGACGCGGTGATCGTAACAAACCTCTGCGTTCCGACGGCTTCTGGCGTTCCGCTGCGGCTCCTCCCCAAGGAAATCAACGGCGTTCGCATCATTGGCATCGACGTGCCGGGCTTTGGCGTCCCCACTCATGCGGAAGCCAAGGATGTTCTCGCCGGCGCCATGCTGCGGTATGCCCGCACGGAAGCCGAGCAGGGGCCAGTGCAGGCCCCGCGCGGTGGCAGGGCAGAGAAGCCTACGATTACGCTTGTGGGCGAGATGTTCCCGGCGGACCCGGTGACGATTGGCATGATGCTGGAGCCGCTCGGGCTTGCTGCCGGTCCGGTGGTGCCGACGAGGGAATGGCGTGAGCTTTACGCGGCGCTCGACTGCGCCGCGGTGGCCGCGATCCACCCGTTCTACACCGCATCCTTCCGCGAATTCGAAGCTGCGGGACGTCCTATCACAGGTTCAGCGCCCGTCGGCTATGACGGGACGGCCAACTGGCTTATCTCGGTTGCGGAAACTTGCGGTATCGCGCGCTCCGCCGTCGATGCCGCCCTTAACCGTATGCTCCCAGCCGTGCGCGACGCCATCGCGAAAATGCCCATCAAAGGGCGCATAACAGTTTCGGGCTACGAAGGCTCGGAGCTGCTGGTTGCGCGGCTTCTCATCGAGAGTGGAGCGGACGTACCGTATGTCGGCACTGCCTGCCCGCGCTCCCGCTGGTCCGATGCCGATCGCGAGTGGCTTGAGGCGAAAGGCGTGCACGTGCAGTACCGCGCCTCGCTGGAGCAGGATATCCAGGCCGTCGACGAGTTCAAGCCCGATCTCGCCATCGGGACGACGCCCGTCGTGCAGCATGCGAAGGCCCGCGCGATTCCCGGGCTGTATTTCACGAACCTTATTTCGGCGCGTCCCCTTATGGGCGTTGCGGGTGCCGGATCGCTGGCTCACGTCGTCAACACCGCAATCGCCAGCAAAGGCCGCTTCGATGTAATGAAGGAGTTCTTCGAAGGGGTTGGAGAGGGCCATAACGCCGGCGTATGGGAAAGTGCGCCTAAGGCACCTACCAAGAAGCAGGAACTGCAGTTGAAAAAGCCGTCCATCAAAATGCCAGAGGAGGCCATCGGATGCTGATTGCCGATCTCGACAGAGCGGGTGGCTATTGGGGCGCGGTTTACGTCTTCACCGCGGTCAAGGGGCTGCAAGTTATCATCGACGGGCCAGTGGGCTGCGAAAACCTGCCCGTGACAGCCGTGCTTCATTACACCGACGCGCTTCCCCCGCACGAACTGCCGGTCGTGGTGACGGGGCTTTCCGAGGATGAACTCGGGCAGCATGGCACCGAGCAGGCCATGAAGCGTGCGCATAGAACGCTCGATCCAAAGCAGCCGAGCGTTGTCGTCACGGGTTCGATAGCCGAGATGATCGGCGGCGGTGTAACGCCCGAAGGCATGAATATCCAGCGCTTCTTGCCGAGAACCATAGACGAGGACCAGTGGCAAAGCGCGAACCGGGCCATAATGTGGCTTTGGAGCGAATACGGTGCCAAGCGGAAGCTAAAAGTGAAGCCGAAGGCGGCTGACGCAAAGCCGCGCGTCAATATCATCGGTCCATGCTACGGCGTCTTCAACATGCCTTCGGACGTGGCCGAGATCCGCCGCTTGGTCGAAGGCATCGGCGCTGAAGTCAACATGATCTTCCCTCTTGGCACTCATCTCAACGACGTGCCAAGGCTTGCGGAGGCCGACGCAAATATCTGCATGTACCGCGAGTTCGGGCGGATGCTTTGCGAGGCGCTCGACAAGCCGTATCTGCAGGCTCCTATCGGGCTTCATTCAACGACGAAATTCCTGCGCGCGCTTGGAGAGGTTCTCGGTCTCGATCCGGAGCCGTTTATCGAGCGTGAGAAGCACACCACGATCAAGCCGTTGTGGGATCTGTGGCGCTCGGTGACGCAAGACTTTTTCGGTACCGCCAGCTTCGCGATCGTCGCAAACGAGACCTATGCTCGCGGTGTCCGCCACTTCCTGGAAGACGAGTTGGGCCTACCCTGCACCTTCGCCATTTCGCGCCGGGCGGGCGTGAAGCCCGATAACGAGGACGCGAGGCGTCTCGTGCGGGAGAAGCCGCCGCTCGTGCTGTTTGGAAGCTATAACGAGCGGATGTATCTCGCCGAAAGCGGTGGCCGCTCGATGTACATTCCTGCGTCTTTCCCGGGCGCAATCGTACGCCGCCACACCGGCACCCCTTTCATGGGATATGGCGGGGCGACTTACATTGTCCAGGAGGTCTGCAACGCGCTCTTTGATGCGCTCTTCAACATCCTGCCGCTCGGAAAGGATCTGGACCGGATCGAGGCGACCCCTTCAAGACTGGTCCGGCAGCTCCCCTGGGAGGAGGATGCGAAGACTCTTCTCGACGAGATGGTGGAGGCGCAGCCAGTCCTTGTCAGAATTTCGGCCGCAAAGCGCTTCCGCGACGGCGCGGAAAAGGCGGCCCGCGAGGCAGGCGAGTCCAAGGTAACAGCAAAACGCCTCGGCATATCCATCGCTAATGCTGTCGATGGGAGAGCCGCATGATTTACTCACGGCGTCTTTCATACCGAGGAGGAAGGTGAGCATGTCCGCTTATCAGCCGCAAGAGAACGGGCCGCATGCGCATATAAGAGCGCGAGAGGCAAAGGAATTCCGGCTCATGTTTCTTGCAACGTTTCCCCTTTTCCTCGCTGCGGGGCTTGTGACGCGCGCCTTGTCGCCGCGTCGTAGCAACAGTCAGCGTAAGTCCGTCTTTGCCGAGGCACGCGCCGCGGCTAACACCTGCATCCCCTTCGCTTTCATGCGGTAGGGGCAAGAATTCGCCCGGCTGGACCGGGCAAGCCAACTCCATGGCGGATCACGCCATGGCGAACCCGGCCGCGAGGGTAATGCGCGGTAACTGACAGAGAGTCCACTTTAGCGGAGATCAAGCTTATGGCTCAAGAAGAAAGGGATGTCTCGCTCACCGGGCTGACCGAAGGCGAGGCGAAGGAATTTCACAGCATTTTCGTAGCGAGCTTTATAGGTTTCAGCATCGTCGCAATCATCGCGCACGTGCTCGCTTGGAATTGGCGTCCTTGGGCTGGGCCGATTGCGTCCATTCCTCACGACGTCCACACCGCAGCATTGAACTTCGTCCAATATCTTTCATAAGGAGAAAAACACATGTGGCGCCTTTGGCTACTCTTTGATCCCCGTCGGGTTCTTGTCGCGATCTTCGCGTTCCTGATCGTGCTCGCGCTGTTGATCCACTTCATCCTGCTGAGCACGACTCGCTACAACTGGATCGACACGGGTGCGGTGCGGGCTGCGGCTTCCTCTAATACCGCTCTTCCAGCGAAGTAACGGTTGGGATCAAACAGAATGGCGGGTGGGGAAGTGTTAGGCCTCGCCCGCTTTCTCGGAATCTTTTCACAGGAGGCCGAGCGAAAGCTCGCCTCCTAGCTGGAGGTGAGCGATGGCATTGCTCAGTTATGAAAGAAAGTACCGCATTCGAGGCGGCACCCTGATTGGGGGCGACTTATTCGACTTCTGGGTGGGCCCGTTCTACGTAGGATTTTTCGGGGTCACCACGTTCTTCTTCGCCGTTCTGGGCACTGCCCTCATTGTCTGGGGGGCCATGCTTGGACACACCACGAATATCTGGAAAATCAACATCGCCCCTCCAGACCTGAAATATGGTTTGGGCATGGCTCCGCTCGCAGAGGGGGGGTTATGGCAGCTCATCACGATATGCGCCGTCGGAGCATTCGTGTCGTGGGCGTTGCGCGAGGTTGAGATTTGCCGGAAGCTCGGTATTGGGTACCATGTACCTTTTGCCTTTAGCTTTGCTATCTTTGCCTATGTCAGCATCGTGATCATTCGCCCTGTGCTAATGGGCGCTTGGGGCTTCGGCTTCCCCTACGGCATCCTGAGCCATCTCGATTGGGTGTCGAATACCGGATACCAATATCTGCATTTCCACTACAACCCGTTCCACATGCTCGGGATCACCTTCCTGTTCACGACAACGCTTCTCCTGGCTTTGCACGGCGGTCTCGTGCTGTCCGCGCTTAACCCCGGCGACGGAACCCCCGTGAAAACTCCTGAGCACGAGAACACTTTCGCGCGCGACTTGCTCGGCTATTCCACCGGAACACTTGGCATTCACAGGATCGGTCTCTTCTGCGCTTTAAACGCGGCGTTCTGGAGCGGCATGTGCATCATTGCCAGCGGACCGTTCTGGACGAAGGGCTGGCCCGAGTGGTGGAACTGGTGGTTCAACATCCCAGTCTGGCGATAAGTAGGGCAACAGATCATGGCCGAATATCAAAACATCTTCACTCAGGTTCAGGTGAAGGGTCCAGCCCATCTGGGTGTCCCCCTCTACCGCGACCAATATGGCCGAACGGGCAAAGCCTACTCCACGTTTACTTGCTCGGGCTCATCGGGGACGCACAAGTCGGGCCGATCTTATCTGGGTTTGACTGGCGTGGCGTCTTTCATCTGCGGTTTCATCGCCATTGAGATCATCGGCTTGAACATGGCCGCCTCGGTGGACTGGAGCCCGGTTCAGTTCATCAAGCAGCTGCCGTGGCTTGGCCTGGAGCCGCCCGCGCCAGCGAACGGCCTGCACATTCCTCCCTTGAACGAGGGCGGATGGTGGCTGGCGGCTGGTCTTTTCCTGACGCTGTCGCATCCTTGTTGTGGTGGGCTCGCACCTATCTCCGTGCCCGTCAGCTCGGTCTCGGAACTCACATTCCGTGGGCTTTCGCTTCGGCGATCTGGCTCTTCCTGGTCATCGGTCATCATTCGGCCGTTGTTCATGGGCAGCTGGGGCGAGGCCGTGCCCTTCGGGATCTTCCCGCATCTCGACTGGACAGCGGCGTTCTCGCTCCGGTATGGGAACCTTTACTACAACCCGTTCCACATGCTCTCGATCGCCTTCCTTTATGGCTCGACGCTTCTCTTCGCGATGCATGGCGCGACGATTATGGCGGTCAGCCGTTACGGCGGCGAACGCGAGATCGAGCAGACCACGGACCGGGGTACTGCACTTGAACGTGCAGGGCTGTTCTGGCGCTGGACCATGGGCTTCAATGCTTCCATGGAATCCATCCATCGCTGGGCTTGGTGGTTCGCTGTTCTTTGCACACTCCTAGGCGGTATCGGCATTCTTCTGACCGGAACGGTTGTCGATAACTGGTATCTTTGGGCCATCAAGCACGGCATCGTGCCCGTATACCCAGAGAGTCCTCCCCGTAATCATTGACCCGGCTACGCTATCGGGAGCAGTAAAATGAGTTACAAACAACAAGGTTTACAAACAACGCCTCCTAACAATAGCCATAGCCCTGACTGCCGCTGCGATACTCCTGGTCATCTTCGTTTACTACACCTTCCAACGCCCGACTGTGAAATGGGTGCAGTGGGGCTATCGCGGGACTGGGATGGTGCAATGTCAATAAGCGGGACGATCAACAATGCCGCAGTGAAGGCTCTCAATGCGGTTCCCGAGGCTGAGGACAAGATTGAGGCCTCTGGCCAGAAGGCAGTGGACGCCTATCAAAACGTGCAGGTGCTCAAGGATATCGACTCGAACGAGCTTCTGCGCCAGATGACTGCCTTTGCGAAATGGGTTGCGCCGGAACAAGGCTGCTCCTATTGCCATAAGGACGGCGCGAACTTCGCTGAAGACGCGCTCTATACCAAGGTCGTCGCCCGCCGGATGATTCAGATGACCCGTCATCTGAATGCCGACTGGAAACAACACGTCGCAGTTAAGGGCGCAGGCGTAACGTGCTACACTTGCCATCGGGGCAACCCAGTTCCGAAGAATGTCTGGTACACGCCCGTTCCGCCAAGGTCGTCCGTTGCTCTGCTCGGCAACAAAGCCGGCCAGAACAGGCGGTCGCCTGAGGTTGGCCTGACATCCCTCCCATACGATCCGTTCACGCCGTTCCTTGAGGGCGATCAGCAGATCCGCGTCATGGGGCCAACCGCGCTTCCCGACAACGAACCGCATGTCTCTCAAGCAGGCTGAGTGGACCTATGCGCTAATGATAGCGATGTCAAAGGGGCTTGGGGTCAACTGCACATACTGCCACAACACTCAGTACTTCCAGTCATGGAGTGGGGGCACGCCACAACGTGTAACCGCGTGGTATGGCATTCGCATGGTTCGCGACATCAACAACAACTACATCAATCCGTTGACGCCGCTCTATGCGAACGTTCCTGGACGTAAAGGTCCTGCTGGCGATCTGCCAAAGGCTTTCTGCGCTACCTGCCACCAGGGCGCCTACAAGCCACTATACGGCGCGAGCATGATCAAGGACTACCCTGCGCTTGCTGGCCCATCGCCAGAGAAGTCCGCAGTCAAGACCCAGTAAGTGGTCGAAGTTGCCGCCGGTTTTTCGGCGGCAATTCTCTGTCTCCCTGCCATTTCTCAAGACAGGTACAAAACCTCCGCTCCGGCGGAGGTTTTTTTTGGTGCGCCCAGCAGGGCGCGTCTGCTTGGAGGTGGAAGTCCTCTACACGCCCGGCAAGGAGAAGTGGTCCTGGGTGACCGGGGATCGCCGGTCCGAGGACGGAGGGCACGCCGCAAGGCGGGCCGTTATCGCCTCTGCTGTCAAACATTTTGCCGCCCGGTCTTGACCGCGAACTGGTACGCCGGGGACACCGGTTTTGCCGTTATGCGGACGACTGTAACATCTACGTCTGAAGCAAAGCGGCGGGCACACGCGTGATGGCGGCAATGACGGCGTTTCTGCAAACGAAGCTGAAGCTCAAGGTCAACGCCGGCAAGAGCGCGGTGGCGCGGCCATGGGAGCGGAAGTTCTTGGGCTACAGCACGACGTGGCACAAGAAGACGAAGCTCAATGCAGTTCCACCCGAACTGTTGGGGATGGAGAAGATCGTCAGCGAGGATGCGGTCCGGCGCGCCTTCAAAACCATTCGGGAAGACGAAGGCAGGCAGTGGCTGCAGCGTCACCTGGATTACTGTACTGCGCCGCTGTTGTCCGAACCGTGGGGTCTGGACATGGATTCGACCGTCAAGGCGCTCTACGGCCAAGTTACGTGCGTCAAGTTCTGCAAAATGGCGAAGCCATAGCTTTGGGGCTGTCGCAAGATCCGGATCGCGGCTTTGCGGCGTCGGCATGCGTCGTCGGACGACCATGCCGAATTCGACGCCGGAAAGTCCGGCGCTTGCGACAGCACCAAAGCTATGGCTTCGCACCGCGACGGCAATGAGCACGGCTTGGTTCGTTATGATCCCGCCCTCGCGGATGCGCTCGTAACGGGCGTCGAGGATGAGATAAGGATAGGCGTCGGACAGGCGGCGTTCCGAGAAAGCCTTCAGGCTTTCGTCGAGCGTCTTGTTAAGGGCGCTGATGGAACTCGCCGAAAAACTGTGCCCGCACAATGCCTCGGTGACAGCCTTCACCTTCCTCGTCGAAACGCATTGCACATACATCTCCGCCAATGTCCCAACCAAGGCCTTCTCCGAACGCTGATAGCGCTCGAACAGCTCCGTCGAGAACCGCCCCGCCCGGTCCTGAGGAACCCGTAGCTCCAAAGTGCCGACCCGCGTGATCAAGGCGCGTCTGTAATAGCCGCTGCGATAGCCAAGCCTGCCTTCCGTGCGCTCGCCCTTCTCGGCCGCAAGCGCGTCGGTCATCTCGGCCTCGAAAAGCGGCCCGCACAAAGGACTGGACCGCAGCGCGGACGAAATCCGCGTCCCGCTCGAGAAGCTCTTTGATCGCAACGACCTTCGTTCTATCCTCGACCTTGGTCATGGTCTGCTCCCTCGCCAAAGGGGGTGGTGACTTCGTTCATCACCGGCACACCATGGCCGCCTCATCGCAACACTACCTACGGCCGTCAGGAACGGGCCGTGTGGCTACAATCCCAAGAAGCGGGCCGACCTAGCCACGTCTACAATACTTACATGATGGCTGGCCTTCGGCTGGTGCTCGACGTGGATGTGGCCGCTAGGCTGCCAACATGCCTCCAGCCATGCGGTGCCGGGATTGTGGGCGCTGCTTGATCGCATCCCCCGCTATTGCTGGCCGACGCTTTTGCGTGGCGACAGCGGCTTCGGCGCGGAGGGGGTGATGCGCGACGCCGAGCAGTACGGGCTGCCCTATCTGTTCAAGCTGCGCCTCACCGCCAACGTCAAGAAAATTGATCAAAAATACTTTTTCCAAAGATGGCTGGACGGGTGCTGGGGGAGCGAACGTCAAGTGCTCAGTTATGGCTGGAAAGGCCGACATGAGACGCTGCGGCTGGAAGGCTGGAGCCGCCAGCGAGGACGGCGGGGGCAACCCCGCTCCTACTCAATCGGACGGGATCCGTGGCTGCAGCGGTTCACTCGGGAAGTGTGCAGATGAACTGCGCAAGAAAAGCGTCGAGGATGGAACCTTCTGCCCGGCTGATTGCCATGGACCGGGCATTGAACAGCGCGGCGTGAATATTCGTAGCTGGATAAAGCCGGCTCAGAGCGAGCCTATAAGCCGCAAGTTGCGCGTGAAGGGGAGACTGCGCACCGGCATCGAGATGAACGATCCCAGACTTATAATCGAGAATGTGTATCTCAGAGGCGTCAAAGAGGATCCGATCAACTTGGCCCGTTATGATCCCGCAGCGCTTGCCATGACGGTCTCGAAGCGTAACAGCTATGCAGGCCTCTGATAAAGAATGGCCGTCGCGAACCGGTGTAAACCGGACTGGAAAGGGCAGAGAAAGCGCTTTGGATTGCGACTTCCTTGTCACGCGTTGAGATCTCGCCGTTAAAGGCCCAGGCGATGGCGTCCGCAGCGCTTGTGCGTTCCGTAACCGGGAGATCTGGCAGGACTTCAAGAAGCCTATGGATCAAGACGCCCTTTGCTCTTGCCTGGTTGCGGTCGTAACCTTCAGGCTTTTCGCGAGCGCGCACACCGCTAACTTCGCCCGAGATCCGGGACGGCGCCAGAATTGGCAACGCCAACTCGCCTGGAGCGGGTACGGCAAGCCACGAGGGCAGGGCTTCCTCATGCGCTTTTTGTATGGCGGCCGCAAAGGATTGAGGCTGCGCAAGAGAACCGAACCGCCAAACTGGGCGCGTCCGCAAATCGACCCCTTCCTGCATCTTCGAAAGAAGCGCGCTCTTGATCGTTTCGTACCAGCAGCCATCGGGGAGATCACCCTTGTGGAAGCCAGTTATATAGAGACGGTCGCGCGCCCGCGTCATGGCGACGTACAGGAGCCGCCCTAATTCCCGGTGCTCTTCATCTTTAAGGCGAGCCTTGGCTTCGGCGACCGCTGGCAAGCGGGATGTGCCCTTAATGGCCCAAACCGGAATATCGGGGGCTCCTTCCTCGCCGCCAACGCCCTGAACGAAGGTGACAGCTGCAGGGGTGGCACTGCGACTGCTGCACGCATCGGCAAGGATGACAATGTCGGCTTCAAGCCCCTTCGCGCCGTGAACCGTCATGATGCGCACCTCGCGCGCGCCCTGATCGGTTTCCCGCTTCAAGTCCGAAGCGCCCCGCCGGAGGGAGACGAGGAACTCGGAAAGGCTCAAAGGGGTCCGTGCACCAAAGGCTTGCGCGAGATTCAACAATTCATCGAGCGCGTCAAAACACTCCGTTCCGAGCCTTGCCGCGAAAGCCTTTCGGCCGCCCTCGGCCTCGAGGATATGAGAGAAGAAATCGAACGGGCTCACACCGTGCGCCAAGTCCCGCCATGTGGTGAGTTTGGCGGCTGCGAGCGCATACTTGTCGGCGTCTGCACCGTTGGCATTCAACGTCTGCCAAAGCGATGCTTCCCGGCCGAAGGCGAGTCCGAAAAGGTCGTCGTCGGAAAAGTTGAACAGGGGGCTTTTCAGAACCTCGGCAAGCGCGAGGTCGTCTTCAGGCTGGAGCAGCGCACTGGCGAGCGCCATCAGATCCATGACGGCCAGTTCATCCAGCAAGGCCATGCGATCCGCCCCAGACACGGGGATGCCTTCCCGTTTCAGAGCGGCCTGCAGCAACCCCGCCATGGGTTGGCGCTTGCGCAACAGAATAAGGATGTCGCCAGGCTCGATGCGGCGTTCCCTCGACGAGAGCGCCTCGTCGCTCTCCAGCCAATGTTTGATCTTCGCCGCGATTCTGGCCGCGAGCGCTTCGGCTGGCTTGGTTCGGGGCGCTGCTGCGTCAGGTTCCCAGACGCTTCCCTTGTCTTCCTTTTCTCCTCTTTCGGGCTCCCAAAGTTCAACGAAACCAGCGCCTTCGCGCCGATATGCGATATGAGGCACGGCAGAGCCATTCCGCAAGCTGGGAAGAGAGGCGATCACGCTGTCAACGGCGGCGAGAACGGGTGTCAGCGTCCTGAACGACAAATTGAGATCGACGTTGCGCCAGCGAAGGCCGGCTTGTTGAACCTTTTCCTCATAAGAATCGCCGTTTTCGGCCAGCCGCTCTGGGGCTGCCCCCTGAAACCCATAGATGGACTGCTTTTCGTCGCCGACGGCGAACAGCGTCGGGACAGAACCGCGAGCGCCTTCGCCGGAGAAGAAGTCGGAAGTGAGTTTTTCAAGGATCTGCCATTGCGCCGGACTGGTATCCTGCGCTTCATCGACAAGGATATGATCGATCCGCCCATCGAGCTGATAGAGGACCCAGTCGGCCGCATCTTCCCGCAAGAGCAGGCTCAGCGTTTTGCCGATGAGGTCGTCGAAATCGACGGAGGCGCGCCCGCGCTTCTCGGCCTCGTAGCGGTCGAAAATCGCTACCGTAAGGCGGAAGAGCGCCATCGTGGCCTCGATAACCTTGAGGCCGCAGATTTGCTCGTCGAGCTCGATAAAGTCCGCCTGCGCTTTCACAAGGCGATCATGCAGCGCCGGGGCCTGCTGCTTGATATCGGCCGTCATCAGCCTTGCTCGAGGCTCCCCGGCTTTCGTCGTGAACGCAGCCTTCAGGGCAGAGTGTTTTCCCTCGGTGTCGCGTGCTTCAGCGACGGCTTGGAAATGCGCCGCCGCCTCGCGATCCGTTTTCTTGCCCTCGAAAAGGACGGCGGCAACCTCTCGCAGGCTCCGTTCGCTCAGGAGCGATGCGGACCTCGCCAGAAGACTCTCTCTCGTGTCATCGTCCGCAATGTCAAAAAGGTGGCGGAGCCTTTCTTCGACGTACTGGAAGCGATCCTCCTCACCCGAAACCTGCATGAGATGGGCGATTTCGTTGCGATGTCTGAGCATGGCCTCGAGCACGCGGGAGAAGTCGTCTTCCCGCGCATAGGCGACGATGGTGGTGAAGGCATCGCGCAGAGGCCCGCTCTTCGCCGAGGCAAAGGCTTGCGCCTGCGCTTCGCTCAGCGCGTCGCGCGCTTCCTCCTCGGTCAGCACGGTGAAACCGGGCGGGACATTGGCCTCCAAGGCGTAGCGGCGCAGCACGCGCTCGCAAAAGCCGTGGATGGTCATGATGGCAAGGCCGCCAAGCGCGTCGATCACGGACGCAAACAGGCAGGGGGCGGCGGCGAGTTCGCTAGCGTTCGGCGGCCGGCCGAGCAGCTTCGCCAAACTGCTGGAGAGTGCCTCTTCGCCGGCGGTGGCCCATTCTCCGAGCCTTGCCAGCACGCGCGTTTCCATTTCCGCGGCGGCGTTCTTGGTAAAGGTGAGGCAAAGGATCGAGCGCGGGTCTGCACCGGAAAGCAGCAGGCGCAAAATGCGCTGTACGAGAACGTGGGTCTTGCCGGTGCCCGCATTCGCCCGGACCCAGGCCGATACGGCGGGATCGGCCGCCGCCCTTTGTTTGCGCTCGGCGGCTTCCAGCAGGTCTTCAGGCGATAGCTCAGTCATCGCCTTCTCCATCGTCGCCGCCCGCGGACCACTCCTTCACTCGCGCGAGGTGAGCGTAGGGATCGTTGTCCGCCTTATCCTGAAAAATGGCGCGGATCTCGTAAGCGTAGGGCGTTGCGGGATCGTCGAAGCGAGCGATGCGCTTCAGGAGCCCTGTTCGGGCTTCCTCGATCGCTTCCGCACATGGCACCTTCAAGTCCACGATTTCGCCCGGCGGCTCGCCTCCAGTGGCGACGATGTAGCGAAGCTCGGGATCGGAGCCCGGTGGAATCCCGGCGAAGGCGCCTTCTCGAACGAGAAGCCCTTCGAGCGCGAGTTGCGGCGCTCCACGCCGGGCCGAGGTGTTCGCCGCGTTTGCGCTCGTCTTGAAGTCGTAGATGCGCACTGCTCCGTCTTGGCAGACGTCGATCCTGTCTGCGCGCGCGGTTACCTCGAACCGCCCCGCTGCTGCATCGAGCTTCAGCTTCCCGCCAATTTCGCTTTTCAAGGCGAGAATACCGGCACGGCATTTGTCCTCGGTGTTCGCGAACCAGTCGGCAAAGCGCGCAAAACGCGGACGCCAGAACGGCGCATTTTCGAGATTGAAGCCCAACTCATCCGCCGCCTTGTCCAGGCAGCGCACCAGTTCCGCGCCCGCATTCGGAGGCAGCTGGCCGGGATGATCCTGAAAGAAGCGGTGCAGCGCGGCGTGATACAGGATGCCCTTGTCACGCGCGTCATGCGTCTCCCCGATCCGGCGCAGGGGGTCGAGCCTGAGGATATGCCGCGCGTAGATCGCGTAGGGATTGGCGAGCCACGTCTCGATTGCAGTCACGCTAAGCCGGCGCGGTCGTGCGGAAAGCGGCGGCCGTGGGGCAGGGCAACCCACCGGCGTCACTTGAGCGGGCGCACGCTGCAGACGCGCCCATGAGAGCCACGGATTTTCGGGTTGTAACGTCTCCAGCTTGCCCGCCCCTTTGGCCAGACCTGTCAGGCGCGCGATCCAGCGGCTCGGCCGGGTCATGCTGCCGTTCACCTTCTTCGCGCGAGTGAGAATGACGCGGGGCGCGACTGCGGCGAGCACCGTAAAGTCTCGCGCCGACAGGCCGATGCGCCGCTCTTCCGTGGGAAGCCCGACGAAGGCGCGATCCCTGCTATTAAGCCAGGGGTTCGGGCCGGAAATCTGCGGCCAGCTTCCCTCGTTCAATCCGCCAAGCACGATCACGTCCGCTTGAAGCAAGCGAGCATCGAGCGGTTTTCGCAAAAACAGCCGTGGATGCGGGTTTTCCTTGGTGGTCCTTTGCCGCGCGGAAGCGATCTCGCCGAAAAAGGCGGCGTATCCCACAAGATCGAGTTCGAGCGATGGCGCGGCCACGTTCGCGGCGTCTTCAAGGGTTGACCGCTCAGCTTGCTCCACATCAGAAGCGCAAAAGCCGAGCTCGGCCAGCTTAGCCATGACCGAACTGTGGGCGCTTGTCCATCCCATGAGGTCGAGGCGCAGTCCGCCCTCCGATGTGAGCGGAGACAGAGCCCCAAGCACTTGTCCGGCGAATGCGCGCGCGGCCTCCCACTCCGCCGCCTCGATGCGCTTCATGGCGGGATGGCGCGCTTCACCCGCGGCAACCGCATGCTGTGCCCGCGCCAGTGCGGCGGGAATGCCCAGCATGGACGATGGCCGCCACATCTGACGCAGAACGCCCAGGTCGACCAGTTCGGCGAAACGCCGGGCGGCGGCAGCGCCATCACCCTGTGCGGATCTGAGAAGCGCAACGAGATCCTCGGGCTTGCCGCTCGCGGCGGTCAAGGCGGCGCGCAGAGCCAGGGTTTCGGGGTTTCGCTCCTCAACCGGGTTCGCCAGCCCCCAATGCGTGAGCGCATGCCTCACGCGGCCCATCAGGTTTTCATCGGGGGTGACGAGCGCGGCGGTCTGCTGCTCTTTGGTTTCAAGCGCTTCGCGCAGGATAAGCGCAATGGCCGCTGCCTCGTCCTGGATCGTTTCGGCCTCTAACAGGGCCAGGCCGGGTGCAGGGACGCCGCCTGCCTTCTTCGTAGAGCTGGCGAAGTTCGCCCATCGGGTTGTCGTCGAAGCTGGCCGCAGCGTCTCGCTGAGGAACGCTGCGCGGCGAGGGTTTGCGCATTCCCCCGTGGCAAGGTCGCGGATGGCCTCCCGGCTCACGCCGAGTTTCGTAAGAAGCTGATGCAGGCCGTGCTGCGGATGCTCGGGGTGGTTTCCAAGCGCAGCCCAGGACTCCGCGTCGAGATCGCGGTCGATGCCATGAAGCACCAGCGCCGAATTAGGCCGCGCTTTCAGCGTTTCCATCAGTGTCATGGTTGCAGCGACGCTTCCGGTTGAGCCCGCGATGATAACGGGCGCATCGCTCTGCCCGACGAACTCGGCCTCGATCGCCATGAGACGGTTGCGCCGTTCCTGCGCGTCGAGCCTGCACTCCTCTAGCTTGTGGGCATCCCAACTTCTGCGCACATGCCGGAGAAGCTGGAGGGATAGCTGCTCGCCGCCGGTCGATTGCGAAGTGTCGAGCTTATCGATGCGCGAAAGGTCTGCGGCCTCATTGTGGGCTTCGTCGATGAGCGCCGCGATTTCTCTTGCTATTGCGGCAGCGCTGACGGCGGGAACATCGGGAAAGAGGCGTTCCCCTGGCGCCGTTCTTGTGCTTCGCATCTTCGCGGCAGCTTCAAGGGCATAGCCGCTCAGATGGATCTGCCGCTCAAGTTCGGTGAAGGCGGGAGGAATGTCGAGCGCTTTCCTGAGCAGCGCAATCGCTGCCTTTGTCGCCTCCATCCGCGTTCCGTAAGCCGCGAAAAGGTCGAGCGGGTCCGCATCGCCCAGAACGCGGATGCGGGGAAGGAAGGTGGCCTCGTCCGGCGAAAGCCACAAGAATTCAAGCTTGAGCGGCTGAACGGCCGCTTGGGAAGGAAGGTATAGGGTGAGGCCGGGCAGGTCGTGCGGCTCGGGCGCGCCTGCGTTCCAGATCGAGCCGTCGAGGATCGACGCCGCGAGCGTCTTCAGGAACGGCGCCTGCGCCGGGCAGTTCACGATCGCGAAGCCGCCAGCGTATGGCTCCGGCTTATGCTCTGAGACGCCAGCCGTCATTCAAATGGCTTTCCGCTTCCGCCAGCGCTTGCGGCGTTCCAACGTGCATCCATGTTCCTTCGAGCACCGCGCCGAACAGCGCGTCCCCGGCGCTCGCCCGGTCGAAGATCACGTTCAGGGAGAAGGCCTCATCGCGGATGCCTTCGAAAAGCTGCGGATTCAGAATGGACACGCCCGCGAAGACGTAAGCCAACTCTTCGCCCTTCCGCCGACGCTGCAACCGCCCTGTGGCATCCCTGTGAAAATCGCCGAGGCCATCGTAGCCGACGCTCGAATCGCGGCGCGCCAGCAACAGGAGCGCCGCCATGTGTTGCAGCTCCCAGCCGCCGATCAGCATCTTCAGGTTGGAATGCGCGCCTTCGCTCCAGACGGAATCGGAGTTGTGGACTATGAAGGGCGCGCCCCCGAGATGCGGCAAGGCCTTGCGGACGCCGCCCCCCGTTTCAAGAACGCATTGACGCTCATCCGAAATGATGATGTGCGGGGCAATGCGGCCACGGAGGTGGGCCTCGATCTGGTCGGCGAAATGGTGAACGTTAACGACAGCCCGCCCAATGCCCGCCTCGGCGAGCCGGTCAAGCGCATGATCGAGAAGCGGCCGTCCGGCAAGCATCAACAGCGGCTTCGGAGTGCGGTCGGTCAGCGGTCGCATCCGCGTCCCAAATCCGGCCGCTAACACCATCGCGGTGTTGATCGGGCCGTTCTCCGCTGTCTCCATATCGGGTCCAACCTTCTCTGCCCCGTGGCCGCTCAGTGAGCGGCATCTGGAGCGGGGCGCAGGTGGGCCTCATACCACGCCCGGAGCGGCTTGAGATCCGGGTGTCGGAGGTTGCGGAGCAGATAGCGGTGGATGCGTGGCAAATGTGCAAGATAGCCATTCTTGCCATCGCGCAGCGACAGCCGGACGAAAATGCCGAGGATCTTCGTGTTTCGCTGCGCGCCGAGGATCGCATAGGCCTTTGCGAACGCGGCGGGGTCGAAGGTGGGGTCCGCTTTCGCCGCGCGCTCGCAATAGCGGGCGTAAAGGGTGCGCTCGTTCGCTTCGGGCACTTCAAGGCGCGCATCCTGCAACAGTGACACGAGATCGTAGGCGGGATTGCCCCAAACGGCGTCCTGGAAATCAATGACGCCAAGCCTCTGAAGGCCGCTCCTCTCTTCACACAAAAGAAGGTTCGGGGAATGATAGTCTCGCAGCACGAGGTCTTTTTTCTGCGCCGCCAGCCAGTCTAGAAAGGGCGACCAGGCTTCGAAAAATGTACGAGCCAGCGTCCCGGACGACTCCCACGCCGGAAACAGCTTGAAATACCATTGCACAAGGAGGTCCAACTCGACCTCCAGCGCCTCGCGGTCGAACTCGGGCGCGCGGTAAGGCGCGGCGTCCGGTATGGGAAGATCGCGGGGAGGCTTCGAAGCGCGGATCGCAAGCAGGCCGTCCACGGCGAGCGAATAAAGCGGTTCGAGCGGCTGCCCATCGGCTATAAGATTGCCGAACACCGCATCGCCCAGGTCTTCGACCAGAAAGAGGCCGCGATCGAGGTTGAATGCCGCCACCGCGGGCGCGCTGAGCCCCGCTTTCAGGCGCAGCCAATCGGACACCGCAATGAAAGGAGGGCCCCTGCGGGCGAGGTGGGCGATCTGGCAGTAAGGACGGCCATCCCGGATCGGAGGCCCGTCGCTGAGGGGCGGCCAATCCATGAGCATGGTCACATCCGGTCCGCGCTTGAGCCTTGAAAAGAGGCGTGCCGATGCGTCGCCCCTGATGGCGATGCACTGCGCATCACCCCATCCATCGGCATCGAGGAACGCCTGGATCTCCATAAAGCGCGCGAGCTTCCGTTCCCACGCGCCGAAGCCTGCCAGCGAAACCCTTCGCGCGTTGCCTTCGCCTTCTATTTGCACCTCAAGCCGGTCTGGAGGCAATCGGCGCTTGATTGTGTCGGGCCACTCCACAAGGACGGCCCCCGTAGAGCAAAGCTCCGAAAAGCCGATTTCCTCGTCTTCGCCCGGCTCAATCCTGTAAAAATCGCAGTGATGGATCGTATGCCGTGGGCCACTGTAGCTCTGCACGAGCTGATAGGTCGGACTTGTTACCGTGTCCGCGATGCCGAGCGCTGGCAGCAGCCCCTGCGCGAAGGTGGTCTTCCCCGCGCCGAGATCGCCATAGAGCGCGATGAAATCCACAGGCGACACGAAAGGAGCGAGCCTGCTCGCCAGTGCCTTCAGCGCCTCGGGAGTGTTCAAGTCCCACACAGCCCCACCTTAAGGAAATCGCCGTCTCCAGAGACTTGGCTGGAGACCTCACCATAGATGTGGGCGTTATTGCCGGAATCCCGCGGAATTGTGACGGAGGGGTGCTCAGCTCACCCTATCGCTGTTGAAGGCTGAGGCTGCGTCCGGCAAT
Organism: uncultured Alphaproteobacteria bacterium; assembly: GCA_963833565.1. Taxonomy (GTDB): domain Bacteria; phylum Pseudomonadota; class Alphaproteobacteria; order Rhizobiales; family Rhodomicrobiaceae; genus Rhodomicrobium. The sequence continues at coordinate 58,360 of CAWHYO010000043.1, forward strand.
AACCCGGCACATCAACGCTCTTGAAAAAGGCGAACGGCATCTCCGCGTCGGTCCGTGAGCAGACCTTTGGGCCGTGTTCGCGGGGACGTCTCCCGTTTGGGTAACGGGAAGCGCACGGATTTCTTAAAGCAAGCCATCAGATTTCGTAGTCACTAAGAGGTTCCATAACTCCGCCGGTAAACGTCGCGACGATGAGAGTGATGTCGTCATCTGCTTCGATCGCCGGTTTAGAAAATCCGCCGAGGAGGCTTTGGCACAGTTGCAACGAGGTGGCCTGGCTGGTCTTGTTGAGAAGCTCTTTCAGAGAATCTATCGTAAATAGGCTGCGGGGCGGTTTGGGCGTCTCGATCAGCCCATCGGTGTAGAGAACAAGACCTCCGCCGGCACTAAACGCAACCATTTGGCTTTCATAGGCGACGTCGGGGAGAATTCCGAGCGGCAAGCTCCGCTGGGTAATGACTTCATACGCGGCCTCGGACGAACGGCGAAAGAGCTGAGGAGGCGCGCCAGCCGAAGCATATTCGATCGTTTGCATGTGGAAATCGATCGTTGCGCAGAACATGGTTGCGAACTGGCCGGCAGGCAGCACGGCGTGCAGTCTGTTGTTCAATCTGCGCAGCAGCCACGCGGGGTTGTTTGTGCTTCGGAGCTTCATATGCACGAAGGAATGAAAGCGGGCGGTATTAAATGCGGCAGAAATGCCATGACCTGTAAAATCGGCAACATAGATCATGATGCGTTGAGAGCCGATAACTTCAGTACCCCAAATATCTCCGCCAACACCATCGCGTGGCTTGTAATAGTTCGAAAGGTCCAAGGGGCAGCGACCCTGAATTTGCGCTAGCCGCTCCAAACTCGGAAGCATCTCGCTCTGGAGGGCCACCGCCGCTGCAAGTTGGTGCTCCATTTCGGACGTCACGGCCACAAGCTTTCGCCCGATTAGAAAACCTGCAGCGCCGATCGCCGCGAGGACTGCCGCAAGCATAGCGCCTTCCATCAAGAGCTGACGGAAAAAGTCCGCCTCCACGTCATCGACATAAGCGCCGACGCCAACCAGTGCTCCAATCTCTGGCACATTTTGTATAAGGGAAAGCTTGGACGTCAGCGGGCCGTCGACGCCCTTCTCGATCGGATACTCTATAAATCCACCGCCTTCGGGACTTCTTGCGATCCGGACGTATTCCTTAACCTGTTGAACGCCATTCGCATAGACGACATCAAGGCGGTTCTTCCCTAGCTTCTTGGGATCGATGTGGGCTTTTGCAACGCCATCATAGTCATAAGCCCAAACGTAGTTTTGTTCATTCTCCTTGCCAAACCTTGCTGTTTGGAGGACCTCGAAGAAGGTTTTCCGTCCAGCCTCGCTTGCGGGCCCGCCAGCCTTCATCATGGCTGCGCGGGCGACTGAGAGGATCAAATCCAGGAGCTTCCGAAGCTCGGCTTGCCGGTTATCGAGCATCTGCGAACGCTGCGACCAAAGCCCGATCCCTGACAATGCGAGAAGGCTCAATGTCCCCAGAGCAAGGAGGAGACGGATGCGCATCGAGATATTGGGCCGCGCGAGCATACAAAACACCACCAGCTATGGTTGAGTTCATAGCGCAACTCAACTTTGTCCTGGATTGAATTTGGCAACACGAGGTGGAGAAGTCGTTGTTTTGCGTGGCGGGTTTGTTCCTTTCATGCACAAAACTGCACAAATTTCTGCTTGGACCGTCCCCCGTACCCTCTCGCCCCTGCAGGCCCGTTCGGGTTTCTGCCTCCGGTCACACTTGGAAATCGGAAGAAGACGCCGCGCTCGTACTCCTTTACGCGATCAAAATGATGCGACTGTTTCGCGTCGCTGAGCTTCAAAATTCCGCTGGTGAGGTATAGCGGAGGAATCGACCCGCCTCTGCTTGTAGACTGGAATGGCCCGCAAACTGGCTCAGGACTGAGCTGCGATCGCTTTGCGCGCGCCCTTGTCCGAGCCAGCCTTGTCCTTCTGCTGTAACGCCGGGTGACGGTCGGGCAGATGGACCGTCACAGTCGTGCCCGCGCCTGGCGTGGAGCGCAGATCGATGCGGCCCTTGTGAAGCTGCACGATGCTTTTCACGAGCGACAGTCCAAGGCCGGCGCCCCTGTGACGCGAGCCTCGCCCGCGCAATTCGAAGCGATCGAACACCGTCTCCTGCTCCTCTTCGGGGATGCCGAGCCCTGTATCCTGGACGCTGATCGCTATGCCGTTTTTCTCCCGCCGGCAGGTGAGCGTTATCGTGCCGTCTTCCGGCGAGAAACCGATGGCATTCGAGAGAAGGTTATAGATGACCTGAATGAGGCGATTGTAATCGGCCATCACCGTGCCTGCGCCCTTCGCGATATGCACGTCTAGATTGACCTTCGCCCGCGACAGGCGCTCGCGGACGCCCAGCTCGGCAGCCTCGATCACGTCCTCGACTTTCACCGGCGCAAGCTTCAGATCCAACGCTCCGGCATCGATCACGGCCAGGTCGAGAATGTCGTTGATGATTGTGAGCAGCATCTGGCTCGAGGTCTTGATGTCGTTGAGATAGTCGCGCTGCTTGGTATTGAGCGGGCCGCTTACCTCCTCGGCCAGAAGGTCGGAGAAGCCGATGATGGTTGTCAGCGGCGTGCGCAGCTCGTAGGAAACGTGGCTGAGGAACGCCGTCTTTAAGCGATCGGACGCTTCCAGGGCCTCGTTCCGCTCCAGCAGAACTTCCTCGAAGCGTTTCCTGTCGGTGACGTCCGCGAAGGTAAGGAGCGTGCCGCCGTCCGGTAGCGGTGTCACAGCGTAGGCGAGGTGTGTCTCGTCGCGGCGGGCAACTGTGCCGCTGAACGTGTCCCGCGCTTCCGGCATTCCGGTGATCGCCTCCCGCAGCGTGTGCCAGAAGTCCGGGTCCGGGGCGAGTTCTTCGGTCGCGGCCTTTATGCCTTCAAAATGAGGCGCGCCCTGTAGCATCTCGGCATCGAGGCGCCAGATGGCCTGGAAGGCTGGATTGAACAGCTGCAGGCGTCCGTCCGCGCTGAACACGGCGATGCCTTCGCTGAGGTGGTCGAGCGTTTCGCGCTGCCCTTCGATGAGGCTGTGGAATTGCCGCTCCAGGGATAGCTTCTCGGTCACGTCGTCGAAAAGGAAGGTCACCCCGCCATCGTCGCGGCAATCGGTTACGACGTGCACGGTTCTTCCGTCGGGCCGGTGCCAAAGCTCGTCGATGGTGCGGTTACGATCCCATGCGAGCACTTTGCCATCGCGCCATTTGCGGTAGTCGGGCTGCTCCGGAAGCAGGCGGCGCTGGCGAAGCTGATCGAGAAATTCCGATGCCGATGGCTTCTCTGTGAGCCAGGTGTTGTCCAGGCTCCAGGTGCGAGCGAACGCGTCGTTGCTGTAAACGAGCTTGCGGTCGCCGCCGAACACCGCAACGCCGGTGGAGACCTTGTCGAGCGTGCGGCTGTGTGCGGCCATCTGCCTTTCGAGTTCATCCTTCGCGATGGCGAGTGGAGCAACGTCCAAGGCCGCCCCACCGCTTCCGCGCTCAAGCGGCGCCGCGATCGCCTCGTAAATCTGCACGCCGCCATTGATGATGGTCTGCAGCTTGAGCCGTCCCCCTTTCTTCGACTGACTCATGCGAAGGAGATCGGCCCTTTGCCGCGTTTCAAAAAGCTCGATCTTCTTCTCGATGGTTTCGTCCCGGCTTTTCGCGTTGATCGCAGTCACATAGGCGGTATTGACCCATGTCAGAGCGCCTTTCGCGTCGCGAAGCCAAACGGGCATCGGCAGATTGTCGAGCAGGCTTTCGCGGTCCTGCAAAGACTGCTTCATCCGTTTGTTCTCGCCTATCAGGCGGACGAGTTCCTTGTTGACGGGTGAAAACGGCCGGATGCGCAACACTGTGTCCGCCCCTGAAACCGCGCCGGAGATCTCGATGACATGACCCTCAAGCGTGCTTGCATTCGAGACGAAGCCCTCACCTTGGGTCTGCAGGCGGTTCAAACTTTCGGCGGACCTTGCTGCATCGTCGGGATGAAGCCAGGCGCCGAAGCGCAGGAGCTGCGCCAGCTTCACAGGCACGCCGACCGGGCCTGGAAGATTGTGAAGCGCGAGTCTTGGATTGGCATCTGTCCAGATCACAAAGGCCTGCGGCTCGAGCGCCGCAAGCGCCCGGAAATTGTTTTCGATGGCTGAGAGGGAATCGAAGCGTGCTTTCTGGCGCAGGAGCTGTTTGGCATACCACTGCGCCTTTTCCCGGAATATGACCGCGAGCACGGCGCATCCGGCCGCGGCGCCTGCCAGCACGGCGCCGATCAGCGCGGCGTCAGCATTTCCGAATGCGCAGGTCGAAGCATCGGAAAGGTTTCCGGCTGCGCTGGCAGCCTTCAGCGATGCCATTGAAACAGAAGAGAACGCGATAATCCCGAAGGCAGACCGAAATGGGTCACGATGGATTTTCATCGGTTTCTCCCGCGGAGAACGCGTTAGCAATCAGGACATATGCCGAATCGAGTCTTAGTTTAGCGTTAATTTTCTGTTCGCAAGAGGACAACACAACCTCAGCGTTGGTGTTGCATCTTCGCTTCTGATTACACGATTCTGATGTCCTGGGGACACGAACGATCAATTCGGTTTACTTTCCGGAGCGCAATGTAATAATCATCAGCAACGCTTATACAACTAATTGCTTGGTCCGCGTTATAGCTTCTATCTTTAAGAGTTTATTATGGATCGCAAACGGAGCCGTCCAGCCCCAGAGCGGGCTCGCAATGATACCGTCGATCTCAACCTCCGGTCGCTCAGCATATTCGTCCAGGTCGCCGAAAGCGCCGGCATGAGCTTAGCGGCTCGTCAGATGGGACTGACGCAATCGGCGGTCAGTCAGATTATCGCGAACCTGGAGCACTCACTTGGCGTGCAGCTCTTTGATCGTGATGTCAGGCCAATGGCGCTGACGCCTCCGGGGACCATCCTTCTGGATAAGGCGCGGGGCCTCTTGCTTTCCGCTCGTGAGGCCATCCAGGCAGCACGCCAGCCCGCGGCGTCGGCGCTGCCAAAGCTGAACATCTGCCTTGTGGAGACGATTGCGGGAACGATCGGCCTCGAACTCGTCTCCAAAATTCAGGGGTTCGCGACGCAGTGGTCGGTCCACGGGGGACTGACCGGTCAGCACATCCGGTCGCTTTTGACCCGCGAAGCCGATATTGTCATCTCATCCGATCCCCTCGAAGACGAACCCAATCTCGAGCGCCATCTCATTCTGACGGAGCAACTGATCCTCGTCCTGCCGAGATCCGCGCCGGAAGAGTACAAGGACCTGCAAACGCTGGCAGAAACGCGAGACCTTGTGCGGCTCAGCACCCGGACGACGCTTGGCCGGAAAATCGAGGGTCATTTGAGGCGTACACGCGTCGAAGCCAAGGGCCGGCTCGAATTCGACGACCCCGAAGCGGTCATGGCCACGGTGGCCAACAGCCATGGATGGAGCATCGTGACGCCCCTTTCGAGCATGTTGGGGCGTGCCTCCTGGCCGGATCTGAAATTCAGGCCGCTGCCGGGACCGGCGTCTTCGCGAGAAATCTATGTTATTGCCAGAGCAAAAGAGCTCGGCGACATCCCGAAGAAGATAGCAGAGACAGCCATCGAGTCGCTGAATGATGTCTTCAACTCGGTGCTCTCCCCCTGCTGTCCATGGATGAGGGAACGGTACAGTCTCCCGGGTCTAACGCCCGAGAGGCCGTCTACAGCTGACGTTCTACCATCAACCTCTTCAAATCCGCGATGGCCTTTGCGGGGTTTAGCCCCTTTGGGCAAACTTGCGCACAGTTCGTGATCGTGTGGCAGCGGTAAAGCCGGAACGGATCCTCTAGATTGTCGAGACGGTCGCCTGTGCATTCGTCGCGGCTATCCACAACCCAGCGCTTTGCAGCGAGAAGTGAGGCCGGACCTAGGAAGCGGGCGCCATTCCACCAATAAGAGGGACAGGCGGTCGTGCAGCAGGCGCAGAGAATGCATTCGTAGAGGCCGTCGAGATGTTCCCTGTCCTCCCGGCTTTGGAGCCACTCGGTCACGGGCGGCGGCGAGTCCGTCTTCAGCCATGGCTCGATCGAGCGATGCTGCGCGAAGAAGTGCGACAGATCCGGCACGAGGTCCTTATGCACATCCATATGGGGCAGGGGATAGATGCGAACCGGAATACTGACGTCCTCAATGGCAAGCGTGCAAGCCAGCGTGTTGGTCCCGTTGATATTCATCGAACACGAGCCGCACACCCCCTCGCGGCAGGAACGCCGGAAGGTCAAGGTGGGATCAATCTCGTTCTTGATCTTGAGGAGGGCGTCGAGCACCATCGGACCGCAGTCCTTGAGGTTGACATAGTATGTGTCGACGTGCGGATTTTCGCCGCTATCCGGATCCCAGCGGTAAACGTCGAACTGTCCCCAATCGGCCTTATTGCCCGTCGGCTCGTTCCAGGTTTTGCCTTTGCGCACTTTCGAATTCTGCGGCAGCGTAAGCTGAACCATGGCGGCTCCTGGGAGTAAGCTTCGAGATGGATGTGAATCGAATGTGGCAAACATTACCGCGTGTCGCAAGTTGAACGCTGCCGCACTGCAACATTGAAAGCCCGGTGCATGGCAGCTATGCGTTACGGAGCAGCTCTTGCGCATCCGCAGGCGAGGCTGATCGCCGCAGCTTATCGTGTTGAGTTGTTTTCAAGCCAGGTCCCGAGGTCTTGCAAAGCGCGCTGGGACAGCCCTTTTTTGCGCGCGCGGCCACGCTCCGCACCTTTCAGCCGCTTTCCGCTCTCCGGCAAAGGCGGGAAAAGCCCGAAATTGACGTTCATGGGCTGGAAACTGCGAGCGCCGCTCTCTGATGCATCCGTCAAATGACCTCCTGTGATATGCGCAAGAAGCGCCCCCAGCGCGGTTGTTGGCGGCGGAGGGAGAGGAGCGCCTCCAAAAAGCTCGGCAGCGGCAAAACGTCCCGCCAGCAGCCCGATCGCGGCCAACTCCACATATCCCTCGACGCCTGTGATCTGCCCCGCGAAGCGCAAGTGTGGTTCGGCTTTGAGCCGCAATCTCCCATCTAGCAGCCTCGGGCTGTTCAAAAACGTGTTGCGATGCAGCCCGCCCAGCCGCGCAAACGAAGCGCTTTCGAGGCCGGGGATCATGCGGAACACGCTCGTCTGCTCCCCATGCTTGAGCTTGGTCTGGAAGCCGACCATGTTCCACAGCGTGCCCAGCGCGTTGTCCTGCCGGAGCTGCACCACGGCATGAGGCGAGCGCCCCGTGCGCGGGTCGGTGAGCCCGACCGGCTTCATGGGTCCGAACCGCAACGTGTCGCGGCCCCGTTCAGCCATGACTTCGATAGGCAGGCAACCTTCGAAGTAGGGCGTCGAGGTTTCCCACTCCTTGAATGAGGTTTTCTCGGCCGCGAGCAGGGCGTCGATGAATGCCTCGTATTGCTCACAGTTCATGGGGCAGTTGATATAATCCGCCCCGGTTCCGCCCGGCCCGGGCTTGTCGTAGCGCGACTGCATCCAGGCCACGTCCATGTCGATGGTGTCGTGCAGGACGATGGGAGCGATGGCGTCGAAAAAGGCGAGCGCATCCTCGCCCGTGAGTGCGTTGATTGCCGCGCTGAGAGAAGGCGTGGTCAAAGGGCCGGTCGCGATAATGACGGAGGACCATTCCGGAGGCGGCAGGCGGGAAATCTCGCCGTGGCGGATTTCGATGCGCGGATGCGCCGCGAGCTTCGCCGTGACCTCCGCCGAGAACTCATCCCTGTCGACCGCAAGCGCGCCCCCCGCTGGCAACTTGTGGTGCTCTGCGGCCTGCAGGATGAGCGAGCCGGCGCGGCGCATCTCCTCGTGCAGGAGGCCGACCGCGTTGTTTTCCCAGTCGTCGGACCGGAAGGAGTTGGAGCAGACGAGTTCGGCGCAGTTCCCGGTTTTGTGGGCCTCGGTCAGGCGCGCTGGCCGCATCTCGTGCAGTACGACATAGGTTCCGCGCTCAGCGGCTTGCCATGCTGCCTCGGACCCTGCAAGGCCAGCCCCTACCACGTGAAGTGTGCGTTCTGTTGTCATGGCCGGAAGGTAGGCGAAAACGCGCGCGCTCTCAATGCGAAGCCTTGCACATCCGTGGGAAGTTACCGCCAATCTCTCGATTTCTTCGCTGCTGACTGCTAATGAGACATCATGACTGTCCACATCGTGAAACTTTGCGTCGGCTGCAACTCCATCGAGGACCTCGCCGAATGGCAGCGGAATCGTCTTAAGGCCGGACACGACCTCGTCCATGTCACGAGGCAGACGCCGCGCCGGGAGGGCTTCGGGCCGCAATCTTCGCTTTACTGGGTGATTGGTGGCTTCATCCGGGCACGGCAGCGCATTGTCGGGCTGCAGGAGGTGAGGGGAGCCGATGGCATTTTGCGCTGCGGCTTCGAACTCGACCCCGGCCTTGTTCCAACCGAGCCCGCGCCTCGCCGTCCTTTTCAGGGCTGGCGCTATCTGCCGGGGAGCGACGCGCCCAGAGACCTCGATCCGAACGCTCCCGCAGCCGACTGCGGAATGCCTCCAGCAATGCGCGCCGCGCTCACCGAACTTCGCCTGATTTAAAAGGCGTTCGAAGGGTGTGATGCCGCTCCGTTGATGTCATCCCGTGCGCACTGCTGCACAAAGTGACCGCCGCGCAGACACAGGACCGCTACGGGCGCGAGCATCGTTTTCGATCCCGAGTCTGCGGCGCACCACTGGCGTACTGCGCCCTGCACGGGATGGCGCGGCCAGCATCAGCTTGAAGTCAGCCGAGAAGCTGCTTCATCGCCATCACCACAAGTGCGGCCGTTCCGATCCAGAGCGGAAGAGCGATGGTCCAGCGGCTGCCGCTGCGAGGCGCCTCCCTTGGCTCCGCCTGTTCGGCTTCGAGCGCATCCACGATTTTCGCGCCGCGCTCCATCAACTGCGGGGCCTGTTTCAAGGCGGTGGCAAGCGCATTCACGTTGGCGGCCATGTCCCGGAGCTGTGCACGGGCCCCGAGCTGGTTGGTCAGCCAATCTCGGACCACAGGCTCCGCCGCAATCCAGATATTCAGCCTCGGGTCGAGTTCGCGCGCCACGCCCTCGACGACGACCATCGTCTTTTGCAAGAGCAGAAGCTCAGGGCGCATGCGCATCTGGAACACTTCCGTGTTCTCGAGAAGCTGCGTCAGGAGACGCGCCATCGAGATCTCCTCGGCGGGGCGGCCCATGATCGGCTCGCCGATGGCGCGAAGCGATTGGGCGAAGGCTGCCACGCTCTGCGTTGCTGGCACGTAGCCTGCCTCGAAATGGATTTCCGAAGCTCGCTGATAGTTCTTCGTGATGAAGCCGTATAGGATCTCGGCGAGAAAACGGCTCTCTTTCGGGCTGAGCCGTCCCATGATGCCGAAATCGACGGCAACGAGGCTTCCGTCCCGCGGATCGGCGAACAGGTTGCCCTGATGCATGTCGGCGTGGAAGAACCCGTCGCGAATCGCGTGCTTGAGGAAGGTGCGGATGACGTTCAGGCCGAGAGCCCGCCGGTCGAGCCCGGACGCCTCGATGGCCGCAAAGTCGCTTAAGGGTATGGCGTCGATCCAGTCGAGTGTCAGCACGCGCTTGCCGGTTCGCTCCCAGTCGACCTGGGGCACACGAAAGCCGGTATCGCCACCCTTCGCAATGTTTTCGGCCATTTCGGAGATGGCGGCTGCCTCGAGGCGCAAGTCCATCTCCAGCACCACCGACTGCGCCAGCGTATCCACGGCAGCGACCGGGCGGAGGCGGCGAGTTTGCGGCGAGAAGCGCTCGGCTGCATGAGCCGCGAAATAGAAGCTCTCAAGATCGCGTTCGAATCGCTTTTCTATGTGCGGGCGGAGGATTTTGACCGCGACTGCACGCCGTCCGGCTGGCGTCCGCACCGTCGCTTTATGTACCTGCGCGATGGACGCGGCTGCAATGGGCGGGCCTAAGTCCTCGTAGACTTCGTTCCACGGCCTTCCAAATGTGGCCTCGATTTCCTGATGCGCTTCGCGGGTGGAAAACGGAGGAAGGCGGTCGCGCAGCGATCCGAGCGCATTGGCCAGCTGCGGCCCGACAACATCCGGGCGGGTCGCAAGGAATTGGCCAAGCTTGATGTAGGTGGGTCCGAGTGCCCTGATCGCCTTTGATAGGCGCTCGCCTTTTTCCTTGCGCTTGGCGACCGGCTCTCCTTCGCCGGTTCCGCGCAAAACGCGAAGCGGCCCAGGCAGCGTCACCGATTCGGGCACGAACGCAGCCCCATACCAAGCCAGCGTAGCGCCAGCCTTTGTCAGACGGAATGTATTCTTAATTGTGTTGATCATGGCCGCGTGCAGAATTGCAGGTGCCTGCCGATTAACACGCGAGAGCGTTAATGTCAGGTTTTAGAATCGACGCAGCCCAATAAAGTGCGCCGAGGTTGCATCCGACATTAGATTTTCGAGTGCTTCGGCGCTAATTATAGACGAAGCACGCTTTATCGCCGCCAACGCCCTTGATCTTCTGGCACAGGTCCAAGGCTTCCTGACGCGAGCCGATCGGGCCAGCCACGGCCCTGTAGTGGACGCCTTTTGCGCCCAAGTCCGCGATTTTCGAAGTCAGCTGCACATCGCCAAGCACAGACTTATACTTATCTGTGAGGACTGTAAGATCCCTCTGAATCGCTTTCTCGTCGTTAGCCGACTTCAAGGAGACCCAGTAGCCGCCAGACGGAGTGGCTGTTGGTTCTGCGGGAGTAAGAGAAGCTGAACGCGACACTGGAGCCAGGGGTGGCGATGACGGGACCGGAACCGTCTGGAAGGGTGATGCTACCTGAGGCTGTGGCGGAGCAGCCGTCTGCGTCGCGGCTCCGAAAGGCGGAGGAAGCTGTCCGCCATTCACATCGACAATGCTCGGCGTGACCATGGTGCGGCCGCCGTCAACGCGTGTTCCGTCGGGGCGATAACTCTCACTCCTCACCACGGTTGGCTGATCCGCACCGCGCGCCTGCGGAGCCGCAACAGTTTGTGGAGCGTCGCTTGCCTGTTGTGCTTTCCTTAAGGCTTCATCAATTCGTTCTTCGAGAGAGTTCCCCCCGGCCGGCTGGGCAGGCGGCGCTGCCGCAGGGACGGAAGGCGTGAAGGCTGCGGCCTGGGCCTGCTGTCCCCCGTCAGGGGTCAGCCGATCATAAATGGTCTTCTCGCCATTAGGAAACTGTTTCCCGCCAGGATTTGCAGGCAACTCCTTCACAGGCCGGTTATCCGCGCGAATGTAAGGGGCTGCGCTTTCCTCCGTGCCACCACCTTTGACGGACTTGTAAAGGTAAGCGCCGCCGCCCCCGACAACGAGCGCGCCGGCGAGCGCGGCCGCGATAAACATCTTCCGGCTGCGTTTTGGCGCCGGAAGATGATCGTTTTCCAGTTCGTCTTCGTCGGCGAAGAAGTCTTCGTCGAGTTCGCTCTCGTGGGCTGCAAGCTCGCGGTGCCCAGAACTCCCGTCGTCTTCATGGAGAACGCGCTCGTCGGCCCAGTTATCTTCGAAGTGGGGGTCGTAATAATCTTGCGGCGCGTCCGCAACGTATTGCTGCTGCTGTGGCGGAGGAGGAGCCGCGTAGACTTCGATCAGGCTGGGCGGCGCGCTGCTTCTGTGGTTCGTCGTCCGGAAGAAAGAACCGCGATGCCTGCGTTTCCTGCGCATTGCGCGGTGGATAACCGCGCTCGTAGTCGTCGGCCGGAGAGGCCGGAACCTCGCGCTGAATAAACTGAGGGTCATCGCGCCGGGTGCTCGGCGGCGCCGGCGGCTGTTGCCCGCGGCTCTGGCTGTAAGGGTCGCTCTGATAGCTGGCGCGCTCTGAGCCATAAGGGTTCTGCCCGTAAGCGGCCCCTTGATCGCGCTCGAAAAGGTCGTCGCGCCCCGAATCGGGGAAGTTCAGGTGCGGGGGTTCGGGCTCATAGGGCGGCGGCGGCGGGGTATAGGCTTGTGCGGCCGGTTCAACATAGCGAGGAGAATCGCTGCGCTGAACGGGCTCCTGATAGTACCCCTGGGGTTTCGGAAGCGTGGGCTCCGGCTGATTCGAGTAAGGGTGCCTGCTGAAGTTGGAATAGCCGGCACGCTGCTGCTGGCTGTCCCGCGACCGCGGGTCCTGATAGGGATCTGCGGGAGCGCGATCACGCGATGGCGATTGATCCCATCTGTCATCGCGGTCCTGTCTGGGAGCACCGCGGTAATCCCCTTGGTCGGCACGACGTCCGCGGCGCGATGCCGAATTGTCATTCGTAGCCATCGAAGAGTTTCCCTCCACCTGTGATAGTACGGACCTAGGGGGACTAACGCATTTCGGAGATTGCTTCTACGCCGAGCAAGTTCAACGATGATCGCAATACTTGCGCGGCCCCTGTAATAAGCGCGAGACGCGCTCTCGTAATGTCCGAGCTAGCCAAAACGATGAACCGCAAATGTGGCGACTTTTGCCCCGAGTTCAAAGGCTGTGGAATACTGCCGCAACTTCATGGGCATAGAAGGCGATCCTGTGCGGCTCGTGAGCCTGCGCCGCCCCTTCGACTGCGCGCGGGAACTGCGCCAGTTTCTTGATGAGGGCAAGTTCCGCTTCGTCGGTCAGCAAATTCGAGATTCGCGCCTGCGAGCGAGGGTGCGCTCAGGTCCATGTCCGGGAAAGCCTCGCGCGCCTTCGCGAGCACCGAGCTTGCCCGGGCATGCGCGTACTGCACGTAGAACACGGGATTGTCGTTCGACTGTTCGAGCACTTTGTCGAAGTCGAAATCGAGCGCCGCATCATTCTTGCGCGTGAGCATCATGAAACGCACAGGCCCCGGCCCGACCTCGTCGACGATCTCCCGCAGGGTCACGAAAGACCCGGAGCGCTTCGACATTTTGACGGGCTCGCCGCCGCGGAAAAGGCGCACGAGCTGACAGATCTTGGCATCGAGCTCGGCCTCACCGTTCGAAAGCGCCTTCACAGCCGCCGTCAGCCGCTTGACATAGCCGCCATGATCCGCGCCAAGCACATTGATCAGCGTCTTGAAGCCGCGCTCGATTTTCGACCGGTGATAAGCCATGTCCGCCGCGAAATAGGTGTAGGAGCCGTCGGATTTGACGAGAGCACGATCCGTATCGTCTCCGAAGCTGGTTGCGCGAAACAGGATTTGCTCGCGATCCTCCCAATCGTCGGGAAGCTTGCCTTTCGGCGGAGCAAGACGCCCTTCGTAGATCAGGCCCTTTTGCTTCAGGGCTTCGATGGTTTCCGCAATCTGGTTATGACCGCCGCAGTTAAGTGATCGCTCCGAGAAGAAGACGTCATGCCGGATTCCCAGCGAGACGAGATCTTCGCGAATCATATCCATCATCGCGGCGACGGCCCGTTCCCGCACAAGCGGAAGCCACTTCTCTTCCGGGGTATCGAGGAGGTCTTTTCCGAACTCCTTCGCAAGCGCTTCCCCGACCGGCTTCAGGTATTCGCCGGGGTACAGCCCGGCGGGAATTTCGCCGATGTCCTCGCCGAGGGCCTCGCGGTAGCGAAGGAAGGCCGAGCGCGCGAGGACATCCACCTGAGCGCCGGCATCGTTGATGTAATATTCGCGCGCCGGCTTATAGCCTGCGAAGTCGAGCAGATTGGCAAGCGCATCGCCGAAGACAGCGCCTCGCGTATGGCCGACATGCATAGGGCCGGTCGGGTTCGCCGAGACGAACTCGACATTCACGGCCTTACCTGCGCCAAGCACGCTTCGGCCATAATCGGCGCCGCTGCTCAAAGCGGCGCGCAGCACATCCGGCCAAAAGCCGGGTTTCAGCGTTATGTTGATGAAACCCGGACCGGCGACCTCGATCTTCTCCACGTCGGGAGACAGGCCGAGGCGCTCGGCAATGGCCGCTGCCAGCGCCTTCGGGTTCTGACGCGCGGGCTTTGCGAGCACCATCGCGGCGTTGGTTGCAAGATCGCCATGCGCGGCTTCCCGGGGCGGTTCGACCACGAAACCGTCGAGCTTCGAACCGGGGGGCAAGACGCCTTCCGTGCACAAAGCCTCAAGCGCGCCGCGGATGCGCTCCTCAAAAATCGCAAATATGTTCATGGCAATGTCATTGGCGCATTTAAGGATCACACGCAATCCCGCCTCGCTATTTTCGCTGCGGGTTCTGTTTAATAGGCGCTGCAAAATGTTAATAAAAAGAGCGGGCGCCTCCAATTGCGCCCGCTTCAGTCAACCCATTAGCGTCCGCCGCACTCCTCGTGATAACGGCGGCAGTTGCCTTGGCCTTCCTGGCCTCGCTCCTCTTTGTGCTCGCAAGCCCGCCGCAAACGCTCGCAATAATTGGCGCGTTCGCCGCATTCCTCGCGATAGCGCTGGCAGAGGCCTTCGCCTTCCCGGCCGAGCTCATTTTTGTGCTCGCACTTATACCGCAAGCGCTCGCAATGCCCGCCCCATTGCACCTGAAGCACGCCGGTTTCAGGCAGCCACCCAGATGAGCGGTGGAAACTTGCGCTGCGTAGCCTGCTCCCATTGTCATCAGCATCATGGCCGCGCCCGCGGCCACCATTTTGATCGTATTCTGCATAACCGCTCCCTTGCATAAAGCACAATCTTTCAACCAGCTGCCACGGTGCACCACCAGATACTGAAGTGAACGGACCCACGAACGTGAAGCCGCCACCGCAACTCACGAACTGGAAAGATCGCGGATTTTAAACTTTATGGAAACAATGGCTCATCTGCGGCGATTTTCTGGGCGATTCGTGTTCCCAAGGAGATATTCCGCAGAACGTTCGCTCTGCGGCATGAAGTGCGGAAAACGCTTCTTGCCCTGAAAGTTGGCGGCGCAAGCGACAGGGGTCGGCTTAAATCGATCCTGAAGGATTTGGATCTGCCACCTGCCGTTCCTCTTGGCGAAGTAATAGTTGTCGAACTGATCAAGCACACAAGCAGAGCCGGCTCGCACACTGCCAAGCTTGTGATGAAGTGCGTGGATCGATAAGTTTCGTTCCGCAACCTCCAGCGCGGCCCCTGCAATGGGAAGAGTAAGCACACGTGGAAAACAGCCATGAGTTGTTTTCAAAATAGAGGATGACCTCGAAATGACGGGGTTTCGATTCGCGACAAGCTTGGGGCATTACTTCCAGACCTCTGAATCGACGACGCGTATATTCGCCATGCGGATTGAGGCGGACAAGCTAAAATTGTCAAGAAGTATTGCGCAACCTTAAGTTTGGCATATGTTTATTCGGAACACGCGGGTTGCGCCTATAAGGCTATTTCCGCGTTGATTCTCGGCGTTCATGTTCTTCGAACAAGCTGGCGTGCACCTTTAGCGCAAACATGTCGGTCATTCCCGCCACGAAATCGCCGACCGCGCGCTGCCTGGCAATCGGGTCCGCGATTTCGGCTTGGCGGCCGGGTTCCAAATTCATGTCCTTGGGATGCTCGGCGAAGTAGTCGTACAACTGGCGAAGGATACGTTGCGCCTCGGTCATTTTTTGGACGATGGCCGGATTCTTATAGACCTTCGCAAACAGAAAGCGCCGCAGGTCAGCAATGTCCGCGGCCATTTTTTCCGAAAATTGGGCGAGCGCTTCCTGGCGTCTGCGAATATCTTCGATCGTGGAAGGACTGGCGGCGGCGATTCGAGCTCTCGTCTCGGCCAGCACATCCTCGACCATGCTCGCGATCATGCGGCGGTTCATTTCATAGACGAGGGGCGGGTCGGGGAGATCGCCGTAGCGGGCGCGGACGAGCGCCAGCGTGCGCCCCGCCATCGGTACCTCCTCCAGCTCTTTCACGGCGATGTATCCGGCGCGGAAACCGTCGTCGATGTCGTGGTTGTTGTAGGCGATATCGTCAGCCAGCGCCGCGATCTGGCCTTCGAGCGAGGGGTAGGTGTCGAGGCGCAAATCCTGAACCTGCATGTACGCGCGGATGGCGAGCGGCAGCCCATTCTCAGCGTAGCGCGCCAGAGGGGCGCCGGCGTGGTCGATGAGCGGGCCGTTGTGCTTGACGATGCCTTCCAGCGTCTCCCAGGTGAGGTTCATGCCGCGGAACGATGCGTACCGGTGTTCGAGGAAGGTGACGATGCGCAGGCTTTGGGCATTGTGATCGAAGCCTCCGACGCTGGCCATGGCTTCGTTCAGCGCGTCCTCGCCGGAATGGCCGAATGGGGTGTGGCCGAGGTCGTGGGCAAGGGAAATGGTCTCGACAAGATCCTCATTGAGGCGAAGCACCCGGGCCAGCGTGCGCCCGATCTGGGCGACTTCCAGGCTGTGGGTCAGCCGCGTGCGGTAGTGATCGCCTTCGTGGTAGAGAAAAACCTGCGTCTTGTGAATGAGCCGCCGGAACGCCGTGGAATGCACGATGCGGTCACGGTCGCGCTGATAGACATTACGTGTGGAGCAGGGGGGCTCGCCGTGGAGGCGGCCGCAGCTCTCTTCCGGATGCGCAGCGTAAGGTGCGAGTTCGGCCATGCGTTTCCATCCCATTGGCTCACGCCGGTTGACAACGACGCGCGAACGTCCAAATTTCTAAGCAATGTTCAAGAGAGGCGAACAATCCCGATGACCATGGATGCCAACATAAGCGTGAGCGACCGCGCCGCCAACCGGATTCGGGAGATTATGGCGGGCGGGGCGGGGCAAAATGCGTTGCGCATCAGCGTGCAGGGGGGCGGCTGCTCGGGCTTCCGCTACGATTTCGAGATCGTGTCGCAAACGAACGCGGATGACCTCGTCATCGAGAAATCGGGCGCGCGGGTTGCGATCGATCCGGTCTCGGCGCCTTTCATGGCGGGGTCGGAAATCGATTATGTGGACGATCTGATCGGCGCTTCTTTCAAGATCACCAATCCGAACGCCACGGCGTCCTGCGGCTGCGGCACATCCTTCTCCGTTTAGTGCGCGCCGTGCTGACCGTCGCAACATGGAATGTGAACTCGATCAAGCAGAGGGAGGCGGCATGCGCGCAGTGGCTGAAGCAGGCCGCTCCGGCGATATTGTGCTTGCAGGAGCTGAAGTGCACGACCGAAGGCTTTCCGCGCGCGACTTTCGAGGACCTTGGCTATAATTGCGCGGTTTTGGGCCAGAAATCGTTCAACGGGGTCGCGATCCTTTCCAAGTTTCCCATTGACGAGACGATCGCGGAGTTGCCCGGAAATGCGAGTGATGAGCAGTCCCGATACCTCGAAACTGTGATTTCGCTTCCCGGCGGCAAGGCGATCCGCGTTGCCTCCATCTATGCGCCGAATGGCAATCCGGCAGCTTCGCCAAAGCTCGATTATAAGCTTGAGTGGCTCGCCCGGCTGAAGGCGCACACACAAACCCTGCTCGGCTATGAAGAGCCGCTCGTGCTCGCCGGGGATTACAACATTATTCCGCGCGCCTGCGACGTCTATAATCCGGCGAACTGGGTCGAGGACGCTCTTTTCAGGCTGGAGTTGCGGCAGGCTTTCCGGCGTATCATGAACCTCGGGTTGACAGATGCTGTCCTCGCCTGCGATGCGAGCGCCGCACAGTATACCTTTTGGGACTATCAGGCTGGCGCTTGGCAGAAGAACCTTGGGGCTTAGGATCGATCACATCCTGTTATCGCCTCAAGCCCTTGCCCGGCTCTTATCCACTGATATCGACCGCCGCCCCCGCGCCTGGGATAAACCCTCCGATCACACTCCGGTTTCGGCGACACTGGACTTGTAAGGGGCCGCTTCAACGGCCCCAATTATGCGCCGAGCCTTCCGCTGATATGGGCGAGTACGAAATAAATTCGCCCTTCATCCGAAGCCAGCCGGGACTGAACGGTTGCGCCCCTTGGGTCTGAGCGGCTCAAGTCCTGCAACATCTTTTCGAAGTCGCTGAGGTAACGGTCGACGATGCCGCGGAAGGTCGTATCGGTTTCATACCGCCTTTGCACGCGATCGACTATCTGCTGACCCTGGCGAGGATACAGGCCACGCTGGCTCAGCACGTCGGTTTCCCCGCGCTTCAGCCTCTGCCAGATATCCATGACGCGCCGCTCATCGATGCATGAGGCGATGTCGCTCATGGTGAAATCCATGCCCACGTAAGCGCTGAGCCTGGGGCGGAAGGCCATAAGAGTCATCCCCCTGGAAGAAGGCGGAGTCATCCTCGGAAGCGCGCGCGAGGAGATCGCCCAAGGACCACTGGTTGCGACGGTCCGGAGACTGAGCTTCCTGGAAGGCAGGCTGCGGCGTAGCGGGCTGTGGAGTTTCCGCAGGTGGCACAGGCGCCGGCCGGGGAGGTTGGACAGCCTGAGGCGGCTGCTCGGGCCAAGAAGGCTTCTCGGAAGGGGGCTGGCCGTAGTCAAAGGATGGACGAGGCGGCGGCGGTAGCGCGGGTTCCTGGGCAGGCTGCGGAGGGAGCGGCTCGCGGCGCTGCGCCTCGATCCGCTGCTCCGGAGCGGAAACCGCGCTCGAATAGGCGTGCCGATTGGCCAAATCCGACAAGGCGTCGAGGGCGGAAAGCTGATCCTGCAAAGCGCGGCGCATGGCGGTAGCACTCTGCTTTGCCGTATCCGGCAGAACCTTCGCGTGGCGCTGCAACTCGTTCTGAGCCGTTTCGAGGTCGACAGCAGCGCGACGGGTGGTGTCGCGGACAACCCGTGTGGTGTCAGAGAACTTTGACGATAGCGTCGTGAGCTGGCTCGATACCTGATCGGAAAGCGAGGTGAAATTGGCCTGCAGTTCGGACACCGCTTTTTGCGTGTGCGTCTGAGCATCCTGGCGCAACCGCTCGATCTCGCGGATCGCCGCCTGCGATTTTTCCGCTGAGTCCTTCGCGAGGAGTTCCGTCACCTTCCGGGCGCGAAGCTCAGCCTGGCTCAAAGACTGCTCAAGCATATTGGAATAGGAGTTCATCATGCGGTCGAGTTCTGTCGCCCGCGAGGTCATAGTCTCCATAAGCTTTGTGAAGCCTGCCTGCCTCGTCTCCATCATGGAGTCCACCTTCGAGTTCGACGTCTCGAAAGTGCGAGAGGCTGTTATGAGAGCCTGGCCTTGATCTTCGAAGCGCTTCGTAAGGCCGCCAAGCTGGTTCACGAGGTTCGCCGAGACCTCCTTCAGCGTGCGTGCCTGCGTGGCCAGCGCATCGGAACCGGTAGTCGAACGGCTCGCCAGTTCCTCCACCGCTTTTTGAATGCTGGCGGAGTTCACGGATACAACGCGCTCGATGGAGGCAGCCTGACGCGCCAAAGTATGCTCCAGCGAGCCGGAGTGCTTTTCGAGCGTTTCACGCATGGCTCCGGTATGCTTCGAAACCGACGTCTCCAAAGCCTGGGCGCGTTGAGCGAGGGTCGCGTCGAGCTGCTTCGTCCGCTCGCTCAAGCTGACCTCAAAATTATGCGTCCGCCGGCTCAAAATCGTTTCAAGCCCCTGGATGCGTTCGGCAAGCGACGTATCGATCTGACGGGAATGATCGCTGAGCACTGTCTGAAGGACGCTTGTCTTTTCACTAAGCGTGGATCCGAGGGACTGCGTCTTTTCGGCCAGCGAGGATTCCAGAGCCGACAGGTTGCGCGCCGCGCCATCGATGATCGAACTCAACCGGGTCTGCTCGTTGCCAAGTTTCTCGAGCAGCACAGGGATCTCGCGCCCGACGCGTTCGCTCATGCCGATCACGGACGTAACCAAGCTATTGCCTTTCGCGGAAATCGCGGCCGCGGTGCGGTCCGAGGTCTCCTGGATCGCGCGCGTAACTTCAAGGCTCGACAGCCGAAGCGACTCTGCGGCCTGCGCACCGTGTCTCACGAGCTGATCCGTGATGCGTGCGCCGCGCTCGGCAAGCTTCTCGTCGATTGCCGTTCCGGCGGCGGTCACGGCTGCGGTGATTTTTTGACCGCGGCTCGCGAAAGCGTCGGTCATCGTGGCGCTGGCATGACTGAGCGACTGGGACGCCTTCTCGCTTGCGGCTGTGATCTCTCTTGTCACCTGACTGCCGACGCCGCGCAAGGCTTCGCTGACGCGCTCGCTGTTGTTGGCGAGAGCCTCGCGCTCGCTCGCGAGCTCGTTGATCAGGTTCCTGATCCGGTTCTCATTTTCGGTGTAGGACCGCTCAAGAGCCGCAACCTCGTTGTGAACCAGCGCTTCCAGTTCGCCAGCCCGCCCGAGCGCGCGTGAAATGGCATCGTTCATGGCGGCAACCTGACGCCGCACCGTTTGGCCAAGGGAAGCCACCGACTGCTCCGCCATGCGGTCGGGCTCCGCAAGCCTGACGGCGACCTCGGTCATGGCCGAGGACATCAGGCGCAACTCTTGCGCCCGCCACACAAGAATGGCCAGGAACCAGAAGAGTGCGATGGGAATTACGACAGTCGCAATAACCGCTGCGATGGCCGGATTGGCGAGAAGATCGGCCGTGCTTCCCGAGGCATCCATAGTCTTCTGGAAGACGGCCCATGACACAAGCAGCCCCAGCACAAACCAAATCGCCGATGCGATGAGCGCGATCAGGAATGGCGAGCGCGACGGCCGCTGCTGCATCGCATAAATCAAGCCGCCAATGGAGGGCATGTCGTCGTTGGCGGGGACATGGGAACGCGCTTGCGTTGGAGGACGCCTTTGCGGCTGCGCGGGCCGTCCGGGCTGCGTGGGGGAGGACAGCTGAACCGTGTTATCGCCGTTTTCGGGGAGGCGGCGTGGCGCTTGCGGGCGGTTTGGCTTCGGCTGCTGCTGGTCGCGGTTGGCGACGGAATGAACCTCACCGGAGGGCGCGCTGGAGGGAGCAGCCTCGGGAGAAGGAGCGCCGTTTTTAGCCTTTGCCCGCGCCTCATCCTCAGGCTTGAGGTCGATGGGCGCAGGCGTCTGGGAGATCGCTTGTTTTTGACTTATCAGGCCGTCCTGACCTCATGTGGTGTGGCTGAGATACCGCTCACGCAACGCCTGGACCGGCTGGGAAAGCTTGTCGCAACGGTGAGCTTCAACTCGAGGCAAATCCTCATGACCCCTCAAACGCACGCTCGGACAGCGTTCTGATACCTTCCCCATCCCGCGTTTTCGCTAATGCGTTTTTAAGGCTAAAAAAAGATTACCGTACGCCCAAAACTACATGTTTCCGACTCTGTGCAAGAATGCAAAACGCCACAACTTCGTATGCTTAATATTGCGATTCGCTTCGTGCCGCTGAACCGCCTTCATTTATCCAGACGAAAACCACAGATTTTTTTACATCCTGTTAATCATAGTTAACCGCGCCGCAGCGGCTTGGACGACGGCGGCAACCGCTCCGCCCGCGCGGGCGGTTGAGCATTTCGAATTGGCGCTTGGAAATTCGCCCCTATCTCCCTACACAACAACGACGACTTAAGGGACATGGCGGTGGCGATGGTGAAGGTGACTTATATCGAACACAATGGAACGACGCATACGGTCGAGGGAGAGCCGGGCCAGACCGTCATGGAGACGGCGATCAAGCACGCGGTTCCCGGCATCGTGGCGGAATGCGGCGGCGCATGCTCCTGCGCGACCTGCCATGTTTACGTCGACGAGGCCTGGAAGGAAAAGACGGGCAGCCCATCTCCCATGGAGGAGGACATGCTCGATTTCGCGTTCGACGTGCGCAACAACAGCCGGCTCAGCTGCCAAATCCGCCTCAAGCCTGAACTGGACGGACTTGTCGTTCGCATTCCCGAGCACCAGAATTAGGTTAACTGGCGCCGATGGCGTCGCAGCTCATTTTAAGAATTGATTCCACAGACGCTATGACAACAGCCGTTCACACTGACGCTCTGATCATCGGCGCGGGTCCCGTTGGCCTGTTCGCGGTCTTCGAACTGGGACTGCTCGATGTGAAAGCGCATGTCATCGACATTCTCGATAGGCCGGGCGGCCAATGCGCGGAGCTTTATCCCGAGAAGCCGATCTACGATATTCCAGGGCTCCCCGTTGTGACCGGGCAGGAGCTGACGGAGCGGCTCCTGGAACAGATCAAGCCTTTCGAGCCGGTCTTTCACTTCGGGCAGCGCGTCGATGCGCTCCGCCGCGTCGAGGGCGGGTTCGAGGTCGAGACGGACGCCGGGTCGAAGTTCTTCGCCAAGGTTATCGTCATCGCGGCGGGCGGAGGGTCTTTCACCCCGAAACGGCCGCCGCTTGCCGGCATAGAGATTTTCGAGGGGACATCGGTCTTCTACTCCGTGCGAAAAATGGATGCCTTCCGCGACAAGAAGGTTGTCGTGGTCGGCGGCGGCGATTTCGCTCTTGACTGGACCCTGAACCTTGAGCCCGTCGCGAAAAGCGTGACCCTCATCCATCGCCGCGACGAATTCCGGGCCGCGCCCGATTCAGTGAACAAAATGCGGGCGCTTGTTCAAGAAGGGCGCATGAGATTCATTCTCGGGCAGGTGACGAAGCTTAACGGCCAGGGCGCGGAGCTCAAATCTCTGACCGTGCGGGGGCCGGTCAGCGGCGGCCGGGAGGAAGAGTTCGAGATTGAGGCCGAGAGGCTTATGCCGTTCTTCGGCCTCACCATGAAGCTCGGCCCTATCGCGAACTGGGGCTTGAACCTGCACGAGAACCTGATCGCTGTCGATACCGAGAAGTTCGAGACGTCAGAGCCGGGAATTTTTGCCATCGGAGACATCAACTGGTATCCGGGCAAGCTCAAGCTTATCCTCTCCGGCTTTCATGAAGCGGCGCTCATGGCCCAGCAGGCGCATCGAATCGTTTATCCTGGCAAAAAAGTCGTCTTCCAATACACGACATCTTCGTCGAGCCTGCAGAAGAAGCTTGGCGTGTTATAGACGAGCCATAATACAACAGCCCACCGCAACGGCGGCGAGCCGTACATTGGAACCAAAAATTCTGCTGCAACCTACTGCCGGTCTATTTGTCCGCCTCGAGCTCGGCCACCGCTTGTTCCATCAAGTCAAGGAGCTTGACCTTCAGCGACCTCTCATCGACGGCAACGCCATTCGACTTCAGATCCGTCAGCGCCGTCTCGAGGATTGCTTTGTCGCCAGGATGCGCCAGATCGGCGCGGACGACCTTTATGGCGTAGTCCTCGGCGGGGGCGCCGCTCAGGCCCAACTGCGCCGCCACCCACGCGCCGAACCGCCTGTCGCGGCGAGCCTTGGCCTTGAAGCCTAACTCCTCATCATGGGCGAATTTCGCCTCGTAACCGTGCTCGCGTTCGTCGAATGTTGTCATCTCGGGTACCGCTCCGTGGCCTGCCGGGGAGGGGCTTTAATCGCGAGCCCCGCAGAGCCATCTTCTGGTGCAAGCCTTGCATGATTACCATAGCATGCATAGTGCTCCATTGCGCTGCGTCAACAGAGCGTTCACGGCTATATGTAGGAACGGCCGAGAGGGAGGTAAACGGTTTTGGCCGCACTTAGATTTGCGAATATGCTTGGTGAAGCTCGCATTTTTATGGGAACGCGTGACAACGACGGAAATATGCGCTTGAAGTACGCGTCAAGCCCTATCCCATTTGCTTATTTCCTTCACGAGAAGGGGGTCTCCTATGAATAACCGCCGCCGCCGGGTCTATGAAGGAAAGGCGAAGGTTCTTTATGAAGGGCCGGAACCCGGCACTCTGATCCAACACTTCAAGGATGATGCGACCGCATTCAACGCCAAGAAACACGAGCGCTTCGAGGGGAAGGGCGTTCTGAACAATCGCATTTCCGAGTACATTTTCAGCCGTTTGAACGAGATCGGCGTGCCGACGCATTTCATCCGCCGCCTCAACATGCGCGAACAGCTTATCCGCGAGGTGGAAATCATCCCGCTCGAGGTGGTGGTCCGCAATGTGGTGGCCGGCTCCCTTTGCGAGCGTCTCGGCCTCGAAGAGGGCATGCCGCTGCCGCGCTCCATTATCGAGTTCTACTATAAAGCCGACAAGCTGAACGACCCGATGGTGACCGAAGAGCACATCACCGCCTTCGGCTGGGCCGCGCCCCAGGAGATCGACGAGATGATGGCGCTGGCGCTGCGCATCAACGATTTCCTGACCGGCCTGTTTCTCGGGATCGGGATCAGGCTCGTGGATTTCAAGTTGGAGTTCGGCCGCATCTACGAGAACAACGACCAGATGCGCATTGTGCTTGCAGACGAGATCAGCCCCGACAATTGCCGCCTTTGGGACATCGAGACCAAGGACAAGCTCGACAAGGACCGCTTCCGCCGGGATCTCGGCGGATTGATCGAAGCCTACTCGGAGGTCGCCAAGCGACTCGGTATTCTTGTGGAGAATCCGGTGCCGAAACCAAAAGGCCCGGTGCTCGTGCAATCGAAATAGGCTAGCGGATCAAGAGTTGCGAAAGGCGCGCGCGATGAAAGCACGCATTACGGTTACACTGAAGAACGGGGTGCTCGACCCTCAAGGGCGGGCCATCGCGCACGCGCTTCACTCGCTCGGCTTCGAGAATGTGGAGGACGTTCGCCAGGGCAAGCTGATCGAGGTGCAGCTCAAGGCGATGGACGAAGCTTCCGCGAAGGGCGAACTGGATGCCATGTGCCGCCAGCTTCTCTCGAACCCCGTCATCGAGAATTACCGCGTGGAGCTGTTGTGAAAAGCGCTGTTGTCGTCTTCCCCGGATCGAATTGCGATCGTGATGTCGCCGTCACGCTGGAAGCGGTCACGGGGAAGAAGCCTGTCATGGTGTGGCATGGGGAAACATCCGTGCCTGCGGTGGATTTGATCGTTTTGCCGGGCGGGTTTTCCTATGGGGACTATCTTCGCTCGGGGGCGATGGCGGCGCATTCGCCGATCCTGCGCGCCGTCAGTGCGGAAGCGAAGCGCGGCGTGGCAATTCTTGGCATTTGCAACGGCTTTCAGATCCTGACCGAGGCGCAGCTTTTGCCGGGCGCGCTCATGCGGAATGCCTCCCTTCATTACATCTGCCGCGATGTCGGGCTGAAGGTGGAACGAAGCGACACGCCCTTCACGAATGCTTATGCTCCCGGCGAGCAGGTCACGATGCCGATCGCGCATAAGGATGGCTCTTACTTCGCCGACGAGGAAACCCTCGACCGGATCGAAGGCGAAGGGCAGGTTGCGCTGCGCTATTTCCCGCGAGCGGAAACTGGGGATAGCGGTAACCCCAACGGCTCGCGCCGCGACATCGCTGGCGTCGTCGATCGCACCCACCGTATTATGGGCCTCATGCCACATCCCGAACGCGCCTCTGACGCCGCCCTCGGCGGCACGGACGGCCGCCGCCTTTTCGAGTCGCTGACACGAGGCTTGAACTGATCAAAGCGTTGCAGAATTGGCGTAAGGGCAAAGAATTCTAGCGAAAGGATCGCCACATGAGTTTCGACGAAGAAGTTGACGAAGTGAAACGCGAAATGCAAACCGCCAAGCTCGATCCGGAGGCGAGACGTGAAACCGCGGGCAAGCTCTGCCAGCGCCTGAAGGAGCAGATCAACAGCAAGCGCCTGGACTTCGCGGTCGGCGAGGACAACGGCGATCCGATCGTGCAGATCAAATATAAGCCGGACAACGAGGCGCTTGCGTCCGTCTATGTGAACGAGGATGGCAGCATCACTTTCCAGGCCGCGGGCGCAACAGATGCGGCCGAGGAAGAGGAGGAGGACGCGGGCTACTTCCCAAGCTATGTCGAGTATATGGATGAGGAGGAATTCCTCGAAGATGCCTACGACATGCTGAAAGTCGGCATTGCGGAATACGAGCTCGACCGCGAGCAGCGCGCCTCCTAGACAGATCGTTATGGCTTGGCGCGAACGCGAGCCGAAGCAGGGTACCGGCAGCGGGTTCATCCAGGTAGAGGACGCTCGCGCGCCAATACCGGTTGCTTCCCCGCTTCCTGTCGGCGAGTGGTTTGCGCCCAACACGCCCGGGCACAAAATACCTTCGCATGGAACCGATCAACTTGGCCAGCGCTATGCTTTCCACGCTTCGGACATCGAATTGATCACCGACATCCCGGGCAGCATGCGTTATTGGCTCGGTGGTGGCCTCAACCTCAGGCGTAGCCTTGGTTTGGGCGCCCCGATCCTCTCCCCGATCAGCGGCACGGTAATATTTGCGAAGGACGGCCGGCCCGAACGGATGCGCGCTACGCCGCTCGATATCATTCGCGCGCTCACAGCCGGCGGGCGGTTCGGCGAGAACGCTTTGCGAGCCTACTTCCGGGCGTTGACGGGCAATTACGTAATTATTCAAGGGGAGCAGGGATATGCCTTCCTCGCCCATGCGACCACTGGGTCCGTCTGCGTCGTCGAGGGAGAGCAGGTGAAAGCGGGGCAGCCTGTCGCCAGGGTGGGGGGACACCGGCAATTCGACGTTGCCACACCTCCCGACCTTCGAACTGCCAACGGACTGCCCAGCTGCTTCATGGCGTACGAGCAGCGTATCGGCAATGCTTAGCGACGGGTGGGCAACGGGATTCCCGGCAAGGCCGACGGTTGCGATCCGCCGTTTGAGCAGCAAGGTTGTGCCGCATGAGGCCGCATTGTTCTCTCGCGAATGGTTGCGTGAGGGGCGAACCCATGCCAATTAACGGGCGGGTGAAGTTGGCTGCTCCCGGCCTAGTCTACGCCCGATTATGAGAGGTCGAGATTATCATGTCGCGCAGCGCATCCGCAGAATCAGGAACCTCCATAGCTACGGAGGATATGGCGCGCGCCCATCGCATGTCGCCGGAGGAGTTCCGGCTCGCCTGCCAAAAGCTTGGCCGCGCGCCGAACCTGACCGAGCTCGGTATTATTTCGGTGATGTGGTCGGAGCATTGCTCCTACAAGTCGTCGCGCGTGTGGTTGAAGAAGCTTCCGACCAAAGCGCCGCATGTCATCTGCGGGCCGGGCGAGAATGCGGGCGTCATCGACATAGGCGACGGGCAGGCTGTGATTTTCAAGATGGAAAGTCACAATCACCCATCGTTCATCGAGCCCTATCAGGGCGCGGCGACTGGCGTTGGCGGCATCATGCGCGACGTCTTCACGATGGGCGCGCGCCCCGTTGCGATGCTGAACGCGCTGCGGTTCGGTTCGCCGGATCACGCGAAGACGCGTCATCTCGTGGCGGGCGTCGTTTCCGGCATCGGCGATTACGGGAACTGCGTCGGCATTCCGACGGTCGGCGGCGAGACGAATTTCGACGCGCGTTTCGATGGCAACATCCTCGTGAATGCGATGTGTGTCGGGCTCGCCAAAGCCGACCGCATCTTTTATTCGGCGGCGTCCGGCGTGGGCAATCCCGTCGTTTACGTGGGGTCGAAGACTGGCCGCGACGGCATCCATGGCGCGACAATGGCCTCCGCCGAATTCGACGAGGAGACCGAGGAGAAGCGCCCGACCGTGCAGGTCGGCGATCCGTTTACGGAAAAGCTTGTGCTTGAAGCCTGCCTTGAACTCATGGCAGAGAACGCCATCCTCGCGATTCAGGATATGGGCGCGGCGGGACTGACATCGTCATCCGTCGAGATGGCGGCGAAAGGCGGCTCGGGCATCGAGATCGACCTCGACCGCGTTCCGCAGCGCGAAGAGGCCCTGACGGCTTACGAGATGATGCTCTCTGAAAGCCAGGAGCGCATGCTCATGGTGCTGCGGCCGGGTTCTGAGGCACTTGCGGAAGAATTTCCGCAAGTGGGAGTTGGACTTCGCAATCATTGGAAAAACGACCGATACCGGGCGCCTGACGATAAGGCACAAGGGCTTCGTTCAGGCCGACCTGCCGACGGCCATGCTTTCCGACGAGGCCCCGGTTTACGACCGCCCGATCGCGCCGAGGGCAAAGCCGGCTCCTGTGAGCGCAAACGACGTTCCGGCACCGAACAGCCTTTCCCAGGTACTGCTTTCGCTGATGGGCTCGCCTCATCTCGCCTCGCGGCGCTGGATCTGGGAGCAGTACGACCATATGGTCATGGGCGACACAATGGTGAGGCCCGGCTCCGACGCCGGCGTCGTCCGCGTTCATGGCACGAACAAGGCGCTCGCTTTGACCTGCGACGTGACCCCGCGCTACTGCTTTGCCGATCCATTCGAGGGCGGGAAGCAGGCCGTAGCCGAGGCTTGGCGCAACATCACCGCTGCCGGCGGGAAAGCCGCTCGCCTTGACCGACTGCTTGAATTTCGGCAACCCGGAACGCCCCGAGATCATGGCGGAGTTTGCCGCCGCAATCGAAGGGATGGCGGAAGCCTGCCGTGCGCTCGACTTCCCGGTCGTATCGGGGAACGTATCGCTCTACAACGAGACGAACGGGATTGCGATTCCGCCCACGCCTGCCATTGGCGGCGTTGGCCTTATCGCCGATAGCCGGCGCGTCGCCACAGTCGCTTTCAAGCCCGGCGACGAAGTCGTCATCGCGATCGGCAAGGAGGCGGGGCATCTGGGGCAGTCGCTTTACCAGGAATACGCGACCGGCGCTTTCGAGGGCGCTCCTCCGCCGGTGGATCTCGCTGCGGAGCGGAAGGTCGGTGACTTCGTCCGCAATCTAGTGGAGAGCGGAGTGACCGCCACCGTTCACGATATATCCGATGGCGGCCTGCTTGTGGCGCTTGCCGAAATGGCTCTGGCCGGGCGGCGCGGGTTCCGATATGAGCACACCGCGGACCTGCTAGCGCACGCTGCCGCCTTCGGCGAGGATCAGGCGCGGTATCTTGTGGCTGTGCCCGCAAACAAGGTTGAAAGCATTATCGAGCAGGCGCGTGCAGCCGGCCTGCCAGCCCGCATCGCCGCTCATATCGAAGGCGACGAAATTGTGATTTCCGGCGAAGATAGGCTTAGCTTAAGCACTCTTCGCACAGCGCACGAAGAATGGCTTCCGAAGTTTATGGGAACGGTGGCCTGAGCGGCGCTTCGTTTCCATATATTGCGCTACGACCCCTCCGCCTGTACCGTTTCGCAAGATACGAAGGACAACCGTCATGCCCATGACTCCCAAGGAAATCGAGCGCCTGATCAAGGAGCGCTTGCCCGACGCCGAAGTAACGATCGAGGATCTTGCGGGCGATGGCGATCACTACGCTGCAACCGTGGTTTCTTCCGCTTTCAAGGGCAAGACACGGGTTCAGCAGCATCAGTTGGTCTATGAGGCGCTTCGGGGAAATGTCGGGGGTGAATTGCACGCGCTTGCGCTCCAGACGAAAACGCCGGAGGCGGCTTCTTGAACGATTGGCGCGCTTGTTTTTCTGACGGACAGGCGCATGTTACAGCGAGCTTGAGGAGAAGAGTGAATGAGCAATAAGGACGTACAGGACTGGATCAGAGGTCAAGTCACCACGAATGATGTGGTGCTATTCATGAAGGGGACGAAAGACTTCCCTCAGTGCGGATTTTCGGGGCGCGTAACTCAGATCCTGAGCTTCATCGGCGTTGACTACAAAGATATCAACGTGCTCGAAGATGACGTGGTGCGCGAAGGCATCAAGGCCTACACGAACTGGCCGACAATCCCGCAGCTCTATGTGAAAGGCGAATTCGTGGGCGGCGCAGACATCATCACCGAGATGTTCCAGTCGGGCGATCTGCAGACGCTGTTCAACGAAAAGAGCATCCCCACCAACAAGACAAGCGCCGTCGCCTAACTCGAGAAGGCGATACTGCGCAGCGCATTGCAATGGCCGGGCTGAACCCGGCCGTTACTGTTTGTTGCGCACATTCCTCAATCAATCCGAGGCGGATTCTGCGCCGGATTCTCGAAGGGGAGGGCAGGAGCGCTCAAGACACTTCAGGCTGCCAGGCAGACGCGAGGCTTCGGCGCTTCCTCTTTCGGTTCGCGAACGATCTTAGCCAGCTTCAGAAGTGCGTCACGGACGGCAGCCCCTGAAACCGCCGAAAGCAAAAGCGGCTTTTTCCGAGCGGCTTTCTGTAGCTCCGCAGCCTTCCGTTCGGCCTCTTCCGGTGATACCGCGTCGCATTTGGAAAGGGCCACGATTTCCCGTTTGCGGCTGAGATTTGCCCCGTAGGCTTTCAACTCGCCACGGACAGTGCGGTAGGCCCTTGCGACGTCGGGCTCGGTCACGTCGACAAGATGAAGCACCACGCGGCACCGCTCGATATGCCCGAGAAAGCGGTCGCCAATGCCGGCGCCCTCATGCGCGCCCTCGATCAGACCAGGAATGTCCGCGAGCACGAAATCCGTATCTCCGGCTTTGACCACGCCAAGGTTCGGGTGAAGAGTGGTGAAGGGGTAATCCGCGATCTTAGGCTTGGCCGCGCTGACCGCCGCCAGGAAGGTGGATTTGCCGGCATTCGGAAGGCCGATAATTCCAGCATCCGCAATGAGCTTGAGACGCAGCCAGATCGTCATCTCGATGCCCGGCTGGCCGGGGTTTACACGGCGCGGCGCCCGGTTTGTCGATGACTTGAAGTGTGTGTTCCCAAAGCCGCCGTTTCCGCCTGCCGCAATCAGCGCCCGCTGGCCCGGCTCGACGAGATCGGCGAGCAAGGTCTCGTTGTCCTCGGCAAAGACCTGGGTTCCGGGCGGAACCTTCAGCACGGCATTGTCGCCGGCTGCGCCAGTCATGTTGGAGCCCATCCCGTGCTTGCCGTTGCTGGCCTTGAAATGCTGCTGATACCGGAAATCAATCAGCGTGTTCAGGTTGGAAACACACTCAACCCACACATCCCCGCCCCGGCCTCCGTCGCCGCCGTTCGGTCCTCCGAACTCAATAAACTTCTCACGCCGGAAGGAAAGGCAGCCATTCCCGCCATCCCCCGAGCGAATGTATACTTTTGCTTGATCTAAGAAGCGCATCAACCGCAATTAAGCTGTCTTGCGCTCCAACGCAAGCAATGCCGTGTGGGTTATTTTGGAAAGCCCCAGAAGGGCGAATTTCCCCCGAGTTCGCCGAATTATTCGGAACGCTCGAGATTGACAGCCTTCGGTCCTTTGCCCTTCGGATCGGGCTGCGTCTCGTAGGTCACGCGCATGCCCTCGTCAAGCATTCCCACTCCGGAACGCTCAACCGCGGAAATGTGAACGAACACGTCTTTCCCGCCCTCGTCCGGTGTGATAAAACCAAAACCCTTCGCCTGATTGAAAAACTTGACCGTTCCGGTCTGGCGCATGGGATAGCACTCCTCTTCCCCAACGAAAAAACATGGCCGCTAGACCATGTTTTGGCTCACGCAGGCATAACAGTTATCGGGGGAAGACATGCGTACCTTTTTGCCGCAAGATGCGGTTTATTCTCAACGCGTAGTTCCGCGGGTTCCGATAGTTTGCCCGGTTGCGGCGGATTATGCGCGATCGTAGCTATTTCGTAAAGAGCTTGGCGATAAGTTTTCAGACACTTCACTTGGTCTGGCCAGGCGGTGATGCAAGAACGCATCAGTTCCAGGCCGCTGGAAAAACCAACGGAAATCCCAGCTTGGGCCTTCCATTCGTTTCTTAAGCTTAGCCAGCGGGTTTCGGCTGTCCCGCCGCGCGGCTGCGTTCCTTCGCGAGGGTCTCCAGGGCTTGATCTCTGTCTTTCTGCGCGTCGCGCGCGGCTTGTTCAGCAGCCGTCAGCGCGTTCTGAACCTGCGATAGACGCTGCGTTTGCTGCCTTGGCCGATTGCTCGGCTGCATCCCGCGCTGTCTGCTCTTCCGCGAGCTTTGCGGAGACCGCTTTCGCGTCCTTTTCCGCCACCTGCCGGGCGCGCTCTTCTGCCGCAAGCTTGTCGCGCAGGGATTGCAGCTCTTTCTCGGCCTTGTCGCGTGTCTCGATGAGAAGCTGGGACTGCTGCTCTGCAGTCCTGCTCGCTTGATGATCGCGATAGGCAAACAGAACGGAAGCAACGGCGAGGGCGGCGATGATAAAGTTGCGGACCATGGTGTCCTCCGGGCGAAGCGGCGAAACAGGGAAGACTCAAAGGGAGCAGCCGCTCCCTATCATAACCGCTTACCACCGATTATGGCATTTACGCAGGCAAATCACTTTTCGAAACCGTGTGGTATTGATGCAAGCCGTGATCCCTTAGGGGAAAAGTGGCAGTTGCTCGAGGCCAGTGGTTTCCGGGTAGCCGAACATCAGGTTGAAGTTCTGCACAGCCTGTCCCGCCGACCCTTTGACCAGGTTATCAATCGCCGAAATGACGATCGCGCGTCCTGGAATGCGGTCGGCATAAGCGCCGAGCATGCAGTAATTCGATCCGCGCACGAATTGTGTGGAGGGAAGCGTCCCTTTCGGGGCTATGCGCACGAAGGGCGCATCTCGATAGCGCTCGGTGAGCGCTGCCGCGAGGTCCTCGGCCTTATGCTTGTTCCTGAGCCGCACATAGGCTGTCACGAGTTCGCCGCGGCTCATGGGGACGAGATGAGGCGTGAAATTCACAATGACCGCTTCGCCCGCCGCCGCCGAGATTTCCTGCTCGATTTCGGGAGCGTGCCGGTGACTTGCGATACCATAGGGTGATAGCCCTTCGCCTGCTTCAGAAAATAGGATGTTTTGCTTCAGCGAACGGCCGGCTCCCGAGACGCCGGACTTCGCGTCGATGATGATGTCGGAAGGTTCGATGAGTTTCGCGGTAACCAGCGGCAGGAGCGCGAGAAGCGACGCCGTGGGGTAACACCCGGGGCAGGCGACCAGCCGCGCAGCCGCGATTTGTTCACGATAGAACTCCGTCAGCCCATAGGCCGCATCCTTGATGAGATGCGGGGCGGCGTGCTCACGCCCATACCACTTGGCGTAGGTGCCGGTGTCCTTCAGGCGGAAATCCGCGGACATGTCGATGACTTTGACGCCGTCCGGCAGGGTCGCAATCACATCTTGCGCGGTGCCATGCGGAAGCCCGCAGAATACGGCATCGCAGATTGACCAATCGGCGTCCTCGGCTTTGACGAGTGGCGGAGCCTCGATAAACCCAAGATGCGGAAAAACCTCGGAAAGCCGCTTGCCCGCATGCGTGTTCGCCGCGAGCAACGCGATTTCCATATGGGGATGACAGGCCGCAAGCCGGATGAGATCGGCGCCCGTATATCCGCTGGCGCCGATAACTCCGATCTTGACTTTTTGCCCCGCCGCCTTCCCGGCTGGGCGCTGACGGCGGGAGGTAGGCATGTCCTGCAACCGTTAGCGCTTCGAGAACTGGAAGCTGCGGCGCGCTTTTGCTTTGCCGTACTTCTTACGTTCCACGACGCGCGGATCGCGTGTCAGGAAGCCTTCCTTCTTCAGAATGGCGCGAAGGGCAGGCTCATAATAAGTGAGCGCTTTCGACAGACCATGGCGAACCGCACCGGCCTGGCCGGAAAGGCCGCCACCCGAAACGGTTGCAATGATGTCGTATTGGCTGGCTCTGTTCGCTGTCACGAGAGGCTGCTTCAGGATCATCTGCAGCACGGGCCGCGCGAAATACGCCTCGTGGTCCTTGTCGTTCACCGTGATCTTGCCGTTTCCGGGCTTCACCCAGACGCGGGCCACGGCGTTCTTTCTTTTGCCCGTCGCGTAAGCGCGCCCATGAGCGTCGAGCTTCTGCACGTGAACCGGCCGCGACCGGTCTTCAGCGGCGGGAGCGCCCGCGCCCTTGTCCAGGCTCGAAAAAGACTTTGCGCTTGTCTCAGGCATTAGCGCTTCCTCGCTATATTTTTGGGGTTCATGGCACGAACATCAAGCTTTTCCGGATTTTGCGCCGCATGGGGATGCTCCGGTCCGGCATAGATGCGCAAGTTCGTCATTTGCTTGCGGCCGAGCGGACCGCGCGGAACCATGCGCTCCACGGCCTTCATGAGAACGCGCTCGGGAAACTTGCTGCCGAGGATCTCGAATGGCCGGCGCTCTTTGATGCCGCCGGGATGACCGGTGTGCCGGTAGTAGACCTTGTCTTTCGTCTTGTTGCCGGTGAAGACGATCTTCTCGCAGTTGATGACGACGATGTGGTCGCCGTCGTCCATATGCGGCGTGAATGTGGGCTTATGCTTGCCGCGCAGGCGGTTTGCGATGATCGTTGCGATGCGCCCGACGACAAGGCCCTCGGCGTCGATCAAGACCCACTTCTTTTCGATCTCTGATGGTTTTGCGGAATAGGTTTTCATCGTGTGTCCGGTTTGAGCCCGCGGCTCCAATGAAAAAAGGGCCGCACGGCCCGTTCGCAAAAAGAGATAAAGGAGCACAGCACGCATGTCAACATGTGAGTGTCGAAAATTCATCAATAAAAACAATGGCATAAAATAACGGTATAATAGCACCACATGAAAGGTATTATAATACCTCAATGATGTGGCAGGGAATATGTTGCGGTGGCATGCGCCGCAAGATCGGTCTCGCCCTCCGAAGAGAGCGCGATTTCTCCCACCGCGAGACGCTTGCCGAGCTTCAACAGGCGCGCTTCGCCGATCATGTCTCGCTGATCGGGCTTTCTGAGAAAGTTGATCGTGAGATTGGTGGTCACCGCATGCGCGACGGGGCCGATCGAGGCCAGCACCGCCGCATACATCGCAACATCGGCCAGCGAAAACATGGCTGGACCCGAGATCGTGCCGCCCGGCCTGAGCAGGTGGTCGCCATAGATCATACGCAGTCTCGCAAAGCCATGCCGGGTTTCTTCAACCTTGTAGGCCTTCCCAATGTCGATCTGGGGAAATACCTGTGCGAGGAACAGATTGACCTCTTCTGCCGTCATTCTGGGGGGCGCTGGCTTGGGGGCTGCGTGATCGTGCGGCATCAATTCCGTGATTTTACCAAGATTTGGAGCCATGGGAGGTTGCGAAGCGTCCACTGATCGGGAAGGATTCAACAGCATGGCGGATTTCATGAAACGCGCCGGCACCATTCTATTTGGCCTTGCGGCTGCTGTCTTGTCCGCGATTGGCCCTGCCGCGGCGAAGGATATGGCCCT
The DNA here is from genome assembly GCA_963833565.1 of uncultured Alphaproteobacteria bacterium. Taxonomy (GTDB): domain Bacteria; phylum Pseudomonadota; class Alphaproteobacteria; order Rhizobiales; family Rhodomicrobiaceae; genus Rhodomicrobium. The sequence continues at coordinate 93,090 of CAWHYO010000043.1, forward strand.
CACCCAGGACAATGTCTCACGCTTTCTCGCGTCCTTCTCGGAAATGCGCGCCATCGCGTTGAGCGAGGGGATGCAGGCCGGTATGGACGCAGAAACCTCGAAGAACCCCGTCGGCGTCGTCGTGAAGGCGATCAAATCGAGCAGACTGCAGACCCAGGCGAAAAGCATCGCTGTCAAATACGGCTTTGCGGACGTCAAGGAATGGTCGGACACAGGAAAAGCCATCGGACAGGCTTATGTTTATGTAACGGCCGGGCCGGCGCGCGGCATCGCCAGGGATACGCTCGACAAGAACAAAGATGCCGCGATCAAACAGCTGGAGAAGCTCGGCCTTCTCAACGAGAAGCAGAAAGAGCGGCTCAAGGACAATCTCGACGATCTCAGCGATCAGCTCACGCGCGAGCCGCCGCAGCAGAACGTCGCTGTCGTGCAGGAAATGAAGCCGGACATCGAAGCCACGGTCAAAATGGGCCTCAATTGAGGTATTCTGGCCTGAAGAGGAGGCTGCCAATGGATACCTTCAGGCCAAAGGAGCATGAGACGGCGTTGCTGATCGAGGAGCGGCGCGGGCCTGCCTGCGTCCTGACGCTGAACAGGCCTTCAGCGCGCAACAGCCTGTCGCTGGAACTGATCGCCGCGATGATTGACGCCATCGACCGCGCGGGCGCCGTGCGGGAAGTAGCGGCCATCATCGTCACGGGCGCGCCGCCGGCTTTCTGCTCGGGCCATGATCTCAGGGAGTTGACGGCGCACCGGCAAGACCCCGATCGCGGCCGCGCATTCTTCGAAGAGACCATGCGGAGCTGCTCGGCGCTGATGCAGTCCATCGTTGCCTGCCACAAACCTGTGATTGCGGCCGTGAACGGCATCGCGACGGCGGCAGGCTGCCAACTCGTGGCCAGCTGCGATCTTGCTGTTGCGGGCGAGAGCGCGCACTTCGCGACGCCGGGCGTGAATATTGGCCTCTTCTGCTCGACGCCGATGGTGGCCCTGTCGCGCAACATCTCGCGCAAGGCGGCGATGGAGATGCTGCTTCTTGGCGATATGGTTCCTGCGGCGAAGGCGAAAGAAATCGGGCTTGTGAACTGGGTCGTGCCCGACGCGAACGTCATGTCTGCCGCCATCGAGGCGGCGGAGAAGATCGCGAGCAAGTCGCCGCTCACGCTCGCAATCGGCAAGAAGGCCTTCTACGCCCAGGCCGAGATGCGGCTCGCTGAGGCGTATGATTACGCGGCCTGCGTCATGGTCGAGAACATGCTCGCCCGCGACGCGGAGGAGGGCATCGGCGCGTTTCTGGAGAAGCGCAAGCCAAACTGGACCGGGTCCTGATTGAGATGGCCTGCGTTCCCGAATGGTAAGGCGGTTGCAGACCGGTGAAGGAAACCGCTCTAAGGCCAATAAAATCCCCAGCACTGCCTTGCCCGGCTTTCAGGTGGCCGCCCGGCAACCTTGGGGTTCGCCAAACGATCTCAGCTGAAGGCTTTGACGAAATAAAAAGCGTCATAGATTTGCTGATCGTATTGCAGCGCTCTCGGGGAAGCCGAAATTCACCGGGCAGCGGAGTTACCGCAATCGCTTGCAGGGGCGTCAACAAACCGCGTACGAGGGCATTCGCTCATTCCTCGAACCCCGGCTGCCCCGCCACGATGGCTTTCCGCTTAGCCAGGAACTCGCGCAGCGACCAAATCCCCATCGGCGGCGCCGTCTCTCGACAGGACCCCATCACCTTTTTCGGTGAACCCAATGCCTCCGCTGGTTCGAGGATGAGAATTGTCAAATTGATGCCGGCGGCTATATGAGCCTCATGCGCTGCGTCAAAAGCATGCACCGCTCACGCTGGCTGTCACGCTATATCCGCGCGAACGCGATCACACTCTTCTGCAGCCCACTCCAGTATCACTGCAAGAGCGCGGCAGGGCGTTAGTCCATATTGGAGCGCCTGCTCGTAGGCGACAATCACACGAGCTTTGAGTTCCTCACTTGCCCGAGAATTCGGATCGTCCTTGTCAGACCTTCGAGATGTGCCTGCTGGATTTTCATCAAACATAAAGCCTCGCTCCAAAAATAATGCAGTTGCGAGCTGCAAATCATGAAATGTAACAATGAAATCCTTCCACCAGCTGTCGGCGCGGTTCCCGTGGAAGCGTGCGAACGATATGGCAGACGTCTGCGGCCGAAGAATTTCTTGTAGTCCCGCCGGTCAGTGCTCCCCTGCACTTCGCAGGGAACACCGCATAATGAGACGATAGTTTCAATCCCCAATCTGGGGGACAGCAGCTTACGATGGACCGTAATGTTAAAGAATACGATTGCCTTGGTCAGTTAAGACTTTTATTTTTATTCGGCCGCCAATCGAAAAGCGAAAAAACGCATAGCCATGGAACCGAGATACAAGTAGACGAGTGGAGTTTCCCAATGGTCTGGCGCAGGAGCTTCTCGATTATTCCCGCGGTGTGTCCGACGCAAAGACCCCGAAGGAAGTGCTCGATGGCCTCGATGCCATCACCTCGAAGCGCCTCCGCCTGAACGTGCTCGTCGCCATTCGCTTTCCAGACAGGGTCACCGATTGGGACGCTCTTGAGCGTGGAAAGACAGTCTTTCTTCATGAGTTGGCTCCGAAGGGCTGGTGGGAAGAGTGGACCAGGCAGATTCCTCACAAGGTGCCAATCGGCTATATGCTAGCGCGGATGAGCCTTGGCCCACACACCGCAACGGAAAGCCTCCAAATGCTCGAACCCATCGGCGTGGACCGCTGGGGATTTGAACTCGCCCAGAAATACGGCGCTCGCGACATATTCAGCTGTCCGGTCGGTGGACGCTGGCTCATCGCCTTTTGGTCGGCCAGCCCCCTGGGGAAGGAATTCACTGAAGCGGCGAGAATTATGATTTTTACCGCCGCGAGCTTCGCGGCCTTGAGGCTGGATCAGCTGGCAGTCCGTCCCTCCACATCGCCTGATCATATCATCACCCCGCGCGAACTCGCCGTTCTGCGTCTGCTATCGGTCGGGATGCCGTTCAGGGAAGCCGCTGAGTATCTGGGCATCGGCGAGGAGACGGTGCGAACACATCTGAAAAAAGTGCAGGTAAAGTTAGGGGTTCGAAATCGCACGCACGCCGTGACCGAGGCGCTTCGAAGGCATCTCATTCCCTGATGCTTCAAGGTCAGGCAAGAAACGAAGCTGCCGGCTCAAGGGCGGGCGAAGCCGCAGCCGCTTCTGCCGGGGCCGGCACCCTCGGATATAGCGAGGAGCAGTGGGACTTGCAGGCGAATTTGAGCGGCTACGTTACGGTCGAGCTTGGCGAGCCAGCCCGCGGGAAGGGCTGCCAGACCGTAGGTGGCGCCCGCAAGCATTCCCGCGAGCGCGCCGGTGGTATCGGCGTCTCCTCCTTGATTGACGGTTTGGATAAGGCAATCGGCAAAAGAGTGCGTGCCAAGGTAGAAGTGAAGTACGGTTTGCATCGTGTCGACGATGAAGGCCGAGCACCGGCCGGGATAGGGCTCGAACCGGAAGGCTTTGTGTTTCGCAGCCAACTCGGCTCCTAGCCTATGGACATCCTGTTTGCCTTGCCCGCTCAGAAGCGCGTGCACCATGGAGATGAGAGCCAGGCAGGCATCATCCGACAGCGGATGATGATGCGTGATACGCGCCTGGGCAAGGGACCAAGCTTGCGCCCTGGCCGGTTGACCGAAGGTTGCCAGCGCCACCGGCAGCATGCGCATGGCGGCTCCATTCCCCGCGTCGCCTTCCGAGTACGAGCCTTCGACGGTCCCCTGCACGATGTAGCGCCGGATGCCCCGGCGGCATGTATTCCCAACATCGGCCGGCCCGCCCTTCAGCCAGGCAGCGAATTCCTCGCACACATCCTCGGGGATCAAGTCTCCCCGCCGAATGATGGAACGGCTGAGCGCCAGAGCCATTTGGGTATCGTCGGTCACCTGCCCGGGTTTGAGCCGCAGCCATCCGCCGCCGGTCATCTCGCGATGGACGCCGTATTGAGCGACGATCTCTCCCTTGGTCATGAACTCGACTGTGGCCCCGAGGGCGTCGCCAATGGCAAAGCCCAGAAACGCGGCCAGAGCACGGTTTTCCAAAGTCAGAGTGGGCATACCGAAGCGCCTTTTAGAGATACTCAGCCGTCACACGGTATTCACCGCCGACCGCCAGATACTCGCCCTCGCCCTGCAACGGATGCGAAGACAAGAGGCCATTGAAAAACAGGATCTTGCTGACCGGAACCTTCGCCGTGAGGATAGCATCCCCGAAACAGGAGGCGATGGTGCGGTCCGATGAAAAGGAGACCAGATTGTTGAGCTGGATCACGGCGTGACGCTTGTCGAACCGCTCCACTATCCCATGCTCGTCCAGTGCGTTTATCCCGCGATACAGTGTCAAATGCGTCTGGCCGGGATATGCGAAGCGCTTAATCGCCCATTGGCAGAACTCGAAGAGCAGATCCAGCTGAACTTGGATCGCATTGTTATGGAAACGGCTGGACATCTTCTCTTCGACATACGCAGCCCAGGCGCGGGTGGAAACGGTCCCGATGATCTCCTTATGGAAGGAGGGGCATATGCCAAACCGGCTCTCGACCCAACCCTTAAGCACGGCGCCCTCCGCTCCGTTGCTGTCAAATCCCCAGCCTTCGATCAAACGCAGGAAGGAAGAACGATAGCGCCTGCGCCCGGCGCCGAAGCCAGTTCCCTCGCGCTGCTCGGGATCGATGCCGAACATGGCCATCATATAGCAGGTGAACGCTTCGCCCGCCTCGGCCAGATTTGCGGCCTGATCCAGCATATCGAAAAGACTGCGGTTCATTTCCCGCACGCCCGAGATGTGGAGTGGAACCGGATTGTCGTTGAAGGCGCAACTGGCAAGCCACTCCGAAGGTCTCCCCACGAGATTGGTCGAATGTCCAATGCCGTGCCGTCGTTGCGTTGCCATTATTTTACTAAGCCTGAATAAGCGCCACTCTGCAACGGCGTTTAGCCTAAGCTTAAGGGCCAATGCCGCACCGTTCCACCCCGCCGTTTGGGGAGTCCCTGTCGCAACGCCGCGCAAACCGGTGTTATCCAGTCATCTCATCCTTAAGTTCTCGCGTAGGCGAGCTTCGGGGGAATAGGGCAGAGGCGTTCACGCCCTTCCCAGCGCCTGCGCAAGCCGAAAGCCGCGAGGCTCAGACTTCCCGTCCCGGGAGAACGGCTCAGAACCCATCAGACAAATCTTGAATCTCGGCTTGTTCGAATCACCATCAGATGCAGTTCGGACACGGTTGTTTATTTTGGAATTTTTCCACTGAAGAGAATTCTTAGCTCTTACCGTCGACGCCTGTTACCAAGCAAGAGCATAGCACTTGGGCGGGTAATGCTTGTTCAGAATACGCATTACTCAATTGTTTTTCTGGAGCTTTCCAATGAGGAAAACATCATTGAGCCGATTCCTAGGGGCAGGAATCGGAGTGGTTGCGTTGGGAGTACTTTCAGGTAATGCATTGGCGCAGTTCACTCAGGGGCCAGCGCCGCATGGTGCGCCGACACTTTGGCATCCTCAGTCGAATAATCAAAAGCCGTCAGACATCGGGGTTTCTGCTCATACCAATGTCGTTGTGCTCACTCTTCCTGAGGTCAATGCGAGACCGCCCAAAGTGTCAGCTGGCGGCGGCATAACCCCGGATGCGCCCCCGATATCGGGCTATTATTACGAAACTCCGTCCTCACTCGCCTGCATCTACGGTTTCGTTGCTCAGACGGGCGGGTGCAATCCAGCCAATGCTGCTGCGGTAGTTACGGGTGGATCTGGACTCGCAATCGCGATCGTCGACGCATACCATAACCCTAGCGCCGCATCGGATCTGACCACCTTCGACAGCCAATTCAACCTGCCGGCGCCTCCTGGAGGGTTGCACGTTGTCTATGCCTCGGGTTCACAGCCTACTGCAAACACCGGGTGGGCCCTTGAAGTCATCACTGGATATCGAGTGGGCTCACGCGATGTCGCCGAACGCCAAAATCTATCTGGTAGAGGCAGCGTCAAGCTCTTACACCGACCTGATGAGCGCCGTTGATAAGGCTTCCAGCTTGGTTGCTTCCGCTGGGGGCGGCGTCGTTTCGATGAGCTGGGGTGGTTCAGAGTTCTCTGGAGAGACTACCTATGATAGCCACTTCCAGAAATCAAATGTTACCTATCTCGCGTCTTCCGGTGACTCACCTGGCGTTATTTATCCGAGTAGTTCAGCCTTTGTAGTCTCTGTGGGCGGAACAGCGATACGCCGCAACATATCCAATGGAAACTTCTTGCAGGAAGTGGTTTGGCAGTATGCGGGCTCAGGAAAGAGCGCTTATGTTTCGCTGCCTGCTTTTCAAAGCAGTCTAAGCTCCCTGCTTGGCAATCACAGGGGTGTCCCTGATATCGCTGCTGCCGCCGACCCTTACACGGGCGTCTGGGTCTATAGCGGATATAATGGCGGATGGACTATCGTTGGCGGGACGAGCCTCGCTTCACCCGTCGAAGCCGGCGTTATGAGCCATATGGGTTTCAAATACTCTTCGGCCCAAGGAACTTTGACTAATATCTATAGTGGCGCGATTGGCAAGTTCCGCGACATCACATATGGGGATTGCGGCCAATACGATAATTATGTCGCCGGGACTGGCTGGGATTTGTGCTCGGGCAAGGGAAGCCTCCTTGGCGGGCTAAGGTCGGCGATCCCTGCTAATTCTACCCCCACAAACTAGGCTGGGCGCGAGAAAGCGAAATAACAAAGCCATTTTATGGCGAAGCATAAGGCCCCAAAGTTATGGGGCCTTTTGTGCTGAATGCGACTTTTTGTATCGTTTCGGGCGGGACAGTTCGGGGGCGGCTGATGGAACTGTCTGCTCCGGCAGAGTTCGCATTCACCGGCGAGGCCGAAGTCCCCAGAAAGCCATGCTTGAGATGCCTCTGCCGCCGAGGCCTGAAATGGGCCGCATCTTCAGGTTGGCCCGTGTGAGCACGTTCCGAGGTTAGTGATGCTCTGCGGATTTGCGCAGTAGACTGAAAATTCAGCTTGAGGTTCCAAAGTGAAGTGATTATTGGTATCCAAACAATCTGGGAGACTTAGGATAGCCCATGTTTTCAAAGCACTATTTTGGCCGGGCGTGCGCCACCGGTTGCGTTGCCTTTTTATGCGGCATTACGTTTGGCGGCCTCTTGACGTTGAACTCCCAGCCCGCAGCCGCGGTCGAATTACGAGATCTGGTCGGCGATTGGGCCATCCCGGACACGAATGAGAGGCTGACGATCCGCCGAAACGGCGATTGGTACCATCCTAAATATGGTCGTGGCAGGATCAGAGCCGGCACCAACTCGTCGGATATTACGGTGTTCTATGAGGGCATAGAAGCGAAGTGCTCTTACCGCGTCTCCATCTCTGATGGTGGGAACACATTGATCTTTGCTACTGCGGACACGCGCCAGGATGGCGACCGCTGCCCAACGGGGAAATTCAAGAGCGTCGATCGCTAACTCGAGATTTGGTGAGAGGCTTCATAAATGTCTAAACGGTTCGGAACTTTCATTGTGGCGTCGCTCCTTGGCGGCGACGGTGCAAGTCAATGCGCAGGGCCATAGCGACCGGGCGCTCAACTATCTGCTTGGCCAGTGGTACAACAGCGAGGGCAGGGTAATAAAATTCTATATAACCCGCGACATCCCCAAGTTCTCGGATTCTGCCGGGCCGAGCGATACCTGGGTTGGCAGCTACAGGGCAGGCGAGGGCGGTGCGGACTACGTTCTTGAGTATCCCTTTGGCCTGAAATGCTATTATAACGTGAATATAGGGTCGGGTTCGGATCAAAAGGAGATCGTTTTCGCTCTGAGGAGGGCCGTTCCTGAAACAGAGGAGAAGACCTGCATCCGGGGCTCGCTTAGGCGGCAAGCCGATCGAGAATAACTTCAATTTCAGCTTCTTAGTCATAAGCTGAATAAAGTGAACTCGAAAATGCGACTGCTTCTGCAGAATATCATTCTATTATGCCTGCTTACACTAACAAGCGGGCATTTTTTTCCGGTTCTGGGACAGAACGCGGATCCCGTGCAGGAATTTGTGGGAGAATGGGAACTCCGCGGCACGCCCCTCTCGTTAGCGATAAAGCGAAATCACGCCGTTTCCCATTCGAAACTCGGGCAAGGCGATATCAAATTCGATAACGCGGATTACTTTGTGATTTCTTACCGCAGCCGGGCGATGGTCTGCCACTATATCATCAAGCTCTACTCTCAGAATGAGCTGTCGGTCGTGAGAGCTGATGATCAGGACCCGTCTGAATGCGATCTCGGAGAGATGCGCCGTGCGCGCCCAACGGGTGGCCTGGAGCGTCCCCAAATATCGCAGGGCGGCTCTCAAGCTGCCGCTGCAGGGGGGGGTCCCCACCGTCGATGCCGGAGTGAAGCCGGGTGCGCCTGGAGATTTCATTAGCGATTGCAAGGAATGCCCCGAGGTGGTGGTGCTTCCTGCCGGTTCCTTCGCTATGGGATCACCCGAGGGCGAAAATGGACGGCGGCCTGAAGAAGGCCCCGTCCACAACGTGGCGATCAAGGCAATTCGCCCTGGGGCGGTACGCCGTAACGAGACAGCAATATCTGGCGTTCGTAACGGAGACGGGCTACAACCCCGGCAAAAACTGCCGCGTGAAAATCGGGGGAAAGTTCGAAGATAGTGCCGGATATTCTTTTCTAAATCCCGGGTTTGTGCAGGACGATACGCACCCGGTGGTTTGCGTCAATTGGTATGATGCCTTGGCCTATGTCAGCTGGTTGTCCAAGAAAACCGGAAAATCCTATCGCCTTCCAAGCGAAGCGGAACGGGAATATGCGACCCGTGCAAAAACAAGCACTCCTTACTCTTTCGAGGATGGAGTTTCAACGTCGGTAGCGAATTACGATGCCAGCCCGACGCCCCTCTCCGCCACGGTGGGAGGAACATTGCCCGTAGCAACTTTCAACGCCAACCACTTCGGGCTATATCAGATGCATGGAAATGCTGCGGAGTGGACGCAGGACTGCTGGAACCCGTCTTACGATTCGGCACCGGGAGATGGAGCGGCCCTTGCCGCGGGAGATTGTGCGAAGCGTGTGGTGAGAGGCGGCTCTTGGGCCCATGGACCCGCGAATATGCGTTCGGCTTACCGCGAAGCAGCTCTCGCTTCAGAGCGTTACTCTAACGTGAGTTTTCGCGTGGCTCGTGAGTTGACCCAATGACGTGCTGCAGGAACTCAGAGGGAGAGAGTGGTCTGTTCGGTTCTCACGAAAGGTGGAAGAGCCTTATCGCCGGCAAGGTAGCCCCATGTGATTGCTTCCCCGGTTTGAGGGCGACACGGCGCACTTTCTTGATGACGATTGCCTCTCTTCTCGTTCCGGCTTTTGCTCTTGCACAACAGAAACTCGTTTTCGATGTGAAGTCGTCCTGCAGCTTCTACCCCGGAGATAAGATTACAGATACGATCTATAATTTTCAATCAACCCCGGAAGCACTGGAAATCGTTAAGCGCATTACTCACTCAGTGGGCCTGGAGCCCAATTTCGAGTTGCTGCAGGCCAATATTCCCAATGCCGCTGCGGTAATCCATGACCAGAAGCGGTATATCCTTTATAGCTTGCTCTTTATTCAGAAAATGAAAGAGACAACTGCCACGGATTGGGCTGCGCTTACAATCCTTGCGCATGAAATCGGCCATCATCTCAATGGTCATACCCTTTCGGCGGGCGGGAGCAGACCGGCACTTGAATTGCAGGCAGACACGTTTGCTGGCCATGCTGTGAAGCGAATAGGCGGCTCTCTTGATCAAGCTCTGGCCGCTTATCAGGTCATGCCGGCGGGGGGAAGTGAAACCCACCCGCCACGCAGCGCGAGGTTAGAGGCGGTGACCCGGGGCTGGACCGAAGCCTCCACAGGTGAGGCGACGCTACCGGAAAAGCTCTCCACAAACGGGGGTGCAAGAGATGGCGATGCGCTCGCAAGAGAGATTATCGAGTCGGTCCGGGCTGGCGGGCAGCCATATTCCCGAATGTCTGCAAGTCTTGCTGCAACCATGAAGGAAGAGGCCAACGAAAGCTTCACAAAATTGCGGTTTGCAGGGCCTGCAGCCACAATCAACCAACAGGGCAAGCATCTTTCGGCTGACGGCAACACGTACTATTTTTATGACGTTAGCTTCGGATCCGAAAAGTTGAGCTGTATTCTTGGGCTCAACGGCAATGGCATTCTAAGTGTTTTCCACTGCCAATAGCGAAGACGTATCATCAACCTTTATCGACATGTTTTGAAACGTGTGCCGGGGAGTGGTCGCAGGCGGTATTTTTCGCGATGCGCCGTGGAACTGCCGAAGAAAGAACGTATCAAAGCTTTACCGCCATCAAAGGCTAAGCTATTTGACGCAGCCGCCATTTTCCTGTTCAACAAGTCTTCATTTCGGGGTAGACGGTCGCCCATGAACGCTAAATTCTCAATTCCAGCCGAAGAGGCGCAGGCCTATAGTCTCATGCGCACTTACGGCATCGCAGACGATGAACTGAATGGTTATATCTCAACAATGCTGGGCGAGATAAAAATCCTTGCTGAATACGCGAAGCTTTCGGGGGTTGCGAGCCATGTACAGGCCGCGATTACGGAACTCGAAAAGGTAAAGACATCGCGCGCTCCCTAGACCGGGGAGGTCCAGGCATGGCTGGCAAAGCTTCCGCGTTTCAAGATGCACTACACACTTACCTCCACGTCCCGGCTTAATCTGGTGGAGCGGCTGCTCGCCGAAATAACCCGCCAGCAAATCCGGCGAGGCACCTTCAAAAGCGTTGCGGACCTCGAAGCCGCCATAGACGCCTAGATCGCCGCATGGAACGCCAAGCCAACACCCTTCAAATGGTCCGCTAAGGCTAGAGACATCCTGATGTGCTTTCGCTTCCATGCCCATCAATTGGGTCGCCCGTAAAGATTGGGAAGATCCGCTCCGCCTTCTCAGTCACTAACGAGAGAGGTGGCTCCGCTCGTTCGGACAGGACGGTAAGTTGAGCGTCTGCCTGACAACGGGCACACTGGTGCCTGCAATTCAGGAGAGACGATGAGCAAGAGACCGCGCCGGAACCACACATCGGGCTTCAAGGCGAAGGTGGCTTTGGCCGCCCTGAAGGGGAAGAAGGCGCTCGCCGAGCTGGCGCAGCAGTTCGACGTCCATCCCAATCGGATCACCCAGTGGAAAGCCCAGCTCCTCGACGGCGCGGCCGGAGTGTTCGGCCAGGATAAGAGCGAAGCGGCGGCTCCGGGCGTCGATTTGAAGAGCTTGCACGCAAAGATCGGCGAGTTGACGCTGGAGAACGATCCCCGATGAAGTCGGGGACAAGCTTTTTAGAGGCGCGCTCACCAAGGCGGGATTGCTGAGCGCAAAGCGATGATCGACCGTGATCATGCGTTGAGCGTCACGAAACAGGCCGAGGCCGCCGGTCTTGCGCGCAGCACGGTGTATTACCTGCCACGCCCGGCGCCGGCTGCCGATCTCGAACTCATGCGCCAGATCGACAGGCTGCATCTGGAGTTCCCCTTCGCAGGGGCGCGGATGTTGCGCCGTCTTTTGGCTGCCAAGGGGAGCAAGGCCGGACGGCGTCATGTCAAAACGCTGATGCGGCGCATCGGGATCGAGGCGCTGTAGCGGCGCCCGCGCACGACGAAGCCAGAGCCGGGATACAAGGTCTATCCCTATCTGCTGCGCGGCATGGAGATCGTGCGGCCGAACTAGGTCTGGGCGATGGACATCACCGAAGTGGGAAATCTGTCCGAACAACGGGGCCACCTCTGTATTACCTGCCGCGCCCTGTATCCGCGGCCGATCTCGAACTCATGCGCCCAAACCCAGCCGCCCCTGAAGTTCCCCTCCCCGGGGCCCCGACCCCCCTCCTTTTGCCTCCCAAGGAGCAAGACCGGCGGCGTCATGTCAGGACGCTGATGCTGCGCATGGGGATCGAGGCGCTGTACCGGCGCCCGCGCACGACCAAGCCGGAGCCGGGACACAAGGTCTATCCCTATCTGCTGCGCGGCATGGAAATCGTGCGGCCGAACCAGGTGTGGGCGATGGACATCACCTATATCTGTCGCCGATGGCGATAGGGCTTTGTCTATCTCGCCGCGGTGCTCGACTGGTTCTCGCGGCGCGTGCTGTCGTGGCGTGTCTCCATCACGATGGAGGCCTCGTTCTGCGTCGAGACATTGCGGGACGCCTGGCCCGGCATGGGAGGCCGGAAATCGTCAACACCGATCAGGGCGCCCAGTTCACCGGGACAGACTTCACCGGCGTGCTCATCAAGAATGAGATCGCGATCAGCATGGACGGCAAGGCGCGTGGCGGGACAACGTGTTCGTCGAGCGGCTCTGGCGGACAGTGAAGTACGAGGAGGTCTATCTGCACGGCTACGACAGCGTACCAGACGCACGTGCCTCGATCGGACGGTATCTCGATCTCTACAATCGCCGCCGCCCGCACTCCAGCCTTGACGGCATGACGCCAGATCAAGCCTACTACGGAGCACACAGCTTGCCGCCAGTCCGCTTGGCGGCCTAATCTTGGCAGACGTTCCACTTATCGAAGCGGAAAAACTGTCCGAACGAACGGAGCCACCTCATTGTTCCGCTTACGCGAAATACAGCAAAAGAGGCGCTTTCTAATTATCCAATAACACCCAGGCCGCCTCACGCGTTCGATCAAGGGTTGTTAGCGCAATCTTGTGAGTTTTCAGAACGCTATATTCACATCTTACACTTATGGATTTCTGATTTGTTGCTACCTTAAGTGGGGCTCTTGCGTGCTCTCCCGTCTTAACATCGCCGTCCGCATCAACCTGCTTCTCGCGCTCTCCGCTCTCGGAATGCTTGTCTGCGCGGGCATAGGCTTGATGGCCCTGCGCATGCAGATGCTGGAGGAGAAGCGCGTTCAGCTTCGCTATGTCATGGACGTGGTCCTTAATGATGCCCGCAACGACATGAACGGCGCGGGCGGCTCACAAACCGGGTCCGGCCGGGACGGTTTTTTGGATGTGATCAAGAGCGCGAAATTCGGCGACAGCGCATTCAATTTTTTCTTTGTCGATGACTATAACGGCGTCGTCATCTGGCACCCCGATCCATCGAAGAGGGGGGTAAACCGGTCCAATGTCGTTTACCCCAACGGCCTCAAGATGATTCAGAAATTCATCGAGGGTGCCAGGGGCGCTCCTCTCGGAGGATATTTTGATTACGACGGTCCGGACAATCGAGGGAACATCGGTCCCAAGCTCACTCACTGCCGGGACGTGCCAGACTTGAAGTTCGTTGTCTGCGTCGGCATCGACGCCAAAGATGTCGAGATAGCCTTTCTGGACCGGCTTTATTTAATGGCGTGGCTATTTATCGTGGTGATGCTCGCCATAGGTCTTGCCAGCGTGATCATCAGCAGATCGATCGGCGAGCCTCTTTCGAACGCCGTCAGAAAAATTAAGAGGCTTGCTAACGGAGATCTCGACATCGCTCCCGCCAATTCGGACGAGAAATCCGAACTCGGCGAAGTGGACAAGGCGCTGGATGTCCTGCGCGCAAACGCGATCGAGCAGCAAGCGCTTCAGGAAAAAGTCCGCGAGCAAACTGAGTTGTTGATGCGGCAGCATAAGGAAAGCGAGGAGCGCTGGCGGCAAATTCGTGGAGGAAGTACCCGTCTCCATGCTCATGCTCGATCGCAACATGGCGCATGTCGCTTGCAGCCGCCGCTGGGTCGAACTCGCCGGACTCGAGGATGGATGTATCGGAAGCTTCCATTATGACATCCTCACCCAGATCCCTGAACACTGGAAGGAGGCTCACCGCAGAGCTCTCGCCGGCGAGACAGTGCGCGCGGAAGAAGAGATGTTCGTGCGCGCCGATGGTGGACAGCGTTGGGTGCGCTGGGAGGTACGTCCCTGGCTTGCGAACGACGAGACCATTGGCGGCATCACGATCATGAGCGAGGACGTAACCGACAGGGTGCTGGCCGTCCAGGCCTTGCGCGAGAACGAACTGCGCATGCGCATGGCACAGGAGGCGGCCAAGGCCGGATTCTGGGAGTCGCGCCCGTCTGACAAAATCAATGTGTGGTCCGATAACCTTTGGATGTTGTTCGGGTTGGAGCCCGGGAAATGCAGGCCCACGCGCGAATTATGGTTGAACACGATTCATCCAGACGACCGCGAACTCGTAAAAGCGGAGGTTAGAAGAACCGCTGCTGCGGGGCAGGCGTTCGAAATTCAGTGGCGCGTGAACCGGCCGGAGGGAGAACCCGAGCGCTGGCTCTTCGCGCGCGGCAGGCCCATCTCGGACGAGACGACTGATAACTACTTCGGTGTCGTTATCGACATTACCGAACAAAAGCTTATGGAGCAGGCGCTGCGCGACAGCGAAATGCGGATGCGCCTAGCTCAAGAAGGGGCAAGGGCGGGAACCTGGGAGTGGAGACTGGCCGACGATCACGTCGAGTGGCCGGAAATCCTGTGGAGCCTGTATGGACTTGAAAAGCCCGAGCACTGGGAGCCCAAGTTCGAATCCTGGGGGCTGTTGATCCATCCGGAAGACCGCCGACGCGTCGTCACAACGGTGGTGGGAGAGGCGGCGGCCGGACATGAGTTCGAGGCGCAATGGCGCCTGACTGTGCCCGAAGGCAAACCCGAGCGCTGGCTTCTTATTCGAGGCAGGCCGGTAGTGGGCGCAAATGGAGCGGTCGAGCGCTATTTCGGCGTCGTCATCGACATCACCGAACAAAAGCGCATGGAGGCTGCGCTCCGCGAGAGCGAAATGCGGATGCGGCTGGCCCAAGAGGCCGCAAGAGTGGGCGCCTGGGAGTGGAGGCTCGCGGACAACACCCGGCACCTGACCGATTCCCTTTGGAACCTGTACGGAGTAAAGAAGCCTGAAGGATGGGACCCCTCTATCGAAGGGTGGGCGTCGATCTTGCATCCCGCGGACCGCGAGCGCGTTTCCGCTGCGGTCATGAAAGCGGTGTCGCTCGGTCATGACTACGAGGTCGAATGGCGCTGGAACGCGCCGGAAGGCCAACCGGAGCGCTGGTTTCTCACGCGAGGCAAGCCGCTCGCGAATGCTGATGGAAGCCCGGATCGATATTTCGGCGTCGTCATCGACATCACCGAACAAAAGCGCATGGAGCAGGCGCTGCGCGAGAGCGAAATGCGGATGCGCCTGGCGCAGGAGTCGGCTAAAGCCGGCGAGTGGGAGCTCAGCTTCTCGGAGAAACGCCTTGTGTGGCCCGATTACCTTTGGGGCGAGTATGGGCTACAGAAGCCCGAGCAATGGGACGCCTCCATAGAAGAGTGGATGTCAATCGTTCATCCCGCAGACCGCGAACCCATCGTGGCGGCGTTCAGAGAAGCGGCGGCGCTCGGCCGGGATATTCAGATTCAATATCGCTTGAACCTGCAGGAAGGCCAACCCGAGCGCTGGATCCTTTCCCGGGGAAGTCCCATTCCAAACCCGGATGGCCCTGTGGATCGCTATTTCGGCTTTGTCATCGACATCACCGAACAAAAGCTCATGGAGAAGGCTCTGCGCGAGAGCGAGGAGCGGCAGACTTTTCTGCTCTCCCTCAACGACGCCCTCCGCGCCACAGGCGATCCACCTGAAGCGATAGCGACCGCAAGCAAAATGCTCGGGCGGAAGCTCGGGGTCGCTCAGGTCTTTTACGCGGAGATAGACTGGGCGGGAGGGTACGCCACTATCTCACGCGACTGGAACGACGGCACGGTTCCCAGTCCCTGTGGGCTTCAGAGGCTTGACAATTTTGACCCGGCGTTTTTTGGAGCTCTCAAGAGCGGCCGCACGATTGCAATCAGCGACGTTCGCTCAGAGCCTGACAGGTGGACCCCCAAGGGGCGGGCATTTTTCGAACGCGGTTCGATGGCGGCCGTCATGGCCGTGCCGCTCGTCAAGAATGGCAAGTTTCTGGCGGTCTTGAGTCTTCAAAAGGGCTTTGCGTATGACTGGACAAAGAACGAGCTTGCTCTGGCGCTGGAAGTGGCCGAGCGAACCTGGGAGGCCGTTGATCGCGCGCGTGTTTCGCAGGCCCTGCTGGAAAGCGAGGAGCGCCTGAAATTTGCGCTTACGGCTGGCGAGGCCGGAACCTTTGAGCTCGCGCTCGATACTGGAGAAATCGCGGCATGCGATCAGGCGTTGGCTCTTCTGGCCTTCCCGCCAGGAGTGTCCGTACCGCTTGAAAGCCTTCTCGCGCGCATCTATCCCGACGATCTCCCGGCCTTTCAGGAGGCTCTCCAGCGCACGATTAGTGAAGGGACAGCTTGTAGTCTGGAATGGCGGGTGCAACTGCCTGACGGCTCGGTCCGATGGCTGGAAAGCCGCGGTGAGAAGCGCTCTGCTTTGGGTAAGCAGGCGATCGCCGGTTTGATTCAGGACGTAACGAGGAAGGTTCAGCAGCAACAAGCGGTTGAGAGAGCGGCCAAGGCCAAGTCGGAATTTCTTGCGAACATGTCTCATGAATTGCGAACTCCAATGCATGCAATTCTGAGCTTCTCCAAGTTCGGTCTCAAGAAATGCGCTGCCGCCAACGTGCCTGAGCTCGAGGAATACTTTGGGATTATTCGTGACTCCGGAACGCGGCTTCTCGGATTGCTGAACGACCTTCTTGATCTGGCGAAACTGGAATCCGGCAAAATGGTCTTGAAAAAATCGCACGATGATTTTTTGAGCGTCATCGAACACACCAAGGTTGAACTCAGTCCCTTGTTGACTGAACGAAGCATTATTTTGAAGACCGATGTCCAAACGGTAAACACAAAATCATCATTCGATAAGCAACGCATGATCCAGGTGCTTATCAACCTCATCTCCAATGCGATCAAGTTTTCTCCAAAAGGCAGTGAAATTTGCGTGACTGTCATGGAGGGCCGGTCTTCTGACGGCGCTGAGCGTCTTGCGCTGCTCAGTCGGCGATGAAGGCCCAGGCATTCCCAAAGACGAGTTGGAGACGGTGTTCGAGCAGTTTACTCAAAGCAGCCAAACCAAAACGGGCGCTGGCGGTACCGGGCTTGGCTTGCCCATTTGCCGGGAGATCGTGAAAGCGCATGGGGGGCACATCTGGGCTGAGAACAGGACGTCGAAGGGCGCACTTTTCAGCTTCGTAGTCCCCCGCAGCCAGGGAGCCTGATGCAGCTATGATCGAAAAAACGAAAGTTCTCGCTGTAGACGATGAAAAACTGAACCTCAAGATTCTAGACATGCATTTGGATGAAGCCGGCTTCGAGACGGTTTTAGCGGAGGACGGCCATGCTGCTCTCCAGAGACTCGAGGAGCATCCGGACATCGCTGTCATCCTGCTCGATCGCATGATGCCTAAAATGGACGGCATGGCTTGTCTGCGCGAGATCAAAGCCAATGAAAGATTAAGGGATATCCCCGTCATCATGCAGACGGCGGCGGCGGCGACCGAGCAGGTCTTGCAAGGCATTAATGCAGGAGTTTATTACTACCTGACGAAGCCTTATGACGAACGAATATTGCTGGGAATTATCAGGTCCGCCTTGGATGATTTAAAGAAAAAAAGACAGATTAAAGAGAAGGTGACGCATCATTTTCGTATACTTAGTCTGATGCAGCATTCGACATTCCGTTTTCGGACCTTAGACGAAGCGAAGATGCTTGCTTTTGGTATTGGAAGTTGTTTTCCAGAATCAAAAAACACTGCATTTGGTTTGCATGAGCTCCTCATCAACGCTGTTGAGCATGGTAATTTAGGCATAACCTACTCGGAGAAGACAGAACTTGTGTTGAGCGGCGAGTGGTTTGCACAGGTAGAACGCAGGCTGTCCGATCCGTTATACGCAGAGAAGGAAGCTCAACTCACCTTTCGAGCGACGAAGGACGCCATTACCGTCAACATCAAGGATGCAGGGCAGGGGTTTGACTGGGAGCAATATCTCGAACTGTCGCCGGAACGGGCTGCCGACGTTCACGGTCGCGGCATCTCAGCGGCGCGTGCGATGTCGTTTGACAGTATGGAATATATCGGCTGCGGAAATGAAGTGATGGCTACAGTCTTTCTAAACGGCTCGCAGCCTGCAGGCAGCGCATGATCTGGTTTCCGCAGCGGACCTAACCCGTCTTAATCAGCCCTGGAGCGCTGGGAGCGTCGGCTTTACGAAATTCTGACAGAGCGCGCCCCCCGTAATTGTCGAAGGATCGGGTTATGCACCGGGACATCGCTGAACGCCGAGCGAAACTTGCCGAGCTTTGCCGCCGCCACGGCGCGATCCGCCGGAAGCCTTTGGCTCCGCGGCGCGGGCTGCCGCTTTTGATCCGGCTCACAACGATGCGGACTTCCTCGTGACTTTCGCTCCCGCCGCGCGGAACGACCTTGCCGCCTTCGGTGGTTTCCAACCCACCAACTTGCCCGCGTAACCCGTGCCGCTATACGGGGACTCCTCTTGGACCTCTTGCGCACGATACCCAAATCAGGCGAACTAGCGTCGAAGAAGCTGGGGATAACGGAAGGTTCCCGATGGCAGGCAACGGCAGTAGATCAGGTCAGGATGGCAACAGCGGGCGCGTGCCCATTTTGCCGTTGCCTTTGCCGTCCAACGTGACGCGCCTTCCCTCGGCAGACAGGCGTGAGAAGCTCAGGATCCTGGAGGCGCTTCTGTTCGCGGCGGCAGAGCCGATGGACGAGACTTCGCTCGCGAAGCATCTCGGCGCCAAGGACGATGTAGTCCAGCTTCTTGAGGAACTGCAGACGCTCTACGCGGGGCGAGGCGTGAATCTCGTCCGCGTCGCCAGCAAATGGGCTTTCAGAACGGCGGAGGATCTCTCTTTCCTCTTAGAGCATTATACGGTCGAGCAGCGCAAGCTCTCGCGGGCCGCGCTCGAAACGCTGGCCATCATCGCCTACCACCAGCCGGTGACGCGCGCGGAGATCGAGGAAATTCGGGGCGTCAGCACCTCCAAGGGGTCTCTCGACGTGCTTCTCGAAATCGGCTGGGTTCGTTTGCGCGGGCGCAGGCGCGCTCCGGGGCGTCCCGTTACCTATGGAACCACCGAGGCATTCCTCGACCATTTCGGCTTCGACACCATTCGGGATCTACCCGGTCTCTCCGAGCTGAAGGGGGCAGGCCTCCTCGACAGCAATCTCCCGCCGGGCTTCACGGTGCCCGAGCCGAACGACAACGCTGCGCTGCACGAGGATGAAGATCCCCTTGAGGATGAGGCTCCAGGCGAACATGCGGAAGACGAGGCCGAAGACAACGAACCGGAGCACGCCGAAGACGTGACGGAGCCGGGAGCACCGGTCCGGGCGGTTTCTGCCGGTTGAGCGTGGCGCATGCCCAGCCGATGCTGTACCATGGTGCCGGTTCCGGCCAGTAAACCAAGATTTCGCGTGAGACGCTATGCCAGCTTTGCCGCGCTTGACAGGACATGCGCGTGCAGCCACGTTCAGTGCGACAAATAAAGTATGATTGCCCGCCCAGGAAGAGGAGGGCGAAGGAGTGGATGGAGATGCCACAGGAACTCATGTACATTGGCTGGAGTCCGCTTCAGCTCATCCTTATCCTGTTAGTCGTCGTGCTTTTGTTCGGGAAAGGCAAAATCTCCGATGTCATGACCGATGTCGCCAAGGGGATCAAGAGCTTCAAGAAGGGTCTGTCGGAGGACGATAGCCAGCCCGCGCCGCCTCAATCCACTCAAGCTTCGACGGCCACGCCAAAGCCCCTTGAGCACGAGCCCGCGCGGACGGAAGCAAAGGCCCCGACGGGAACGGAGACGAAGGCTTAGGACATTGCGAGCGGGCAAGTTTTTTTGAGGGCGGCAGTCTTAGATGTTCGATATCGCGTGGTCTGAGCTTCTTCTTGTAGCGGTCATTGCGCTGATTTTCATCGGCCCCAAGGAATTGCCGCAGGTTTTGCATAGTCTCGGGCGGATGACTGCAAAGCTGCGCCGTACCGCAGACGATTTCCGGCGGCAATTCGAGGATTCCGTGCGCGAGGCAGGCTATGAGGATCTGCATAAGAACATCCAGGAGTTCCGCTCGCTGAACCCGGCGAACCAGCTGAAAGATAGCATCGCTCGCGCGATCAACCAGGACTATACGCCGAAGCCTGCCGTGCCTGTTGACCAAGTTCCCGCGCAGCCGGTGACCGATCACAATGTTCCGCAGGCGGAACCGAAGTTTCTGAAGACGCCAGAGGATGGGGACCCCTCCCGCCATTCCGGAGCAGAAAGCCCCAGCGCGCCGCCAGATGCTGCGCCAGAACCGCAGCCCGTTCCTGCTGCGCCGGCCGAGCCGACCAAAGACCGCGTAGCTCCGGCAGCGTGAGCGTATCACGATGGCCGTGGCAAACCCCGAAGAAGACGAAGTCGACCAGACGAAAGCGCCGCTGATCGAGCATCTGATCGAGTTGCGCCGCCGCCTAATCTACTGCGTTGTCACCTTCCTGGCGGCGTTTTTCTTCTGCTATATCTTTTCGCAGGATATTTATAATTTCCTGCTTATCCCATACAAGCTTGCGGTAGGCGGCGAGACGCGGATCGACATGATCTACACCGCACCGCAGGAGTTCTTCTTCACCCAGCTTCGCGTGTCCTTCTTCGGAGCGATCGTTCTTTCGTTCCCAATGCTTGCGACGCAGCTTTATATGTTCGTCGCGCCGGGCCTTTACCGAAGCGAGCGCAGGGCGTTTCTGCCCTATCTGTTCGCGACGCCCATCCTGTTTCTCATCGGCGGGGCGGTCGTATTTTTCATCGTGATGCCGCTTGCAATGCGGTTCTTCCTGTCGATGCAGCAGGCAGGAGGCGATGGGCAGGTTCATATTCAGCTCACCGCGCGGGTCAGCGAATATCTGCATCTCGTTACAACGCTCACCCTGGCGTTCGGCCTGTGCTTCCAGCTGCCCGTCGTCCTTACGCTGCTCGCGCGGGTGGGGATGGTGTCGTCGCAATGGCTGCGAAAACAATGGCGCTATGCCGTCGTGATCATCTTCGGGGTGGCCGCTCTTCTCACGCCGCCTGATGTCCTGAGCCAGACGGGCCTCGCCATTCCGACGCTGCTCCTCTATGAGCTTTCGATCCTGTCAGTGAAAATGGTCGAGCGCCAGCGTGCGGCGAAGGAGAAACGCGACGCGCAAAATCAGGGGGAGTAGCATCGCTTTGACTTCGCCGGGAGGCACGGCCAGCGGCCGTGTCCGAATGCTCCACCAGTTAGGAAACCTTGTTTCATCGCAGCGTGTTCCGCATGGGCGTTTCGACATCGGGGGCAGGAAACCAATGCGCGTTCACGCCGTTATCAACCGAAAAGCGGGAAGCGCTCTTGGGTTTTCGGTGGAGCAGCTTGCAAGGGAGGCTGAAGCCACCTTCCGGGCAGCGGGCCATCAGATTGCGATCGACGTCGTGGAGCCTGAAGACATCGAGGCGGCGCTCGACAAAGCGGTAGCCTCGGCGCCTGACATTCTTGTCGCCGGTGGGGGCGACGGCACCATTCGAAGCGCAGCGAGCCGCCTTCTTGGCTCAGGTATTGCCCTTGGCATTATTCCGCTCGGCACGGTGAACCGGCTTGCCCACGATCTGCGCATCCCGGCGGAGCCGCGGGCAGCGTCGCAGGCGCTTGCCGAAGGAGGGTATCGCGAGATCGATGTTGCGGAAGTCAACGGAGAGATATTCCTTTGCAATTCCATGCTGGGGCTGCCATCCGAAGTCAGCGAGGAGAGGCAAAATCTCAGGGGACAGCCTTTGTGGCCCCGCATAAAGGGCTATTTCAAGCTGCTGCGGAGTATCCTGGCCTCTCGCAGGCATATCGAGCTCTCGATCGATGATGATGAAAGAAAGAGACGCCGCGTCCGCGTTCTCTCGCTAGCCGTCTCGAACAATGTCTACAGGCGCGAGCCGTCGCTGACCTTCACGCGCGAAGCTCTCGACCAGGGCAGGCTCGGCGTCTACATCGCGAAGCCACACAGCGGGCTTGGAATGTTGTGGGTTCTGGCGCGCGCGGCGATGGGGCTCTGGAGCGGTGATGACAGGCTCGACTGTCTTTCCGCGAAAAGAGTGACAATCAAGACGCGCAAGAAAAGGCTCCGTCTTTCCAATGACGGGGAGGTGGAGACGCTTAAAACCCCGCTGCATTATCAAATCCGTCCAAAGGCGCTGAAGGTGTTTGCGCCGCTCGCTTAAAAATGAAGATCGCTCTCGCCGCAGACTTGCATTTCGGAAGCGTGCCGGAAGGGCTTGCCGGCGAGCTGCGGACGGTGATCGACGCCCAGAGCGCCCGATGTCGTCGTGATTGCGGGCGACCTCACATTGCGCGCGCGGCACAGGGAATTCGAGCAAGCCAAAGCCTGGCTCTCCTCGCTCGAAGCGCCAACGCTGGTGCTTCCGGGCAACCACGATCTTCCCTATTTCAATCTTGTCCAGCGGTTCCATAACCCGTTTCATCGCTACAGGCGCGCCACGGGTGTCGCGGAACTCATGCCTGTGATCGAGTGCCCGGACGGCATCGTGCTGGGCCTCAATACCACGCGCCCCTGGCAGCCGCATTTGCGCTGGCAGGAGGGTACGGCAAGGCTTCGGGACATCGAGGCGGCGAAGGCGGCGTTGTCGTCGGCGCCAGCGGGCCGGTTCAAGGCCGTGGCCGCCCATCATCCGCTTATGAAGGTTCCGGGCTCCCCGAGAGCGGAGCCTGTGCGGCGGGCAGAACTCGTGCTCTCAGCTTTCGCGGAGTGCGGCGTCGATCTCATCATGTCCGGGCACATTCATCAAAGCTACGCCATCGAGACGGAGGTTGAAGGGCAGCGCATGCTCGCGATTGGGGCGCCTACGGCCTTGTCCAGCCGCACGCGCGGCGAAGCAAACGGCTTCTGGATTATCGAAGCGGGTGCTGCCGCCATCGATTGCACTCTTTGGCTTCGCGATGAGCGCAATTTCCAGCCGGCTTCCGCACTATCGTTTCCCCGTAACTGAAGAAGTGACTAAGGAACGCGCACCCCTGCAGTGTGTTTGCCCTTTGAAGAAGTAGTTCTCCAGGGAGAAAAGCATGCTAGGCTGGGCCTTGACATTTCTCGTGATCGCAATCATTGCCGGTGTATTCGGGTTCGGCGGCATCGCCGTTGCCTCAGCTGGCATTGCCAAGATCATCTTCTACGTTTTTCTCGTGCTGCTGGTCGTCTCGCTCATCGCGCACTTCTTGCGAGGACGAAGCATATAGCGGCGCCAACTGGAGCTCGAAAGAGCTCCTTTTTTTCCCACGGCGCGATCGGATGGGAAACTCTACGGATTGTCCTCCGGGGAGCTTGAGGCTGGCGCGTCCTCCACCATTTCCTCCCGGTAGCGGTCGAGCTTCTTCTGAATGCGATCTGGATCCGACGCGAGATCGCCTTTGTTGGAGCCGGGCGCAGCGCCCGTATCGGCGTCGTCGCTAGGGCCGCTTTCCGGTTCGTCGGCGGGATACGATCCGATGCCTGTCTTGTTCGTCATCACCGCTGGCCTCCGGCAGGCTCGGCCTGCATGCGATGCGCTTCCGCCATCCAGCCTGCGGGCGCGACGCGGGTGGCGGCCACTTGCAGCTTGTTCTTGAGGCCATAGACAACGCTGCCTTTATTGCTCATCAAAGCCGCGAAGCCGGTCAGCGCGACGTCGAGCGGATCGTCCTTCTCAGCCCTGCCGATGGGAGTGTCCAGCATGCCGGCCTTTTCAAAGAAGGGCGTCTCGGTTGCGCCGGGCATCAGGCAGGTGACAGTTACGCCTTTGTCCGCAATTTCATGGCGAAGCGCGTAAGAGAAGCTGTCGATGAAAGCCTTCGTCCCGTTGTAGACCGCCTGGTATGTCCCCGGAATGAAGCCCGCGATCGAGCCGGTTATCAGAATGCGGCCCTCGTGCCTTTGAACCATATCGCGCGCGAATTTTTGCAAGAGATAGCAGGTGCCGGTGATGTTCGTATCGATAACGCGCCTGATATCATTCCAATCCTGGTCGAGGAAGGCATGGCCAAGGCCGCGTCCCGCGTTGGCGCAGAGGATGTCGACAGGGCGGTTGAGGGCTTTCGTGGCGTCGTAGAGCGTGTCGACGCCCTTCTCGGTCGCGAGGTCCGCCTGGACGGCTCGGACATCGACGCCAAGCTTCGACAAGCGCTGCCCGGCTTCCTTGATCCTGGAGCTATCGGCCGCAACAACAAGGTCGAAGCCGTTGATGGCGCAGACCCGCGCGAGTTCGTAGCCGATCCCGGAAGAAGCGCCTGTGATGACGGCAAGGGACTGCCGGTATCCGCCGAAACCCCCGTTGCCGCTGTCAGGTCCGCCGCCATCACCGTAGCCCGTTCCGTCGTTCGTGTCTGCCATCGCTCAAACTCCAATGCTTTCAAAGGGCAATGGATTGGAGCGGCCTTGGTTCCAGGGGAGGGGATGCTTAGCGCGAGCCCTTCTTGATGTCGTTGAGAGCCTGATCGGGGCTGGGGGCGAGATCTCCCTTGTCCTCGCCTTCGCCGGTGGGCGGCTTACCCGGAATGCCGGACGGATTGGGGACAGGCTGCACGCCACCGCTGCCATCGCCGGGCTTGCCGGTGTCGATCCCGCCGCTGCCCGGTATGCCCCCGGCTGGGATGTCATGGCCGCCTGTCGCGCCGGGGAGGGGAACGCTTCTTACGTCATCTGTCATTGCGTACTCCTTTTGGGAGGGCAATGGATGGGTGCTGTGTTCGTTCCGGCGCATTCCAGAGGGTCTCCAGGCGAGGTGCTTTGCGCCGGGATGTTAGGAGAAAGCGCCTTGTCGAGAGGTTAACGGCAATAACATATTGATATATATAGGAAAAATGCAGAGAGAAATCGCGCCGCTGCGCTGACGAAAGGCGTGCGGCCCGTTAACACATTATATTTAACGGACTTTTCCGCGTCCCGTTTCCGCCAAAAATACAATCGGTTAACCCAACAGACAAAGGCCAAAAAGTTGTTCTGTTTCAATTGCGGTAAGCAGCCTGTCTGCATCTGGCCGGACACAGGCTGCTCTCGTTCTTAGGGAATTTTTAACGAAAATGCTGGCCGGAATAAATCCGGCGCGCCAAAATTAACCATTTTCCGTTAACAAGCCGCTCGGTATGGAAGGTTTGCATGGTGGGCCGCTGGCCTTGCGCTCGGCTTTTGCTCAGCGGGCAAGCTCTGATCGGGCTGGCGAACGGGTTCCTTACCGTAAGGCAGCGTCGCGGCTCGACCCATTTCCCTTTGAGGAACGGTGGCAAACAATTGGGGCGATTGGCCCGGTGGTGGTTATTGTGATCCATACCTCGCTTGAAACGGACCCCAAGAGCGGCGAGGAATTGGGTAGGATTATCAGTGCGCGAAAGGCGACGTCACATGAAAGGCAAGCCTACGAAGACGGCGACTTCTAACCTCACTGCTGCTCAAGAGGCGGAACTCGATGCCCTTGCCGAGCTTTCCGATCATGAAATCGACACGTCCGACATTCCGGAGGCGCGCGACTGGTCTGGGGCCATGCGCGGGGCGTTTTATCGCCCTATCAAGCAGCAGCTTACGCTACGCATCGATGCGGATATCGTCGCTTGGTTCAAGGAACGAACGCGCGATGGCAAAGGCTACCAGACGATCATAAACAAGGCGCTGCGCGAATATGTCGAGCGGCATGCAAAGGAAAATGCCAAAGGCTTGTGATCTTTCGGTGTTAGTATCTGTCGCTGGCTCAAAAACGTGAAGTAACGCTACCTTGAGCCGCCGCGCGCTTTACATCTGCTGTAGCGGTTCATGCCAGGGCGGCCAAGAGGCAGCGCTGCGAACTGATGTCATCGCCTTCGCTTTCGAACATGCGGCGCCAGCCGAGGTAGCTTGGGAGATATTTTGTAGCCACGACGTTGAACCGGCGCATCCAGGTTTTGAGGCGGCTGTGGTAGGCGTTGACGTTTTGAATATGAAAGACGCCCCGGCTGCGTTGGCCGTCGCGGGCGCAGAGCCCCACATGGCCAAGGCCATTTTCGGTGGCGAAAGAGGCATAGGCGCGCGCGCCGTCGCTGACGAGCACGGTATCCTTGGCGACAACCGGCGTGAGGACCCGGTAGAACTCGGCTACCTTGAGGCTTTCGAGCACGCCATCGGCCGTGGTGCCCGAGCGGTCGCGCAGCACCAGCACAGGAACCTGTTCGTCTGACGCCCCAGGTTTGGATGCTGTGCCGCCCCGCTTGCGCGGCGCCCGGCCCGTGTTGCGCGCCCCTTTGAAAGACTTAAGAAAAAACGTTTCGTCCGCTTCCACGATGCCGCTGACCGCTCCGGCTTTGTTGTCTTTGGCAAGGCTGAGAAACCGGTGCCGCCAGCGGAACGCCGTGGGCACGCTGACGCCCGATTTCTGTGCAGCCTTGCGCACGCTCAAGCTGTCCGCGACAGCTTGAGCGTAGGTTTTCCAGGCTTCGCGCTTATGCAACCGCGCCAGCGGCGTTCCGGTGAGGGCGTTAAAGCTCTTGCGGCAATCCCGGCAGCGATAGCGCTTCAGACCGCAGCCTCTGCCCCACGATCCCACATTCTTGCTCTGGCAATGGGGACAGATGGCCTGCACGGCAAACCGGGCTTCGATCAGGGACGTGACTTCGGCCAGGTCTCCGTGGCCGGAAAGCATCGCGGCGATGGTTTGGCGTTGAACTTCGGTCAGTTCGCCCAGTTCCGCTATCAGCTGCTGGAATTGCAAGTTATCCATGGAAACCCTCTCAGATCTGGAACATAACGAGAACATAAGGGCTTCAACAGGAGATGTAAACAGCGCCATATTTAACGGACTTTAGCGCGTGTTTCCGCCAAAAATACATTCGGTTAACCTATAGACAAAGGCCGAAAAGTTGTTCTGTTTCAATGCGGTAAACAGCCTGTCTGCATCTGGCCGGACACGGGCTGCTCTCGTTCTTAGGGAATTTTTAACGCGAATGCTGGCCGGAATAAATCCGGCGCGCCAAAATTAACCATTTTCCGTTAATGAAGCCGCTCGGTATGGAAGGTTTGTCATGGTGGGCCGCTGGCCTTGCGCTCGGCTTTTGCTCAGCGGGCAAACTCTGTCGGACTGGCGAACGGGTTCCTTACCGTGAGGCAGCGTCGCGGCTCGACCCATTTCCCTTTGAGGAACGGTGGCGAACAATTGGGTGGATTGGCCCGGTGGTGGTTATTGTGATCCATACCTCGCTTGAAACGAGCCCGGAGAGCGGCGAGGAATTGGGTAGGATCATCAGTGCGCGAAAGGCGACGTCGCATGAAAGGCAAGCCTACGAAGACGGTGACTTCGACCCACTGCTGCTCAGGAGGCGGAACTCGATGCCCTTGCCGAGCTTCCCGATGATGAGATCGACACGTCCGACATCCCGGAGGTGCGCGATTGGTCTGGGGCGATGCGCGGGGCGTTTTATCGCCCTATCAAGCAGCAGCTTACGCTACGCATCGATGCGGACATCGTTGCCTGGTTCAAGGAACGGACGCGCGATGGCAAAGGCTACCAGACGATCATAAACAAGGCGCTGCGCGAATATGTCGAGCGGCATGCAAAGGAAAATGCCAAAGGCTTGTGAACTTTCGGGTTAGAATTTGTCGCCGGCTCACAAGCGTGAAGTAACGCTACCTTGAGCCGCCGCGCGCGATCCGCTACATAAGCATCCTGATTTCCGCGTCTTCGCATCGTAAGCGCCGCCATCACCCTTGGCGGCTACGCATCCTCCCGGCGAAGCGCGCAACGTAATCCAACGAAGGAAACCCTATGGCCCCTCCGCAATATGTCTATGTGATGCAAAAGCTTTCCAAAACCTACCCCGGCGGAAAGCAGGTGCTGAGCAACATCTCGCTTTCCTTCCTGCCCGATGCGAAGATCGGCGTGGTGGGCGTGAACGGCTCGGGCAAGTCCACGCTCTTGAAGATCATGGCGGGCGTCGAGAAGGAGCATCAGGGCGAGGCGTGGGCCGCCGACGGGATTCGCGTGGGCTATCTCCCGCAGGAGCCGCAGCTCGACGAAACCAAAGATGTGCTCGGCAACGCCATGGAGGGCGTGGCGGAGAAGAAAGCCATGCTCGACCGCTATAACGAGCTGGCGATGAACTATTCCGACGAGACCGCCGACGAGATGGCGCGCCTGCAGGACCAAATCGACGGGCACAATTTGTGGGACCTCGATGCGCAGGTTGAGCAGGCGCTCCAGGCGATGAATTGCCCGCCGCCGCATGCCGAGGTGAAGAACCTGTCGGGCGGCGAAAAGCGCCGCGTTGCGCTGACGGCGCTGCTGCTGGCGCGGCCGGACATTTTGCTGCTCGACGAGCCGACAAACCATCTCGATGCCGAGTCCACCGATTGGCTGCAGCATTACCTCGAAGATTATCCGGGCTGCGTGATCCTCGTCACCCATGACCGCTACTTCCTCGATTCCATCACGCAATGGACGCTGGAGCTCGATCGAGGGCAGGGCGTTCCTTACAAGGGCAATTACTCGAGCTGGCTGGAGCAGAAGGCGAAGCGCGCCGCGCAGGAGAGCCGCGAGGACGAGGCGAAGCAGCGGACCATGCAGCGCGAGCTGGAATGGATCAGGGCATCGCCCAAGGCACGTCAGGCCAAGAGCAAGGCGCGCATCCAGGCTTATGAGAAGCTCGCCGAGGAGGCCAGCCGCGATCAGGTCGGCAAGGCGCAAATCCA
>CAWHYO010000044.1:0-36715 GCA_963833565.1 uncultured Alphaproteobacteria bacterium
ACTAAAGAGGTTGCATTGCTTCGGCGATATTTCGACTTCCAGGCTTCCAGGGGTTTCCCAACAAAGGCCCCTGGAAACTTGTTCTATGCTCCTGCCTATGGAGAGGCAGGGCCGGGCTCCTTTTCAGGAGGACAATCACGCACGCATGTTGACTTGCAGTGCTCAGCTACTTGCTTACATTCCTTTTCGTCTCCACCATCGCTCGGCTTAAAACCGCATATCTTTGCAATAGGAGGCGTCTTCGACGCAACCTGCTGGGCACATGTAGTGTGAGACGGTTTTAGGTGTAATACCAAGAGAAGCGCATGTATAAACATTCGCTTTTGCTGCTGTTGGCAATATAAGCGACACAACAATCGCGCCCTTTATAAGGAGATCTCGCATCGTTTTTCGACTCTGTTCAGGAATAGATCTTTGAGCGCGCTAAACGCCCCAGTGAGAGTCGCGAAATTACTGCCATTACCGTGCATGAAGCCAGTTAGTTCGAGCTTGTCCGCGTCACGCCGCTTCGCTTTGGGGGTTGCTTGCCTGCCGGTCATAATTGAGGATGGGGGCAAGCCAGCGTTCGGCCTCGGAAACAGGCCAACCTTTGCGTCGCGCATAATCTTCCACCTGGTCGCGCTCGATCTTGCCGACGCCGAAATAATGGCTCGCCGGATGAGAGAAATAAAGCCCGGAGACGGAGGCTGCAGGCATCATGGCGAAGCTTTCCGTGAGCTTCATGCCCGTTGCGCGTTCCGCATCGAGGAGGCCGAACAGCGTTGCCTTCTCCGTATGATCGGGTTGGGCGGGATAGCCGGGGGCAGGGCGAATGCCTTTATACTTCTCGGCGATGAGATCGCCGGGGCTCAGCGCTTCGTCCTTGGCATAACCCCAGAACTCGCGGCGTACGCGTTTGTGCATATGCTCTGCGAAAGCTTCGGCGAGCCGGTCCGCCAGCGCCTTCACAATGATCTTGGAATAGTCGTCGTGCGCGCGGGTGAAGCGTTCTGCGATGGCTTCCTCGCCAATCCCGGCGGTCACGGCGAACCCTCCGATATAATCAGCTGCGCCGCTCGCTTTTGGTGCGATGAAGTCGGCAAGCGCGGTGTTGGCGCGCTCATTGTCGCGCACGATCTGCTGACGGAGCGTATAGAGTGTCGCGATCCGCTTGGCGCGGCTTTCATCCGCATAAACCGCGATGTCGTCGTCATCGACTGCGTTCGCGGGCCAAAGCCCGATGACGCCATTCGCGACAAGCCAGCCCTCGGCGACGATCTGCCGAAGTATGGCCTCCGCGTCGGCATAAAGCGAGGATGCCGCCTTGCCATACCGGCTGTCGGTCAGCACGCCGGGATAGCTGCCCTTGATCTCCCAGGCTGCAAAGAAAGGGCTCCAATCGATGTATGGGACGAGCTTTGCGAGATCGTAATTCGCAAAGGTACGGGCGCCGATGAAAGCCGGGCGCGGCGGCTGATATTCGGCCCAGTCGATCTTGAACCTGTTCTCGCGCGCGTCCGCAAGGCTGGTGCGGGCTTTCTGGGCGCGCCCGCGTGCGTGAGCGCGCGCGACAGAGCCATAGGTCTCGCGGATTTTTTCGACATAGGCGGCGCGATCCTCGCCGAGCAGGTTCGAGACGACGCCAACGGCGCGGCTTGCGTCGGTGACATAGACGGCTTGGTTGCGCTGATAATTCGGGCTGATTTTAACGGCCGTATGCACCTGGCTTGTCGTCGCGCCGCCAATCAAGAGCGGCACATTGAAACCCTGCCGCTCCATCTCGGAGGCCACGAACACCATTTCGTCGAGGCTCGGCGTGATAAGCCCCGAAAGGCCGACGATATCGGCATTCACTTCGCGCGCCTTGTCGAGAATGCGCTGGCTCGGCACCATGACGCCGAGATCGATGACCTCGTAATTGTTGCACTGAAGGACAACGCCGACGATGTTCTTGCCGATGTCGTGAACGTCGCCCTTCACGGTGGCCATGACGATGCGGCCTGCGGCGGCAGCGTTTTCCAGCCCCGCCTCGCGCTTCTCCGCCTCCATGAAGGGCATGAGATAGGCCACGGCTTTCTTCATAACGCGAGCCGACTTCACGACCTGCGGCAGGAACATCTTGCCTGAGCCGAAGAGATCGCCGACGGCGTTCATGGCGTCCATCAGCGGGCCTTCGATGACGTGAAGCGGCCTTTCGACGGTGCGGCGCGCCTCTTCTGTGTCGGCGTCGATATAGTCGGCGATGCCGTGGATCAGCGCGTGCTTGAGGCGCTCGGCGACGGGACGCTCGCGCCAGGACAAATCGGGCGCCTGCTTCTTCGCGCCGCCGCTTTTGAACTTGTCGGCAGCCTCTAACAGCCGGTCTGTCGCGTCTGGCCGCCGGTTGAGGACAACATCCTCGCAAAGCTCGCGCAGTTCCGGTTTCAGGTCGTCATAGACGCCAAGCTGGCCCGCGTTCACGATGCCCATGTCCATGCCGGCCTGGATGGCGTGGTAGAGGAAGACGGTGTGCATCGCCTGCCGCACCGGCTCGTTGCCGCGAAAAGCGAAGGAGAGGTTGGAAACGCCGCCCGAGACATGTGTGTGCGGCAACTCCGAGCGGATGCGCCGCGCCGCTTCGATGAAAGCGACGCCGTAATTGTTATGCTCCTCAATGCCGGTTGCGACCGCGAAAACATTGGGGTCGAAGATGATGTCCTCGGGCGAGAACCCGACGCGCTCCGTCAAGAAGCTTGTAGGCGCGCTGGCAAATCGCGAACTTGCGCTCCGCCGTCTCGGCCTGCCCGGTTTCGTCGAACGCCATCACGACCACCGCCGCGCCATAGCGCAGGATTTTCCGGGCCTGCTTCAGAAACGGCTCCTCGCCTTCCTTCATGCTGATGGAATTGACGATCGCCTTGCCCTGCACGCATTTGAGGCCCGCCTCGATCACGACCCATTTCGAGGAGTTGATCATCACCGGAACCCGGGAAATATCGGGCTCCGAGGCGATGAGATTGAGGAAGGTCGTCATCGCCTTCTCGGAGTCGAGAAGGCCCTCGTCCATGTTCACGTCAAGCACATTTGCGCCGCTCTCAACCTGCTCACGGGCCACGCTAAGAGCGTCATCGTAGGAGCCTGCCTCGATCAGCTTCCGGAATTTTGCCGAGCCTGTGACGTTGGTCCGCTCGCCTACGACAATGAATTGCTGGCCTGTGCCGGTCATGATCTGAAATATCCTCTCCGCCCCCTACCGCGGCGCGCCATGGACCTTGGGGAGCAACGCGGCAAGATTCTAAGCAAAATTGCGGTTCAAAGGTTAGCGCAAGGGAGCCTGTTCAGGCTCGTGAAAGGCGGGCGCGGCTACCGCATCCAATCGAACGTGTTTGAGCGGGCGCAGTTTCGCGATTGTTGCGAAGTCGCGATCATTATGGAGAAGCGTCGCGTCATGCGACATGGCGATCTCGGCAATGCAGCAATCGATCACGCTCCTGACGGTCAAGCCCTTGCGCCGCAGATCGAAATAGAGCCGGGCGGCAGCCGCCCATGTCTCACCGCTCGCCTCAAGATAGTCCTGATCGGCTAGATAGTCCGAAAGCTTCAGCCACCCTTCTCGTCGCGCGCCCCTTGCAAAAGTTCCATCTGTGTGAAGCGCGTCAGCGCGTAATCGCGATCTCCCAGAAGCTCTTGCAGCGCGTGCGCGACAGTACCCGAGCGGTCCCTGAACAGCGCGATAAGCACGCTTGTATCAATCAGCATCGTAGCGCGTGTGTCTCAGGGCTTTGTGGTTGTAGTTGTCCTCGAACTCGATTTTGCCCGCGAGGTCGAAGAGGTCTTTCTTCTTCTTGACTTTCAAAAATTCCTGCAAGGCAAGGTGCACCGCTTCCTTCTTCGTTTTCACGTTCGCCACCCTCATGACCTCGTCGATGAGCGCGTCATCGATATCGATATTTGTCCGCATTCGAACCCGCATGATCCCATGTCTGTGTATCAGACACATTCTCATGCACAAGGAAAGTGCTTTTCGCGAATCAGGCGGCGCTGAAGGTTTCCACGAGCCGGCCGCAAAGCCAGAACTCGCCCTCGACGATCATGCCGGGCAGCAAGGCATGAGGCAGGACGACATCGTCCGCCACGAGATCGCACGTCCCGCCCGCGGTGCCGATCAAGGCCCAGGTGAACTCGTGTCCGGTCTCGGGATTGCGGCGGCGTTCCGTCTTCTGCACCTCGCCCGTGAGGAAGGCGCGGGCAGGGGCGTGGAAATCCTCGGCTTCAGGATCGAGAAAGACGACCTCTCCGGAACCGTTGCCCCCCCTGAACAGCCCGCTTGCGAGGAAGGAGCGCGGCGTAAATTTCACGGTCTTATCCGCCTGGGTCGCATGGAAGGCAGCTTCGTTCTCAAAAACCGCAAGCTCATGGGGAAAGGCCACGATCTGCGCCATCGCCATAAAGGGGACGGGCTTCCCGGCGAAGCGGGCGAAGTCCACCACGTCGATCAGTGCAATGGTCGGGCCAAGCTCGACATAGAACGCGCCTTCGAAATGGTTGTCGGTGGGACGTTGCCGCATGGCGCGGACGCGGATCGGAGTGCGGCCTTCGCCCGCGAAGAAGGGCGTGATGCCGACAGCGATGTAAGGATCGACGTCCGCTTCGGCGGCCTTCTGCATGTGCACCCACAATTCGGGTCCGACCGGCGAACGCAGCCGATGATAGTAGCCTGCCGCACAGGGCTGTTTTTCGCCGCCCCTCTCAAGAAGACTGCTTACGAGCGCGGAAAGCGCTTCTGCCGAGTTTGCCTTGAATCCGATAACGCTGAAGTGATTTGCCGTCACCCCGTTCCCCCTTTTCATGCCCCCGCAGCCGCAGCTACGTTCCCGCCCCCGCCAGCCGGTCGAGTTCGGCGACGATCGCTTCACCCATCTCCGAGGTTGAAACTTTGGTCATGCCGTCTTGCATGATGTCCTGCGTCCGAAGACCTTGGGCGAGCACGTTCGCGATGCTCTTGTCGAGGAGGTCGGCCTCTTTTCCCATGCCGAACGAGTAACGAAGCGCCATGCCGAAGCTAGCGATCGTGGCGATGGGGTTGGCGATGCCTCGCCCGGCGATATCCGGCGCGCTGCCGTGGACGGGCTCATAGAGCGCAGGCCGTTTCCCGCTCGCATCCTTCGCGCCGAGCGAGGCCGAAGGCAGCATGCCGAGCGATCCCGTCGCCATTGCAGCCTGATCCGAAAGGATGTCGCCGAAGAGGTTGTCGGTGACGATCACGTCAAACTGCTTCGGCCAGCGCACGAGCTGCATGGCGCAATTGTCGGCAAGGATGTGCGTGAGCTCGACATCCGGATATTCCGCGTGAATGCGGGTCACAACCGCGTTCCACAGCACGCCGGTCTTCATGACGTTGCGCTTTTCGGCGGAGGCGACGCGCTTGTTGCGCGCCCTCGCAAGATCGAACGCGACGCGCGCGATGCGCTCGATCTCATGTTCGGTGTAAACCTGGGTGTCGACGGCGCGCTTCTCGCCGTTCTCCATGGTCACGATCTCTTTCGGCTCGCCGAAATAGACGCCGCCGGTCAACTCGCGGACGATCATGAGATCGAGGCCTTCCACCACCTCGCGCTTGAGGCTCGAAGCCTCCGTCAGGGCTGGATAGCAGATTGCGGGCCGCAAGTTCGCGAAGAGCTTCAAATCCTTGCGCAAGCGAAGGAGCCCGGCCTCGGGCCGCTTCGAATAGGGGACAGAATCCCATTTTGGGCCGCCGACCGCGCCAAACAGGACCGCATCGGCCGCCTTCGCCTTCTCCATGGCGGCATCGGAAACGGCCTCGCCATGCGCGTCATAGGCGGCGCCGCCGACCAGATCCTCTTCGACTTCGAATTGGGCGCGGCCGGTCTTTCCGAGCCATGCGATCACCCGCTTGACCTCGGCCATTACCTCTGGGCCGATGCCGTCGCCGGGAAGGAGAAGCAGTTTTTTTATTGTCATAACCGTCACCAGCACACTGAAGCGGGTTGCATCCTAGACGCCAGCAACGCTGCTGGCTAGTACACGCGGAGCGTTTAACCACACAGTGTGACGCTGATCATCTGCTTCATGGCTGCTCTGCACAGTTTTGTCATGTATCAACTGCCGGGCGGACGCATGCAATATTTTACGTTTGCCTGTTGCTTAAGAGGATCAACAGCGGCCGGCAACCGGCGTTTCACGGTTTTCGTGCGCATTTTGCGAGTGTAATTCCGGCTGGCACAGCTCTCTCGCCACACGAAACCCGACATGGTTCGTCCGCAGCCTCGGCTCCACGATGAGGCGAACGGCAACGCGGAGACTCTGGGGATAGTCATACCATGAGCCGCCGCGAGTGACCCGGAATTTGCAATTCCCTGTCGTTCGCGCCGAACCGTCGAGAGGCGCGTCATTGTAGGTGTCCACCCAGCAATCCTCTGTCCAGGTCGCGACATTGCCATGCACTTGATAAAGGCCCCAGGGATTGGGCTCGAAGGATTTTACGGGCATTGTTTGGCGCCGGTACGGGCCTTTTGGGCTGCCTGCATAGCTATACTTGCCGTCGTAGTTCGCTTGCGAGGGCGAGATGGAGTTGCCCCACCAGAACAGGCCCTTGCTTCCAGCCCTCGCCGCATATTCGAACTCGGCCTCCGACAGCAGGCGATAGCGTTGCCCTGTCTTGTGGCTGAGCCAGTCCGCATAACTCCTGGCGTCGCTCCAGCTTACGTTGATAACCGGCCTGTCCTCCCCGACCCATCCTTCGTTCGAGGGCTGATGGCCGCCGCATCCGCCATCGGCGGCGCAGGCCTGCCATTCGGCGAAGGTCACGGCGAATTTCCCGATCGCGAAAGGTTTGGCGATTGTGACCTTGTGCAGCGGAGCCTGGCCAGTGAAGGGGTCCGGCTCCTCTCCAGACGAGCCCATCATGAAGCTGCCAGGCGGCGCCACGACCATCTCTGGGCAATCGGGGCAGTCCCGAAAGCCTTCACCTGAGCCCGGCCTGATACAGGGAGGCGAACTCAAGCGTCCGGCCGCCACGCTCACGCGAACGTCGCAGCGGTCGCCATTCCATGCTGTTGAAGTCTGCGCAGTCGCAGATCCGCCAGCCAGATCAAGGAGCGATACCCCCAGCGCCGCAGCCAGAAGTCCACCTCCCACAATTCCTAAAATAACGCGCCTGCCCATTGTTCACCTAGCATTGAATGGCTTGTTGAACGGGCTTTTGAGACTGGGGTTCCGTTCCGGGATCAGGCCGTCGGCGCGTTCAGAATGGCAGCCGTATCCGTGAACTCCTTGAAATTCATTGCCTTCCCGTCGGCGAGGGTGAGAACTTGCGCGAATGCGCTCGCGAAGGGTTTACCGGTCCGGACGCCCTAAATACTCGCTTGCTCTGGGGCCAGACATTTGGCGTCCGCACGAACTGCCCTGACTTCCCAGCCCATCTGCGAATCGCATAGCGCGCCATCGTGGAGCAGATGGTGAATATGAGCCGCCCGGCTACGCCAGGAGGCGTTTTTCCCACAGCAATATTATCGGGCCTGCCGGCAGGATAACCTATGGACTACCGGTAGGGGTATACGCGTTGTCCCAATAGCTTGCAGGCAATAGCCGAAGCAATGGCATTCATCCTGTGCGGCAAAGCACCTAGTACAATTAGATATAAATATGTCTCGAATGTGTAGCTTTGCCGTGATCGTACTGGCAAAAGGTATAATGAAAGGGCGGCACCGTAATCCTGTGCTGAAGGGTGGGACTACACTTGTGATGAAAGGCTGCATCGCATTTGCCGGGGCATCAGGTGCGTTCTTTGGCGCGCTCCTCCTTGCTCCTTCGCCATCCAAGGCCTCTGATTGCAAGCCGCTGATCAGCGTCGAACCCGTCAGCGCGGGGCTGTCTCAAATTGCAATCACGGCACCCTGTATCCCGAATGGCAGGGTGCATTTTCGCTACGACGCCATAGAAATGATCCGCATGCTCGATGCATCCGGGCGTCTGACTTTCATCTTCGACTGCTTTCTGGGCGATAAGCCGCCGCTTACCATCGCATTTGATGATGGCTCATCTTTCTCCACGCAGCTTCGAACCGTAGACCTCGACCGGGTCACGAAGATTGCCGTTGTCTGGAGGGGCAAGGTCAATCTCGATCTCCATGCCTATGAGTACGCCGCGGGTCCTTCCGACGCGGGGCACATCTGGTCGGGCGCCCCGTCCAGCCGGTGGGATGCCGAAGATCGCCGGATGCGCGACAAGCGCGGCCACGGATTCATCAGCTTTGCGAGCAACGGCTCGGACGAGGGCGATCAGGTGGAAGTCTATACCTTCGTGCATGAGCCGAGCCAGAAGGCTGGCGCGGTGACGCTGGCCCTCGATTATGAGAGCGGGGCGCTGCCGTCGAAGGAACCGGGCGCCTGGTGCACCGGACTTTATGTCGATCTCGAATACAAAGTGTTCGTCTGGCGTCCAAACGGCCACATCTCGCGCTCCCGCGGCTCGTTCTCCCCCCAGGACTGCTATCAAGCCTCCGATCAGACCGTTCGCTACGTTTCGAAAGGCCTTCCAGATCTCGTTCTTACGCGGTGAGGCCTTCCGCCTGCCGCAGTCTCAACCTTCAAAAGCACAGTGTTCCTATGCCGGTAAGAGCCACACTCGGATGTTTATTCTGTTTTGCGTTAACTCTCACTTTCCCGTTCGGCAAACTCAGCGCCGAGGAGGTGA
The DNA here is from genome assembly GCA_963833565.1 of uncultured Alphaproteobacteria bacterium. GTDB lineage: Bacteria > Pseudomonadota > Alphaproteobacteria > Rhizobiales > Rhodomicrobiaceae > Rhodomicrobium. Next base: position 8,674 of record CAWHYO010000044.1, read on the forward strand.
CGCTCACCTTGAAAGAGGGCGGTTTCACCGTGACCGGGGAACTGCTGGCGTCGAATCCGCCCGCATTGCTGATAAGAAGCACGAAATTTGGGAGTCTTGGCCTTGGAGGCTGCCAAATTCGACTGTAGCGGCGCCGCTTGTCCGAAGCCGACCCCGGTCCTGATCGGCATACACGGTTCAAACACCATCGGCGCGCAGTTGATGCCCAGCACGATCGAAAGGTTCACCGAAGAGCAGGGCTATACCGTCGAAAAGATCTTGGGCCGCGACGCAGAAGAAGTTCAATTCCGTCTTACCGATACAGCCGGAAAAGATGTGGCGACCATCGATCTGCAGTCCCGCGGCAGCCACACCGCCCCACCCGGCCTCGCCGCGCGGCATGCGCAGATCGGAGAGATGTCCCGGCCAATAACGGCGGAAGAACTCGGAACAATCGAGGGCGCGGGCGTCAAGGTGAAGGCGAACATCTTCGCGCTCGATGGGATAGCGATTTTGGTCTCACCGCAAAATCCGATCAAATCCCTTAGCCTGGAAGACATCTCGAAAGTGTTTTCCGGCGAAATCACCGATTGGGCTCAGCTCGGCGGTGGCTCCAGCGGCAAGATCAATCTTTATGTGCGCGACGGAAAATCGGGCACATTCGATACTTTCAACAGCCTTGTCCTGAAGCCGAGAAATGTAAAAATGTCGCCCGAGGCCAGGATGTTCGAGGGCAGCGCGGATTTGTCCGACGTGGTGGCCCGCGACCGGAACGGCATCGGCTTTGGGGGCTTCGCCTACATTCGCAATGCCAAGCCGCTGGCGATTTCCTCGACATGCGGAATTGTGTCGTCGCCCGATGTCTTTACCGTGAAGACGGAAGATTACCCCCTTGCGAGGCGGTTGTTTCTCTATTCCGCCGACAGCCTTTCGCCATTGGGGAACAGGCTCGTCGACTACGCTTTGTCGGACAAAGCACAAGATGTCATTTCCGAAGCGGGATTCATCAACCAGCAGATCGATATGCAGACTTTTGAGCAGCAGGCCAGCCGCTTTGCGCCTGCACTGCTGGTGCCCGATAAGGACTTCAATTTTCAGCACATGCGCGATCTTGTGAGAGACCTGCAGAATTCACGGCGGCTCTCCGTGAATTTCCGTTTTCAAAAGAGTTCCTCCGCCCTCGACGAAAGAGTTTCACAAGACGTTCCCCGCCTTGCTCGATTGTTGAAAAGCGATCCCGGGAAATACAAAGAGATTCTATTGCTCGGCTTCACGGACAACACCGGAAGTTTCGAGTCAAACCGGGTGATCTCGGCCAATCGCGCGACAAGCTTCAAGAATGCGTTGGTGGCGGAAGGTGTCCCCGCTAATCGGATCGTGGTTAAGGCGTACAGCCATCTCCTGCCTGTGGGGTGTAACGATACGGAGGCGGGCCGGGCTATGAACCGGCGTGTCGAGGTCTGGCTGAGGGAGTAGCCGTTCGCTTACGAGTGCCGTCAGAAGCCTGCTGCCAAACGATCAAGTCCCAAATGGCGACGAAGCCGGGGAACTCTCAGGTTTGAGGCGCGGAAGAAAGCAGATCGCTGAGATCCACGCCATCGAGTGCGATGTCGCCGAGGAGATGGCCGCCCTTGTCGCGTTTCGTGGTCAGATATTTCTCATTATGGGCCGTGGGCCGCGTCAGCACCCGATGCGTGGAGACGACCTCCAGGCCGGCTTCGCGCAGCGCTTCGATCTTGTGCGGGTTGTTGGTCATGAGGCGCACCGACGTACAGCCGAGCAGCTTCAGCATCCCGGCCGCAAAGTCGAATCGCCGCTGATCGTGGCCGAAGCCGAGCAACTCGTCGGCGTCATACGTATCGAAGCCCTGGTCCTGGAGCCGGTAAGCGCGCATCTTGTTCGCGATGCCATTGCCGCGCCCTTCCTGGTCGAGATAGAGCACAACCCCGCCCCCCAGTTCGCTCATGGCCCTGACCGTGCCGCGCAGTTGCTCGCCGCAGTCGCATTTGAGGCTGCCGAAGAGGTCGCCGGTGAGGCAGGCCGAATGGATGCGCACGAGCACAGGGCGCGAAGGGGAGGGGTCGGAGACGATAATCGCGATCTGGTCGCGAAAACCGTCGCCGCCGCGAAACACCACGAATTCGCAGGGTCCTGCGCCTTCAAGCGGCACCAACGCGCGCGATACGATCTTGAGCGACCTCGCCGTCTTGTCGCGAAATGCAAGAACGTCGCCTGCGTCGACCTCGAGAAGGGGAAGCGCCAGGACCGCGCTCGCACTGGCGTCGGCGACCACGGCGGCCGGAAGCAGGAGCGCCAGATTGGCAAGCGCCAAGGCAGCGGTCTCTGCGAGATCGGTGACTGCAAGGTCGGCGGCACGGCCCCCGGCTGCTTCACGATGAGCGAAATAGGCTTCCAGCTTTTCGAGGCTGAAGGGTTTAAGCCGGACAGCCGCCGGCGGCCTGATCCAGGTTCCCGACGCGTTCATCTTCTCGCCTGGAACGATGAGGCGGGGATGGCGGTCCTCCTGTCGAAGGAACGTCGCGAGTTTTTCGTTCAGCCCCTCGACCGGAAAGGCGAGCACGGTTTTCGTCTCGGACCTGATCGCAACCGGCCTCGCCGCGCGGAATTCGGCCAGAGCGCGCTCAACCGCAATCTGACGGGCGTCGCCAAAGGTCTCTAAAGGCATATCGCTTCCCATTGCCTTTTCCTGTTCATGCGGAAGACGCCGAACGGAGCGGGCGCGCTGTCTGAAATGGAACCAAACGGACCTGCATTGATATAGGTGCAGCATGAGCAATGCAGAACGTGTGCTCGATGTGGTGAGGCGCGGCGGCGTGCGCGGCTCTTTGTCGTGCCTCAATCTGGCCGCGCCGGTTCTTGTCATCCGCCGGCAGGGCTGCTCCATTTCCTTGCCCGAGCCGGCAAGCGCGATTTACGTCGATGGAGGCGGGAGCGGGATTTCCTGTGAAACGATCGTGCATGCGGTGGCGAAACGTGAATTCCGAACAACTCCTCGTGGCAGGGCGACGCTTATACGGTGTCACGGTTTTTCAAAGAAGGCCAGCTTGATCGGCTGCATATCCAGTTGGCGCTCGTTCTTCCAGGCGACGGCAAGGCAGGTTTGCAACTCAAGCCGAGGTTGCCGCGGCAATCCGCTTCTTGCCCGAATTTTATGCCTTTGGAGGAGGCGAGGTTCCGATGGGTGTCTGCTTTGACAATAACCCGCTGCGCGGAGATGCAATCTAGCCGGCGCTGCGCTTTCCTTGTACGCCAGCGCGTCTCGCCGTCTTCGCGGGCAAAGGAGATTCATCATGTTTTCTCGTTCGGTGTCCCGGCGCGGAAGTCTAGCCGGTTTTCTTGCCGGAGCAGCCGCATTTCCTTTTGCGAGCACTGCACGCGCCGAGCCCGCCGGCGCGTGCGAGCTTGTGGTCCTGACTGTGGGCGGCCTTGTCGGCGTCCCGAACCGCCCGCCCTTTGACGAGAAACGTGACCGCTTCTTCCACCACAATAATCTCGATTTCAAAGAGGCGCGCGCCTACACATACGCCGATCTCTTGGCCTTGCCGCAGCAGGTAGTGCCTGTCGTGGAAGAAAGCGGTGAGGTCTTGTTCAAGGGGCCGCGCCTGCACGATGTCCTCGATGCCGCGAAGCCGCTCAGCGAAGCAAAAACGGCGCGGCTTTCCGCCCTCGATGGCTACGCGGCGGAAATCTCTCTCGCTGCGGTCGATCAGGAAGGCTGGGTTCTGGCCGTCGAGGCGGGGGGGCACGCATTCGGGATCGGCGGTGTCGGTCCTCTTTACACCGTGCGGCCATTGGCAGCGGGCGTAAAAAGGAGCGAAGAGGAAGACACCAAGTGGGTCTTTTCCCTCTACTACATCGAGCTGATGCCTTGACATTTTGGGCCGAGCTTTGAGAGATGCCGCAAACGATGCGGACTACACGAAATCAGAAGCGACATATCCTGAGGCAAGGCTTTGTCACCCCGGAACGGTGCTTGCGCCGTATCCGGGATCGCAAAAGGCGCTTCGACTTGTAACGGCCCCGGATATGCGCTGAGGCGCATTCCGGGGCAACGTCCGTCCGATTAAACGCACGACGCTCTATGCGCGGTTGGAGAGGCTTATGGTGCAATCGATTTTGGGAATAATCGGCGGATCGGGGCTTTACGATCTGCCTGGGCTCGAAAATAAGCGGGAAGTCGCGGTGAATTCGCCCTGGGGCGAGCCTTCCTCGCCCGTGCATATGGGGGAGTTCGCGGGCCTGCCCATCGCCTTCCTTCCGCGCCATGGGCCGGGGCATAAACAATCGCCGAGTTCGATAAACTACCGCGCCAACATCGATGCGCTTAAGCGCGTCGGCGTCACTGATCTCATTTCGGTCTCGGCGTGTGGCTCGTTCCGCGAGGAACTGCCGCCCGGGACATTCGTGCTTGTCGATCAGTTCATCGACCGGACCTTCGCGCGCGAGAAGTCGTTTTTCGGCGCGGGCTGCGTCGCCCACGTCCCCATGGCCGATCCGGTCAGTCCTGGCCTTGTCGACAAGATCGAGGCCGCTGCCAAAGCCGAGGATATCCCTTATGCGCGCGGCGGCACCTATCTCGTGATGGAAGGCCCGCAATTCTCGACCCGGGCCGAATCCTTCCTCTATAAATCCTGGGGGTGCAGCGTTATCGGCATGACGAACATGCCCGAGGCAAAGCTCGCGCGCGAAGCGGAGCTTTGCTATGCGACCGTCGCCATGGTCACCGACTTCGACTGTTGGCACGAAGAACACGCCGATGTCGATATCACGGCAATTTTGAAAGTTCTGAAATCGAATAGCGAAAAGGCCGGGCGGCTGGTTGCGGCGCTGGCGAAGAGCTTTCCGAAGGAGCACGAACCTTGCCCCATTGGCTCGGACCGCGCCCTCGACCACGCCCTCATTACGGCTCGTGAAGCGCGGGATCCGGCGCTGCTCGCAAAGCTTGATGCCGTGGCGGGGAGGGTTCTTCGCAAGTAAGCCTCGCTCGAGCAACAATCAGCGTCCTTTCCCCGGACGCTCTCCCTGCGTCGCAAAACGAAAAAACCCGCCGAAATGGCGGGTTTTTCATCGAAAGGCGGCCTATCTATGCAGCGAGGCGCGTTTGCACGGCCGCTGCGAGCGCCCGCGGGTTGAACGGTTTTGCGATCACGAGGTCAGCCTCGCAATCGCGGGTCGCCGCGACCTCGTCCGGGTGCGAGGTGACGTAGATGACAGTGGTGTTCATCTGCTCGCGAATCGCCTTGACCACTTCGACGCCCGTGTCGCCCCTCAGCCTGTAGTCAGCGAGGATCAGCTTCGGCTTCGCAAGCTCCGCGATGCGCAAGGCTTCTGCGCGGTTCTTCGCGATGCCCGCAACGGAGAGGCCAAGGTTCCGAACGATCTGCTGAAGGTCGAGTGCGATGAAAACTTCGTCCTCGATGATGAGAACGGCGGCCGGCTTTTCCCGGAGCGTCAACAGCGCTTCGCAATAGGTGCGGCGAACAGCCTTCTCGGGCATGTCCATGATGGAAGCGATGTCGCTGTATGGAAGCCCTACGACCGCACGGAGGGAAGCAATTTTGCGTTGTTCTCTCGATAAGCGCTGGAACTGAGCATACAAACCGCCCGCAGCCCCGGCACTCACATTGCTTGGTGTTGAGAACGCCGCTTCATTGACCTTCCTGTAAAGGTCAAGACGGGAAATCGCGCGTCCGCTCACGGAAATAACATCCGAGACGAGACCATTGAGAGCAGTCTCAACCGCGATGTCGCTAAGCCGCCGGTTTCCAAGTACGCAATAGGCATAGCGACGAAGGTTTCTCAGCTCTGCTAAAGCCAGAGTTTCACTCATTATAGTGGCATCCTTAAATTTATCTTGCCACAAACTAACACCGTCGCGCAATGGCGCGACCTGTATATCTCTAGGTGAACATACAGCTAATAGCAGCGAATCGGAAAGCGGAAAGACTAAGGCTTTGCGCTTAAAATTTCCAATTCGTTGACGGTTTGACCCAAAAAAGCGCCGGAGCGACAGGGCAAGGGAGACCCCCTGAGGCAATCCGGCGAAGAAGTTTGCGTTCCAACTTGGGTCACGTCACGCAGCTCAAAGAAGCAGCAGCGCAGCGCGAGGAAGAAACAGCAAAGTTCATGCCAAATACAGCGGCGCGTCTGCGATAAGCGGAGCAAGCTTGGCCATCGCTTATAAGTTATTTGTCTCGGCAAAACGCTTTTGTCATAAATTTCTTATGGATGATCTTCTCCAAAGGATTGCGCGGGATCGCGACCCGCAGGCTTTCCAGGATCTTTTTCGGGCTTATGGGCCCCGTATCAAGGCCATGATGATGCGGCAAGGGGCAGACGCTGCCACTGCTGAGGACATCGCGCAGGAAGCCCTTTTCACGGTCTGGCGGAAAGCGCATCTCTTCGCCGCGCAAAAAGGCAATGTTACAACATGGATTTACACCATAGCGAGGAACCTCCGGATCGACCGGCTCCGACGGCAGGCGCCTTATCAGGATCTGCCCGAGGAAATGAACGAGGTTCCAAGCGATGACGATTTACCGGACGAGGTACTGAACCGAAACCAGCAACGCGAACGTATCCGGAAGGTTCTTGAGATATTACCGCCGGAGCAATATGAAGTCGTCCACCTCTCTTATATCGAAGGGCTCTCACACAACGAGATCGCAGGTGCGCTCGGCACTCCGGTCGGAACGGTGAAATCACGCATGCGGCTCGCTTATGAAAAGATCCGGGACGCTGTCGGAGAAGAAATATGACGGGGCTGCGCCATCATCCGCACGGGGAAACGCTGATGAGCCATGCTGCGCGCACGCTCGACCCCGCTTTGTCGCTCGTTCTGAGCTGTCATCTTCAGTTTTGCGGGAAATGCCGCGCGCGGCTTCGAGCCATGGATGACGTCGGCGGCCTTCTTCTGGAAGGACTCAACGCGCCTGAAGACGACGATTTTTTCAAGCGCACGATGCGCCGCTTCGCTGGTGAGTTTGAGCAAAATGTGGGCACACTGCCTGTGAATGAAGCCGCTCGATCCCGGCAACGACGTCATCATGCCCGGCCCGCTGGCGCTCGCAACGGGCCTGCGGCGCGAGACGATTCCCTGGAGAAAGATGCCTCATGGGTTGAGCAGGTTCGGCCTGCCAAAATTGCGCCAGGGCGTCAGCCTCCGCTGAGATCGTGCATATCGAACCGGACGCCATCCTTCACTCGGAAAGGCATGGCGGGCAGTTGATCGTGGTCCTGTGGGGCGCCTACGATTGCGAGGGCGGCCATTTCGAGCGCGGCGATCTCCACGATATCAGCGAAAGCGGATTCAGAACCTTCAAAGGCGCCGCTCCCGAAGGAGCGACCTTTTTCACCGCGATCAGCCCGGTCCAGCAAATCCAGCTCTTCCGCACCGGGCATTAGATAAGCCCGGCAGCCAGCTGTGGCCTACACCTCATGCCATTGGCCATCAGGCCCTTTGCAAGCCCTGCCAGTCATTGTTGCCGGCTTGCCGTCGACATAAGCGGTCTGCGTAAATTGCCGGCATTTCATGTCGTTGTAGTAATAGACCGGCTGGGGCTCGACATAACCATAGTGCCCATTGGGGCTTTGCCAGTCCGTGCGATTGCCATTCTCAAAGGCGGCGTATTGCGCGGTAGCAGCCCGCCGGCGGTCCTCCTCATCCATGGAAGCGCCGATCCGGTTGCCGATGAAGCCGCCGACGACCGCGCCTGCGACCGTCGACGCAATGTTTCCTCCGCCCCTGCCGAACTGACTGCCGATCAACGCGCCGGTTCCCGCCCCGACGAGCGTGCCCGTATCTTCCTTCGTGGCGCAACCGGCCGATAGAACCACAAACGCAAGCGATGTAAAAATGAGTGCTGTCTTTTTCATGTCCCCGTCGAGGCAAGCGAATCGCCTGCCGCTCCTAGCCGATTTTTCTGCAACCCTAGGCGGTTTTTTCGGGCGATTTTGCGTCAATCAGGCGGCGGGAAGGGTCAGGCAGGCTCTCAAGCCGCCGGTTGTTGCTTCTTCGAGACGAAGCGATCCGCGATACAGATGCGACAGGTCGGCGACGATGGAGAGGCCGAGGCCCGAGCCGGGCACGCTTTCGTCGAGTCGGCGGCCGCGCTTGACCGCCGACTGCCTGAAGGCTTCGGGCAAACCTGGGCCGTCATCTTCGATGATGAGCTGGAATGTCCGGTCGCCCTTGGCCAGAGCGCCGTCCGGGGCTTGAACCTTCACAACGACGCTGGATTTCGCCCATTTGCAGGCGTTGTCCATGAGATTGCCCGCCATCTCCTCGAAATCCTGCTTCTCTCCGGAAAACCGCACACCGTTCGGGCAGTCGATCTGAAAGTGCAAAGCCCTGGCTTCATAGATTTTCTGCAAGGCACGGGAAAGCGCACTGAGCTGAACGCTCACGTCGGTCACGCCGCTCGCGGGCCTGATCTGAGCTGCAATCCTGGCCCGGTCGAGGTGATGGGAAATCTGCTGCTTCATCAGGATAGCCTGTTGCCCGACCTTCCCCGCGAAATCCGTATTCTGCGAGGCGGCTTCGTTGATGATGACGCTCAATGGCGTCTTCAGGGCATGGGCGAGGTTGCCGACGTGAGTCCGGGCGCGCTCGACGACGCTTTTGTTGGCTTCGATGAGCGCGTTCAGTTCCTCTTGCAACGGCAGAATTTCATCCGGGGGCGTGCCTTCCAGCTTCGTCTCCTCCCCCGCCCTTATCGCGGCTATCTTCTTGCCGATGTCCTGAAGCGGGCTGAGCCCGAAACGGACCTGGAAAAACGTCGCCAGCAACAGGCCGATCCCAAGAAGGCCCAGCGTCAGGACGATCGTATTCGTGAGATAGCGCGCCTGCTCATCGATATCCGCGGTATCGAAGGCCACCGATATCGAAAAAACCCGGCTCTCATTCTCTTGCCCGAAATCGATGTCCCGCTCGATGACGCGCAGGATCTGCCCCTCGGGGCCATCGATGTAGCCCTCCCGTATCTGCTTCGAGTCGGGCTTTATGCCGATTTCGCTCGGAGTCTTGTAGGTTTCACCCGCCAGCGAGTCCGATTTGAAAAGCGGTTCGCTTCCCTGATCTGCCGGCCTGATTTGCCAGTATGCGCCGGAGAGGGGCCTCAGGAAAAGCGGTTCGCCGATGTCGTCCGGCTTCCTGATGTCGAGTGCGCCCTGCGGAGCGGTCTTCGCGATGATATTCTCGAGGTACTGGTTGAGCCTCTGATCGAAGCTCTCTTCGAGGAAGTCGCGGCACAACGAGATCAGGATCGCGGCCGTGACCGAGAGGATCATGAGGGTCCAGGCCGCCGACGAAATCACGAGGCGAAGGGCGAGCGAGTTGGCCCTCATGAGCCCCTCTTCGCGCTCCCGTCAACGTTCTCCGAGGCCGAGAGACAATAGCCGAGCCCTCGTACTGTATGGATGATGTCGGCCGGAATTTTGCGCCGGAGCCGTCCAATGAACACCTCGATCGTATTCGAATCGCGGTCGAAATCCTGCTGATAGAGGTGATCGACGAGTTCCGAGCGCGAGACCACGCGCGACTGGTGGTGCATCAAATAGGAAAGCAGCCTGAACTCGAGCCCGGTCAGCTTGACGGCCGTGCCATTGAACGTCACGCGCGAGGTGCGCGTATCGAGCCTCAGAAGGCCACATTCGAGCTCCGGCTTCGCCACGCCCGCGCTGCGGCGCAAAAGAGCGCGGATTCCTCGCGATCACCTCCTCCATCTGGAAGGGTTTGGCGACGTAGTCGTCGGCGCCCGCATTGATGCCCGCAACCTTCTCGCTCCAGCGGTCGCGCGCCGTCAGGATCAGGACAGGCGTTTTGATGTCGGTCCTGCGCCAGCGCTCGAGGACGGTCAGGCCGTCGATCTTGGGCAGCCCCAGATCGAGAATGATCGCGTCGTAAGGCTCGGTCTCCCCGAGATAGGCGCCTTCCTCGCCGTCCAGCGCGGCATCGGCTGCATATCCCGCATCCGTCAGCGCTGCGACGAGCTGACGGCTCAGGTCCAAGTCGTCTTCGACAACCAGAACGCGCATAACCGGCCTCCGAATTCAGCGCGCAGCAAGGCGAACGACACGAACCTTGCCGGATGGTTCAAGAACAGTGATCTGAAAATAATGATCGTTAGCGTTGGCGCAAAGCGAGAACCTTAGAATTTTACTGTTTCCAATTCGCTCCTGCAGTTCGTCCTGCACCTGCTTGAAGGTCTTGAAGTTGCCCCTGTCCCAGGTGTGCGTGCAGGTTTCCTTAGCGGAGGCGGCAACGCCAGGGCTTGAAGCCAAAGCCAGGATCAAGGCTGCGCAAAAATATTTCATGGCTCATTCTGCATCGGAGATCTCGAACTGATCGCATCTTTCCTGAATTGCAGATGAACGGCCTTTCAAAACCCGTGCCGATTTTAAAAAATTCTGAGCAAGGTGCTCGCCCGCCTGGGGGCTTCCACTTCCTGCACGTGCTCCGCATCGAAAGATGGCGTGCTCGCGAGTTGCAGCCCAAGGTCGAACACGTCTGGCTGAGAGGTCTTTTCAAGCCGTGTGACCAGGAAAAACGCGCGCACGCATCCGACTGCCGGGATCGTTATCTTCCACTCCAACGCAAGCCGGGCCGCCATGGCGTCCGCGAGCGCACGCTGGATCGGGCTCCTCCGTATGGTGCACCGCCCTCCCACCCTGGTCGCAAGCACATGGGTGACGACCGATTTCAACTCGGGATCCTCGCGGTAACGCAGGAGATCCCGGATAGCTACACTCAAGGCGAGTGAAAGCTCGCGAACAACGCCTACGGGCGAGAATTTCCCCGAACAGGAGAAATCCGCCGCTAGGCTCAGTTCGCTGGCGCGTCTTATGATCATGCCGTGATCCCACCCGGGCTAGAAGCAATCTGCCAGATTGTGTGCCTGTTTGTTTCTCCGATCCGGGGCTCCGGCTCTGGAAAAGGGAGAGCAAAAGCACTCTTGGCATATACTCCCTTTTTAATAAAAACTTCGTTTAACCATGATGGCAACACTCTTCAGGTTCGCACTTACAATCATTCAACCAGCAGTAGGGCCTCGATTTGCCTGGTTCCAGGCTTAAGCCATTAATTCCGAAAGAAAGGTTCACTTCTTTTCAGGAGGCGCTCAAAACCTTTTGATAGCGAATCCGCCTGAGGCCGATCGCTTCACAGCGGGGATCATCTGCGAGCATTTCGCCAGCCTTGTGGCGGTGGCCGGGCTAGTTTCTTTTTTTCTCGATCCATCCGACGATGTGCGCCGGGAAACGGTCCTCAGGAACTTTCCTCTCGCTGATGGCCGATCCGCAAATCGATACGCCCGCCTCGAAAACCGTGTCTTGCGTTCCTGAGACAAGCGGATGCCACCAGCGCAGATCCTGGCCCTCGTGGAGGAGCCGATAGGCGCAGGTCTCGGGGAGCCATTCGAGGTGGCTGATATCGCCGGGTGTGAGCTTCACGCAGTCGGAAACATGCTCCTTGCGGTTGCCGTAGTCCGAGCACCGGCACGATCCAAGATCGAGAAGCTTGCAGGCGAGTCGCGTGACGGCTATTTCGCCGGTATCCTCGTCCTCGAGCTTGATCAGGCAGCATTGTCCACAGCCGTCGCAAAGCGATTCCCACTCATCCGCCGCCATCTCATCGAGGCTCTTGCTCTTCCAGAACGGTATATTTTCGCCGTCCGGCCCGGACATATTTTTGGGAGGAGCGCCAGTGGCGCGCCCCTTTTTGTTGTTTTGCAGACTCGTTTCTTGGCATAGTACCGGCGGTTCAAAACACTGAGAGCGGCGAACGAAGGTGCGGGACTGGATATTCAAACCGAACCGGCGCAACCGTTACATCGTCAATTGGCTTGCGCTCGAACTCGTGGATCAACTCCACCCTTTACGGTTTGTACGCCAGATTTAAAGACTGGTGGGCAAACTACAACAATTTCTTCGACCGCTTCCGCGTGACCGGTTTCAGGCGGTTCGCGACCGAGATCGTGTCCGATGTCCTGACGCTTGGCACGGCGGGCGCCGCTGTGGTCCTGATGTTCGAGTTGCCCGCCATCGAACTCACCAAGAACCCGAACTGGCGCACCGGCAGCGAGTTCAGCGTGACGTTCCTCGACCGCTACGGCAATGAGGTCGGGAAACGGGGCATCCAATTCTCGGATGCCGTCCCGCTTGAGGAGGTTCCCGACAATCTCATCAAGGCGACGATGGCGACGGAGGACCGCCGCTTCTTCGAGCATTTCGGCATCGACATCTATGGCACCTTTCGCGCGGTCGTCCAGAACGCCCGCGCGGAAACGGTGGTCCAGGGCGGCAGCTCACTGACGCAGCAGCTTGCCAAAAATCTCTTCCTTTCGTCGGAGCGCTCGATCCAGCGCAAGATCCGCGAGGTCTATCTTGCCCTTTGGCTGGAGTCCCACCTGACAAAGAAAGAGATCCTGAAGCTCTATCTCGACCGCGCCTATCTTGGCGGCGGCACGTTCGGGGTCGAGGCGGCTTCGCAATTTTATTTCGGCAAATCCGTGCGGGACATCAATCTGGCCGAAGCGGCCGTGCTCGCCGGCTTGTTCAAGGCGCCCACGAAATTCGCGCCGCACTCGAATCCGGCCGAATCGCACGCGCGGCACGAACCAGGTTCTGACCAACCTCGTCGAGGCGGGGTTCATGACCGAGGGGCAAGTGCATAGCGCGCGGCTCAATCCGGCGAAGATCGTCGATCGCCAGGAGGTCTACGTTCCGAACTACTTTCTGGATTGGGCTTTCGAGGAAGTGCAGCGGCTCAAGAAAGGCAAGGGCGAGTATGTCCTGACCGCGCGCACCACCGTTGACGTGCCGCTCCAGAAGCTCGCCGAGCAGGCCATCGAGAACACATTTGAAAGAGAGGGACGCGGCGCGCGGGCGAGCCAGGCGGCGCTCGTTTCAATGGATACAGACGGCGCCGTTCGCGTCATCGTGGGCGGCCGGGATTATGGCGACAGCCAGTTCAATCGCGCCACGCACGGGGAGCGGCAGCCTGGCTCCTCCTTCAAACCCTACGTCTACCTCACCGCGATCGAAAACGGCATCAAGCCGACGAAGGTCATGCAAGACGTTGCTCCGACCTGCGGAAACTGGTCTCCTCATAATTACGGAGGCGGGATCAGCGGAGGGTCCATGACGCTCTACGACGCGCTGAAAAGATCCGTGAACACGATTGCGGTGAAGCTATCCCTGGACGTCGGACGCGAGAAAGTTCTCGAAACGGTCCACAAGATCGGGCTGACAACCGTCCGCAAGACTTGCTCGATGGCGCTCGGCAATTCTGGCGTCGCGCCGATCGATCATACGGCTGGGTACGCCGTTTTCGCCAATGGCGGCAAGGCGGTGAAGCCTTACGCGATCACCGAACTGCGTAACACGCGCGACGAGGTCGTCTATTCGCGCGAACGCGACGAGCCGCCTCCGGCTCAGACTTTTCAAGCGCGAAAGCATCGAGACGCTGAACACCATGCTCGAAAAAGTGGTGAGCGAAGGAACCGGGATGGCAGCCAAGCTGGACTTTACAACCGTGGCGGGAAAGACCGGAACCAGCTCAGGCCCGCGCGATGTGTGGTTTATGGGATTTACCGGGCAATATGTGACGGGCGTCTGGTTCGGCAACGACGATTTCAGCGAGATGGCGAGCGGCACGACAGGCGGTCACATGTCTGCGCCCGCCTGGCATGAATACATGATGAGCGCGCATTCCAGCATGGACATCCCGCAGATTCCGGGGCTTCCGCTGCATCCGAGGCAGGTCGAGGAGCGGCAGCGCCTGTCCGAGATAAGGCGCGAGGACCCGGGCTTTGCGGGCGGCACGCAGGATGCGGCCAAGCGCATGCCTGCGAAGACACGCAAAATGCTGACGTCCTTGTCGAAGGTGTTGAAGGACGCTCCGAAGCTTGAGACTTCGCCGGGACCGGAGAAGGGCGCAAGCCTGGACAAATCGCCCACCAGGACGCAATAACGGCTTATCAGAACGTGTTCGCAGATCGTTTGCGCAAAAGGACCAAGCTGTAGGTTAGATCGATGCCCTTCCTGACCCGGTTCTTGCTGTTCGCAGGCATCGCCCTGGCCGTTGGCCTCGGGACGGCCTGGCGCACCGTGAACCATGGTTTTTTTGCAAGCACGGTTCGCTTCGGACCCTGGTCCTTCTGGTTCCGGCAGGGGACGGCGGATGCGGACCCCTACACCAGCGCGCACTTCGCGCGGGAAGGGACGCTTCCGATTACCGCGGCGAGCACCATGACCTTTACGGCGACGCGCGACGGCGCAGGCTCGCGCCTTTCGGGCGACTGCACTTATGAGGTCCGCGGCTACGCAATCCCGTCGCTCTGGTGGAACATTGCCGCCTTCAGGCCGGACGGGCAGGTCATGCCGAACAAGACCGGGCGATCGGCCTTCTCCAGCGCGAACATGCTCACCGCGCCGGATGGCTCGTTTCTGGTCAGGCTCTCGCCCGAGGTTCAGCCCGGAAACTGGCTCCCAGCCGAACGCGGAGGCCGCGTGGTTCTTCGCCTTGAGATTCTAAGGCCGCTCGCACCTGACAGCCTCCTCCAATCGGGCGAGGACATTCTGCCCGCGATCACGCTTGTGGAGTGCTCGTGATGGGAAGCTATCCCTGGGTCATTGGCGGTTTTGTTGCGGGCGGCATCATCCATATTCTTTGCGTGCTGGGCATACCGTCGCTTGCGGAGCGAGACGCGTGGTCCCGCCTGTCGGCCTTGAAGCCGAACACGCTTGTCGTCGCGGATGAGAAGAGCGCAGCTGCCCTGCCATTCACGCCGCCGGATGTGGTCAGCGCCTATTGCCTTTTCGACATCTCGGAACGAAACGTCATTGTCCGGTCGCCACTGAGCGATGGGCCGTGGTCTCTTGCCGTGTCGAGCCGGTCGGGGGAGAATTTCTACCTTGTCACCGGCGCCGACGTCAAAAAGTCCGAGGCGCGCCTGCTTCTCATCCGGCGCGACCGGCTTGCCGAGGAAACGGCCACGGAAAAGACGGACGAAGGGGATGACCAGAATATTATCGTCTCGCCGAGCGATAAGGGTTTCGTTGTCATCCGCGCCCCTCTTCAAGGGGAGAGTTTCCGGGCGCAAACCCTGAGCGAGCTTAAAAAGGCCCGGTGCGACATCCAGCCTGCTGAGCCGGTCGTCGCTGCGATCGCCGAGCCGCCTCCGGCCGAAATCAAAAGTAACGCCACCGAAATGCAGGAACGATCCCGGCGGCGCCGAACCCGCTGAGCGGCCCCGCGCGCCGCTCCTTCGCTTAAGCTTCTATGATAGCACTTTGGCTTTTTCTCCCAGGAGATGCTGTCCCTGACGCGGCCTCGACCTCCAAAATCCAGATGTCTGGATCGCGGCCAGCCTGGCGCGCAAGATATGCGTCGGCCTCGGCTTCCCCCGCATGAGGAGTATACACCGGCTGCCAGGCCCGTCCTTCCTCCACGATCAGCGCGTCGCTCGGCGTCATCTCGGCAAGTTCCGCCGACAGAGGTGCGAAAACCTGGGCCGTGCCGTCCATGGACGCCACCTTGATATAGATCGCGCCAGCATCGGCATCGCCGCGCCGCACAAGAGCGGCATGGACGAAGGCGGTGTTGACCCGGCGCAGATAAGCGCTCGACCCAGATATGTGATTTAACACGCATGTTTCCCCTCTTTTGATGCAGGCAAAAGCGGAACGCCCGCCAGCGCTCAGCCTTCGACAGGTCGTATGCGACCCTCTTTACGGCAGCGGTGGCGCATGTCACCGCTACCCAAAAGCTTGTAAGGTTGTGTTATCGAAAATCGCGGCTTTTTAACGTATCCGTCCAGCTCGAACCAACTCTTGATGTCCGCGCATCGCCGCCAGACGCATGAGCAATCTCGTCGCCCCGCCCGAACCGCAATCCAAATGCGTTTGCCTCGGGCTGGAGGCGCCGCAACATAGGGGTCCAATCCGTCAGGCGGCGGCTGACGACATGGATCACATTACTCTCTTTTTGCAGGGTACCCTCGCATAAAATCACCTTCGCTCCAAAAACGGCTCTGCGATACGTCTCGGCCACCTTCGGCCATACGATCAGATTTGCGGCTCCTGTCTCGTCCTCCATTGTTATAAAGATTGTCCCTTTCGCAGTTCCGGGCCGCTGGCGAAACAGCACAAGGCCGGCGATTTTCACGAATTTTCCATCTTGCAACGTCTTCAGGTCTGCGGCCGTAATCATGCCTTTGGCGCGCAATTCCTGGCGCATGAACGCCATGGGGTGGTTGCGCAACGAAAGGCCGAACACCGCATAGTCTTCCGCCACCGCCTCTTCCTGCTTCAAGGGCGGGAGTTCGATGCCATCGTCCCGGAACGACCCTTGCTCAACACTCATCCATCCTGGAATCGGCCTTGCCGGTAGCCGGGATCGTTGCAAACGAATGGCTCCGCATTGTGAAAAATCCCAGCCGTTTCAGTGGCATCTTCCGGCCTTAAAAGCGGTAATTCGTTCGACTCAAGGCCCGCCACATGCCAGAGCGTTTCACGGCGCTCGAGATCGAGCGAGCCAAAAGCATCCGCGCGCGCAAGCGTCAGCATGGCGGCTGGCCCCAGCTTCGCGCGGCGCATGAGGTCTGCCGGACTTCTGAACGGCCCGCCCGCCTTTCTGGCTGCTATAATTTTTCTGCCGTCTTCTTCGCGGATGCCCGCGATGAGCCGGAAGCCGAGGCGCAGCGCATGATTGTGTTTTTGGCGGGTTCTCCCCTCACCCCTGTCCCTCTCCCGCAAGGTGAGAAGGGACGCGCCGCAAGCAGGCTGCGATGCGTTCCTTCTCCCCCACCGCATCCGCTTGCGGATGCGGTCATGTTGGGGTGCGAACTCGCCGGGCGAGTTCGTCGGGAGAAGGACGTGATGAGGGGAAGAGCCTCTAGCGTATGATCCCAATCGCTCGCGTTCACATCGGCGGGGCGCACCTCGACGTCATGCTCGCGTGCATCGCGCACCAGCTGCGCCGGCGCATAGAACCCCATGGGCTGGCTGTTCAGGATTGCCGCGGCGAACACGTCGGGGTAATAGCACTTCATCCAGGCCGAGCAGTAGACAAGCAGCGCGAACGAAGCCGCATGGCTCTCGGGAAAGCCGTAGGTGCCGAAGCCCTGGATCTGGCTGAAGCAGCGCTCGGCGAACTCGCGTTCATAGCCTTTCGCAAGCATGCCGTTGATGAATTCGTCCTTGAACTGGCCGATGGTGCCGACCTTCTTGAAGGTGGCCATGGCGCGGCGCAGTTCGTCGGCCCGGCTTGGCGCAAAGCCTGCCGCCACGATGGCGATCTTCATGCACTGCTCCTGGAAGAGCGGCACGCCGAGCGTCTTTTCGAGAATGGCTTTCAGCTCTTCGCTGGGGAACGTGGTCTTTTCGATCCCCTGGCGGCGGCGCAGATAGGGATGCACCATGTCGCCCTGGATCGGGCCGGGCCGGACGATGGCCACCTCGATGACAAGATCGTAAAAGCATTGCGGCTTGAGCCTCGGCAGCATGGTCTGCTGGGCGCGGCTTTCCACCTGGAACACGCCGATGGAATCGGCGCGTGAGAGCATATCGTAAACGGCCATATCTTCTGCAGGCACGGTCGCGGGCGTGAGATCGAGCCGGTAATGCTGGCGCAAGAGGTCGAAGCCCTTGGCAAGGCAGGTCAGCATGCCGAGCGCCAGCACATCCACCTTCAGCATGCCGAGCGCTTCGATATCGTCTTTGTCCCACGAGACGATGGTGCGATCCTCCATCGACGCGTTCTCGATGGGCACAAGCTCGTCGAGGCGGCCGCGCGCGATCAGAAAGCCGCCGGGGTGCTGGGAAAGGTGGCGCGGAAAGCCGATGAGCTGGCGAGACAATTCGAGGCACAGCGCGAGCCGTGAGTCGGATGGGTCAAGGCCGAGGCCCGCAAGCTCTTGCGGATCGACGCCCTCTTCGCTCCAGCCCCAGATCGAGCCGGCAAGCGCCGCCGTGACATCGGGCGAAAGGCCAAGCGCCTTGCCCACTTCGCGCACCGCCCCGCGCGTCCGGTAGCAGATCACGGTTGCGCAAAGCCCCGCGCGATGCCGCCCGTAGCGGTCATAGACATATTGGATGACGTCCTCGCGCCGTTCGTGCTCGAAATCGACATCGATATCCGGCGGCTCTTCGCGCGCATCCGAAATGAAGCGCTCGAAAAGGAGGTTGGAGCGGGCCGGGTCGACTTCGGTGATGCCGAGCGCATAACAGACGGCGGAATTCGCGGCTGAGCCACGCCCTTGATGCAGGATTTTCTTTTCGCGGGCGAAGCGGACAATGTCCTCCACGGTGAGAAAAAACGGCGCATAGTTGTGCCGCTCGATCAGCGCGAACTCATGCCTGATCTGCTCCACGACGGCGGGCGGCGGACCATCCGGCCATGAATGTTGCGGATAGCGCCGCTTGAGCCCATCCCAGGTCAGGCGTTCGAGCCGCGCTTGCGGGTCTTCGCCGTTGGGCGCGATCTCGTCGGGATATTCGTAGGTCAGTTCCTTGAGGCTGAAAGTGCAGCGGCTTGCAAGTTCCAGCCGTGTTCGCGATCGCTTGCGGGTAGTCTGCGAACAGCCGCGCCATTTCGCACGGGCTTTTCAGATGCCGCTCAGCGTTGCGATTGAGCCGGAAGCCTGCCTCGTCAATGGTGCAGGTCTCGCGGATGCAGGTGAGAATGTCCTGCAGGCGGCGGCGCGACGGGTCGTGGTAGAGCACGTCGTTGGTCGCGATGAGGGGTACGCGCGCGGCTTCGGCGAGGGCGGCAAGACGATGAAGCCTTTTCGCATCGTCGCCATGAAAGCGATGGGAGGCGGCGATATAGACGCGGCTTTTGAGCTGTCTTGCCAAATCCTGCAGATACTGCTGGAAGTTTTCGGTTTTTGCCGGTGTTTGGAACGTGTCGTCCGGCGGCGCCACTGCAACGATCTGCCCTTCCGAAAAGGCCAGGAAATCTTCAAGCCAAAGGTGGCATTCGCCTTTGGGGATCTCGGGTTCGTAATCGCCATCGTCTATGTCATGGCCGGGCTTGACCCGGCCATCCAGTTTCAGAAACTCACGCTTCTGGATTTTGTCCCTGGATGGCCGCCTCAAGGGCGGCCATGACGCGGAAGCCCCGTTGGCTCCTTTCTGCTTAAAAACCCGATCCGACTTCCCAACCGTCAGCAGCCGGCAAAGCCGCCCGTAAGCGGCGCGGTCCTGCGGATAGCACAACAAATCGGGCGAGCCGTCCTGGAAAGTCAGGCGGCAGCCGACGATCAGCTTCACGTCCAGCTCGCGGGCAGCAAGGTGCGCGCGCACGATGCCGGCAAGCGAGTTGCGGTCGGTGATGGCGATGGCGGAAAGGCCGAGTTCGGCGGCGCGGACGATGAGTTCGTGGGGATGCGACGCGCCTTCCAGGAAGGTGAAGTTCGTTGTCGTCTGCAGTTCGGCATAGCTAGGCATGGGTTTGCTTCCTTGCCGCTAAATGCCATGCTCCTGATGCCATCCCGGAAGGGATTGCCACAGATACAAGCGCTTGCATTTGGAACGATCCCGGATACTGCGCAGGCGCCGTTCCGGGATGACAACGGCAGGGGCTCATGCGAACACCCCGTGCAGATACCAGCGGGGCAGCCGCTCACCGCCGTAAACCCCTTCACGGAAAACCCAGAAGCGCATGCCGTGGACGCTCTCGACGCGGTAATAATCGCGGACATGATCGCCGTCCGCGTCCTCTTTTTCGCGCCACCATTCGGGAGAGATGCGCTCCGGGCCGTCGGCGCGAACGACGCGATGCACCACCTTCCGCCACCGGAACAGCATCGGCGGCGCATCGGGGATTGCGGCCGTCACGTCGATCGGCTGAGGGCGCTTGAAAAGGCGAACGGGTCTTTCGGCGATGCTTTGCCTGACGCTGTTGTCATGGCCGCCCTTGAGGCGGCCATCCAGAGCCCCGCTCTTAGAACCTTTGTTTTTTGCTCTGGATGGCCGGGTCGAGCCCGGCCATGACATTAGACCCAAGGGCGCTTCACGCTTCACGGCACGTTCGGGGATGTAGCTCTGCTGCGGTGCAAGCCGGTAGATGCGGCCTTCGCCGAGCCTGTTTTCCAGCGCATCGATGAGAACTGCCAGTTCCTCGGCGCACGCCGCGCTTTTGACTTTGCGCAGGATGTTGGCCTGATGCGCTTCCAGCGGCTCGACATGCGTTGCGGCGAGTGCGGCGACATCGATCCCGAAACCCGGATCGATCATTCCGAGCTTCTCCCTGAAGAGCCGGAAGACGCGGGCGGCATCGCGGACAGGGAGCGCGGTCGAAACAGCCTCGGTTTGCACGCTGCCGTCGCACCTGAAAAAGCTGACCTCGAACCGTTGGCCGCCCTGCCGCTCGGTTTGCAAACGCTCACAGAGCATGTCCAAGAGCCTCCGCGTGACCCGCTCCAAATCCTCTGGCGCCGAGATGGGTTCAGGGAAGCGCAGGCGCTCGATCCAGGGCGTTGGCGGGACCAGAAATTCGATTGGCTCGGCGGCTTGGCCCATCGCTTTGTCGAGCTGAGGCAGAAGGTCGGGAAAGCGGCGCGCGAGGCCGGCGCGGGGCAATTTCTGTACATCGCCGATGGTGAAAAGGCCGAGCTTTCGAAGAACGGTTGCGGTCTCTGCGCTGATGCGCAGACGTTCAACGGGCAGCGGGGCAAGAAAGGCTGATAACCCGCAAACGTCATCCCGGAAGCGGGCCTTCCGCCCGCTATCCGGGATCGCATAAGACACAGACGCTCTGTTTCCGGAAAGATCCCGGATAAGCGCTGATGCAGTTTCCGGGATGACGTTGGCGGAAGGTGCGATCAGATAATGTCTTGGCGTGATGGGCGAGCGCGTAGGCTGCCCCGAAGGTAGGCGCGATGGCGGCTTTCGCCGGAATGCCGCGCGCTTCAAGCCGCCCGGTCAGGTCTTCGGCAAGCCCGTCTTCGCCGCCCCAGAGATGGGCGCATCCGGTAATATCGAGCCAGAGGCCGCATGGCGGGGCAGGGGCCGTGGCGGGACTGTAACGCTGCGCCCATATGGCGAGCGCGGCCAAGGCCCGTTGAACGGCTTCCGGCCCGGCGTCGGCGTAAACAAGCTTCGGGTACACGGCCAGCGCATCCGCCAAAGGCTGGTGCAGATGAAGCCCGGCGCGGATGGCAGGCTCGTCGAGCGCTGCGATGCGGCGGATGGTGCCATGCTTTTCAAGAAGCGCGAGCGGTTCGTGCGCGTGTGCGAGCCGGGGCCGCGCGCGCCTCGCAAGCGTCATCGCGAAGTTCGGCAACCACACGAACATGGCCCGCTTCGATCCCTTCTCCATCTGAGCCATCCAACGCCTCCACAATCCACGATGCCGGTCTGCCGTTGCTGCAATATTCGAGGTCGAGCCGCCAGAGGGGCGGGCCGAGGCCGGGGCGTCATCCCGGAAACGCCAGCGGCGTTATCCGGGATCTTAAAAGGCAAGAGCGCAGAGCTTTTTACGATCCCGGATACCGGCAAGCCGGTTCCGGGATGACGGTTGTGTTCAGGATGACGATGAGAGACAGCGCTCACGCGCCAGCGCGTGGCCGCCGCGCCGCTCGGGCCGCAGCCTGCTTTCGAGGACTTGAAAAGAGGCCGCCTCAGGAGAAGCGCTGTGACACCCGATTGCCGCGCAGCCGCCTCGAGCCTGCGTCCGGTCTTCAGGCTCAGCGCGCCCGCCTCGCCCACAACAGCGGCAAGCGCCCGCGAATGCAGAGCCTCTTCCATGACGCTCAGAACCTCGTCATCCTTCCGGCATTCGACCCAGACGATGCGGAGAGGATCGAGGCCGAAGCGGGTGAGGCCGGGCGGATAGCAATCGGCACAGCTTGGAGCCCACAGCGCATATCCTTCCCGCTTTCGCAAAATCCTGGCTGCCACCGTTGCGGCGAAGGCTGTCACGGCGGGTGAAAGTTCGGCCTCCAGCCCATCCGACCGGAACTCGTGAAGCGCGCCAAGCATAAGGCCGCCATGCGGAAGGGGCGCGTTGAGCCGGCTATCCTCGAAAGGCAGAACCTGATCGCCCAGGCACGTCTCCAAGTGATGCCCCTCAAGGGCCCGGACCTGCATCCGTAAGGCTTCAAGCTTGCTCATGGCCACAGTATGATCCCGTTTTGTTCTCCTTTTGGACCATAAGTTGATTGTGGTCAATCAAAAAAGGCTGCCCGAGGCAGCCATACACTTTTGAGCTTTGGATTACCCTGCCAGCGGAGGGATCACGAAGACATCGAACGTCACTTCCGGCATTCGCCGGGCGCCAAGTTGCCGGCTGAGCTTGAGCGAGGTTTGCTTCCAATGCCCCCAAAGAAAATTGGATGCCTTGCCCAAACAGGCCAAATCCTCATGAACGCAAGCGATAACAAGACCGTTTTGCTTGAGCTTGGCCTCGGTTACCCAAAGCGCTCTCCCATACTCGAGATTCACGAAGCTCGATGGCCGGTCTGCACTATAGAAACTGATGCCGTTGGTTGTGCCGGCTTCGCCGCCAATGTACTTCAGCGGCGTATGGTATTCGGAGCGCCAGACTTCCGTGACGCTTGCAGCGAGTTCCCGATAGGGAAAAGCGAAAGAAGGCCCGGTCTTTTTGGAGGCCATCACAACCCCGGCAAATGGCGCTCCGATGAGCGTTACGACAGTGACCGCCACGGCCGCGCCTCCTGCCAGATAGAAGCTGCGGCGGCTATCGAGCGGGGTCACCAGTTGCATGATGAAAAGAGGCATCAGAGGAAAAAGGCCAATCGCCATGATGGCTTCGATCTTCAACTGGAAAATAAGGGCGGCCAGAATGGTCAAAAGGGGAGGCGCCAAAACCAGCACGCCAAGAAATCTGCGCCGCGACCGTGGAAGGGGCGCGGCCTGATCGACTGTGCGTCCCCTTCTTGTCGCTACGAACGCCAAGAAAATAAGAGCCAGCATCCCAGCCTGGAAAAGGACGAGATCGCCGACGAAGCGGCCGGCATATTGCCCCGTGAACAGCCACCCCCTCCCCGTCAGGCTCATGGCATAGGCGGCGGGCGGCGCGTTCGTATTGAGCGCCCAAAGGAGATGCGGCAACACCAGGACGGAAAAGATGATCCCGGCCATCCACGGCAGAGGCGAGAGCAGATAACGCCGTCCGTTCGGATGGAAAATCAAGGACAACCCGCAACTCACCAGCAAAAGCGCGGCATAATACTTGGAAAGGATGCAGGCAGCCGCAAGAACACCGAAAAGGGCGGCATCGCGCTTACTCAGGAAATCCACGGACCTTATGAAAAAGTACAAAGTCCACGGCCACAGTGAGATGAAGATCGTGTTGGCGTTATACTTGTAGGCATTGAATGTGTAGAACGGCGTGGCCACGAGCAGGAGCGTTGCCGTGTGCCGCTCCCATCCTTTGGTGAAAAGCCCGATCAGCATCCAGGCGCCGAAGAGGCCCAGCGTGGCGTTCACGGCTTCCAGAAGCACGAAGGACGTGTTTGTGTTGGGAAACAAGAGGAACCACGCGCCCGCGATCCACGCCCAGAACGGCCCGTGCTGGTTATAGCCAAGCTGGAATTCCTTCCCCCAGGCATAGGCCTCGAAGAGGTCGAAGTGCAGCGCTCTATCGGCGTTCAGGATCGACTGGCTTGCCGCCCATGCCAGAAAAAATATGAAGAAAGCTGCGGCCGCGACCAGGTTTTCTGACGAGGAACGGATTCCGGGGAACCCCTCGGCGAACCCCCAACCCCCACGGCGCTCTAGCATTCTGGTGCGTCCTGAATTTGTCGAAGAAAATCAAACGCATCACCAGATGCCTTTTCAAAGGCAGGTAGAAGGAAGTCAACACCAGCGGCTTCGGTGTTGACAAGTTTATAGGCCCGCAAGGATCGCAAAACACGGCGCATTCGTTCCGCTATTGTCAGAAACAGGAGCCTCAGCTTGGTCAAAAATGTCCGATCGATCAAAGGCACGGCGATGAAATCACAAGAAGAGCAGATGAGACTCTCGACCTTGCCGGGAATGCCTTCGCGGATTCTTCGTTCGAGATCACGCGCCAGCTCGCCCGCGATTGCCGCGCCTGCCATCTCTGGGAGCGCGCAACGCAAACCGTGTTCGGCGAAGGCCCCGTGCCCGCGCCTGTTGTCCTGATCGGCGAGCAGCCCGGCGACAAGGAGGATCTGGCGGGGCGGCCCTTCGTCGGCCCGGCTGGCTTCAAGCTGAACGAAGCGCTTGGAGAAGCCGGCGTCGACCGGCGACAAGTTTATGTGACGAACGCGGTGAAGCACTTCAAATATGTGCCGCGCGGCAAAATCCGGCTTCACCAGAAACCGGTTACGGTCGAGATCAAAGCGTGCCGCCAGTGGCTTGAGCGCGAACTCGATTTTGTCCAGCCCAAAGTGGCCGTGGCCATGGGCGCGACGGCAGCGCAATCGCTGTTCGGCAAGGCGATGCCGGTCAACAAGAACCGCGGACGGCTTATCGACCTTGGCGCGTGCCAGGCGCTGATTACGGTCCACCCCTCCTATCTCTTGCGCATAGAGGAGGAAGCCGACGCGCAAGCGGAATATGCGCGGTTCGTTTCGGACCTGCAGCTGCTCCTGCCGTTCCTCGGGTGAACGAGACGGCAGACTGGCGCGGGCAAACATGTTGCCAAGCCAACGGATGAATTATCGCTCAGAGAACTCGTTTAGGCCCAAAGCCGATGTTCGAATTTGCGGAACCATAGAAAGCAATTGAGGGTAAAGCGGACACCGGTCAGTCTACCCCAGCCGGGGGTTCGACGATTCACAGCTACAGGCGCAGCGGACCAACTGCAGGCTATAAGCTTTGGTTGATAGGGAAACCTTGGACCGATCTAACAGAAGACAACTCTCAATGGCTGGGCACAATTCCGCTCAGGACCTTGATAAGCCGCTCCGGTACAAAGGGCTTTTGCAGGAACATCGCCGCCCCGGGAAAAGCTTCTGCCTGTTGCTTGGCTGAATAACCCGACACAAGGACGTAGGGCAGCCTCTTAGCGTCCAGCGCCGTGGCCGCGGGACTTGCGCTTACACCGCCGAGGTTGGCATCGACGATGGCAGCGTCGAGGGCGCCAAGCTCGATCATTGCGAGTGCTTTTGGGAGTTTTGCCGCCACGCCAGCGATTTTGAAACCTGATGCGATGAGCAACTCTTCAAGCCCCAGCGCGATCATCGGCTCGTCTTCGATGATGAGGATGCGGATTTGCCGCCCATTACTCAAGGTCTGGTCCCCGCGTCATAAGCCGTCGCTGGCTCTAAAACCTCTTCGGCGGGTGCTTGCAAGTTCCAAAAGAACCCACTCGGTGGATAGCCGATATCAGTCGTGCCGTCGACTGCCGCCTCTACCATGCTTTGAATTACCTTTTGCCCGAAACCTGCGTGCTTGGGTGGGACGACGATGGGGCCGAGTTCTTCCACCCATGACATGAAGAAAACCGGCCTCTCGGTCGATACATGCCAGGAAACAAGCACGCGCCCTTCGCTGTTTGACAATGAGCCGTACTTACCGGCGTTGGTGGCCAATTCGTGCAGTGCCATGCCGACGCCCTGGGCGGCCTTTGAGTTCATGCGTACCGGCGGGCCATCGAACCTTACTCGCCTGTCAAACAGGTCTTCGAGGTGCGCAAGCTGCGACCTGACGAGTTCGGCTACCTCGACACCCCGCCACTGGTTCTCGACGAGCAGGTCCTGACTGGCGGCGAGGCCGCGGATACGTCCGGTAAGGCGCGTCAGAAAGGTTGCATCTGCATGAATTGCGGTTTGCTGTGCGATGACCTGCACGACAGCCAGTAGATTTCTGGCGCGGTGATTGACCTCGGCGAGGAGCAATTTGTCGTGCGCCTCCCTCTGCTTGCGCACAGTAATATCGCGAATGTTGCATTGAATGACGGAACTGCCGTTCTCATCGTAAACATTGGCTACGACCTCAACTTCTTGGTGCCCACCCCCCTCCCTTTTCAAGGGCAGATTTTCATAGCGAACCTGGCCATTTTTCTTCAAGGCGCTGAACATGTCGCGGCTGGCGCGTTCATCCTGGAGCAGACCGATCTCAAACAGTTCCTTGCCTACAAGGTGATCGCGCGAATAGCCCAACAATTTCGTCATGAAAGGGTTGGCATCTGTAATTTTGCGGGTCACGCGATCAACGAGGAGCACGCCGTCTTGCGCAGCCTCAAAGAGCCTGCGATAGCGGATTTCCGAAATACGCAATCGATCGTTCGTGGACAGCTCGTCCGCTTTGTCCATCGCGATCCCTCTGGCCAGAAGCGATCAAGTTGAAAAGCTAAGGTTTGGGCACCGGACCATAATCACATTTCACCGGCTGAGCTTAAAGATTTGGAAAATACTCAGACGGGCTGTTCAGGTCATTCAATCCGCTAGCCGCGTTGAATGGATAGCGATGACCGGCTCCGTTCCCGATGGGTTGACTGCCCCTCCCAACGACGCGGGGAACACATGCCAGGCGTTGGCGGGTTTCTGCTGAGCACTGGTTTCGCCCACTTCCTGCCTCTGTATGCTTGCTATACCTACTGTATGGCTCAGCCCAAAAGACGGGTCCGGTTGGCAAGCACTTTTTGGCGGTAATGATCGAGTGTTCCAGTCGCGGCGCTAAGCGCCGTAATGCCGAGCCCGCCCGTCAGGGCCTTCACCTGAAGGGTGAGGCTGACCTCGATTTTTTCGCTGATCATCCTTTGCGCTTCTGCCAAGCTTGCGGCGCCACCCGCTCCGATTGTCAGAACTCGAAGGCCAACCACGGATGAGGCTTCGAGGCCCAATGACAAGGCGTCGAACCAAACGCCAAACCATAAATCTTCCGGACTCATTATCGTGCTCGCGTCAGCAAGATCAGCGGCGAGGACTGCCGCGCGGAAATAGGCCATTTGGAACTCCATAAAATGGGGCCGTTATGCGAGCGCGTTCGTGTAACAAGGCAACGGGACATTAAGGGGCTGGGTTCACGGCCGTCCATTAAGGCGCGGAAACGCAACGCGGTTGATAGGGCTTGCTGTTCGGGCGGCGGTTCCTCGAAGGAACAGCGGTTCTTCGAAGGAACTATAGCTCTAGTACAACTAAAATGCGCAACACACCAAAAACCTACCGTAGTAAGTTCCACAATAGCGGCTTCAAGCTGAATGAATAGAGCCGGAAAGTACCCATACCGGCGGAGAATGACTATCTAAAAACCGACTCGGGTTGCCGGCTCATGCCTTGACGCTAACTTCCGATTCACAGAAAGGTTTGATCCGTGCCGCTTCTGCTGTGGGTCATGAGTGAGCGTGGGCGTTGGGCGTTGTAAGCGAAGGAGCTCCATCGGCGTCTGTGGGGATTTCCGCAGCCGGAGGACAAGCCGCCGCGCCTGTTTCTGCGCAATTTCCAGCGGATGGCGGCATAGATCGTCAGAGCCGAGGGGAGCGCCTCCGCCCTTTCAGCCGCACGGTCTTTCATGGCTCGGGCACTGCCGGCTGCCCGTCAGACTCCTTGCCGCACGGATTACGCGTTAACCCCGGATGGTTAACGGCGAGCGCATCGGATTTATTTCCGGCCTGAATATGCTTAAGAAGTACTCAAAATTGAGAGCGGCTCGCGTTCCGTCCGACGCGGATAGGCCTTCCAACCCATTGAAAAATAACAGATTCTTGTTCAAATCTTGTATAGTTAAGAGAATATATTTTTGGCTGGAATGGGACGCGCAAAAGTCCGTTAAATATGTTTCAGGCTGCGCCTGTTAACCATTCTCGCGCCGTTCTCAGCCGCGGCAGCATAAGTGCCGTGCGGTATTTTCCCTTTTTTATCAGTTACTTAATCCCGTAAACTTTTCGGTAAGGCGCTTTTTTCTACCATCCCCCTCAATCCGGACGGAGGGTTCTCGCGAGGTGCCGCCTTTGCAACGGCACACAAACAGGCAGGAACCTGTCGTTGCGACAGCGTTTCTAGCTTTGAGGCTGTACGACGTCGGATTTGTCAACCGAATGACGATGGTGGGCGCGGCATTGATCTTCGGATAGCCCCCGCGCTCGCCGAGCAACAACAAAACGCGG
>CAWHYO010000045.1:0-84945 GCA_963833565.1 uncultured Alphaproteobacteria bacterium
TTCAAGCAGATAGCGGCGCTGGATGTCGCCAATTACGCGGCGAAGGATTGCGTGCTGTTCCTATGGGCGGATCGGAACCGCTTTTGCCGAAAGCCTTCGATCTTATCCGTGCTTGGGGCTTCGAATATAAGACGGTTGCCTTTTATTGGGCGAAGACGAACAAGAGCGCGGACATGTCCGCGCTCTGGGAGACGGATTTCTTCTGCGGCTTGGGTTACTGGACGCAGGCCAACGCAGACAATGTTTGCTTGCAACACGCGGCAAGCCGCCGCGCTTGGCGAAGGATGTCCGCCGCTTGATCGTATTTCACCGCGGCGGGAGCATAGCCGAAAGCCCGATGAAACCTATGATCGGATCGAACGCCTCGCGCGCGGGCCTTATTGGAGGTTTTTGCGAGGCAGACGCGGGTCGGATGGGACGCAATCGGCGCAGAGGCGGCACTGTTTGACAACGGCCATGTCGAGACCAGAAACCGGCCTTCGAACACGGCAAGATCAAAACAGCTCTCTTGAACAACCACCCGTTAGCCCTTTAGCCAGGAGTCTGGAACGTGGGTGGTTTGTGATGCGCATCATTTGCGCCTTGCGCAGGCGCGTCTTCCGCAGCATTTTGCGCCGATGCTTCACATCAACGATTTGAGCTTCCGCATTGAAGGGCGGCCGCTGTTCGAGCACGCCACAGCCGCCATTCCCGAAGGCCACAAGGTGGGCCTCGTCGGGCGCAACGGCACGGGCAAGACGACAGCTTCTGCGCCTTATCGCGGGCGAGCTTCATCCCGACGACGGGTCCGTCAGCTCTCCCGAAGAACGCGCGGCTTGCGCATGTTTCTCAGGAAGCGCCGGGCGGGCCTGAGACCTGCTCGAGACGGTGCTGGCGGCGCATACGGAACTGGCGACGCTCACCGCGGAGGCCGAGACCGCGCACGATCCGCATCGCATCAGCGAAATCCACACAAGGCTCGGCGATATCGATGCGCATTCCGCCCCGGCTCGGGCCGCGCGCATTCTGTCCGGCCTCGGTTTCGACGAGGAGGCGCAGCAGCGTCCTTGCGCCGAGTTTTCCGGCGGATGGCGGAAGCGGGTGGCTCTGGCGGGAGCGCTGTTTGCTGCGCCCGACATTCTGCTTCTCGACGAGCCGACCAATTATCTCGATCTCGAAGGCGCGCTGTGGCTCGAGGACTTCATCGCCACTTATCCCCACACGGTGCTTATTGTCAGCCACGACCGCGATCTCCTTAACAATGCGGTCAACAGCATCCTGCATCTGAACGAGAGGCGGCTGCCTTCTACACGGGCGGCTACGACCGCTTCGAGGAGACGCGGCGCGAGCAGCAGCGTCTGCAATTGAAGCTGAAGAAGTCCCCAGGACGATGCACGCCGCCGGATGGAAGCCTTCGTCGAGCGCTTCCGGGCCAAGGCGACGAAGGCGCGGCAGGCGCAGAGCCGGCTGAAGGCGCTAGCGAAGATGCAGCCTATTGCCGCCGAGATCGATTCCGAGGTGGCGCCTTTTCGCTTCCCCTCGCCTGAGCGGCCGCTCGGCAATCCGCTGATCCGCATCGAAGGCGCGAGCGCCGGGGTATGACCCAGGAAAAGGCGGTGTTGAAGAAGCTCGATCTGCGGCTTGATTGTGACGACCGCATTGGTCTGCTAGGCGCGAACGGCAACGGCAAATCGACGCTCGCAAAGTTGCTTTGCGGGAAGCTCACGCCCATTTCCGGCTTCTACCGCGCTTCGAAGAAGCTCGAATATGGTTATTTCGCCCAGCACCAGATGGACGAACTGCGCCCGGCGCGCTCGGCCTATGACCATATCGCCGAGTTGATGCCGGACAAAACCAAGTCGCAGAAACGCGCGAGGGTAGCGGCCATCGGCTTCGGCGCGGACAAGGCGGACACGCCCTCGAGAAGCTTTCGGGCGGCGAGAAGGCGCGGCTGCTTTTTGCGCTGGCCACGTTCCATGCGCCGCATCTGCTGATCTTCGACGAGCCGACGAACCACCTCGACGTGGACAGCCGCGAGGAGTTGATCCTCGCGCTGAACGACTATGAAGGGGCGGTCATCCTCATCAGCCACGACCGCCATCTGCTCGAAGCGACCGTCGACCGCCTCTGGGTCGTCCGCGACGGCGCTGTGACGCCCTATGATGGCGACCTCGAAAGCTACCGGCAGGAAAGCCTTGGGGCTCGCGGAAAGCAGCAGAACGGCGCTTCCAGAGCGAACGGCAGCTCTACGCCGGACGCAAAGCGCAGCCGCGAGGAGGAACGCCGCCAGACCGCCCAGCGCCGCGCGGAACTCGCGCCCCTTCGCAAGCAACTCGCCGAGCATGAGCGGCGCGTGGAGGCGCTGCAGAAAAAGATTGCCGCCATCGATTTGAGCCTTGGCGATCACAGCCTCTATGAGAAGCAGCCCGATAAGGCGCGTTCACTCACTCTTGAACGGGCGGCGATGGCAAAAGAGCTTAAAATGGCGGAAGACGCCTGGTTCGAGGCGTCGCTTGCCTACGAGGAGGCGGAAGCCGCCTTGGGGTAGCAGTTTAGAATTATTTTAAGTACAGGAACTCGAAGAACTTCCCAGGTATTATTTGGTAAGTTCGAGGTTCGCGACGTTAGAATCATTATAGATTATCTTTTTCATTGCCTTCTTGGACTGAACAGCTTATCTCTTCTTGTGTTGCTGAATCGAAGGCGGGCTCCGGCGAAATGATCATCTGCTCCTGTAGTGTGCTAAGCGACAAGCAAATTCGGGACGCACTTGGCACACCGAACGCGCCGCGCACGCCGTGTCAGGTTCACAGGCATTTGGGCTGCGAGCCGCAGTGCGGGCGCTGCGTACGTTCCATGCGAGAGATTATCGATAGGGCGCGCCTGGAAACGCCCGCCGATACGCGTGGCGCTAAAGTTGCCTGATCCCTCTCCTTGATTTTCTCACGAGATCCTACAAGATCGCCGGTCATACTTCCTCGCAGGCCGATCCACCTCGGCCTCACTGCGTTTACACCTAGCGCTGAAGACCGGAGAATAAAATGAAGGGCGAGCCCAAAGTTATCGAATATCTCAATGCCGCGCTGCGTCACGAGCTGACGGCGGTCAATCAATACTGGCTGCATTATCGCCTGCTCGATAATTGGGGCTACAAATCGCTCGCCAAGTATTGGCGCAAGGAATCCATCGAAGAGATGGAGCACGCCGACAAGATCACGGTCCGCATCATCTTCCTGGAAGGCTTCCCCAACATGCAGGTGCTCGACCCCCTGCATATCGGGCAGACCGTGAAGGAAGTGCTCGAAGCCGATCTCGCCGCCGAACACAAGGCGCGCGATCTTTACCAGGAAGCCGCCACGCATTGCCACGCGGTAAAGGATTACGTGACGCGCGATATTTTCGAGAAGCTGATGCACGACGAGGAAGAACACATCGACTTCCTCGAAACGCAGCTCGACCTCGTGGACAAGCTCGGCATCCAGCTCTACTCGCAATACCACATCGGCGGACTTGAGAGCGACAAGGACTAGGCACAGGTTAACCGCCGCCAACGGATTGCCGCTTGTTGTCATCCAGAACCTTGATGAGTGAGCGGTTTCCGTCGGCTCGCCGCCGGCATTGAACCCGGCTTACAGGCCAACTGGCTTTTCGTGTGCTCGTTGCGAAAGGAGGCACCGCGGGACTTTTGGACCAACTTGCGTTTGGTGTTGCCTTGCGTGCGGATCTTAGACACCTGCAATAATAAATAAATCGTATTGTCGGCTTCGGCGATGCGGGCGACGTAACTCAGGGCTCTTTGATTCCCGAGGACGATTTGAGCCTCTACCAGGGTCTGCCCGGCGGCAAGCCGCCCCAGCCGCCGGTGGAAGGGCCGCGGCCAACCGATCAGATCAATCTGACCGATGGGGAGTCGCGCATCATGCCGGTTTCAGGTGGCTAACTAGCCGGATCGTGCTCAACTTCTCCCGCGGCGATGCCGTCCGCGGCCTTGTAAACCTTCTCTTTAACTTTCAGAGGGCGGACTTGCAAATCAGTAAGCGTGCCCATGTTCGATCCCCTTGCAACTTCAAGGCGATATGGTGGGAACGCAATCCCGTTTTTTACCCGGACGCGCCTGAGCTACGGCAAGGGCCACTAGGGTTCAACTCATTAAAAGGCTTGGCGTTTCGTTTCATAAACGAGGCCTAACCAGCCTTAACGAATGAGCCTTGGCGGAGAAGAGGGATTCGAACCCTCGAGACGGTATCCCGCCTACACACTTTCCAGGCGTGCGCCTTCAACCACTCGGCCACCTCTCCATGCGCCGGTCCGGCGCAGGACCGCACTATAGCGAACCGCGGATCGGCTGCAAGACATTGTGCCGCTTCATGACCAGGATACTTCCTCGATGCACAAATTCTGTCTTGAGCCGAGATGCGACGAGCGGTAGAGGATGTCTGCAGAGGGGATTCTTGCTTACCGCACGCGAGTTCCTACTTTGTGGGGAGGATTTTTTGTGTGCGGGGTTTCTGCTAGCGTAACCGTTAAAGGGCTTTCAACCCAAGCCATGAAATAAAAAAGACAAATTGGGGTTGCACAACTTTTTTCACCGCATTCAGTGGCCATCCCGGAAAGCAGGATATGAACGCGAGAGTTTCAGGCAGTTATGCCGCCGCATTTTGCGCGGTAGCCATAGGCTGGTTGATTTTCGCCTTGCCTTGGCTGTCAGGCTCCGTCACCATTCCATACGACGCAAAGGCTCATTTTCAGCCGCAGCTTCAATTTCTGGCGAACGCACTCCACAGCGGCCAGTCGCCTTTCTGGACGCATAACGTCTTTGCTGGGTCGCCGCAAATCGCCGATCCCCAGTCGCTGATCTTCTCTCCGGCATTTCTGCTGGCCTATCTGGCGCCGGAGCCGAGTTTCCGGCAACTCGACCTTTATTGCTTCCTGCTTCTGGGGCTCACGGCTTTTTCCGTCCTGATGTTCTTCAAGGACCGGGGGTGGCATCCGGCGGGCGCCGCAGTCGCCGCGCTCGCTGCAGCCTTTGGCGGGTCGTCGATCTGGCGCATCCAGCACATCAAGCAGATCGAGGGCTTTGCCTTTTTCATGCTATGCCTTTGGCTGCTTTCCCGGGCGCTTGAACGGAAGTCTGTGCTGTATGGGGTTTTGGCTGGTCTTGCCGCCGGCGTCATGCTGGTCGAGCCAGGGCAGATCGCACTGATCGCGTGTTACGTTCTCGCCGGCTACGCGATCCATCATTGGTTGAGCGCGCCGCGGTTTTGGCCCTCCGTGAAACAGACGTTTGCGCCGCTCTTCGCGGGAGGCGCGGTAGCGACGGTTCTTGCGGCCGGGCCGATCGTCCTGACCTATCTCTTCGTCGAAGCCTCCAACCGTCCTGAGATCGCTTTCAAGGAAGCGGGGAGGGGATCTCTGCATCCGGCTTCGCTCTTGACCGCTGTTGTGCCGGATCTCTACTCGGCCCATTCAAGCGGTCCATTTTGGGGGCCCGGAGGCGTGGAGTGGAACGCCGACTGGCTTTCGATAACCGAAAATATGAGCGAGGTCTATATCGGCGCGCTCCCCATTCTTCTCCTGCTCGCTGTCGGCTTCATCAGAGGCGGCATCTTCGCCCGTGAGGTTCGGTTTTTTGCGATTGCGGTTACCGGCCTGTTCCTCTTCGCACTTGGCCGCTACACCGGGTTCTTCGGGCTGGCTTATGATTATTTGCCTGGCGTCGCTCTGTTTCGCAGGCCCGCCGACGCCACATATGCGCTCGGCGCGATGACCTCCATTTTATCCGGCTATCTTCTGCATCGCCTCCTATCCGATGGCGAGCCGACATACCGGCAAAAACTCGCGCTGGCGACGATCCTAACCCTCATCTTCGTCGTGAGCCTCGGAGTCGCAGCGGCTCACTCGCACTTTTACACGGCTGTCGGGCCCGTGCTGCTTTCGATCGGCATTTTCACGGGCGGGTGGCTTGCGCTTGTCTTTGCGAGACGATATTCGAGCCAGTATGCCCTCCTGACGGTTGCCGGGCTCGCGGCATTTACGACCGCCGACCTCGCCATCAACAACGGGCCAAACCGGTCGACCGCTCAGATGCCTTCCTATTACGATCAGATGCGCGCCGACACCAAGAACGAGACGGTCGCCTTTCTAAAGACGCATCTGGTGCAGGCTGCAAATTCGCCGCGCCGCGACAGGGTGGAGATGGTTGGGCTCGGCTTCGAGTGGCCGAATATCAGTCTTATCCATGGCTTCGATCACACGATGGGATATAATCCCCTTCGCTTGGCAGAAGTTGCGGAGGACTTGGGCGCCGGCGAGACGGTCGCGGACGACTTTCAGCGGACCTTCACATCCTTGTATCCATCATACCGGTCAACGATGGCGGATCTTCTTGGGTTGCGCTACATCGCGACCGACAGGCCCATCGAGAAAATCGACAAATCGCTGAAGCCTGGGGATATGACGCTCCTGGCGAACACGCGCGAAGCCTACATATATGAAAACACGCGCGCTCTTCCTCGTGTCATGTTCGCCTTCGACTGGCTGCCGGCGAATTTCGAGCGGATGGCGAAGGATGGCCGTTGGCCCTATTTCGATCCAAGGCGCACGGTGCTCCTGCGTGGCAAGCAGCAGCTGATGAGCACTCTTCAGCCGAGGCCCGTCTCTCTGCCGGCGGCGGACGTCGCCCTCCAAGTTTACCAAAACACGGAAGTGGTGGTGGAGGTGGACACGCCACGCGCGGGCTTTTTGGTGCTGAACGATGTCTGGCACCCGTGGTGGTTCGGCACCGTCGATGGAAAGCCTGCGGATATTCTGCGCGCGAATGTGTTGTTCCGGGCCATCGAGGTGCCGGCGGGCAAGCACCTCGTTCGTTTCGAGTTCAGGCCCGTTGAAGGGGCGATAAAGGAAATCACCGCTCGTTTGACCGGCAAGCCGATCGAGCCATCGCCGCCGGCGTGGGAGCCTTGGCTCAGGCCTGAGGCCAGCGCTCCGGCCTTATCGAGAGGCGCTGGGTAAGCTCCCGGAATTTGGAGCTGCCGAGCCAGTCGCATTCGAGGTAGCGGGCGCCTCTGATGGTGTCGCTGCCGTCGTAGTCTCCGCGTTCTGCGACATGGCACATGACGAGAGGGCAACGGCCCTCTAGGCCGCTAAGCCAGTCCGCCCACAGTGCTTCGAAATCGGCGTCCTCGTTGAAATCATAGACACCTGCGAAGTCGCTGTTCATCTGATGGCGCGCGTTGCGTGGCGAGGTTTTCCAGCCGGAAAGTCCCGGTGCGAGCAATGATGGCCGCCTTCAGGCCGCGCCATCGCCGCGGAGCACAATTGCGAAGGCTGACGCGGTGGGCCTCGGCGCCATATCGATCAGCGAGCGCATCGATAAGAGCCTCCCTGACAAATGGAAGGAGGTGGCAATGCTGATGCCCGTCCACGAAATCGGGCGGCGCCTTCATGCGATTGTCGAACAGCGAAAGCTGACGGTCTACGTCCTTCCGCAGAAGCTTTCGATCCAGGACCCCAGAATGCGTGCGCATCGTCAAGCCGGTGATCGTCTGGCGAGGAAACACGTCTCCCGTGAACGGAGAAGTAAAGTCAAGATGAAGGCCACGGGAGAGGGGAGCGTCGGCCAAGGGGACAGCGGCCTCCGGCCAGGTTGGCGACAGCACCATCGCACTTGTCGCTGTAACGACACCCTCGGCAGCAAGCTTCAGGATCGCGGCATCGACGCCGCCGTCCATCGCGTAGTCGTCGGCGTTGATAATCACACCCTCAGTCATGACAGCGTGCCCCTTAACCCTGCGGCTGCGCGAAGGCCCACAGCTTCGATAGCAGGAATGTTGCGACAGCGACCCCGATAAGAACGGCGGCAAGGGCGGGAAGATAGTAGCGCGGGCCGAAGAGATGCAAGGTTTCCGCATACGCGGCCTGGTTCAGGACGAAGCCTGTGCATGCGACAGCGAAGAAGCGCGTTCGCGCTGCGGCGAAACGGTCGGGCGAAAGGGGAAAGGTAAAGCGCGCGTGACCGGCAAAGCTCACAAGAAAAGCCACGCAGAAGCCGATAACATTGGCCGCAAGGGGCTTCAGGCCGAGGAGTTCCACGACAATGGCTACCACCGTCAGATGCGTGAGCGCGGCAGCGGACCCCACCGCAATAAAGATCGCGATCTGCCTCATTTTAGGGGATCGCCGGCGTGTCAGGCAGGCGCGCGTCTGTCATCATCGGGGTGGCATCGTAGACGGGCGAGGCTGCGTGGGGGCTGGCCTTTCGGCGGCTGTCTTCCGCAACGATAAAGATCGGGCGCTGCTTCGCCTCCTCGAACGTGCGGCCGAGATATTCAGCGATGACGCCTAGCGCCAGGAGTTGGACACCTGAGGAAAACATCATGCCGACCGAAAGCGTGGCCCAGCCCGGCAAATGATCGCCAAGCACGTAATGCTCGAAAAGGAGATAGAAACCATAGAGCAGGGCAAAGACCGAAATGACGAAGCCTGCCAATGACACGAAGCGGAGCGGGATGACGGTGAAGGAGGTCAAGCCCGTGAAGGCAAGCCTGAAAAGCTGCATCCACGTGAACTTGGTATGCCCCGCCACGCGGTTCTCCGCCTGAAAGGGCACGAGTACGGTGCGGAACCCGACCCAAGCATAAAGCCCCTTCATAAGCCGGTTTCGCTCAGGCAAGGCGTTAATCGCGTCGACAACTTTCCGGTCGAGGAGCCGGAAGTCGCCGGCATCGGGTGGGATAACCACCGAACTGCCCGCTTCCATGAAGTGATAATACATGCTCTTGAACCGGCGCTTGAGCCAGGTCTCGCGGCGAAAATTTTGCACTCCCGCGACAACCTCGTAGCCCTGACGCCAGCGCTCCAGAAACGTCGGGATAAACTCAGCGGGGTGCTGTCCGTCGGAGTCCATGAGGATAACGGCATCGCCCGCAGCCATCATAAGGCCAGCGGATAGAGCCGCCTCCTTCCCGAAGTTTCGCGACAATCGGATGTAGTGCAAGTTGGGCTGGCGAGAACATATGTCCAGCATGGTCTCACGCGTTCCGTCGGCGCTCCCATCGTCCACAACGACAACCTCATGGGCGAAGCCCGTTTTCGCGAGCGTGTCGAAGATCGAAGACAGGACGAGAGGCAGCCCCTCGCGCTCATTGTAAGCGGGCAAGACAACTGAGATCAGCGTGGGGCGATGTGTTTCCACCGAGCACATTCCGAAGGGATTGCACACAATCTAGGCATGCCTTTAGCTGGTCCTAAGCAGAGAGTTAATCAAGACAAGGGGCTGCGGCAAAAGCTACGCCGGCGTCCCGATCAATTGTCGAGCCTCATCGCGCTAAGGTCGATTGTCAGCTTCACTTCCTTGTCGACGGCGAGGCCTGCAACGGTTTCCGGACCCACACCAAAGTCGAGGCGATTGATTTTCGTCTCGGCTTTCACGGCCGCCGTCCCCTCTGCGATATCGATCGAAAACGGCAAAGTTATGGGCTTTGTCACGCCTTTCAGCGTGAGTTGCCCGTTCAAGATGTATTTTCCGTCTCCGTCAGGCGTCGCACCCCTCGCGGTAAATTCGGCGGTTGGGTGGCGCCCTGGGTCAAAGAACTCCTCCGACTGAAGGGTCTGGTCTGTGTCGGCCGCGCCGGTTGAGGCGGTCCGCATGTCGAGCGTCACGCGGATCGATGCTTCTTCGGGTGTCTCGGGGTCGAACTCGATCTCGGTCTTGTAGTCTTTGAATATGCCTTTGGTGCTGTAGCCGCTGCCGCTCGCCTCGAATGCGACCTCGCTCTTCTGAGGGTTGATGCCCCATTCCATCGCGGTCAAGCCTCTCGGACCGACAAAGCTCAGGGCGCTGGCGGTTAAAACCAAAAGCGCGACGCGGGGCGAAGTCGAACGGCGTCCGAAACGCGGAAGCATCCTGGACATGATTCCATCCCTCAAGACAAAGGCGTGGCGCGAAGCCGCCGCCACGTGAATGACGATCAGGAAAAGGAGCACGTTTGCGGTGAATTCGTGGACGCTTTTGAAAATTTCTTCGTAAGCCTTCTTCTGGTCCAGGGAAAGGTTGCTCAGTCCGGGGATAAGCGGGAAGGCCGTGTATCCAAAAAGCACCGACGGCTTGTCCGACGCCGATATCATTGCCCAGCCGGAGAGCGGCATCACAAAGAGCACTGCATAGAGGGCGAAATGACCGAGACGGGCCGCTACGCGTTCCCGTTTCGGCATCGAGGCCGGCAAAGCGGGTGCGGCATTGAGAGAGCGCCAGGACAAACGCAGCGCCATCAGCGCGAGAATTGTGATCCCGATCGACTTGTGCAGATTGTAGAGCTTGAATTTCTGAATGCCGGAAAAGTCGCCCATTGTCCAAGCGAGCGGGAACATCACGACGATCAGTGCCGCGATCAGCCAGTGCAGCGACTTCGTACCGCAGTGTAATCTTGCCGCTCCATCGCGCAATCTACCATTTGCCTGTATTCGGCATCGAAGCCCAAGGTTCGGCAGACGGGAGCGCTCCCTCCTTCTGAAGCAGCTCGATCGAGATGTTATCTGGCGAGCGGATAAAAGCCATACGCCCGTCGCGAGGGGGCCGGTTGATCGTCACCCCTCCATCCATAAGGCGCTGGCAGGTCTCATATATGTTGTCGACCTCATAGGCGAGATGGCCGAAATTGCGTCCCTCGCCATAGACTTCCGGATCCCAGTTGTAGGTCAATTCGACTTGCGCGCTCTCATCGCCAGGCGCCGCGAGGAAGACGAGTGTATAGCGGCCCTCCGGCCGCTCCATGCGGCGAACCTCCCTGAGCCCAAGCTTGCCGACGTAGAAATCGAGCGATTTATCGATGTCGGTCACGCGGACCATTGTATGAAGATACTTCATGATGGGCCTCCAACGAACGCCGGGCCGTGATGTCAACGAGCCACAGAACGCCAAGCAATCCGAATAGATGGGGTCTGCACGGAAGGCGTTTCAACAAGTGTGGAAACCGCACCTGACTTCACGCCCTGATTCGCGTTTTAAAGCCCAAATTCTATCAATTCGCAGCCATGTTTGCCGGGTCATTGGGGCGGAATTGCGCAACCTGGCTGCTGTTTAAAACGTACAGTTCGAGGCTTTCGGACAACAATGTGCGGGGAGTGTTGCCCAATTTCCGACAAAATTTACTTCGGATTATCAAGCACTTGCTGCGCAGGCCTCGGTAGCGGCTGAGGTCCGGCCCGGCAAGGGCGCTGGGGAAAGAGTTAATTTTCTCTCGCCACAGCGCAGAGTGGTGTTATGTTTCGCACGTGAGTTGGTGTGCGTGACGGTCTTGGGCGAGGCCTTTGCGGCGCCAAGTTTTTCAGTTAAGCGGGGGACTAAACAATGGGGGACAAACTACCTCCCACGATTGCATCTTTTAACGACATCGCAGAGCAACCTAGTATCGACGTCTTCGTTATAGCTGGCCACATCAAGTGGTTTGATGTTTCCAAGGGATTTGGGTTCATCGTTCCAGATGGAGGGCTTCCGGACGTTCTGATTCACGTCACCGTTCTGCGGCGGGACGGCTATCAGACGGCCTACGAGGGAGCCCGCATTGTCTGCGAAGTGCTCCGGCGCGACCGCGGGCTTCAAGCGTTCCGCGTGATAGAGATGGATGAAAGTACGGCTATTCATCCCTCGCAACTGCCGCAGCGGACCCACGTTCATGTCATGCCCGAGAGCGATTGGCAGCGGGCCATGGTGAAGTGGTTCAACCGGCTCAAAGGCTTCGGGTTTTTAACTCGCGGCGCGGGCACGGAAGATATCTTCGTCCATATGGAAACTCTTCGGCGCTTCGGCTTTGCCGAGCTTCGGCCTGGACAAATTGTGCAGGTCCGCTTCGGCCACGGCGAAAAAGGCCTGATGGCCGCCGAACTCCGTCCCGACGGCGCAACGGGCTACCCGGCCTCGCACTGAAAGGGCTAGACCCATGATCAAGGGTCATGACAAAAACGCCAGGGCCGCGCTTGCGGCCCTTGTGATTTTCGGCTTCTTTATATTACCGTCAGCTTTTGGAGATGTTCTCTTTAAACCCGCAAGTCTCAAGATCGAAACGAAGAATGGCACCGTGCTTCTGAATGTCGAGGTAGCCGATACCGAAGCAAAGCGCGAACAAGGCCTCATGTTTCGCCGTTCACTCGCAGACGATCACGGCATGATCTTTTTGTTCGACGGCGAGCATGAGATCACAATGTGGATGAAGAACACCTACATTCCGCTCGATATGGTCTTCATCGGCAACGACTGGCGCATAAGGCATATCGCTTATAATGCCGAGCCCTTTTCGACCGACGTGATCTCATCGATAAGTCCGGCTTCCCGGGTTCTGGAGATCGGGGCTGGACAGGCTCAGAAGCTTGGGCTTGCGATCGGGGACAGCGTCGCTCTGAAGAAATAGGCGGCGATTGAAAAGCAATTTTATTAAGTCTAGCCCAAAGTCGACGGCGCGGATCGATCAAATGGCCCAATTCTCTTGATCTAGATCAAAACGAAAGCATAGCAAGGGAGTAATCTCCGCTTGACACACAATCCTGTCAACTTTAGCTGACATTCCCCGGGGGCGCCCTATGCGAATCATCCTGATCCATCCCAATTATCACTCGGGCGGAGCGGAGATCGCTGGGAACTGGCCTCCTGCGTGGGTTGCTTATATTTGTGGTCCTCTCAAGGCAGCGGGCTTTACAGACATTCGCTTCGTCGACGCGATGACGAACAATCTGTCCGAAGACGATATCCGCGCCATCATCGAGAAAGAAAAGCCCGACATCGTCGGCGCCACAGCGATTACGCCCTCGATCTACAAGGCGGAGCGGCTGTTGCAGATTGCCAAGGAAGCTCACCCCCAGACGGTTACGGTTCTTGGCGGCATCCACGCCACGTTCATGTATCAGCAGGTCCTTACAGAAGCGCCCTGGATCGACACCATTGTGCGCGGCGAGGGCGAGGCGATTTTCGTGAACGTTGTTCGCGCCGTCGAAAAGGGAACGTGGCTGCAGGATCGCGCCGAAATCAAGGGCATTGCCTACAGCGAGGAAGGCAAGATTACCGCGACGCCTTCGGAGCCTCCCATCTCCAATCTCAATTCGATCAGTCCGGACTGGGGCGTGCTGGAGTGGGAAAAATATATTTACATCCCGACAGGGACGCGCGTCGCAATTCCGAACCTCGCACGCGGCTGCCCATTCACCTGCAGTTTCTGCTCGCAGTGGAAGTTCTGGCGGAATTACCGCATTCGCGATCCCAAGAAGGTCGTCGATGAAATCGAGACGCTCGTCCGCGATTATAAGGTGGGCTTCTTCATCCTCGCCGACGAAGAGCCGACCATCAACCGGAAGAAATTCGTCGAATTCTGCGAGGAACTGAAGAAGCGCAACCTGCCGGTCCAGTGGGGCATCAACACCCGCGTGACCGATATCCTTCGGGATGAGGCGCTGCTTCCGCTTTATCGCGCTGCGGGCTTGATCCACATCTCCCTCGGAACCGAGGCTGCCGCCCAGTTGAAGCTGGACCGCTTCAACAAAGAGACGACCATTGCGCAGAACAAGCGCGCCATCGAGCTTCTGCGCAAGAACGGCATCGTCACCGAAGCGCAGTTTATCGTGGGCCTCGAGAACGAGACCCCGGAGACTCTCGAAGAGACGTTCCGCATGGCGATGGACTGGAACCCGGACATGGCGAACTGGGCCATGTACACGCCCTGGCCGTTCTCGGATCTCTTTCAGGAATTGAGCGATAAGGTCGAAATCTTCGACTACGAGAAGTACAACTTCGTGACGCCGATCATGAAGCCGGACGCCATGGAGCGTACTGAACTGCTCAATCACGTCATGAGTAATTACCGGCGCTTTTATATGCGCAAGGCTTTCTTCGGATATCCGTGGGTCTGGAGCAGGCAGAGACGCAGCTACCTCTTGGGCTGCCTCAAGGCTTTCCTCAAGAGCGGCTGGGAACGGAAGTTCTACGATCTCGGACGCGTCAAATATTGGGGGCCACAGTCTCTCAAGAAGGTGGATTTCGGCTTCGATACCACACGTGGACGGGGCGAGCG
Organism: uncultured Alphaproteobacteria bacterium; assembly: GCA_963833565.1. GTDB lineage: Bacteria > Pseudomonadota > Alphaproteobacteria > Rhizobiales > Rhodomicrobiaceae > Rhodomicrobium. Next base: position 14,034 of record CAWHYO010000045.1, read on the forward strand.
CGAACAGGACGACTTCGACCACACGACGCGGAAAACGGCTGAAAAGACAGAGAAGTCCGTCGAAACGGCGACCACCCACTAGAGGCTGTCACCACAAAAAAGGCGCTTCGAATGGCGCACGCATCGGCGCAAGCCGGTCTTATTGGGCCGAATGCCATAATCCGGGTGGCGGAAACTCTCCGCGATGTCATGGGAGAGGATACCACCCGGCTTATTTTCGCCCAGGCCCATCTCGAGCCGCATCTTGCGCATCCGCCAACGGGGATGGTGCCTGAAGAGGACGTCGGCGCGCTCCAGACAGCCCTTTTCGATGGGCTCGAGGAGAACGAGGCGAGGAAGATCGCGTTCGAGGCCGGGCTCCGGACCGGAGACTATCTTCTTGCGAATCGCATCCCGAAGCCCGCTCAGGCGGTGCTCAAGGTTCTACCGCCGTCGCTTGCGAGCCGGATCCTGCTTGGCACCATCAAGAAGCACTCCTGGACCTTTTCCGGAACCGGCGACTTCAGCGTCGCAAACGGGCATCCGGTCATTGTTTCGATCAAGGGATGCCCGTTGTGCCGGGGGCGCCATAGCGACCACCCGCAATGCGATTATTACGCCGGAACCTTCCAGCGCCTATTTGAAGTCCTCGTCAGCCGCAACACTTTCGTGCGCGAAATCAGTTGCGAGGCCACCGGCGGAAAGTCTTGCGCATTCGAAATCGCATGGACAAAAAGAAGCCGCAGCGGCGGCTCGCAGAGTAACGTCACAGGGAAAGAACAATCATGATACCTGGGATTGCGAAGTACTTCTCCGCACGGGTTCCTCGCTACACGAGCTACCCCACGGCGCCGCACTTCTCCGCGGACGTGGACGCGAAGCGGTATGAGACCTGGCTTTCCCGGCTCGATCCCAAATCGGAGCTTTCGCTTTATCTGCATGTCCCGTTCTGCCGCCAGATGTGCTGGTATTGCGGGTGCAACATGCGGGTAATCGCACGCTATTCCCCGGTTACAACTTACGTCGACACCATTATCCGCGAAATCGAACTCGCGGCCCGCGTTATGCCCCAAGGCATTCCCGTGCGTCACATTCACTGGGGCGGCGGCACGCCGACCGCGCTCGCGCCCGAGGATATGATCCGCATCTCGGAAGCCGTTCACCGTCAGTTCAACATCTTAAACAACGCCGAAATCGCGGTTGAGATCGACCCGAGAACTTTCACTCCGGAAAACGCGGTTGCGCTCGGCAAGATCGGATGCACGCGCGCCAGCCTCGGTGTGCAGGAGTTTGACGAGAAGGTGCAGACGGCGATCAATCGTGTTCAGCCGATCAGCATGATCGAAAAGACGCTGGACCTCCTGCGCGAGCAGGGCATCAGCGCGGTCAACTTCGATCTGATGTATGGCCTCCCATATCAGACGGCCGAAACACTCAAGAAGTCCGTGGAGCAGGCGGCGACGCTGGGTCCGGATCGAATCGCCTTGTTCGGCTATGCGCATGTCCCGTGGATGGCCAAGAACCAGAAAATGATTCCCGAGGAGGCCCTGCCGACCCCGCTGACGCGCTTCGAGCAGGCACAGGTTGCAGGTGACGCGCTGGCCGAGCAGGGATACGTCAAGATCGGTCTCGATCACTTCGCGAAGCCGGAGGACACCATGGCCGTCGCTTTGCGCGAGGGCCGCCTGCACCGCAATTTCCAGGGCTACACCAACGACGCGGCCGGAACCATCGTCGCATTCGGAGCAAGCTCGATCTCGGCTCTGCCTGACGGCTTTGCGCAGAACATCACGGAGACGGGGGCCTATACCCGCGCTGTCAACTCAGGCGTGCTGCCGATCGCCAAAGGCATCGCCTTTCGCGGCGAAGACAAGATGCGCGGCGCTATCATCGAGCGTCTGATGTGCGACATGGAGGTTGACCTCGAAGACATCCGCAAGCAGTACGCCCCTGATGGGGACGCCTTCCGGGACGAAATGTTGCAGCTTCGCGGTCTCGAGGAGGAAGGGCTCTGCAAACTCGAAGGCAGCCGGGTGAGCGTACCCGACGAGGCGCGTCTTGCTTTGCGGGTCGTGTGCTCGGTGTTCGACGCTTATCTCGCTCAGAATGCGGAACTTCGCCACGCAGCAGCAGTTTAGGCTGCGCGGCCCGTTTAAACGTCAGATAGGGAGTAATTCATACTTACCCTCTAAATTTTCTTCATTCTCTATCGGAATGCGTCCGAGGGCTCACCCATGGTGCGGATACTCCCCCTCCTGCTTTTCGTGGTTGTTTGTTGCTACGGCGCCCGCGCGGAGGATGGCAGCGCCGGAGGCAGGCTTGGCTTATGCGCGGTCAGTCTGCTCCGAGTGTCACGCCATTCGGAGCGGTGATTATCTCTCTCCCAATCCAAAGGCGCCGCCCTTCCCCAAAATCGCAGATACCCCTGGGATGACGGGGACAGCGCTTTTTGTAATCCTGCAAACGCCTCACAGGGACATGCCGGACTTCATCATCCCTGCCAAGGATAAGGCGGACGTGGTGGCCTACATTCTAAGCTTGCAAAAATAGCGTAACCGCTGCGAAACACCTCTATACGGCGGAAGGCATCTGACTTCAGGGTGTTAAAGCCGTATTCCGGCGCTGTCACGGCTGCGATATGTGAGGTTGCCCTAGCAGCCGGAATGGCAACCATGGACCAGAACAGAAACCGGTCATCCATTCTTTCGCTCCCCAATCTCCTTAGCGCGTCGCGCATCGTGGCTGCGCCTGTGCTGGCCTGGGCCGTGCTGACGGCGCATGCACCTGCTCTCGCCGTGGGAATTGTTTTCACGGCCGCGCTTACCGATTTCCTCGACGGGCTTGTCGCGCGTTTCATCGGACAGTCATCGGATCTTGGCGCGGTGCTCGACCCAATAGCGGACAAAATTTTCATCCTCACGGCGTTGTGGCTTCTGTGGGGCGAAAGCCTCATCCGTGGATCGAGCGCATGGGCCGTCTTGATCATCTTGTGGCGGGAGATCCTGATCGCAGGCTTGCGCGCACATGCCCGGCTCGAGGGGCTTCGCGCATCCGTGAGCCCGGTGGCCAAATTCAAGACCGCAGCCCAGTTTTTTGCTGTGATCCTGCTCTTCGCCTCTCATATTCCGTCCTGGAACCCAGGACTGCTGCTGGATGCAGGAACCGGATTGCTTTGGGCATCGGCTGGTTTGGCCTTATATACCGGCGGAGACTATATTTTTCGCGCATGGCGAGGATCATGGAAGTAACTTTGAAATATTTCGCTTGGGTCCGCGAACGCGTCGGAACCGGTCAGGAGCGGGTGACCCTTCCCGGCTCGGTGGAGACGGTGCGTGACGCTATTCACTGGCTCAAGCGTCGCGGCGAAGGCTATGCCGCAGCCTTCGAGCGCGAGGATATAATCCGCGCAGCTATAGACCACGCGCATGCCAGCCATGACGCCTCCGTACACGGTGCGCGCGAAATCGCCTTCTTCCCCCCCATCACCGGGGGGTGATATAGCTGCGTTCAGGGAACAGCGGACCAAGAGGCAGGGTGAGCAGATTGCGCGACGGCAATTTTTTCGAGGACTTCAAACTCGGGCAGGTGATCGAGCACGCGACGCCGCGGACGGTCACGACGGGCGATGTGGCGCTTTACACGGCGCTTTACGGCTCGCGTTTTGCGGTTCAATCGTCCGACGCTTTCGCCAAGGCCATCGGATATCCTCGAAGCCCCATCGACGATGTGCTCGTCTTCCACATCGTGTTCGGCAAGACGGTGCCGGAAGTATCGTTGAATGCGGTGGCGAACCTCGGCTATGCGGAGTGCCGCTTCCTGAAGCCCGTCTATCCCGGCGATACATTGTCCTCCACCTCCGAGGTCATCGGGCTGCGTGAGAACTCGAACAGAGAGAGTGGCGTCGTGTACGTCCGCAGCACGGGCCGTAATCAGGACGGCGCCCCCGTGCTCGAATTTGTGCGCTGGGTCATGGTGAGAAAGCGCGACAAGTCTGCGCCGGCCCCCGAGGAGCATGTGCCTCAATTGAAGAAGGCTGTCGACGCGAAGGCGCTGGGCGCGGCGTTGCCTCGGATCGACGTCGGCGCTTACAGCAACGTCCTTTCAGGCAGTTCACGCCGGTGGGGCAGCTACGAGGTCGGGGAGAAGATCGATCACCTCTGCGGCATGACCATCGAGGAAGCCGAGCATCAACTGGCAACACGGCTCTACCAGAACAATTCGCGCGTGCATTTCAATCAGCATGAGCAGGCGAAGGGCCGCTTCGGCCGCCGCCTTGTATATGGCGGCCACATCATTTCGCTTGCGCGGGCGCTGAGCTTCGATGGCCTTGAGAACGCGTTTCATGTGGCGGGCATCAACGCAGGCCGGCATGTCTCGCCCGCTTTCGCCGGCGACACGGTCTATGCCTGGAGCGAGGTGCTGGAGAAGGTCCCCTTGGACCGGGCGGATGCGGGAGCGCTGAGGTTGAGGCTTGTTGCACTGAAGGACAAGGCCGCCGCCAGCTTCGCGCTCAAGACTGGAGATCAGTACGATCCTGCCGTGTTGCTTGATCTCGATCTCTGGGTGCTTATGCCACTTTAGTCTTGCGTGGCTTGTTGCCGCCATGGCTGCCATGCCGGACTCGTGAAAAATTGTGCAGTGCACCATAAGCCCTTGATCGCCTTGAGAAAGCCTCGATCCTGCGATGCCGGAACGCCGTGTTTCAGGGTTATAGCCAAGTTGTAGAATAGTTTAATCGGCTGCGATCATCTAGACTTGCCAAAGCAGCTTCGTTTACGCTTTTCGCGCAAGGCAGGCGCTCACGGTTGTTCAGCAGGATGTTTGTTGCAGCTTTTGCTGCATCGCAGTATCAACCCTATTAAGAAAAAACGCACGCCGCGTTAAGAAGGATTGCATAATGGCGGAAACAAAGCCGATCTCGGGAGCCCGGCTCATGGCCCCTAAACCGATGTCCCCGCACCTTTCCATTTTCCGCCCCTACGTCAACATGGTCCTGTCGATCATGCATCGCGTCACGGGCGTTGTTAATTACTGGGGCAGCCTTCTGTTAACGGCTTGGCTTATCTCCGCTGCTATGGGCGAGCAGCAGTTCAACAACGTCAGCGCCTTCATCGGCTCACCCGTCGGGCTCATCATCCTTGTGGGTTTTACCTGGTCCGTCATTCACCATATGCTTGGGGGTATCAGGCATTTCATCTGGGACACGGGCAATGGTTTTTCTCTGGGCACCGTTCGCGCCCTGTCCTGGGCAACGCTCTTCGGATCTGTGACGCTGACCGGGCTTTTATGGTTTGTGGCGCTGTCTGAATGGGGGACCCGCTGATGCCGACAACCTATAGAACGCAGCTTAAGAAAGTCCGCGGCCTTGGCTCGGCCATGGGCGGTCCCGGCACCGATCACTTCTGGATGCAGCGCCTCACCGCGGTTTCGAACATCTTCGGCGCGGCTTTTATCGCGTATGCAGGGCTCTCGCTCGTTGGCGCATCGCGCGCGAACGTCCAGCACTTCTTCTCCAATCCGCTTCACGCTGTTCTGGCGCTTCTGCTTGTCATATCAATCACCTTCCATATGCGGCTCGGCATGCAGGTTATCGCCGAGGAATACGCGCCGCATTGGCTGAAGGTGCCTTGTCTCTTCCTGAATACCTTCTGGACGTTCTCTGTCGCCGTGGCATGCACGCTGGCGATCGTCAAGCTTTACCTGGGAATGTAGATCATGCCTGATGCAACCAAGCCGAACAGCGCCTCAAACGGGAAGAATGGTGGGGCGCCCCGCGTGAACGGGCGTGCCTACCCGGTGGAGACCCACACCTTCGATGTCGTGGTGATAGGAGCAGGCGGCTCCGGGCTTCGCGCGACCCTTGGGTGCGCCGAGGCCGGGCTCAAGACGGCGTGCGTCACCAAGGTGTTTCCGACCCGCTCGCATACGGTGGCTGCGCAAGGCGGCATCGCCGCCGCTCTCGGCAATATGGGCCGGGATGACTGGCGCTTCCACATGTACGACACGGTGAAGGGCTCCGATTGGCTCGGCGATCAGGACACGATCGAGTATCTGTGCCGCAACGCTCCCGCAGCCGTGTATGAGCTTGAGCATTACGGCATGCCGTTCAGCCGCACCGAGAATGGCAAAATCTATCAGCGTCCCTTCGGCGGCATGACGACCGATTATGGCGAAGGCCCGCCCGCTTTGCGTACTTGCGCGGCGGCGGACCGCACCGGCCATGCCATGCTGCACACCCTTTACGGGCAATCGCTGCGTCATCAGGCCGAGTTCTTCATCGAGCACTTCGCGCTCGACCTCATCATGGACGACGGCGTTTGCCGAGGCGTCATGACCTGGTCTCTTGAGGATGGCACCATTCATCGCATCCGCGCCAAGAAGACGATCATCGCCACCGGCGGTTACGGCCGCACCTACTTCTCCTGTACGAGCGCCCATACCTGCACCGGCGACGGCAACGCCATGGTGATCCGCGCCGGCCTGCCTCTCCAGGACATGGAATTCATTCAGTTCCATCCGACGGGAGTTTATGGCGCTGGCGTTCTGATCACGGAAGGCGCACGCGGCGAGGGCGGATACCTCACGAACTCCGAAGGCGAGCGCTTCATGGAGCGCTACGCTCCCACCGCCAAGGACCTCGCCAGCCGGGACGTGGTCTCGCGAGCCATGACAGTTGAAATTCGCGAGGGGCGAGGCGTCGGGCCGAGGAAGGATCACATCTATCTTCACCTCGACCATCTGGACCCGAAGATGCTGGCCGAGCGTCTGCCCGGCATCACGGAAAGCGCGAAGATCTTCGCGGGCGTCGATCTCAGGCGTCAGCCGATCCCGGTCATCCCGACAGCGCACTACAATATGGGCGGCATCCCGACAAACCATCACGCGGAGGCGATCCGTCCCCACGGAGGCGATCCGGATGCGACCGTACCGGGCCTGCTCGCCATCGGCGAGGCCGCTTGCGCAAGCGTGCATGGAGCGAACCGGCTCGGCTCGAACTCTTTGATCGATCTTGTGGTCTTCGGGCGTGCGGCGGCGCTGCGCTGTGCCGAAACCATCGAGCGTGGCCATATGCACGCCGAATTAGCGGACAATGCGGGCGACGAAGCGATTGCCCGTCTCGATCGTTTTCGTCATGCGAACGGTGGAACGCCCACGGCAGAACTGCGAGGGCGGATGCAGCGCATCATGCAGGGCAATTGCTCCGTATTCCGGACTGCAGACGTGCTGGCCGAGGGCGTCAAGCTCATCCAGGAAGTCTGGAATGGGGTCGACGACATCCATGTCACGGACCGTTCGCTGGTCTGGAACACCGATCTCGTCGAAACGCTCGAGTTCAATAACCTGATTGCGCAGGCGGCAGTCTCCATCACGGGCGCGCTTGCCCGGCAGGAGAGCCGCGGCGCCCATGCCCGCGAAGACTTCCCGAATCGTGACGACGAGAATTGGCTGAAGCACACGCTTTCCTTCGCCGATAACGACAAAAGGACAGTGGCTCTGGAATACCGCCCCGTTCACCTGCGGACGCTGACGAACGACGTCCAGTATATCAAGCCGAAGCCGCGCATTTACTGAGTATCCTACCCCTCATCCTGCGCAATCTCGCCTTGGCGAGATTGCCACTCCAGAAACTGCATCCGCAAGCGGATGCAGATGGGAGAAGGGACGGTGTTGCTAGCGCAAGCACACTCCCTCTCCCTTGCGGGAGAGGGAGTGTGGCGAGGGGTTTTGGCGTTTCGCGGATCTCGGATCTTACCTCGCCAAGGCGAAAATTGCCGTGGCGAGGCCAGCGAGCAAAAGGATGTTCACGTAATAGCTCGCCGATACTTTGAACCAGGAGGGCTTTCCAAAAAGCCTCTTGAGGAGAAGCCAGAGCGCGATTGGGACAGTGAGGAAAGGCAGGAGCGTGGGCGCGGTTATAGCCGCGCCGATGACGCACACGGCTGTGGGCAGAAAAAAGTCTATGGCAGCTTCAACGCCTTTGGCCTCGAGGATGGGGCTACCCGCTGGCTCGTCGTAAGGAGCCATCGCATTGCGCGCCTGCGCAATGAAGAAGAGGAAAAAAAGCGCTGCAGCGATCAACAGCGCGTCCGCATACCACGCCGGCGGCTTGCCCGCGAAGAGACTGGCGCCGATTGCGGAAACTGGGGCGGTCCTCGCATGATAGGAACTCATGACCGGCGTAAATTCATCGCGAAGGTTCACACCTGCCACGGCCTGAAAAATGGAAAGCAAGGCCAGGGATTCGACGAAGAGCGCAGCGCAGAACACTGCGTCCGCGAAAATTGATCGTAGCATTTCGATCGTTTCCCTCTGCGATTTGTTCGACAGGATTTTTGTAATACGATGTCTCAACCAGCCCCTTGCGCCTTCTCGCCCGGCGACTTTCCCCCCATACTCGTTTTCGTGCGGGCATGAAACCTTGGCGTTCAAGGACTCGCCTGGAATTTAAAGGTCTCTCGTGCTTCGGAAAATATCGGCGCGGCGGGGCTATTTTTGAGTTCTGCTGGGCTTGTGCCATAGTTTGACAAAATCGAGCAGCTTGTCTGAAAGCTCGCTACGCCATTCTATCCCGGCTTCCTCGCTGGCGATCTTCATTTGGGGTTGTGGATGCATCGAATCGTATTCGTTGTGCTGATGGCCGTTGCGGCGGTTTCCGGTTACATCTGGTATTCGGCTCCTGCGCCACAGCCTCGAGCCGCGTCTGCGCCTCCCTCGGTCGCGGTCTCTGTTACGCCCGCAACGGCACGGGACATCCCAGTTCTTCTTTCGGGGATCGGAACGGTGCAGGCGCTCAACACGGTGCAGATACGTTCGCGGGTTGACGGCACGCTCGACAAGGTGAGCTTCCAGGAGGGGCAGCAAGTCAAGCAGGGCGATGTGCTCGCAATAATCGATCCGCGCCTCTACCAGGCGGCGCTCGATCAGGCGAAGGCGAAACTCGCCCAGGATCAGGCTCAGCTTTTGAGCGATGAGAAGGATCTCGAGCGGAGCAGGCAGCTTTCGCAGCAGAGATTTGCGTCGCAACAAAGCGTCGATCAGCTGACCGCGAAAGTGGGAGTTGACAGCGCGCTGATCGAGGCGGACCAGGCGTTCATACGCACGGCCGAGACGAACCTCAGCTACACCACGATCACCGCGCCCTTTCCCGGCCGCGTCGGCTTGCGCGCCGTCGATGCCGGGAACATCGTGAAAGCGAACGACACATCGGCATTCATCGCGACGCTTACGCAGCAGCATCCCATTGCGCTCGTCTTTACGCTTCCCGAATCTCACCTCTCGGCGATCCGGGAGGCGCAGCGGGCAGGGGAAGTGCCCGTGACGGCCATGGACCAGGAAGGCAAGAATCCGATCGCGCGCGGGAAGCTTCAGGTCATCGACAATCAGGTCGACGTGGCCACGGGGACCATCCGGCTGAAGGCGATCTTCGACAATCAGGATGAAGCCTTGTGGCCGGGCCTGTATACGCCGGTGCAGGTGCAAGTCGGCTTCAAGAAAAATGCCATCACGGTGCCGACGGCTGCGTTGCAGAGAGGCCCCAACGGGCTTTTCGTGTGGGTCGCGACCCCCGAAATGCGCGCGGCCATGGCGTCCGTCGAAACCGGACCGGCTTATGAAGGCGTGACGGTCGCTCGCAAAGGCCTCAAGGAAGGCGATCTTGTCATCGTCTCGAACCAGTACCGGCTGCAGCCAAACGCACGCATCGAGCTGAGCACGCCGCCGGTCGCGGCCAACGACGCTTCCGGCCGCTCATGAACATTTCGGCTCCGTTCATCACGCGCCCCATCGCGACGACTCTCCTGATGGCGGCGTTCACCTTCGCCGGCTTCGTCGCTTACTTTTATCTGCCGGTTGCACCGCTGCCGCAGGTGGATTTTCCGACCATTCAGGTTTCGGCGCAGCTTCCCGGCGCAAGCGCGGAGACGATGGCATCGTCGGTCGCCAATCCGCTCGAACAGCAGTTCGGGCAGATCGCGGGGGTGACGCAGCTCACATCCACAAGCACGCTCGGCAATACGCAGGTCAATATCCAGTTCCAGCTCGACAGGAACATCGACGCGGCGGCGCAAGACGTGCAGGCGGCAATCACAGCCGCCGGCAAACGGCTTCCGACGACACTCAGCTCCCCGCCGAGCTACCGCAAGTTCAATCCGGCCGATCCGCCGATCATCATTCTCTCGGTGACGTCGGATAGCGTTCCGCTCACCGAAGCCGACGACTACGCCGAGAACATCCTCGCGCAGCAGATCTCGCAGATCCAAGGCGTCGCGTTTGTGTACATCGGTGGCCAGCAAAAGCCCGCCATCCGCGTCCAGGTCGATCCCGAGAAGCTGGCGACCCGCGGCATCACGCTCGAAGATGTCCGGGCGGTGCTAGGGAATATCACCGCCGACGCCGCCAAGGGCACTCTGAACGGCGCGAAGCAGAGCTTCACGATCGCTGCCAACGACCAGATCATGAAGCCCGAGGATTACGACAAAACCATCCTCACTTACAAGCAGGGCGCGCCGATCCGCGTTTCCGACGTGGGCCATGCCATTGCGGGGCCTGAGAATACCCAGCTTGGCGCATGGTCGACCGGCAAGCCATGCGTGCTGCTCGTCGTCTTCAAGCAGCCCGGCGCGAATGTCATCGAGACGGTCGACAACATCAAGAATACGCTGCCGAAGCTCGCGAATGTCATTCCATCGGGGGTCAAGGTCGACATGATCAGCGACCGCACGACGACGATCCGGGCCTCGGTGTTCGATGTCGAGTTCACGCTGTGCCTGACGGTCACGCTCGTGGTGCTGGTGATCCTTCTATTCCTGCGGAACGTGCGCGCCACGCTGATCCCGAGCGCCGTCGTGCCGATCTCACTGCTCGGCACCTTCGCGGCGATGTACGTGGCAGGCTTCAGCCTGGATAATCTCTCGCTCATGGCGCTGACGATCGCGGTCGGCTTCGTGGTGGACGACGCCATCGTCGTCGTTGAGAACATCTACCGCTATGTCGAGAAAGGCGAGAAGCCCTTCAAAGCCGCGTTGAAGGGGGCGGGCGAGATCGGCTTCACGGTCTTTTCGATCAGCCTTTCTCTGGTTGCCGTGTTCATTCCGCTTCTCCTCATGGGGGGCATCATCGGGCGTCTCATGCGCGAGTTCGCGTTGACGGTCACCGTCACGATTGCCGTGTCGGTCATCGTCTCGCTCACGCTGACGCCCATGCTGTGCTCACGCTTTCTGTCGGCGAAGGAGCGCAAGCCCGGATGGGTAAGCCGCAAAATCGGTGCGTTCTTCGACTGGCTCGTCGCCGGATATGAAAGAACGCTGAGCATCGCGCTGCGCTACCGTCGCATCACTCTGATGGTGTTTTTCTTTACGCTGGGCCTGACCGTTTATCTCTTCATCACAATCCCTAAAGGGTTTTTCCCGGTCCAGGACACAGGGATCCTGTACGCGATGACGGACGCGCCGCAGGACATCTCCTATGACGAGATGGTGAGGCGGCAACTCGCGCTCGTCGATATCATCGCCAAGGATCCGGACGTCGATAATGCCGGCTCCGCGCTTGGCGCCTCGCCTGGCAACACACAGAACGCGGGACGGATCTTCACGACGCTTAAGCCGCACAATGAACGGAAGAGCGACGTGCTGGGTGTCATGAACAGGCTCCGCCCGCAGCTCGCGAAGGTGCCGGGTGCGGCCGCTTTCATGTCGCCCGCGCAGGACATCACCGTGGGCGCGAGGCTCAGCCGGGCGCTTTACCAGTTCACACTGCAGGACGCGAGCCTGGAGGAGCTGAACGAGTGGACGCCGAAGACCCTTGCCAAGCTGAAGACGATACCCATTCTGGCCGACGTCTCCACCGATCTTCTCGTGAACGCGCCGCAACTCAGCGTGACCATCAATCGCGACCGCGCCTCGCGCTATGGCATTACGCCGCAAATGATCGACGACACGCTGAACGATGCGCTCGGGCAGCGGCAGGTGGTGCAATACTACACGCAGCTTTCCACCTATAACGTGATCCTCGAAATTCCACCGGAACTTCAGGGCGATCAGAATGTGCTCAACCGGATCTATGTCCGTTCGCCGGTGACGGGCCAGATGATGCCCCTCTCGACCCTCGTCACCTTCGACACGAAGAAGACAGGCTTCCTTTCCATCAACCACCAGAGCCAGTTCCCTGCGGCGACGATTTTCTTCAATTTGCAGCCGGGCGTTTCGTTGGGGGAGGCCGTCACCGCGATCAACAAGGCCATGGCCGAGATCGGCGCGCCGAATACGCTCGTTGGAAGCTTCCAGGGCAATGCGCAGGCGTTCCAGAGCTCGCTTGCATCCACGCCGCTCCTGATTATCGCGGCGCTTGTGGTGATCTACATCATCCTCGGCATGCTGTATGAGAGCTTCATTCACCCTCTGACGATCCTTTCGACGCTGCCGTCCGCGGGCGTTGGCGCGCTTCTGATGCTGAAGGCGTTCGGCTTCGATCTCTCGGTGATCGGCATCATCGGCATCATTCTTCTGATCGGCATCGTGAAGAAGAACGGCATCATGATGGTGGACTTCGCCATCGCGGCCGAGCGCGAGCGCGGGCTTACGCCGGAGGTGTCGATCAAGGAAGCGGCGCTCATGCGGTTCCGGCCGATCCTCATGACGACAATGGCGGCGCTTTTGGGCGGCTTGCCGCTCATGCTCGGCGCGGGCACCGGATCGGAGCTTCGGCAACCGCTCGGATATGCCATGGTCGGCGGCCTTGCGCTGAGCCAGGTGCTGACGCTTTACACGACGCCCGTGATCTACATTTACCTCGACAAGCTGCAAAGCTGGCTTTCAGGCCACCGCGAGGAAAGGAAAGAGGAAGCCAGGCCTGCCATTCGGGCGCTTCCTAAAGCCGCGGAGTAGAGCCGGGTTTGAGGAGGCAAAAGCGGAGGGCCGAAAGCGGGCATTCCGGCTTTCTCGCGATCCCTTTCGAGTTAAGGCGGCTTCGGGATCCTAATGCGGTCCTTTCCGGAAAGGCCAATACAATCCCGCCTTGCCAAATGAGTGCTACTTGGGGCGAAGCGGGTAGAGCGCGCTAAATCCATCCGTTAAAGTTCTTCTCTTATGGTGTTTTCTTGCTCTAGCCAGACGGCTTACGTTTGCTGGGCACTCGAAGAATTTTTCTATGGATTCACCCCAAAAAAAGACAAGCCCATGATCCGCTGTGCGTTATTACTTATTGTGTTCTTTGCCGCAGCCATGACCACGAACGTCCTGGCGCAGGACCTTCCGCGATATAACGTTGAGACTTACTGCGAGCGTGCGGGAAAACTCTGGTATACAGCTGAACTAAATGAGTGCATTTACAAAGAACAACAGTATTATGACGACTTGATGCGCAGGTGGCCGGAATTTGAAGCTGGATTTCGATCTAAATGCATCGCCCATTTTGAAGAGAGGCTGCAGGTCAAACGGAAGCCGCAAAGCTATAGAGAGCTACGAGAATGCATTGAACTGGCAATGAAGGTTCCGGAACCAATACGGCAGTTCATGTACTAGGCTCGACTGCTACCACCAAGCGCCTTATTGTATGTTCGACAACAAGACTTGGACCACTTCAGCGGCTCAAGGTTCGTAATCCGACGTTTCTGTCGCGATTGCCAGCCATGATGGACCGCTTGAGTGTTTTTCGCGACCCGTCTCTTCCGCTTCCGGCTTTTTTGAGCCATCAGGCGAGCAGCGCTTTCCACTCACCAGTGCGGCTCGATTGGAAGCGCCGTCGAAGATCTCGGCGAGGCGGCGCTCTGTGCCGCGCGCGGCGTCAGGCGGAACGTCTTGCCTGGCGAAAAACCGGCTTTCAACGATCTCATGGTTTGGCGGCGGGATGCTGGGGCGCTCCCATTGCCGTACAATGAAGAGAACGATGTGATCGCTGGGCAGGGTAGAAAAATTAGCAAACAAGCCATGAAGCTTGGGCGGCCCTCTCAATATGACGCCCGCCTCTTCTTTCAGTTCTCGCGCAAGCGCCGTCTCCGCGGCCTCGCCCCACTCGATGCCGCCGCCGGGAAAGTGCCATCCCGGCCGGTAGCCGTGGCGCACGAGCAAAACCCGGCCCTCATCGTCGATGACGACGCCCTGCGCGCCAAGCGTCGCGCCGCGGGACAGACGCCAATAGGCGGCCACGATGCGCATAGGAAGGCGGATCATCATGCGGGGTCTCTGGTTGGTTACTTTGTCTCTTTGCACCCTGGCGTTTTCGACATGAATTCTCAAGTATGAAGTCGCCTGCGCCCGGCCCATCTTCGGCAGGCCGCGCGCACACGGATGCGTTTTGCCTTCGAGGCCGGAGCGCGTTACGAAGGGAGCGAACCAGGAGAACGCGATGCGCCGGATGCACCCGGTTTGGACGCTTGTGCTGTGTGCTGGCGTGATGCTGGCGATCAACATGGGCATTCGCCAGACCTTCGGGCTTTACCTGAAGCCGATCAGCCAGGATCTCGATCTCGACCGGCAGGTGTTTTCCCTGTCCATGGCGATCCTCAATCTCGTCTGGGGTGTGGCTGCTCCTTTTGCGGGTGCGGTGAGCGACAGGTTCGGGGCGGTCCGCGTCGCTCTCGCCGGGACGGCATTCTATATCGCAGGGTTGTTGCTGATGGCGACAGCTGCAGGCGGAAGCCAGCTCGTCCTCGCTGGAACGCTGATCGGTCTTGGCGTTAGCGGGACTGGGTTCACCGCCGTTTTCGGCGTCATCGCGCGCGCCGCCCCGCCCGATAGGCGGGCCTCCGCGCTCGGCCTCGCAACGATGGGCAGCGCAATCGGGCAATTCGTGTCGCTTCCTTATGCGCATGTCCTCCTGGAAGCGACCGGCTGGGTGACGACGCTCTGGATCATGGCGGGAACGGCCGCGATGATGGCCCCGCTGGCGTTCGCGTTCTCGGAAAGTGGCGATGCGATCCGGCCTTCGGGCGCTCGCTCCGAACAGCGGATTGCAGCGGCGCTCATCGAGGCGCTGAGATATCCGAGCTTTCTTCTGCTGACGGCGGGCTTCTTCGTCTGCGGCTTTCACATCGCGGCCGTTGCCGTGCATCTGCCCGCGTTCCTCGCGGACAAAGGCTTCAGCCCCGGCCTCGGCGCAATCGCGCTCACCATCATCGGCGGCGCGAACATTCTCGGCACTTACGCATGCGGGCGGGTCGGCGACGCGATGCCGAAGCATCTGGCGCTTGCGCTCCTGTATCTGGCGCGCGGCGCTGTGTTCCTGGCGCTGCTTTACCTGCCGCTGACCGAGACGAACGTGCTGATCTTCGCGTTCCTGCTGGGCTTGCTCTGGCTCGGCACCATCCCGCTCACCAGCGGCCTCATCGTCACCTTTTTCGGCCCGCGCTGGCTGTCGATGCTCTACGGGATCGTGTTCTTCTCCCATCAGCTCGGAAGCTTCATGGGGGCCTGGATGGGCGGCTGGCTCTATGATACCACTCACTCTTACGATATGTTGTGGTGGGCAGCCGTTGCGGTTGCGGTGCTTGCGGCGGCTCTGCACCTCCCGATCCGGGAGCAGGCCGCGCCGCGTCATGCGACTTTGCCCACGCCCGCGGAATAATGCGAGGCAGGAT
The DNA here is from genome assembly GCA_963833565.1 of uncultured Alphaproteobacteria bacterium. Taxonomy (GTDB): domain Bacteria; phylum Pseudomonadota; class Alphaproteobacteria; order Rhizobiales; family Rhodomicrobiaceae; genus Rhodomicrobium. The sequence continues at coordinate 29,584 of CAWHYO010000045.1, forward strand.
GCCTGAGACTTTGAAATGGACCTTGATCGGAAGCCTGACTTTGCTCTGCCTTGGAGCGGCTTACCTCATGGCCACACGAGGCCCGGCGATGTTGCTCGACCTCGGCGGAGCGCTCACGGGGTGTTTCTAAGCCCCTGCATCCCAGATCGTCGCCCCGGAATGCGCCTTTACGCATATCCGGGGCCGCAACAAACCGAAACGCCTTTTGCGATCCCGGATACGACGCGAGCGCCGTTCCGGGATGACCGGGCTTCGCCTTGCGCTTGCGTCGCAACCAACTCCGATACGCATTCCGCTCCGAAGCCTTTGCCTTACTGGGCGGACATGTTCACCACCTGAACGCGCCGGTTTTCCGGGGCAAGCGGATTGGCCGAATTCTTCAGCCGCTCCCGGCCATAGCCGACGGCGACTAGGCTTTCGCCGGGCAGGCCAAACTTGGAAACCAGAAATTGCTTAACCGCCTCGGCGCGGCGGTCGGCCAGATCCTTGTTGTAGTCGTCGCCGCCCTTGGCGTCGGTGTGGCCCGCTAGCAGGATGATCGCATCCTTGAGCCGTGAGTCGCGCAGCGCCACGCCAAGCTTCGTCAAATCGTCGATAGCCTTTGGGGCCGATGTTTGCGGAGTTGTAGTCGAAGTTGATCTCAAGATCGATGGCAGGCTTGGTTTGTGCGATGTCAGCCAGTTTGGTGCGTTCCTCGACCGTGATCGAGCGTGTTTTCTTGCCTTTCACTTCATTGATAACGGTCTGCTCCTGTGCCGCTTTCGGGTCGAAGGAGCGAAGCCCGCGTGTGGTTGCCTTTTTCGGCGCCAGCGTGTTGGCAATATCCGCTGAGCTTGGCTGCTGGGCGGTTGCAGGGAGGATTGCAAAAACCGTTGCGAAGGCAGCGGCCAGAATAAAACGATCGATAAGCGTCATGGCCTCACCCATTGCGGAAAATTGAAAATTTCTAGTTTGTATTTGACTTCGCGGTCAACGCATCGATCACGGTTGGCTGTTTTATTTTCGAGTATACGCTTAACGGACTTGAACCTTTATTACCGTTCGCCAGACGTTCGCTTGCGCGGGCTGGACGTTACTTGGACGCTGGTAATTCTCCGCACTCTTTCTTTGGACCTCGATGCTCCGGGAAACGGCCCTCGCATAATCGGGGACCGAGGTAAACTCGGAGCGTTTGAAATCATGGGTGATGCCGTCAACCGGGACATTTTTGTCGGCGCAGACGGCGATCACCGTTTCTGTTCCCGGATCTTTCAAGCGAAACACGAAAGGAGCATCGGTGCCGGGCAGCGTGACCGGCGCGCCGCCAGGGAGCCAGTTGATCTGCTGAAATCTATTCGGAAAAATGACGGTCGCCTCCTTTGCCCTGTCGTCTTGGCTCAGGAGAGTGAGAAAACAACCTTGCGATGAAACTACCGTGAAGTTCGCCACATCGCCGACGCGATAGACGGGACTTTCCGGTGTAATCGACAAGCTTCTGCCCTGGTTGTCGTGGCGCGCGACGATCGCGCTGATGTCGTCCTCAACCGGTGGCGCCGTATCGCTTTTGCCTGGGCCGGGGGGAGGGGACGTCAATTCAGCCAGACGCTTTTTGGCTCGCGCATCGTAATCCGGATATTTCGTGCCGAATTGCCGTCTGAACGCTTCGAAGTCCTTAACATCAGCGGAGCCCTTGATTTGCTCCCATATTTCTGAGACTGCTCCGGGAACGCCTTCGACATAGCGCGCTCGGCGCAACTCGCCCAAGTCGCACTCGGGCAGGTCCTGGTTGTCCCACCTGAGCATGGAAAGTTCAGTCGCCGAAGGTACCCGGACCTGATAATGGCACGTCATGCTCCGCTCGCGGAATTGTATATTATAGTAATCCGCGTTGGGGTGTGTGATATCGCCCCGGCCCATTCTTGAGTGCTGGACGATGTGATCATCTTTTATAGTGACGGTAGTTACTGCCCCTGGCACGGTCCATTCACCGGTCATCTTGGGAAACAGATCGTCTGCTTCCTGTGCGGCCACGCTGAAATAGGCTCCATTTGCTGACAGAGCCAAAAGCGAAAGCGAAAGTATTCCTGAAATTCTTGTCACTGCAGTTTCTCCCAACCGCCTCTGCGCATTGAGAGCCCCCTCCGGATAATGTCAGTAAAAAATAACGCGCCTTGGGTGAAACGCCTAGCTTGAGTTGATCGATAGCCGCGAGTTTCTAAAATTCGATTAGCACAGGGAATAGTCAACTGCCACCCCTCGGCGGCTCAGGGGGATACAGGAACTTGCGGCCAACGCTGCCCTTGATTGTCGCGTGTTCGCGGACTACCGTGCGCCCCTCGAAACATCATTAAATTCAGCAAAAGTTCATTTGCTCATGAAACACGCGCATCCTGCGGCGACGCTCAATCCGGCCCGCTCCTTCCAGGACCTGATCCTGACGCTTCAGCATTTCTGGGCGGAGCAGGGCTGCGTGATCCTGCAGCCCTACGACATGGAAGTGGGCGCAGGCACGTTCCACCCGGCGACGACGCTGCGCGCGCTCGGGCCGAAGCCGTGGCACGCGGCCTTCGTGCAGCCCTCGCGGCGGCCAAAGGACGGGCGCTATGGCGAGAACCCGAACCGCCTGCAGCACTATTATCAGTTCCAGGTGATCCTGAAGCCGTCGCCGCCGAACATTCAGGAGCTTTATCTCGAAAGCCTCGTCCGCCTCGGCATCGATCCTCGGTTGCACGATATCCGCTTCGTCGAGGACGACTGGGAGAGCCCGACGCTCGGCGCGTGGGGGCTCGGCTGGGAGGTGTGGTGCGACGGCATGGAGGTTTCGCAGTTCACCTATTTCCAGCAGGTGGGCGGCTTCGACTGCGACCCTGTGGCTGGTGAGCTGACTTATGGGCTGGAGCGCTTGGCAATGTATATCCAGGGCGTCGATAGCATCTACGACCTCAATTATAATGGCCGCGACGACGACAAGCGCGTGCTCTACCGCGATGTGTTCAAGCAGGCCGAAGAGGAATATTCGCGGCACAATTTCGAGTTCGCCGATACGGCCATGCTGCTCCAGCGCTTCCGCGACGCGGAGAAGGAGTGCAAGGCGCTGCTCGCGGCGGGCGAACCGAAACCCGGCTCGAATGTGGAGCGCCATCTGCAGGTGCTGCCGGCCTACGACCAGTGCATCAAGGCAAGCCACATCTTCAATCTGCTGGACGCACGCGGCGTGATCTCCGTCACCGAGCGGCAGAGCTACATTTTGCGCGTGCGCGATCTGGCGAAGGCGTGCTGCGCGGCCTGGCTCAAGACCGAAGCGGGCGGGGCATAGTCACCCCCCAAGGCGCAGCCATGAAGCGAATTTCTATCTTGGGTCGTGGAACGAAACCGCTCTCGCGGTAGGCCGCAGCTTTGCGGGCGGCATTTCCTTCTGAACCGTTATAGCAAGCTGAAGGCTCCGATTGAGAATGAGGCATCAGTCTCATTCTCAATCGGAGTTGCGTATGCGTGTCAGTCCGCTTCGCTCACGGACGCTGCCCGCGGTTTCGTTCTTCGAGGGCTTTCAGACGCCGGCCGGGATGGAGAGACCCGCGCGCATTCATCGGCCGCCATCTGAAACCCATTACAATTCTGGCTGTTCAAGATTTCCGAACCAAAGACCGAAGAACCCCAACAAGCAGAAAAGAACTAATCGGGTTGGCAACGAGCTACCAACGCCATGGTGTTGGCAGACGCATCGCGTCGATCGCTGACGGCGCTGAGCGCCCCGTTTGAGCCGCTTCCCGGCGAGCGTATTCTGCTGGGCGATGCCGACGCTCCAAGAGAGACTTGTATAACTTTCCCGCGAGCGTTTTGCTTAATATTATTGCTGGCTGGGCACGGTTATTGCTTTGCGTAGGCGCTGATCAACCCAGTGGTAAACTCCTGGGCCTGAAGGGCATAAGCGTGCAACTGCAACTGTGCGTGCCTGCTCTGAATTTGCAGCATTTCCGGGAGGGTCGCCGCGTTGGTCAACTCATCGGCCAGCGAGAAACCGGCGTCGACATTCTGCCGGGCGAACTTAATGGCTCGCTCCTGAGCCTGGATTAGTCCCTGCATCACCGGGTTCGACGGGATCGACGCTGTCATCATCTCCTGCGCCTTTTGGGCCGAGTCCATAAGCTGATTGTATCCGGCTCGCACTTGATCAATGTTTTTCGCAACAATTTCGCGCATCGCCTGCGGAATTACGGTTTGCGTATTATTAGTCATCGGGTTTTCCTTTGTGGTGCTGCCAGCCACGCTACTGTTTGACAAAATTATATTTTCGAGCAGCTTTGAGTCATAGTGTTGATGAAAACATTTTCTGATGTATGTTGTACAAATATTTGATGTGATTTGCAACAGTGGAGTTTTTATTTGTACGAAAAAGGAAAAATTTGCCAGGCAAATTCGACTTCTCCTCATGGCCCGAGACTGAAAAATCCAGCGATGCACCAAGCCGCAAGACAGTCCGCAGACGGTTGTTCATCCTACTCCCGCTCGTCCCCCAACAAGAGAAGGTCCGTTCGATAATCCGGCCGGCCGCTTCCGGCTAATCCGGAGATACGGTCCTTAAAAGCAGGTCGTGGCCTGTCGCTTGCGAAGCAAATTGCCCGCGCAGCATCGTCGTAAACGCCATGCCGAACAGGCGTTAACCAATGATAGTTAACGGCGGCGCAAAAGTATTTATTTCCGCCCTGAATTTGCTTAAGACATCTCAAAGGAGAGACCAGCCCGTGTTCGCAGGCTTACGGATGAGCCGCTCAACCCATTGAAAAAAATCAGCTTTCCGGACAGGATCAGCAGGGTTAACGGATTGTATTTTTGGCCGGAAATGGACGCGGAAAAGTCCGTTAAATATGTTTTCAGTTTCTCATATTAACCATGATCGCGCCTTTGGCAGCCGTGGCCGCGTAAGCGTCCGCGCGTAATTTTGCAGCAAAGTCAACACCTTGCAGCCATTAACCTCTCGGCAAGGCGCTTTCTCGTAGCATCCCGGCTCAAGCGATGGCGCCTAAACGCAAGCGCAGGCCAACGAAAATGGTCCAAGTTCAATTTTTGCCGAGCCGGTCGCGAAGAAGCGCGCCGACCACATTCGCGATGATGCCGGGCATGTCAGCGCGGAGCAGCGCGACGTCGTTACGAAGCTCGGTCACTTCCTTCTTCACGTCGAGCAGGATGTTCTCGTTCTCGGTGATTTTTCTCAGGATGTGCCGCGCCACGAGCTTCTCGCCTTTGGTATCCTCTTCGAGAAGCGTGATGCGCCGTTTCAAATCCGCGATGTCCTGCTCGACACTCATGATTTTCTCCCCACTATGACAAGCGATAGCTGGCAATTTTGGCATAATCCAGCCGTAGATCTGTGCGCATCACCAAATGGAATGACCGCAGGGGCGAGGAGGCGAGGCAATGGCAGCGAACGTGACCGTCGTGGGCTACGGAGCCGTGGGCCGGGAAACCGTAAAGTTGCTTGTAGATCGCGGCGATAAGGTTCGGGTGGTGCAGCGCTCGCATCCGCGCGCTCTGCCTCTGGCGGCTGAATTCGTGGCGGCTGATGTGCTGGACGCGGGCAGCCTGACCACGGCCTGCGCGGGAAGCGAGGCCGTGATCTGCTGCCTCGGATTCCCATATGATTCGCGCATCTGGCGGAAAAAATGGCCGAAAGCGATGGAGAGCCTGCTTGCGGCCTGCGAGAAGGCCAAGGCGCGCTTCATCTTCGCCGACAATCTCTATATGTACGGCCCGCAGACGGGGACTCTCAAAGAGGACATGCCGCTCACGGATTTTGGTCGCAAACCCAAGCTCAGGGCGGAGATCACGAAGCTATGGCAGGAGGCGCACGCGCAAGGCCGCGTCCGCGCCGTTGCGGTTCGGGCTTCCGATTTTTACGGTCCGGACGTCCCGACGTCGGTGATTTCGGTTCATGTCGTGAAAAACCTGCTCGCTGGTGAAGCCGCAATCGCGCCCTATCCGGTGATCTTCCCTCACGACATCACCTATGTGCCGGACTTTGCTCGCGCCCTGGTCACCCTGCTCGATGCGCCTACCGAAGACTATGGGCAGGCGTGGCACGTGCCGAACGCGCCGACGAAAACCCATCGCGCGCTGATCGAGCGGGCCGCAGCCCTGATCGGCGTCGAACCCCAGATGAGGGTCATCCCTGAGTTCCTGTTGCAGTTGGCCGGACTCTTCAAGCGGGAGACCTATGAGCTGCTCGAGATGCGCTTCCAGGTCGACCGGCCCTACCTTGTGAACACACAAAAATTCTCCAAGCGATTCTGGAACGACGCAACGAGCTTCGAGGACGGGCTGCGGGCGACAATCGAATTCTATCGGCGCACAAAATGACTACTCGGCCGCCTCGGCGACGCTGACCTCGCGCCGCCTGCTTCCGATCACGACGCCTGCGATGATGAACGCGAAGCCGAGCGCGTGGTAGAGATGCAGCCTCTCGTCCAGGAATACGACCGCAAGCAGCGCGCCGAAAACCGGGATAAGGAACAGATACAGCCCGGCCCGGGCGGGACCGAGCAGTTCCACGCCGCGATTGTAGAAGATGTAGGCAATGAGGCTCGGGAAGATCGCCACATAGGCGATTGCGGCGGCTGTCGCGGCGGTGGCTTGCATTGTGTGTCCGAGCCCGCGCTCGATGGACGCCAGAGGCACATTCGCCATTGCGGCAACCGCATAGGTGCTGATGTTGAAGCTTTGCCAGCTGATGCGAGGGCGTTTCCTGAGAAACGCCGTGTAGATGCTCCAGGTGATCATTCCTATGATCAGAAGGACGTCGCCCGGATTGAATTTGAAGGCCGCGAGCGAGGCAAGATCGCCCTTCGCGATGATGACGAGAACACCGAAGAAGCCTGCGGCGAGCCCTGCGAGTTGCGTTGGGTCCAATCGGTCGCCGAACAGACCCCACGCCGTGAGAGCGATGAACATCGGGCCAGCCGCATTGAGCACGAGGCCATTCAGCGCCTCAGTCCAGACGAGCCCGAGATAGGAAAGCGTATTGTAGCAGCCCGCTCCGATCACCCCCAGGAACAGGAGCATGCGCCAATTTTTGCGAATGACCCCGGCGTCGCGCTTCAGATGTGGCCATGCAAAAGGAAGAAAAATGAGCGTGGCCAGCGTCCAGCGCAGGCAGGCGAGCGTCACGGGCGGGATCAGGCCCACGATGGCCCGCCCGAGCACGAAGTTGCCGGCCCAGAATATTGCCACCAGAGTGAGAAGCAGTTTTGGCCGGTCGAAAAACGATTTCAAGGCATTATCCTCTTGCTTCCGGTTGCCGCGGGAGGCAAACACGCGAAAGCGACGATTTGCTTTATGATCCTTGATTTCTCAGCATGGCGATGTGATACGCCTTGAAGTAGTGTGTGGTTTTGAAAGCATCCGCGGATCGAAGGCGAAAAATGGCAAATGTCGTGGTGGTCGGCTCGCAATGGGGCGACGAGGGAAAAGGCAAGATCGTCGATTGGCTGTCCGAGCGCGCGGACATCGTGGTGCGCTTTCAGGGCGGGCACAATGCCGGGCATACCCTCGTGGTAGGCGGACAGACCTACAAGCTCTCGCTTTTGCCTTCCGGCGTGATTCGCGGCAAGCTTTCCATCATCGGCAACGGGGTTGTCATCGATCCCTGGGCGCTTGATAAAGAGCTGTGTGAGCTGGCCCGCCTTGGCGTTTCGGTTTGCGCCAACAGGCTGAGGATCGCCGAAAATGCAACCCTCATTCTTCCTATGCACCGGGAGCTCGACGCGTTGCGCGAGAATGCTGCGGGAGCGGGCGCCATCGGCACAACCAAACGCGGCATCGGCCCGGCCTACGAGGACAAGGTTGGCCGCCGCGCCATCCATGTGGTGGACTTGACCAACCTTAAGACCTTGCCCGCCAAGATCGACCGGGCTCTCGTTCATCACAACGCGCTCCGCCGGGGCCTCGGGCAGCCGGAGATCGACGGCGGCGAGCTCTTCCGTGAGCTTTGTGCGATTGCGCCTAAAATCACGCCGTACATCGACACGGTTTGGCAGCTCCTCGATCGTAAGAAACGCGAAGGCAAGCGCATCCTCTTCGAAGGGGCGCAGGGCGCGCTGCTAGACATTGACCACGGCACGTACCCTTACGTCACGTCGTCCAATACCGTCTCGTCCCAGGCCGCCACGGGCTCGGGACTGGGGCCGGGCTCGATCAATTACGTTCTAGGCATTACAAAGGCATACACGACGCGAGTAGGCGAGGGGCCTTTCCCGACGGAACTCAACGATGAGGCGGGGCGGCGGCTCGGGGAGCGCGGCCACGAGTTCGGCACCGTCACGGGCCGCGCGCGGCGCTGCGGCTGGTTCGACGCCTGCCTTCTGCGGCAGACAATCAAGACCTCCGGTATCAACGGCATTGCGCTCACAAAGCTCGACGTTCTCGACGGTTTCGACGAAGTGAAGGTGTGCGTCGGATACCGGCTCGACGGGCATGAAGTGGACCATCTGCCGGCTCTGCAGGGCGCGCAAAAGCGCGTGCAACCGATCTACGAGGTGCTGAAAGGCTGGCAGGAATCGACACAGGGAGCGCGTTCCTGGGCTCAATTGCCTGCGGAGGCCATCAAATACGTGAAGCGCCTCGAAGAGCTGATCGCCGCGCCCGTCTCGCTTCTCTCGACGAGCCCGAAGCGGGAAGACACGATCCTGGTGCACGATCCGTTTCAGGATTGAGCTACCCAGTGACGCGGTGCAGGCTGAGCACCGCGTCGGCGGTTCGGGCCCCTTAGATAGTGCGTCCGGAAAAGTGTGAAGCGGTTTTCCGACAAGACGCACAATAAAACAAAGACTTAGAGCCCGCTTCAGTCCATCAAAAGCGGAGAGGCTCTAGCCGCGCCAATACCGCCCGTGTCGGCGCCAGTATGGCCCGTGCGACTATCCATTTCGCCAATAGACCTTGCTAACACTCGCTGATTTCTCGACAGCAGGGGTGAGTGCTGGCGCGTTCACCGCATTTGACAGAACCCGACGCTGAAGGAAGCATCAGGCGGAAGCCTCTCATATGCGCCTATCCGAATCTGTTGTGCGAACTCCTGCTCAAGAAAACGGTGGCTGGGCTGAACGTATCTTGGAAGCGATATGCTATTTTTACTTAGTACAGGCTAAACTACTGGTCACAGTTATGTTGTTGTTGCTCATGTCGGTTTGAGTTGAAGAAAATAAAGAGAGAAGAAAAATGAAAACACTAATTTTCGACAACAACGCAAGGCGTCTGCAGTGGATCAGCAACCAGGAAATCTATTTAGAGGCGCTAGAGGAGTTTGGTGCAGCCGTTGGCATCGACCCAAATAGCAGGGAGTTAAACCCCGCTGATTGGGCATTTTACCGCGTGGGAGACGACAAGGCAAAAGAGGTGATTGAGTGGTGGGAACACGGCGGCTCCGCCGAAAAATTCCCGCTTAACTGAATTCACCATGCCGCAAGTTAAGATAGATGTGCCGCAAAACCAGCTACGTGATGTGGCTGGTTTTTCTTAAAGACCGCACCAACGGGCGATGAGCTCAGAAAAAATGTCCTCCGCCTCTTCGATCCGCTTGATTGAGCACCATTCGTCGGTTTGATGCGCCATCGCAGGCTCGCCCGGGCCGAGTATGATCGTCGGTGGGCCGCCCATTGCAGGCTTCAGCGCCGCCGCATCCGTGAAATAGCTTGCGCCGCCGATTTTGGAGGCGGTTCCCGTTACGGATTGCACGATATTCGCGACATCGCGGACCCAGGGGGCATCAGGCTCGGTCCATACGGCATCCGATGTGCCCATGATCTCGAAGGCGATCGTCTCGCCCGTCGCTTTCCTGAAACGCTCGATCAGGCGCTCCCGGTCGACGCCGGGCACAAGGCGCACATCAACCCCAAGGCGCGCTTCGTCGGGGACGGAATTCACATTCAGCCCGCCCCTCATCCAGCCTACATTCAAGGTGGGACTGCCCAGAACGGGATGAGCGTCCTCTGAGAAATCGAAGGCCCCAAGCGCCAGCGCCGCGCGTGCCGCCTTGTAGATGGCATTTTCGCCTTGCTCGGGCATCGATCCGTGCGCAGTCACGCCTTTTGCCGTGCCCTCGAGCCAGAACACGCCTTTGTGCCCCGCAAGAAGCTCATTCGCTGTCGGCTCGGCGACGATAATAGCCCCGGCCTTGGGGAGGATGCCTTGCCGCGCGAGGAAGTTCGCGCCCTCGCAACCGCGCTCTTCGCCCGCGCTGATGACAAGCACAAGACCCGCCGTATTTTCAAGACGCGGCGCAAGCTTGACGGCAGCGGCGATAAAAGCCGCGACACCGCTCTTCATGTCGCTGCTGCCGCGACCGTAGATTTTGCCGTCCGCGATCTCGCCGCCGAAGGGCGCCACGGTCCAGGGCGCGGCGCCAAGAGGGACGACATCGGTGTGACCCGAGAAGCAGATGGGGGGCTTGTCCACGCCCCCCCCGATGGAGGCAATGAGATTGTCCCGATTTGCGGCCATCGGTATGTAGCGGGTCTTGAAGCCCGAGGCTTCAAGTATGCCGCCGAGATGGCACGCGCACGGAGATTCGTTGCCGGGCGGATTGATGGTCTCGAACCGGATGAGCTCTTGTGTCAGTTGCGTGGCAGGAATCATGGATGCCGTGAGGGGTCTCCGGGAGGCGCTATCGTTGTAGCTCGTCAAGATCGCGATAATAGTCAAGGGCCTGCGGGTTGGCGAGGGCCTCCTCGTTCTTGACCTCGCGGCCATGCACGATGTCGCGAACCGCGATCTCGGTGATCTTGCCCGATTTCGTGCGCGGTATATCCGGAACCTGCAGAATGACCGCCGGCACGTGCCTCGGGCTCGCCCCCGCCCTGATCTGCGCTTTGATCTTCTGGCGCAACGCATCGTCGAGCGAGAAGCCTTCGCTGAGGACCACGAAAAGCACGACGCGCACATCGTTGTCCCAGTCCTGGCCGATGACGATGGCCTCCTTCACCTCTTTAAGTTGCTCTACCTGCCGGTAGATTTCGGCCGTGCCGATGCGCACGCCTCCCGGATTGAGCGTGGCGTCGGAGCGGCCGTGAATGATGATGCCGCCGTTCCGGGTCCACTCGGCGAAATCGCCGTGATGCCAGACGCGCGCGAAGCGGCCAAAATAGGCGTTGTGGTATTTCGCGCCGTCCGGGTCGTTCCAGAAGCAGACCGGGGTCGCGGTGAACGGCTTGGTGCAGACGAGTTCGCCCTTGCCGTTCTCGATGTGCTTTCCATCGCTGTCGAAGACATCCACGGCCATGCCAAGGCCCGGCCCCTGAATCTCGCCGCGGTAGACGGACGAAATCGGATTGCCGAGCACGAAGCAGGAGCAGATGTCGGTGCCACCCGAGATCGAGGCGAGATGCACGTCGGGCTTGATCGCCTCGTAGACGAAATCGAAACTCTCTGGCGCGAGCGGCGAGCCGGTGGAGGTGATCATGCGCAGGCTCGAAAGCCGGTGCGTCTCGCGCGGCCGGAGCCCGGCTTTTTTGAGCGAGTCTGATATACTTCGCGGATGTGCCGAAGATGGCGATATCAATCTCATCCGCGTAATCGAACAGGATGTTGCCGTTCGGGTGGAAGGGCGAACCGTCATAGAGCGCGAGCGTCGCTTCGCTCGCGAGCCCAGCCACGAGCCAATTCCACATCATCCAGCCTAGCGTGGTGAAATAGAACAGCCGGTCGCCCGGGCGAAGGTCGCAGTGGAACTGATGCTCCTTCATCTGCTGGAGTAGAACGCCTCCGGCGGAGTGCACGATGCATTTCGGCGTCCCTGTCGTACCGGACGAGTAAAGAATGAAGAGCGGATGCGAGAAGGGCAGGGGTGTGAACTCCAAGTCCTTGGGCTCGAACTTGCCGAGCGCTTCGGGCCAGCTCTCCGCCTTCTCCGACGCTTTCAGGATAGAGCCTGGATCGCCGATATACGGCACGACAAGTGCGTGCTCGACGCTCGGCAGCTTCCCGATGATTTCGCAAACCTTGTCGCCGATCCGGATCGTCTTTCCGGCGTAGGTGTAGCCGTCGCAGGTCATGAAAAGCTTCGGTTCGATCTGACCGAAGCGATCGAGAACGCCTTGCACGCCGAAATCGGGGGAAGCGCTCGTCCATATCGCGCCAAGCGAGGCAGCGGCCAGCATTCCGACGATGGCCTCCGGCATGTTCGGGATCAGCGCCGCGACACGGTCGCCCTTGCCGATGCCGCGCGCCGCGAAGGCTTGCTGAGCTTGGCTGACTGCTGCGTTCAGCTCCGCCCAGCTCATGCTCCTTTTGATCTTGTCCTCGCCCCAGAAGATGAGCGCGGGCGTGCCGTCATTCTTGCGGAGCAAATTCTGGGCGTAGTTCAGCCGCGCGCTCTCGAAAAAGCGCGCATCCTCGAATTGCTCGCCGGGGCTAAAGACCGGCCCTTCGCCGCGGTGTCCGATCACCCCGAGAAAATCCCAGGTTCTCGCCCAGAAGGCGTCCGTTTCGCGAATCGAGAAGGCATGAATGTCGCTGTAAGACCGGCAGTTCAGCCCGTATGCCGCGTTGATCTCCGCCATGAATTGGACTAGGCGCGAGTTTTCCACCGTTTTGGTCGAGGGTGTCCACAGCGGCGTCGTTTTCATGTGCAAGCTCCTTAGAAGGAGTCGCCAAGGGGTGGCGAAGCTCTTAGACCTTAACACCAATTGACGGGGCGAGGAGTGGCGGCTTTGTCGAAAATCACGACGGCTTCAGCGCTGCTTTCACATCTCCCGATGACCCAGGGAAAGATGTATCAGGTCGCCCGCAAAACTCGATATGTTTTTAGATGGCTCGGCTTCCTGGCTGTGGGCCTCGCTATTGCAGTTGCCGCTCTCGCTGCTTTTCTCCCGCTCCTCGTCGACGCCGAGGCGATCAGGGTTGCGCTTTCCAAGAACCTGTCAGCCTGGAGCGGCGGTCCGGTGGTCATTTCGGGACCGCTTCGAATCGCGAGCTTCGCCAATCTGTCCGTCGAGGCATCCGGCGTCGATCTCAAGTCGGCGCCAGAAGGCGGTCCAATTCGAAGCGCCAGGGCCGCGTCCGTTACGGCGGTGCTTCGAATTTCCTCCCTTTTGCGCGGAAAGCTCGATTTCCAGAAATTCATCCTGACTTCCCCGCGCGTCGTTTTGCACCGAGGCTCTCCCGAGGCAATTCAAAAGTCGTACGGGCTTGGAGCCGCTCGCCTGGCTTTAGGGCTCTCTGCCAGGAGTCCTTTCGCCGACGTTGAATTGCTCGATCCCGTATTCTTCTTCGGGAGCGCGAAAGGGGCTTACGAGCGAGCCCAACTAAGCCGGGTGAGGCTGCGCAAGGAAGCCGCCGTCTCCATCTCCACGGGTGTATTCGTGGCAAACGCCCCGGGAGCAGAGAGCGGTGTCTACGCTTTGGACGTAACGAGCGAGGGGTTCGCGGCATCCTTCCGCGGTCAATGCACTGCCGCATGCCAGACGGCTTTCGGAACGCTGCGTTTAAAGGCAGCCGTGGATGAAGGCGGCGGGAAGGCGATCCTCGATGCCGTGGCGCCATGGGAGCGGCCCGGTACGATTGCGTTGTCAGGTGAGTTGAACTTGTCCAGAAGGCGCGCTTCGCTCGATAACGCCGCGATCTCTTTCGGAGACCACGCCGCCAAAGGCTCGCTCGCCCTCGATATGACAGGCCTCCGCCCCCGACTTGAAGGGACGATCGCATACGATACGTTGGAGGTGACGCGGGCCTCGACGGCAGGGACAAGGACATCGCCGTCCGAAAGCCGTCCGCTGGCGGCTCTGCCCTTTGTCAGCGGGGATATCGATCGCCCCGTCGATTTCGATCTGCGCGTCTCCGCCGAGCATTTTCGGAGCGGCTCTCTCGAAACCGGGCCTCTGGCGCTGGCTTTGACCGCAACCCGGGACCGCCTCAGCGTTGATATCGCCTCTGTCGCGCTTTTCGGCGGACACGCAAGCGGAAGGCTGGATGTCAGCCAGGACGAGCAGGGCGTGCTTTCCTTGCGCGGGAGCGGGTCCAGGCTGGACGCAAGCGCGCTCGCAAACGCCGCTCAGTTGCCGCTCGGCTTCAGCGGACCGATCACGCTTCAGGCCGCGTTAGACTCTGCCGCTCAATCAACCGGCCGAAGATATGAGCGCGGCGGCTGGAACTTTTACGATCCGTTTCCCCATAGGCGGTTCTATCGAGGGTGAAGTCGCCCGCACGTTGAGCGCGGCGCTCGCCGAGCAGGATCTGGGCTGGGTTTTTCGCGGAAGCTCGTTTCCCTTCTCCGTCGCGAGCATCGATGGAATCGTAAGGCCCGACGGCACCGAGCTCAAGGTTGAGGGGCAGAGCGGCGAGAAGGGCATAGGCGGCTCGCTAAGGGTCGACTTTCCCGGCGCTGTGGTCAGCGGAACCCTTCTCGCCCGCGAGAACACTCATGCGTCCGGCGAATCACAACTCAGGAGTTCGCCCGAGCAAACGGCTGGCACGACGAAGCTTGTATTTTCGGGCACGGCCGATGCCCTTATCCTGACTTCTTCCGGCAAACCCAGCCTTTCCAACTGACTCCGTCAGTCTGGCCAACAGATCGTCGCCCCGGCCAAGCAAAGCGCGCGCCGGGATCGTTCCAAGCTCAGGCCGGTATGTTTTGCGGCCCCGGATAACGCGCAAGCGCGTTTCCGGGGTGACGAAACGAGCACCGCTCCGCGCACGGGATGATGAGAAATTAGAACTTCTTGCCGTAGGTGATCGTGGCGTAGGGCTGCGACGCCCTCCCATCGCTGCCTTGCGCAAAGCCTCCCGAGAGGGTCAGGTCGTGCGATCCATAGCGAAAATTGAGGAGCGCGCCTTCCCTCACATATTCGTTGTAGATATCGAGACGCCTGCCCTCCTTGTAGATATCTGCATTTCTGACCATCGCTCCAGTCTCCGCCCCTACGGACAAGTCGAGCCCATGGAAGTCATGCAGGACCTGATAGGCGACGCGATCGTAAAACGTGGCTGTGTTGTCGAATTGGAGCCAGGAGAGATTGGCAGAAACCCAGAAGCCGCTGCTCCCCTTCCAATAGGTCTCAACAGCCGCGGCCGCTCCATAATTCTGCTGCTGAGATCAGCTGCCCCGCGTCCCAGAAAACCTGCGTTCGCGCCTGGTAGGCTGCGCCCGCATAGAGCTTGATCCAAATGTCCTCCCAGTTCAGCTGGTATCCAACCATCACATCGCCGAAGGTCTTCAGACCGGCCGCCATAAATGCACTCGAAAAGACATTTGCGTTGTTTTCGCCAGTGACACTGGCAAAGCCGTCAACTTTGAGCCTAAATCCGGCCTGATCAACGGGATCGAACACACTCCAGACCGTGCTGCTCGCCAACGCCGCCCCGTTGCCCGAAAAATCCGCGGTGACGTAAGTTTCGAAATGCTGGACATCGTCAGCAAGGCAGGGGAAACATTGCGCCACAATCGGGGCGCAGATGATCGCCAAACGCAGGAACAACGAACGCACCACAACCCGAACTCATACCGTAGGTTCTATTTGTGAATGGTACTCTCGCAAAACGCACGCGGCGAACAATTTTTGATAAATTGGATAAAATCATTTGCCAATTTGAAACGAATTAGGCAGGGAGCGAGCCTCGCTTCGCGTTCAGGCTCAAGGCGCATGCAGGTTTTTCGCAGTTTTCTGGTTGGTGCGTGCGCGGCGCTGCTGCGCCGCGCTGGTTTCATGCGCTCCGATGATGGCGCTTCACGACGGCGAGGTGGACTATAGGACTGTCCAGACGCCCGCCGGTCCCCTCAGGCTCGCGGTCATGGACAAGGGAAAAGGCCGCCCCATTCTCCTTCTCCACGGATTTGCCACATCGAGCTTCACATGGCAGGCGATCGAGCCTGAACTGGCGAAAAGTCATCGAGTGATCGCGGTCGATCTTCGCGGCTTCGGAGCGTCGGACAAGCCTCTCGACGACCATTATTCCATTTTCGATCAGGCCGATGCCATCGAGGCATTCATCGAGCAGGAGAACCTGAAGGATCTGACGATCGTTGGGCATTCCTTCGGGGGCGGCATCGCGCTCGCACTCGCGTTGAGGGCAACGGAACAAGGCCATTCGCGCATTCGCAATCTCGTGCTGATCGACAGCATCGCCTACAAGCAGCCGATCCCGATCTTCTTCCAGCTCCTGCAAATTCCTGTGCTGGGCGAAGTCAGCATGACGCTTGTGCCGCCGGAGGTGCAGGCCACGCAGGGGCTGCGCCTCGCCTATTACGATCGCGACAAGATCACGGCGCGCGCCGTCGCGGAATACGCGAACACGCTCTACTCTCCGGCGTCGAAGCACGCTCTGATCAAGACCGTGGAGCAGATCATCCCGCCGAATATCGAAGAGATCTCGAGCAGGTATAAGACGATCAAGCTGCCGACGCTTGTGCTGTGGTGCAAGGATGACAAGGTCGTTCCACCCATTTTCGGACGGCGGCTCAGAGCGGACATCAAGCCTTCGGAACTCGTTGTCTTCGATCACTGCGGGCACATGCCCCAGGAAGAAAAGCCCGAGGACACCGCGCGCGCGATCGAGGCCTTTCTCGCCCGCAACGAAAGCTGAACGCGCGGCAGCGGGGCACAGAGCCTGAAGCTGCCTTCGCCGAGCCCTCATCCGCATCGCCGCAGCGTCATCCCGTGCGCGGCGCGAGCCGCGCACGGGTGCGCTGCAGACACGGGATCGTTAAACACACCGACCTGCGTTTGGAACGGTCCCGGCTCGCGCTTCGCTTGGCCGGGACGACGAAGAGGCGATATTCGCAAGGCCGGCAGCGCCCCACTGTGGCTTGATCTCGCACCGCAGCAATTAGCAAGACTTTCTTAACCGTTTTTCAACAAGCCGGCTGCGGTTGTTGACGCCCATAAATACCCATGTTATCCCATAAATGCCCGTTCGGAAGGGGGTGATTTGGGGGGAGAAAAAAATGCTTTTGTCGCGCACGGCCACTGCGCGTCGGGGTTTCTCCCTCCGGTCCTTTCGACTGAGCCAAAAATGACTGTTTCGGCTTTCCGTTTGTAACTTTACTTCGCTAATTTCCCGTTGATGCGCGAGACTTGGATTGAACATCCTTGTGTCCTAGCCTGGGTAGAGATGGGTAAAGACGGGAAAGTATCGAAGGGTTGATGCAAAACGTTGCGCTGCCATTTCGTGCGCGTTGGGCGGGGCGTGGATCTGAGGGATGGATGAGTTCGCATCGCGCATCGAGAGCAAGGTCGACCAACGAGGACGCGTCGCCATCCCGGCGCCATTTCGCGCCGTCCTTACCCAGGAAGGCGCCGACGAAATTCACTGCTATCCGCATCTCGACTACGACGCGATTGAAGCTGGCGGTGCGCGTCTGGTCGAGGAGATCAAAGGCATTGTGGGAAGGCATCCCGCAGGATCGCAAGAGCGGGAATCCCTTGAAATCGTCTATTTCGGAGAGTGCGAAAAACTCAAAGTCGACCCGGACGGCCGCACAGTGCTGCCAAAGCGCCTGCGCGATCATGCCGGAATCACAGAGACGGCGGTTTTCGTCGGCCTTGGCAACAAGTTTCAAATCTGGGAGCCTGAGGCTTACAACAAATTTCGCGAACGCGCGCGCGAACAGGCGCTTGCGCTTCGCAAAGGGCTCGGCGCGGGGAACCGCTGATGAAGCGGCGCAAACGAGGGGGCAAAAGGGGAGTGACGGACCGTGGGAGGGGGCGAGAGGGCCAGCCTCCCAATGGCGGACCGGTCCGTCACGTCCCGGTTCTGCTGGGGCAGGTGCTGCGGGTGCTCGCTCCAAAGGCAGGCGAACGATACATTGACGGCACATTCGGCGCGGGTGGATACGCCTGCGCCATTCTCGACGCTGCCCAATGTGAGGTGCTCGGCCTCGACCGCGATCCTTCCGCAATAGCGGCAGGCCGCGCGCTTGTGGCGGAGTATGGCGGCCGTCTGAAGCTTGCCGAAACACCATTCTCTCACATGGAAGAGGCCGCACAAGGCATTGGGTGGGCGCGCGTTGACGGCGTTGTGCTCGACCTCGGCGTTTCCTCGATGCAGCTTGACGAAGCGGAGCGCGGATTCTCCTTCATGCGCGACGGCCCGCTCGACATGCGCATGTCCGGGCCAGGGGCTGAGCGCCGCCGATGTGGTCAACACCTTCGAAAAAGACGAGATAGCCGACATCCTGTATCAATTTGGCGAGGAGCGCCGCTCGCGCGCAATCGCAGCGGCCATTGTGGCGGACCGCCAGAAGGCGCCCTTCGAACGCACGGGTCAACTCGCCGATCTTGTCAGCCGCATCCTCGGCCGCCGTCCCGATGACGCAAAACATCCTGCTACGCGGACATTCCAGGCTCTCCGGCTTTACGTGAACGACGAACTTGGCGAGTTGGAGCGCGGTCTCGAAGCGGCCGAACGCATCCTGAAGCCGGGAGGGCGGCTTGCAGTTGTGAGTTTTCATTCGCTGGAAGACCGGATCGTGAAGCGCTTCCTGCAAAGTCACGGAGGCAAACAGGCGAAGTCTTCGCGCTACCTTCCGGGCGAGGTGCACCCCCCCGCTCCCGCTTTTGAGCTGAAGGATCGGCATGGGATTGAGCCGTCGGAGGAGGAGGTCGCCGCAAATCCTCGCGCTAGATCGGCGCGGCTGCGCTGGGCGGTCAGGAGCGAAGCGCCGCCCATGCCCAATTCGCGGCTTGACCAACGAATGACGAAGTAGGCCGGAACAGGCCGTCAGCGGACTAAGCGCCGTTGAAAACTTTGTTAGATAGGTGCGCCCGCTTTCTAATCGCTTTGCGGACTATCATGGATTGAGCTTCAGACGGTGTAGGCGGGTTGAGTGCGGACCTGGCAAATTGAGAGGTTCCCTGCCCATGCAATGGACGGTTCTGGATCTTAAACCGGAAAGTGCTCAGGCTGGTGGACCGCTGCCTTTGTTGCGCGGTTAAGGGCAGAGCCTCAGATCGCGAAGGAGGAGGAGCCCAGCATACACGCTGCGCGATCAGGTGTTCGATTTTGTCTCAGGGGTTACACCGTAGCCTTGTGCCGTGATGGCCACACAGTCAATGCACAACGAGTGAAGCGTTGTCTCAGTATGTTTTGCGAGGTGAAGCGAGATAACACACGACAATGCTGTCAGCTAAACTAGCTGTTGGTTTGTTCAGGTCGCATAGTCGAGCGGTTTGGAGCTCCCCCCGCAGATGAATTATGTCGCCGGTTCTGCATTTGTCTCTTACATATTTCTCGACTAGCTCTGCACGTTTTGTTCTACGCCGTTCAAGATCATTTAGCTTCGCTACGTCTACGTCGTTTGCGACTTGAGAAAGAATATCCGACGTATCGCAATGGTCCTCCGCCTTCGCGGAGTTACCTGACATTACTGCCACAGCCAGTGCCGCAGCCGTTACACCCACTCCCAACACTCTCCATTTTGGGTTTCGCACAATAGCCCCCCTCTTAGATGTCACGATTGCGTTCATCTATCTTGTTTTCGATAGATCGCAAGACGGCTTATCGCCAAACTTTCTAATGTTATCGTTAGTAACCCATCTTCCATTTAGCTTCAGCGCTTTTCGATGCGCATTCCATACAGTTGTTCATAAGCCCTCGGAAGCCCAAGAAGTCGTTGCATGGAAACAACAAGTTGGAGGTTCATTCACGCAAAAAAAGCTCCTCCTCGCCTAACTCCTCCGTTAACGGCATATTTTTAGATTGTCAGGATTGGGATATGAAAAGAAGCCAATGCATGTCTTAGCCAAGCACGAAACCCACATGCCCACTCTGGGTGGAAGGCGGCATTGCCTTGGCAATTTCCGAGAAGACCGCATTTAGGTCTCAACGCTGCCTCGGCGAGCACGGGGGCACCGTAAAACCGTCGGGCCGGCATTCGACCCAGAACGCTTGAAAGCCACATCTCGAGGCTGAACGGGGTGGCAAAGCGGTTGCGCAAAAAATATAGTTATATGATTAGATAAGGCATTTTTACAAAACGAAGCCAAACACTTTTGTAAGACATCGCGGGCTGACTTTGGAAGCGCGCTTGCCGAAGCATTTGGTTCAACATGGTTGAATGTCGCTTATCGACCATGGCTCGCGTGTGTGTTGACGCAGAACCCAAGAATGCCGTCATAGGCGCGGCTCATCGCCTTCGTGTATAGTGATCGCGTCACTACGGAAGGCAGAGTGCATGCTGACGCTCGGCGGCGCGCGGTTGATCTCGGCACAGGGAAGCCGCGCTGAAATCGGCCTCGATCGCGGCTTTCGCCTGACGCTGTTCTTTCTGGACCGTGCGTCTCGTTCGTTTGCTCATCATGCGGCCCGAAGGCTTGCGAATGCCTCGCACGTGGTCGCTTTCCCCGGAACTCTCGGGCTGCGACCCGATAGCTGGGCGCGACCGTCTCGATGCTGAGGGGATTTCCCGGCTCTGAAATCCTGTCGGTCGAAGAGGCGGAGGACAGCGTCACGATTGAAACCGCGTTCGTGAAGGCGGAGATCCGCCGCTCTCCTCTCGCGCTCACCTGGTCCTTTCGCGCCGGAAAAGCCGCGCCCTTCCAGCCCGCGCTGCAGGACAGGCAAACGCAGGCCTATCTCTTCGAGCGCGGGGGGCCAGGCTTTGCCCATTATCTCGTCCGCGACCCCTCCGACCATTATTACGGCTTCGGCGAGAAAAGCGGCGACGCAAACAAGCATGGACGCCGCCTCAGGATGGGAACCACGGATGCGCTCGGCTACGATGCCGCAACATCCGATCCGCTCTACAAGCACATCCCTTTTTACATCACCGTCCGGCCCGGCACGGGAGCGCCCGCGGTCGGGCTTTTCTACGATAATCTTTCGCGGGGCGCCTTCGATCTCGGCCAGGAGATCGACGCCTATCATGGCCCTTACCGGAGCTTTGAAGCGAGCGACGGCGATCTCGACCTCTATGTGATGTTCGGCCAGGAGGTCCGCGATGTGGTGGCCGGCTATGTCGCCCTCACGGGGCGAACGGCGTTTCCGCCGCGCTGGAGCCTCTCCTACTCCGGCTCGACGATGAAATACACCGAGGCCGATGACGCGGAGCCGCAACTCTACGGATTTCTCGCGCGGCTTCAGGAGCATGGCATTCCGTGCCAGTCCTTCCACCTTTCCTCGGGCTACACGAGGCAGGGCGAGCAGGCGCTACGTCTTTACCTGGGACCGGAGCCGCTTTCCCGATCCGGCCGAACTTTGCCGCCGCTTCTCTGAAGCCGGCGTTCGCCTCATCGCCAACGTGAAGCCCGCGATGCTGCTCGATCATCCGCTCTTTGCCGAAGTCGAAGCGTTCCGGGGCTTCGTCCGCGACAGCGAGGACGAAAGCCGCCCCCACATCGCGCAATTCTGGGGCGGGCGAGGCGGCCTATCTCGACTTCACGAACCCGCATACATCGGCGTGGTGGGCGCGCGAGGTGAAAACTGAGCTTCTCGATTACGGCATCGCCTCGACGTGGAACGACAACAACGAATTTGAAATCTGGGACGATGACGCGCGGGTCGATCTGGACGGGCGCGGCGGCGCAATGGCATGCCTGAGGCCGGTGCAGACGGGGCTGATGCTGCGCGCCTCAGCAGTCGCGCAACGGGAGCATGCCCCCTCGAAACGTCCCTTTCTCGTGACGCGCTCGGGCGGCCCGGGAATGCAGCGCTATGCGCAGACCTGGACCGGCGACAACCGCACGGACTGGAAAACGCTGCGCAATAATCTGCGCATGGGGCACGGCCTCAGCCTCTCCGGCCTCTATCAATTTCGGCCATGATGTCGGCGGCTTTGCGGGGCCGAAGCCCGAGCCGGAACTGTTCATGCGCTGGATCGAGCAGGGCATCTACTGGCCGCGCTTCTCGATCCATTCGTGGAAAGACGACGGCAGCGCGAACGAACCTTGGATGTATCCGGAGATCCTGCCTCTGGTGCGCGCGGCGATGGAATGGCGGGAGCGGCTTGTGCCGCTCCTCTACACGCTCATGTGGCGGGCGCACGCCCATCACGAGCCGGTCTTGCGTCCCCTGTTTTTCGATTTTCCCGGCGAAGCGGAAAGCTACGAGGAAAACGATGCGTTCATGCTCGGCCCCGATCTTCTCGTCGCGCCGGTGGTCGAGCCCGGCGCTGTCAGCCGCAGGGTCTGGCTTCCGAAGGTAGCCGGTGGCTGGTACGACATCAGGACGGGCGCGCTTCTCGCATGCGGTGAACTGAGCGTTGATGCGCCGCTTGGAGCCGCGCCCGCCTTCATCCGCGCGGGCTCGATCCTTCCTTTGGGGCCTTCGCGTTCGTGGGAGCACGGACCGCTGACGCTTCGGCTTTTTCCGCTTGAGGAGGGCGCATCGCAGATCGAGATCTACGACGATGATGGCGAAAGCATCGTCGATCGCGCCAATCCGCCCTGCTTGATCAAGCGGCGGTGAGGTGGAAGCAGGGCGCGCCGTCTTTGACGATCGCGAAACAAGGAGAACATGAACCGCGGTGGGCCGAAATCCGGTTCGAGAATGCGTCAGGCCAGCCGTCTCGCCGTCAAGTGAACGGCGCCGATGTCCGAAGCTGAGCGCTACGCGTTCCACGGGTCGATGACGTCGATGTCTAAATAATCGAAATCGCAGAGGTTGCGCGTCGCGAGCGTCAGGCCATGCTCTTTCGCTGTTGCGGCGATGAGCGCATCCGGCAAATGGAGAACACGGCCTTGCCCGCGGGCCTGTGCGCGCATGAAGGCCGCCTCCTGCGCTTCTCGGCGCAACAGGCAAGATCCTGTCTTTGAATTGCGTGAGCGCATTTGCGATTTTGGTCTCCAAGACGGCGCGTTTCGCCTCTTGGAAGTCTAGCATGCCAAATTCGAGTTCGTGCACTGTGATGACAGGTATCCAGGCGGACTGCGTCTGCGAGACAAAGGCGAGAACTCTGGCGTTGGGCGTTCCCTTGACGAGTTCGGAAATGACGTTGGTATCGAGGAGAACGCTCATTTCGCGTCTTCGCCGTCATCGAATTCCCACCCCTCGAAGGGCGATGGCCGGTCAGGCTCGCGGCGATCCGGCAGTTCCAGGTCGTAGCCTCGGGGCATATTCTCCACGAGCCAGCGTCCAAGGGGGATGCGCGGCTCGGCGTGCTTCAGCCACTCTTCCTCGGGAACGACCACGTAAGGTGTTTTCGTCCCGATGCGCTGGGGGCCTTCCTCGCTTGCCAGCCGGAGAATTTCAGAGAGCCGGGCCTTGGCCTCTGCGACGGTCCAGGTTTTTCGTGGTTCGGCGTTCACGATAGCCTCCCTATGAATGAGACTAATCTAGTCTAGTCTATCAAAGTTTCAAGTGCGAATGCGCAGGAGGCAAGCGGGGATAACCCAGCACGCGCTCTTCTCCCCGGAATGGCGGTCCGCGTAAACTTCTCCGCTTGCCGGTACGAGTCGGGCGGAGGCTGAATTGTCGTCGATCATGCAGAAGACCGAGACGCGCGCAAACGCGGGCGACGCCAGCAACGCCACGCCCATGATGGCGCAGTACCTCGAGGTGAAAGCCAAGCATCCCGAGTTTCTGCTCTTCTACCGCATGGGCGACTTCTTCGAGCTGTTCTTCGACGACGCGGTGCAGGCCGCGAATGCGCTCGGCATCCAGCTTACGAAGCGCGGCAAGCATTCGGGCGAAGACATCCCCATGTGCGGCGTTCCCGTCGCCCGCGCGGACGATTATCTGCAAAAGCTCATCCGCAAGGGCTTTCGCGTGGCGGTTGCCGAGCAGCTCGAAGACCCGGA
This sequence comes from uncultured Alphaproteobacteria bacterium, assembly GCA_963833565.1. GTDB lineage: Bacteria > Pseudomonadota > Alphaproteobacteria > Rhizobiales > Rhodomicrobiaceae > Rhodomicrobium. The sequence continues at coordinate 53,277 of CAWHYO010000045.1, forward strand.
GCTTGCCAAGAAGCGAGGCCCGAAGGCGGTGGTCCGGCGCGACGTGGTGCGGCTCGTAACACCCGGCACGCTCACCGAGGACGCGCTCCTGGTTTCGGGCAGCAACAACTTTCTGGCGGCGATCGCGCGAAGCGGCAAGGGTGCGGCAGCGCGCTACAACGTTGCGGCGCTCGACATTTCCACGGGCGAGTTCCTGTTGAGCGACGCAGGCGCGGCCGATCTTGCAGGCGAGCTTTTGCGCGTGCGCCCGGCGGAACTGCTCGTTCCCGACGACGAAATCGCCGACGAAGCCGCAAAGGCGGCGAGCGAAGCGGCGGGCGCGTCGCTGTCTCCGCTGCCGCGCGCCTACTTCACGAAGGCGCGGGGCGAGCGCGCATTAAAAGAGGCGTTCGAGGTGGCGGCGCTCGACGGCCTGGGCGACTTCGAAGACGGCGATCTCGCGGTGATCGGCGCGCTTCTCCATTACGTGAACCTTACGCAGATGGGCGAGCGGCCCGCGCTTGCATTCCCGAAACGCGAGGCTGCGGGCGCGCTTCTGTCCATCGACGCGGCGACGCGCGCGAGCCTGGAGCTGGTGCGTCCCAGGAACGAGGGCGCGCCGACGGTCTTCTCCGCGATCGACCGCACCGTCACGGCTGCGGGCGCGCGCGAATTGATGAGCCGTCTCGTGTCGCCGTCGGCGGATGTGGATCTGATCAACCGGCGGCTCGACGCGGTGGCGGCGTTGATCGAGGAATGGGCGCTTCGGGAGCGCGTTCGCCACATCCTGAAGACCGCGCCCGACATGAGCCGCGCGCTGTCCCGCCTGAAGCTGAAGCGCGGAGGTCCGCGCGATCTGGGCGCGCTCCGGGATGGGCTTGCCGTCGCGAAAGAGGTGAGCGCGATCCTGGCGCAAGCTCCGGCGCAGCCCGCGCATCTCGCCGATGTGCTGCGAGCGCTTGAGCCTTTCCTGGCGAGCGACGGGGGAGCCGAGGCCAGCCTCGCGCACAGCCTTGGGCAAGCGCTGGCAGATGCTCTTCCGTTCTTCACGCGCGACGGCGGCTTCATCGCCAGCGGCTACGATGCCGGGCTCGATGAGCTTCGCAACCTTCAATCAAGCACCAAGGTGGTGCTCGCCAAGCTGCAGGCGGACTATGCAGCGAAAACCGGCATCAAGACCCTGAAAATCCAGTATAATCAGGTCTTCGGCTATTTCGTGGAAGTCGGCCCCGCGTCCGCCGCGGCGCTGCAGGGCGAGCCGCACGCGGCCGTCTTCCGTCACAAGCAGACGCTCGCCAACGCGGTGCGCTTCACCACCGGCGAACTGTCGGCGCTCGAAAGCCGCATCCTGAACGCAACGAGCGATGCGCTGGCCCGCGAACTCGCGCTCTTCAACCAGCTGGCCGCCGCCGTTCTCGATGCAGAAACCGCGATCGCGCGCGCCGCATCGGCGCTGGCTTCGCTCGACTGCCTCGCCGCGCTTGCGGAACTCGCGCAGGCGCAGAACTATGTGCGGCCAAGGATGGATGACAGCCGCTGTTTCCTCATCGAGGGCGGCCGCCATCCTGCCGTGGAGCAGGCGCTTGCCCGCGAGGGCGCGCCCTTCATCGCGAACGATTGCAACCTCGACGGCGCGGGCGAATGTGCGCCCGGCTTCTTCGTGGTGACCGGCCCCAACATGGCAGGCAAATCCACCTATCTCCGCCAGAACGCGCTCATCGCCGTGCTCGCGCAGATGGGCTCGTATGTGCCGGCCGCATCGGCCCATATTGGCGTGGCCGACCGGCTTTTTGCCCGCATCGGCGCGGCCGACGACCTTGCGCGCGGCCGCTCCACCTTCATGGTGGAAATGACCGAAACTGCCGCGATCCTGAACCGCGCGAGTGCGAAGAGCCTCGTCATCCTCGACGAGATCGGGCGCGGCACGGCGACCTTCGACGGCCTCTCCATCGCCTGGGCCGTGCTGGAGCATCTGCACGATGCGGTGCGCTGCCGCGGGCTTGTCGCCACCCACTATCATGAACTGACGCGCCTTGCCGATGATTTGCCGCGCGCGGGCAATGTGCGCATGGGCGTCACCGAGTGGAAGGACACTATCGTGTTCCTGCATGCGATCGAGGCGGGCGCGGCGAACCGGTCTTATGGCGTGCAGGTGGCGAAGCTCGCGGGCGTGCCGAAGCCGGTGCTGGTGCGCGCGAAGCAGATCCTGGCGCAGCTCGAAAGCGGGGCAGGGCCGCATGGCCCGCTAACGCTCCCGACCGACATGCCGCTGTTTTCCGCGCCGGTGACTGGGACCGAGCCGGAACTCGAAGATGCGCCGCATCCCGTGCTGGAGAAGCTCGCCGCGCTGGATGTGGATAGCCTAAGTCCGCGGGAGGCGCTGGAGATGCTTTATGCGCTGAGAAGCCTACTTTGACGCGGTGCCTAGCATCCTGCCGGACTCAAGGATTTTACGCAATCATATGATATAATTGGTCTCTGGAAATGCGCTTTAATGCCCATCACAAAAAGATTGTTCGCAATAATTGCGAAACGTTCTTTCTATGTTCTTAAGTTCGACAGGCTGCTAGCTAGAAACATAGGATTCACATTTGAGGCGAAGCAGGCGATGTTTTGGGGATGGCTCAAACCGTCTGCATTATCCTTTCTCCGGAAGACCGTGCGCTTATCGGCGGTCATTCAGGATCGCAACCGCTCGCAAAAGCATGTGCAGCGGGCTCGGAAGCGCTCCGTTCTCGACGTTGCGCGCTTGAGCGGGGTCAGCCGCCCGGCAGTGTGGCGCTGGAAGCTGAACCTTCTGAATGAGTCAATGCACTAGCCCCCGGATAAGCCCATAATAGGCGTCTCACCGTTCAGGACACTCGCCCATGCCCCAGTACGGCCTGGATCTGGCTCTCTACAATTTTCTGCCGGTGCTGTTCACTGCCCTGGCCCTGTTCTGCATCGCCCGCCTGGCCCGCACCCTGGCACCGGCGAACGAGCCCATGGCCCTGCTGGGGGCGGCGCTGGTGGTGCTGGCAGGCCTGTGCAAGGCGCTCTGGAAACTGATCCTGGCCCTGGGCGGCCCGGACCTGCCCTGGCTGGCCAATGCCCTGTTCCCGCTGATGGCGCCGGGCTTCACCCTGCTGGCCCTGGCCTTATGGCATGCCCAGCGCGAGACCCCGGCACCGCCCCGGCGGCCCTGGCTCATACCCCTGGCGCTGATCGGCCTCAGCTACGGCATCGCCGCCCTGCGTAGCTGGGGGTTGTCCGTGGAACGGGGCTGGTTCCTGCCCCTCATGACCCTGGCCAGCCTGGCGAATCTCACGCTGACGGCCCTGTTGCTGCGGGAGACCTGGCGCCGTCGGGTCTTGTGGCTAGCGCCTCTGTTCCTGGCGAACCTGGCCATGGTGTTCGCCTTGCAACGCATCGCCCGCATCGAGCCCATGACCCTGTCCCTGCACTGGCTGGAGCAGAGCCTCACCGCCCTGGGCGCCGGAGCCTTCGCCACGGGCGCCTGCCTGCTGTACCGGCGGGCGCGCCGGAAGGTGGCCAGGGCGACACAGACCTAACCGCGACTGAATCCCACCTTGCGCATGACCCACGCCACCCATTTGTGCGTCACCCGCCACGGCGAAACGAGTGGAATATCGCCGGCATCCTGCAACGCTGGCTGGCGGATCAACCGAGATGGGTCTTAAGGCAAATCCTGCTCGGGATAAGCGGCGCATCCGCTGCGGGATCGGGAAATCCCGCAGCGGCTCCTTCCGCACCGAGGCGAGCTTCTGCCCCTCGAACGGCCTGGGTTCGCCTCCCATGGGGCGGGCATGGCAGCACCAGCAAATTCTCATAGCTGCGCCTTATCGTGACGAGGGAGCAGATCTTCTCATAAGATTTTGAGAATATTAAATATTTTTGGTCAAGCGTAAGCTTAAGTATAAATGACGCTGCTATAACCTATATACTAAATGTCGCAGCTCAGCATTGTGAATATTTACAAAGGATCGTCTTGGGCGTATGGTTATTCATCAAGCTGAATATTATACACGCGAAAACAGGCCGACTATAAAGCCGGATGGCGGCTGAAGATACCAGATCGCTGCCAGCTAGTCTGCCGAAATGCGTGATCTTGTTCGCCTTGGCACTATAGTAACGAGCTAGGAGGCTCATATGTCTCATATGGATCCGGTATGGATTTGGGTTGGTATCCTCGTTTTTGGAATTGCTATGACGACCGGCTACCTTAATTGGGATTGGAAGAAGAAGTAGGCCTGTCGAAAAGTGGCTCACTCCAGCGGCTTCGCTGGAGTGACGGCGCTCCGGCTATGGTGGGCGAACCGCCACTCAGACATTAATGGGAAAGCCATGCTGAGGACCCGGCAGAGGTTTCCCGTCGGGGCGCAACTGTAGTATTCAACTTACCCCCCGGCTCAAATTGACCCTCGTTTCCCGCGAGCCATTGATCCTTTAGCGGTTATCTCAACCACCGGATTAGGGCTTTGTGCGCCGCCGTCTGAAGTGGGTGAGCGGCTTGTCAGGGGAGCGCAGGGAGTGTTCCGTGCTCTTTCCGCACCCCGGACGAGCTTCTGACTTTGCCCCTTCCAGTTGCGACAGCATAGCGGCGCCACACCAAAAGACAGGCTTGTACGCGCGGCTCCCGAAAAAGCCGCCCGGGAACGGCACCTATTGTGCACAGTCCAAGAAGAAAGGAGTGCAAAGCCGAACACTCTCCACTAACCTGAACACACAAGAAAAAAAATCCAAGGTTGCAAGGGAGGCGAAAAATGACCACCGCGACAATGGAGGACGCCCCCGCACCGGCTGCACGGCGCAGGAAACCGTTTTACAAGCTTCTCTACGTCCAGGTGCTTTTCGCGATCTTTCTCGGCGCTGCCGTCGGATGGCTCTATCCCGCGTTCGCCACGCAGGATGGTGTGAAGGCGCTCGGCGAAGGCTTCATCAAACTGATCAAGATGGTGATTGCGCCTATCATCTTCTGCACCGTGGTTTCCGGCATCGCCCATATGCAGGACGCGAAGAAGGTCGGGAGGGTCGGCGTCAAGGCACTCGTCTATTTCGAGGTGGTCTCCACCTTCGCGCTCGCAATCGGTCTTATCATCGGAAACGTTCTCCAGCCTGGAGCGGGCTTCAGCGGGAAGCCCGACGAAGCGGCAGTCGCGAAATTCGCCAATCCAGCCGCGCATCAGACCACGGTCGAGTTCCTCCTCAACATCATCCCGGACAGCGTCGTTGGCGCATTCGCCAAGGGCGATGTTTTGCAGGTGCTTCTGTTTGCGATCCTTTTCGGTTTCGCGCTCATGGCGATGGGAAACCGGGCCACCGTCGTGCGCACCTTCATCGACGATGCTGCGCACGCCATCTTTGGTGTCATCGCCATCGTCATGAAAGTGGCGCCCATCGGCGCCTTTGGGGCGATGGCTTACACCATCGGGAAGTACGGTCCGACGGTCCTTGGAAATCTCGTCAGCCTTATCGCTGTTTTCTACCTCACCTCGGCTCTGTTCGTCATCGTTGTGCTGGGCTCAATCTTGCGCTTCGCGGGCGTGAATATCTTCAAGTTTCTCTATTACATCAAAGACGAGTTGCTCGTGGTCCTTGGCACGAGTTCGTCGGAAAGCGCGCTTCCGCAGCTCATGGAGAAGCTTGAGCGTCTGGGCTGCTCGAAGTCGGTCGTGGGGCTCGTCGTCCCCACTGGATACTCGTTCAATCTGGACGGCACCAACATCTACATGACGTTGTCGACCCTCTTTATCGCGCAAGCCCTTGGGGTCCATCTCAGTTTGGGCCAGCAAATGACAATACTTGTGGTGGCGATGCTGACCTCGAAGGGCGCAAGCGGCGTCACGGGGGCGGGCTTCGTCACTTTGGCGGCTACGCTTGCGGTGGTGGATCCGCGGCTTGTGCCCGGTATGGCGGTCCTGCTCGGCATCGACAAGTTCATGAGCGAGTGCCGGGCCTTGACGAACATTATCGGCAATGGCGTCGCGACTATTGTGGTCTCCCGATGGGAGAATGAACTCGACCACGATATGTTGAAAGCGCGGTTAGGGCAGACTATCGATCCAAGCGATCTTGAGATCGCGGTTACAACGGGATAAGGCCCCAATCCTTGCGGATGCGCTGCCGGCTATAGCCAATCCTGCAGGATCGGGATGAGCGGCGTGGCGCCGGTAATCCTGCAGGCACATCCGCAGCGGGCATGGGGTAGTCGCGCAGCCGATCCTTCCGCACCCAGGCGAGCTTCTGGCCTTCGAGCGGCTCGGGCTCGCCCTCCCAGTTACGGCAGGCATAGAGCGGCATCAGCAGGTGATAGTTCTCGTAAGTGTGGCTGGCGAAGGTAAGCGGCGCGAGGCAGCGGGCGGGCACGTCGATGCCGAGCTCTTCCTTGAGTTCGCGGATCAGCGCCGCCTCGGGCAATTCGCCGTCATGGATTTTGCCGCCGGGAAATTCCCACAACCCGCCATGCTCCTTGTGCGCGGGGCGTTCTTGAAGAAGCACACGGCCATCGGCGTCGATCAGCGCGACCGCAACCACGGTCAAAACGCGGGGTGCGGCGGGTTTAGCTGCGGTAGTCGGCATTGATTTCGATATAGCCGTGAGTGAGATCGGAGGCCCAAACCGTCGCGCGGCCATGGCCATCAGTTCCGGCATCCACGCTGATTTCGATCTCGCCGCGTTTTTCATATAGGCCTCGCCTTGCGCTTCCTGGTAATCGGGATGGCGCATGCCGTCCTTCGCCACCTGGATGTCGCCGAACCAGATCGAAAGCCGGTCGCGGTTCGCGGCCTCGCCCGATTTGCCGACCGCAGCGACGATGCGGCCCCAATTGGCGTCTTCTCCCGCGATAGCGGTCTTGACGAGCGGCGAATTACCGATCGAAAGCCCGATGCGGTGCGCAGCTTCGTCGTTCTCGGCGCCCTCGACATGGATGGTCATCAACTTCGTGATGCCCTCGCCGTCCTTGATGACCTGCATTGAAAGATCGTGCATCAGGCGAAGGAGAGCGGCTGAGAAGGCGGCGGCCTCCGGGTCATCGGGGCTGGCAATCTTCGGCGCTCCATGCGCGGCGGCTTCGCCCGTGGCGAATATCAGAAGCGTGTCGCTCGTCGAGGTATCGCTGTCCACCGTGATGGCGTTGAAGGTCGACTTCGTGTGCCGCTGGAGAAGCTTCGTCAACATGTGGGACTCGACTGGCGCATCGGTGACGATGAACGACAGCATGGTCGCCATATCGGGCGCGATCATGCCGGAGCCCTTGGCGATCCCGTTCAGCGTGACGGGCACATTGCCGACGAGCGCGCGGCGCGTGGCGAGCTTCGGAAAGGTGTCGGTTGTCATGATCGCGCGGGCGGCGTCGGCCCAAGCGTCTTCGCGGGCGCGCGGCGCGATCTCTTTCAGCACATCCTTGAATTTCGAGGCATCGAGAGGTTCGCCAATGACGCCGGTGGATGCGATGAAAACGCGGTCCGGCTCGCACCCGGCTGCTTCGCCTGCGAAGGCCGCCGTGGCTTCGACCGTTTCGCGTCCGCGCCATCCAGTGAACGCATTCGCGTTGCCCGAGTTGACGACAAGCGCCCTCGCGCTGCCATGCTGAAGCTGCTCACGGCACCAATCCACCGGCGCCGAGCAGGTTTTCGAACGGGTCAGGACGCCGCCAACCTCCGTACCTTCCGGAAACACCATCAGAAGAACGTCGGTGCGGTTCGCATATTTGATCCCCGCCTCGGCAACTGCGAGCCGCACTCCCTTTATGGGAGGCAGCTCGACAGGTTCGGCGGGCGCGAACGGCGAAACCTTGTGACCTTTCGCCATGATGCGAGGCGACTCCGTTTTGCTTATTTCTGCTGAGTCTGAGGCTCGATCGCTGCCGCCTTTGCATCCTCGTCCATGGCCTTCTTCAAGTCCGGATCGAGAATGTCAACCGTGGCGGAGGACCTGAGCTTCTGCACCGTATCCTTAAGCTGGCTCTGGATCAGGGAAGCCGTGATCTGGTCCTTGACTTCCTCAAAGCTCGGCACCGGTCTGGTGCGTTTATCCTCCACCTTGACCACGTGCCAGCCGAACTCGGACTTGATGGGATCGGAAATCTGCCCAGGCTCCAGCGCGAAGGCGGCGTCTTCGAACGACTTGACCATCTGCCCGCGCGAGAAATAGCCGAGATCGCCGCCGGAATGGGCGTTCGAACCGTCCGTGCTCTTCTTGGCAAGCTCGTTGAAGTCCGCTCCGCCCTTGAGCTGCTTCACGAGGATCCTTTGCATCCTCTTCCGTCTTCACAAGAATGTGACGGGCGTGCACTTCCTGCTCGGGCTTCAGCTTTGCGATCTGCTCGTCATAGGCGGCCCTGGCCTGCGCGTCGCTCACGCCGCCGCGGACTTTCTTTTCGTAGAAGGCGTCGCGCATCGCGCGGAGCTTGTAATAGGCTAGGCGATCCTCGAATTCCTTGCCCGAGGTGAGCTGGCCCTTATTCGCTTCATCCGCGAAAAGATGCGCCTCGATAAGATACTCCACCAGCACGCGGCGGCGGCTTTCAGCCGGCAGGCCTGCGATCTCCGCTCCGACCTCGGCTTCGGCGAAGGCCAGCTCCGCATCGGTAATGTCGGCTCCATTGACGCGAGCGACCGGGCCCGCGTAAGCGAATTGCGCGCCAAGCGCCAGCGCGAACGCGCCAATGCGTAAAATTCCTGCAATCACGGGTTAAGCTCCTCGCCTTTCCGGAAACATCAAGTTGGTGCTTTGCCGGCCGGGGCTTTCATCATGAGCAAATTCTTATGCCGCGCCGGATTGGAAGCGTGTTCGTGCGTCTATTAAGACCTTTGCCGTGCGCAAGCAAGACGTGAGTTAACGTGCTGACACCGATGACGGTGGTTTGGCTTTGCCCCCTTCTCGCGTTTTTTTTCGGCGCGTAGTTCCTCGATGGCGGCGGCACTCTTTCTCCCAGGGGAAAGGCTGCTTTGGTTGGATCGTATGAGGAAAGGCGGAGTTCGGGCCGAGTTCGGTGAGTAGAGCGCGTGTGTGGTTTAGCCGAGCGGGAACATAGGGCTCGCCATCGGCGACGCCAGCGATGGGCGCGCAGGCGTGTCCAACGCTTTGTGGGGTCGCCGAGAGCTGCCAAAGCTTGGCGACTGTGAGAGCGCATACTCGGTTTGGCGCTAGACGCTCCGCTTCTCGTGCGCGTGGGTTTTGTACCGCCGCGAACGAGCCAGAGCGAGGAAAGCCTCGGATTCGGGTTGGAGACCGGCGGAGCGGGAGAGGCGCACGTTTCGCGTAGCGCATCGAGGCAGATCGATCTCGCCGAGATCGAGATGCCACGGAACCGCGAAAATTTAAGAGCTGGCGCGTTGCGGCGGCTGTGTGCTTACGTGCTAAGTTGTTCAGCCTTAGCTATATAATCTTGGCTGAGGTAGAAATACTGAAAACGAAACATAGCGTACCAATAGCTCCGCCTACCTGCCCTATAGAGGCTACGATGCTAGCCACGTCTCATCTGGGCTGAGCGTTGACCAAGTGACTTCTGCCTTCGCGAACATCACCTCACAGTGACATAGTGAAAAACAGATAAAGCAAGAGCATTTGAACAGAACATCCACGATCTTTCTAATTCAATCGAAGATCGTAGCTAATTAACCTGGTAACTGTGTGCATCTGCAATCACGGTTCATTCTATAGATAGCATATGTAATGTTGGCAAGGCTTGCAGTATAGTCGCAGCGATAATCTTTACAAGATATAGATTATTTCTAAAACATCTTATTGAATGCTAATCTTTCTTCATAAAGAAATTTCTCATAAAACGCGTCAGGTTAGAGTGTAGTATACGAAGTATACTGCTTGGTTTATTGAGAGCAGCTCTGGCTGACGCTAGGAAACCGTCAGGAAATAGAGGACTGAGAAGGCTAAGGACTTCGGAGGCGGCATTAAGATTATACAGTAGTGCACGAGCCAGGCTGCCTTGGCAAAATGACGAACAGCATCTTCAAAGCGGTGGAGCTGTAAGAGTCCGCGCATGAGTTGCAGCGCGACGGTCAGGTCTTCTAATGTCTCCGCTTGTTCGTAAGGGCGATGCGGTTGTTGCGAAAAATAGTCGACGACACGCTGCCCGAGAGCTCTGTTTCTCGTCAGACGCCATTCGACCGAAGGTAACGCCGCGCACGACTGGATGCAGGTCGTAGCGCTTTTCAGTGGCGTCGTATTGCAGGAGGCCGCGCGCTTCGAGATCCCGCACTGTTTCTTGCAGAAAGACTTAAAGCGATGGCGCAGTGCCTCCGAGATAGGCGGCGCTCCGCCTTAAGTCTGGTTGCGATGGTTTAGCTAAGCTCTTTTTCTTATTTCTTGTAGGCTTCAGGCAAATGAGGATTAAGCGCCGAGAGTTTCATAGTCGGCGCCGCTGCTGAGCAGTGACAATGTAGACAAGAGCTGACGGCTTGCTGGTGGGAGAGCGTCGAACGCCGCCTCCAGAATATGATTTTGCCTCTGTTTGAGGTCGAGCTTGGCGAGATCGAGATGGCCACCGAAGTTGGGATCGATGGCCCAGCGGCCGAAATTCCCGCGATCGGGGAGGTAATCGTTTACGAGCCCGGCAAGCGCACCGGTGACGAGCGGATGGCATCCGCAATTTTGCTGGAGATAGGCTCTTATACTCTCGGATTCGCCGGTGACGCCGCAAGCCCGCAACATTGCTTCGGCGTCCTCCGGGCGCAGACCCAGCAAAGGTTCACGGCGCACGCCTGGTAACGGCTGATGAGCCCGATTGAGGAGCGCGAGCGGCATGAGCCGCGATGTCACCACCAGTTTCGAAGGCGCTGCATTTGCAGCCTGCGCAGAAGCTCGTCGTCCTCCGTGTAGCGCAGGGATCGCGCTTGGCGATCTGATCTTCCGCCTCTCGACTTCGTCGTCACGAAGCTGATGCGCGTTGTAACGGTGATACGCCACCAGCACCGTTCGAGACCGTCCATCACGACAAGCCAGGGACGTGCCGTTAACTCCTCGATGAGCTTGTCGCCGAGATCCAGAATCTCAGTCTTGCGCAGCGTCTCCATTGGCTCGCCAGTCATGTAGGCGAGAGCCTCCCGGCAGAACTGCGCCATCACCGCGTCCTTCTCATAGAAGGAATACCAAAAGCGGCCAGCCCAATCGCTTCGCACCTCAGGCGCGCGGTGATTGATCCATTGCCATGTGAGGAGGCTCTTGCCGGAGCCACCGATAGCTTCGAGCAAAAACAGCGGCTTTGGGTTGGATGACGATGCCCAGGTCGAAAGTTTGGCGAGTTCTTCTTTGCGGCCTAAGAATTGGTGGGCGCTTGCATAGCGAGGCACGGCGCGAAATGCAGGCGGCCGCGGCAGCGTATCTCGTTTTGAACTGGGCTTGGTCTGGCGCTGCGTCACTTTTGGCTCGGGAGACGGTGGGCTTTCTATGAGAGAGCTTGAGCTTCGCGACCGCATGGATGGCCTCGGTCTTGAACTCGTCGAGACTGCTGAAGACCGAGTAGACGCGATTGACTGCCGCCTCCGGCGTCCCACTGCGCTTCGCACGGTCACGAAAAGCGTTGAGCTTTTTTCCTTTTATTTGCATTGCTCTCGACCTCCGTCGGGTGGAACGGGGTGCATCGTCGCTCATGATGAAAAGGAGAATGGGCCGGCTGAGGCGAAGCGCCTCGTTAAACTCCAGCTCCGTAATCGAAAGCCCATCACGATTGCGCTCTGCGGACAGCGAGCAGTCTGCCCATATTTGTGGCTGATAATCCCGACATAGGCTGCGCCGTCCCTGACAAACTGAAGCGAGGAGCCGATCATATCGAGCGTCCGCGCGCGCCGTGTCATGCTCCATGGCGACGGGATGAAGGCCTTGCTTTTGCAACGCGTCGTGACCTTTGCTCACTCTCGATGTGAGGTTTCGGCACCTTAAAGCCAAGCTGAGGGACTACGCCGGTGCTCGCTGGTTCCAGGATCCTTTCGAATCGGTTAACTTCGGAAGATGGTGGGATGTCCCGATTTTCGTATCGATGCGGATTTGCACGCCATGATGATCAAAGGAAATCCCTTGAACCTGCTCCACGCCAACCCCGCCTGTCTCCAGGCCATCGCGCCTGCGGAACTGGCGGCGGCTTATGTCGCGGCTCACAAGGAAGGGTGCACCCGCGCCGATGCGGAGAGCGCGCTTTCGGCTTTTTCCTGCCCGGCGGCTGCACTTGACGAGGGCGCAAAGTCCGCGCTGATCGAGGAGCGCGGCGGCTTGCTGCATGCCACCGTAAACGCGAGCGCGAATGGAGCAGGGCGAAAGCCGATGAACTGGCCTGATGCCAGGCGCGATTTCGCTTTCCGCGCCCTTGGCGTCATCGCGGCTCCAGCCAAAGGACCCCGCATGCTGCGAGATCTCGCTGCGGCGGCGCTTCGTCAGCTTTACGGCCTCGATAATCTTCCGCTCTTGCCATCGCGGGCAGAGGTCCGCTGCGAACTCCTTCGCCGCATCCTTGCGTCGTTTAAAAAGCCGTTTGTGGTGTCCGTTCAGCCCGCAGGGGCATTCTCGTTCGATCCTATGAGCCGAAGCCTTTATCTGGCCTTTGCGGGGCTCGACGCTGGCACAGTGCTGCAAGCCGACGCCGCCTTGCTTTCGTCCGCTTTTGGCGGGCCGGGGGCAACCATCGCCGATCTCAGCACAACGATCATTCGCGCGGCTCTGCAGACACAAGTTGAGAAGGCAGAAAGAAGAGGGGAGGTTTTTGATTTGGACGGATTCGCTGAATCGGTCAGGAAGCTTGCCATGAGGCTTGAAACAAAACCCTATGCGGGTCGTGTCGCCATAGCGCAGGTGTACGATGCCGCCCTGGCGCAAGGCGTGGACCTTGGCACACTTGACGAATTCAAGACACACCTCGCCGAAGCGGCGCGCGAGGGGCTTCTCGACCTCGAGCGTTACGACATCGCCGGTCCTTTCGATGCGAGCCTGAAAGAGCGGTCCCGTTTGCGTTTTGGGCGCGATGAGCGTCACTTCATCGTCAACCAGTGGATTTAGCGCCAGATCATGGACCCCCGTCTCCAGGCTTTCAGGAGTTCCCGAGTTCGACCGCGTCTTTGGCGCGGTGGCGTCGCTTGCGGGCGCGGCGGACGAGGAGCGCGTCGACGTGCCGGAAATCGAGGCGGAGGCGAGCGACGCGCTGACGGGGATCGTCGCCCAGGCGCGGGCGCAAAATCCCGATCCGGCCTCGCGCATCCTTCTAATTAAGGGCGCGACCGGCACCGGGAAGACGCATACGCTCCTGACAGCGATCCGGCGCATGCACCAGGAGGGCGGCATCTACGCGGCGCTGTTCCCGATGGTCGATCTTGTCGCCGAAAAGGATCTCGACAACTGGCTGTTGCGTGCGCTGATTTCACGGCTGTCCGAACGCTATCTTGTCTCGGCCGATGCCCCGTCGCCCTTGGCGCGGCTCGCAGCGGCCGTTCTTCAGCGGGCACAGCCGGATTTGATGGCGGCGTTCCGGCGCGATGTCTTAAGAGATGAAGGCGACATCCGGGATTTCGATCTGCGGCCTCTCGTTGTTTCAATTCGCTTGAAGCTTCATAAGCTGTCGCATCTTCCGGTGCCATCCGAGGCTTTCGTGACGGCTCTGCTTGGGGCTGCGGCAGGCGACGACGATTGCCTCGCCTATCTGCGCGGTCAGCCGCTGACTGTCAGCGTGGGCGGGATACGGCTCACGCAAACCCCCGACGATCACGTTGCGCGCAGCCACATCGATGCGCTTGTAAATTTGATCGGAGCGACGGGCGGCGCTCTCCTGCTTACCTTCGATCAGCTCGAACAGAGCCGCGTCCAGGGGTGGGAGCAGCGGCTGCGCCATCTCTTCAGCCGGGGAGCGCTCCTGGCCGAGACACTACCCCCGTTATGCGTCGCCTTTGCGGTGCTGCCAGCGCTTTACGACACCATTTGCGAAGGGATAGACGGTTCGATCCGCGACCGGATCGAGCGCTTCGGCGCGCTTCCCATGCGGCTGCGGCCGCTGGCGCGGCGTCAGGTCGAGGCGCTTCTGAAGCGCAGGCTTGCGGAGCTGTTCGAACGCTTTGGAACCAAAGCCGACGCTTCCGATCCCCTTTATCCTTTCCCGGCCTGGATGTTGAGCGAGCTTGGCGGGCAGACCTCCCGCTATGTCTTCGAGCTGATCCAGCAATTCCGGCGCATCTATCTGGCGACAGGCAAGTTGCCGGTCCTGGAGGACATGCCGCCTCCGCCTGTGGTCACGAGCGAGCCCGTGATCGCCGCGCCGACGGCCGCCGTTTCGGCGCCGGCCATCAATTTCGACGACAAGTGGCACGGGGAACTGAATTCGAGAACCGTTCAGCCCTCGATCGGCAACGGCATCCAGCAGGCCGAGATCCTCGAGTGGGCGGTCCAGGCCGCTGCAGTGGAGATCGAAGGCATCACGGCCATCAAGACAAGGCGCACAGTGCGTGGACGCGCAGGCACGGTCGTGATCGAGGCCGATTTTCAGAAGGACGGCCAGAGCGTGGAGCGGCGAGACATTGCGCTTTGCAATGAAGCGCGCGGGGCGCCGCTCGCCGATGAGATCAAGATGTTCCTTCGCTCGATCAAGGGCGCGCGGCCGGTGTTGGTTCGTCCGCGCGGCGGCCGGCTCCCGCGTTCGGGGCGGTTTGTCGCGCCTCTTATCCGTGATGCGGAGGAGATGCACTCCATCATCGTTCCGCAGTTCGAAATGCTATCGTGGGAGCGGCTGGAGTCCGCACGCCATTTTTTCCGCAACTTCAAGGATTCCGCCGGATTTCAAGACTGGCAGCGCGAGTCGCGCCCACTGACGACCACAGCCTCGCTCTCCGACATTCTTCAGTATCCCTATGTGAAGACCATCGAGGATGAGGCTGTAGAAGAGGCGTCAGAGCCGGCTCCGCCTTCGCCGCCGCCCGCGTCCCGCCGCAAGCCTCCCGCAGCTCAGGCGGTCATGCTGGGAAGCCACGAGGATGGCGGGAAGGCCTATTGGGCGCCCTTCGAGACCGAAGCCAGGCTTCTCAACTTCGGCATTCTGGTGACGGGCGATCCAGGCTCCGGCAAGACGCAAACGTTGAACGTCCTCATCGACGGCGTAAGCCGCATGGGTTTCCCTGTCTGCATTTTCGATTTCAAGAACGATTACTCGGAGCGGAGCTTCGTTCAAGCCAACGAACTCAAGGTCCACGATGTGCGGCGCTACGGCATTCCGTTCAATCCGCTGATGCCGAGCGGCAACGAGGAGGGTCAGGCGCAGCCCATCGAGCACATCTTCACGATCACAGGCGTCCTGAAGCGGGTGTTTGGACTTGGCGACCGGCAGACGGCAATGCTGCGGGACGCGGTCAAGGGGGCTTTCGAGGCTCGCGGCGTCAGCCCGCAGAAATGGATCGCCATCGATACGCTTCGGCCGCCGAACTTCGACGATGTCGTCGCCATCCTCGAAGAGCAGAAGGAGGCGAGGAACCCGCAAGCCATCAGCCTTCTCGACCGCATCGCACCTCTTTTCGAACTCGGCCTTTTTCCGAAGTCGAATGAGCTCACCGTACCCTTCGAGGCCATGCTCGATGAGCGGCTTGTTCTTTCGCTGTTCGCGCTTCCAACCGACGAGATCAAGGCGGCGCTTGCCGAGTTGATCATCATCAGGCTGCACGGCGTGCTTTTGCGGCGGGCGCAGCCCCGCAAGCTCACGCGCTTACTTGTGATCGATGAAGCATGGCGCGTCGCCAACAGCCCGCACCTTGAAAGCCTGGCTCGCGAAGGCCGCGCGTTCGGGGCGGGCATCGCGATCGGAACACAATATCCGGGCGACTTGCCGCCTGACCTGTCAGGCGCGCTCGATACGAAGATCTACCTCAAGAACCAGCAGCCGGATCACAAAAAGGCTGTCGTGCGCGCCCTTTGCGGCGCAAATTCAGGGCCGGACGCGGCGCATCTGCACGGCGTTCTGGAGCGGTTGACCCAGTTCGAAGGCTTGATCCAGAACCAGCAATACCTTCCTTATGCGCGCTTCAAGCTGCTGCCCTATTTCGCGAGGGTCGAGCATACAAAAGCAGCGTAGTTTCAAAGCAACACATGTGGCGGGTCTGCCACTACTTTACAAGTTTTAACGATTTTTAAAGAACTTCAACAAAAGTGATTTTTTTGTAACAAAAGTAACGCAAATCAGTCATCCTCTCATGACCAAACAGGTTCTCCATGCTCGTCCGAGGTAAGCAGTAAGTCCGGGCGTTTAGCGGTACACGGCTTGAGTTCACTGCCGTGTCCGTCTGAAGGGCAGACATGATGCTTGCAACAACGCTTCAGCGTGATTACTCGACATTTATTCACGATACAGGCGCTTCCCGGATTCTTCTTGGAGGGAAGTCCTTCGTCGCCGACCCCACCGGGGCTCTTTTTTGGCCTGCCGAGAACACTCTCATTGTGGCGGATCTCCAACTTTCGAAATGCTCCTATCTGCAGGGCGAAAACGTGGTTCTTCCTCCCTACGATACGACCTCTGCATTCGAGAAACTTGAGGATGCGCTCGACCGCTACGATCCCGCACGTATCATCGCGCTCGGCAACAGCTTTGCCGGACTTTGTTCAGATGGTCTGAGCAATCACCAGATCGACTGGCTTCAGGACATGATGGAGGGACGCGAGTGGTATTGGGTGGCGTCTGAGCTTTCCGGAAAGCCGGAGCCGATTGGCGGAGCCGTGGTGCCGCATTTGATGCTGAGCGGCATCAAGTTCCGCGCTGAGCCGATCCGCGCGCCTGTCGCCAATGAAATAGCGGGCGGCATGCACCCTGTAGCGCAGGTTTCTCATTACGGTCATCTCGTGCGTGGCCGTTGCTTCGTTTCGAACGGAATGCGCATGGTCCTGCCCTCACTTGGCGATTATTCTGCGGGAGCCAATGTGCTGAGTTCCGCCTTCGATCCGCTTCTCGGCCAGGGCGGCTTGTTCGTCTGGTTCATATCCCAGGAGCGGGTCACCGCTATCGCTTCACCGCAATTGATGGAAGACCGCGCCGCCTGAGGTGTCCCAAAGGCGCAAACGCTGAACGCAGCGAAGTTCGCGGCGCGATGATGGCCGGGTTCAAGCCCGGCCATATCTTTTATCCGCGCCGTCTTATCGTGCCATGCTTTTGAGTGCCCCCGACGGGCAGAAGCTGGGGTCCTGCGTTAGGTCGGCGGGACTGAGGAGCAGCGTCTTTCCGCCGTCCGTGAAGCTCGTCCGGTAGGCGCAACGAACGCCGCCATTATAGAATACTTTCATGTCCGCCTCGTCACTGGCCTCGCGAATGCGGCGCAATGCCGTGTACGGGATGCAGCCACTCTCCTTTATCGCTGATAATCAGGATGCCTTCTCCCTCGGGCAGGAGCCACTGTCCCATGATCGGATTCGTGGAGGGTGCGGGTGAATTGGCATTGCTGCTAGGCGCGGGCGCTGGGCTGGGCGCCGGAGCCGCCGATGCGACTGGTGCTGGGGCAGGCGCAGCGGGAGCCGCAGTTGCAGTTGAGTCTACGCTTGGACTTGCGCTTTCGTTGGCGGTTGCGCTCGCACTTGCTGCAGCACATGCGGCTCCGCCGTCCACAAGCCTCGCGGCGTCAAGCTGGCCCGCGCCACATCCTTTTGGGCAAACATTGGCAGAGGCCGCAACGGCGCATGCGCGCAACTTCTGCTCGATAAGATCCGCTTTGCCGCGCCACTCCGGATGCTGCGCGAGAGCCAGAGCGATGGCGCCGGAGACGTGCGCCGCAGCCGTATCCGTTCCGTACCAGATCGCGAGCCCTTCCTTGTTCGCGGAACTCGGACGCCCCACGCTCCAGATATAGGCTTCCCGCCCATTTTCATCGGTGGTCTTGGGGTCTCCGCCCGGCGCAAGGAGGGTGACATTGCCATAATTCGAATAGGAGGCGAACTGCCCCTTGCCGTCGCTCGCAGCCACCGAAATCACGCCAGGGCAACCAGCCGGGAAATAGCCCTTGACGTCGCTCGCCGAGTCGCCTGCAGGGGCCACGACAACGGCTCCTTTGGCGCGCGCGGCCTGGATCGCGTCCATCAACGGGCCAACTCCGTCGCGCGTGCACTCCGCCTGCGCTTGAAGATCGATGAAGATAATGTGAGCCGGATGTTGATTGGCTGGAACGCCTTCAACGGGATAGCCGGCTGCCCACAGGATAGCTTGCTGAAGATCGGCCGGCGAAACCTGGTAGCATTTAGACAGGACTCTGATCGGGAGAACGGAAACCGCCCAGTTCAATCCGGCTATCGCGATGCCGTTATTGGTGCGAACGGCGCCGATTGTGCCAGCAAAGTGAGTTCCTTCGAAAGTGGCCTTCACTTGTTCCGAGCAGTTCTGACCCGGATCAGTCGCATCGGCCTTGCGCTTTTCGCCATCGATACTGACAAAGCTATAGCCGGGCAGAAGGTTGGGCGAGCCGGAAATATCGGGGTGCTTCGGCAAAATGCCGGTGCTGAGAACGGCAACGACGACGTCCTTGGACCCGGTAGTCTTCTGCCACGCACCGACCGCGTTCATGCCGGCGGGAAGGGGCTTATAATCCCAATCGAAACCAGCCGCGAAGACGGGGTCGTTTGGAGACGATGCATTCGCATCCGCGCCGAAAGATTTGGCGGCGGCGCCGCCGAGCATTTGGGAAAACGCCGGTTGCTCTGTGATCCGGTGCGGCCGGATGGAATCCATGCGAGCGCCGGCGTCCTTCTGCTCTTTTGCCCGGCCTCGCTCGGCGTTCTGTCCTTGAGCATCGGCAGCGCCAGGCAGCATCAGCGTTGATGCCACGAGCAAACCGCATATCGAGCGTAAATACTTCAGCATATTCGTTCTCCTAACAAGACCGGCAGGATAAGTTTGGCTCGTTGCAATCGCGTGGGAGTTCTCTGGAGAGGCTTGAACAGCGAAGTTCGGTGCGATGGAGCCTTAACGCGAACGTCGTTGCCTCAAATTCAAACAGTAACGCTCGCAAATTCATCGCCTTAACCCCCTGTTGCAGGCCGCCGAAAATCGCTTTCTGGTAGTCCTAAAGCGTGGGGGAAAGCAAGGCCGAAGTTGAGCAAGCAGTTTCTGATCTTGCCCGATGGTTAGCGCGCGCGTGCAGTCGCGGGATGCCTAACCGCGCCGGAAGACGAGCGAGGCTCCTCCGCCAACGCCGGCCGCGAGAGTGACCGCCAGGACGCCATAAAGCCAGGGATGGTCTTCGGCTGCTGAAGAGAGGCTCGCTTCGATGCCGATCTTGTTCAATCGGATGTGGGCGCTTGCCTCACCCACGACGCTGCCTTTCTCGAAGACATAGAAATTGGCCCGGTAGAGCCCCGGCCCCGCTGCCGCAGGAAGGAAGAATCCTTGTCCGGAAAAGTCTCGCGCCCAGGAAATTGATGGCGGCCTCGTTGCGCTCGACGAAAAGGCCGCTCGTCTGCTTCAAGTTGATCAGGGCGTTCCAGAATTCCTGGGACGGGCCGGCCAGCGGTTTGCCATCCGCGCCCGAAAATTGCAGAGCATCGATTCCGATCTCAGGGTCCTTGCGGGCCTCCAGAGACGCGATATCCTTGAGCGGTTTCGTGGAGAGCACGGCGTAGTAATTGGGAACCCCATCGAAGGTCATGCTCTGCGAGTTGACCCAAAGGCCAGCGCGGCGAGCCTTCTTCCATACCGTCACCGGCTTGATCGGACCGCGAAGCGTAACGGCTACATCGAAGGGCTGGTTCTTAAGTCGGTCGCTGTCGACTGAACCAAAAAGCGCAACGCTCGTCCCGTCATAGCTTGGCTCGATGTAGAAATGGTTCTGCGACGCCCCGGCCTCGATAAGATCGGGCGTCTTGGCAATTGCCACGTCCTCGAACGCAACGATCAGCATCAGGAACAGAGCGGCGCGAAGAAGCCGCCTCGCACAAAAAGCCTGAGCCATCATTCACGCCTCGGCTCGGGTTAGGCTGAAGATGTCCGGAGGAAGCAGCAGCCCAATGCCAAGCCTAAGTCCTACCGCTAGAACCAATATCGCGAGGAGGAGACGCAGTTGCTCGGCGCGAAGCTTCTGGCCAGCCGCAGTCCCTGCCTGTGCACCAATCACTCCCCCCACCATCAAAAGGACGGCGAGCGCAATGTCGACCGTTTGATTGGTCGCTGCCTGCAGAATTGTGGTGATCGCGCTCACGAAAATGACCTGGAACAGGGAGGTGCCGATCGCGAGATTCGTTGGCACGCGGAGAATATAAATCAGGATCGGAACCATGACGAAGCCGCCTCCCACACCCATGACGCCGGACATGAGGCCCACGAGCCCTCCGAGTGCGATCGGTGGGATTGCGCTGATATAAAGTTTCGACGCCTTGAAGCGCGTCTTGAGGGGAAGCCGGTGGATCCAGCCGCGTTGGGTAGGGCGCTTCGCTGCGGCCGGCTGGCCCTGGCGCACTTTGCGCAGCGCCCGCAGGCTTTCGACGAACATGATGCCGCCCACAGAACTCATGAAAACGACGTAGAGGAGTGCGACGGTAAGATCGATCTGCCCGATCTGCCTCAGATACCTGATGATGAGAACGCCAAGGAACGCGCCGCCCGCGCCGCCCGCCAGAAGATACAGGCCGAGCTTGATGTCGACATTCTTGCGCCGGTATTGAGCGATCGTGCCGGTGATGGAGGAGGCGATCAGAGGATTGGCCCCGGTCGCAACGGCAACGGCGCTTGGTACGCCCGCGAAGATGAGCATCGGCGTCATGAGAAAACCGCCTCCGACGCCGAACATGCCCGACAGAAAACCAACTGCGCCGCCAAGAGCGAACATCAGCAGCGCGCTCACCGGCATTTCCGCAATCGGCAAATAAACCAGCATGGCTGCTGTCGCCTGTTTATGTCGCTTTTTGGGTGGGGTTCGTAGATTTTTGCGCGCTTTTAACCTAAAGCAGCGCGAGCGTCACCTAAAAACGGTTTTCGGCGTAAAAACACCGCGCTCAAAGCTGCTTCCATGGAAACGCCTAACCCCGGGCGGGGCTTCCGCTCGTGAGGCCAGGAAACTGTTCCAGCGTTGGACGCCATGAGCCGGCTTGCTCGGTGGCCGCCTGCGTCTCGGCATCGGGCAAGAGGCGCCTGAGGCGCTCCGCCTGGCGTGTTGCTTCCTTGTCTCCCGCGAGCGAGGCGACCTGATACCAGAAGAAAGCCTTCTGATTATTCTGCTGCAAGCCAAGACCACGCTCGTAAAGCACCGCGAGATTGAACTGGCTGTCGGTCAAGCCGGACATGGCCGCGCTCGCGAACCAGCCTGCCGCCTGCTCATACTCTTCAGGCGTGCCCTGAGCGGCAAGCATGACCCCAAGGTTGTGCATTGCCCGGATGTGGCCGGTGCTCGCGGCCTTGCGGTACAGTTCGCGCGCCAGCGTCTCATCCTTGGGCACCCCAACTCCGCGCTCGTACAGAGAAGCCAGCACGAACTGGGACTCGACATGACCCTGGTTTGCTGCTTTCGCCAGCCAGCGAGCCGCTGTTGCCGGATCACCCTGAACTGTTCCTTCGCTCAGGAAACGGGAAGCGATCCGGAACTGGGCCTCCCTGTCGCCGCGGCTTGCGGCATTGGCTAGCATCTGCAGATCTTCCCGATTTTCCGGCTGGGAAGGGGAGGGCTCGGGTTTCTGATCTGCCGCGGAGAAGAGAGCGGGGGCCGCTTTTTGTGCGCCCGTTGCCGCCTTGGCGGGTGCGGACTCCCCCGTCTGCGGACTCTGAGGCGGCAAAAGTCTTACGGGCTGCACGTCCGGCAGAACGGTCAGGTGGAAGGGGGGAATCGCGGACTGCGTATGCAGGTAATACAGCGCGGCGCTTGCAATCAGGAGGACCACAGCCACGATTGCAAGCCCGAAAATCGGAAGAGACCTTTCATCGTCCCGGAACAGTTTTCCAGGCTGAAAAGACGGACCCGCCGATGGCCCTTGAGCTTCCGCTTCGCGTTTGGCGGACTGCGACTTCGAGACGATGAGTTTTTCGCTCGCCTGTTTGAATGCTTCGAAAAGGTTTGGATCGGGAGGCGGCGGCGCGCGCAGCGTGATCTCATCGAGCCGCGGCTTTTTCTCGGGCTCCGATCCGAAATCATCGATGGTGTAGGCGTGGGCGCGCCCGGACGTTATCGGCGTATGGACGCCGGCGCGTTTCCTGGGCGCGGAAGCGGCGCGCTCGCCGTGGCCATTTTCCAGGAAAACCCGCAATGTCTCGTGAATGCGCTCGAGCATGGCGGTGGTGCGCTCGCTGCTCTCCCGGGAGAGAGTATTAAGCGCGCGAAGTTCATTCTCCACCTTGTCGAGCCGTCCGTCGTCGCGGGTTTCCTGAAGCGCCGCGGCGATTTGCTCCGCCGTCACCCCAGCGGCGCGGGACGCAGCGACCGCTACGGTTTGTCCAAGCTCTCTCACCGTATGACGCGCTGCGTTCTCGAAGCCTGCCCGCGCCTCATGGGCCCGTTCCGTGGCCGCAAGGATTTCCTGGGCCGCGCGCGCAATGCGATCGGCGTCCGACGAGCTTTGCGCACGTGTGGCTTTAAGGGAACGAGAGACTTCGGCGAGCTGCGTTTCAACCGCCGCCATCGTCCTCTCGCCAGGCAAGGCCGCGGAAAGCTTGTCCACGCGGTCGATGATTTCCGCAAGCTTGGCGTTGACGGAAACGATCTCGCTTCTGTCGGACTCCCGATGGGCAAGCAGGCCCTTTAGCTCCTGGAACCTTTCCTCGAACCACTCGAGGTCGGCTCCGCGGCGCCTGTCAGGAGACGCATATCCCGCCTTCTCCGGGAAGGCTTCGGTGGGATGCAGGGGCGCTGAGAATTCGCTGAGGCGCGCTGACAGGACCTCCATCGGAGGGAATCCCTTTTGCTTTGGCCCCTTTGCGCGATCGAGATAAACCTGAAGTTGAGCGTCGGCGTCCATCTCATCGTCCAACCCGAGCCAGGGAGGCTCGGGCGAAGGAGAAGGCGGAGGGGGTTGCGTCAAAGAGGGAATGCCAGGGACGGCATCGAGCACGCCATCGACGGGGCCTCGCGCCTCAGGGGCCCTGTCGGGGTCTCGGTCGCCATTGATCAAGCGCCCTGGTTTCACGTGGCCAAGTTCCCACCTAATCGATTAAAGCACACTCTCGTCCAACACGCCGGGGATGAGAGTCGCGATCGTACAGGCTTCGGAAAGCCTATGCGGTTCGTTATCTTTGCCTTGGATATGCAAACAGGCCGTAAACGGCCGGTAAAACATGTGTTTTTTTTTAGCGAGGTCTTCGATGAGCACGTCCGCAGCCATCACCGGTCATCGCAGTTCTACCGTGATCGCGACAACGACCGGACAAGGCTTTTATCGCCTTGGACGTGAACTGCGCCGGGCGCTGGAAGAGATGGGGGCTGAGAACGGCCTGCTGAGCGTCTTTTGCACCCACACCTCGGCCTCACTTTGCGTTCAGGAAAACGCCGACCCCACCGTGCTCGCGGATCTTGCTGACGCGTTGAAGCGCTTTGCCCCGGAAGAGGCCCGTTACCGGCATCATAGCGAAGGACCGGATGACATGCCGGCGCACATCAAAACGCTTCTCACTGCGACGTCGATTTCTCTCCCTGTCAGGAACGGAAACCTTGCGCTTGGGATC
Organism: uncultured Alphaproteobacteria bacterium; assembly: GCA_963833565.1. Taxonomy (GTDB): domain Bacteria; phylum Pseudomonadota; class Alphaproteobacteria; order Rhizobiales; family Rhodomicrobiaceae; genus Rhodomicrobium. Next base: position 76,852 of record CAWHYO010000045.1, read on the forward strand.
TGGCAGGAAGTCTACCTGATCGAGCATCGCGCGGGCGGCCATAGGCGCAGACTTGAGATTGATTTCGTGGGAAGCTGCGCAAGTTAGCGTTTCTCTAAAAGCCCGAATGTATGCTGCCCCTTACGCCCGCTCTCCACAGGGTAAGGTTAAAACAAGCTTGAGCCTGGAATTTGGAAAAAGATGCGCTAAAGCTGATGTGACCACGGTGGCGCAGTCTTGGGTCGATGCGTAGCAAGCCCGCCGTGGGAGACATGCCGGTCGGTTGTTCGCGAGTGAGGAAAGATGCAAACCATTCTGCTTGCTGAAGATGATGACTCCATGCGCTGTTTCCTCGCGAAGGCGCTCGAACGTGCTGGGTATGACGTCGTTTCATACGGCAATGGCGCTGAAGCATTCGAGGGGTTGAAGGAAAAGCAAGAGCAGGTGACGCTACTCCTGACCGATATCGTCATGCCGGAAATGGATGGCATCGAACTCGCCAAGAGAGCAGCGGAACTCAATCCCGAGATGAAAATCATGTTCATCACGGGCTTTGCCGCTGTAGCTTTGCAGCACTATTCAGAGGCGCCGCAGCGGGCCCGCATTCTTTCAAAACCGATTCATTTGAAGGATCTTGTCCGCGAAGTGGACAAAATGCTAGCCGCCTGAGGGTGCCGGTTCCGCCGGCAGCGCCTTTGCGGGAGTGGCGAGTTCTTCCCGCACTGTGATGTAATTCAAGAAATTGGTCTCGGACACAGTCCCGACCAGCGCATTGCCTTCCAGGACCGCCAGATGGCGGATGCCGTTCGACTGAAGCTTGCGCAGCGCTTCCATAGCGGATGCGGCTGGTGAGACGACCGTATCGTGGGTGAAGCGCTCGGCTATGGTCCGAGCAAAGGTGTCTCGCCACTGCGATTGCAGAACGCGCCTGATTTGTTCGGGCACGATATAGCCGAAAGCTTTTCCGTCCTCGGCGACAATGATGAATTTGCGGTTCAGCCCGTAGATGAAATCCTTGACCAGCTCATCGACCGTGATGTCGGGGCCGACGGAAAGCGGAGAGCGGTCCATGAGGTCCGCCACCGACACACCCTTCAGATTTTCGGCTGCATTCGTGTGAGTGCGTCCCTGGGACGCAGCGGCCGCAAGGAATATGCCGATGAGAAGCTGCCAGGTTCCGCCGAGGGCGTTGCCCTCGACGATTTGAACGAGACCGGTGATCACGAGGAAGCCGCCGAATATCGAGCCGAACAAGGAGGCGACGCGCGTGGCGCGGCGGAAATTGCCCGTTCGCCACCAGATGATAGAGCGAAGAATGCGTCCGCCATCAAGCGGGAAGGCAGGGACGAGGTTGAAGAGCGCCAGCACCGTGTTCGTCAGCGCAAGAAAGGCGAGAACGCCGGAAAGAGCTGGCAGCTCCGCGGAACGGAAGACCACCGAAGAGATATAGCAGGCCGCCGCGATGATGACGCTGGCCACTGGGCCGACAAGCGCCACCCAGAATTCGGAACGCGGTGTTTTCGGCTCCTGCTTGAGCTCCGCGACGCCGCCGAAAATGAAGAGCGTAATCCCCCCGATCGGCAGGCCGAAATTGAGCGCCATCACCGCGTGGGCAAGTTCGTGCAGGATGATGGAGATAAAGAGGCCGAGCGCGCCCAGGATGCCCATCACGACATAGGTGTGGAAATTTTGATGCGGTACGACGGTCGGAAAATAGCGGGTAAGGCTGACGACGAGGTAGAACGCCAGAAAGAACCATGAGATGTCGATGCTGATGGCGAAGCCCAGCAGAGAAAACAGGCGAAAACGGGCCGGAAACATTCGGCTCCTCCAAAGGCGCATTTCGGGAACAGCCGCGCCGCCCCGCCCCGGTTATTTGAAACGGTGTGGGACGAAGTTCAAGCCGTCCGGTTAGCGCAGCCATCAACGTCAACAAGCCGTCATAGAGCGGCTCTAATGATAGCCCTCGCTCCCGGCAACCTTGCCGCGGAAGGTCCAATAGACAAAGGCTGTATAGGCGAGAACGAGCGGCAAAAACAAGAGCGCCCCGATCAGGCTGAAGATTTGGGACTGCGGAACGGCTGCGGCCTGCCAGATGGTGATGCTTGGGGGCACGAGGTGAGGGAAGGTCGAGATCGCAAGCCCCAGAAAGCACAGTAGAAAAAGCGTCATCGCGGACAGGAAGGCTTGCGCGCCGGAGCGTTTGCGGATTCCGACCCAGGCAATGAACGCCACAGCCGCCGTCAGAAATGGCACGGGCCAAAGATAGGCGAGGCGGCCGCCATGGAACCAGCGGTCTGCGATTCGCTCGAAAGCGAGCGGGGTCCAAAGACTGACGGCCGCAATGAAACAGAGCGTGACGATAAGCGCCACCTCGGCATGGCGTTTAGCCCGCTCAGCGATCCTGCCCTCGGTCTTCATCATCAGCCATGAGGAGCCGAGCAGCATGTAGCCGGCGATCAGGCCGAAACCGCAAAGGAGCGGGAAGGGCGCAAGCCATTCGAAGCTTCCGCCCGCAAACTGCCCATCCTTGACATTGATGCCTTGCACGAAGCCGCCGAGCACGACGCCCTGGCAGAAGGTTGCAATCGTGGAGCCGAGCGCGAAGGACCAGTCCCACCAGCGATGCCGCGGCTTCGAGACGAAGCGGAACTCGAACGCCACGCCCCGGAATACGAGCGCGAGAAGCATCACGATGACCGGAAGGTAAAGGGCGGGCATGATTATGGCGTATGCCATCGGAAAGGCGACGAGCAGCCCTGCGCCTCCGAGCACGAGCCAAGTTTCGTTGCCGTCCCAATAGGGCGCAATCGAGTTCATCATGGCGTCCCGCTCTTCCTCGCCCGCTCCCGTCAGGAACAGGATGCCGATGCCGAGATCGAAGCCATCAAGCAGAACATACATGGCGACGCCGACGCCTAGCAGCGCGGCCCACACCACAGGAAGCCAATAGGCAATCGGGTCCATGGCGGCTCCTAACCCTGTTCCGCGAGGTCTGGGCCGGCGCCTGTCTCGGTTGCGGCCGATATGGGCCGTTGTGCGACGCGGCGCTCGTCGAAACCGGATGGCGCCTGGACGATAGGGCCTTTGCGGATGAGCAGGTTCATGTAGTAGATGCCCGCCGAATACACGGCGAGATAAACAAGGAAGAACATGATGAGGGTCGCGCCGACAGTCTCGGCCGCAAGCGGAGAGGCGGCCTGCGCCGTGCGAATGATCCCCGTCGCGACCCAGGGCTGCCTTCCGACCTCGGTCGTCGTCCATCCCGCGATGACCGCGATGAATCCGAGCGGCCAGGAGAGCGCCGCCGCCCTCATGAATGTAAGGTTATCGAAAAGCTTGCCCCGCAGCCAAATGATGCCGCCGAAGGCCGCCAGGACGATAAGCCAAAGCCCGATGGCGACCATGATGCGGAAGCCGAAGAACGGCCCCCACACAGGCGGCCTGTCCTCGGGCTTGAACTCGTTCAATCCCTTATAAAGCCCGTCCCAGCTGTGGGTGATAATCAGGCTCCCCAAATGGGGAATACCGATCTCGTAATCGTTGCGCTGTTCTTTCTCGTCCGGAACGCCGAACAGGACAAGATCAGCGGGTTTCGACCCGTCCCAATGCCCCTCCATCGCCGCCAGTTTCGCGGGCTGATATTGCGCGGTGACAAGGCCATGCTGGTCGCCAATGAGAAGCTGAAGCGGCGCAAGCACAAGCGCAAGTCCCAGGCCCATCCGGACCATGATCCGGGATTCCTCGGGATACACGCTGGCGAGCCAGTATCGCGCGCCGATGGCGAGAACGACGATCGAGGTGCTGAGATAGGCGGCGATGACCATATGCGCGAAGCGCAACGGGAAGGTTGGGCTGAAGATGACCTGCACCCAATCGGCGGGAATGGCGATGCCATCCTTGATTTCATGGCCGGTGGGATATTGCATCCAACTGTTCGCCGCGAGAATCCAGAAAGCGGAAAGCAGCGTGCCGAAGGCGACCATCAGGCTTGCGAAGAAGTGCAGGCCTTTCGGCACGCGGTTCCAGCCGAACAGCATGATGCCGAGGAAGCTCGCTTCGAGAAAAAAGGCGGTGAGCACCTCATAGCCCAGCAGCGGGCCGATCACATTGCCCGCAGCCATCGAGAATTTGCTCCAATTGGTGCCGAACTGGTAGGACATCGGCAGCCCGGACACGACGCCCATCGCGAAGGATACCGCGAAAATCTTCGTCCAGAAGCGCGCGAGCCTGTGATAGCGGGCGTCGTCGCGGAAGAACCAGATGGCTTCGAGCGTCGCGATATAGGACGCGAGCCCGATGGTGAAAGCCGGGAAGATGATGTGGAACGTTACCGTGAAGGCGAACTGGATCCGGGCAAGGATGGTGGCGTCCAACCCGAGAAACATGGCGGCCCTCCTGGTTTGACCGGCGTCGAGCAGCGAAAGGCAAAGCCCATATTACGCCGTTCGTCGAGCGCTACAGATAAACAAGTATTATCAGGAAAAGTTGCACGCACAGCGCGTCAGAGCCGCCTCGGCCCGATGATGCCGAGGATGCCGATAATGATGAGGTAGAGCGCGACAACATAGTTGAGAAGGGAGGGCCGCAGGAGGATCAGCACGCCGGCCAGGATCGCGATGATGGGCTGGAGAGGGAACATTATTCATGAGGACGATCCTCAATGAAAGGGGCTTCAAAAAGAACGTCAGGGTACGTTTCTGTTCCGGACGCTGCAAACAATTCCGAGACCCGGGGCGCGCCCGCGCTTCCAATTTCTGGGCTCCCCCGTCACAGCTGTCTTGAAGGCGGGAGAAGCGCGTGCTATGTGATCCAACGCGCAGCGGACACGTAGCTCAGCGGTAGAGCACTACGTTGACATCGTAGGGGTCACAGGTTCAATCCCTGTCGTGTCCACCATTAAAATCAATGACTTAGGCCCGAATTGACCATCATTCGCGTAGGGTTCCAAGTTCAGTGAACCTAAACTCCCTCTTTCACCCGTGTTTTTTAACCTTGGAATCAACCTCGATTGCTGACCTTTGAGGTTCAGGCGGATTCAGCGCACGGTCTACGACACCAACAGCTGGGGCAAGATAGCCGCGCTGGTGCTTTGCGTAGCGTTGCGTGCTGATGATGTTGTCATGACCGAGTAGGCGCTGAATAACTCGGAGTTCGTGACCGGCATCGGCGATCCAGGTTGCGAGAGAGTGCCGCAGGAGGTGCGCGCCATTGAAGTCCCCTTCAATGCCCGCGTCCTTGAATGCCCTAGCCAGCGCCTTCTTAACACTCCCGACGGGGCGACCTGACCACTCAATCACATGGTCTGTACGCGCCCACTGTTTCGCCTTTACGAGCTCGACGTACAGAAAGTCGTTCATGTCGACCTTGGCGCGACCCTTTTTGCCTGAGGTGTCCAGTACGCTCGTCTTGCGCGGGACGCGGAAGTCGACGGTGCGTTCGTCGAATTTGACGCGCTCCCACGTTAATTCCATGATCGCTTGCCGCCGCGCGCCGGTCGAAATGGCGATCACAACGAAGAGGCGCACGTGAGGATGACGACAGGCTGCCAACAAGCTCTGAAACTGCTCGATGGAAATAACGCGGTCTCGTGCATCCGGCTGCCGGCCGCGCCAGATATAGACATGTTTTGCGAGGCCGCGCTTGACGGCCCAATTGATTATGGTGCGGATAAGGGATAGTTCATTATAGATTGTCGCCGCAGATGCCGGGTTTGCCGCAGTCTCCCGTTCGCGTGCGTATTTGTGGCAGACTGTGCGTTCCTCGCCGTCGACGATTACAGGTGCATTCAAGCTGTCTATCGATAACGCGCCGAACACAGGCTTCAGGTTCGCCTCCCAAACGTAACGCCTGACCTTGACGTAATCCTTCTTGCCTTCCTTGGCACGGTCCTCAAAATATAACTCCGCCAAATCGCCAAGGAGATAGCCGCGCTCCTGAAGCAGCGCAGCCCTCCGGGCTCGGATGAACGTCTGCATCGCCTCGAAGGCCTCGGCCTCGGGTCGATCAAGAGCTACCGCAAGACCAATTCGACGGCGCGGTCTACCATTGTCGAAGTGGATGTAGAGGCAATATTGTCCATTTGGCCACTTGTCCGTGACACGCCCAAATCGTCCGAGTTCGTATCGTTCGCCTTGATCGGAGCCGGCTTTTCTTCCAGCCATTTCTTTAATGCCTTTCCTTTCACAAGTAGGGCTTTGGGCCCAAGCTTATGGCCAGGGAGTTCCCCATTCGCAATCGCCTTTCGAACAAAGGATGCACTCATATGGATGGCCTGTGCCACCTGTTTTGGCGTCAACACGTCCTCATCATGAACTTCCGAAAGCTTTAGCCCCGTCATCTCACCTCTCCCGCACATTCTTGTGGGTTATTCCCCGCGCTTTTCCTGGGTGCCGTCCAGCGTGATCCGTCCAGACCGCCAAGCCCAAAGAAGGCGCAGCCTGCAGCTCCTATGGCGTGGGCGCCCCGGCAGAGCTGTTCGAAATCCTCGAACGAAAGACCGGGCGGACAATTAATGACGCTCGAAAGCGGAGCATCGATATGCCGTTGGACGGCGGCCTGCATGTGCAGGCGCGCTTGAGGCGCGACATTCCAACTCGTGACAAAGAAGCCCGGCAACGCATCGGCGCCGCGCAAGTCCCTGAAGCGGCGCTCGGCGTAGCATAAGGCAGGTGCCTCATCCGAACTGCCGCCAGAACCCGCAATATCGAACACCGGCTCGATCCCGCCGGAGACGCTATCCGCCAGCAGCGACGTCGCGACCGCGGGCGCCATCGCCATCAGCGCGTCGTTGCGGAGGCCGTGCCTTCGGATCGCGTTTGCCACATCGGCATCGAGCCCGGCGACGAAAGGACGCGCAAGCTGCTCATCCATGTCGAAGCGCGGGAAACAGCCCTTCAGCCTAGCAAGCCCCGCGCTCGCCAAATAGGCGCTGCGACAGATGCGGGCCATCCAATGCCCGGCGAGACGACGTCCGTCTTCGGCTCCGTAATGAGCGCCGCACAGGATCAGCGCGTCCGCAAGCCCGGTGACGCCGAGCCCCAGCCTGCGCCTCGACTTGGCCGCTGCTTTCTGTTCCGGCAGGGCATAGCCGGAAACGTCGATGACATTGTCGAGAAAGCGCACCGCCACGGCGGTGAGAGCGTCGAGCTTGTGTTCCGGGATACGTGCGGCGGGCGTAAAAGCGTCCTCCACCAGCGCCGCGAGGTTGATCGAACCGAGAAGACAGGCCTCATGACGCAAGGCATTGTCGTTCGCCGCGAGGCTGTCTTGATGCGCGTGCTCGGCGCGAAGCGAAACGTTTGCCCGGTCTACGAAGAGAAGCCCAAGGCCGGCGCGTTCGTAGGCTCCTTGAAGCATGGCCCGCCAAAGGGCGCGCGCGCTGATGGTGCGGAAGGTTTCCTCGCCGAAGACAAGCGGCCAGCCGCCATCGCCCTCGACGGCCGCAATAAACGCGTCTGGGATCAAGACGAGCCGCTTGAAGCCATCGAAGCGGCCGCCGCGCGCATCGGCAATGAAGTCCTCGATGTCCGGATGGCTGCAAGACAGGGCGGCGATCGAGGAGACGTCCGTCTCCACGATGTTGGCGGCGATCGCGCGCCAGACATCCATGATCGCAAGCGGGCCCGACGGCCTTGCGCCGCCATCGGTGATGGCGCAGCCTTCGGGAGGGATGGCGGAAAAATCCAGCGCGGTCCGGCCGCCGCGCCGCAAGGTCGAAGCGGCCCCATGAAGATTGGCCAGGATGGAGCTGGCGTCGGCCGGCATCGGTCCGGTGATAAAGCAATCGAACAAGATCGCGCCGGCGCCAGCGCCGGCGAGCGTCCGGCCGCCCGGCACAAACTTGAAGCCGGTCATCGCCTCATAGAACACCTGCGCCCATCGCCGGCGCATGAAGGGCGAGGCCTCCGCGGCGGCCACGGCCGCCGCCACGCGCCGCCAAGTGTCCTCGACGCTCGCATCGCTCGCGCTCCGAAACCGTTCCCGCCAGACGAGTTGAGAGATCGAAGTGAGACCTTGGGGACGCTCCGCGGAGCCTCCGCATGCCGGAATACGCATATTCGTGAGACTTTCCAATTGTTGGACGCTTAAGGCGGACGCAGCGCGAATCCAAGC
>CAWHYO010000046.1:0-19579 GCA_963833565.1 uncultured Alphaproteobacteria bacterium
TCCGGTTTCCACCATTAGACCAGCCGCAGGACGGGCTTCGGCCCATCCTGCGGGTGACAGGAGTTTAGCTCCGGCCCGGCTTCTGGACAACTTCACTTATCAGCTTGTGAAGCTCCTGCGTCTGAGTGGTGTAGGCCTGCATCTGGTCTTGAGCATAGCGGGTCTGAAGCGTCAGGATATCCTGAAAGTTCTGTGCCTTGGCGAGCTTCTCGACCTGAGCAAAAGCTGAGTTTGCATTCTGCTTCGCTATGGTTACCGCGCGCTCTTGCACATCCTTGAAGCCCCCGAGATTTCCGGGCATGGCGCCCATCCAGGCGCCCATGGCCTTGGTTACGAAATCGGCGAGCTGGTCATAGGCGGCATGCGCCTGCTTCATATTATTCTCGGCCATGTCACGCATGGTCTGCGGAATTTCAAAGGGGTTATCGGCCATGGAATTCTCCTCGCGGGGAATGAAGTTGACGAATACATGGTGTACCAAAACCCGCGCAAAAGCGATATGAGATACTTCAGAAGGGCCGGTTCCAAAAGCCGAATCCTTGGAGCGAAGGTCGAGGGCGTTCCCAGCGCCCCGCTGCACCCGCCAGCGCTTAGACCGGCGCTTGGATCATGGGTTGCGAGGCGCCGAAGGAGGCGAATCCGCCGCCAGCAAGCGCTCGACGCACTCTTGGACCCCTGTTTGCCACGCGGGCAATTGGAGACCGAAGTTTCTTTCCAGCTTCGTACAATCGAGCTGCGAATTTGCCGAGCGTTGTGAACGTGTCGAATATTCCGCGGACGTGATGGCCTCAACGCTACCGGAAAGCCCTGTGAGCTGTTCCGACTTAACAAGTATCTCGCGAGCGACGCCGTACCATGTGGCCGTCCCGGCACCGGCCACATGGTAGATGCCCCAGGGTATATCGTCATGAGGCCGTGACGTCAGCTGTCCGGCGATGGCAAGAATGGCGTCGACCAGATGAGGTGCATAGGTGGGATTGCCATACTGATCATTGACGACCTTCAGCGGCATTCCCAGCTGCGCGCGCTGAAGGATGTTGCTTACGAAGCAGCGGCCAAAGGGGCTGTAAATCCATCCCGCGCGCAGAATGATATGCTTGGGATTGGCCGTTTGCACCTCGGTTTCGCCGGCGAGCTTCGATTTCCCGTAAGTGGTGCAGGGGTTTGTCTGATCCGTCTCCACGTAGGCAGAGTTCTTCCGCCCGTCGAACACGTAACTCGTCGAGATGTGGATGACCGGAACATCTCTGCGCGCGGCGGCCTCGGCCAAGCAGGCGCGCTCCAACAGTGTTGAGCGCAAAAGCAAGGTCCGGCTCGCTTTCCGCTCCGTCGACATCGGTATAGCCCGCGAGATTGATCAGAACATCGGGACGAATGTCCCCCAAGGACCTTTCCACGCTGCGGGGCTCGCAGATGTCGAGCCCGGGGCGGCCGATCGCAAAGGCTGTGATGTCCTGGCGCGCGGGCGCAATCTGCATGAAAGCGCTCGCGATTTGTCCGTGCCAGCCGGCTGCAAGTATCCGCATGACGAGGTACCCGGAAGCGTTAGGGCCGTCCCGGGCTGTTACAGGAAGGGAGCGCTGCGTGTCAAATCAACAGACTTCGGGCATCCCCGCTGCGACGGGCTAGGCATCCTCTTTGGCCTCTGCTTGCAAGGCTCGCCTGATGCGTGTGAGCACAGCGTCAACATTGACGAGGACAACGCCATAGTGCAAGAGCGTCCGCTTTGATTTTCATGCCCGCGGTCCTGTAGGCGGCTTCGTTCGAGTCAGCGTGCAAGCCATAGTCCTTCGCCGCGCCGACATATCCCAGCTCGAACAACCAATCATCTGCATCCCAAACTTCGCGATCGCTCCACCACCGCTCAGCCTGGACGAGTCTTTCGATTGCAACGCTGGCTTCGCTGGCGTCATCAGTGAGGCGGCTGAAAGGGATTGAACCATCCCAATCGGCCCAATGGCCTGCGTCGACGCGCTCAAGAAGCGGCCTGAGCTGCCGGGCCAAGGACTCGATCGCGGCGAGGTCGGCGAGTGCGTATGCGCCAGGAGAGAGACTAGCGCTCCATATGCGCGTGCCGCCGCTCCACTCCGCTGAAGGCAAGTCCTGGCTAACCAGGCAATGACTTGCGCATAGGACCGCATTGCCGTCTTCGTAAAGTTCAAGCTTCAAATAGGGAACACGATCTGGCCCGCCAAGAACGGTGTTCTTGGCGGCTTTGATTTCGATATTCATGGTCCGCCCTCCGATCTATCGACCGATGTCGCGATGAAGCGAATCTTGGCGGGAGTGTCGTCTTTGTGTATGTCGGGCATATGAATTGTTTGAGGAAAGACGTCTTGAGACGTAACAGCCTCATCTTGGAGTACGCGCTAAGCATCGCCGAGCCGTCGCTGCTGCGTCAGGCTATCGGAAAAACAGGAGACCGAAGGCAGGCGGCAGCCCGCCCTCGTTATCGCGTTCCACCTTCTCCGACGACCACGAATGGAGCCCAGTAAGCCGGATGGGCTTCCTGAGGCTCGCCCTGGTCGATAAGCGCGAGCATGGACTGGCGCATCGCCTCCGCGCGCCCGACGGTCTTGTCGGCGGCGAGGCGGCCGATTGCGCCGGTGATAAGCTTGACGGTGGCGTTCGAGTTCACGGCCCAGTGCGAGACGAGCAGCGCACGGGCCTGCGCGTAAATGAAAGCGCGGGCGAGGCCTGAGAGGGCTTCCGCACCCTGCGCGCCGCCAGCGGCGGTATTGCAGGCCGACAGGATCACCCAATCCGCATTAAGCTTCAGGGCTGCGATCTCGGACGCGGTGAGATAGCCGTCGTCCTCCTCGCTTGGCGCGCTGGGGGGCGTGAGCAGGAGGCCGGGCTCGGTATTGCCCGTGACCTGCCCTGCGAGAGCGCCATGGGTCGCGAAATGGACGATGCGGTGCTGCGCAAGCTCGCCCGTCCCGCTCAAAAGCTTGACCTCCCGCTCGGTCGCGCGCGCTCCGAGATAGATGTCGTTTGCATCGGCATTCAAATCGCGCGCGACCGCGCAAAGTTCATTGGCGGTCTCGGGAAGCGGCACCTGCTTTCGCAAGAAGGAAATATCGGCAAGCCCGCCGCGCGTTTGGATTGCAGCGACGCCACGCGTTTCGCCGGCTCGGCAGCCGACGCGGCCTGCACCTCTGCGAATTGCAGCGCAAGTCTTGTTGTCACGCGCGAGCTTTGCAAGCTGGACATAGGTGCCGTCAGGTCCCTCCAGCAGCGGATTGCCGAAGCCGATCATGGGCTTCGGCGCAGCGCTTCCCCGGGCCACCCGCCGCAGCGCCTTCAGAGAGGATGCGGCAGGCAGAACCGTGATCGCATGATTGCGGATGAGCCACGCCACCGATCTGTCATCGCTGCCCGCGGGCAGGGCCGTTACCAGCACCTGGAACGGCAATTGGGTAAGCGCGCCGGATGGCACGATAAGGAGTTGCTTGCCCTTGATAAGGTCTTCGACCTGCCCGAACAAAGCTTGATAGAGCCGATAGGCGCGGGCGTGATCGAAGGGCAGCGGCTTTCCGGCATTGCGGTCTGCGTCGGTGTAATGCTGGCCGGTCAGTTGCTCGCAACGCTGCCCCTCCCATGCCGTCTCGTCGAGCCCGCAGCGCAACGCCTGCACTTCTTTTGCCAGCGCTTCCGTTCCCAGGGGAGAGCGCACCCAGCGGCTTGCCGTCTTGGTCACGACCCAGAGGAAGCCCTCTTCGGGCGCCGGCCCCAATCCTGGGGTATCGAGAAACAGCACAAGCGCTTCATCATCGCCGAGCAGCGCCTGCACCTCTTCCACGGATATTGGGGCAAGGCTCAACATTTCAGCATAGTCCGGGAAGTTCGCCGACAGGTCTGTGTCGATCTCCTTGATCCGCGTGTCGATGGCGGAGAGCCGGGCGAGGTTCTCCGCTTCAGCCGCGGCGTCGCGCTTCTCCGGGGGCTGGCTGAGAGCGGCGTTGTGCTGACGATCGCGCTTCTGCCATTCCGCGACCAAATCCTGGCGCTCGCGCGCCAGCGCCGCAAGCTTTGGATCGCCTGCAGCGCCCCGCGCCGCCATCTGCGCCAGCGACTGCGCTGCCTCGGAGTTCTGCACCCACTGCGCGGTCTTGAACATTTCGCGGGAGAGATCCGGGTCGGGCATGCCGCCTTGGGGCGTCAAGCGATAGGCGGCTTTGACGAGCGCCCGGAACTGCAAGGCTGCCTGCTCGGCCGCACCTTTCGCCTTGCCTGTCAGGGCCTGCCCGATATCCTGCGCGCCGCGTAATGTCCGGGCGGCAATCGCGGCCGTGCTGCGCCGCCACAGATCGACAGCCTTGGGCCAGTCGCTTTGTTTGAAATGAAGCGCCGCGAGGTTGGCGACGCTCAGCAGCGTCTCGGGATGATCCGGGCCAAGCATGCGCTCCCGCGCCTCAAGAGCGCGCCGTTGAAACGGCTCGGCCTCGCCATAACGGCCCTGCTCGCTATAGAGGGTTCCCAGATTGCCCACCGTGAACAACGTCTGCGGATGCTCCGGACCCAGCACGCGCTCCTGCGCCTCAAGGGTCCGCTTATAAAGCTGCTCGGCCTCGCCATAGTGGCGCTGGGCCTGATACAGGGCCGCGAGATTGTTGGCGGTGTTGAGCGTGGACGGATGATCCGGGCCGAGCAGACGTTCATTCGCCGCAAGGGTGCGCTTGTAAAGCGGCTCGGCTTCCTCGTAGCGGCCCTGCTCCTTATAAAGCAGCGCCAGATTGTTGACGCTGGTGACCGTATCGGGGTGTTCCGGGCCAAGCACCTTCTCGCGAGCCTCTATAGCGCGCTTGTAGAGAGCCTCCGCTTCGTCATGACGGCCCTCGGCCTCGTAAAGCCCCGCAAGGTTGCTGACGCTGGTCAGAGTGTCGGGATGCTCCGGGCCCAACACACGTTCGCGGGCCTCAAGGGCCCTCTTATAGAGCGGCTCGGCCTCGGCATAGCGGCTCTGGGCTTCATAGAGCGCCGCCAGATTGCCAACAGCGGAAAGCGTGTTGGGATGATCGGGGCCCAGCACGCGCTCATAAGAGCTCAGCGCGCGCTTGAAAAGCGGCTCCGCTTCCGCATAGCGGCCCTCAGCCTGATAAAGGCCCGCCAGATTGTTGACGCTGGTGATGGTGCTGGGGTGCTCCGGACCTAGCACGCGTTCGGACTCCGTCATGGCGCGCTTATAAAACGGTTCGGCCTCGCTATAGTGGCCTTGAGCCTTCAAGAGGGAGGCCAGGTAACCCACGCGCACCAGCGTCTCGGGATTGTCGGGGCCCAGCACACGCTCGCTTGCCTCGAGCGCCCGCCGGAAGAGCGGCTCGGCCTCGCGGTAGCGGCCTTGCGCCTTGTAGTTGTCTGCCAGCGCGATGAGACTTTTCAGAGTTCTCGGATTGTCTTGCCCTAACTGGCGCTCGCGGGCCTCAAGCACGCGCTTGCAGAGCGGCTCCGCTTCGGCATAACGGCCCTCCGCGCTATAAAGCTGAGCCATGTTGCTGACGCTGACGAGCGTATCGGGGTGCTCCGGGCCGAACACGCGCTCGAAACCCGCCAAGGCGCGGCTGTAAAGGGGCTCGGCCTCCGCATAGCGGCCCTGCACGCGATAAAGCGATCCGAGATTGTCGGCGCTGATGAGCGTCTGGAGGTCATCCTTGCCACGCGTCTTTTCGAACCCCTCCAGAGCGCGCTTGAAAAGCGGCTCGGCTTCCGCGTAGCGGCCCTGCGACTCATAGAGAGAGCCTAAACTGGAGACAGCTGAAAGGGTCGCGGGATCATTATTGCCGAGTGCCCGCTCGAATCCCGCCACGGCGCGCTTGAGAAGCGGCTCGGCCTCGCGGTAGCGGCCCTGCGCCTCATACACCGACGCCAGATTGCCGATGCTTTTGAGCGTGTCCGGATGGATGGCGCCAAGCCTGCGTTCGGCGAGCGCAACCGCCTTCTCAGCGGCTGCGGCGGCTTCCTTGTATTTGCCTTGCGCCTGGAGCCGTACCGCTTGCTGGTTGAGGGCGGCGATGCTGCCCGATTTTTGCGCCTCGCCATGCGCCGGAACAAGAATGAGGATGGAGAAGAGAAGACTGGCAGCCGCGCGCCGGGTCCATGACATGTGCGCCCCCGCAAAAGGCTAGAAGTATTTACGTTATAGGCCAACGCCATGGCGGCGACAACGCACGCGTCCTGGCTTTGCAGATCCAAGCCGTATCCGCCTTTCTCGACCCCTTTGAGGTTCAGGTTTCGGCGGTTCAGCTCCGGGAGCTTAGCACCTTTTCTCTCCGAGGCAGGCCTGCCAGTATGGTTTGCTCCAAATTTGCCGGAGTTTTTTCACCAACCCTGAACGGTGGGGACGCCGGCGGCAGTTGATGCTAAAAAAAGGACGCCACATTGGGGGGCGATCCCTCATATCGATCATAAGGGGGAACGATGACTACTCGCCTTGAACCATGGAAAGTCAAAAGCTCACGATACCTCCTTCGAGAGCGCTTTCTCACAGCGAGGGTCGATCAGTGCGTCACTCCCGCTGGCATCGAAGTGCCGTATTACGTGCTCGAATACCCTGGTTGGGTGAACGTCGTCGCCTTGGACAAAGAGGACCATCTCATTCTTGTCCGCCAGTACCGGCACGCTCTTGGCGATATCTCGCTGGAGCTGCCGGGCGGCTGCATCGATGGCAGTGAGACTCCGGTGGAAGCCGCCGCTCGCGAGCTCATCGAAGAGACCGGTTATGGCGATGCAACCCGCCTGACGCTTGTGGCCAGTCTCTCTCCGAATACCGCGACCAGTAACAATCGCATTCATACGGTGCTTGTCGAAGGCGTTTCATGGGTGGCGCAGCCCCACAATGACGGCGTCGAGGTGCTTGAAGTCGAGCGTGTGCCTTACCGGCAAGCTTTGGACCTGGCTATGAACGGAGCGATGATGCAATCGTCGCATGTTGCTTCGATTTTGCTTGGCTTGAACGCCGCCCGGAAGATCAGCGTGTAGTTCTTTTTGCAAGACCAAATAACATCAGCGCCATGATCGAAATTACGGACAGGATCGCGCTCGACGAGGCCGAGATCGCCGTGACCTTCATCCGGGCCAGCGGCCCTGGCGGCCAGAACGTGAACAAGGTTTCGACTGCCGCGCAATTGCGCTTCGATGTGCGCCGCTCACCGAGCCTCCCAGAAGCGGTGCGCCTGCGCCTGGAGCACATCGCCGGCGCCCGATTGACCAAGGACGGCGAGATCGTGCTCACGGCCGGAAACTTCCGCACGCAGGAGGCCAATCGCAGGGATGCCATCGACCGGCTCGTCCGCATGATCAGGCAGGCGGCCATCGAGCGCGCCGTCCGCAGGCCGACGCGGCCAACGTTTGGCTCGAAGCAGCGGCGGCTGGCCGGTAAGACCAAGCGCGGCGACGTAAAGCGGCAGCGGCGTCCGCCGGGCGCTTACAGGCGATTAGGCATCGTGAGGGGAGATGCTCCTGACCCTGAGGGTTGGTTGGCAACGCCCGGTTCGACGCCGCAACGGAGCGCGGCTCTTACTGGCGATCGAGGCCGGCGCGTTTGCTCAGCCAGCCACCCCTGCAACCGCATCCCGTACGGCCCAGCCGGATGAAAGGGACGCCACTTCTGAGAAAGGGGCCTCGATTTCCCAGGCGATCCCCTCCTGCTCAATACCGTACTGGGCTTCGCCGGACAGCGTTTCCGGAACCACCCGGGTCAGAACGGTGGACCCGAAACCCTGCCGCGAAAGCGCGGCTGGCTGCTCCCCCTGGCTTCGTTCGCGCCATGCCAGCTTGAAAACGTCCTCTTTCCCCTCGGTTTCAATTCTCCAGGCGATGTCGATCTGGCCGTCAGGCACGGACAGCGCGCCATATTTGACCGCGTTCGTCGCCAACTCGTGGAAGGCAAGCCCGAGCGCCTGCGTCGCCTCGGGGCGAAGCATGACGGGCGGCCCGGTGAAGCGGATGCGATGCTTGTCCGAAGGCGCGAAAGGCTGAAGCTGAGACTGGACATGCTCGTGCAGCGGAACGCCGGTCCAGTTGCTGCTGACGAGCAGATCATGCGAGCGCGAAAGCCCCTGAAGACGCGCGCCGAAATCTGCGACGAAGTCGGAGACCCGGCTGTATTTCGCGGCCTGCCGCGCCATGGAGTAGACGACCGCAAGCAGGTTTTTCGTGCGGTGGGACAACTCCCTCATGATGAATTTCGCATGCTCCTCGGAGCGCTTCCGGGCGTCGATGTCGATGTTCATGCCGACCCACTCGCGTATCCCGCCATCCGGCGGAAAGGAGCGGGACTCCCTTCGCCGCCGTCCAGCGCCAACCCGTCTCGGCGTGACGAAGCCGGTATTCGACCGAATACATCTCCCCGGTGCGGATAGCTTCTTCCCAGGCGGCCAGGGTCCGCGACCGGTCCTCTGGATGGATGGCATCGAGCCAGTTGTTGCCGATCCATTCCTGCCAGCTCTGGCCCGTAAAAGAACGCCAGCTCATCGAATCTTCGGAAACCTCGCCCTTCGCATTACACGTCCAAACGACCTGGGCGGACGCTTTGACGAGCGCCTCGAAGCGCGCTTTCGAGTGCTCGAGCTCTTTCGTTCTCTCGGCGACGCGCATCTCGAGTTCGTCTTTCGAGCGCTTCAGGGCCGCGAGAGTTTCGCGATGGGCGGCGACCTCGATCGCAAGACCGTCATTGACGATTTGCAGCTGGCTCGGACTGGGAATTGCGACCGCTTTCGGAATGAGCGGGAAAATCGCGATTGCGGTTGTGACCGAAACGATTGCCGTGATGGCTTTCACATATCCCTGAGTTTCGTAGACTGGCCACCAAAGCGTTACGGCCTGAATGAGATGCGTCAGCCCACAGAGAAAGATGAAGGCGGCGAACAGGACCGCGAGCGGCTTCAGAGTCGAGATCTTTGCGCTTGCTGAGGAAGATCCAGATCGCGACCGGGATCGCGAAATAGGAGCCGAAGATCAGAATATCGGAGGAAGCATGGATGGCGACGAGCCACGGCTTCCACAGCAGGCAATAGCCGTGCGCCATGTAGGCGGCCCGATTGATCATGTCCTGCAGCATGGTCGCAATCCCTTGTTCGCATGGCGACGCGCCGCAAAAACATCGTACTTGGTATACGGCATATCAAGCGGCCGGATGGCATGTCTCAGACCCGTGATTCTACGCTGGGCCACATCGAGTTGTAGGACGCTCTTGAGCTATCCCCAACAGTTGGTATGCTTCTTGCTGCCGGGAGCGTGACGCGTGCAGGCTGCCAATCCACCAAAGCGGCCTGCGGCGATGCTCGCGACGTGCGTTTCGAACAAGGCAAAGGGACGGCATGGCAGCGCTGGCGAATATCGAAATCTACAGCGACGCGCTGGTGGTTCTGGGTATAGCGGGCATCGTTGTCCCCCTGCTGAGCCGCTTGGGCGTAAGCCCGGTGCTCGGCTATCTCGGCGCAGGCGCTGTGATGGGACCTTTCGGGCTCGGTTCGGTGCGAGGCGAACTCGGCATTTTTCACTGGCTGACCATCTCCGATGCCAAGGCCGTTGCCGGCATTGCCGAACTCGGCGTGGTCTTTCTTCTCTTCATGATTGGCTTGGAGCTTTCCTATGGCCGGCTCCGGGCGATGCGCCGGCTGGTTTTCGGGCTAGGAGGCTTGCAAGTCGCCGTTTCAACGGGGGTGCTTGCGGCCCTTGCCGCGCTTTTCGGCAATGCACCGGCTCCGTCCATCATCATCGGCGGCTGTCTCGCCCTGTCCTCGACGGCCATCGTCGTCGAAGTTCTTGCGCGTCAGAAGCGACTGGCCACCGCGACGGGGCGCACGAGCCTCGCCATCCTACTGGCACAGGATTTGGCCGTCGTGCCTCTTCTGCTCTTTCTATTCATTCTCAAGGCGGGCACAGGCGCCTCCGTTTGGGCGGTTCTCGCTTTGGCGGGGGCGAATGCTCTCCTTGGCCTTGGTCTGATCGTGCTCAGTGGCCGCGTTTTGCTCAGGCCCCTCTTCAAGCTTGTGGCGTCCACGGGAGCGAGCGAGCCTTTCATGGCTGCGACCTTGTTCGTCATTGTGGCGACGGGCGTTGCAGCAAATTCCGCGGGGCTCTCCATGGCGCTTGGAGCATTCGTTGCCGGCATCCTCCTGGCGGAAACCGAATACAGAAAGTCGATCGAGATCGCGATCGAGCCATTCAAGGGCGTTCTGCTGGGCCTTTTCTTTTTCACTGTGGGCATGCAGATCGATTTCCGCGAGCTCATCAATCAGCCGCTTCTCGTACTCGGGGCGATCGCGGCGCTGATTTGCATCAAGGCCATTCTGCTCACCGGACTTGCCACACTATTCGGAGTGCCGCGGGGCGCGGCGCTGGAGACCGCGCTGCTGCTTGGTCCTGCGGGTGAGTTCGCCTTTGTGGGAATCGGCTTGGCCACTCAGCTTGGGCTGCTAAGTCCGGACGTATCGAGCTTTGCGCTTGCGGTGACCTCGCTGTCCATGGCCTTCATCCCGGCTCTGGGAGCTGCAGGGAGACGCATAAGCTATTTTGAGAGAACACGGCGACACGATCCCGATCTTTTAGCTATGCCGCATCCTCGTCAGGGCCACGCCATTGTGGTCGGTCACGGACGAGTGGGGCAGGTGCTTTGCTCGCTTCTGGAACGGCATGTCTTCCCCTTCATAGCGAGCGACAGGGACCCCGATGTCGTCTCAAAATACAGGCAGCGCGGACGAGACGTCTACTTTGGCGACGCGACAAATCCCGCCTTCCTCAAAAGCTGCGGGATCGAACACGCCACAGCGATCATCGTTACAGCGACCGGACGCAAGGACATCAATGAAATCGTGAAAACCGCGCGTCTCGTCCGGCCGGACATCGTGATCGTGTCCCGCGCGCAGGATGCGGCTCACGCCAGCCATCTTTATAAAATCGGCGTCACCGATGCCGTGCCGGACACCATCGAAGCGAGCCTCCAGCTATCCGAGGCATCGCTCGTCGGGCTTGGGCTGCCTGCGGGGCCTGTCATCGCCTCGATCCACCAGATGCGCGACGAATTCCGGACGGAGTTGCAGACCGCTGCGCGGAAGTCCGGAAAACAGATCACGCGGGCGATCCGAAGGAAGACGCTCCGCGACAAGCTTCATTGAGCCGGAAGCTGCGTCGGTTCCGGGGCGGCATTGACCCTCGGATTTCCAGAGCGCCGTCGCCCTTCGGCGGGCGGGATCGCGCTCTGCCGGCAGGAACGGGTTCCTGACAATGTCCGGCGCTAATGCATTTTCGCTCTTTGGGCGGATGTGCTGGGCGAAGGCAGGTGTGGCGTCACAAAAACTGCCGCTGCCGGTGTTCTGGATTTGCGGGGATATGAGCGCCTCAACGCGGGCGGATGTGTTTGTCCTGGCGCATGGTTGGGGAGTGGGGGCCGCACGCGCCGCCGGAGCGGCTGCAACGGCTATGAGCACGAAAAAAACGCGGAGCAAAATCATCGGACGCACACGCAAAACATCTTCTACGCAAACAACATGGATGCCTCACAATAGCGCCGTTCACGGATTCAGTCGCCATGAATTTGATGGGGATCAGCGAGGCTTGCGATTCTTCTTTCCGGCGGGAGGGGGTTGGAAACTGTGAAAAAGCATGATAGCAAAGTCTCGAACGGCGCCATAACACCTGCGCGTCTCGCAAACCTCAACTTATTGGCTTGCGCTTCCACCGGCCCAACCGGCGACTGCGTGGACCGCTTGGAATTTTGCTATGAAAGTCAAGAACTCGATCAAGACCCTTCGCTTGCGGCACCGCGATAACCAGGTCGTACGCCGCCGCGGCAGGCTTTACATCATCAACAAGAAGGTTCGGCGCTACAAGGCTCGCCAGGGCTGAGAGCCGGGGCTGAGCCCCGGCTTTGTGAACGGCGGCCCTATCAGTTTGGGATGACGCCGTTCTCGCCAACTTTGAAGATGCGCAGCATGTTGGTTGTTCCGGGCCTCTTGAAGGGGACGCCGGCGCAAACAATGACGCGGTCGCCATTGACCGCGTAGCCTTCCGCTCGCGCGACCGCTTCCGCGCCCTTCACCATTTGCGTTGTATTCGCCGGATCGGCGGTCTGAACGCAGTGCAGCCCCCAGACGAGGTTCAGACCGGCGCGCCGTCTCCTTTACGGGCGTCAGCACCAGGATGGGCTGGTGTGGCCGCTGGCGAGCGACCCGAAGCCCCGTGGTTCCCGTCGCCGTGTAGCAGACGATGGCCTTGAGCTGGAGCGCTTCCGCGATCGAAGCCGCGGCTACGCTGATGGCATCGGCGGTTGTCTGACGGGCCGTAGTCTTGTGGAAGCGAAGAATGTCTTCGTAATTCTGATCGCTCTCGACCTGTGCCGCGACACGATTCATCGTTGCAACGGCTTCGACCGGATAGGCGCCAGTCGCCGACTCCGCTGAAAGCATCACCGCATCCGCGCCCTCGAAAACGGCGGTGGCGACGTCGGACACTTCAGCCCGCGTTGGCACGGGTGAAGTGATCATGCTTTCCAGCATCTGCGTCGCAACCACGACGGGTTTGCCCCGGTCGCGCGCTGCGGCCAGAAGCTGCTTCTGCAGCCCGGGCACTTCCTCAAGCGGCAATTCCACGCCAAGGTCGCCGCGCGCGACCATGATGCCATCGCTTTCGGCAAGGATGTCCTCTATCGCCGCAATCGCCGCCCGCCGCTCGATCTTCGCCATGACGGCCGCGCGCCCTTGCACGATTGCCTTGACGTCAAGAACATCCTGGGCGCGCTGGACGAAGGAGATCGCGATCCAATCCACGCCGGCTTCGATCGCGGCCTCGCAATCTTCGCGATCCTTGATCGTCATCGAACCGAGCGGCAGAATTGCATCGGGGAGATTGACGCCCTTCCGGCTCGAGAGAATGCCGCCCGTGACGACCTCGCAAATCATCCGGCCAGGCTGCACTTCCAGGATTTTCAAATTCAGCTTGCCGTCATCGATCAGGAGCGTGTGGCCCGGCTCCGAGGCGGCATAGATTTCAGGATGAAGAAGCCCGACCCGGTCCGCCGTTCCCGGCGTGTGATTGGCGTCGAACACGATGCGATGGCCCTTCTCGATCAGCACCTGCCCCTCGACAAGCCCGCTGATGCGAAGTTTTGGGCCTTGCAGATCGGCCAGGATGGCGATCGGGCCATACTTGTTCTCAAGCTTGCGAAGCGCGGTGACATAGGCCCGCATCTCCTCATGGCTCGAATGGCTCATGTTGATGCGGAAGACATCGGCCCCGGCCACAAGAAGCTTTTCGAGTTGCGATGGCTCGCAGCTCGAAGGTCCAACCGTAGCGATGATTTTGGTTCGCCGCTGGCGCTTCATCGCCGGGGCGTCCCATGCGCAGATGCAGTGGCAGCCTGGGAGGGCGCCTGGGACTGCGTTCAATTCGCCGCGTTATCTGCTTGCGAGGGCGCTGGCTCTGTTTGTTCTGTCAACTTCACAATCCAGCCTTCCTTTTCCTGGGTATCGACCTCGAAGAACCCGCTCTTTTTGAAGCCGCGCCCCTCGCAATTGTCAAATCCTTTGATCGTGAACTCGACATCGTTCGTGCACATGTTGATGGAGCCGCCCCACTCGCCGCCCTTGTCGTAATCGAAGGCGTAGACATAGAAGAAACGGCTGCGGAGCCTATCCTGGACCAGAAAGGCGCAGGATTGGCTGTCGACGTTCCACCACCCCTCGCTGACCCAGCCGTCCCTGTCCTTGTAGCCGAGGGCGACGCCGATCTGGCTTGTTGTGGCATTACACACCTTCAATCCAAGATCATTTTTAGAGGCGGCAGTCCAGAGCGCCAGAGGAGCCCCGAACGGTTTAACCTTCGTGGCATCCCAATCCGGGAGTATGTGGTCTTCTACAAGCGGTCTACGATTGAAAAAGAAGAAGCTGCCGAGACTTCCGTGTGGGCTCAAGTCGCCTGGCATCGGATGCTGACTTGCATCCGTGGCAAATCTCACTTCCCGCTGGAGGTAAGCAACAAGATCATAAAACGTCACTATTGGACGACTAGTGGCCCTTCCATCCAGAGCAGCATAAAGCTTTTCAAAGAAGATGCTTCCGCTGCCCACAGTGGGATCGTGCCAAGCCACTTCACCGGCTCCGCCCGCCGTTATAGCGTGCGCACCTGGCTTGTCGGGCACCTCCCTCCACCATAGGGCCGCTTCAAAAAATCGCCGCTGTAACAAGCATTAATGAGGGCAAGTACGTGATAGCCGTAGTCTACCACATTTTGGAACATGGCGCGCAATGTTCCCATGGCGATGCCGTTTGTGTCATCGTTTAGACTGCGTGCCTTGGACGTAAGAAGGTAGCTTCTCTTTTCATCGCTCATGCCATGTCCGCTATAAGCGAACAGAAATCTTGACTTTGGGAACTGCTGAAGACGTTTGGGAAAATACTTTTCAAGAAAGAAACTGATATTATCTTGTGTCATGTCATCATCTTGAAGCACCACTATTTCATCAAAATTTTCATATGTTGACAGATAAGCGGTCAGCTTCCGGATGTCCTCACGAGCTGCCGAAAGATCTCCTGCGGAACCAGCAATGTTGGGATACCTGGATACACCGGCAATTAGAGCGAAGCTGCGACCGTAGTCCTTCAACGTGACTCCAGTACGGTTGAGGATACGCTCAGGCATTGATCGTCTGTCGACAAAATGCGCAAAAAACCGCTGATATTCAAGGGGGACTGAATCGGGAAACTGACTCTCCCCAGCACTTACATTCAGCTCCAGCTTAAGGGAAATTATAGCAACGAAGCAAATTAGCAAAATCGTCTTAAGTGGATGGCTTGGCATCTTTTAGAACCTGCTGCCAAAAAAAACCGTTTTGGAAAGCAAGAATTGCAAAACATACGAGCTGAATGGAGTTGAGCTGTGCGCCTTGCACTGAACCAATAAGAGGTAACAAAATAAGAGGAGATATAACCATTGGACGGAGTAAATCATGCCATGAAAACTTGCCGGAGAGATTAAAAAAGTATGTAGCCGCTATTCCTAAAAGCACACTAAAGAACATCATGCCTACAGTCAAAAGTGGCGAACCTTCTCCACCGAACGCTTGCCTTCCATTGGCAAAAGCTATAGAGTATACCGCAAAAAAAATTGGTACAGCATATGTTGTCAAACTAAGAAGAGACCTTTTTGCTATAAAATCAGCAACAGCAAAAGCAAAAGTAAGCAAAATTGAAAGATATAAGATAGGCACAAACCAAGCTGGCATTACAATACCTCTTCTACTTGTGTGCTGAGATTTCGAAAAATTAGGCACAAGCATGGGACTGTTCTTGGTGCCCTGGAGGGGATTCAATTAAGGTATTTAGCCAGCTACGTGAACACTCATCAAATATCCTTTCGCAACTGTTGCGCTTATTCAACAACGAAAGTCAGATCGTCGACTCGTCTATAGCAGCCCCCCAACAGCGCGGCCTCCGCAATCTTGGTTCGCCGCTGGCGCTTCATCTCCGGCGCGTCGCTGGCCCAGATGCCACAGCAGCCTGGGAAGGCGCCTGTGTCTGCATTCCATTCGCGTTATCTGCTTGCGAGGGGGCCGGCTCCGTTTGATCTGTCAATCTCACAGTCCACTCAATTTGTTCCTGAGTGTCGACCTCGAAGAATTTACTCCTCTTGTACCCGCGGCCCTCGCAACTGTCGTTGCCCTTGATCGTGAACTCGGCATCCGCCGTGCACATGCCAAAGAAACCGCCCCACTCGCCGCCCTTGTCATAATCGAAGGCGTAGACGTAGTAGAAACGGGCGCGAAGCTTATCCTGAATCAGCGAGACGCAGGATTGGGTATCGACGTTCCACCAACCCTCGCTGACCCAGCCTTCCTTGTCCTTGTAGCCGATGGCGACGCCGATGTGGCTTGAGGTGCTGTTACACAGCTTAAGTTCGGCATTCGCAAGATTCGGGAATGCCAGCATCGCACAAAACAAGATTACTGAGGTTACGGCGCGGGCTGGCCAAGCTGATAGTTTGAGCTGTTGCAAAGTCATCCCTGAAGTCCAGAAATCAAGTGAGTCGGCCGCACGACCTAATCTCTGATCGAGCTATCGACAACAATCGCTCTGAAGTCGTTTACATTTGTTCCCGTAGGACCGCAAACGAGCAGATCATTTGTTAACCGGAAAAATCCGGTGGAATCGTTATTGTTGAGAAATGTGGCCGGAGCGAGATTGAGAGAGAAGGCGCGTCTCATCGTACTCCAATCGATGAACGCGCCCGCAGGATCGTGGGGGCTTCCCGTTCCGCCGTCCGTGCCGTCGGTATCGCCGGCGAGCGCTGCAATGCCTTTCTCGCCATCAAGCGCCATTGCCAGCGCCAGCGCGTACTCCTGATTGGGACCGCCCTGTCCTTTCCCCTTCACAGTCACCGTAAGCTCGCCGCCCGACAAGATCACGGCGCGGCGTCCATCAGCCAGGCAGCGCTTTGCAAGCTGCGCATGCAACTGCGCGACATCGCGCGCCTCTCCTTCAAGGGAATCGCCGAGCATGACAACATCGTAACCGAGGCCACGCGCCAATTCGCCGGCGGCCAGAAGCGAGTCGCGGCCCGTTGCGACAAGCTCGTAACGGGCTTTTACAAAGGCCGGATCGCCGGGTTTCGGTGTCTCATTTGACGGATCGCTCAGCGCCGCCTTGATCGATGGCGGAACGTCAATTCGGTACTTCGCGATGATTTTCCGCGCCTCGGCCAGCGTTGTCGGATCGGGGCATGTCGGGCCGGAACCGATCGTTTCAGGTTCGTCGCCGGGCGTGTCCGAGATCGCAAGCGTCACGAGGGTCGCGGCTTGAGCGCAGGCTGCAAGCCGGCCGCCCTTGAAGCGCGAGACGTGCTTGCGGACACAGTTCATCTCGTGAATGCGCGCCCCGGAAGCGAGCAGCGCCTTCGTCAGAGCTTGCTTCTCCGCGAGGGTGACGCCGCTCGCGGGCGCCGCGCAAAGAGCTGAAGCGCCGCCGGAGATCAGGAAGAGAACAAGGTCGTCCGGTTGCGCGGAGCACGCCAGCTTCATCGCCTCGGCGGCTGCATACTCGCTTGCTTCGTCAGGAACGGGGTGGCCCGCCTCGATGAGCTTGATCGATTTCAGTTCCTCGCCGAAGCCGTAACGGGTGATCGCAACGCCGGTCAACGGAGAGGGAGTATCTGCCAGGCCGTAATGCTGCTCCGCTGCCTTGGCCATGCCCGCCGCGGCCTTGCCGCAGGCAATCACGATGATTTTTCCTCCCGCGGGAGCTTCCGGAAAATGGCGAGGCAGGCATTTTGCAGGCAGCGCAGCCGCGACGGCGACATCGAAAAGGGCTTGGAGGAAGCGTCTGGTGTTGAGCGGCACGATGACACTCGGTGCTTGACTTGGCTCCGGCAGGGCGGAACCTACTGCGTCTCTATAACGGCTGATATTGGGCTTAAGTCTTTACCCCAAAAGTATGGCTTTCTGCGCTCGCCGCTGGGGAAAACGCGCAAAACCCGTGCAGATGTTCCACTCGGCTTAGACAGCAAAAATAGCCTTCTTTACCAGTCGATTCAAAATAACTTAGAAGCAAAATGCGTACAATTCGGCCCGAAGCGGCCAAGCTCAAAGTTTTCGTATCCAGTTCCCGCAGCGACATCGCATTTTGCAGACCAGCTATGCGTGGCGCTCACCGCGTATGGCATCGTGCCCGCCATCGACCGCAACGACATTCACGGCGCGGAGAAATGTGCAAATGGGAGGTCGACGAAACGTCCGCCTGAACAAACGCGTCGTAGAACGCATCAGTCGCGCGTGCGAAGGGAAACTTGTTCCCGGTATCAAGCTATTTACTGAGCAAGACGCCACAGATCCAATCCTATTTTGGCTTGCCGGAACCAACCCTTGCGAACGTGCCGGGCCGCCTTCGCTCCGCTACTGGACGCGGCTCATTGCCTGGATTTGACCCGCATCGAAGGAAGGCGTGACCAAAAGGCTTGAACTTCCACATCCAGAGGTGGCATTACCTTCGCATGCGACGCCAGCCAGGAAGCTATGATCACTCATGCGGGAACTGGGTGCCGGTTTCTCCAAAACCCTGATTGTCCCACCCAAATGACACATCGATGCAACTGATATCCACCGCTCAGCCGGAGCCCCATCCCGGGCATTGCAAGAGCTTTGAAATTGTGCGCAGTGCGCCCGGCGGTTCAAGCTTTCTTGTTTTATGCGACCACGCTACGAATTGGATTCCGCCCGAGTATGGGACGCTCGGCCTCGACGAGGGCCAGCTGGAGCGGCATATCGGCTACGATATCGGCGCTCTCGGCGTTGCTCTCGAGATGGGGCGCCGCCTGCAGTCGACGGTGATTTCCTCGTGCTTCTCGCGCCTCCTTATCGATCCCAATCGCGGCGAAGACGACCCGACCCTTGTCATGCAGATTTCCGACGGCGCGCTCGTTCCCGGCAATGCGCAAATCGATGAAGCGGAGCGCGCGCGGCGGATCGGACGCTACTTCACGCCCTACCACACGGCCATCGCCGATGAGATCGACGCCATGCTCGACCGTGGCGTGATCCCGGCCATCGTGTCGATCCATAGCTTCACGGAGAACTGGCGCGGCGTCCCCAGGAAGTGGCATGCGGCCGTTCTATGGGACAAGGACCCGCGGCTGGCCGTGCCGCTCCTGCGGGAGCTGCGCGAGCGCACCGGGCTCGAAATCGGCGATAACGAGCCGTATCAGGGGCATCTGCGCAACGACAGCATCTACCGCCACGCCACGGTTCGCGGCCTGCCCAATGTGCTGGTCGAGGTCCGGCAGGACCTTATTCGCAACGCCAAGGGGCAGCTGGAATGGGCGGATCTGCTCGCCGATTGCCTGACTTCCATCCTCGCAACCCCTGAATCGGGCAAGCATTTGTCCCAGGTGTCCTATTTCGGATCGCATTCCGACATAGAGATAAGAGGTGGTCCCGGAAATTCGGACAGGACGATAAGTGGAGCGTCTGCCTGACAGCGGGCTATATAGGCCCGCGATTTCAGGAGAGACGATGAGCAAGAGACCGCGCCGGAACCACACACCGGGCTTCAAGGCGAAGGTGGCTTTGGCCGCCGTGAAGGGGGAGAAGACGCTCACCGAGCTGGCGCAGCAGTTTGACGTCCATCCCAATCAGATCACCCAGTGGAAAGCCCAGCTCCTCGACGGCGCGGCTGGGGTGTTCGGCCAGGACAAGAACGAAGCGGCGGCCCCGGGCGTCGATTTGAAGAGCTTGCACGCAAAGATCGGCGAACTGACGCTGGAGAACGATTCCTAAGAAACGGCGGACGCCAGCTCAATTGGCTGAAGAACAAAGCCGAATGTCTTGGCGCGTCGATGCAGATTTTCGACCACCCGCTGACGGTACCGGTTGTCGTAGAAGGACGCACCCGGGTCGACATAGTCCATTCCGTGACGCACGGCGTTGTAGAACAAAGCTGCAATCTTGCGCGCCGTGGCGGTCACCGCCTTGGCCTTGCCGATGCGCGCCGAGAGCCTTCTGTAGAAGGCGCCGAGCGCAGTGTCGGTCCGTCCGACGGTGACAGCAGCAAGGCGCAGGAGCGCTGCGGCGCGGCTGCCTGTGCGTCGCGTTCGC